>CAJYPV010000018.1 GCA_913776825.1 Burkholderiaceae bacterium
GCAGTTTCTTGCCATCGAGCTTGTCCGCTGTTCCTTTGTCTGCGCCAAACATGTTCTTTATTCCTTGGGGATGTATCCGGTGATCTCGAGGCCGTAGCCGGCCACGCTGGGCATGCGGCGGGGCTGGCCCATCAGCTGCATGCGGCTGACGCCGCAGTCGCGCAGGATCTGCGCGCCGATGCCGTAGGTGCGCAGGTCCATGCGGCCGCGCTCGGGCGCGTGGGCCGACTGGGCCCGGCCCTCGAACTGCGCGAGCAGCTGGTCGCCCGACTCGCCGCAGTTCAGCAGCACGGCCACGCCGTAGCCCTTGCTGCTGATGTATTGCAGGCTGGTGTCCAGGCCCCAGGAGTGCATGGCGCGGTTGACTTCCAGCGCGTCCAGCACCGAGAGGGGCTCATGCACGCGCACGGGCACGTCGTCGCTGTCCTTCCATGCGCCCTTGACCAGCGCCAGATGCACCGACTGGCTGGGGCCGTCGCGGAAGGCGTGGGCGGTGAATTCGCCCCAGGCCGTCTGCAGCGTGCGCGTGCCGACCTTCTGCACCAGGGATTCGTTGCGGCTGCGGTATTCGATCAGGTCGGCGATGGTGCCGATCTTCAGGCCGTGCTGTTGGGCGAACACCTCGAGATCCGGCAGACGGGCCATGGTGCCGTCGTCGTTCATGATTTCGCAGATGACGCCCGCCGGCGACAGACCGGCCATGCGCGACAGGTCGCAACCGGCTTCGGTATGGCCCGCGCGCATCAGCACGCCGCCGTCCTGGGCCTGCAGCGGGAAGATGTGTCCCGGCTGCACCAGATCGCCCGGCGCGGCGCCCTTGGCCACTGCCGCCTGCACCGTGCGGGCGCGGTCCGCGGCGGAAATGCCGGTGGTCACGCCGGTCGCGGCTTCGATCGAGACGGTGAAGGCGGTGCCGTGCTTGGTGCCGTTGCGGGTCGCCATCGGCGGCAGCTGCAATTGCTCGCAGCGCTCGCGGGTGAGCGTGAGGCAGATCAGACCGCGGCCGTACTTGGCCATGAAGTTGATGGCCTCCGGCGTGACGTGGTCCGCAGCCAGGACGAGGTCACCCTCGTTCTCGCGGTCTTCTTCGTCGACCAGGATGACCATGCGGCCGGCCGCCAGTTCGGCAACCAGCTCGGGAATCGGAGAAATAGGCATGGGCGGGATTGTAGGCGGGTGGGGGCGGGGCCAGGGGGGCAGGGAATAAGGAGAGCTCACTCGAGCGGACGCAGCCGCAGGCGCAGATCGCCGTCCAGCACCTGGCTGTCCAGCCATCGGAAGCGGGGCGCGTCGCTCAGGGCGGTCAGCGCACCGAGGTCCACCATCCCGCGCCCGTCGCCCATCAGCATCGGGGCGATGTAGACCAGCAGCTCATCCACCAAGCCCGCGCGCAACAGCGAGCCGTTGAGCTTGTAACCAGCCTCGATGTGCAGCTCGTTGACGCCGCGATGGGCAAGGTCGTGCACCGCCATCGTCAGGTCGACCTTGCCGGGTTTGTCGGCTGCGCCGGGCGTGGCGACCAGCATCGCGCCGCGTTCCATCAGCGCGGCGCCGCGCGGTCCGGGATCGGGCTGGGCGTGATAGATCAGCAACTGGCCGGGCGGCTGCATCAGGCGGGCGTCCGGAGACAGCTCGAGCCGGGAGTCGATCAGCACCCGCTGCGGCTGGCGGGCGGTCGGGACGTCGCGCACGTCCATGCGGGGATCGTCGTCACGCGCCGTGCCGATGCCCGTCAACACCGCGCCGGCGCGACGCCGCCAGGCATGCCCGTCCCGGCGCGCCGCCGGTCCGGTGATCCACTGGCTGACGCCGTTGCTCAGCGCGGTGCGTCCATCCAGCGAGGCCGCCACCTTCATGCGCACGAACGGGCGACCGCGCTGCATCCGGGAGAGGAAACCGATGTTGAGCTCGCGCGCCGCCAGGGCCAGCGGATGCGCCATGGGCAGCAACTCGGTCTGCACGCCTGCAGCGTTCAGCCGTGCCAGGCCTTGTCCGGCCACCAGCGGATTGGGATCGCTCAGCGCGCTCACCACACGGCCGATCCCGGCCTCGATCAGCGCATCGCAGCACGGGGGCGTGCGGCCGTGGTGGGCGCAGGGTTCCAGGGTCACGTAGGCCGTGGCGCCGTGCAGCGTCGCGCCCGCAGCCTGGGCGTCTCGCAAGGCCATGACTTCGGCGTGGGCCTGTCCGGCGGCCTGGGTGTGGCCCTGACCGAGGAGCTGACCATCGGCGCCGACGATCACGCAGCCGACGCGCGGATTGGGATCGGTCAGGCCGATCGCCTGTTCGGCCAGGTCCAGGGCCTGCTGCATCCAGCGCTCGTCGTCGGCGCGGGGTGCGGTGGTGAAAAGGGGAGACGCTTGCATGGCGGGGAGTCTAGCGGTCTGCCTGCAGCAGCCACAGGGCGAGGGAGGGGTCCTGGTCGAGGAGCAACGTGTTCATGTCGAGCGACTGCGGCCGCCCGGCGCGATCCTGCCAACGCGCCTCCACCCGAAGGGATCGCAGCGGCAAGGTGACCAGCGGAGGCGGCGGGGTCAGCGAATCGCCATGGTTGGCATTGGTGCCACCGCCCGCACCGGTGGTCGGGACGTCCATGACGAAGGCGGTGCTGTCCGCTTGCAGATCGACCACGGTGGACGGGCCTGGCGAGGTGGTCGAGGCGGCGTCCGGCACCGCACCGGGCATGCGCAACCGCTCCAGCGCGTGCCTCATCAGCTGCAGCGCTTCATGCTGATGGCGGACCTCGTCGGTGGCGAGGCGCAATTGGAACTGCCAGTTGAGCAAACCTGTGGCGCCGAGGGCCAGCAGCGCGATGGCAATCAAGGCTTCGAGCAAGGCGATGCCGGTGCCGCGTGAGCGTCGCGCCAGCGTCCGTCCGCCTGTCCGAGCTTGCGCTTGCGCCTGCGTCGGCGAGGGCGTCGGCGAGGGCGAGGGCGTAGGCGTAGACGTAGGCGTAGGCGTCCGCCTCGGAAGGATCGATCCGTTGAAGTTTTCGCTCATCACCGACCTCACTGCACGGGCGTCCATCCGCCAGGGACGGGCAGGTAGCTGCCCAGTTGCCGGTGGATGCGCTGCAGGACCACCGGGTCGTGCTGAAGTTGGACGGAGTCGCCCACCGACCAGCTCGCCTCGGTCACTAGCGCACCGCGCAGGGAGGCGCTCATGCCGGCGGGCGGATGCCAGACGATGCCGTGGCGCGCATACACCAGTCCGGTGAGGTGCATGGGCGCCGAGATGTGAAGTTGTCCATCGACGAGCAACACCAGCGGGGACGTCGATGCGCTGCCGGGCAGCGGCTTTTGCAGCAACAGATCGCCATCCACCCACAGCAGCCGCCGCCCGCGCGAGACCGCCAACTGCAGGTCGGCGCTGCAGTCGCCGTGGCAACGCAGACGGCTGACCGCCGGTTGCTGTCGATAGCGCGCAGCGGGGTAGCCGAACACGCGCTGGAATGCGCCGGCGCCGGCATGCACGGCTTCCGTCGGCGGGCGACGGAGCGCGCTCAGCAGCGCCAGATGCTGGCTGTGTTCCGCCCAGCCGGCCGGTCCCTGGGCGGACAGATCGTCCAGGCCAGGATCCTCGCAGGCGGGGAGGCGGTCGCTGCAGCCGCGGGCGATCAGGCGGAGCTGCCCCGGTGGCCCGGCGTCGACGAAGCGGATGCTGAACATGGGCCGGAAGGTCGAGGGGCTTGAGCCTGTGGCAGGAGCCTCATGCGCCGGGAGGCTCTCCTCTCGGCCGCATCGGCAAGCCCAGCGTTGGGGGCCTGTGTTCACGCAGGCGGCCACGGGGGCATGGCCGGGCAGCGCGCGGTGGAAGTCGTCCGCATCCAGTCGGAGGGCGCGAGCGCGGAAATCGCGCACGTCGGGCGACTCGGGCGTGCCGGGCCCGGTGCCAGGGCGATTCCCGGTGCCGGCAGAAGTTCCGTCGTCCACTTCAGCCGGTGACGGTGACGGGACCAGGGGATCGGTGGGACCTGGTGGTTGGAAAGCGGGTCGACATTGCCCATCGATCCGGCCGGTATTCAGCATGGCGGTGGCCCAGGCCAGGCCCGCTTCGGCGGCCTCATCGGCCAGCGCGGCGCGCAGGTCATTGCCAGCAATCCGCTGCGCCACCGCCAAATGGCGGCTGGCCCAGACGGCTGCCATCGACAGCAGGAACAGCAGCATCACGCAGACCAGCAGGGTGGCCATGCCGCGCTCGGCGGCGTTCGCGGCTTTCATGGACAGCTCCCGACGACCTGATCGTTCCGGAGCCGCGCGATCAGATCGACGGGATGGCGAACGTCGGGATCATGAACGGACCGAGCGATAAACCGCAGGTGGACGGTGCGGACTTCCAGGGCGTTCGAGCAGTCGCCGACAAGGCGGGTCGTGGCGCCCGTTGCCGCGCTGGGCGGGGCCTGGGCGGTGTCGTCGTCACCGCCTGCGTTGAGTGCCTTGGTGCTCAGCGTGGCATGAAAGCCGTCGATGCGCAGCCGCAGCGGATCGGTCAGCGGCTGAAACCGTAAACCGGTGAGTTGGTCCAGCCGCCAATCACCCTCGGTCCATCGGACGCTGGACAGTTCGTTCCCGGATGGCGGCGCCGGAGAGGGCATGGGCGACCCCGATGGGCCGCTGCCTGGCGAGGCGATCGACGACAGGGCGGGTTCTGCGCCTGGGAGATCATCTCGAGAGAAGCTGTAATTGATGCGCTGCGAGGGCGCGCTCACGTCGATGGCCGTCTGAAGATTGGGCGGCGGCGAGGGTCGTTCCGGCGCCCAGACCAGGTCTTGTGGTCGACCGTGGGCGCCCGCGCGGCGCAGGTCGCGCTCGATCATGTCCACCACCGCGCGCAATTCCTGCTGCACCTGCAGTTCCTGTACCAGCCGGGCATGCTCGCCCAGTTGCAGGCCCGACCAGGCGGCGCCCCCGGCGAGCACGATCAGCCCGAGCGTCAGCCCGACCATCAGCTCCATCAGGCTGAAACCACGCTCGGCGATGTGCCGGGAACGGGACGGTCGCTGCAAGCGCGGCGTGCGACATCGAGCAGGGAGAGCGGGCGGGAGGCGATGGGGGATCATGGGACTTCCGTAGCTGAACGATCTGTCACGACATGGCGGGCTCAATGCGGCCAGCACAGCGAGGTGCGGTCGCTGCCCACGCCATCGAGGGCTTCGCGCTGCAGCAGGCCGGCATCAAGCGCGAGTCGAAAGCGCTGGCATTCGTGGTCGGAGGTTTGCTCCTGGACGGCCAGGGCTTCCAGCACGAAGCCCGAGGCGGACGACCGCAGGATCTGAAGCCGATAGCGCCGGCTCGGGGTCAATGCGGCGACGGACAGCTCGTCCAACTGCGCGGCATAGCGCGGATGGCGGCTCCGGAAGCGCTCCTGCGCAACCTGGAGCTGGCTGAGCGCCTGGATGGCCTCACTGCGGTGGGCCTTTCTGACGTGCTGCCGATAGCTGGGCCAGGCGATCGACATCAGCAGGCCAATGAGCAGCAGCACCACCAGCGTCTCGATCAAGGTCCATCCGGTCCGCCCCGATCTGCTGGTTCTGCCCGTTCTGCCCGTTCTGCCCGTTTTGCCCGTTTTGCCCATCGGGTAAGGCTTGAGCCGATGCAGCGAGTGGGCTCGGACACAAGCGTCGGACTCGGCCCGAGCCGCGACGTGGTCGGGGCCTTGGCTGGCGGCATGGGTGCAACGTGTCGTCATGTGCACCTCGGTAGGCGAGGCGCGGCCTGGCCGGTGGCGCAACTGCGGGCACGACCCGTGATGGCGACGATGTGGCGCACTTCTCCCAGACCCTCCTGTTGGACCTGAATGGTGGTGGTCATGGCCGCCGTGCCGAAGCGTCCGCTGAACAGCAGGGATCCGATGTTGGCCCGCACGCCGGGTAGTCCCGCGCCGCGCGGCCATTGCACCAGCTTGAGCGCCTCAGCGCCGGGCTGGCATTGGGCCGGGCCGGTGGCCTGGCATTGGCAGCCCAGCCCCTGACCCACATGGACGACATAACAACTGCCCGCCGCGCTGTCGCCAAAGCGGATGTGAACGTTGCGGCCGTTCTGCTGTGCCTCACTGCGAGCGTGTTGAAGATCGATCCACACCGCCTGCGCCGCATGGGACAGCCGTTGCTGATGCACCCATTGCCGCATCGGCGGCGCAGCCACGATCACCAGCACCGCGAGGATCGCGACGCAGGCCAGCATCTCGATCAGGCTGAAGCCCGGTGGGCGCGCTGCGGTGGCGCGAATCGAGGGCGTCGCGCATCGCGTTGCTGGGTCGGCCAGGAACGGCTCAACGGATCGGTCGGAGGAGCGCTGAGGTCGATCGATCCGAGGCATCGATGGCCCGGACCGATCGGGTCGCGTCGACGGTCGGTCGGCGTGGGAGCGGGGTCGCCACATGGCTGTTTTCCAGAGAGGCGGCGGAGCTGCCGCGATGTCTGTGACTCTAGGAAAACGGGCGTGGTCGCGCGTCGCCTTCAGGTGGGAATGCGGGACCCGCTGGGGTGGGCGCTCTTCTGGGGGAGGCGTGTCGAGCGGCCAAAAGAAAGGCCTCCCGAGGGAGGCCTGTGATGCGCAGAGACGTTGTGCCGATCAGCGCCGCGTGCGTGTCGCCGGCCTGATCGGCCAAGACGACGGCGCCTGGCGTGCGCGTCAGATGTCGCGGATCAGTTGGCGGAATTCGTCGACGTCTTCGAAGCTGCGATAGACAGAGGCGAATCGGACATACGCGACCTTGTCGATGCGTTTGAGTTCGCGCATCACATGCTCGCCAAGCTTGGTGGAGGGAATCTCGCGCACCCCGCTGGTCAGCAGCTTTTCCTGGATGCGCTCGAGCGCGGCGTCGATCTGTTCGATCGAGACCGGCCGCTTGCGCAGCGCCAGCGACATGGAGGCGCGCAGCTTGGCCACGTCGAAGTCGGCGCGGGTGCCGTCCTTCTTCACCACCATGGGCAGGGCGATTTCGGCCCGCTCGTAGGTGGTGAAGCGCTTTTCGCAGGACGCGCAACGGCGCCGCCGGCGCACCACGTCGCCTTCATCCGACTCGCGGGTTTCCGACACCTGGGTGTCGCCGTGGCCGCAGAAGGGGCAGCGCATGCGCCTGGGCCTTTCAGCGGTAGACCGGGAACTGGCGGGTCAGCTCGGCCACTTGCGAGCGAACCTTGGCCAGATTGGCTTCATCGTGCGGGTTGTCCAGCACGTCGGCGATCAGGTGCGCGGTGGCGCGAACCTGTTCTTCCTTGAAGCCGCGGGTGGTCATGGCGGGCGTGCCGAGGCGGATGCCGCTGGTGATCATCGGCTTCTGCGGGTCATTGGGAATGCCGTTCTTGTTGCAGGTCATGTGGGCGGCGCCCAGGATGGCCTCGGCTTCCTTGCCGGTCAGGTTCTTGGGACGCAGGTCCACCAGCATCACATGGCTTTCGGTGCGACCGGAGACGATGCGCAGGCCGCGCTCGATCAGGGTCTCGGCCAGCACCTTGGCATTGGCCACCACCTGTTGCTGATAGGCCTTGAACTCGGGCGTCAGCGCTTCCTTGAAGGCCACCGCCTTGCCGGCGATCACATGCATCAGCGGGCCGCCCTGGATGCCGGGGAAGATGGCCGAGTTGATCTTCTTGGCGATCGCCTCGTCGTTCATCAGGATGATGCCGCCGCGCGGGCCGCGCAGGCTCTTGTGGGTGGTCGAGGTGACCACGTCGGCATGGGGCATCGGGTTGGGATAGACGCCCGCGGCGATCAGGCCGGCGTAGTGGGCCATGTCCACCATGAAGTAGGCGCCGATTTCCTTGGCGATCTTGCCGAAGCGTTCGAAGTCGATGCGCAGGGCGTAGGCGGAGGCGCCGGCGATGATCAGCTTGGGCTTCTTCTCGCGGGCCAGGGCTTCCATCGCGTCGTAGTCGATCTCTTCCTTGTCATTGAGACCGTAGGAGATCACGTTGAACCACTTGCCGCTCATGTTCAGCGACATGCCGTGGGTCAGGTGGCCGCCTTCGGCCAGGCTCATGCCCATGATGGTGTCGCCGGGCTGCAGCAGCGCGAAGAACACGCCCTGGTTGGCCTGGGAGCCGGAGTTGGGCTGCACGTTGGCGAACTCGGCGCCGAAGACCTGCTTGAGGCGATCGATGGCGAGCTGTTCGACGATGTCGACGTACTCGCAGCCGCCGTAGTAGCGCTTGCCGGGGTAGCCTTCCGCGTACTTGTTGGTCAGCTGGCTGCCTTGGGCTTCCATCACCGCCGGCGAGGTGTAGTTTTCAGACGCGATCAGCTCGATGTGATCTTCCTGGCGCCGGGTTTCCTGCTGGATGGCGGCGAAGACTTCGGCGTCGACGTGGGCGAGGGTGTGTTGGGTGCGATCGAACATGATGAGGTCGTCTCAAGGGTTGGCGCCGACCGACCGTCCATGACGTGGCGCGGCGGAAGGCGCGCCAGGGGTCGGAGGCGGTGCTTGGCGGCCCAGGCGAACGGCACGGACGGCTGAAGACATCTCCAGCCGCTCGCGCTCCCCGGTGGTGACCCACCTCGGTCTCGCCACGAGGCGCCAGCGGGGCTGGGCATCGAAGCGTCCTGATCGCCAGTTGCGCGAAGCCCGCAGTGTAGCCCGAGCGGCTTCTCCTCAGAGACAGCCGCACCATCGCGGTGAATCGAATCGCAGGGACAAGCCCCGCCATTGGCACGCCCAACGCAAATCGCGCGAACAAAGAAAAAAGGCGGCGAAGCTCGCCGCCTATCCAGCAGAGCAAGGAGATCCGGCTCCGCCGGGCTCCCTGCTCGCCCCCTGGGGGGCCGGCGTCAGCCGGTAGGGGGGGGTCACCTCATTGCGATTTGCTCGGAGGACGGCGCGGGCGACGAGGCGGGCTCGCGCACGGGGCGGGGCGCCGAGGGGCTGACATTGCGGCCCTGGATGACCATTTTCAGCAGCTCCTGCTCGGCGAGGACGCGAGCCGGATAGCCGGTGTCATCCGGCAGGTTGGCCGCGCCGACATAGCGCCGCAGACCTTCATCCACGCTGCCGGCGCGCTGGATGCATTCCTTCAGCACCTGAACGCCCACGCGCAGGTTGGTGATCGGATCGAACGCGGCGAGGTTGCCGCCGAAGGCTTCGTACTTGTCGTCATGGACCCGGGTCAGGACCTGCATGAGGCCCTGAGCGCCGACCGAGCTCTGCGCGAACGGATTGAAGCCCGATTCGATCGCCATGATGGACAGGATCAAGGTGGGATCCACGCGGGCGCGCTGGCCCACCTCCCACGCTTCCTTGACCAGCCGACTCACCGGCTCCGGGGCCACCCGGTAGCGGCGCGCGAGATATTGAGCCACGGCCGCCTGCTGACGGGTCAGTTCCTTGGGGTCGACCGCGGTGGCGCGGGTGATGGCTTCCGGTTCGGCCATCAGCGCCAGGACGTCGCCGGAGGCTTCCACCCGGGCTTCATGCCGGGCGTTGAGCCAACCCAGCATCTGGTTTTCCACCTGCTGACGCATGTCCGCCTGGCTGGCGAAGATGATGCCGACGGCCACGACGGCAAAGCCGAGCAGGGCGAAGGTGTTGTGGCTGACGACCAGCAGACCCTGGCCAATGTCCTTGATGAAGAGCACCAGGGCCGATTGGGCCTGGCGGGAAAGGGATAGAACCTGAGAACGCGCTGTCATGCGACTCCTTTCTCCGACATCCCGCCCTCCTGGACCTCAGCGGTCTCGGCGGCGGGGGATGGCGATAATGGGCCGTTTCGTTGGCGCGTCCTTCAATAACTGACAGGGGCGGGCGATTCGGCGTCCATTGGCAGCGAGCCGGCCTTGCTGTCCCAAAGCAAGGACCGGGATAACCCTGGGATCCAGGGCAGGGCGCGATTCTAGGGATCAAAAATAACCCGTCAACCTGATGGGCCTCATTCTTAATTTCTTTTGGTTATGAAGTATCGGGATTTGCGTGACTTTGTCGGCGCCTTGGAAGGCATGGGCGAACTTCGCCGTGTGACCGAGCCGGTGTCTCCCGTGCTGGAGATGACGGCCCTGAGCGACCTGGTGCTGCGGTCCGAGGGCCCGGCGCTGCTATTCGAACAACCGACCGGCCATCGGATGCCGGTCCTGGCCAATCTTTTTGGGACACCCAAACGAGTGGCGCTCGGAATGGGGGCAGAGTCGACCGCCCAATTGCGGGAAGTCGGCCAGTTGCTGGCCAGCCTGAAGGAGCCGGAGCCGCCGCGCGGCCTCAAGGATGTCGGCCGGCTGGCTCAGATGGCGAAAGCGCTGTGGGACATGAAACCCGCGATGGTCCGGCGTCCGGTCTGCCAGGAACAGGTGATCGAGGGCGGCGACGTCGACCTCAAGCGCCTGCCCATCCAGACCTGCTGGCCGGGCGATGTCGGTCCCTTGCTGACCTGGGGCCTGGTGATCACCCGAGGACCTCAGACGGTGGCCAAGCCGCGGCTGCGCCAGAACCTGGGCATCTACCGTCAGCAGTTGATCGGCCGACGCCAGCTGATCATGCGCTGGCTCGCCCATCGAGGCGGCGCGCTGGACTTCCGGGACTTCGCGCTCGCCAATCCCGGCCAGCCGTTCCCGATCGCCGTGGCCCTGGGCACCGACCCGGCGACCATCCTCGGCGCGGTGACACCCGTCCCGGATGCGCTGTCGGAATACCAGTTCGCCGGCCTGCTGCGCGGCTCGCGCACCGAGCTGGCGGACACCGCCGTCGGGGAGGCGGGTCGGCCGCTGCAGGTTCCGGCGAATGCGGAAATCGTGCTGGAAGGCCACATCCCCACCGCTGCCCCAGGCTTCACCGGACACAGCGACGACGGCATCCCGCTGAAAGAGAAGGGCGGTTATCTCCACGCGCTGGAGGGCCCGTTCGGCGACCACACCGGCTATTACAACGAGCAGGACTGGTTCCCCGTGTTCGAGGTCAGCCGGATCACCCACCGGGACCAGCCGATCTATCACTCCACCTACACCGGCAAGCCGCCGGATGAGCCCGCGGTGCTGGGCGTCGCGCTCAATGAAGTGTTCGTGCCGATCCTGCAGAAGCAGTTTCCCGAGATCGTCGACTTCTACCTGCCGCCCGAAGGCTGCAGCTATCGGATGGCCGTGATCTCCATCCGCAAGGCCTATCCGGGGCATGCCAAGCGGTTGATGTTCGGCCTGTGGAGCTATCTGCGCCAGTTCATGTACACCAAGTTCATTGTGGTGGTGGATGAGGACGTGAACATCCGCAGCTGGCAGGACGTGATCTGGGCCATCACCACCCGCATGGACCCGGCGCGCGACACGACGCTGGTCGAGAACACGCCGATCGATTACCTGGATTTCGCCTCGCCCGTCAGCGGCCTGGGCGGCAAGATGGGCCTGGACGCGACCAACAAATGGCCGGGCGAGACCTCGCGCGAATGGGGCCGCACCATCGAGATGCCGCCAGAGCAGGTCGCCCGTGCGCAGGATTTGTATCAGCGCTTGTTCGGCGGGTAACGGTTTCGCGCCGGCCTTGAAAGCCTGGATCTCGCCGTCTAAGGTTGAAGGGCCTTCAAGGCAAACCCTCTGGCGCAGTCGCTGCGCGCCAGGAGCCCCGTGGCAAATCGCCGTGGAGCCCCAAAGGCGGCATGTCCGCCCACCCCTTCCCCGACCGGGTCGCCCGGCGCGGAAGGGGTTTCTCATGGGGAAGCGGTGTCGGTAATGGGCTGAGGGACGACCCTCCAGCCGCCGATGCCGATCGGGCTCGGTCCGCGGCCGCAGTTCCGACTCGCGGGATCAATGCCCCGCCATCCAGCCCAGCCATTCGTAGCCGAGATAACGCGCCCGCGCGATCCCTTCCTGCGACGGCAGCAGATCGCGCAGCTCATAGCCGGGCGGATTCAGCCCCACCGGCGCGGGGATCAGCTCGATCTCCGGCGGCAGCGCCGCGCGGAAGGCGCGAAGGGCGCGACGCATGTGCATGTCGTGGGTGACCAGCACCACGCGGCGGATGCCCTGATCCTTCAACATCGCGGCGCTGTAGCGGGCGTTCTCGCGGGTGTCGGCCGACTGATCTTCCAGCCAGCGCGGCGCGAAGCCGAACTGCTCGCGGGCCAGTCGATCCGCCAGCGCCGCTTCGCTGGGCTGGCCGGGCTTGGCGGCGCGGCCGAGGCCGCCCGACATCAGCAACGGGCAATCGCACTGGCGTGCCAGCCAGATGCCATACCGCAGTCGCTCCACCGACAGCGCCTTCAACTGCGGGCTGTGATATTCCGGCACCAGCATCCGTCCGCCAGCGCCCAGCACCACGATCGCCGTTTGCGGAGCGGGCACTTCGCCGAGCCGCGCCACGGCGAAGGCTTCCTGCCGGCCCAGCAGCCGATCCTGCAGCCACTGCGCACCGAGATCGGTGCTGCCGATCCACAGGCCGAGCCATCCCAGCAGGAACAAGCCGGCGGCGAGGCGGCGATGGCGGGCACGCAGCCACCAGCCCAGCAGCAGCAAGGGCAGGGCGCCGGTGGGCGGTAACAGAAATGCCGCGAGGCCGTGTGTCAGTTCGTTCATGGGTGTCAGGCCTTGAGGGCCGCCAGCATAATCGCGACGATCGACCACTCCGGTGTCTCTTCGGTGCCTGTTCCCGTGCTGTTCTCCTCTTTGCCGATCTGGGCGCGGCGCGTGGCGCGCGGCCTGGTGGGCCTGCTGCTGCTGACGCTGGCCGTGCTGCTGATCGCCTGGATCGCGCTGCCGATGTGGATCGAACGTCAGGGCGTCCGGATCGCCAGCGAGCGCCTGGGAAGGCCGGTGACGCTGGAAGCGGCCCGCTTCGCGCCCTGGCGCCTGGCGCTGACGCTGGAGGGCCTGCGCATCGGCGGCCCGACGGCCACCGCGCCGGCGCTGCTGGACGTCCAGCGCATCGAGGCCGCCTTGTCGCCGCGCTCGATCTGGCATCTGGCGCCGGTGCTGTCCTCGCTCAGCATCGACGCCCCCCACTTGCGGGTGGCGGTGTTGTCGGAGGGGCACACCGATCTGGATGATCTCCTCGCCCGCCTGCGGCAGGACGCCGCCCCCACGCCGGCCGCGCCCGCGCAAGAGCCGGACCTGGCGCTCTACAACATCCAGCTGCGCGGGGGCGAGATCCAGATCGACGATCGCCATGCCGGCATGACGCACCGCATCAGCGACCTGATGCTGGGCGTGCCGTTCCTGTCGACGCTGGATGCGGATGTCGATGTGCATGTGCAGCCGCGCCTGTCGGGCAAGCTCAACGGCGTGGTGTTCGAAAGCGATGCCCAGGCGCAGCCGTTCGCCAAGACGCGCAGCGCGACGCTGCATCTGAAGGTCGAGCCGCTGGATCTGGCCGCTTACCGCGCCTACTGGCCGAAGTCGCTGCCGCTGCGCCTGACCCGCGGCACGATCGATGCGCAACTGGCGATCGACTTCCAGCAACCGACCGATCAGCCACCGGTGCTGAAGCTCAGCGGCCGGGCGACGGCGCATCAGGTGGCGCTTCAGCGTCGTGCCGAAGGCGGCTCCGCCCGGAACGCCGGTCAATCCGTCGACGGACGAAGCGCGCGCGAAGCCGGCGCTTCATCCGACGCTCGCCCCGGCGACAGCGGCTGGGACGACTGGCTCCGCTGGGACCGTCTGTCGGTCGAACTGGCCGATGTGCAGCCGTTGAAGCGGCAGGTGCAGTTGTCCAGCCTCACCTGGGAGCGCCCCGAGCTGTTCCTGGGCCGTGATGCGCAAGGTCGGCTGTTGCTGCCGGAGACAGCGCCCGTTCCGGCGGCTGCGGCGGCCTCGGCGGCGAGCGCCGCGGCTCGGGTGCCGCCCGCCCGGACCGCTGCTGCGCAGCCTCGGCTTTCCGTCACCATCGAAGGCTCCTCGGCCGCCGAGACAACGGCGTCGTCCGCCAGTGCGATCGCGACGGCCGCACGCTCGTCCGACGCCGCCCTCACGGCCTTGCCCGCTGCCTCGCGCGAGGCGGTGAAAGCGCTGTCGGCGGCCTCGGCGGCGCTGGCGCCTCGACCTGAGGAGACCGCGCCTTCCGCCTGGCGATTCGCGCTGAGCCGTTTCGACCTGAAGGACGGACAGGTCCGATGGGACGACCAGGCGGTGACGCCGTCGGCCTCGCTGGCGCTCCAGGCGATCGCTCTGAAAGGCACCGGCTTGAGCTGGCCGCTGGCGAAGGCGGCGCCGGTCGAGCTGTCGGCCAAGCTGATGTCGACGGAAACGCCGACCCGCGCCGCTCCCGCAGCCTCGGCGGGCAAGGAGGCCAAACCGTCGGACGCAGCCGCCCAGCGGCGCACGAGCGCCACGCTGAGCGCCAAGGGACGGTTCGGCGCGGACGGCGTGATGGTCGATTGGGCCGTGCGGGAGGCGTCCTTGGGTTGGGCTGCGAGCTATCTCCAGCCGCTGACGCCGCTGCGCCTGACCGGTCAGCTGTCTGCGAAGGGCCAAGTGCGGACCGGCCCGCAGGGGCAGGATCTGCAGCTTTCGTGGCGGGAGGTCGAACTCAGCCAGCTGCAGGCGCAGGACGTACAGCAGACCGTCGCCACGGCCGATGCCATCCGCCTGGACCAGGCCGAGCTGATTCCCGCCACCCACCGTTTCAGCGCCGGCCAACTGCTGGTGCAGAACCCACGGCTGCAGTTGGCCCGGCAGCAGGCCGGCGTTGGGAACTGGCAAGCCTGGATGCCGCCTTCGGGCGGCGCGACCGCTGAGCACCGCGACGGATCGCCCTCGGTGCCCTGGTCGGCGCAACTCGCCGAACTGCGTGTGGACGGCGGCGAGCTTCGCCTGCTCGATGGCGCGACCCATGTGCTGGACGACGAACCCGCGCGCCCGATCGGCGTGCAGGAGCTCCGGTTGCGCTTGTCCGGCGTCGACTGGGATGGGCAGCAGTTGCGCCAGCCGATGGCCATCGATCTGAACGTGGCCTTGCGTCGGCCGGACGCGACCCGACGCAGCACGCGGGAAGCGCCGCGTCTGCAATGGACCGGTCAGATGGCGCTCGCACCGCTGCGGCTCAGCGGTCAGGTCAAGGCGGATCGGTTGCCGCTGCACTGGATCGACCCCTATCTGGATCCGTCGATCGGCATCCATCTGCAGCGGGTCGACGGCAGCGTGAAGGGCGATTTCAGCTTCGCACTGCCGCCCGCCGGCCCCTCGCTGCAGGCGAACGGCGACCTGCTGCTGTCGGACCTGCGGCTGCGCCAGGCCCGGCTGCAAGAGGGTCGGCGGCGCTCGGCGGAGGATTTGCTGAGCTGGCAGGCCTTGCGCCTGAACGGCTTCAAGCTGCGGATGACGCCGGCCCGGTCGCCGGACGTGACGATTCAGCAGGCATCCCTCGATGAGTTCTATGCGCGCCTGATCATCAATGACCAGGGCCGGCTCAATCTGCGCGATCTGCGTCAGACCGAGCAAGGCCAGGCCGTGCCGGCCGCTCTGGCGGCAAGCGCGGCGGCTGCCGGTCGCTCGGCAGCGACGACGGCGGCGCTGGCCACGGGCGGAAGCGGTCAGGGCGCCGTGGTGCTGCAGGCCGCGCGAGACTCGGGGTCGTCGGAACGTTCGGTCGAAGACCTCGGCGAACGACGCGCCGGCGAGGCGCTGGTGGTGGTGGCCGGCGGATCGGCGAGCGACGCCCGGCCGGCTGAGCCGGGCGCGACCGCGCGGGCGGCTGGAGGGGCGTCCGGTTTCCCGGCCGGCAACACCGCGCCGAGCGAGCCGCCGCTGCGTCTCAGCATCGCTGAGACGCGCGTGAATGCCGGTCAGGTCGATTTCAATGATCGCTTCGTCAAACCGAATTACAGCGCCCGGCTCAGCGAGTTGACCGGCACGCTGGGCAGCTTCACGGCGGGTTCCGCCGCGATGGCGCCCCTGCAACTGCGCGGGCGGGTGGCGGGCACGGGGCTGCTGGATGTGAGCGGTCAGCTCAATCCGAGCGGTGCGCCACTGGCGCTGGACATCACCGCCAGCGCGACCGACATCGAGCTGGCGCCACTCTCGCCCTATGCCGGCAAATACGCGGGCTATGCGATTGAGCGCGGCAAGCTGTCGAGCCGGGTCCATTACCAGATCGAGCCCGGCGGCCGGCTGGTGGCGGACAACAAGATCGTGCTCAATCAACTGAGCTTCGGTGACCGCATCGACAGTCCCGCCGCGACCAAGCTGCCGGTGCGTCTCGCGGTGGCCTTGTTGAAGGACCGCAATGGCGTGATCGATGTGAACCTGCCGATCAGCGGCTCGATCAACGATCCGGAATTCAGCGTCGGCGGCGTGATCGTGAAGCTGGTCGTCAGCTTGTTGACGAAGGCGGTCACCGCGCCGTTCTCGCTGCTGGCCGGCGGCGGCGCGGGTGCGGAGATGAGCCAGCTCAGCTTCCCGCCCGGCACCGCGCAACTGGACCTGGAGGCCGCGCAGCGCCTGGACGGCATGGCCAAGGTGCTGGCGGACAAGCCCTCGCTGCAACTGAGCATCACCGGTTGGGTCGATCCCGCCGCCGAGCGCCGGGCGGCGCAAGCGGCGCAGCTGGAAGCAGCGCTGGTCGCCGAGCGGCGGCGCGAATTGCGGCGTCAGCAGAACGCGGCGGGGCGCGACACGCCGTCGTCGGTCGCGGTGGCGGCATCGGCGGCCGCGTCGGCCTCCGTGGCGTCGACCGCAGGCGCGGGCAAGTCGACTCGTTCCAGTGGCGCGTCGGGGGCGGCGCGCGCCTCGTCCGCAGCGGGGGCGCCGGCGTCGTCGCCGGAGGCGGTGGCCGCGGCAGGCGAGTCGGCCGACGCGGGCGCTTCGGCGGACGCGCCCAACCCGGCAGCCTCGGAGGCGGCCTCCGCCTCGGCGCCCATCCAACTGGACGACGCGCAACGCCAGCGCCTGCTGAAAGTCGTCTACGACAACGCCAAGCTGCCGGACAAGCCGCGCAACCTGCTCGGGCTGGCCAAGGACCTGCCGGCGCAGGAAATGCGCCGCCTGCTGATGGACAGCTACCGGATCAGCGATGAACAGATGCGCGAGCTGGCCTTGCAGCGCTCGGTCGTGGTGCGGGATGCGCTGATCGCCCGAGGCGTGTCCAACGCGCGTCTGTTCCTGGCCTCGCCCAAGCTGCATGCGTCGGCGGCCTCCGGCGAGCCGGCGGCCTCGGAGGCGGGCGCGGCCATGGAGGCGACCGAGGGCGGACGCGATCCGCAGGCCTGGCAGCCGAAAGTGGATTTGTCGCTCAGCGCACAGTAGGGCTTGACGGCTGCTCTATGCTGGAACGAAGTCGTCCCCATCTGGGGTGATCGGCCCATCGTCCGCCGCCCGTTGCGCCTTCACTGGCAGCAGCGGCTGCGGCGGGTGCGAGCCTCCCGGGAATGCACGTTCACAAGGAAGATGCCATGACTGCCCACGCTTCGTCCCCGTCCTCTAGCTCGTCGTCACCGGCCGCCAACGGGCTGGACCCCAGCGCCTCGACCGGCCCGCGTGCCGGCGCCACCGAGGACCTGATCACCCTCGGCGGCGGCTGCTTCTGGTGCACCGAGGCCGTGTTCCTGCGCGTCAAGGGTGTGCTGTCGGTGGAGTCCGGCTACACCAACGGCGCGACCCAGAATCCCAGCTATGAGCAGGTGTGCTCCGGCAACACCGGCCATTCCGAGGTCGTGCGGGTGCGCTTCGATCCGCGCCAGGTCAGCTTGAGCGATCTGCTGCAGGTGTTCTTCACCATCCATGACCCGACCACGCTGAACCGCCAGGGCGCGGATGTCGGCACCCAGTACCGCTCCGGCATCTATTACCAGCGCACCGATCAACTCGCGGACATCCGTCAGGTGATGGACGAGGCCAACCGCGCCCACGGCGGCAAGGTCGTCACCGAAGTGCAGCCGGAGCAGAACTACTGGCCGGCCGAGGCCTATCACCAGCGCTATTTCGAGAACCATCCGGAGCAGGGCTACTGCGCCTTCGTCGTCGCGCCGAAGGTGGACAAGTTCATGCTGCGCTTCAAGGCGCTGATGAAGGATGAGGCCGCCGCTTGAGCCTGCTCGTCCTGGATCAACTGGCGCTGCGCTATGGCCGGGAAGGCGCGGACGCGACCTGGCTGCGCTTTCCCGATCTGAGTCTGCCGCCGGCCAGCCATCTGCTGCTGCGCGGCGCTTCCGGCAGCGGCAAGAGCAGCCTGCTGGCGCTGATGGCGGGCTTGCTCACGCCCGCCGAGGGCCGCGTGATGATGGCGGGCATCGAGCCGGCTCAGCTGTCCGCCTCCGCCCGCGATGCGTGGCGCGGCGCGCAGCTGGGCTTCGTGCCGCAACGGCTGCATCTGAGCCCTTCGCTCACCGTGCGCGACAACCTGTCGCTGCCGTTCGTCGCGGCCGGGCTGCGGCCGGATCTGGCGCGCATCGACACGGTGCTGACGGCGCTGGGCATCGACGGCCTGCAGGCGCGGCGTCCGCATGCGCTCAGTCAGGGACAGGCGCAGCGGGTGGCGCTGGCGCGGGCGTTGTTGCGCTCGCCGCGCTTCATCCTGGCCGACGAGCCGACCGCCAACCTCGACGACGAGGCCTGCGCCGCCACGCTGGCGTTGCTGCGGGAAACCGCCGCCGCGCATGAGGTGTGCCTGGTGATCGCGTCGCACGATGCGCGCATCGAGCAGGCTTGGGGCGGGTGGCCTGCGCTGCATCGGCTGGTGCTGCGATCGCCGTTTGCGATTGGCGCATCGCCGACGGCGCCCGACGCCACGGCGCCCGGCACCAAGCAGGCGGCTTGAACGGGCGCGCTCGTCAAGCCATCGATCCGTTCCGATTCATCGATTCCCTGATCCGCCCCTTATGTCCGACGCCTGCGCGCTCCGTTCGCTCCGCTCGTGCGGCCACCCGACCCGACGCTCGACTTGCTCATGACCGCTGCGCCCTTGAATCTGCCTCGCCTGGCCTGGCGCTATTTGTGGGCGCGTCCGATGCTGACGGCGCTCAATCTGCTGCTGCTCAGCCTGGGATTGGCCGCCATCGGCTTCGTGGTGCTGGTGAGCGAGCAACTGGAGCGCGGGTTGAAGCGCGATCTGGCGGGCATCGATCTGGTGATCGGCGCCAAGGGCAGTCCGATGCAGATCCTGCTGGCGGGTGTGTTCCACCTCGACCAGTCCACCGGCAACATCCCGCTGGCGACGGTCGAGCAGGTGCGGGCGCAGCGGCTGGTGGCGCAAGCGGTGCCGATCTCGCTGGGCGACAGCTTCCGCGGTTTTCGCATCATCGGCACGACGCCGGACTACCTCGACCTGTATGCGCTGAGCCTGGCACAAGGCGAACGCTGGACCGGCGCGATGCAGGCGGTCATCGGCGCCGAGGTGGCGCGGCGCAGCGGCCTGCGGCCCGGCGATCACTTCCAGGGCAGCCATGGCTTGGGCGAGCAAGGCGAGCTGCATGCCGAGTCGTATGCGGTGGTGGGCGTGCTGGCACCGACCGGTGGGGTGGTCGACCGGCTGGTGCTGACCGATTTGTCGTCGGTGTGGGAAGCGCATGAGCAGCATGGGCATGCGCCGGCGCCAGGTTCGAAGGGCGCTGCCACGAGCATGGGCGACGGGGCGAAGTCCACGGCCGTGACCACGCGGAGCGCCGGACCTGCGCCGGTCAAGGATGCCCGGCATGGCGACGATCATCACCTGGCTCATGGCTCGGCACAAGGCTCGGCGCAGGACGCCGGTCACGGATCACGAGGCGCTGCGGACCACAGTGACCCACACGTCGCCGACCACGACGACGACCCGCGCGAAATCAGCATGGTGCTGGTGCGCTATCGGGGTCCGCTGGCGGCGGTGATGCTGCCGCGCTGGGTCAATGCACAGCCGGGCCTGCAGGCCTCGGTGCCGGCATTGGAAACCGCGCGCTTGCTGTCGATGCTGGGCGTCGGCATCGAGGTGCTGCGCGGCTTCGGTCTGGTGCTGCTGGTCGCGGCCGCGATGTCGGTGCTGGTGGCCCTGCTCAACGCGGTGCGCGAGCGTCAGTCGGATCTGGCGATGCTGCGCATGCTGGGCGCCACGCCGGTGCGGGTGGCCGGGCTGATCGGCCTGGAGGCCGTGATGCTGGCGGGTCTCGCCACGGTGCTGGCGCTGGCACTGGCGCATGCGCTGGTCGGCTTGCTGGGGCTGGCGCTGGCGGCGCAGCAATCGGTGCGACTGTCGGCAGGGTGGCTGTCGCCCTGGGAGCTGCTGGTGCCGGCGATGGCGCTGGGGCTGGCGTTGCTCGCGGCCGCCTGGCCGGCCTGGCGCGGCTATCGGCTGGATGTCACCGAGTTGCTGCAGACGCCGCGCTGAACGCGAAGGCAGGGCTGCCGACAAGCCGTGCCAGCGGCAGCGGCCAACGGCGCGCGAAACGAATGGCGTGGGCGTCACGCTCCGCCAGGCTTCTCCCCGATGGCCTTCCGATGCCGCTGTGACCAGGGCAACGATCGGGGGGCACTGTCGACGCGTGCCGGCGTCGCCCGTCCCGGCGGCAGAGCGCCCAGGGGGACGACCGGGCGCCATCTCTCCGCCGCAATTGGCAGGCACAATGCCGGACTTCAGGAGTTCCAGACGATGACCGCATCCGTTTCCTTCGTGTCGCGCCGCTGTGCTGCGCTGTGCCGCGCCGGCTGGACCGGGATCGCGCTGCTGGCCATGGGGCTGGGCATGGCGCAGGCGCAGCAGACGCAGTCGTCGTCGCCATCGTCAACGTCGCTGGCCGCGACCGGCGGCGCCCCCGCCATCGGACAGGGCCCGGGCTTTCATGATCCGCGCAGCCCCTTCAAGCCGCTGCAGGAGATCGACGGCGTGTTGAGCTGGAAGCTGCTGTCGTCGGTCACCACCAAGGCGGACAAGTCGCGCGTCATCCCGACCTTTCCCGCCGCCGTCCAGGCGCTGGACAAGCGCACGGTGAAGGTGCAGGGCTTCATGATGCCGCTGGAGCCGGGCGACAAGCAGAGCCATTTCCTGCTGTCCTCGGTGCCGACCTCCTGTTCCTTCTGCGTGCCCGCCGGTCCCGAAGGCCTGGTGGAAGTGCGCAGCAAGACGCCGGTGCGCTACACGCTGGAGCCCGTCACCGTGGAAGGCCAGATGGCCGTGCTCAATGAGGATCCCTACGGGATGTTCTACCGCGTCACCCAAGCTGTGCCGGCGACCGTTCCGGCACGCTGAGATCGTCCAGTCGACCTCGAGATCACCAACGCCGCGCCCGCCCGTTCGTCCTTTCGTCCAGTTGCTCATTTGACCGCTCGCCCATCCCGCTGATTCGCCATGTCGCGCTCCACCACCACGCTCCACCGGCCGTCGCGCTCCCAGCGCGGCTGGGTGTGGCTGTGCGTGGTCAGCCTGCTGGCCTTCCAGGCGCTGGGGCTGGTGCACCGCGCCTTGCACGGCGGTGGGCTCCCGACGCAGCTGCGTCTGGCGGCGCAGATGCAGTCGTGGCGCACGGCGGTCGGGCTCCATCCTGCGCTGACGAGCCTCGCATCGCCCGCGCTGCGCAACGGGTCGAACCCGGCCGCGCTCGGGTGGGAGGCTTTGGCGTCGGCGTTCGCGCTCCCATCTGACGGGGCGAGCGAAGACACCGCGGCCGCCGCGCCGCTCGCGAGCCCGGTCGTCGCAGCGGCCAGCCCTGCGGGTCCCGCGCCTCGTTTCGGACATGCGGCCGGCAGCATCGACTGCCAGTTGCTGGACCAACTGGGTCAGGCCCTCGGTCCGATCGTCCAGGCGCTCGCCTGGACCGCTTTGCTGCCGGATGGTCCGGTGGCCACGCCTCAGCCCCACAGCGCGCCGCTGGCGCGGGTGTGGCGTCTGCCTGCGCGCGCGCCGCCGCTGGCCTGAACACCTCTGAGATCCCCTTGGGATCCCCCCGCCTCGCCGCGTGACGGTTGTCTCTGGCTGATGTGCCCGTTGGGTGCGGCACGGAACGACACCACCGCCGGCCTGCGAGCTGCCTGGATGGACCGTCGGTCCCACCCTCGCAGCGGTGCGTGCACGTTTCGTCAACCGGTGACCTGCGATTCGCGGGCCGGTGGTCGACACCCAGCTGCCTGATGGCTGCGGCAACCGCCGAAGTCCAGGACGTGGTGTCGCACCATCGGACGCGTGCAGCTGTCGCCCGGCGATGCGAGCCACGCCTTCGGCAGCGCTGCGGCGCCACGCCGGTGAGGCATCCCCTTTGTCATTGATGGCGCAGCCTGCGCCGGACGGCCGTCGCATGCCGGATCCCGGAAGGATCCCGCGACGCGCCGGACCGGTCGATCGGCCGAGTCGACCCCGTCGCCTGAGGGCGCGCGTGTCGACCACGACGCTGCGTCGAAGAGAGTGTTCATGTCCAAGACTTCATCGGGCGCTTCGGCGTCTTTCTCCTCGTCCCTGTCCTTCCTGTCCTTGCTGGCGGCCGAGTCCGCCCCCTCCGAGGCGGGGGGGCTGCCGCGCCGCTCCCGCGTCGCGCAGGCCGTGGCCTTGTCGCTGGCACTGAGCGGCGCCGCCGCCTGGGCCCAGCAGGCCCCGGCGGCTGATGCCTCTGCGTCGGCCGCCTCCGCCGATGCCGCGGTGGAGAGCAGCGCCGCCCCGGGTGCCGCAGGCGCCAAGCGCAAGGAAACCCTGCAGCCGGTCGTCGTGACCGGCAATCCGCTGGGCCAGCGCGAGCTGGTCGCGCCGGTGCAGACCCTCAGCGGCGACGCGCTGACCCTCAAGCGCGGGGCCAGCCTCGGCGAGACGCTGGACGGTCTGTCCGGCGTCGCGTCGACCTACTTCGGTCCTAACAGCAACCGGCCGACCGTGCGCGGTCTGGACGGCGACCGGGTGCGGATGCTGAGCAACTCGGGCGCATCGGTCGATGCGTCCAGCCTCAGCTTCGACCATGCGCTGCCGATCGATCCGCTGGTGCTGACCCGCGTCGAGGTGCTGCGTGGTGCAGCGGCGCTGCAGTACGGCGGCAATGCCATCGGTGGCGTGGTCAATGCGATCGACAACCGCACCCCGCGTCTCGCCCAGCCGGGCCTGAACGGCGCGGCCGAGGTGCGCCTGGGGGGGGCGTCCAATGAGCGCGGCGGCGCGGTGGTGCTGGATGGCGGCACCTCCCAGTTCGCCTGGCATGCCGACGCCGCGGACCGCCGCACCGACGACCAGCGGGTGCCGCGCTTCGAGAGCGAAGACGGCTTCAGCAGCAAGGTTCGCAACTCCGACAGCCACAGCCGCAGTGGGGCGCTGGGCGGCTCCTGGCTGTTCTCGCAAGGTTATGCGGGCGTGTCGGTGGAGGACTATCACAGCGATTACGGCGTGACGGTCGAGCCGGATGTGCGCATCGAGATGCAGCGTCAGCGCCTGGCCACCGCCGGTGAATGGCGCGATGTGGCGCCGGGCCTGGCCCGGGTGCAGTGGCAGTTCGCCAGCAGCCGCTACAAGCATCAGGAAGTGGAAGGGGATGGCGCCGTCGGCACGGTCTTCCAGTCGGATGGCAAGGATGGCCGCATCGAAGCGCAGCATGCCGCCGTGCAGACGCCGTGGGGCCCGCTGCAGGGCGTGCTGGGCTGGCAATGGGAGAAGAGCGATTTCTCCGCGCTGGGCGAGGAAGCGCTGGTGCCCAACACCACCACCCGCAACCAGGCGCTGTTCCTGATCGAGCAGTTCAAGTCCGGTCCGTGGAGCCTGCAGGCCGGCGCGCGCAGTGAGCGGGTGACGGTCTCATCGACCGGCGGCGATGAGGACCGCTTCGGTGCGCCGACCTCGCGTCGCTTCAGCCCGAAGAGCCTGTCGCTCTCCGGTGCGGTGGAACTGGGCAGCGGCTTCAGCCTGTCGAGCAGCGTGAGCAGCAGCGAACGGGCGCCGACCTTCTATGAGCTGTTCGCCAACGGCGTCCATGTGGCTTCCGGGGCCTTCGAGGTCGGCGACCTCAACCTGGGCATGGAAAAGGCGAGGGCGGTCGACCTCGGCCTGCACTGGAAGCAGGGCGAGTCGAAGTGGAGCGTGCAGGTCTATCAGACCCGCTTCTCCAACTACCTGGCGCTGGACGCGACCGGCCGTCAGATCGATGAGGAGGGCGAGACCTTCCCCGAATACGCCTACTCCGGCGTGCGCGCCCGCATGCATGGCGTGGAGCTGGAAGGCCATCAGCCGCTGCCGTCGGTGGCCGGTTGGGACCTGACGCTGGGCACGACGCTGGACCTGGTCCGCGGCACCAACCTCGACACCCGCGAAGCGCTGCCGCGTCTCGCGCCGGTGCGGGCCAGCGTGTCGCTGCAGGCGGCCAGCGGTCCGTGGCTGGTGCAGGCGGAACTGCGTGGGGCGCTGCGTCAGGATCGGGTGCCGGCGCTGGACACGCCGACGGCCGGCTACGGCATCCTGCGTCTGAATGTGGCGCGCCACTTCGACCTCGCCGGAATGGATGCGCTCTGGTATGTGAAGCTGGACAACCTGGCCAACAAGCTGGCCTACAGCGCCACCAGCGTGCAGACCATCCGGGATCTGACGCCGCTGCCGGGGCGCAGCCTCTTCGCCGGTCTGCAGGTCAAGTTCTGATCGACCGACGGTGAGCCGCGTCGGCCGGTGTCCGCCATGGACGCTGGCCGGTGGGTCTTGACCCGCGCTTGGCTCACTTTGCGAACACACGAACTCAGGGGCGCCATAAGCGCCCCTGTCTTCTTCAACAATGCCGGTCGTGTCGCGGCGGTGCGCCTGAGGTCAGGGTGCCAGACGTTCCCGCACCCATTGGCCGTTGTCCATTCGATAGACCAACCGGTCATGCAAACGCGATTTCCGTCCCTGCCAGAACTCCCAGCGCTCCGGCACCAGACGGTAGCCGCCCCAATGCGGCGGCCGGCTCGGGTTCAGGCCATGCTGGGCGGCGGCCTTCGCCGCATTGGCCACCAGCACCGCACGGGAGCTGATCACCTGGCTTTGCGGCGAGGCCCAGGCGCCCAGGCGCGAGTCCAGCGGGCGAGACGCGAAATAGGCGTCCGACTGCGCGGCCTCCACCTTCTCCACGCGGCCTTCGATCCGCACCACCCGTTCCAGCTCCACCCAGTGGAACTGCAGCGCGGCGAACGGATGCTCGGCCAGTTCCCGGCCCTTGCGGCTGTCGTAGTTGGTGTACCAGACCAGCCCGCGCGCATCGATGTCCTTGATCAGCACGATGCGGGTGGACGGGCGCCCGTCCGGCCCCACCGTGGCCAGGGTCATCGCATTCGGCTCGGGGATCTTGGCCTCCAGCGCCTGCTGCAGCCATTGCTGGAATTGCAGCAGCGGCTCGGAGGCCGACTGGTGTTCATCGAGTTCGTCGCGCTCGTAGCTCTTGCGCAGGTCAGCGAGTTTGTCCATAGCCCCGGAGTATCGGGCGAATCCTTAAGTAAAGCTCCCAGTCGTGAAACTCCGGGTGTGAGGATGCGCAGGCCGAAGGCATGCTGCCAAGGACCGGGCGAAGAACCGGACGCAGCGAGGGGTTCAACCTGAAGGAAGTACGAATGAATCAGCGACGACCCGCTGTTGTCGTGCTCGCGGCTGGGCGTGGCCAACGCTTTCGCGGGGAAGGCCACAAGCTGGAACAGGTCGTGGGGGAGGACACCGTGCTGGCGCACACCCTGCGCCAGGCGATCGCATCCGGACTGCCGCTGGTGGTGGTGACCTCCGCGGCGCTGGCGCCGCTGGTCCGTCCCCATGTGGCCGCCCGCGACATGCTGGTGCTGCCCGCTCAGGACCGTCTGGGCCGCCCGATGCCGATCGGCATGGGGCATTCGATCGCGGCCGGCGTGGCCGCCACCGGCGACGCGCCCGGCTGGCTGATCCTGCCGGCCGACATGCCGATGCTGCGCACCGACACCCTGTTGGCCGTGGCCCAGGCACTGGCGGACGAGCCCATCGTCTATGCGCAGTACCGGGGCCGACGCGGCCATCCGGTCGGCTTCAGCGCGGAGCTGTTTTCCGAGCTGGCCGCGCTCAAGGGCGATGAGGGCGCGCGCCGTCTGCTGGCGCGCTTTCCGTCCCAGCCGGTGGAGGTGGATGACCCCGGGGTGCTGATCGATGTCGACACCGTCGAAGACCTGCAGCGGGTGCGGCTGGACGGCCCTGCCGCAGTGACCGCCCCGGCGGGTGCGGCCGGGCAGCGCGCGCGCATGAATCTGC
Source organism: Burkholderiaceae bacterium (assembly GCA_913776825.1). GTDB lineage: Bacteria > Pseudomonadota > Gammaproteobacteria > Burkholderiales > Burkholderiaceae_C > Roseateles. Next base: position 26,005 of record CAJYPV010000018.1, read on the forward strand.
TGGATTGAAGTCCGGACCGAGCCGTCAAAGCCCGTGCGACTTGGCCAGCGCCAGTTGCCGCTCCAGCGCGCGGTCGTGGATGTCATGCTCGCGCAGGCAGGTGACGGCGCGCTGCAGGTAATCCAGCGTGGTGCCGTAGCGGCCCCGCGCATGCCGCAGGATGTGCAGCAGACGCTCATCGCTGAGCTCGCCGGCCCAGCCCGGGCTGCGGCGGGACAGGGTGAACGCCAGCGCGCGGCGCTCGCCGTCCTCGCATTGGCAGCTCAGCCAGCGAGGCACATAGGTGCCCACGACCATTTCCCGCAGCCACAAGCGGTGCAGGGTGGCTTCGCTGTGCTCCGGCGCGACCCGGTAGAGCAGGCCGCGGCAGCTGCCGCCGGACAGCAGCGTCATCACCAGTCCCGGCTGTTCGGTGCTGCCCCGGTTGACCAGCGACTTCAGCCGCAAGGCGCGGTGATAGCCGCGCACCTTGGCCACCACGGTCTGCGCGGGATCGAAGCCCGGGTTCCACATGAGGGAGCCGTAGGCGAACAGCATCAGACCCTGATCACGGTCCCACTGCTGGCCGATCTGGTCATACCACTGGCGGCTATGGGCGGGGAGATCCTCCAGCCGCGCATCGGCCAGCGGATCGAGGACAGGCGCATTCAACATCGTGAGGGCGATCGGCAACGGGAGTCGGTGGCCCATGCTGCCACAAGCGCCGGGCCGCGACGAGGCTCGGGTTAACCAGTTGAAGCGCGGCGAGGAGGCGTGCTCTCCCACCGACTGGGCGGGCGATTTGCCCCTTGTAACTCTCTCGTACCGGGACATGAAGGGCTGTCAATGCCCGATGAGCGTGTAATATGGTTACCAATCAAACCCTGGCTGAGTTACATCAGCAGTCGGCATGAACAAGACGCTACTCGACGTGACCGCGCGCATCCGCGCGCGCAGCGCTGCCAGCCGCGAGCGCTATCTGGACCTGATCGACCGCATGTCGGGTCGACAACGCGGCGTGCAGCGCCTGGGCTGCGCCAATGTGGCGCATGCGGTGGCGGCCATGCCGGCCAACGACAAGCTGCGGATCGTCGCCGAGAAAGCGCCGCATCTGGGCATCGTGACCGCCTACAACGACATGTTGTCGGCGCATCAGCCCTACGAGGGCTATCCGGCGCTGATCCGTGACGAGGTCCATCGCCAGGGCGCCACCGCGCAGGTCGCCGGCGGCGTGCCCGCGATGTGCGACGGCGTGACGCAGGGCACGCCCGGCATGGAGCTGAGCCTGTTCTCGCGCGACACGATCGCCATGGGCACGGCGGTCGCGCTCTCTCATGATGTGTTCGATGCGGCGCTGCTGCTGGGCATCTGCGACAAGATCGTGCCCGGCCTGCTGATCGGCGCGCTGCATTTCGGCCATCTGCCCTGCGTGTTCGTGCCGGCCGGGCCGATGAGCTCCGGCCTGTCGAACAACGACAAGGCGAAGGTGCGCGAGCTGTATGCGCAGGGCAAGGTCGGTCGCGATGAGCTGCTCAAGGCCGAATCCCAGGCCTATCACGGCGCGGGCACCTGCACGTTTTACGGCACCGCCAACAGCAATCAGATGCTGTTGGAGGCGATGGGGCTGCATGTTCCGGGCGCCGCCTTCGTGCATCCGCATGACGGTCTGCGCGAATCGCTGACCCGCGAGGCGGTCAGCCAGGCGCTGCGCATCACGGCGCAGCGGGACTACACCCCGATCGGTCGCATGGTCGATGAGCGCACCATCGTCAATGCGATGGTGGCGCTGCTGGCCACCGGCGGCTCGACCAACCACCTGATCCACTGGGTCGCGGTGGCGCGTTCGGCGGGCATCCTGATCGACTGGAGCGATTTCTCCGACCTGTCCGGCGTGGTGCCGCTGCTGGCGCGGGTCTATCCCAACGGCAGCGCGGATGTGAACCAGTTCCAGGCCGCTGGCGGCCCGGGTTTCGTGATCCGCGAGTTGCTGGGCGCCGGCCTGATGCATGGCGACGTGCTGACCTCGGTGGCCGGCCAGGGTCTGAGCGCCTTCGCCCGTCTGCCGCGTCGCACGGAGGACGGCCGCGTCGCCTGGGACGAGCTGCCGGCCGACAGCGGTGACGACGCCGTGGTGCGCACCGCAGCCGCGCCGTTCTCGCCGACCGGCGGTCTGAAGCTGCTGTCCGGCAACCTGGGGCGCGCGGTGATCAAGGTCTCCGCTGTGCCGGAAGACCGTCACACCATCGAGGCGCCGGCCCGCATCTTCGACAGCCAGGAAGCCATGCAGGCCGCCTTCAAGGCCGGTGAGCTGGAACGTGATGTGGTCGTGGTGGTCCGCTTCCAGGGTCCGCAGGCCAACGGCATGCCGGAACTGCACAAGCTGACGCCGCCGCTGGCGGTGCTGCAGGGCAAGGGCTTCAAGGTGGCGCTGGTGACCGACGGCCGCATGAGCGGCGCGTCCGGCAAGGTGCCGGCAGCGATCCATGTGAGCCCGGAAGCGCTGGCCGGTGGGCCGCTCGCGCAACTGCGGGACGGCGACCTGGTGCGCGTCTGCGCCAACACCGGCGAGCTGACGGCCTTGGTCGACCCGGCGGTCTGGGCGGCGCGGGACATGGCGGTGATCACGCCGGCCGCAGTGGCCGACAACGGCGCCGGCATGGGCCGTGAGCTGTTCGCCGGCATGCGCCGCAATGTCACGACCGCGGAAGAGGGCGCCATCAGCTGGCTGTGAGCCCTCGGGCCGCTCCGGGTGGGCGGGCCCATTCCGCGGTGACCCCGGTTACCTCGGTTTTCTCTGTTTCCCTCGATCGCCGGCCGGGCCGGCGTTTTGCGGACCGCGCGTGAATCGCCGTCAAGGCGCCGAGCGCGGGCCGCACTGCACAAGGACTTCGCATGAGCACTCCCCTGGACACCCTGAGCCTGGCCACCCATGGCCCGGTGATTCCCGTCATCGTCATCGATCGCCTCGAGGATGCGGTGCCGCTGGCCCGCGCGCTGGTCGCGGGTGGCGTGAAGGTGCTGGAAGTGACCCTGCGCACGCCGGTCGCGCTCGACGCCATCGCGGCGATCGCTCGTGAGGTGCCCGAAGCCATCGTCGGTGCGGGCACGCTGCGCACCGCCGCCGATGCCGCTGCGGCCAAGCAAGCCGGCAGCCGGTTCGCGGTCAGCCCGGGATTCACCCTCGAGCTGGCGCGGGCCTGCGAAGCGCAAGGCCTGCCCCTGCTGCCGGGCGTGTCCACCGCCAGCGAAGTGATGATGGCGTCCGACGCCGGCTACCGCTTCCTGAAGCTGTTCCCGGCCACGGCGGTCGGCGGCACCAGCCTGTTGAAGGCGCTGGCCGGGCCGTTCCCGGACGTGGCGTTCTGCCCGACCGGCGGCATCACGGTGCAGACCGCGCCGGACTTCCTGGCGCTGCCGAATGTGAAGGTCTGCGGCGGCTCCTGGCTGACGCCGGGCGACGCGGTCAAGGCCGGCGACTGGGCACGCATCACCCAGCTGGCTCGCGAGGCCGGCGCGCTGCGCGCCTGATCGTGATGGCGACAGCCGTCAGGGTCGAATTGACCTGACGGCGGCTGAATCAGCGGCCCGGCGCTTGTCGTCGTGGCTCACATCTCGCCAGGATGGCGATCGACGGCCGCTTCAAGGCCGTCTGTCGCCTCGGACGCGTCGTGAGGACGCGTCCCCCCGCTCAGGCCGCCGCAGGCGCGGGCGGCGCGTCGAAGATCAGGCAGGTGGTGCTGCCGTGCGCATAGAGCTTGCCGTCCGGGCCGACGAGATCGGCTTCGGCGGTGGCCATCTGACGGCCGACATGGCGCACCCGGCCGATGGCGCGCACCAGCGGCACCCGGTCATGCAACGCGCGCACCAGGTTGATCTTGAGCTCGAGCGTGGTGTAGCCGCGTCCCGGCGCGAGCGTGGTGTGCACCGCGCAACCGAGCGCGGAATCCAGCAGCGTGGCGAACCAGCCGCCATGCACCGTGCCAAGCGGGTTGTAGTGGCGGAACTTCGGCGTGCCCTGGAAGGTGACTTCTCCGGTCGCGACCGAGACGAGGGTGAAATCCATCGTGTCCGCGATGGGCGGCGGCGGGAAGCGGCCGTCCAGCAAGGCCTGCATCTGCTCCAGCCCGGTCAGGCCGGCCACGTCGGACGGGGAGGCCACGCCATGGTCCCGGCGCATGCGGCCCCGCACGGCGGCGGCTTCGGCCTGCCATTGCGCCAGGACATCATCGGGGGTGCGGCCAGCGCTGGCGGCGGGCGAAGTCGCGCTCATCGGTACTCCTGAAAAGGGATCGGCCTTCAAGAATACCGCCCATGGCGCGAGCGGGCTGTCGCCGCTTGTGGGTCATTGATCGCTCAACCACCCCGAGACGGGCGCTGGTCGCATCGGTCGCGACACCCGCTGAGGCGTCGGTCGCCTGATGGGGACGCGGGAGCGGACGAGGCGTGCTCAGTCCAGCGTGACGATCACCGGTGCATGGTCGCTGGGGCGCTCGTTCTTGCGCGGCAGCTTGTCGATCACGCAGGCGGTGACCTTGGGGCGCAGCGCTTCGCTGACGAGGATGTGGTCGATGCGCAAACCCTGGTTCTTGCGGAAGGCGAGGTTGCGGTAATCCCACCAGCTCCAGCTTTTCGGCGGTTGCTCGAAGAGCCGGAAGGCGTCCACCAGACCGAGGTCCAGCAGCGCCTGGAAATGGGCGCGCTCCTGCGGTGTGCAGTGGATCTGTCCGGCCCAGGCGACGGGGTCGTAGACGTCGCGGTCTTCGGGAGCGATGTTGAAGTCGCCCATCAGCACCAGTTGCGGATGCTGCTTCAGTTCGTCCATCACCCAGGCGCGCAGGCCGTCCAGCCAGGCCATCTTGTAGGTGAACTTGTCGCTGTCGGGCGCCTGACCGTTGGGGAAATAGGCACCGATCACGCGGATGCCGCCGACCGTTCCGGCGATGACGCGGGCCTGCTCATCCGCATAGCCGATGATGTTCTTGACCACCGACTCCGCCGGCTCGCGGCTGATCAGCGCCACGCCGTTGTAGGTCTTCTGTCCGAACCATTGCACCTGGTAGCCGGCGTCCTGCAGCGCCTGCTGCGGGAATTTGTCGTCGGTGAGCTTGGTCTCCTGCAGCACGATCGCATCGACCGGATTGGCGCTCAGCCAGTCCAGCAATTGGGGCAGCCGGACGGCCAGGGAGTTGACGTTCCAGGTGGCGAATTTCATGAGATCGTGAGCCGTTCAAAGGGGAGGGAGCGCGCGCGCTGCGGGAGTGTCGCTGAACGCGCGGGTCGCTGCGGCGAAGACCGTGCGGACGGTGGGCGGGATCGACGTCGTCGTCGCGTGCAGGGCTTGCGTCGCCGGGCCGTGATTCGATTTCTGGAAATTGTCGATCAGATGAGACGATTCCGAAAATGGCCTACATTTCAACGAGTTGCGTGTTTTGAATCTTCTCATGCAAGAACAGATTCTCGATCTTCTGCGCGCCGCCGGCCCCTCGGGACTCGGCGCCGAGGACTTGCTCGGTGCCCTCCGCTCGCCCGTGAGCCGGCCGACGCTGAATCGGCATCTCGCCATCTTGCGCGACGCCGGTCAGATTCAAGCTCTCGGACAGGCCCGCGCCACGCGCTATCGCGTCAACTCGCCGTTCTCGCGGGCGGACATCGATGCCTATTTCGCCCGGCCCGCCTCCAGCCGCCCCTATGCGCCGTTTCGGGAGGCGTTTCTCGCACCGACCCCCAACATCGAGGGCGATCGCGCCGCCCGGCTCGGGGAGATCCAGGGCCTGGCCAACCCGATGGACCGCAAGTATCTGGCCGCGTTCCTCGTGGATTTCAGTTGGGCCTCGTCGCTGCTGGAAGGCAGCAGCTACTCGGAGCTCGACACCGAGGCGCTGCTCACCTACGGCCAGCGTGCCCGGGACAAGCCGGTGGAGGACGCGTTTCTTGCGCTGAATCACAAGCGCGCGGCGGAACATCTCTGGACCTACCGCGCGCTGTCTGTCGAGAACGTGTGCGCGATGCACGCGCTGCTGACGGACGACCACGGCCGGGAAGAACTGGCGGATTCCGATCATTTTCTGCCGGCTGACCAGCGCGGCGTGCCGCGCGTCTTCAGCGACGTGAATCTGCAGAACTCGGCCTATCTGCCGCCGTTCCGTCCTGGCACCGATCACGCCCGGCAACTGCTTGTGGAGATCATGACGACCGCCAGCACCTTGCCGCCGGCGGAAGCGGCGGTCTATTTGCTGACCCGCATCGCCTATGTCCAATCGTTCAGCAACGGCAACAAGCGCACATCGCGGCTGGCGGCGAACATTCCGCTGCTGACGGCGGGCTGGATCCCGTTCTCGTTCGCGGACGTGAACAAGGCGGACTACATCCGCGGCATGGCCGCCTTTTATGAGCTGGGCGCCATCCAGGTCATCGAACAGACCTTCATCGATGGCTATGTGCGATCGATCCTGCGCAGCAGCGACCTGCCGGCGCAGTTGCGGGGCGCGAACGCCGATCCGGATGAGCTCGCGAGTGAGCTGGTCGCCTACGTGAACGCGGGACAGCGGCCGGTGTCGCCACGGGTCGCCGCGTTCTTGCGGGCACGCGCGCGATGAGTCGGCCACGGGTCGTCGATGAGGTGAGGCTCACCGAGCCGAGGCGCTGAGAACGACCGGCCCGCGAGCGCGTGGCGCTCGCAGAGCCGATCAGCTCGCTTGACCGATCAGAAGCGCAGCACGCCTTCGATCGAATCGTCCAGCGTCTTGCCGATGGCCGCGCCGATGGCCATCTTGGCGCCCGCGACCAGGTCGCCGTGCTTGTTGTCCCAGTAATAGCCGGACACCAGTTGCACCGCGATGGTGGTGATGCGCGAATCTTCCTTGCCTTCGGTGAACCAGGTCTTCATCAGCGGGCTCCACAGCTCCTCGATCTTGGCCTGATCGCGGGACACGGTGGCGCGGCCTTCCAGGGCCATGAAGCCGGAATGCTCGGTCGCCTGGAAATACAGACGCACCTGCGGATCCGTTGCGAGCTCCGCATTCTTGTGGCTGTCGGCGGCGCTCATGAACCACATGCGGCCGGCATCGTCGACCTGCAAGGCACCCATCGGACGGCTGCTTTCCGAGTTGCTCATGCTGGCGCTGGTGCAGAAGAAGCAGCTCTGGTTCTTCTTGATGCCGTCGCGCACGCGCTCGATGGCGTCGGCGCCGCTCAGGTCTTTGCGGTTGTGCTCAGGCTGTTGACGGTTGATCGAGTCCATGATGGGCCTCACAAGTTGGGATGGCCCATGCTGGCAAATGGCGTACCGCCACGCACCCGCGCATGCGTCGATCAGGCCCGACGAGGGGACTGACCCGCGACTGACGCGCGACCGGTCGATTTCCGTCGTGCGCGCTCGATGCGGGCCGTCAGCCGCCGGATCGACCTCAGAAGTGCAGCCAGGCCGCGATGCCCAGCACGATGCCGATGCCGCCCGCGACCAGGGTGGCGCCTTCCATCCAGCGGCGGCGCGTCAGCAGCGCAATCGCGGCCAGGGCAATGCCGACCTGCAGCACGGTCGTGGCCTGCGCCCAGCGGTGGTGCTCATGCAGCTGCTCGTCGCTCTTGCGGTCCCATTCGGCGGACTTGGCTTCCAGCGCTTCGGCCTGGGCCTTGATGTCGTTCTTCTCAGACTCGTAGCGAGCGATCTTGTCGCGGTACTTGGCTTTCTGTTCGTCGCTGGGGCTCAGGTCCATGGCGAGTTCCGCCATGTTCTGCTTGCTGCTCTTGGCCTGGAAGTAGTTCCAGCGGTTCGCCGCTTCGGTCTTGGTGATGGCGGCGTTGTTCTTGTAGAGGCCGGCATTGGCCTGGGTGGCGCCGCCCATGTAAGAGAAGCAGGCGCCGACGGTGGCCAGCACCGCCGTGATCACCGCCAATTGGCCGGCGAGGCCCTTGGGCTCATGCTGCGCCGCATGCTCCATTTCATGGTCATGTGGGCCGTGGACGTGGAATTGACCTCCGGACATGTCGGAACTCTCCAGGAATTGCAGGGATCGGGATAGTGAACGTTCGGCGGCCGTGCGCGGGTGTAGGTCAGCGCAGGCGTTCGTAGCGAACGAAATCGAATGACCAGCCGTGCCCGCGATCGGCGGGGCTGTGCTGCGTGCGGCGCGCGGTTTCCTTGAACTGGGCCGGATCGATGGCCGGGAAGAAGGCGTCGGCCTCGAAGGTGTGATCGATGTGCGTCAGCTCCAGGGCGTCCGCCGACGCCAGCGACTGCGCGTAGATCTGCGCGCCGCCCATCACGAACACCTGCTCCTCGGTGCCGCAGGCGGCGAGCGCGCCGGGCAGTGAATCGAACACCTCGGCGCCGGGCAGGCTCAGGCCGGGTTGCCGGGACAGCACCAGGTTGCGGCGCTGCACCAGCGGGCGGAATTTCGCGGGGATCGAATCCCAGGTCTTGCGGCCCATGATCACCGTGTGGCCCAGCGTCAGGGCCTTGAAGTGCGCCATGTCTTCCGGAAGACGGCACAGCAGCTCGTTGTCGCGGCCAATGCCGCGAGCGCGGTCCAGCGCGGCAATCAGCGTCAGATGGGGCATTCGAAGACTCCGGAATCAGGCCGCGGACAGAGGCGGCGAAAGCAGCGCCGGATTCTATCGGCGCGCCCGGGGTTGATGCCCCGAATTGACGCCGGTCAAGCACCGCGTGTTGACGGTGCACTCAAGCGCGGGAACAGGGACGGTCCGGGTCCGGTACTAGGCGACGCGCTCCGTGCGCCTCGCCATCTTCCTCTCCGCCTGTGTCCTCCCCCTCGTTTCCCGTCTCGTCCGGTTGCCCGGCCCGGTTCCCCGCATGCAAGTGACTCTTCAATCCGAGGCCTCCGAATGCGGTCTGGCCTGCCTCGCAATGGTCTGTCAGGCCCACGGTCTGCGCCAGGACCTGGTCGACCTCCGACGCCGCTTTCCGGTCAGCCTCAAGGGCGCCACGCTCAAACAGTTGATGGCCAACGCGTCGGCGCTGGGGCTGTCCTCACGGGCGCTGCGGCTGGAGCTGGACGAACTGAGCGCCTTGCAGACGCCGTGCATCCTGCATTGGGACCTGAACCACTTCGTGGTGCTGAAGAAGGTGAGCCGCAGCCGGCGGCATGCCGTGCTGCTGGACCCGGCCGTCGGCGAGCGGCGACTGCCCTTCAGCGAGATCTCTCGCCACTTCACCGGCGTGGCGCTCGAGCTGAGTCCGAATGCGGCCTTCACGACCCAGGCGCCCGCGCCACGGGTGTCTCTCAGCGCGCTGACCGGACAGGTCATCGGTCTCAAGCGCGCGATGCTTCAGATCTTCGCGGTGGCGATCGCGCTGGAGTTGTTCGCCATCGTCGCTCCGCTGTACAGCCAGGCCGTGGTCGACCATGTGCTGACCTCCGGCGACCATGAGCTGCTGACGGTGCTGGTGCTGGGATTCGGCCTGCTGCTGCTGGTGCAGACGGCCCTCGGGCTCGCCCGCTCCTGGATGGTGATCCTGCTGGGCCAGGTGCTGGCGCTGCAATGGATGGGCAATGTGTTTGCGCATCTGGTGCGCTTGCCGGTGGCCTTCTTCGAGAAACGCCATCTGGGCGACATCACCTCGCGCTTCGGCGCCGTCAGCGCGATCCAGCGCACCTTGACGACGGCCGCGATCGAAGCCGTTCTCGACGGGGTGATGGGCGTGGCGGCGCTGATCATGATGTGGCTCTATGCGCCGAAGCTGGCGCTCGTCGTGCTGGGCGCCGTGCTGGCCTATGGTCTGTTGCGCTGGGCCTTCTACCGACCCTTTCGCGATGCCGCCGCGGAGCGGCTCGTGGTGGCCGCCAAGGAGAACACCCATTTCCTGGAGACCTTGCGGGCGATCACGCCGCTCAAGCTGTTCGGACGGGAAGACGAGCGCTGCGCCCACTGGCGGAACCTGATCGTCGACGTGCAGAACCGCGACGTGCGCACGGCCCAGATGAACATGTCGTTCTCCAGCGCCAACACCTTCATCTTCGGCGTGGAAAACCTGCTGGTGCTGTGGCTGGGCGCGCGGCTGATCATGGAGGGGTCGGTGTCGGGCGGCTCCAGCCTGACGGTCGGGATGCTCTTCGCCTTCATCGCGTACAAGGGCCAATTCACCGGTCGGGTGTCGAAGCTGATCGATTACGCGGTCGAACTCAAGATGCTGGGCCTGCATGCAGAGCGCCTGGCCGACATCGCGCTGGAGCCGCCCGAGCGCGATGACCTGCCGTCGGTCGATCTGGCCCATCTGGCGCCCGGCATCGAACTGCGCGGCGTGAGTTTCCGGTATGGGGAAGGCGAGCCCTGGATCCTGCGGAATGTGGATGTCCGGATCGAGGCAGGCGAGAGCGTGGCCATCACCGGGCCGTCCGGCGCCGGCAAGACCACCTTGCTGAAGATCGCGCTCGGCCTGCTGGAGCCGACGGAAGGCGAGGTCGCCTTCGGCGGCATTCCGATGCGGCAGCTGGGGCTGTCGAATGTCCGCCGCCAGATCGGCACGGTCATGCAGGAGGACACGCTGCTGACCGGCAGCCTGGCGGACAACATCGCCTTCTTCGACTCGCAGCCCCATCTGGAGCGCGTGCAGGCCTGTGCGCAACTGGCCCACCTGCATGACGACATTGTTCGCATGCCCATGGGTTATCAGACCTTGGTGGGCGATCTGGGCTCGGGGCTGTCCGGCGGCCAGAAGCAGCGCCTGCTGCTGGCGCGCGCGCTGTACAAGCAGCCGCGCGTGCTGGCGCTGGATGAGGCGACGAGTCATCTGGACCTGGGCAACGAACGCGCCGTCAATGCCGCCCTGGCGCAGATGAGCCTCACCCGGCTCTTCATTGCCCACCGGCCCGAGACGATCGCGAGCGCGCAGCGCGGGGTCCATGTCGAAGGCGGTCAGGTCCGCTTCTGGGCGCCAGGAGCGTCGGCCCTGAAGGCGTCCGCGCTCGCAGGGCCGCCTCATCCCGCGAACGCATCGTGACGTCGCGCTGACCGGTCCGGTTGGAACCCGCGAAGGGTTCTTCAAGAACTATCACCGCATGCCCGGAGGAACGCCTCGATCGGGCTCGCCACGTTCTATCAACTGGGGGAACTCTCGTGACCGGTCAGTCGCTGTTCAGGCAGGAGGTTCTGGCCTCTCGCCAAGCCCAATGGCTGGGGAGCATTCGCATCGGACGTCCGCCGAGCTTCGCCTGGGTCAGCGGGTTCGCCCTCGCGATGGCCCTGGCCTTGATCGCGTTCGCGCTTCTGGGTCAGGTGACCCGCAAGACCACGGTGCCGGGACTGCTCGTGCCCAGTGCGGGCTTGCTGCAGCTGACCGCACCGCAGGCGGGCGTGGTGGCCGACATCCTCGTCGAGGAGGGCGCGCAGGTTCAACCGGGTCAGGCCTTGATGCGTTTGAAGACGGAACACATGACCGCTGGCGGCGAGGTGTCGATCCTGAATGCGCAGGCGCTGTCGCAACGCAAGGCCAGTCTGGAGCTGGAGCGCCGCCTGACGGTCCAGCAAGCCCGACAACGGCAGGGCGCCTTGAACGACCGGCTGATCAGCCTGGAGGCCGAAGCGCGCCAGGCGCTGGCGGAGCTGGAGACCCATCAAGTGCGCAGCCGCTTGGCGGCGACCAGCGAAGCGCGGTTCGTGCAATTGGCGCAAAGCGGTTTTGTCTCGGAGGTGCAGCTGCAGCAAAAGCAGGAGGAGCACCTCGATCTGCAACTGCGCGAACGAACGGCCCAACGTGCCGTGGAAGCGCTGCAGCGGGACATCCACGCCGCGCGTGCGGAGTTGGCAAGCAATGACACGGCGCTGAAAACCAGCCTCTCGCAGATGGACCGAGCGCTGGCGCAGTTGGCGCAGGAGGTCACCGAGAACAGCGCCCGCACCGGGCTCACCGTGACGGCGTCCCGCGCCGCGCGGGTGACCGCGCTGACGCTGCATCCCGGTCAGGTGGTGCAGTCGGGCCAGACCTTGATCAGCTTGATGCCGTTGACGCCCGAAATCGCGGGCGCCGCGCCGGATGAGACGCTGGAAGCTCAACTGTTCGCATCGAGCCGCACGGCGGGCTTCGTCCAGCCGGGTCAATCCGTCCGGCTGCGATATGCCGCTTATCCGTATCAGAAATTTGGCATGGCGGAAGGGCGGGTGAGCCAGATCAGCCAGACGCCGATCGCGGCCCAAGACCTTCCGGCGGGTCAGGCGCAAGCGCTGTTGACCGCCGCGCAAACCAATGAACCGCTGTACCGAATCACGGTGCGGCTTCAACGGCAAACCATCGACACCTATGGGCAAACCCAAAGCTTGAAACCCGGCCTGGCGCTGGATGCAGATTTGATTCAGGACAAGCGCGCGATTTGGGAATGGATGTTGGAGCCGGTGTTGTCGGTGGCGAAGCGGTCGAAAGGATGAGGTGCATGCCGCCATGGGATTGATCGATCTCCAAATCGGCACCAATTCAGGTGTCTTCGTCTACCTGATGGTCAGGTATGCCAAAGAGATGGGTTGCCGCGACGGGTGGAGATACTTCGCGCTCTTCATCGCCACGATCTTCATCGTCAATGCCCTGTTCCTCCAACGGCTCGGCTGGGGGATGGCCCTCTACAAAGCGGCCCTGATCGCAGCCGGCTATGTCGCTGGCGTTCTCGTCCTGGCGCACTTTGACCGAAGGAAGCGTGCCCGCTGATGTCCCCCGCCGAGTTCAGACCTCTGGACTCGGCGTCGACCCTCTCGCTTGGCGACACCCTCCCTCTCCGCACATCAACGACCGACCTATCGCCGCTTCTTGCCCGCTGCCGCTGGCGCATCCCAATAAGGCGGATCACCAAAGGTTTCCTTGAGAGACGCCACCAACGCGCGCAACTTGGCCGACGTCCTGCGACTCTCCGGGTGGGCGACATAGATCGCTTCCTCCGGCACTCGGACGCCTACGTCGACCGCGCGAAGCGTCCCGTTCGCGACCTCCTTGCCGACGATGAAACTCGGCAGCAGCGCCAGTCCAAGACCCGCGAGCGCCGCCTCCTTCATCACATCGCCGTTGTTGACCCGCAGCGCGGCAGGCGGGCGCACGAATGAGCGGCCGCGGCGGTCCAGGAAGGACCAGTCGGCGGCGCCGCGATTCAGGTAATAGATCGCCTTGTGCGACGCCAGATCGACGAGCGACGCCGGCGTGCCCTGACGCTTGAGATAGGCCGGAGAGGCCACCAGCACCCGTTGGCTGCGGGCGAACCGGAACGCGACCAGGCGGGAATCCTCGATCACGCCATGACGGATCACCGCATCGAAGCCGTCCGCGGCGGCATCGACCCGTCGATCGTCCAGCTCCAGCGTCAGCGAGATGTCGGGGTGTTTGGCGAGGAACGGGCAGAGCGCCGGGCCCAGATGCATCCGCCCGAAAGTCACCGGCGCGGAAATGCGCAGCGGACCCTTGAGCGTGCCGCGGCGCTCGGCGATCTCGGCGGCGGCCTCGTTCACTTCGCCGACGATGCGTTGCGCCCGCTCCAGAAAGGCCGCGCCATCTTCGGTCAGGCTCAGTCGCCGCGTGGTGCGATGGAACAGCACGCCGCCGAGCGTGCGCTCCAGCTCGGTCAGCCGCTCGCTGAGCACCGATTTGGACAGACCCAAACGCCGCGCAGCCGCGCTGATCGATTCCGACTCCGCGATGGCCAGAAAGCCCGCGATCCCATCCAGCTTGAGCATGGCGACACGTCCTCACGCAATGAGGTCGTAGCGTAGCGCAGGGCGCCGTCGGCAACGTCGCTGCGCCTCGATTGCGCACGTCAATTGTTCGACGAATCCGAACGACAGTTCCTGAATCCGCCGGCTTCCGAAGGCGGTCGTGCGCGCCCACACTGACTCCACCGATTCATTCATCCACGTCTCAACAGGAGTTCACCATGGGCCATCGTCTCGAAGGAAAAGTCGCCGTCATCACCGGCGCCAGCTCTGGCATCGGTCATGCCACCGCCAAGTTGTTCGCCGCAGAAGGCGCCCGCCTCGTGGTCGGCGCGCGCCGCGCCGCCGAGCTGGACCGGTTGGTGACCGAGATTCAGGCCGCCGGCGGACAAGCCGTGGCGCTCGCGGGGGACGTCCGCGACCAGGCCTATGCGCAGGCCTTGGTCGATCTCGCCGTTCAGCGCTTTGGTCGCCTGGACATCGCCTTCAACAACGCCGGCACGCTCGGCGAGACCGGGCCCAGCACCGAGGTCTCGCTGACCGGCTGGACCGATGCGCTGGCGATCAATCTGACCGGCGCCTTCGTCGGCGCCCAGGCGCAGATTGCGCAGATGCTCAAGAACGGCGGCGGCTCGGTGCTGTTCACCTCGACCTTCGTGGGCTACACCAGCGCGTTCCCGGGCGTGGCGGCTTATGCGGCGAGCAAGTCGGGCTTGATCGGCCTGACCCAGGCGCTCGCGGCGGAGTTCGGTCCGCGCGGCATCCGCGTGAATGCCGTGTTGCCCGGCGCGGTCGACACCGACATGTACCGCGACATGAACGACACGCCCGAATCCCAGGCCTTCGTGACGCAGCTCCATGCGCTGAAGCGCGTCGCGACGCCCGATGAGCTGGCGCGGGCCGTGTTGTTCTATGCGTCGGACGACGCCTCGTTCATCACCGGCACGGCCCCGCTGATCGATGGCGGGCTGTCGATCACCCGCACCTGAATGTCCCCACCGCAAGGAGAACCTCATGATCACGATGAACACGACCCTGAAGCATCTCGTCGGCGCCAGCCTGTTGGCCGTGGCGGCCTTGACCACGGCGACGGCGGTGTCCGCGCAGCCGAAGCCGCTGCCGGCCACCTTCAAAACGCAGCGCATTGAATCCAATGGCATTCAGCTGCATGTCCGCGTGGGCGGGACCGGACCGGCCGTCGTCCTGATCCACGGCTTCGGCGACACCGGCGACATGTGGGGACCGCTCGCCACCGAGCTGGTGAAGAACCACCGCGTCGTGATCCCCGATCTGCGCGGCATCGGCCTGTCGGACAAGCCCGAGGACGGCTATGAGAAGAAGAACCAGGCCAAGGACATCCGCGGTTTGCTCGACCGCCTGGGCATCGACCAGGCCGACATCGTCGGTCATGACATCGGCGTGATGGTGTCTTATGCCTATGCCGCCACCTATCCGACGAAGACCACCCGGCTGGTGGTGATGGACGCGCCGCCCCCCGGCATTCCGCCGTGGGACGAGGTGGTGCGCAATCCGCTGCTGTGGCATTTCGACTTCTACGGCAAGGACGTGCTGCGGCTGGTGGCGGGCCGCGAGCGCATCTTCCTGGACCGCTTCTACAACGACTTCGGCGGCGATCCGTCGAAGATCGATGAAGGCACGCGGGATCACTACGCGCAGCTGTATGCGCGGCCCGGTGCGATGAAGGGCGCGCTGTCGCAGTTCCGCGCCTTCCGGACCGACGCGAAGGACAACCTCGAGCTGATGAAGACCCGCCTCACCATGCCCGTGCTGGCCATCGGCGGCGAGAAATCCTTCGGCCCGCTGGAAGCCGTGGCCATGCGCCATGCCGCCACCGATGTCACCGAGTCGGTCATTCCGCGCGCCGGCCACTGGCTGATGGAGGAAGAGCCCGAAGCCACGACGAAGGTGATCGTCGACTTCCTGTCAAAGTAAGACCGTCGACCAAGACATCGGCACGTTGACGCGCTGGCACGTCGACAGGTCGACACCGTTGACACGCTGACACGTTGATCTCCAAGGAGCATTCACATGGATCTGCAACTTCAAGGCAAGCTCGCGCTGGTGAGCGGCAGCACCGCCGGCATCGGCCTGGCCATCGCGCACACCCTCGCCCGGGAGGGCGCCCGGGTGATCGTCAACGGACGCACGCAGGCGGCCGTCGACGCGACCGTCGAGCGCCTGCGCGCGGAGACGGGAGGACCGGTCGAGGGCTTCGCGGGCGACCTCAGCACCGCTGCGGCGGCTGAAGAGGTCGTTCGCCGTCATCCCGGCATCGACATCCTGGTCAACAACCTCGGCATCTTCGAGCCCAAGGACTTCGAGGACATTCCGGATGAGGACTGGATGCGCTTCTTCGAGGTGAATGTCCTGAGCGGGGTCCGGCTGGCGCGTCTCGTGCTGCCGGCGATGAAGCGATCGAACTGGGGCCGCATTCTGTTCATCTCCAGCGAGAGCGCGCTGCAGATCCCGACCGAGATGATTCATTACGGCGTGAGCAAGACCGCGCAGATCGCGGTCGCGCGTGGGCTGGCGGAATCGGTCGCGGGCACCGGGATCACGGTCAACAGCGTGCTGCCGGGCCCGACGACCTCGCGCGGCGTGGGCGACTTCGTGCAGGACATGGCCCGCGCCAACGGCAAGCGCTTCGAGCAGGTCGAGGCGGAGTTCTTCGAGACCGTGCGGCCGACCTCGCTCATCAAGCGCTTCGCGACACCGCAGGAGACGGCGTCACTGGTGGCTTATCTGGCGAGCCCGCTGGCCTCGGCCACCACCGGCGCGGCGTTGCGGGTCGATGGTGGGGTGGTGAAGAGCGCGTTTTAAGGTCGCGAGGCGCTGGAGGCGCGGGATGGGCAGGCGGGACGGGCGCGCCTCAGCCGTCAGCCCTCAGCCTTCAGACCGCCACCGGCGCCTTGATGGGCGGATGGTGCTCATAGCCTTGCAGCTCGAAGTCCTCCAGCTCGTACTCGAAGATCGAGGCCGGCCGGCGCTTGATGTGCATGGTCGGATAGGCGAAGGGCTCGCGGCTGAGCTGCGTTTCCACTTGCTCGAAGTGATTCGTGTAGAGGTGGCAGTCGCCGCCCGTCCAGATGAAGTCACCCAGGCCCAGGTCGCATTGCTGGGCCAGCATCTGCGTCAGCAAGGCGTAGCTGGCGATGTTGAAGGGCACGCCGAGGAAGATGTCGGCGCTGCGCTGATACAGCTGGCAGGACAGCTTGCCGTCCGCCACGTAGAACTGGAAAAACGCATGGCACGGCATCAGCGCCATGCGATCCAGATCCGCCACATTCCATGCCGACACGATGATCCGCCGCGAGTCCGGATTGGACTTGAGCTGCTGCACCACCTGCGCGATCTGATCGATGTGGCCACCGTCCGGCGTCGGCCAGTTGCGCCATTGCACGCCGTAGACCGGACCCAGGTCGCCGTCCTCGCGCGCCCATTCATTCCAGATGGTGCAGCCGCGCTCCTGCAGCCATCTCACGTTCGAGTCGCCACGCAGGAACCACAGCAGCTCCAGGATGATCGACTTCAGGTGCACCTTCTTGGTCGTCACCAGCGGGAAGCCTTCATTCAGATCGAAACGCATCTGATGGCCGAAGACGCTGCGCGTGCCGGTGCCGGTGCGGTCACCCTTGGCCACGCCATGCTCATAGACATGGCGCATGAAATCTTCGTACTGGCGGCGCACCGGGCGCAGGGGCGTGGCAAGGTCGGTCATGGGGGCGGATTCTAGGTCGGCCACAAAGCCCGCCGACGCGCGCGGCTTCCAGCGGCGGGCGCTGCCCGCGCCGTTACTCGCGCCGTTACTCGCGCCGTCACCCGCACGGTGATCGGCGCTGTGGACGACGCTGTGGCCGACGCCGGCCCACGCAGCGTCATGGGAGGGAACGGCTCAATGCGTGAACTGCAGTGCGGCGAGCCGGGCATACAGACCGCCGCGGGCCACCAGCTCGGCATGTCGGCCTTGCTCGACGATCCGGCCATCCTCCAGCACCACGATGCGATCGGCCCGTTGCACCGTCGCCAGGCGGTGGGCGATGACCAGGGTGGTCCGGTCGCGCATCGCTTCGTCCAGGGCTTGCTGCACCAGGCGCTCGCTCTCCGCATCCAGCGCGCTGGTGGCTTCGTCCAACAGCAGCAGCGGGGCGTTTTGCAGCATCGCGCGGGCGATGGCGATCCGCTGGCGCTGGCCGCCGGACAGGCGCACCCCGCGCTCGCCCAGGAAGCTGTCGTAGCCCTGCGGCAACTGCTCGATGAACTCATGCGCATGCGCGGCCCGGGCGGCGGCGATGACCTCGTCACGGCTCGCGTCGGGACGGCCGTAGCGGATGTTGTCCAGGGCACTCGCGGAGAAAATGACGCTCTGCTGCGGCACCAGCGCCATGCGGGCGCGCAGATCCGCCAGGCGCAGGCGATCGACCGGCACGCCATCCAGCTCGATGCGCCCTTGCTGCACGTCATAGAAGCGCTGCAGCAGTTGCAGCACCGTGCTCTTGCCGGCGCCGCTGGGGCCGACCAGCGCCACGGTTTCGCCGGGGGCGATGTCCAGGTCGAACTGCGCCAGCGCCGCGCGATCCGGACGCGATGGGTAATGGAATCCCACCTGATGGAACACCACCCGCGCCGGGCCCTGACGCGCGGGCGCGGGCATCGGCTCGACCGGGTCGGCCACCGGCGACCGGGCGGCCAGCAGCTCCATCAAACGCTCGGTGGCGCCCGCAGCGCGCAGCAGCTCGCCCCAGACCTCGGCCAGCACGGCCACCGACGACACCAGCAAGATCACATACACCACGGTCTGGCCCAGATGCCCGGCGCTGATGCGTCCGGCCATCACCGCCTGCGTGCCTTGATACAAGCCCCACAGCAGGGCGCCGAAGGTGGCGGTGATGATGAACGCCACCAGCAGGGCGCGCACGCGGGTGCGTTTGCGGGCGGTGTCGAAGGCGGCTTCGCTGGCCTCCTGGAAGCGCTGGGCCTCACGCGATTCCTGCGCATGGGACTGCACGACGGTGACCGCGTTGAGCATCTCGGCGGCGATGGCGCTGGTGTCGGCCACCCGATCCTGGCTGGCGCGGGACAAGCGCCGCACGCGGCGGCCGAAGAACAGCGCCGGCATCACCACCAGCACCAGGATGCCCATCACCTGGGTCATCACCCAGGGATTGGTCGCGATCAGCAAAGCGATCGCGCCCACGCCCATGATCATGTTGCGCAGGCCCATCGACAGGCTGGAGCCGACGATGCTCTGGATCACCGTGGTGTCGGTGGTGATCCGACTGATGACTTCGCCAGTCTGCGTGGTCTCGAAGAATTCGGGGCTCTGGCGCAGCACATGGCTGTAGACCGCGGTGCGCAGATCCGCGCTGACCCGCTCGCCCAGCCAGCTCACCGCATAGAACCGCAGCGCTGAAAAAAGACCCAGCGCCGCGCCGGTGGCGAACAGCCAGAGGAAGTGCTCGCGCAAGGCCATCATCCGTTCACCGGGGTCGGCGGCGATCAAGCCCTGATCGATCAACTGCCGCAGCGCGATGGGGAACACCAGCGTCGCCACCGCCGCCATCACCAGGAACACCACCGCCGAGGCGATCCGCCAGCGGTACGGCCGCAGGAAGGGCCAGAGCGCCGGCCACATGGCGCGCAGCGCAGGGCGGTTGTCGGCGCCGCCCGCTGTGTTGCTGGATGTGGCGCTGGACGTGGCGCCGGACGTGCCGCCCGCCGCGCCTCGCGCGGGCGTGGCGGCGCGGCGGGGATCGACCGGCGCGTTCGTGGCGTCGGAAGCGCTCGACGTCACGGAATGGGAGGGGCCAGGGGAGGTGGTCGGGGGCAGGGCGGACATCGCGGCAGTGTAGGGCGGCACGGGCCCCCGGCCGGTGACGACGCGCGTCTGCGCCGACATGCATCAAGGGCCGCAGCGGCTGCGCCGGAGCGCCCGAATCAAAGCCCCTTCATTCAGCAGGCCTATGGATGCAGTCATTGGTATGGCAATCATTGCCTAAGCAATAATCGCCCAGACTTTTCCGAAGGCCCTTGCTGAAAAAGCGATGCCATGGCGGTCGAACCGGCTTCCTCCGAGGTCTGGTGGACCCAGTGCCGTGACCGCCGATCAGCCCTCTGGATGACTGCCATGACCCACAAGCTGCCTCCCATCGCCGAGTTCTACAGCGCCGACAACTTCCAGTGCGAGCCCAGCCTGGGCTGGATGCTGCGCCAGATCAAGCAGTCCATGGTCTGCCAGGCGGACAAGCTGCTTGGCAAGCATGACCTGACCCATGCGCAATGGGCGCCGATGTTGCGTCTGCGCTTCCATGGATCGATGTCCAGTGCCGCGCTGGCCCGCGAGCTGGCGATGGACGGCGGCGCGATGACCCGCCTGCTGGACCGGCTGGAAGCCAAGGGCCTGGTGCAGCGCGAGCGCTCGGTGGAGGACCGCCGCGTGGTGATGGTGTCGCTGTCCGAGGCCGGCCGCAGTGCGATGGCGGCGGCGCCCGGCGTGCTGTCCCAGGTCTTTAATGCGCATCTCGCGGGCTTCACCGATCAGGAGTTCCGCACCCTGGTCGACCTGCTGCAGCGCATGGTCGCCAACGGCCACGCCATCCGCGACGCCGGGCTGGCGTCGGAGACCTCCTCGCTGAACGACAAGGACGAGTGATCTCGTCACTTGATTCGCTCGCGCCGCTCGACTCGCGCCGTCCACGTTTCTCACCTTCTTTCTGTCTTCGCTCCCCTGACCGCGCCGATGTCGGCGCCCCAACAAGAACAATTTGCAGGACCTGATCATGACTTCCCGACTTCTTCATCGCACGACGCTCGCGCTGGCCATGGGTGCCGCCTTGCTGATGGTGCTGACCGGCTGCGCGCCGATGCCTCATCTGGCCAACCCCGCCCAGCCGCTGGATGCCGATGCCGCCCGGCTCGGTTTGAGCGCCGCTGATGGTCAGGCGCTGGAGGCGCAGTGGTGGACCCGCTTCGGCGATCCGCAGCTGAATGCGCTGGTGGACCAGGCGATCGCCCAATCGCCCAACCTGGCGCTGGCGCGAGCGCGCATTGCCCGCGCCGCGGCGCTGACCGAGAACGCCGAAGCCGCGCAGCGCCCGAGCGCCAGCCTGTCCGCCGACGTGACCCGGCAGCGCTTCTCCGAGCACGGCATCTACCCGCCGCCGCTGGCGGGCAGCGCGCAGACGCTGGCCAACATCCAGGCCGGTCTGAGCTATGAATTCGATTTCTTCGGTCGCCATGAAGCCGCGCTGCAGTCCGCTCTGGGCCAGCGCCGTGCCGCCGAGGCCGATGCCGCCGCCGCCCGCCTGAGCGTGTCCAACGCCGTGGCCAAGGCTTATGTCGCGCTGGCCCGCAGCCAGGCGCAAAGCCGTCTGCTGGAGCAGCAGAAGGGCTTGCGCGATCAAAGCCTGGATCTGGTGCGGCAGCGCAGCGCCGCCGGCCTGGACAACGGCCAGGATCTGCGCGTCGCCGAAGCGCCGCTGCCGGACATCCAGCGCCAGCAGGTGGTGCTGCGGGAACAGCAGGCCCTGCTGCGTCACCAGATCGCCGCGCTGACCGGACAAGGCCCCGCCGCCACCGAATCGCTGGAAGCCGCGCTGCCGGGCGTGATCGACTGGCAGCAGGCGCCGCATCTGGATCTGCTGGGCCGTCGTCCCGATCTCGCCGCCGCGCGTGCGCGGGTCGAGGCCAGCGCGCAGGATGTGCGCGCGGCCCGCACCCAGTTCTATCCGAGCGTCAGCCTGACGGCGTTCGTGGGCTTGAACTCGATCGGTCTGGATGAGCTGTTCAAGAGCGGCAGCCGCCAGTACGGCATCGGTCCGGCGCTGCATCTGCCGCTGTTCGACAGCGGTCGCCTGCGCGCCCAGCTCAAGGGCAGCGCGGCCGAGCAGGATGCCGCCATCGACACCTACAACGCCGCGATCCTGGATGCGGTGCGTGATGCCAGCGACCAGTTCACCACCCTGCAATCCTTGCGCGAGCAGGGCGTGCAGCAGGCGGCGCTCGTTGCCAACGCGGACAGCCAGTTCACGCTCGCCAATCAGCGCTACCAGGCCGGTCTGATCAACCGCATTGCCGTGCTGAATGCCCACCAGAACCAGTTGCTGCAGCAGCGCGGCCAGATCGATCTGCAGGCCCTGACGGTCGATGCGCAGATCAACCTGATGCGCGCGCTCGGCGGCGGTTATGCCGATCCGGCCGGCGCCGCCGCCCAGAGCGCCGCCAGCGCGCCGGCCGCAGCGATGGCGCCCTCGACCACGCCAACGACGGGATCGCGCGGCTGACCCGACGGTCCACGCCCCGATCCGCTTCCTCCCCGAATCGATCCTCGACGCCAAATTTCCGAGCACCATCATGAGCGCCACGCCAGACAACACCACCCCCAACGCCGCGAACGGCAACACCGGCAACAACGGCAAGAACGGCAATCCCCGCAAGAAGGGCCTGACCCTGATCGCGGTGGTCATCGCGCTGGCCGGCATCGGCTACGCCGCCTATGAATGGGTCATCGGCAGCCATTACGAAACCACCGACAACGCCTATGTCCAGGCCAATGTCGTGCAGATCACGCCGCTGGTCGGCGGCACGGTGCGCGCCGTCTATGCGGATGACACCGACTTCGTGAAGGCCGGCCAGAAGCTGGTGAGCCTGGACCCGGTCGATGCCCGCATGGCGCTGGACCAGGCGCAGGCGCAACTGGCGCAGACGGTGCGGGAAGTGCGCACCGTCTATGCCAACAACAGCGGCCTCGCCGCCCAGGTCCAGGTGCGTGAAGCCGAGCAGCGCCGCGCCCAGAGCGAGCTGAGCCGGCTGCAGGCGGACGTCAGCCGGCGTCAGCCGCTGATCGCCACCGGCGCGGTCAGCAAGGAAGAGCTGGACCATGCGCAGGCCCAACTGACCGCCGCCCGCGCCGCAGCGGCCGCAGCCCAGTCGGCCCTGCTGGCCTCGCGCGAGCAGTTGCAGTCCAACCAGGCGCTCACCGACGGGGTGAGCGTGGAAGACCATCCGAATGTGCTGCGCGCCGCGGCCCGCGTGCGTGAAGCCTATCTGGCGCTGCAGCGCGCCGAGCTGGTCGCGCCGGTGGATGGCTGGATCGCCCGCCGCTCGGTGCAACTCGGCCAACGCGTGGCCGCCGGCGCGCCGCTGATGGCGGTGGTCGGCCTGCAGCAGGTCTGGGTGGATGCCAACTTCAAGGAAAGCCAGCTGGCCAAGCTGCGCATCGGCCAGACGGTGACGCTGGAAGCCGACGTCTACGGCAAGAAGACCGAATACCACGGCACCGTGCAGGGCCTGGGCGCGGGCACCGGCGCGGCCTTCGCGCTGCTGCCGGCCCAGAATGCCACCGGCAACTGGATCAAGGTGGTGCAACGGGTGCCGGTTCGGATCGCGCTGGATCCGAAGGAAGTGGCGGAACATCCGCTGCGCGTCGGTTTGTCGATGGATGTCCAGGTGGACATCCGCAACCAGGACGGCAAGACCCTGGCGGCCGCGACCGGCAACACCGCGCCGCGCCTGCAGACCACCGTCTTCGATGCGCAGGAGCGCGCCGCGGATGAGCAGGTGCAGCGCATCATCGCCATCAATCTGGGCAAGGGCGGCAAGCATCCGGTGCGGTCGACGGTGAAGCCGGCGCCGGACCAGTCCGCGCCGACATCCGCCACCGGCACGCCGCACGCTCAGGCGCGCGACGTCCAGGGCGCCCAAGGCTGATCGTCGCCCTCCCATGAGTACACCCGCTCCAGGCGCCCCGACAGCGCCCGCGCCACTCCAGGGCACCGCCCTGGTGTTGGGCACGATTTCGCTGTCGCTGGCGACCTTCATGAATGTGCTGGACTCGTCGATCGCCAACGTGTCCCTGCCGGCGATTGCTGGCGACCTGGGCGTCAGCCCGGTGCAGGGCACCTGGGTGATCACGAGCTTTGGCGTGGCCAATGCGATTTCGGTGCCGCTCACCGGCTGGCTGACCCAGCGCTTCGGTGCGGTGCGGCTGTTCACCACCAGCGTGCTGCTGTTCGTGCTGGCCTCCTGGCTGTGCGGCTTCGCGCATTCGCTGGAAATGCTGGTGGCCGCCCGCGTGTTCCAGGGCCTGGTGGCCGGGCCGATGATCCCGCTGTCGCAGACGCTGCTGCTGTCCAGCTATCCGAAACACAAGGCCGGCACCGCGCTGGCGTTATGGGGCATGACGACCCTGGTCGCGCCGGTGGTCGGGCCGCTGCTGGGCGGCTGGATCACCGACAACGTCACCTGGCCGTGGATCTTCTACATCAACGTGCCGGTGGGCCTGTTCGCCGCCGGCCTGACCTGGAGCATCTACCGCCATCGCGAAACCCCGATCAAGAAGCTGCCGATCGACACCATCGGTCTGGCGCTGCTGGTGCTGTGGGTGGGCTCGCTGCAGGTGATGTTGGACAAGGGCAAGGAGCTGGACTGGTTCGCGTCCGGCCAGATCCAGTTGCTGGCGGTGCTGGCGGTGGTGGGCTTCGCGATCTTCGTGGTGTGGGAGCTGACCGACAAACACCCGGTGGTCGACCTGCGCCTGTTTGCCCGTCGCAACTTCCTGTTCGGTGCGGCGGTGCTGTCGGTGGCCTATGGCCTGTTCTTCGGCAATGTGGTGTTGCTGCCGCTGTGGCTGCAGCAGCACATGGGCTACACCGCCACGGCCGCCGGCTTTGCGCTGGCGCCGGTGGGGGTGCTGGCCATCCTGCTGTCGCCGGTGGTGGGCAAGAAGGTGGCGGTCTGGGATCCGCGCCTGATGGCCAGCTTCGCCTTCGTGATGTTCTGCGTCGTGCTGGTGATGCGGTCGTTCTTCACCACCGACACCGACCTCGCCACCATCATGGTGCCGACCATCCTGCAAGGCGGCGCGCTGGCCTTCTTCTTCATTCCGCTGACCACGCTGACCCTGTCCGGCATTCCGCCGGAGCGGATCGCCGCGGCGGCCGGTCTGTCGAATTTCGTGCGGATCACCGCGGGCGCGATGGGGACCTCGATCTCCACCACCCTGTGGGAGAACCGCGCGACGCTGCACCACAGCCATCTGGTGGAGCATCTGTCGCTGGGCGATCCGGTGGCGGGCCAGACGCTCAGCACCTTGCAGTCCACCGGCATGAGCTATGAGCAGGCGCTGGGCTATCTGAACCGGCTGATCGACCAGCAGGCCTTCACCCGAGCGGCCGACGACATCTTCCTCGCCTCCGGCCTGCTGTTCATCGTGCTGATCGGCTTCGTCTGGATCACCAAGCGGCCGCCGAAGATGGGCGCGCCGGTCGACGCGGGCGGCGCGCACTGAGCCGACTCGCCGACCGCTGATCCTGCCCGGCCCGGCCCGCTGCGGCTCGGTCTCACGCCTGACGCTGACTCGAACCTTCGAGGCGCGTCAGGCGTTTTTCATGGTGGATGGGGGATGTCGGTGGGGCAGGGGGCGGGGTGGCTGTCCCTTGGGGTCTTCCTTGTTGACGGTGGGCGCGGGGCTGGTTGATCCTGCGGTCACGCCATCGACCCGCGGATCGGCGCAGGGACGCGCCTCGTCCCGGCCGCCGGACCGCGAGGATCCAACCCACAAGAGGAGACTTCATGGAGCGTCGATCATTTGTCCGCAGCGCCGGGCTGGCCGGTGTGCTGGCCGCCGGGGCCGCCCCCGCCATCGTCCATGCGCAGGCCCAGGTGCGCTGGCGCATGGCGTCCAGCTTTCCGAAGCAGCTCGACACCATTTACGGCGGCGGCGAGGTTTTCGCCAAGAAGGTGAGCGATCTGAGCGGCGGCAAGTTCCAGATCAGCGTGCATGCCGGTGGCGAGCTGATGCCCGCCTTCGGCGTGGTCGATGGGGTGCAGAACGGCACCGTCGAGATCGCCCACACCGTGCCCTACTACTTCTTCGGCAAGGACGAGACCTTCGCCATCGGCGCGGCGATCCCGTTCGGTCTGAACTCGCGGCAGATGACGGCCTGGACCTACCAGGGCAACGGCCTGAAGCTGATGCGCGATTTCTATCGCCAATACAACATCATCAACTTCCCGGGCGGCAACACCGGCGCGCAGATGGCGGGCTGGTATCGCAAGGAAATCAAGTCGGCGGCGGACATCAAGGGCCTGAAGCTGCGCATCGGCGGTTTCGCCGGTCGAGTGATCGAACGCATGGGCGGCGTGCCGCAGAACCTGCCGGGCGGCGAGCTGTATTCGGCGCTGGAGAAGGGCACCATCGATGCCGCCGAATGGGTCGGCCCGTATGACGACCTGAAGCTGGGCTTCCACAAGGTGGCGCCGTTCTACTACTACCCCGGCTGGTGGGAAGGCGGCCCGCAGGTCGACTTCTATCTCAACACCAAGGCCTATGACGCGCTGACGCCGGAATACAAGGCCATCATCGAAGCCGCGTCCTCCCACACCCATGTGGACATGCAGGCCAAGTACGACGTGCTCAATCCGGCCGCGCTCAAGCAGTTGGTCGCCGGCAACAAGACCCGGCTGATGCGCTTCCCCAACGAAGTGATGGACCTGGCCTTCAAGGAATCGATGGCGATCTACAGCGAACTGTCGGCCAAGAATCCGAACTGGAAGAAGGTCTACGAGGATTACGCCAAGTTCCGCCGCGACCAGAACGTCTGGTTCCGCTTCGCCGAAGCGGGCTTCGACGAATTCATGCAGCGCCAGCGGCTCTAAGGAGCGGCGACCGCGCTGCTGACCGATCGGCCCCGGCGGCCGATCGCACCCGCGGCGGCTGGCCGCGGGCGCCCGGGTCTCACTCGCGGCCGTCCAGCACTTCGCGGATGGCGCGGGTCAAGGTGCCCAGCTCGATCGGCTTGGCCACATAGCCCTGGAAGCCGGCGGCCAGGCCTTCCTGGCGATCCGCCACCATCGCGAAGGCGGTCAGCGCGACGGCGGGCAGGTCCTGCGGGCTGCCGCCGGGCATGCGGCGCACCTCACGGATCAGCGAGCGGCCATCCATGTCGGGCATGCCGATGTCCGACACCAGCAGGTCGAAGCGTTCGTCGTTCAGCACGGCCAGCGCTTCGGCCGCGCTGCTGGCCACGCGCACCTTCGCGCCCAGCCGGCTGAGCGCGACCTGGCCGACTTCGCGCGCATCTTCCTCGTCATCCACCAGCAGCACCCGCACGCCGGCCAGACTGTCCTCCGACAGGGCCATGGTGCCGGTGTTGGGCGGTGGCGGACGGGCGCAATCCATGCGCACCGGCACCCGCAGCTCGAAGCTGGCGCCACGGCCGGGACCGGCGCTGTCGGCGCTGATGCGGCCCTGATGCAGTTCGGCGATCGCGCGCGCGATCGCCAGGCCCAGGCCGAGTCCGCCCGCCTTGCGAGTGAACGAACTGTCTTCCTGCCGCAGCCGGTCGAAGACGTAGGGCAGGAAAGCGGGCGAGATGCCGCGGCCGGTGTCGCTGACCCGCAGCACCGCTTCGCCGTCATCGGTCCGCACCTCGACATCCACCCGACCGCCGCGATCGGTGAACTTGATCGCATTGCCGATCAGGTTGGCGAGCACTTGAGACAGCCGTTCCACATCGCCATCGATCCAGACCGCGCCGTCGGCCTGGCAGTGCAGGGCGACGCCCTTGCTCTGCGCCTCATGCAGCGAGCCGAGCACGGTCTCGGAAGCCAGATTCGCCAGATCGACCGGCGCGGTCTGCAGGCGCAGCTTGCCGGCCACGACCGCGCTCATGTCGAGCAGGTCGTTGATCATCCGGGCCTGCATCTGGGCATTGCGCCGGATGACGGTCGAGGCCTTGCCCAGCAGCGGATGGGCATCCGAGAAATTGTTGAGGATGTCGGCCCAGCCGGTGATCGCGCTCAGCGGCGAGCGCAGCTCATGCGAGAGCACGGCCAGGAACTGGTCCTTCAGCTCGCTGGCGCGCTCGGCTTCTTCCTTGGCCAGTCGCAGCGCTTCGCGGGCCTCGAAGGCCGGGGTGACATCGCGAATGATCTGGGAGAAGCCGGTCGCCTCGCCGGACACGCTGTAGAGCGGCGTCACGGCTGACTCCGCGCGCAGCCGGGTGCCGTTCTGATGCATCAGCCAACGGTCGTCGCGCGCCGAGCCCTGCGTCAGCGCGAGGGCCAGTTGGCGGTCCAGCACGCCGGCGGCACGGTCGTCCGGCGTCAGCAGCAGATCGACCGATCGACCCCGCACCGAATCCAGCGTGTGACCGAACAGGCTGCTGGCCGCCTGGTTCCAGTCGCGGATGCGGCCTTCGGTGTCCAGCAGGATCACGGCGTATTCCTGCAGCGAGTCGACCACCCGCGCATACAGCGCATCGGCTTCGCGCAGCTGCGCTTCCACCAGGCGCTGCGCTTCGCGCTGGCGCACCTCCCGCAGGGCGCGGTCGATGGCGACGGAGAGTCGCGTCAGTCGGCCCTTCATCACATAGTCGGTCGCGCCGCGCTTGAGCAGCTCGACCGTGTTCTCTTCGCCGATCACGCCGGAGACGAAGATGAAGGGCGTGTTCGGCGCATGGTGCTGAGCCAGCGTGAGCGCCTCCGCGCCGGTGAAGCCGGCGAGCTGGTAGTCCGACAAGATCAGGTCGAAGCGCTGGGTTTCCAGCGCGCCGAGCAGGCCGGCCTCGTCCTTGACCCAGGTGATGCGGGCGCGCGGATGGGTGTGGTCCAGCGAGGCCTGCAGCAGCTCGGCATCGAAGGCGGAGTCTTCCAGCAGCAGGATTTCCAGCGGCACGCCGGCGGAGGCATCCAGTTCCGCCGCGCCGGTGAGCGCCGCCACGCCCGTCGGCGCGGAGCCGGACGATGCGATGGCGGCCACCGACATGGCCGTCGCGGTGGCGGCGGTCGAGGCGGCCGGTCTGGCCGCGCGCACGGCGGCCTCGGTGACAAGGGGGCTCAAGGGGGGGACGGGCTGGTGGGAGGAGGCGAGGTGCTCAGCCGAATCGGTCGCGCCGGACATGTCGTACGGGCCGGACGGGCCGGTCGAACCGGGACGCTCATTCATAACGGCGGGACGCGCGCAGCGAGCCGGGAGGCGGTTCGTTCAGCACGGCCCAGAACACGCCCAGATCCGCGATCGCGGCCACGAAGCGCTGGAATTCCACCGGTTTGACCACATACGCATTCACGCCCAAGGCATAGCTCTGCACCACATCCGATTCGGTCTGCGACGAGGTCAGCATCACCACCGGCACCGACTTCAGCGATTCGGTCGCGCGCACCGACTTCAGCACCTCCAGGCCGTTGACCTTGGGCAGCTTGAGGTCGAGCAGGATCACCGCCGGATTGCCCTCGGCGCGACCGGCGTGCACGCCTTCGCGATTGAGATAGTCCAGCGCCTCGGCACCGTCCCGCACCACGATGACCTCGTTGGCGAGCTGGCTGCGTTCGAGGGCGACCAGGGTGAGCTCCAGGTCGCGGGCGTCGTCTTCGACGAGAAGAATGGGCTTGAGCATCTCAGTTCGGATCAGAGGGCCGAGGAGGGGGAACGGGAAGGGGCGATTGTGCCGACAGCGCGGAAGACATCAGCGCCGACAGGGCGGCTGAGCGATCGACCGACGGCGGCGCGGGCGCGTCCGCCTGCAGCGCGGCCATTTCGCGGGTCGGCAGCACGAAGCTGAAGCGGGCGCCTTCGTCCGGCGCGCCCCAGGCATCGACCTGACCGCCGTGGCGCTCGACGATGCGGCGCACGCTGGCCAATCCGATGCCGGTGCCTTCGAAGGCCTCGTTCTGATGCAGTCGCTGGAACACGCCGAACAGCTTGCCGACGTATTTCATCTGGAAGCCGACGCCGTTGTCGGAGATGCGCAGGCCGGCGCCGGCCTCGGTCTGCACCGGCTCGATGGTGATGCGGGCCGGCGTCCGGTGGCGGCTGTATTTCACGGCGTTGCCGATCAGGTTGCGCACCGCGACCTGCAACAGCACCGGGTCACCCCAGAGCCGCGGCAAGGGCCGATGCACCGTCCATTCGATCGGCGACGGGGCCTCGGTGGCCGTGGCCTGCTGGGCGACCTGCTGCGCGTTGTATTCGGCGATCAGGTCATCCACCAGATGTTCGGTATTGAGCGACACCGGCTTGATCGCGGAGCGTCCCATGCGGGAGAAGTCCAGCAGCGCATCGACCAGTTGGCCGGCATGCGCCGACGCTTCCTTCACATGCGTCAGATAGCGGCGTGAGCGGTCGGAGAGCGCGCTGCCTTCCATCTCCACCACCAGATCGACGAAGCCGGCGATGTGGCGCATCGGCGCGCGCAAGTCGTGCGAAACGGTGTAGGAGAAAGCTTCCAGCTCCTTGTTCACCCGGCCCAGCTCCATGGCGACTTCGGCCATTTCTTCGGCCCGACGCAGCACGATGCCGATCAGCGCCTGCCGCAGTTCCTGCACCGCATGCACCTCGCCCGGCGTCCAGGGCAGCGAACGGCCGCGCAATTGCTGGCGCCAGCTGGCGAAGCTCAGGCGCGGATGCAGCCGGCCGTCAGATTGCGCGATTTCCTTGCGCGGCTCCCCGGCCCAGACCACCGTTTGCACGATCTCCGGCCGGAACCAGACGATGTAATGCCGATGCAGCTTGGAAATCGAGATCGCCAGCAGCCCCGCCGCGCCGCCCAGCGAGGCGGTCAGCGCGGGCGCGTCGGTGGCGAGCCGGTCGGTGTGGTCGACCTCGTCGATGCGATTGCCCAGCCACTGGCCGAGCCGGATCAGGGTCTCGGCTGGCGGTGTCTCGCCGACCGACCAGCATTGGTCGTTGAGGATCACCGCCGCACCGGTGGCGCGACCCAGGCGCAGCAGGGGGCCGGGCTCTTCCATCAGCCGCTGCAGCGTCGCATCGCTTTCGGCCAGATGGGCGACGATCGCCAGCGTCAGTTGCCGCAAGCGCAACTGTTCGTTGACCCGCTCGTTCTCTTCCTTGGCCTCGATCTGCAGCGACAGCAACTGGCCCAGATGCTCGCAAGCCATCCGGGTCTGCCAGGACAGGTGGTGCGCCGCATGGTTGTGGCAGGACACCAGGCCCCACAGCTGCCCGTCGACCAGGATGGACACCGACATCGAGGCCAGCGTGCCCATGTTGCGCATGTACTGCAGATGGACCGGCGAGACGCTGCGCAGCGCGGCCTGCGACAGATCCAGCGAGGTCGGCAGCCGGCCATCGAGGAAGCGCACCGGGACCGGCTGGTAATTCGCATCCGGGATCAGGCGGATGTGGTTGATGCGATAGAGCTCGCGGGCCTGCGCCGGAATGTCGCTGGCGGGGAAGTGATGGCCGGCGTAGGCGTCGTAGCCCTCGTCGACGGCTTCTGCCAGCACCTCGCCATGGCCTTCCGCATCGAAGCGATAGGCGAGGCAGCGGCCGAAGCCGGTCAGCCGTTTCATCTCCGCCACCACGACCCGGCACAGCGCATCGACCGAATCGGTCTGCTGCATCAGCGGCACCAGGTGCCGCGCCAGGCTGTAGATCGGCGCGCGGGTCCCGGCGTCTTCCGCATCGGGTTCCAGCTCGAAATAGGCCAGGTCGCCCAGCCGGTGGCCCGAGGCATGCAGCCGCTGCTTTCCCACGATCACCGCGCCGCAGGACACCGGGCCTTCGCCGTCGACCAGGGTGTGCCGCTGTTGCAGGACCGGCGTCAGCAGCTGCAGCAGGGCGCTTTCCACTTCGGCATCCGGCGCCTCCACCAGGTCGGGCCAGTTCTGGCTGTAGGCGAGCAACTGTCCCGTCAGCGCATCGGCGACCGCCAGCCAGCCATGCGGCTGGATCGCGCCAGGAATGCGGATGGGCTCGCTGGCACAACTGGCCAGTTGGGCATCGGAAATGCGGGAAGCGGTGGTCATGGCGTCATCGATGCGCCTCGGCGCGGCTGTCTCGGGCCGGTGCCGGGCTGTGCGGCCCCGCAGTCCGACGTGAAGGGGCCGAGTCCGTCGAGGCCATCGGATCGGAAAGGTGACCGGCCAGCGCGTCGTCGACGCCCGGGCGGGTGTCGTCGAGCGCCGGCTCGTCGAGGCGCATCGATTCGAAGGTCTCGATCAGCGCCTGGAAAGTTTGCTGCGCGGCCTGGCAGGCGGCCTCGTGGGCGGCGGCATCCTGGCCGACCTGCTGCGTCACCAACTGGCGGAACTCCCGCCACATCGCGCCGGTGCGCTCGCCAAAGCCGTGAAAGTAGCGGATGCCGCGCTCTGGCGACAAGCCATGCATCGCCGCAATCTGAGGGGTCAGGACCTGGCCGCCCAAGGCCGATCCCTCGATCACGTACATCGCGCCAAAGGCCGCTGCTGCGGAATCCAGGCGCAGCCGATCCAGCGACCGTTGCGCGGAGGCGCGAATGTCGGCGTCCATCGGTGCCGACAGGTGATGCACATCGCGCTCGGCCATGCCGGCGCGACGACGGCCGTCGAACCAGGGTTGCAGCGCGCCGGGCAGGGCCGCGCGCACGCGGGGCTCCCAAAGCTGCAGAAATTCATGGAAGCC
This sequence comes from Burkholderiaceae bacterium, assembly GCA_913776825.1. Taxonomy (GTDB): domain Bacteria; phylum Pseudomonadota; class Gammaproteobacteria; order Burkholderiales; family Burkholderiaceae_C; genus Roseateles. The sequence continues at coordinate 58,049 of CAJYPV010000018.1, forward strand.
GCGCAGCACGCGGGCATACCGGACCAGCGGCATGGGCGCCTCCAGGCGCAGCACGGCCTCGATCCGTTCATGCAGGGGACCGGTGCAGCGGCGCAGTCGGAGAAGCAGGTCGTCGTCGGTCGTCGTCATCGGTCAGGAAGAGGAGGCTGCCCCGATAGGGCAATCAGCGCGCCAGGGGGTGATGGCGCGGACGTTGCGCGGACTTCGATCGTGTCGAAAGGGCGAAATGTTCGCAAGGCGGTTGCCAGTAGGTGGCACCGAAAGAAGCTGTCGCCGCGAGCAACGGCACACCAGCGAAGCCACGAGCGCGGGCCACTCGTGGCCGGCGATTATGGTCATAAAGCGCAGCGCACCGCATGAGGTGCAGCCCCCAAAACCCTGGTGCCGGCAACGCGATGGATGCGCGGCTCGCACCGAACGCACGATCTTTCCGGGCATGCGATTTGCCCCGTTGTGCAGACCGCGCGCCAGGATGAGCTGGCTGCGTTCGGAGTGAAGCAGCGACGATTGGAGCGGGCAGTCCACGGACGGCACCGCTCGCTTCGGTTTTTGCGGCGACACTCCGCGTCCGCTCCGCGCTGCGGAGTTTCGATGCAGGCTGCCCGACGCGAGTCGGATCACGCTGCCCCCACACTCGCAGAGAACGCCATGCCGTACGCCGTCATCGTCGACGACAACCTTGAATCCAGCGAAACGCTGGCCATCCTTCTTGAAATGGAAGGTTATGAAGCGGCCACCGCGGCGTCCCTCGGCGAAGCGCGCAAGCGGCTCGCCACTCGACGGCCAGACGTGCTGATCCTGGACCGCGCGCTGCCCGACGGCCAGGGCATGGACTTCATCGAGGAAGCCCTGCGCGACGGCCCGATGACGGTGGTGTTGCTGACGGGTCTGTCGGATGCGGCCGATGCCGCCGAAGCGGTGCGCCGAGGCGCCACTGCCTATCTGGTCAAACCCGCGACCATCGATCAACTCAAGGACGTGCTGGATCGCGCGGCGTCCCACAACACGTCGCAGGTCTGAGCGACACACCGCCGTGAGGCGGTGTCACGGCGGCGGATTCGTGGTGAGAGTCCGCCGTGCGTGAGGGCTCAGCGTGCCCAACTGAATCGAGTGGGGTCCGGCATCGACCGACAGAGACCGAATTGATCGATTCGCCGCCACCGCGCCGCGCTCAGCGGAAGTCGTCCAGCTGGATGCCGTGCCGGTTGAGCTTGTCATAGAGCGTCTTGCGCGGCGTGCCGAGCAGCTCCATCGCCGCCGGCACTTTGCCTTGGGTCCGGCGCAGCGCCTGCTCGATCAAGGCTTTCTCCACCAGTTCCATCTGGCGAGCCAGGTGCAGGCTCGGCAAGTCGCGCAGCGCTTCCTGACGGTCCAGGTCGTCGAGCGCGAGCACGAAACGATCCGCCGCATTGCGGATCTCCCGCACATTGCCCGGCCAGTCATGGGCCATCAGCTCGCGCAGCTTCTCGGGCGTGAGCTCCGGCGCCTGGCGCTCATAGCGCACGCAGGCCTGGGCGACGAAGTGCTCGAACAGCAGCGGAATGTCCTCGCGCCGATCGCGCAGCGGCGGCAGGTGCAGGGTGGCGATGTCCAGCCGGTAGTAGAGGTCGTTGCGGAACTGGCCACGGTCGCCGAGCTCGCGTAGATCGGCCTTGCTGGCGGCGATGAAGCGCACATTGATCGGCAGCTCCTCGTTGGAGCCCAGCCGCTCGATGCGGCGCTCCTGCAGCACCCGCAGCAGCTTGATCTGCAGCGGCATCGGCATGGTCTCGATTTCGTCGAGCAGCAGGGTGCCGCCATTCGCATGCTCGATCTTGCCGATGCGACGCTTCGCCGCCGAGGTGAAGGAGCCCGGCTCATGGCCGAACAGTTCGCTCTCGAACAGCGCTTCCGGCAGGCCGCCGCAGTTGATGGCGACGAAGTGGCGATCGCGCCGCGGACTCTGATCATGCAGGCAGCGCGCCACCAGCTCCTTGCCGGTGCCGGTCTCGCCCAGGATCATCACGTCGGCCGAGGTGGACGCCAGATTCAGCACCTGGCGGCGCAACTGCTGCATCGCTGCGGACCGTCCCAGCAGCGCGGCCTCGATGCCGCTGGCGCGCTGCAATTGCTGGCGCAGCTCGTCGGCGGAATGGCGCAGCATGCGCAGGTCCAGCGCGCGGCGAGTGGTGTCCAGCAGCCGCTCGGGCGCGAACGGCTTTTCGATGAAGTCATAGGCGCCGGTGCGCATCGCCTGCACCGCCATCTGCACATCGCCATGGGCGGTGATCAGGATGACCGGGATGTCCGCATCGGTCGCCTGCACATGGGCCAGCAGGGCGCGGCCATCCATGCCGGGCAGCCGCACATCGGTGATCAGCACGATCTGTGCGCCGGGCTGCACATGGGGCAGGGCTTCTTCGGCCGATCGGCACGGGATGACCGAGAAGCCCTCCAGTTCCAGCGTCTGGGTCAGACTGACCCGTACCGGCAGGTCGTCTTCGACGAACACGACCTTGTAGCCCTCAAACATAGGATTCCTTCGCCTGCCAGGTGTCGACGCTCAGGTCGAACTCGAAACTCATGCCCTGGTCCAGCCGACGCGCGCGCAGCGTGCCGCCGAACTCATGGACGATCTTGGATGAAATCACCAGCCCCAATCCCAGGCCTTCGCCGGCGGGCTTGGTGGTGAAGAAGGGCTCGAAGAGCCGCTGCAATTGATCATCGGCCAGGCCCGGTCCGCTGTCCTGCACTTTGATCAAGGCGCGCCGGCCGTCGTCGATCGGCACCGCCTCGATGCGCAGGCAATGACAGGCGCTGGTGACGAGGTCGGGCGACGCGAGGTCGGCGCCATGGCCAGCGCCAGCGCCGCTCCGATCGGCGTGGGCAGACTCGTGATGCGCCGGATCGTCGAGGCGACCCGCAGCCGTGTCCATCGGGTCACCGTCGATGGGTGCGGGACCCAGCGGCGCGGTCGGGTCGGAGACCATCGCGTCGACCGCATTGGCGATCAGATTCACCAGCACCTGTTCCAGCCGATTGCCCTCGGCGCGCACCCGAAGTCCGGGCGGCACCGCCAGATCGATGCGCAGATCCAGCGCGCGGGTGCGGTGCTCCAGCAGCAACTGGGCATTGCGCACACAGGCCAGCAGCGGCACGGCGGTGTTCACCTGCTCCGCCTTGCGGGCGAAGCTCTTCAACTGCCGGGTGATCTGGGCCATGCGCTCGACCATCTCGTCCATGGTCTGCAGGTTGTCCGCCACCGCCTGGGTGCGGCCGGCTTCCAGCAGCCGCTGCGAATTGCGCGCCAGCGCCCGCAGCGCGGTCAGCGGTTGATTGACCTCATGCGACAACCCCGCGGACATCTGGCCGAGCACCGCGAGCTTGCTGGTCTGGAGCAGCTCGCCTTCGGCCTGGCGGCGCTGATCGATCTGGTCCTTGAGCTCATCATTGGCCAGGCGCAGCTCGATGGTGCGCTCATCCACCGTGCGCTCCAGCTGCGCATGCGCGTTCTGCAACTCGGTCTTGGCGAGGAACAGTTGACGCAGCGTCTTGCGTCGCGAGGCCAGGTAGAGCAGCAGCATGCCGATGGCCGCGCCGAAGGCCGCGCCGCTCCAGGCCGCGAGCCGCGCCTGCCGGCGCACCTCCGACAGATCCGACAACGCCAGCAGCCGCAAGCCCAGCGGCAGCAGTTGCCGCTCCTGCGCCAGCAGGGTGGTCTCGGCGGGCGCGGGCGCGCGCACCAGTTGGCTGTCATAGGCTTCGAGCACGGCGGGCAGGCCGAGGTCCGGCCCGACCGCGCGCGGATATCGGCCACTGGCCTGCAGCTCGGCGCGTCGGGTCTCATCTGCCCGATGCAGCACCGCGTATTTCCAGGCCTCAACCGAGCTCATGATCACCACGCCCTGATCGTCCGCCACCAGGATGCGCTCGCCCTGGGACCGCAGGCCCAGATCGACCCAGGTCGCTTCCAGTGGCGCCAGGTTGAGCTTCACCACGATCACGCCCATCAACTGCTGTTGGCGGCGCACCGCCTGCATCAGATAGAAATTGGTGCTGCTCACGCCATCGCCGGCATCGGAGGCGAAGAAGTGGTGGCGGTCTTGCGCCATCGCCTGGGCCAGTCGCGGCGGTGGCGTGACGGCTTCGCTCGCGGCCAGCACCTGGCCCTCCGGATCGGCGACGAAGATCTGCGTGGTGCCGGCCCGCACATTGACCCGCGCCATCATCTGGCTGACCTGCCGGCGCAGGGTTTCGTCCGACGGTCGGCGCATCAGCTCGACCACGCTGTCGTCGATGGCCAGCAGGCTGGGCAGATAGGCGTGACGGCTCAGCTCGGTGGACAGGTTGGAGGCATACAGCTCCAGCCGTTCGGTGGCCAGGGCGGAGAGCTGGATCAGGCTGGCCCGCTCGCTCAGCCGGTGGCCGAGCACCAGCCCCAGCATCATCAGCACCCCGGTCAGATAGAGATAGACGCTGGGCCGCCCCAACCAATGGGTGGCCCGCGCTCTGATATTTGAGTAGGTGACTGCCTGATCCATGTGAGACGAAAAGCGTCGCCTAGTGTGCCCAAACTGTCAGTTGTCGTGCACGATGCGGCAGCCGTTTTTTGGGGTTGGCGGGGAACCGCCCGGCTGTCGAGGCGGTTTGTGCGGATTTCCGCCCAGCTCAAGTTCGCCGAGACTGCGAATACCGCACCGATGGTGGGACAGAGCGTGTCCCAGGTCGGTGAATACCCTTGAAACGTGAAGATTGGCACGGGGGTTGCACCTTGTGACCGGTCGCTGGCGCAAGCCATGTCCAACAGATTGCCGGGGCCTTCATGGAGATACTTTTTCAGCAGATCATCAACGGCTTGGTGCTGGGCAGCATGTATGCCCTGGTCGCACTGGGCTACACCATGGTCTACGGGATCATCAACCTCATCAACTTCGCCCACGGCGAGGTGCTGATGGTGGGCGCGCTGGTGAGCTGGACGGTGGTGACCGCACTGGCCAGCCTGGGGCTGCCCGGCTGGTTGCTGATGCTCATCGCGCTGGTGTGCGCGGTGGTGGTGTGCATGGCATTGAATTTCGCGATCGAGAAAATCGCGTATCGGCCGCTGCGCAATGCGCCGCGTCTGGCGCCGCTGATCACCGCCATGGGCATGTCGCTGCTGCTGCAGACGCTGGCCATGATCATCTGGAAGCCGAATCCGAAGCCGTTCCCGCAACTGCTGCCGACCGAGCCGATCCAGATCGCCGGCGCGGTGATCACGGTGACCCAGGTGCTGATCCTGGTCTCGACGGTGGTCATCCTGGGCGGCCTGCTGTTCCTGGTCAACCACACCAAGATGGGCCGCGCGATGCGCGCCACCGCCGAGAACCCGCGCGTGGCCGCGCTGATGGGCGTGAAGCCGGATGCGGTGATCTCGCTGACCTTCATCATCGGTGCCGCCCTGGCGGCGGTGGCCGGCCTGATGTGGGCCGCCAACTACGGCACGGTGCAGCACTCGATGGGCTTCATGCCCGGCCTGAAGGCCTTCACCGCCGCTGTGCTGGGCGGCATCGGCAACCTGGCCGGCGCGATGGTGGGCGGTGTGCTGCTCGGCCTGATCGAAGCGATCGGCGCCGGTTACCTCGGTGATCTGACCGGCGGTGTGCTGGGCAGCCATTACGCCGACATCTTCGCCTTCATCGCGCTGATCCTGGTGCTGACGCTGCGTCCGTCCGGCCTGCTCGGCGAGCGTGTCGCCGACCGCGCTTGAGGAGAACCCACTCATGCAAAAACAAGCCAACAAGCTGATCGTCTTTCTGATCGCCGCAGCGGTGCTGCTCACGCTGCCGCTGTTCACCCAGCAACTGGGCAACGGCCCGGTGCGCATCATCGACCTGGCCCTGCTGTATGTGATGCTGGCGCTGGGCCTGAACATCGTGGTCGGCTATGCCGGTCTGCTGGACCTGGGCTATGTGGCCTTCTACGCGGTGGGCGCCTATCTCTTTGCGCTGCTGAACAGTCCGCATCTGGCGGAAAACTTCGAGTCCATCGCGGCCAGCTTCCCGCAGGGGCTGCATCTGCCGCTGATCGTCGCGATCCTGGTCGCGGCGCTGCTGGCAGGGCTGTTCGGCGTGCTGCTCGGCGCGCCGACGCTCAAGCTGCGCGGCGACTACCTGGCCATCGTCACGCTGGGCTTCGGCGAGATCATCCGGGTGTTCCTGAACAACATGGAATATCCGCTGAACATCACCAACGGCCCGCGCGGCATCGGCCAGATCGACGGCGTGCATTTCCTGGGCTTCGAATTCAGCCAGTCGCATGAGTTCTTCGGCTTCACCGTGCAGTCGGTGTCGATGTACTACTACCTGTTCCTGGCGCTGGTGATCGGCTCGGTGGTGATCTGCTACCGGCTGGAGAACTCCCGCATCGGCCGCGCCTGGATGGCGATCCGCGAAGACGAAATCGCCGCCAAGGCCATGGGCATCAATACCCGCAACATGAAGCTGCTGGCCTTCGGCATGGGAGCCACCTTCGGCGGTGTCGCCGGCTCGATGTTCGGCGCCTTCCAGGGCTTCGTGTCGCCCGAGTCCTTCAGCCTGCAGGAGTCGGTGATGATCGTCGCGATGGTGGTGCTGGGCGGCATCGGCCACATTCCGGGCGTGATCCTGGGCGCCTTGCTGCTGGCCGCGCTGCCTGAGGTGCTGCGCTACGTGGCCAGCCCGCTGCAGCAGATGACCGATGGCCGTCTGGATGCGGCCATCCTGCGTCAGCTGCTGATCGCGCTGGCGATGATCGTGATCATGTTGCTGCGCCCGCGTGGCCTGTGGCCGTCGCCGGAACACGGCAAGGCCGCGCCCACGCCCGTCGACGGCCCGGGCAAGTCCCCGAACGCCGCCAATACCGCCAACGCGGCCTGAGCCCCGGCAGGAGCAAGACGAATGACTGAAACCGTACTGAAAGTCGCCGGTGTGTCCAAGCGCTTCGGCGGCCTGCAAGCGCTGAGCGATGTGGGCATCGAAATCAAGAAGGGCCAGGTCTACGGCCTGATCGGCCCCAACGGCGCCGGCAAGACCACCTTCTTCAATGTGATCACCGGCCTCTACACGCCGGATGCGGGCCAATTCGAGCTGGGCGGCCAGCCCTACCGTCCGCAGGCCGTGCATCAGGTCGCCAAGACCGGCATTGCGCGCACCTTTCAAAACATCCGCCTCTTCGCCGACATGACGGCGCTGGAGAACGTGATGGTGGGTCGCCATGTGCGCACCCATTCGGGGCTGCTGGGCGCGGTGTTCCGCACCCCGGGCTTCAAGAAGGAAGAGGCCGAGATCGCTGAGCGTGCCCAGCAGTTGCTGGACTATGTCGGCATCGGCAAGTACGCCGAATTCAAGGCCCGCACGCTGTCCTACGGCGATCAGCGCCGCCTGGAGATCGCCCGCGCGCTGGCGACCGATCCCAAGCTGATCGCGCTGGACGAGCCCGCCGCCGGCATGAATGCGACCGAGAAAGTGGTGCTGCGCGAGCTGATCGACCGCATCCGCAACGACGGCCGCACGATTTTGCTCATCGAGCACGATGTGAAGCTGGTGATGGGCCTGTGCGACCGCGTCACCGTGCTCGATTACGGCAAGCAGATCGCCGAGGGCACGCCGGCCGAGGTGCAACGCAATGAGAAGGTCATCGAGGCCTACCTCGGTGCCCACGCCGCTCACGCCCACTGATCCAAGGACTCAAGAAGATGGCAGACAACATCCTGCTTCAGGTCGCCGGCCTGAAGGTGGCGTATGGCGGCATTCAGGCCGTCAAGGGCGTCGATTTCGAAGTGCGTGCGGGCGAGCTGGTCAGCCTGATCGGCGCCAACGGCGCGGGCAAGACCACGACGCTGAAGGCGGTCACCGGCCTGCAGCCGATCGCCGTGGGCGATGTGATGTTCATGGGCCGCTCGATCAAGGGCCAGGGCGCCTGGGACCTGGCCAAGCAGGGCCTGGTGATGGTGCCGGAAGGGCGGGGCACCTTCACCCGCATGACCATCACCGAGAACCTGATGATGGGCGCCTACATCCGCAAGGACAAGGAAGTCGAGGCCGACATCGAGAAGGTCTTCGCACTGTTCCCGCGCTTGAAGGAGCGTCGCCATCAGCTCGCCGGCACCATGTCCGGCGGTGAGCAGCAGATGCTCGCCATGGGCCGCGCGCTGATGGCGCGTCCGAAGGTGCTGCTGCTGGATGAGCCGTCGATGGGCTTGTCGCCGATCATGGTCGACAAGATCTTCGAGGTGGTGAACGACATCCACCGCCAGGGCGTCACCGTCCTGCTGGTCGAGCAGAACGCCAGCCGCGCGCTGGAGCTCGCCAACCGCGGCTATGTGATGGAGTCGGGCCTCATCACCATGGAAGGTGAAGGTCGCACACTGCTGACCGACCCGAAGGTGCGCGCCGCTTATCTCGGCGAATAAGCCGGGCTTTAGGCGATCGTCGGGCCCAAGGCCAAGGCCAAGGCCAAGGCCAAAAGCTCAGGCCCACGCGAGGGCCGACGCCAACGCGTGAAGGGCGAAATGAGAAGGGCGACCCTGCGGTCGCCCTTCGCCATTTCCGGCGCTGATCAGACCCGCCTGCGGCATCACGGCGAGGCAGGTCCCACGAGCAAGCTGTGCCGATTCCGGCATCCCGGCATCCCTTCATCCCGTCAGCGTGGAGATGCGAAAAGGGGCGCCGATCGGCGCCCCTCGGGGAGTGGTGAGCGGCGCAGCATGCCGCGTGATGAGGCGTCAGCGGGCCGCCACGGTCATGGTGTCAGCCGTGCGCCGCGCCGGTCGAGCCCGTCACCGAGCCCGCGCCGCATCGCCGGACCGCACTCAGACCGGCTTGACCAGCAACGACCGGGCCCAGGCATCGGCCTCACGGGCCGGCGTCTGGCCGCTGGTCTTGATGCGGTCGAGCAGTTCCGCCACGCGGCCACGGATCTGGGCGACCTCGTTCATCACAGCGGTCTCTTCGCCTTCATTGCGGAATTCGCGGGCCACGCTGATGATGCCGCCCGCATTCACCAGGTAATCCGGCAGGTAGGTGATGCCGCGCGCTTGCAGGGCATCGCCATCGGCCGCGGTGGCCAGCTGGTTGTTGGCCGCACCGGCGATCAGCTTGGCCTTCAGAGCCGGGATCGATTGCGCATTCAGCACCGCGCCCAGGGCGCAGGGGGCGACGACGTCGACGTCGGCCGCCAGGATCTCGCCGATGCCGACCGCTTGCGCACCGAGCTCAGCCTGTGCACGCGCGACCTTCTCGCTGTTCACATCGGCCACCACCAGTTGCGCGCCGGCCTTGTGCAGGTACTCGGCCAGATGCCAGCCCACCGCGCCCAGGCCCTGCAGGGCCACGCGCACGCCTTGCAGCGACTCGCGACCCAGCACCCGCTTCACGCCTTCGTCGATCGAGACGAACACGCCATAGGCCGTCTTGGGGCTGGGATCGCCACCGAACGCGCCTTCGCGAGGGATGCCCGACACGTACTGGGTGTGGGCGGTCATGCCGAGCATGTCGGCGGTGGTGGTGCCCACGTCTTCGGCGGTGATGTAGGCGCCGTCCAGCGACTGGACTGCGCGGCCGAATGCGGCGAACAGGGCGGCGCGGTCGAAGTCGCCGGCCGGTTTGATGATGACGGCCTTGCCACCGCCGAAGGGCAGGTTGGCCAGGGCGTTCTTCAGGCTCATGCCTTGCGACAGGCGCAGCGCGTCATTCAGCGCGGCCAGTTCGTTGTCATAGCTCCAGAAGCGGCAGCCGCCAAACGCCGGACCCCGGGCGGTGCTGTGCACGGCCAGGATGGCCTTCAGACCGGTGACCGGATCGGCCGCGAGCAGCACGCGCTCATGCGGAGCCTGGTCCGGGAGACCGAACAGCGAGGACGGGATGGAATCGGAGGAGCCGGCGGCGAGCGCGCGGGCGATGTCGGTGAGGGCGTTCATGCGAGAGCCTGCACTTGTGATGCTTGGGAAAAGACCCCGTGCCAGCGGCGCCGGGAAGCGGACCCCGCGCGCTTGTGGCGCCGAGGGCCCCACAGTGTAGGCGTCCGCCCCGCCGCCGGTGTGCGCCTTGCACATCGGAACATGCAAGCTTTGCATGCATGAGGCCATGTCGTCGCTTTGGGGGGGAGCCTCCCACCCATGGGTGGACGGCGTCCGGTCAAGGCGCTTCCGTGTCACAGTCCGGGCCGTTCAGAGAGCAGATCGAGCCGCTGCCGCGCCAGGCGCAGCAGCGTGTGGCGCCACCCGGCGTGCCACGGGACGCCACCGCCGCACAGGCGCCGCCCGGCGCGGCACGATGCGCTTACGCTCCTGAACATGCCGGTCACGGCGGCCAGCGAGCCACCGGGCCATCGAGGGAAGACCACGGAGGGTGAACAAGGTGCCGTTGATCGTGTGGGTGATAGGGGGCGTGCTCCTCGGAGCGATGCTGGAGAGCGGGTTCTTCGGCGCGGTGGTGGGGGGCCTGATCGCCTGGCTGTTTCATCGCAGCCAGACCCAGCAGCGCCTCATTCAGCAGCTCCAGGAGCGCCTGAAGGCGCTTCGCGCGGTCCAGCCGGAGGCGGTTCCGACCTCGGCTGCGGAGGGCGAGGCCACGCCGAGGACGCAGGCAGCGCCGTCGCTCACCCCGATCGTGGCATCTGCTGCCGTCTCCGCGGAGGCTTCTGCAGCGCCGACGATCGATGGCACGGGCCTTTCGGAGACTGCGCCAACGCTGGCGCAGTCGGCAGATCTCGCGGCCCATGTGGCTTCGCTGCAAGAGCCCGCGACGGTCATCGCGCCCCCGACCCGGGTGGCGCCGGGTTCGGCGGCACATCCGGTGGCGTCCGCCGCTCAGGCGCGCTCGCCCAATCTGTTCGACCGCGCGAGAGCCTGGTTGATGGGCGGCAACACGATCGCCAAGGCCGGCATCGGCATCCTGTTCATTGGATTGGCCTTTCTCGCCAAATACGCCAGCGACCAGGCGCTGCTGCCGGTGGAGTTCCGCTTGGCAGGCATCGGGGCGGTGGCCCTGGCCTTGCTGACGCTGGGCTGGCGCCAGCGACTGGCACGGCCGGCCTTCGGCCAGGCGCTGCAAGGCGGCGCGGTGGCGGTGCTCTACTTGACGCTGTTCGCATCGTTCCGCTTTTATGGGGTGTTGGCCGCTGGGCCGGTGTTCGCGTTGATGGTGGTCGTCGCCGCGCTCGCCGCTGCGCTGGCGGTGCGCCAGGAGGCGCGAAGCCTGGCCGTCATCGGCGCCTTGGGCGGCTTTGCGACGCCCTTGCTGGTGTCCAGCGGCGGCGGCGCGATCGCCGGTCTGTTTGCCTACTACCTGGTGCTCGATCTGGGCATCGCTGCGGTGGCCTGGTTCCGCAACTGGCGCTTGCTGAATGCGATCGGCGCGCTCTTCACCTTTTCGGTGGCGAGTGCCTGGGGTATGTGGAAGTACGACCCGTCGCAGTACGCGATGGCGCAAGGCTTTCTGATCGCCTATTTCCTGCTGTTCACCGCGGTGCTGCTCATGCCTGCCCGTGGCCTGACCGGGCCCGGAGCTCCCACCGCGCCCCGCACGGACAGCTGGATCAACGGCGGCTTGCTGTTCGGCGTGCCCACGGTGAGCTTCGTCCTGCAGCACGGCCTGGTGCGCGACCTGCCGTTTGGCACGGCGCTGTCCGCCCTGGCGCTGGCGGCGTTCTACGTCGGCCTCGGCTGGCGACTGCGTCGCCACCCGGCCTTGTCGACCTTGTTCGAAGCCATGCTGGCGATCGCGACCGTCTTCATCAGCCTGGTGATTCCGTTCGCGCTGGATGCCAACCACACCGGCGGCGCCTGGGCGCTGGAGGGGGCCGGGCTGCTGTGGCTGGGCTGGCGGCAGCAGCGTCGGATCCCGCGCCTGTTTGGCTACCTGTTGATGCTGCTGGCGGGCGCGACGCTGCTGGTCGCGCGCGATGTGAATCTGCCGCCCGGCAACGTCTTCAATGCGTGGGCCTTCAATGCGTTGTTGCTGGCGCTGGGCGCCATGGCGGGCGCGTATTTTGTCCATCGCGGTGTCTCGGCGGCTCCGGAACTGCAACAGGAGGCCAGCGCCGAAGCCGTGCTGATGGCTTGGGGCCTGCTGTGGGCCCTGGGCGCGGCGGGCGCCCAGATCAGCCTGTTCGTGACGCGGGACCAGAGCATCACCGCCTGGCTGGCGGCGCTGTCCGTCATCGGTGGGGGACTGCTGGTGGGATCCCTGCGGCTTCGGTGGCGGAATCTGGCGCTGCCGCTGATCGGCTTGGCGCCCGCGCTGTTGTGGCTGTCGCTGTGCGCGTTGGTCTTGACGGGCCATCCCGCTGAACAAGGCGGCTGGTGGGCCTGGCCGCTGGCCTTGACCCTGCAGTGGCAGGTGCTGCGGCGCGTGGCGGGCGACTGGCCCCGCGGGGCTCGCCATGCCGTTCATGCGATCGGTCCCTGCGTGCTGGCCATCCTGGGCGCGAACGGAGGCGCTAGTCTCACCGGCCACTGGGGCGATTCCCACACGGCCTGGCCGTGGTTGGGCGCCCTGGCCGTGCCGGCCTTGCTGCTGCTGGCACTGCCGCACGCGCGCGTCACCCAGCGCTGGCCGGTCCGTGCCGAACCTCAGGCTTATCTGTTCTCCGCAGGCTCGGTGCTGGCCGTTTCGCTGCTGCTGTGGACCTTGCTGGCGAACCAGTTCTCCACCGGCGACGCCCGTCCCCTGCCGCATCTGCCCTTGCTCAATCCGCTGGATCTGGGCGTCGCGGCGGCGCTGCTGGCGGTCTGGCGTTGGCGTGCGCATCCTGTGATCGTTCAGCGTCTGACGCGCCTGGGTCATGGTCCGACCGCGCTGCAGGCGGCGATCGGTTTCGTCTGGATCAATGCGATGCTGCTGCGCGGCTTCCATCACTGGGCCAAGGTGCCGTACCGATGGGAGGCCTGGGCCGATTCGCTGGCGGTGCAGACGGGCGTGACGCTGCTGTGGTCGGTCACCGCGCTGGCGCTGATGTGGGCGTCGGCGCGCCGGCTCCAGCGCACGCCCTGGATGGTCGGCGCCGCCTTGCTCGCGGCGGTGGTCGCCAAGCTCCTGCTGGTCGATTTGTCAGGCAGCGGCACCGTCACCCGCATCGTGTCGTTCATCGGCGTCGGCCTGCTGATGCTGGTCATTGCATACGTGGCCCCGCTGCCCGCCAACGCCACCTCCACTTCGAATGCGAACTCGAATGAGCCTGATCGTGAAGCGACCTGACTGTCTTCCTTTGTTGTGGGCCGGGCTGTTCCTGGTCGGGGCCGCTCCGGCACTCGCCGGCGGGCCGTCCGGTGATGGCGCGCATCCCTCGTCAGGGGGCGGTGGCCGTGCGTCATTTCAGGCGTCTGAACCGTCGTCATGGCGCTTCGCTGCCGCGACGGCGAGGGTTCCGAGCGCGCCGGCATCCGCGCCGCCGTTGCGCTGGCGTGCGCCGATCACCGTGGTCCAGGCTGGCAACTTCGTCGCGATGCCGTTGCCGCCCAGCGTCTATGCGCACAGCCTGACCCCAGGACTGGCCGATCTGCGTCTGGTGGATGCGCAGGGCCAACGGGTCCCGCATGCCTGGCTGCCTCAGCCCACGGCAGGCTCCGCGCCGGAAGAATCATTGCGATCCACCACGGCCTATCCGTTGCCGCACCGGGCGGGGGCGGATCAGGCGCTGACCTCGCCGGTCGAGGTGATCGTCCAAGGGGATCGACTTCAGGTGCGAGCGCTGGGGCAGCGGTCGGACGCCGCGTCCCAAACGGGCTCGACGGCCGTTTCGCCGGGCTGGCTGTTCGACCTGGGCGAGCCGGCGCAGGGCGTGTCGCCGCCGCAGCGCTTGCGACTGGCGTGGTCCGGGCCGGCAGAGTTCACGGCCAGTGTGGATCTGGAGACCAGCACCAACTTGCAAGACTGGCGCCCCGCAGGCAGCGGTCAGCTGATGGCCTTGAATTCAGCCAGCGGCAGGCTGACGCAGCGCGACCTGTCCCTGCCGGCCGATGTCTCGCGCTTCGTTCGATTGGTCTGGCGCGACGCCGCGAGCGCGCCCGCTGTCAGCGGAGCGCAAGCGGTCCACCTCCGGCCGCCCGCGCATCCGGCGCCATCCACCGAAACGCTGAGCTTCAGTCCGAGTCCGGAGCCCGCTGGCCGTCAGCCGGCGCCGCCGTCGGCGCTGCATTTCGATCTCGGCGCGGTGCTGCCGATTCAGTCGGTCGATCTGCAACTGCCGCCCGGCACGCGGGTGGCGCCGTTGCGTGTGCAAGGCCGGCAACGGGCTGATGAGTCATGGCGAGACATCGGCAGCTGGGTTGCCTATCACCTGGAGCGAGCGGATGGGCAGGGCAGCCCCGGCCGCTCGCCGCCACTGGCATTGCAGGCGAACGTTCGCTACTTGAGGCTGCTGCCGGACGAGCGCAGTGGCGCGCTCGATCCGACGAGCACTCGATTGGACGTGCAGGCCGCGCTGGCCACGCTCGTGTTCGCGCATCAAGGTCAGCCGCCATTCCAGTTGCAGGCCGGCGCGACCGGCGTGGCCGACGGGGCCTTGCCCATCGCCACCCTGGTGCCTGGACTGACGCAGGAACTTCCGCGACTCGGTCGTGCGCAGTTGGGCGCGTGGGCGGAGGTGGCGGCTGTCGCCGCGCAGGCCGATGCGGCTCAGCGCCAGGCGGAGCGGCGCATCTGGTGGCTGTGGAGCGTGCTGATCGCCGGCGTGGTCGGACTCGGTGCGATGGTGTGGAAACTCATGCGAGGGCGCCACGATCCAGCGCCGCCGGCCGGACACTGACCGGCGTTCAGATCGGGCTCATGGGCCCATGAAGGTGTCGGCCCGCAGGGTCACGACCAGCGTGTCGCGGTGGCCCGCATGCAGGGGCTCGATGGGTTGGATCGGCGTGGTTTCATGGATCACCCGCTCGTCGTCCAGCAGCAGCAGCGTCCACGGCTCCATCATGGTGAAGCGCATGCCCCGCGGGCCGTCGGCCTCGAACACGCGTGATTCGCCGCCCTTGATGCCATGCCGCGCCAGCATGAACACGGCCACCAGATCGACGCCATCCCGGTGCGCGCCTTCGGGCGTCGGTCGACCGATGCCGCCGGCGGTGTCGATGCGGAACTGATGCGCTTCCACGAACCAGGGCCGCGCACCCTTGAGGCGGTCCGCCACCCCCGCCAGACCGACCAGCAGCCGTGACCAGATGGGCAGCTCGATGGCGGCAGGGACCATCGGTTCGAACCAGCGCTCGATGCCGCCATGCAGCGCGTTGTAGTCGAGCGGCTGCCAGTGCGCGCGATGCGGCGCCAGTCGCACGGCGGGCTCGGCCTGAGCGTCGACCACGAAGCTGGCGTGCCGACGGAAGCGATAACGCCCCCCATCGCGCAGGTAGGCATCTGGCGGCAGGTCGTTCCAGAAGGTCTGCAACGCACGAAGATCGCCGGGCTGGCAATGCAGCCAATGGGTCAGGCTTTCCGGGGCGATCACCGTGTGACCGAGGTCGGACAACTGCTGCTCAAACTGGGCGGCGCTGGAATACGGCGGCGGGAAATGCTTCATGGGCGGCAGTATCGCGCCGCAGCGCGGGCGCGTGGGGTGTCCTGGGCAGGAACCCGGATCAACGGTTCAGGATGCGCCCGCGCTGACGGCGGGTTTGCGCAAAAACAGAGTCGGTGGATTCAGCGATTCAGCTCGGCCAGCAGCTCGTAGGAGCGATGCCGCGCGGCCGAATCGTGGACCGCACAGGCCACGATCAATTCATCGGCCTGGGTGCGGGCGAGCGTCTGTTCCAGCTTCGCACGCACCGTGGTCGGGGAGCCCACGATCGACTCGCTCAGCATGCGTTCGACCGCCATTTTTTCGCTGGCTGTCCAGAGCGCGTCGATGCTGTCGATGGGGCGCGGCAGCAAGCCGCGCTGACCCCGCTGCATGCCCAGGAAACGCTGCTGGATGGAGCTGAACAGGCGGACCGCTTCCGCATCGGTGTCGGCCACGATCACGTTCAGACCGACCGCCGCATACGGCGTCGGATGGCGTTCGCTCGGCCGGTATTGCGCGCGGTAGATCTCCAGCGCCTGCATCAGCATCGCCGGCGCGAAGTGCGACGCGAAGGCGAAGGGCAGGCCCAGATAGGCCGCCAGTTGCGCGCTGTAGAGGCTCGATCCCAGCAGCCAGATCGGCACGCGGGTGCCTTGGCCCGGCACGGCGCGCACCACCTGATCCGCCTTCGATGGCGCCAGGTAGGTCTGCAGCTCCAGGACATCCTCCGGGAAACGGTCTTCATGTGCCGTCGACAGATGCCGACGTAGGGCGCGCATGGTCGGCCCATCGGTCCCTGGAGCGCGACCCAGGCCCAGATCGATCCGGTCAGGGAAGAACGTGGCGAGCGTGCCGAACTGTTCGGCGATGGTCAGCGGCGCGTGGTTGGGCAACATGATGCCGCCCGAGCCCACCCGCAAGGTGGTGGTGGCCGCGGCGATCTGGCCGATCAGCACGGCGGTGGCGGACGAGGCCACGCCCTCCATGTTGTGGTGTTCAGCCACCCAGAAGCGCTCATAGCCGAGGCGTTCCGCATGCTGGGCAAGGGCAATGCTGCCGCGCAGCGCTTGCGCGGCATCACCGCCTTCGACGATGAAGGCGAGATCGAGGATGGAAAGTCGGGTCAACATGGGCCCGGAGTCTAGGGCGGACCTCGGAGACGGGTCGGCGGCGTGGACTTTGCGGATGTGCTTGCGCGTGCTGGCGTCAATCGCTGGCGAGCTGCACCTTCACCTGCCGCGTCCGACCGGCCTGCGACACGGTCAACGAGACGGTGTCGCCCATCTGGAAGTCCTCGAGCCGGTTCAGCAGGTCGTCCAGGGTGCTGACGGGCTGGCCGTTGACTTCGGTGATCACGTCGCCATGCAGGATGCGCCCATCGCGGCCGCGCATGAAGGGCTGCAATCCGGCCTTCGCGGCCGGGCCGCCGGGCTGCACCCGCACCAGCACCACGCCCTTGGGCAGGTTGAGCGCCTGGCGCAAGCCCTCCGCGCCACTGCTGATGCCGAGCGAAGGGCGCACGACGCGTCCGCTCTTGATCAGTTGCGGGACCACACGGTTGACTTCGTCGACCGGGATGGCAAAGCCGATGCCGGCGCTGGCGCCGCTGGGGCTGTAGATCGATGTGTTGACGCCGATCAATCGACCGGAGGAATCCAGCAGGGGACCACCCGAATTGCCGGGATTGATCGCCGCATCGGTCTGAATTGCGCCGCGAATCGTGCGCTGCGTGAGCGATTCGATCTCGCGATTGAGCGCGGACACGATGCCGCGGGTCAGCGTCTGATCGAGCCCGAAGGGGTTGCCGATCGCATAGACCGTCTGGCCGACGAGCAGGTCGCGACTGCTGCCCATGGGCACGGGAGGGAGCTTGTCGCGCGGCGCCTGGATGCGCAGGACCGCCAGATCGCGATCGGGGTCGATGCCCACCAGGCGTGCGCTGAAACTGGTTTGATCGGAGAGCGTCACGCGCGCGGCGTCCGCGCCCTGGATCACATGGAAGTTGGTGACGATGTGGCCCTGTTCATCCCAGATGAAGCCGGAGCCCGTGCCGCGCGGCACCTGCGAGACGTTGCGCGAGAAAAAATCGCGCTGCTGTTCCAGCGTGGTGATGTGCACCACCGATGGCGAGACGCGTCGGAAGACGGCGATGTTGTTCTGTTCCTGCGCCTCCAGCGCACCGCGCGGTGTGATGGCGCGCGGCTGCTGCGCCCAGACCTGCGCAAGCGGGACCGCGATCAGTGCCAGCAGCAGCAAGGCCTGGTAGCGGGCCCGCCTGAGCGCGTGCCGATGGCTTGGCTGGGCGTCGTCGACAGACATGCAACGGGGATTCATGGGTGGGACGGGATGCAGTCGTGACGACGATTATCCAGTCAGCTCGGTCACCCATTGCCATCGCGAGCCCCCGACTCCCGGCTGATTGACGCCGCCCCGCCGTTGCCGGGCTTCTGTCGCGCGAATTTCGGGCTGCATTCATGCAGTTGCGGAGCGACCGCCAAGTCGCAGCGATGTCCCGCTTCAGTGACGCCTTCTTTCCGCGCTCGGCTCGATAACCTGCGAGCAGCGACCGCCAAGCCCTGACGCGCATGGACAGGTACTTGGCGGTGCCGCCCGGGCCAGGCTCAGGGTTTCGACTGGCGTCCTTCGTATCCCTGATCAGAATCGCGCGTGTGGTAGGCGTCGACTTGCCAGATCCAGAGATATTTGGCCGAGTTGGTCTTGGTCAGCGCTTCATATTCGCTGTTGCGCCAGATCGATTCACCCGCGGAAGCGGGGTTGGATGAAGCCAGCCCACCGCAGTGAAGAATGAATCGACGCCAGGTATGGTTAAGGTTGTCCCGCAGGTCCGTCGTCTGGTTCTCCGGAAAATAAGTGACGATGGATGGGTGTCTGTTTCCGGCCTTGAGCGCCAGTTTGCCGGGGTAAGACAACGCGACGTCCGACATGTTGTTGCCGTCGCACGGCGTGCCCGGCACGGCGTGCGGAAGGCGGATCCCCGCATTGTTGTGAATGAACAGCGTGCCGCCCTTCGCCTGGTAGGAGCCCACGCGGCTCAGATCAGGCGCGGTGATCTCCGGGCTGCCCACCCGCTTTGCGTAGATGTTGTTGCCATACAGATAGTCGGCCGCGAGGGTGGAGGATTCGTTCATCTGCAGATTGCCGCGAACTTCCAGTACGGTCCGGTCCGTGTCCAAGGCGTTTTCTGGACGGACCAGCTTGGTGTTCACGCTACCGGGGTTGTCGAGCAGGGAGACTTTCGGGGACTTGATGGTCCGCGCCGACAAGGTGCCCACATTGCTCAGATCGTTTTGATTGAAGTCCCAGCGGCTCGTCGGCGTGGTGCTGCCGTCCCGGCACATCGCCTGGCTGAGCGCCCCGCAGTCCGAGTCGGAGGACACAACGCCGCCGCCGCCGCCGCTGCCGATCGGGGTGGTGGTCGAACCGTTGAGGTAGTACCAGCTCTCCGCGGCCAGGATGCCGGACTGTGCGCCGACGCCGTCGGCCGTGGTGATCGGGTTCCTGACGGACTGCGTGCCTTGCAACCCGGTCAGCTGAAGGCTGTCTTCCGGCTTGGTGCCGGGCATGATGAGCCGCCCCTTGTAGCCCGCCGCATGCAGCGCCGAGGCCATCTGCGCGGCGGCGCCGAAGGGCAGGGTGGTATTGCCGGCGTGGTAGGGCTGTGCGTTGTAAACCAGGCTGTGCAGCCGCAAGTTGGGCTTCGCGGTGGAGCCGGTCGCGGTCAGTGTCGCGACCGTGCCTGTGGTGCCGGATGCACCCGCCCAGTAAGCCTGCAACTGCTGGATCAAGCTGGCCGGCATGGCGGCGCGCTGATAGTCCTTGCAGAACTGCGTCCCGCTTGCGTAGCTGAGCCCAGATCCCAGCTTGGGCGGGTTGTTGTTATTGCAGTCCACACCGTACAAGGTGGACAGCGTGCCGGGATACTCTCTTTCCCAGACCTCCCACGTGGGGGTATGTCCGTTGCTTTTGTAGTAATCGCAATAAGCCTTGCCACTGTTCTCGAAAATCAGTTTCTGCGCTTTGATCACTTTAACGACGGTGCTCTGGGTGTCAGAGCAATCGACGTCGTAGACCCGAGTCAGCTCGCCATTCGAGCCGTACTCCACCGCCATTTTTCCCTCGCCGCCTGTGAAGGTGGCGATCGGACGCACGGTGCCGCCGCCCGCTCCGCTGCCCGTTCCGCCGCCGGTCCCTGTGCCGCCGTCGGACGGGCCTTCTGCCACGGAGATGGACACCGCCAGCTGCGCTGGGGCCTTCTGGCCCGTCGAGAGATCGGTCACGTCGTCGCGGTAGGGCAGCATCAGATCGCCGGACGCGCGCACGTAATTGAGTTTGACGAGTTCCTGCACGGTGGGCTGGAAGCCGTTCTGGATCGTCTCACCGTTGATCTTCAGCTGACAGGCTCCCGAGGTCAGATCGGGCATCTGGCCGGGGTCGGCGCCGATCTGGAAACCGGAGACATACGGGACCTGGGCGCAGGCGCTCGGCAAGGCGGCGACGGCGGCGCCGTTCTGGGCCAGATAGCGGCCGACGCCTTCGTCCACCTGGGCCAATTGCTCACCGGCGGCTTCGCCGAGCTTGACCATCTGATGCATGCGCAGCGTCATCATGATGCCGGCGCTCAGACCCACCACGAGGGTGCTGGCGAGCGCGACCTCGATCAAGGTCATGCCGCGGGAATGTCGAAAGGGGGGGAGGCCGTCCTGCCGGCGCGGGCGGTTCGATCGCGCGGGATGGAACGGAAGCGTGGGCGCAAGAAGGCGCCCGAAACGAGTGTCTTGCATGAGACGAAACGCCGCGCAGCGACGCAGAGGTTGATTCGGCTGGAATGGTCGTCAACCCCGTCGTCTTCAACAATTGCTTAGATTGAGTGAAGCAATCTCTGTTGAGGCTGACGCGATTGAGTGGGTAAGCCCACCCAAATTTGCAGGACGGCCTCGCCTTGATTGAGACCGCCCGAGAGGGAGGCCCTTCCAGCGCCGCTCAGCACCCGCCAGCAAAAGCCGCTGACGCCGCTCAGCCGTCGAGAGCATGGGCATGCTGCCTCAGGCCGCGTCAGGCCCGCAATCGACTCTCTTTGCTAGGTGACCGCAGGTCGATGCAGGTGAGCGGGACCGGCTGTCATCTGCGCTGCTTCCACATGAGTCGCTCGTCGGACGGCAGCGGCGGGGAGACGGTATCGGCCCACGCCTGCTTCTTGTGGAGTTCTGCTTCGGAGTCCGCATATCTGGCGGCGATCTCCCGGAAGGTGTCCTGGATGTCGATGAACACATCGACCAGCTCCGGATCGAAATGGTTCCCGCGGCCTTCCACGATCAGCGCGGCCGCGTTTTCGTGGGTCATCCCTTCTTTGTAGATCCGGCGGCTGATCAGCGCGTCATAGACATCCGCCAGCGCCATCAGGCGTGCCGACAGCGGAATGGCCGTGCCCTTCAGGCCGAGTGGATAGCCGGAGCCGTCCCATTTCTCCTGATGGCTGTAGGCGATGTCCTTGGCCATGGACAGAAACGCCACCGGCGTGCCGAGCTGACGTTCCGCCTGCGAGATCGCATCCCGGCCGAGGGTGGTGTGCGTCTTCATGATTTCGAACTCGGCGGCGTCGAAGCGGCCGGGCTTGAGCAGGATGCGGTCCGGAATCCCCACCTTGCCGATGTCATGCAGCGGCGCGGATTTGAACAAGGTGTCGATGTAGGCATCGGTGAGCTGCGCCTCATGGCCCGGTCGTTGACGCAAGGCCTGGGCGAGGGCGCGCACATAGTGCTGGGTCCGACGGATGTGATTGCCGGTGTCGTTGTCGCGCGTCTCGGCCAGCGAGGCCATCGCCAGGATGGTCACATCCTGGATGGCGGCCAGTTCGGCGGTTCGACGCGCCACCTCCCGTTCCAGGAAGCTGGCCTTGTCGCGCAGGAAATCGGCACTGGCCTTGAGCAGCAGTTGGGTGCGCACCCGGGCCAGCACGATCGGCGGGCTGATCGGCTTGGTGATGTAGTCGACCGCGCCGAGGCTGAAACCGCGGGTCTCGTCGGCCACGTCGGACTTGGCCGTGAGGAAGATGATCGGGATGTCGCGCGTCGTCGGCGAGGCCTTCAGCCGTGCGCACACCTCGTAGCCGTCGATGCCCGGCATCATCACATCGAGCAGGATCAGATCCGGCGCGGGCGCGGCATGCGCGATCCGCAAGGCCTTCTCGCCGCCATTGGCGATCTTGACGCGGTACTCGTCGCGCAGCAGCTCGCTCATCAGCGAGAGGTTGTCCGGCGTGTCGTCCACCACCAGCACGATGGGACGGTCTGCGGCCGCCGTGGCGGCCCGCGCTGCCTCGCTGGGGGCTGGCAGGGTCGCCGGATTGGAGCCGTGGAGCGCCGCGTCTGCGCCAGCGGGGACGGGCCTCGCCTCAGCCGTGGAAGACGGCGACCGGGGCGTCGGGACGACATCCGTCATGACGGTCTCCTTTCATCGCGCACGTCGAGCGAGGCATCGCCCGCTTCATCGACCGGCGACGCGTGATCCACGCCGCCGGTGGCCGCCGCCGCCCGAGCGCCGGCCGGCAACGCCGCTGCGGATGCACCCGTGGCAGTCGCTGCGCGCGCGGCCTCCTGCCGCTGAGTCTGGGCGTCTTCCCGCAGAAGCGCAATGGCGCTGTCGAAGTCGAAACGGGCGACGGCATCCAGCGCCCGGCGCAGGCGCCGATGCCGAGGCGCCGGCAGGGCGGCGCGGTCCAGCTCGGCCGTCAGACGCTGGGCGAGTTCGGCGGCGCTGGAGTCACTGTCCTCCAGCGCTTTCATCAGCGTCGGCAGTCCATCATCCATCGCCCGGCGTGCAGCCGCCGTCAAGGCGGCCAGCGGGAGCGCGGCGGGCGACGATGCCTGCAGATCATGAGCGCCGGCCGCTGCGGCAGCGGCGCTGGTGGCCTCGGCCAAAGCCTCGCGGGCCTGCATCCGTCCGAGCGCCACCAGCAGCGTCGCCAGCAGCGAGCGCGTGTGCTGCAACAGCGGTTCGCGTTCGGCGGCCGGGGCGTCGCGGGCGCAGGCCTGTTCGAGCAGACCCGCCGCCTGCGCCAGCGTGTGACCGCCGAGCGTGGCCGCCGCGCCGCGCAGCGAGTGGGCGAGCCGCGTCATCGTGACGGTGTCGCGCTGGCGGGTGGCCTCGGCGAATTGGGCGGGGAAGTCCAGCTGCGTGTCGTGGAAGGTCCGCAGCAGCTTGCGATAGAGCTTCAGGTTGTGGCCGGTCGTTGCCAGGCCGGCTTGCAGGTCCAGGCCGGGCAGCGCCGGCAGGCCGGTGAGCGGATCGACCGGCTCCGGCACGGGCAGGGCATCGACGGTGCGCAGGCGGGTGTCGATGCGTCGGCCGTCGCCGGAGCGCGTCTCCAGCGCATCGTCCGAGGGAATCGGCTTGATCCAGCACGCCAGCGTTTCGAACAGGGCATCCACGTCCAGCGGCTTCGGAACATGGTCATTCATGCCGGCGGCGAGCACCTTGTCGCGATCACCGCTCATCGCATTCGCGGTCATGGCGATCACCGGCAGGTCGCGCCAACGCGGATCGGCCCGCAGCGCGCGGGTGGCGGTGTAGCCGTCCATCACCGGCATCTGGCAGTCCATCAGCACGCCGTCGAACGGCTGGGTCGCGGCGGCCAGCAGGTCCAGCCCGATCTGGCCATTGGGCGCCAGCGTGACCCGCAGGCCCGCTTCTTCCAGCAGCGCGGCGGCCAGCTCCTGGTTCAGTTCGTTGTCTTCCACGATCAGCACATGCGCACCGGCCAGCTTGCGGATCGCCTCCTTGGTCGCGCCTTGCCGGCGACGTTCATGGGTGATGGGCCGGTCGGCATGTCCCATGGCCTCGCCGACCGCGCAGAGCAGCGCCGAGGCCGTCACCGGCTTGGTCAGCAACACCGGTCGCTGCACCGACGGCGTGTGCGACAGCGCCGCGGCCAATGCCTCATCGCGCCCGAAAGACGTCACCAGCACCACCGACGGCGGCTGGCGAAGACGCCCATCACGCAGCCGGCGGGCGGCCGACAGACCGTCCTCGATCGGCATCTGCCAATCCATCAGCACCAGCCCGTAGGGATCGCCCTGGACCTGCGCTTCCACCGCCGCATCGACGGCCCGCGCCCCGTCGGGCGCGGTGTCCACGCGCAGGCCGAAGCTTTGCGCCAGCGCGGCCAGGATTTCGCGGGCGGAGGCGTTGTCATCGACCACCAGCGCGCGGACCTGATGCAGCTCCTGGGCCGTCAGCGCGCGGCGGCTGGCGCCCTGCGCCACCTGCTGCGTCTGCAGACCGAAGGTCGCGGTGAAATGGAAGGTGGAGCCCACGCCGGGCTCGGATTGCACCCAGATCCGCCCGCCCATCAGGTCGACCAATTGCCGGCTGATCGCCAGGCCCAATCCACTGCCGCCATAGCGCCGCGTGGTCGAACTGTCGGCCTGGCTGAAGCTTTGGAAGAGGCGGGATTGCTGCTCCTCGCTCATGCCGATGCCGGAATCCTTGACCCAGAAATGAAGCTCGACGAGGCGGCCGTCCTCGCCGTCGTGCCAGCCCGCCTGCTCGATGCCGATGATCACCTCGCCGCGGTCGGTGAACTTGACCGCGTTGTTGCCCAGATTGACCAGCACCTGCCCCAGACGCAGCGGATCACCGAGCAAGGCCAGCGGCAGATCGGGCTCCAGCTGCAGCAGCAGTTCCAGGCCTTTGTCTTCCACCCGGAAGCCGATCAGGTTGACGAGGTGATCCAGCACATCGTCGAGCCGGAACGGCACCCGCTCCAGCGCCAGCCGGCCGGCCTCGATGCGGCTGAAGTCCAGGATGTCGTTGATCACGCCGAGCAGGTTTTCCGCCGATCGGTGCACCTTCTCGATGTAGTTGCGCTGGCGCGCATCCAGGCCGGTCTGCAGCGCGAGATGCGACATGCCGATGATCGCGTTCATCGGCGTGCGGATCTCGTGGCTCATGTTGGCCAGGAAATCCGACTTGGCGCGCGTCGATTCCTCCGCCGCCTCCTTGGCCCGCAGGATGGCCTGCTCCGCCTGCTTGCGGCGGGTGATGTCGACCATCCACATCAGCGTCGCCGTCTCGCCCTGGTAATCGATGCGCAGCAGTGACACCAGATAGTCCCGCATCTCGCGACGCGGGTTGTAGAGCCGCAGCTCGATGCCGCGCTCCTCGGTGCCCTGGCTGACGAGCGAGCGCAGCCGCTCGCGCTCGTCCGGTTCGGCGATGTCGTCCGGCAGCGGCAGCCCGAGTTCGGCATGGATCATGTCCCGCTGCGCCGGATTGATCAGCCGCACCTCCCCATCCACCAGCACGCTCACGCCGACCGGCGAGCGATCCAGGATCGACTGCATCTGATGATGCTGCCGCTGCAGCGCCAGATCCTTGCGCTCACGCTCCGCGCGGTGGGTGAGACCGCGCAGCCAGACCGTCATCAGCCCGAACGACAGCAGCCCCACCACCAGCGACAGCAGCATCCGATGGGCCAGCGGCACGACGTTGGTGAGGTCGTCCAGCAGCACCAGTTGCCAGGGGCCGGTGGTGTCGTGCCAATCGACGTGGGCGCGGGCGACCGCATGGCGCTTGCCATCCAGCTGGACGGTGCTCGAGTCCAGCCCGAACGGCAAGGGGCGGACATTGGCCGGATCGCCGAACAGCGGACCGAACTGTCGGCTGTCGTGGATCAATCGGCGGCGCGTCGCGGTGGCGGGGCCTTCGACCGCCAGCCGCCACTCGTCGCGGGTCGCCGCCAGCACCACGCCGGTGGGCGAGATCAGCAGCGCGCCGGCATGCTTGCCGATCTGCAGGAACTGGTCCAGCGCCTCCGCGAAGAAGCGGACCGAGACCACGCCGATGACCGGGCCGTCCTGCCCGGGCTCGTTGTCGATGATCGGTGCGGACAGCCAGAAGGCGCGCCGGCCGGTGCTCTGGCTGATGCCGGCATACACATTGGGCGTGCCCTGCATGGCTTGCCGGAAGTATTCGCGGAAGCTCACATCCAGGCCGACGGGATCCTGGTCGTTCTCATCCCAGGCGCTGACCAGAATGCCCTTCGCGTTGACGACGAAGGTCTGCTGCGCCGCGACGCTCTTCCCCAGCACTTTCAAGGTGCCCGCGGCGGGACGGGTGCGGCGGGCGCGCTCGGGATCGTCTTCCTCGGCGGCCGCGCGCAGGGACGGATTCAGCTGGCCCGCCAGCGTGACCGCGCCCATGCCGCGGCCGGTGAGGGTGAAGTTCTGCAGCGCGCTGGCTTCGCGCAGGGCCGTCTGGTCCAGGGTGCGGCGGTATTCGCGTTCAATCGCGAGGCACTGCAGCGCGCCGGCCGCCCATCCCAGCGCCATCGCCATCCCCAGGGCGAGCAACCAGCCGGTGCGGCGATGCGCCAACAACCATCCTGAGACACGACCCATCCTCGTCCTCCCCCTTCGAACCGTGGCGGCGTCCGCCGGGCCTGGTGGATCTGAACTGCTCGCGCCAGTGTAGGGGCGGGCGTGTCGATGGGAAGTCCCCTGGCCCGGGTGACGACACGGACCCTGCGCGACGGCGGGACGAGTTCACGTCCTACAGCTCGGCCGTGGCCGGCCCACTACGATTCCATCCCATGACCGGACCGGATCATTCCTCCCTGCCTGACCCGCCTGTGGACCTGTCGCCGCCGAATGCGGCGTTCCCATCGCCGCCCGAGTCGGGGCCGGTTCGCGCGACCAGCGACGCCGATGCTGCAGTGCAGCGCGAGTTGGCGACGGCGCAGCATGTGCCTGCCGAGGTCATGCCCGATGTTCAGAACATCCCGGCGCTGCCGACGGATCGCACGCAAGACCCGGCTCCGACGCCCACGTCGGTAGCGCGATCTCGTCCGTTCGTGGCTGATGCCGGCGACCTGGTCATCGCTCGTCCCGAAGGCTTGTACTGCCCGCCCGGGGATTTCTACATCGACCCGTGGCGACCGGTGGATCGGGCCGTCATCACCCATGGCCACAGCGACCATGCGCGCTGGGGCCACGGGCATTACCTGGCCCATCGCGACAGCGAGGCCATCCTGCGTCGCCGCCTGGGCGAGTCGATCCAGCTTCAAACCCTCGAATACGGCGAGGTGGTGAATCACCATGGCGTGAAGGTCTCGCTGCATCCGGCCGGGCATGTGCTCGGCTCGGCGCAGGTGCGGCTGGAGCATGGGGGGCGCGTGTGGGTGGCGTCTGGCGACTACAAGCTGGAGGCCGACGGCACCTGCGCGCCGTTCGAGCCGGTGCGCTGCGACACCTTCATCACCGAATCCACCTTCGGCCTGCCGATCTACCGCTGGCCGTCCCAGGCCGAACTGTTTGCGGAGATCGACGCCTGGTGGCGCCGCAATGCCGAGGCCGGGCGCGCGTCGGTGCTGTATGCCTATGCCTTGGGCAAGGCCCAGCGGCTGCTGCATGGCGTCGACGAATCGATCGGCCCGATCGTCGCCCATGGCGCGGTGGAGCCGCTCAACGAGGTCTATCGCGCGGCCGGCGTGCGGATGCCGCGAACCTTTCTGGCCACCGATCCGTCGCTGGACAAGGCCGCGTTGTCGCGCTCGCTGGTGATCGCGCCGCCGTCCGCCGCACGCTCGACCTGGCTGCGCCGCTTCGGCGCCGATCCGGCGGATGCCTTCGCCAGTGGCTGGATGCAATTGCGCGGCACGCGCCGCCGCCGCGGCGTGGACCGCGGCTTCGTGGTGTCCGACCATGCCGACTGGCCCGGCCTGCAATCCGCCATTCGCGCGACCGGTGCGGAACGGATCTTCGTCACCCACGGCAGCGTGCCGGTGATGGTGCGCTGGCTCAATGAACAAGGCCTGCGGGCTCAGGCCTTCGCGACTGAATACGGCGATGAGGACGATGGCCCGGAAGGCGCCGCCGCCGACGCGCTGACGAGCGACGCACCGGCGGACGCGTCGAGCGAGAAGGCCGCGCTCGAGCCGGCTGGAGGAGTCGACCGATCGGCCGACGCAGCACGCCGCGCATCAGAGGCCGCCGAATCGCCCATCGCGGACGGGACCGGCACGACGCAGGAGTCCGCATGAAAGCGTTCGCCGCGCTCTACCGCGACCTGGATGCGTCGACCGGCAGCCTCGCCAAGCAGGCCGCGCTGCAGGCTTACCTGCGTCAGGCGCCATCCGATGATGCGGCCTGGGCGGTGTATTTCCTGGCCGGCGGCAAGCCGCGTCAACTGGTGCCGAATGCCTTGCTGCGCGCACAGGCGCGGCTGGCGGCGGGTCTGCCCGAATGGCTGTTCGACGAAAGCTATGACGCGGTCGGGGATCTCGCCGAGACGATCGCCTTGCTGCTGCCCGAGCCGACCGCGACCATGGACCGGCCGCTGTCGGAATGGATGCGCGACCATCTGCTGCCGCTGCGAGGCCAGCCGCCCGAGGCGCTGGCGCTGACGCTGCAAAGCCAATGGGCGACGCTGGATGCGTCGCAGCGCTTCGTCTACTTCAAGCTGATCACCGGCGCATTTCGGGTGGGCGTGTCCAAGCTGCAGGTCACGCAGGCCCTGGCCGCCGTCAGCGGCGTGGACGCCAAGATCATCGCCCAGCGCCTGATGGGCTACACCCACATCGGCGCGCGGCCCACTGCGGCCGACTACGACGCGCTCATCGCCCCCGCCGATGCCGATTCGGCCGATGGCGCGGCGCGCGGCGGGCAGCCGTATCCGTTCTTCCTGGCCCATCCGTTCAACCTGCCGCTGGCCGAGTTCGACGCCACCCTGGGTCCGCCGCAGGACTGGCTGATCGAATGGAAATGGGACGGCATCCGCGCGCAACTGGTGCAGCGCGGCGGTCAGGCCTCGATCTGGTCGCGGGGCGAAGAGCTGATAACCGATCGCTTCCCGGAACTGCGCACGCTCGGCGAAGCCTTGCCAAACGGCACGGTGCTGGATGGGGAAATCCTCGTCTGGCGCGACGGCCGCGCTCAGCCATTCGCCGAGCTGCAACAACGCATCGGGCGCAAGACCTTGTCGGCCAAGCTGCTGCGTGATTTGCCGGTGGTGCTGTGCGTGTATGACCTGCTCGAAGAAGAGGGCGTCGATCTGCGGGACCGCCCGCAACGCGAGCGTCGTGAGCGGCTGGAAGCGATCGTGGCGGCGCATCCGTTGCCCGGCCTGGCACTCAGCCCGCTGATCGACGGATCGACCTGGCAAGACCTGGCCCGTGTGCGGGAGCAGGCGAGGGCGCTGGGAGTGGAGGGCATGATGCTCAAGCGGGCGGATGCGCGCTATGGCGTCGGTCGCACCAAGGACGTCGGCGTGTGGTGGAAATGGAAGATCGATCCGTTGTCGGTCGATGCAGTGCTGATCTATGCGCAGCGCGGTCATGGCCGTCGGGCGAGTCTCTATTCCGACTACACCTTCGCGGTCTGGAACGGTCCGCCGGAGGATCCGGATCGGCAGTTGGTGCCTTTCGCCAAGGCCTATTCGGGTCTGACCGATGTGGAGATCGGCCAGGTGGACGCGGTCATCCGCAAGACCACCCTCGAAACCTTCGGTCCGGTGCGCAGCGTCAAGCCGACGCTGGTGTTCGAGCTGGGCTTCGAAGGCATCGCGCGCAGCGCGCGGCACAAGAGCGGCATCGCGGTGCGCTTCCCGCGGATGCTGCGCCGCCGCGACGACAAACCGGTGGCAGAGGCCGACACGCTGCAGACCCTGCAAGCCCTGTTGCCGCAAGAAGGCGCTGGGAATCCGGCAGACCAGAACGCTGATCCTGCGGCGCCTGCCGGCCGGGCTTATCCGAAGGCCAGGCCCAAGGCCAAGGCGGGCGCTGCGTCACCACCTAATGAGGATGGCGTGGATTCGAATGCCTCGCCGTCCACGTCCTCAGCAGCGAAAGCTGCGTCACCCATCGCGCCCCCATCGACATCGACGGCCAGCGCGCTGCCAACGCAGGCGACGCTGCCCTTGCCTGACGCAGCGCTGGCGCCCACGGACCATGACGATCTGGCGCACCACGCCGAGACGCCGGAGGATCGGCGTTGAGCAAGCCCACGGCCAAAGCGTCGTTGCGACCGGAGGAAGCCTGGCTTCAACAGCAGGGCTGGGCCGCGTTCCCGTTTCAGCGTCAGGTGTGGGAGGCGATCGCCGCCGGGCGCAGCGGCCTGCTGCATTCCAGCACCGGCAGCGGCAAGACCCTGGCCGTGTGGCTGGGCGCGCTGGCCGCGTTGCGCGCCGCACCGGGCCTGGCCGCGAGAACGCGCGGCGGCAAGCCGGTGGCGCCGGCCCTGACGGTGTTGTGGATCACGCCGATGCGGGCGCTCGCGGCCGACACGATGCGCTCGCTGCAGGCGCCGATGGCATCGATGTGTCCGGATTGGTCGATCGGCCTGCGCAGCGGCGACACCACCTCGGCCCAGCGCGCCGCGCAGGACCGTCGACTGCCGACGGTGCTGGTGACCACGCCCGAAAGCCTGTCGCTGCTGCTGTCGCGCGCGGATGCGCGGGACCAGCTCGGGCAGGTGCAATTGGTCGTGGTCGACGAATGGCATGAGCTGATGGGCAACAAGCGCGGTGTGCAGACGCAGCTCGCGCTCGCCCGCTTGCGCACGTTTCGGCGGGAGCGCGTGATCTCGTCGGACGGCGAGGGCGGTGACGGCGGCAGCGCCGGATTGCCAGCGTCCGCGGCGTCGAACTTGTCGACGCGAGACGACGCACCGGACCTCGACGCCCCAACGGCCGCTGCTGCGAAGCGCTCATCGGCCAAGAGCTCGCGGCGCATGACCCACATCGCCGCCAATGCCGGCGCGAACGGCGCGCTGATGACCTGGGGCCTGTCCGCCACGCTCGGCAACCTGGATGAAGCGCTGCAGACCTTGCTGGGCGCCGACACGCCCGCCCAAACCGTTGGCGCCGACACGACGAAGGCGCCACCCGCGCCGGATGCGGTCGATTCGCCCGATGCGGTGGATGCCGCCTCGTGTCCCCCGCCCGCGCTTGTGCAGGGCGAGACCGACAAGACGCTGGTCATCGACACGCTGCTGCCCGCGACGGCGGAGCGCTTCGCCTGGGCCGGCCACATGGGCCTGCGCATGCTGCCGCAGGTGGTCGCGGCGATCGAGGAAAGCCAGAGCTGTCTGGTCTTCACCAACATGCGCTCGCAGGCGGAGCGCTGGTATCGGGCCTTGCTCGAAGCCCGGCCGGACTGGGCCGGCGTGCTGGCGCTGCACCATGGGTCGCTGGACCGCGAGGTGCGCGAGTGGGTGGAGCTCGGTCTCAAGGAGGGTCGGGTCAAGGCGGCGGTCTGCACGTCCAGCCTGGATCTGGGCGTGGACTTTCTGCCGGTGGATCGGGTCCTGCAGATCGGATCGGCCAAAGGCGTGGCGCGGCTGGTGCAGCGCGCCGGACGCTCCGGGCATGCGCCGGGACGACCGTCCCGCATCACCCTGGTGCCGACCCACAGTCTGGAGCTGGTGGAAGCGGCCGCTGCCCGGGAAGCGGTGCAGGCCGGCCAGATCGAGGCCCGCCACAGCCCGCGCGAGCCCTTGGACGTGATGGTGCAGCACCTGGTCACCGTCGCGCTGGGCGGTGGCTTTCGTCCGGAGGCGTTGCTGGCGGAGGTGCGCGGCACCGTGGCCTACCGCGAGCTGTCGGACGCGTCCTGGCAATGGTGTCTGGACTTCGTGCGCCAGGGCGGGCCGTCGCTGGCCGCGTATCCGGACTATCACCGGGTCACGCCGGACGAGCAGGGCATCTGGCGGGTGCCGGATGCGCGACTGGCCCGTCGGCATCGGGTCAACATCGGCACCATCGTCAGCGATGCGGCGGTGTCGGTGCAGTACCTGACCGGCGGCAAGCTCGGCACGGTGGAGGAAAGCTTCATCGCCCGACTGCGACCGGGCGATGCGTTCATGTTCAGCGGTCGGTTGCTGGAACTGGTGCGGGTCGAGCAGATGACCGCGCTGGTGCGGCGCGCCACGGCCGGCCGCGTCGCGCTGCCGCGCTGGAACGGCGGGCGCATGCCGCTGTCCAGCACGCTCGCGGACGCGGTGCTGCGCCAACTCGCGCGCGCCGATGCGGGCCATGACGACTCGCCGGAGATGGCCTGCGTGCGGCCGCTGATCGACATCCAGCGCAAGTGGTCCGGCGTGCCGCAGCCCGATGTGCTCGTGGCCGAGACGCTGAAATCCCGCGAGGGCTGGCACCTGTTCCTCTATCCGTTCGCCGGCCGGCAGGTGCATCTGGGATTGGCCGGGCTGCTGGCCTGGCGCGCGGCGCAACCGGAGACCGGCACCTTCTCGATCGCCTTGAACGATTACGGCATCGAGCTGCTGAGCGTCAAGCCGATCGACTGGGCGGGGCGGCTGCCCGCGCTGCTGACGCTGCCATCGATGGACGTGCTGCTGCAGGAGGTGCTGGCCAGCCTGAACGCGACCGAACTGGCGCGCCGGCGCTTTCGCGAGATCGCGCGCATCTCGGGCCTGATCTTCCAGAGCCATCCCGGCGAGCGCCGCAGCAATCGCCAGTTGCAGGCCTCGGCCAGCCTGTTCTTCGAGGTGTTCCAGCAATACGACCCGCAGAACCGGTTGCTGGCTCAGGCCGAGCAGGAGCTACTGACGCAGGAGCTCGACGTGCGGCAACTGGCCGCAGCGCTGGGCCGCATCGCCACGCAGCGCCTGGCGGTGCATGCGCTGCGCAAGCCCACGCCGCTCGCGTTTCCGCTGATGGTGGAACGCTTCCGCGAAAAGCTGAGCAATGAGCCGCTGGGCGAGCGCATCGCGCGCATGGTGTCGGAGCTGGAACGCAGCGCGGGCGGCGACACCGTCGGCACCGCACATGAGCCGGCTGAACGGGTCTATGCCAAGGCCGCGTCACCGCAGTGGGCGATCGACACGGTGGATGCCTCGCTGGCGATGGAGCCTCGCGGCGAGGCGCCGGCCCGTCGCGCACGCGGCGATCGGTCGGACCGACGTGAACGACGGGCGCGCCGCGATCGCGTCACGCGCGCTTGAGCGGTGATGGCCGTGGTGCAGGCCGGATCGCGGCGATGATCTCGACATGACGACTTGGATCCAGGATGACGGCGCCGGCAGCGGTGCCAACGCTCCGATGAACGCCACCACAGGCGCTGCTGCGGAAAGGTCGGCAGACGCCGCGACGGGTGCCGCCGACGGCACCCTCGGCGCCATCTTCGGCGCGAAGGCCGTGACGCTGGCGGGCGAGCCGGTGCACCTCCTGCCGGAGCGAGCGCTGTGGTGGCCGGCGGCCCGCACGCTCTTCGTGGCGGATGTGCATCTGGGCAAGGCCGCGAGCTTTCGCGCGCTGGGCCAGCCGGTCCCGTCCGGCACGACCCGGGACAACCTGGACCGCCTCAGCACCCTGATCGATCGCTGGCAAGCCGAGCGGCTGGTGGTGCTGGGCGACTGGCTGCATGCTGCGGCGGCGCAGCAGGCGCAGGTGATCGAGCCGGTGATGGCCTGGCGGTCCCGGCACGCCGCCTTGCACTGCCTGCTGGTGCGAGGCAACCACGACAGCCATGCCGGCGACCCACCGCCGGCGCTGCGCTTCGAGATGGTCGACGAGCCGCATCGGATGGGGCCGTTCGCGGCCTGCCATATGCCGGGCGCATCGGGGGAGCCTTCGCCGGCGATCGAGGACACTGCAGGCCCGGCGCGCGCTGATGCCGTCGGCTTCCGGCTGGCGGGACATTTGCACCCGGCGGTGCGGCTGCACGGCGCGGGCGGCGATCGGCTTCGTCTGCCGTGTTTTTGCGAGACCGCGCAGCAGTTGATCCTGCCCGCCTTCGGTGCCTTCACCGGGACCACCGTGTCGGGTTTGCCGGCCGGCGCCCGGTGTTATCCGGTGGGCGGCGGTCAGGTGCATGGGCCGATTCCCGCGCCTGCGCAGGGCGTGCGGTTTCGGCGGCGGTAGTCGGACCGGGCGCGTCGCCGTGGCGAGCCCTGAGGCCGGCGGGAATGGGCCCGCGCTGAGGATGTCCGTCGATCAGGTCATCAGGGGCGCCGGGGCTCAGAGCATCAAGGAATCAGGCCACCGAGCTCGGTGTGATAGTCGCCCACCTCGGTCCATTCGGACAGTGCGGCGGGGGCGGCGAACTGACTCGCGACGGCCTGGGCCGCGGCTTCGGCGGTGGGAAAGGAATCGCCCCAAGGCTCGCCGTTGCGTTTGACCCGCCAGCGCCGCGACAGCCTCGGCTTGATGGTGAACCTGCCGTCCACGCTCACATAGGCATAGGAAATCGTGTCCAAATCCATCGTGCACTCCGCGGTCTCAGGGTGGGTCGCGTCTGGTGTGGTGCGTCAGACTGTCGTTGATCCATCCTCGATCGGCAACCCTCATGCCCAGGGATGCTCTGCAAAACTCCCGCGAGGCATTTTGCAGAGATTCCCGACGGGACGGGCTCAGCGACGGCCAGGCTGAAGCCGCGCACGGACGCGCGGCTGTGCGGCCAGGCCGTCGTCGGAAGCCTCCGAAAAATCCGAGGAGCCGCCCGCCTGCCGCCGACTCGGCCGAATGCGCCCTTGCCCCGTGCATGCCGGCGGCTGGCCGGGTCGCGCTCACTGCGGCTGGCGAGCGCGAGTCGGCGGCGTGGTGGGCGCCAGGTCGACTGGACCCGCCCCGGCGTCCGCATCGATCACGGCACGACGGTGATCGAGGTCCGGCGTGGCCACGGGGCCGCTCATCGCCGGGGGCACGGTGGGCGCGCCGTGAATCGGCAGCGGCTCAGGAGGGCGGCGCTGAGGCGCCGAGACCGCAGCGGTGGTCAGCCACGCGGGCTGACGCCGTTGATCCGCCACCACCTGGTCGATCGAACGCAGGTCGGGAATGCCGGTGATCTCGCTCATGACCGAGGCCGTCAGGCCCGGCGATTTCGAGAGCCCGATCACGCCATCCGCATAGGCTTCCAGCGCCTCGCGGTCATGCCGCAGATCGCCGACCAGGGGACCGCCCTGATCGGGCCGTCGATGCAGCACGCGATGCAACAGCGCCGGGCTCAAGGGCTCGTGACGATTCAAGGCGAGCAGAAAGTCCATCAGGTTCATGATGATCTGGCTGGCGCGCTCGGACTGAAAGAGATGGCGCAGCACATCACGCGCCGGGCGTCCTCGCGGCCCATCGGCCGGCGCCTGCAGATCGGAGACGGCGTCCTCGACGGTGAGCAAGCCCTGTTGCACCGCCTCCAGCCGCAGTTCGAAGGGGCGATGCGCGTCGAGGGGTTCGCAGGTCTGCAGAAAGCGCTCCAGCCCGGGCACGCGGTGACCCTCCCGATCGAGCAGCAAGGCGCGCGCTTCATCGGGCGTGATCGTCTCTTGTCGCACCTGTTGATTCAGCAGCCGCACGAGGATGGCCGCCACGTTCTGATCCAGGCTGATCTGCAGCACGCGTTGCAAGGCCGTCGTGCCGTCGTCGCGTCGCTGGCCGAGCAGGCCGAACGCATTCAGATCCGGCAACTGACCGCCTCGCACCAACTGCTCGATCGCGACGAAGAAGGCCTCCAGCTTGTCGGCGAGCTTCGGGACATTGACCTGGTGGAGTGGCGCGTCGCCATGGCGATGGGTGCCGGTCAGGATGTCGAGGACATCGCGAGGAGTAAGCCACCGTTGGTCCAGACCTCGGCAGACCAGTGCCATGAAGTAGCGCACATCGGCGGCGCTGCCGTGGCTCAGCGCAGCCGCCATCGGTGCGCGGCCATCCCGCAGGGGGCGCAACAGTTGTCGCGCCGAATGGAGCTCGTGCAGGTCATGCGCGGCGTGGCCCTCGAAGGCCTCCGGCTGCGCCTCGTCGGCGCCGTCGGCAGACCGGGAGCTGCCCGCATCGGGGGAGGGCGAGGAAGGAGGAAGTCTGTGCATGCTGAAACCGGATGGGGTGGGTGGAATCCGTCTCCGCCGGAACGGCGGAGACGGGCGAGAGTCTGCGGTCTTCGGTCAAGGCGCTGGACGGTGACGTCGGCGAAGAGCTGCTGCGCCGATGATCTGGGGCACCTCGGTCACCTCGGCCGCGAGGGGTGATGCAGCGCGTCCCTAGAGGGAGGCGTTCGCTGGATCAGGCGGTTGCGCGCGGGGCGCGGCGACCGGCCCGCGCATCGCGCGTCTCCCTGGCGCCCTGAGCATCGGATTGCCGTCCTGCCAGGATCGCTCGTTCGGACACAAGCGCAGGCCCCAGGTTTGCAGCGCCTGCTCATAGGCGAGCGTGCGCGCCCATGGCGAGTGGTTCAGGATCTCGGTCAGCTCGTTTCGATTCAAGTCGCCGCGTTGCGCGCCTTGCCTCATCAGGTTGAGAAGGCTGCGGGTGTCCTCCGCCGTGCCGGCGCACAGCGCGGCTGCCAGCGGAGGCCGCTCAAGCAGACGTCGCTCGAGCAGTTGCCGGGGGTGTCGGACGGGCGGCAGGTGCGCGCCGCGCCAGCGATGGGCCGCGCCATCGAGGGGCTCGCGAAGGTCGGCCTCGACCCGCAGCGCGATCGCCTCTTCCTCCCGCCCGGCGCGCGCGGCGCCTGGACCAATCATCAAGGGGATCATGGCACTCCTCTCCGGCAAAGAGACCGGTAGTGCCGTGGCTCCCCCATCAGTTTCAAATCGACGGGTCAGGTCTTGCCAGAAGCGCGGTTCGTGCCGATCGTGGCGGTCGTGCCGGTCGTGCCGGTCGAGCGAGGGATGAGCGTCAATCGCGCGATGACCGAATTCGCTCGGAGGCGTCGTTCGGCCGGCCGTCCGGTGGCGCGGCCTCGGCCTCGGCGTCGGGCGCGCGTCGGGTCAGGCGATGGGTGACATGCGGCACCAGCGTCAGCACCGCCAGCGCCAGCAGCGTGCTGACCACGGCGGTCGCTTCACGACCCAGGCCGCAGGCGACGCCGATGGCGGCGGTCATCCAGATGCCGGCGGCGGTGGTGAGACCGTGAACCTGTTCCTCGTCCTTCAGCTTCAGGATCGCGCCCGCGCCGAGAAAGCCGATGCCCGCGATCACGCCCTGCAGCACGCGGCTCATGTCCGGCATCGGCATGCCGCCCTGCTGCGGCACCAGCACGAAGAGCGCCGCGCCCAGCGACACCAGCATGTGGGTCCGCACGCCGGCGGCCTTGCCGGCGTGTTCGCGCTCGATGCCCAGCACGCCGCCCAGCAGCGCGGCCAGCGTCAGGCGCAGCAGCAGGCGCACGATCTGGGCAGTGTCGGGAATGTCGGAGAACTCCGACTGGATCGTCTCCACCACCTCGTCGGTCCAATGCGTGGACGCGCGTCCGGCGGCGGAAGCGGCGCCGCCGGACGCTGCGTTCGCGCTGGACAGGGGCGTTGTCAAGGGCATCAAGGCAAGCATCAGGACAAGTCTCCGATCAGGTGGCGGGACCGAGGCGAAGCCCAGCCGACGTCAGGCGATCGGCGCCGGACCCCGTCGAACGATCCGGTTGATCCGTCTCGGCCGGCGCCTGGCTGCGCGAGGTGCCGATCGGATCGGCCGCCAGCGCGGGCGCGGTGTCGCCGGTGAGGGCGGGCAGGGCGGCGGCCGCCGAGGGCGTGGCCGCGATGACGTCAGCCGCGTCGGGATGGTCCGGATCGTCCGATTCGAAGGAGAAGCCTGCCGCCGGATGCAGCGACCATTCGCCGCCGCCGTGCAGCCGCAGCACATGGGTGTGATGGCGCAGCACGGCCGGCCGGTGGGCGATGCTGACCAGCGTCACCCCATCCGCGCACAGGCGCTGATACAGGCGATGTTCGTTGCGGCCGTCGAGCGCGCTGGTGGCTTCGTCCAGGATGACCATCTTCGGCCGGCGCACCAGCACCCGCGCGAAGGCCAGCCGTTGCTGCTCGCCCATGGACAGCAGCTTTTCCCAGTCCTGCACCGCATCCAGTCCGCCGACGCGGTCCACCAGCTCGGGCAGGCTGACATCGTCGAGGATGCCGCGCAGCACCTCGTCGTCCAGCGAGGTCTCGGTGTCCGGATAGATGAGCTGG
This sequence comes from Burkholderiaceae bacterium, assembly GCA_913776825.1. Taxonomy (GTDB): domain Bacteria; phylum Pseudomonadota; class Gammaproteobacteria; order Burkholderiales; family Burkholderiaceae_C; genus Roseateles. Next base: position 95,461 of record CAJYPV010000018.1, read on the forward strand.
CTGCGCAGGCTGCCGGGCTGCAGATAGGGCCGCTGCGGCAGGAAGAAGACGTCCTCCATCGGCGGATGCTGAATGGTGCCGCTGCCGGTGCGCCACAGTCCCGCGATGGCGCGCAGCAGCGAACTCTTGCCGCAGCCGCTGACGCCGGTGATGAGCAGGCTCTCGCCGGGCTGGAGCTGCAGGTTCAGCTTGTCGACCAGCAGCCGATCGAATTGCGGCGTGTAGAGCGTGACATCCCTCAGCGCCAATTGCTCACCGGGCGCGCTTTCGATCTGCTCGCGTTCGCGTTCGCGTTCACGTTCGTGTTCGGACTCGTGGGTGGACGGCGCGGTGACGGGCTTCGGCAGCACCGCTTCGGACAGCGCATGCAACCGGTCGATGCCGGCCACGAAGCGGCTCAGGCTCTCGAAGTTGTCCACGATCAGCGAGACGGCGGTCAGCACCGCCGCGAAGGCGCCGGCGGCCTGCACCGCAGCGCCGACCTCCAGTTTCCCGGACAGCACGCTGTCGGCCAGGATCACGCTGGGCACGACCAGGGTCAGCTGGCTGAAGCCGCGCTGGAACAGGTTCAGCGAGCGCTGCTTGCGGATCAGCTTGGCGTAGTTCTGATAGACGGCCTCGAAGCGGCCCTCGATCTGGGCCCGCTCCTGTGCCTCGCCGCGATAGAACGCGATGGATTCGGCGTTCTCGCGCAGCCGCATCAGACCAAAGCGGAAATCGGCTTCGCGGCGCAACTGCCAGAAGTTCAGCTTGATCAGCGGCGAGCCGAACACATACAGCGCGAGGAAGGTGCCGGTGGTGGCATAGACCGCCAGGAAGGCGACCAAGGGTTTGGACAGCGACCAGAGCACCGCGGAGAAGGCCACCAGCTGCATGGCCGATCCCAGCATCATCAGCAGGAAGTGGGTGGAGCGACCAGTGAAGGTGTTGAGGTCCTCGCTGATGCGCTGGTCGGGGTTGTCGATGTCGCCATGCTGGCTGGCATCGCTGCCCCGGCTGATGTCGTAGTACTTGCGGCCATCCAGATAACCATCCAGAAAGCGGCCGGTGAGCCAGCGCCGCCAATGGTTGGAGAACGCATCCCGCATGTAGTAGTAGAAGGCGTAGACCGGCACCGCGAAGGCCAGCACCAGCAGGCTGTCGCGCACCGCATGCCAGAAGCGGCCGTGGTCGCGGGCGGCCAGCGCCGAGGTCAGCTCGCCGGTCTTGTCGTTGAGCATGACCGCGAGTTGGGTCTCGCACAGCATCAGCACCACCAGCAGGGTCAGCAGTCCCCAGGCGGCGCGCTTCTTGTCGCCCTGCCAGTACGGCTTGGCCAGTTGCATGAACTGTCGCCACGCTGCGGCGGAAAGCCGAGGCGGCTGGCGACGCGGCTGCGAGGATTTGCGTTTGAAGGCGGCGCGGGTGCGCTGCAAGGCGCGTTGGGCCGCCGCGCGGGCGCGGGCTCGAGCGCCGGCGGCGGGCGCCGAATCGGGCAGGGCGGCGGTCGAGTCGGCGGCATGGGCCGACGCCTGCGAGGCACGAGCGCCAGGATGGCCGGGATCGACGCGGCGATCCGAGTGGCGATCCGAGTGGCGATCGGAATGATGATCGACGTGGTGATCAGCGTTGTTATTGGAAGTGTTGCGAGGCATGGATCGCCCTGGGGCAGCCGGGATGCCTGACGGTAGCGCCGTACGCTTGAGCGCCGTGTCGGACGCGGCCTACAGCGTCTGACGGCGGGGAACGCGAGCGGATGAACGGCGGGTGTGGAGGCGTTGATCCGCCCTTCCTGAAGGGCGGTGCCGCCGAGGCCTGCGGGCGCCGATCACTCGGTCCCGCAGGGTCGCTCAGACGTAGAGCGCGGCGAGTCGCTCGATGGCGGCGTCGGTCAGCGCGCGCACGACGGTCTGATCCGGATTGTCGAAATCATGCGGATCCTGCGCCTGCACCAGCACGCCGTCACGGCGCGGCACCACCACCAGGTTGTGGCCGCGATAGACCAGCAGATCGGTGACCTCCGGCTGCGGAATCAGGCGGGCGGTCTGACCGCGCACCGGCACCAGCAGCGGGTCGTTGAACAGCGCCTTCGCGCCATAGCCGGTGCAGTTGACGATGGTGCGCTCCGGCAGCGCGGCGAGCTCGCGCGCATGGTGGAAAGTCTGCTGGATCCATTCGCCGCCATCGCGCAGGAAATCGTCGACCAGCATCCGTTGATAGGGCCGGATGTGGAAGACCATCTGCGTGAAGCGCCGCACATGCGGCACGCGAAACGGATGCTCGTCGGGTCGCAGGGCGCGCGAGCGCGGCTTCAGATCCTGGACCAGGTCCATCAGGTCCGGATAGTCGGGCTCGCCGGGCAAGGCGTGATCGCCCGCGCCGGGCTGATCGAAGGGCTGATCGGACAGCACATGGCCGTCGCGCCATTCGATCGGATTCCCGGGCAGCCCCAGCAACTGCTGATAGGCATGGAAGGACGCGCGCGCCATCGCTTCCCAGCGCCGCTCGAAGGCCGGCGTGGCGGCAGACTGCTCACACAGCCGCGAATCCGGTGTCCACATGCCGGTGGCGTGGGTGGACGCCACCTCGGGCGGGCGCTCGCGGGCATACAGCCGCACCTTCAGGCCGGCCTGCTGGGCCACGCGCGCCGTGGTCAGACCGATGGCGCCGCCGCCGATCACCGCGATGCGCCGCGCGCCCGTGGCCTGGATCAGCGGCAGCGCCCCGCATTGGGCGGATCCCCACGACAGCGACCAGCCGCTGCCGCCATGGCCGTAATGGTGGACGATGGTTTTGCCAAACAGGCGCTCGGATTCGATGCGCGGCCCCTGGCGCCGAAACGGCCGGGTGCAGACGCCGATGTCGATGACCCGGTCCGCGCTGGCCCGCAGCCGCGCGGGCAGCGGGGCCGGCGCGAAGGGCAGCGGATCGGCCGGGCTGGCCGGGCTGGCCAGTGGCCAGGCGGCGGCCCAGGCGCTCGCCGCGCCGAGCAGATGACGTCGTTGCACCGTCACGCCGCGCCCAGGCGCGACAGCGATTTGCGGATCAGCGCCGCATCGCGCAGGCGGTGGGCGGAGCCGTCGGCATCCAGCATCACCACGGTGAGGGTCTGGTGACCGCTCTTCATCCGCATGGTCAGGCAACGGCCCGCTTCGTTGGTGTAGCCGGTCTTGGACAGCTTGATGTCCCAGCCCTTGCCGCCGACCAGGTGATTGGTGTTGCGCAGCTCGCGGGCACGGCCATTGATGTCCACCCGGCTGCTTTTGTCACTGGTGATGCGCACGATGTCCGGATAACGCGCGGCGGCCATCGACAGGCGGGCGACTTCGGTGGCGGTGGAGGTATTGGCGGGCGACAGACCGGTCGGATCGACGAAGGTGGTGCGGCTCAAACCGAGCGCCTGGATCTTGGCCTGCACGGCGGATTCGAACGCGGCGGTGCCACCCGGATAGGCGCGGGCCAGCGCGGCCGCAGCGCGGTTCTCCGAGGACATCAGGGCCAGCTCCAGCGCGGCGGCGCGGGTCATGCGCGCGCCCACCGGCACCCGCGAGCGGCTGTGCTTGAGCACATCCACATCGGCGGCGTCGATCGTCAGCATCTGATGCGGATCCTGGCGCGCATCCAGCACCACCATCGCGGTCATCAGCTTGGTCAGCGAGGCGATCGGCACGACGGTATCGGCGTCCTTGGCCATCAGCACCTTGCCGGTGTCGTCCACCACCATCACATGGCGCGCATTGACCGGCAGCTTCATCAGCTGGGTGCCGTCCACCTGCTGGAAGACCGGACCGGCGGCGACGGGCGGCGCCAGCACCGTCACGACGCCGGACTGGCGCTGCGGGGACGGCGCATCGGGGGCATCCTCCGGCGCGCGGGCCTGGTTGGCGGCCTGGACCAGCAAGGTGGCGCAGGCCAGCAGCACGGCGGGCAAGGCGAGCTTCCAGCGGGTGAGGTGCGGCGTGGTGATCATCAGTTGTTCGATGCGTTGCAGGAGATGGCCACCCCGAGCCGACAACGCCGCTGAGGGCGTGGGGCGGATCGGGGTGGAGGGAAGCGTCGTCTGAGAGAAACGGGCGCCGTCGGCGGCGGTTGACGGAGGGTCGGTGCGGGAGGCGGCATCGTCCGCACGGAAGCGGGCGAGGGCGGCGAGCGCGGTGGCGACGCGGTGACGGTCGCCCGCCAGCGCTTCCGCCGCGAGGGCATCGGCCACCTGCTCGCGCTCCTGGCGCAGGCGACTGGACAGCCACCAGACACCCGGATGGAAGAACAGCAGCGCTTCCACCACGCTCTGCAGCAGGTTGGCCAGGAAATCCCAGCGCCGCACATGGGCCAGCTCATGGGCGAGCAGGGCGTCGATCAGCGGCACCGGGAGCCCGGTCAGCAAGCTGGCGGGCATCAGCACGACCGGGCGCCACGCGCCCACGGTGATGGGGCTGTCGAGACGGTCCAGCAGTCGCAAGGGCACGGCGCGTGACAGGCCCAGGCGATGGCGCAAATCGTCGAGCCGCGCTTGCCAGGCGGCCGGTGCGGCGACCGCGCGTTGTCGGCATCGCGCGATCCACATCAGACCGAGGCCCAGGCGCAGGCTCATCAGCCCGACGCCGCTCGCCCAGGCCTGCACCAGCACGGGCAGGTGGTCGACCATCCAGCCCAGCGGCGGCGGCAGGAGGGCGCCGTCATCCGCCCACTGACCTGAGGGTTGCAGCAGCCACCAGCCGTGCACCACGGGGACGACGAGGCAGGCCGACAGCGCGACGGCACACACCGCATACCGGGCCTGCGGCGTGGCCCGGCGCAGGGTCCGCAGCGCGATGGCCGCCGCGCCGGTGATCAGCGCGACCTGCCACAGCGCATGCAGCAGCACCCAGCCCAGCGCCGCGACGGCGCTGTTCCCACTGGCGTCGATCATCAGGATTGGCCCTCTCGGTCGAGCAGGGCCTGGATCTCGGCCCGTTCCTTGGCGCTGACATGGCCCTTCAACGCGGCCATCACCAAGGCCTTGCCGGAACCGGCGAACGCCTTGGTGATCAATTCCTTCAGCAAACGGGTCTGCAGCTTTTCCTGCGTCTGCACCGGCGCATAGCGTTGCGGACGCTGGCTTTCGTCGCGCTCCAGCAAGCCTTTGCCGTGCATCACCTGCAGTTGCCGCAGCACGGTGGCATAGGTGGCGTCCGGCCGCTCGGCCACCAGCGCTTCATGCACCTGACGGGCATCGGCCGCGCCGATGCGCCAGAGCACGCGCAGCAGATCCAGTTCTCCCGCCGTCGGGGGAGGCAATCCAGTTTTCGACATGGGTTGCAGAATAGTTGTTCTAGACATTGATGTCTAGAACAGTTTGTCTGGAGATGTGTTTTTCACAGGGGCGACGGCACGTGGGGCGGTGAGCTCGACGGGGCGGACGGCGCGCCCTGACGGGTCCCGCATCGGCCGGTGGGCGCACCCCCTTGATATCCTTCTGTTGGAGGGGGAGGCAGGCGGCGTGCCAGGTCCGTCAATAGCCCACCTATATAATCGCGCTTTACCACCACGGCGTTTTTGGGATCCGCTCGGAGCACCCAGGCGCTGCAAGACAATGACCAAGTACGTCTTCGTCACCGGCGGTGTCGTGTCCTCTCTCGGCAAGGGCATCGCATCGGCCTCTCTCGCCGCCTTGCTCGAGTCCCGCGGCCTCAAGGTCACCCTCATCAAGCTGGATCCCTACATCAACGTGGATCCGGGCACCATGTCCCCGTTCCAGCACGGCGAAGTCTTCGTGACCGACGACGGCGCGGAAACCGACCTGGACCTGGGCCACTATGAGCGCTTCATCACCACCCGGATGAAGCGCAGCAACAACTTCACGACCGGCCAGATCTACATGTCGGTCCTGGAGAAGGAGCGTCGGGGCGACTATCTCGGCAAGACGGTGCAGGTGATCCCGCACATCACCAACGAGATGCAGGAATTCATCCGTCGCGGCGCCGGTCACGGCACGCCGGACGCGGTGGATGTGGCCATCGTCGAAATCGGCGGCACGGTCGGCGACATCGAATCGCTGCCTTTCCTCGAAGCCGCCCGTCAGATGAGCCTGAAGCTCGGCCCGACGAACGTGGCCTATGTGCACCTGACCTACGTGCCGTGGATCGCCGCGGCTGGGGAACTCAAGACCAAGCCCACTCAGCACACGGTGCAGAAGCTGCGCGAGATCGGCATCCAGCCGGACGCGCTGCTGTGCCGCGCCGACCGCCGCATCCCGGACGACGAGCGCGAGAAGATCTCGCTGTTCACCAATGTTCCGGAATACGGCGTGATCTCGATGTGGGACGTGAACACCATCTACAAGGTGCCGCGCGTGCTGCATGAGCAGGGTCTGGACCAACTGATCTGCACCAAGCTGCAGCTCAACACCAAGTCCGCCGACCTGAAGCGCTGGGACACGCTGGTCAATGAGGTCGAGAACCCCAAGACCGAAGTGACGATCGCGATGTGCGGCAAGTACACCGATCTGTCGGACAGCTACAAGTCGCTCAACGAAGCGCTGCGCCACGCCGGCATCCACAACCACGCCCGGGTGAACATCGAGTACGTCGATTCCGAAACCCTGGACGCGGACGGCATCCGCCAACTCAGCCAGTACGACGCCATCCTGGTGCCGGGCGGCTTCGGCAAGCGCGGCGTGGAAGGCAAGATCCTGGCCGCGCAATACGCCCGCGAACATCAGACGCCGTATCTGGGCATCTGCCTGGGCATGCAGGTCGCGACGATCGAATACGCCCGCCACAAGGCGCATCTGGACGGCGCGAACTCCACCGAGTTCGAACCCGAAGCGCAGCACAAGGTCATCGCCCTGATCGATGAATGGCAGGACGCCGACGGCACCATCCAGAAGCGCGACGAAAAGTCCGATCTGGGCGGCACGATGCGTCTGGGTGCGCAGAGCTCCGACGTCAAGCCCGGCACGCTGGCCTATGAGATCTACGGCCCGGTGGTGACCGAGCGTCATCGTCATCGCTACGAAGCGAACGAGCACTACCTGGATCAGCTGCAGCAGGCCGGTCTGGTGATCTCCGCGATCACCCAGCGCGAAAAGCTGACCGAGATCGTCGAGCTGCCGCGCGAGGTCCATCCCTGGTACATGGGCGTGCAATTCCACCCGGAATTCAAGTCCACGCCGTGGGACGGCCATCCGCTGTTCATCGCCTTCATCAAGGCGGCGCTGGAGCACAAGGCCAAGGCCCATCCGGCCAAGGCGGCGTGACCGGCGCGGGTCTCAGGACCGCGTGACGCCAGCGCAGGGCAGGGTCGCGGTTTGCCGTGACCCGGCCGCGCGCTTCGAGCCCGACCTGACCGGGGCCCGAAGCGGAACGCGGACCTGGACCTGGACCTGGACCTGGACTCGGACCCTCATCCGCAGCGGAACGCGTTGCCCGCCGACCTGACTTCATTTCCCGTCAGCCACCTCGAGATCCCGCCCATGCCCGCCTTCATCCTGATCGACGTGACCGTGACCGATCCCGCCCAGATGGCGCTCTACCGCGAGTGGAGCACCCGCGCGATGCAGGAGCACGGCGCGGAGGTGCTGGTGCGCGGCGGCGAGTTCGAAGTGCTGGAAGGCCCGTGGACGCCCGGTCGGCTGGTCGTGCTGAAGTTCGCCGACCGTGAGGCCGCCAAGCGCTTCTATCACTCCGAGACCTACCAGCATGCCAAATCGCTGCGCGAGAACGCCGGCATCATGCGCATGGTGGTGGTCGACGGGGTGTGATCACGCCGCGGTGACCGTGCATCGCCCCTCGATTGTTCAGCGCAGGTAACCACAAGCTGGCACCATGCGCGCCGACAAGATTTTTCACTTCTGGAGACTGTTTTCATGAGCGCCATTGTTGACATCGTCGGCCGAGAAATCCTCGACAGCCGTGGCAATCCCACCGTCGAGTGCGACGTGCTGCTGGAATCCGGTGTGATGGGCCGCGCGGCCGTGCCGTCGGGCGCGTCGACCGGCTCGCGGGAAGCGATCGAACTGCGTGACGGCGACAAGTCGCGCTACCTGGGCAAGGGCGTGCTGAAGGCCGTCGAGCACATCAACACCGAGATCTCGGAAGCCGTGCTCGGCCTGGATGCCTCGGAACAGGCGTTCCTGGACAAGACCCTGATCGACCTGGACGGCACCGAAAACAAGAGCCGCCTGGGCGCCAACGCGATGCTGGCGGTCTCCATGGCCGTGGCCCGTGCCGCCGCCGAAGAATCCGGCCTGCCGCTGTACCGCTACTTCGGCGGCATGGGTGGCGTGCAACTGCCGGTGCCGATGATGAACGTCATCAACGGCGGCGCTCATGCGAACAACACGCTGGACCTGCAAGAGCTGATGATCATCCCCGTGGGCGCGCCGTCGTTCCGCGAAGCGTTGCGCTGGGGTGCCGAAGTCTTCCACGCGCTCAAGAAGATCCTGCACGACAAGGGCATCAGCACCGCCGTCGGCGACGAAGGTGGTTTCGCGCCCAGCGTGGAAAGCCATGAGGCCGCGATCCAGCTGATCCTGGAAGCGATCGACAAGGCCGGCTACACCGCCGGCGAGCAGATCGCCCTGGGCCTGGACTGCGCCGCGAGCGAGTTCTACAAGGACGGCAAGTACGTGCTGGAAGGCGAAGGCGGCATCCAGCTGAGCGCCGAACAGTGGACAGACATGCTGGCCACCTGGGTCGACAAGTACCCGATCATCTCGATCGAGGACGGCATGGCCGAAGGCGACTGGGACGGCTGGAAGCACATCACCGAGAAGCTCGGCGACAAGGTCCAGCTGGTGGGCGACGACCTGTTCGTCACCAACACCAAGATCCTGAAGGAAGGCATCGACAAGGGCATCGCCAACTCGATCCTGATCAAGATCAACCAGATCGGCACCCTGACCGAGACCTTCGCCGCCATCGAGATGGCCAAGCGGGCCGGCTACACCGCCGTGATCTCGCACCGCTCGGGCGAGACCGAAGACTCCACCATCTCGGACATCGCGGTGGGTCTGAATGCCGGTCAGATCAAGACGGGCTCGCTGTCGCGCTCGGACCGCATGGCCAAGTACAACCAGCTGCTGCGCATCGAGGAAGATCTGGGCGACGTGGCGGTCTATCCGGGCCGCTCGGCGTTCTACAACCTGCGCTGAACCGGGCGCGCACGGTGCGCCGGACGAGGTCGACGTTCGTGACCTCGTTCACGCACCGTGACAGCCGCCACGACCCACCTGAATGCGGTAGGACGGCCGCAGTGCCTGTCACGGTGCTGCGGCTACACTTCTCGCCGTGAAAGCCCTGGCCATCGTCCTCACCGCCTTCCTTGTCGCCATCCAGGCTCAGCTCTGGTTCGGCAAGGGCGGTCTGGCTCGCGGCGTTCAGTTGCGCGCCGAGCTGCGCGATCAGTTGGACGCCAACGAGAAAGCGCGGGCCCGCAATGCCCAGCTTCAGGCAGAACTGCTGGACCTGCGTGAAGGCCTGGAGATGGTGGAAGAAAAAGCCCGTCTCGAACTGGGCATGGTGAAGCCGGACGAAGTCTTCGTTCCGCTGCGTCGCTGATCCCCGCGGCGGTCCGCCAGGGCGACCTCATCGGCGTACCGCCATCCGCATCGAATGCCGTGAGCGGCTGTGCTCACCCCCACCGCTCGATTGATCCATGGATGCTCTGCCGCTGCTGCCGTCCTTGATGTCGCTGATGTCGCTGTTGCTGGCGCCGGCCTTCACCGCGCTCGGCAGTCCGATCAGTTGGCTGGAACTGGTGGCCTTCGTGCTGGCGATCTGGATGGTCGTCTGCAACATGCGGGTGCAGGTGATGGCCTGGCCGCTGGCGCTGACCAGCTCGCTGCTGTACTTCCTGCTGTTCTGGAGCGGCAAGCTCTATGGCGAAGCCAGTCTGCAACTGCTGTTCGCCGGCCTGGCGCTGTGGGGCTGGTGGCAATGGCTGCGTGGCCGCACCGCCGAGGGCGAGGTGCTGCATGTGCGCACGCTCGGCCCGCGTGGCCGGTGGGCGGCGCTGCTGGTGACCTTGGCGGCCTGGCCCTTGCTGGGCCTGTTCCTGCAGCACCGCACCGATTCCCCGCTCCCGTATTGGGATGCGCTGCCCACGGTGGCGAGCATCACCGGCCAATGGCTGCTGGGCCGCAAATACCAGGAGAACTGGCCGGTCTGGGTGCTGGTCAATCTGGTCAGCATCGGGCTGTTCGCGCTGAAGGGCTACTGGCTGACGGTCGTGCTCTATGCGGTGTTCGTGCCGATGTCGGTTGCGGGCTGGCGCGCCTGGCAGCGCCAACTGGGCGCGGCGCCGGCGGCGGCCTGATCGATCGTCGATCGATCCGCCTGCGATGGCCTCCCTCCGATCCGACCGCCGTCGAGTCCCATGACGATCCACATTGCCCTGCTCGGGGCTGAAAGCACCGGCAAGAGCGCCCTCGGCGAGGCGCTGCTGCAGCACCTGCGGGCGCAGACGCGGCTGCGCTGCGCGCTGGTGCCGGAATACCTGCGCGAATGGTGCGAGCGCGAAGGCCGCACGCCGCGCGCCGATGAGCAGCTGGCGATCGCGCAGGAGCAACATCGGCGCGGCGAGCTGGCGGCCGCGTCGCACGACCTGGTGCTGCACGACACGACCCCGCTGATGACCGCCGTCTACAGCGAGCTGCTGTTCCAGGATGACAGCCTCTATCCCTTCGCGCTGCAGGTCCAAGCCGGCATGCAGGCGCACCTGCTGATGGCGCTCGACCTGCCCTGGGTGGCCGATGGGCTCCGCGACGGGCCGCATGTGCAGGCGCCGGTCGATCAGGCGATTCGCCGTGCGCTGCGACGTGCCGGGCTGGGCTACAGCCTGGTGACCGGGCAGGGGAGCGACCGGCTGGCGCAGGCGCTGAATGCGCTCGGGCCGGTCCTCCGGCCGCATCTCGGGCGCGAGGACGGCCTGTTCGGGCGCCTGCTGCGTCGCGCCGAGGACCTCGGCGGCGACTGGCGCTGTGAGCATTGCGACGACCCGGACTGCGAACACGCGAGCCGTCAGCAACGCGCTTGAAACACGCGCGCAGGCACAATCCGCGCTCGCCATAGCAAACGTTTGTAGGTCCGGAGCGCCCTGATGAGTCGACTGGTTTCCCGTCCCCTTTTCCTGCTGCTGAGCAGCGCCCTGTTGGCGGCGTGCGGCAGCGTCACTGCGCCGTCGACGTCGGCCTCCTCGGCCGCTGCGGCCAACGCCACGGTCGCCGCCACCTCGCCATCGCGGGCGGGCGGCGCCGCCTCACCGGTGTCGGTGAAGGTGCTGGCGATCAATGACTTCCACGGCAATCTGCTGCCGCCCGCCGGGGGCATCAAGCTGCGCGATCCGCAATCCGGTCAACTGGTGACGCTGGAAGCCGGTGGCGCCGAGCGCATGGCGACCGTGGTGCGAGGCCTGAAGGCGAAGAACCCGAACCACGTTTTCGTCGCGGCGGGTGACCTGGTCGGTGCCAGCCCGCTGCTGTCGGCGCTGTTCCATGATGAGCCGACGATCGAATCCTTGAGCCTGATGGGGCTGGACCTGTCGGCGGTCGGCAACCATGAATTCGACCAGGGGCTCGAGGAATTGCTGCGCAAGCAGCGCGGTGGCTGTCATCCCAAGGACGGCTGCAAAGGGCCGACGCCGTTCACCGGCGCGCGCTACCAATACCTGGCGGCCAGCACCGTGGACACCGCCACCGGCCGCACCGTGCTGCCGGCGTATCGGATCAAGACCTTCGAGGGCGTGCCGGTCGGGTTCATCGGTCTGACCTTGAAGGACACGCCGAATCTGGTGAGCCCGCGCGGCGTCATCGGATTGCGCTTCGACGATGAGGCCGAAACCGTCAATCGCCTCGTCCCCGAGTTGCAGCGCCAGGGCGTGAATACCGTGGTGGTGATGATCCATGAAGGCGGGCAGCCGACCGGCAGCTACAACGAGTGCCCCGGCATCTCCGGCCCGATCGTGGACATCGTCAAGAAGCTCGACCCCAGCGTCGGCCTCGTCGTGTCGGGCCACACCCACCGCGCCTACAACTGCCGCATCGACGGTCGACTGGTCACCAGCGGCGACAAGTACGGCACGCTGGTCAGCGAGATCGATCTGAGCCTGGATCGCCAGACCGGCCGCCTGCTGGAAGCGCGCGCAGACAACCTGGTCGTGCGCCCCGAGACCGCGAAGGATCCGGCGCAGACGGCCTTGATCGCGTCCTATCAGGCGCTGGCCAATCCCCTCATCGAGCGACCGGTCGGCTACCTGGCGCAGTCGGTGGGCAAGGACGAAGCGGATCGCAACGCCGGCGGCGGCAGCACCGTGGGCCAGCTGGTGGCTGATTCGATGCTGGCCGCCACGGCCGCGCCGGAGGCGGGCGGCGCTCAGATCGCGCTGACCAACATCGGCGGCATCCGCACCGGATTGCTGCGTCGGCCGGATGGCCGGGTCACCTTCGGCGATCTGTTCGCGGCCCTGCCGTTCTCCAATGCGCTGATGGTGATGGAGTACACCGGCGCGCAACTGCGTCAGGCTCTGGAAGAGCAGTGGCAAAGCCAGGGCAGCCGCTTCCTGCCGCTGCAGGTGTCGCAGGGTTTCAGCTATCGCTGGGACGCCCGCCGTCCGGAAGGTCAGCGCGTGCTGCCGGAGAGCCTGATGCTCAACGGCCGGCCGATCACGGCGGAGCAGACCGTGCGCGTGACCATCAACTCATTCCTGCAAGCCGGTGGCGATGGTTTCGCGACGCTGGGCAAGGGCCGTCTGCTGCAGACCGGCCCGGTGGATGTCGAGGCCCTGGAAGCCTACTTCCAGGCGCAGGGCCGGACGCCGGTGCAGCCGACCGCGCTGACCCGCGCCATCCGTCAGGAACCCTGAGGCCTCAGGCGGCCGGCGCCTCGTGGCGCATGGCCGTCATCAGCTCCAGCACCAGCGCGGCCGTGTCATCCGGCCGCTCGAACGGGTAGAGGTGGGTGCCCTCCATCCAGCGGAAGTGCTCCTTGGCCAGCGCCTTGGAAGCGCCGGCGCCGGCCTGGCGCAGTTCTTCCGACTGGGTGCCGGCGATGAACGCGACCGGGCACTTCGGCGCATGCCGCTTCAGGATGCGGGGCAGGTTGTGCGGCAGGGTGTTGTAGATGCGGGTTTCGATGTCGCGCTCGAAACCCAGCCGGACACGGCCATCCGCCAGCTCATCGAAGCCGCTGGCGACATAGTCGCGCAGCACGCGCGGGTCCCAGCGGGCGAACTTGCCCTTCGCGGCGAAATGGGTGTGGACCTCGTCCCGCGTTGGCCATTCATGCCGGCGCAGGCGCGAGATCTTGCCCGGCGACACCCGATGGATCAGTCCTGCCGCCTTGACCATGCGCAGGCTGTGGGACCGCCAGCCATCCACCACCGGGGAGTCCAGCATCACCAGGCCCTGCGCCATCGCCGGCTTGCGGCAGGCCGCCAGCAGCGACAACAGCCCGCCGAGCGAATGGCCCACCAGCATCACCGGACCGGTCGGTCGCACCTCGTCCTGGATGAAGGCGAGCAGCTCGTCGCGCAGATGCGGCCAGTTGCTGGTGACCGGATAGCGCGGATCGTGACCGATGCGCGGCAGCGCATGCACCTGCCAGCCGGCCGCTTCCCAGATCTCGAACAACACCCGATAGCAGCCGGACGGAAAACCGTTCGCATGCGAGAAGACCAGGGTCTTCGGCGCCTCGGCCAGCGGGGAAGGGGACATCGCAGCGGTCGCAGGGCTCATGGGTGGGGCGTCGTGGGCGTGGCGATGAGCGGCGGGGACCGATGAGCGCGGTGCGCCTCAGGGCCGCCCGGCCGCCAGGGTTTTCAACTGATACAGCGCGGCCAGGGCTTCGCGCGGGCTGAGCGCATCCGGGTCCAGGTCGCGCAGCGCCTCCAGCAGCGGCGACGGCTCCGCGCGCTCGGCGCTGACCAGTGGCTCGGGCGGCGCGGCGAACAGGTCGATCTGGCTGTCGTCTTCGGTGGCGCGTGCTTCCAGCGCTTCGAGGGCCGCTCGCGCCTGTCGCACCACCGGCGCCGGCATGCCGGCCAGTCGAGCCACCTGCACGCCATAGCTGCGGCTGGCGGGGCCGGGCTGGATCTCATGCAGGAAGACGATGTCCTCGCCGCTTTCGACCGCCGACACATGCATGTTGATCGCTTGCGTGTGCTTGGCCGGGAACTCGGTCAGCTCGAAATAATGGGTGGCGAACAGCGTGAACGCGCGGCATTTGTCATGCAGATGGGTGGCGATCGCGCCCGCCAGGGCCAGGCCGTCGAAGGTCGAGGTGCCGCGGCCGATCTCATCCATCAGCACCAGCGATTGCTCGGTGGCGCTGTGCAGGATGGCGGCGGCTTCGGTCATCTCCAGCATGAAGGTGGACTGCGCATTCGCCAGGTCGTCCGCCGCGCCGATGCGGGTGTGGATCGCGTCGATCGGGCCGAGCCGGCAGGCCGTGGCCGGCACATAGGCGCCGATGGCTGCCAGCAGCGCAATCAGCGCGACCTGCCGCATGAAGGTGCTCTTGCCGCCCATGTTCGGGCCGGTGATCACGAGCAGCTTGGTGCGGGCATCCAGCCGGCAGTCGTTGGCCATGAATTCACCACTGCCGGTTTCCCGCAGCCGCGCTTCCACCACCGGATGGCGACCGCCCTGGATGTCGATGCAGGGATGGCTGACGAATTCCGGCCGGCACCAGTTCAGGGTGGCGGCGCGTTCGCTCAGCGCGGCCAGCAGGTCCAGCATCGCCAGCGAGCGGGCCAGCCGGCCGAGCGCGGGCAGCTCTTCGCTGAGCTGATCGATGACCAGCTCATACAAGGCCTTCTCGCGCGCCATGGCGCGCTCCTGCGCGGACAGCGCCTTGTCCTCGAAGGTCTTGAGCTCGGGCGTGATGAAGCGCTCGGCGTTTTTCAGGGTCTGACGGCGCTGATAGTCCAGCGGCACCTTGTCCAGACCGCTGGTGGTGACTTCGATGTAGAAGCCATGCACCTTGTTGTACTGGACGCGCAGGTTGGTGATGCCGGTGCGGGCGCGCTCGCGGGTTTCCAGATCCAGCAGGAAGTCATCGCAGTTGGTCTGGATGCTGCGCAGCTCGTCGAGCTGCTCATCGAATCCGGTGGCGATCACATTGCCTTCGCGCAGCAGGGCGGCGGGCTCCTCGGCAATCGCGCGGCATAGCAATTCGGCCAGATGCGGCGAGGCGCTCAAGCCCGCCGACAGCTCATCCAGCAGCGCCGAACCGGCCGGCACGGTCTGCGCCAGTTCGGGCAGGATCAGCAGCGTGGCGCGCAGGCCGGCCAGCTCGCGCGGTCGCACCTGCCGCAGCGCGATGCGGGCGCCGATCCGTTCCACGTCGGACACCTGACGCAGCGCTTCCCGCAGCGGATCGAAGCCGGTGGCCAGCAGTTCCGCGATGGCTTCCTGGCGAGCCCGGGCGATGGCCCGGTCGCGCGGCGGATTCAGCAGCGCCTGGCGCAGCGCGCGGCTGCCCATGCCGGTGCGGCAGCTGTCCAGCAGCGACAGCAAGGTCGGCGAGGTTTCGCCCCGCAGGGTCTGGGTGAGTTCCAGGTTGCGCTGGGTGGCGGGCGGCAGATCGAGCAGGTCGCTGGCGCGCTGCACCTGCAGGCTCTTCACATGGGACAGCGCCCGGCCCTGGGTGTGTTCGGCGAACGAGAGCAAGGCCGCGGCGGCGGCCTGGGCGGCGGGCAGGTCCTGCGCATTGAAGCCCTGCAGGCTCGCGACGCCGAGCTGCTCGCACAGCTTGCGCAGTCCGAGCGCGGTATCGAACTGCCAGCCCGGTCGGTTGGTGATGGGCAGTCGTGCGGCCAGCACCGCGGCGGGATGGCGCTCGCGGTCGACCAGCACTTCGGCGGGCGACAGGCGTGCCAGCCATGAGCCCAGCTCGCGCTCCGCGCATTGCGCCAGACCCAGTTGACCTTGGGTGAGCGAGAACCAGGCCAGTCCCACGGTCTTGCCCTGCGTGCTCACCGACAGCAGGATGGCATCTTGTTTGTCGGCCAGCAGTTCCGAATCGGTCACCGTCCCGGGCGTGACCACCCGGACCACCTTGCGCTCCACCGGTCCCTTGGCGGCACCCACTTCGCCGATCTGCTCGGCAATCGCGACGGCTTCGCCGAGCTTGATCAGCTTGCCGAGGTAGGACTCCAGCGCATGCACCGGCACGCCCGCCATCACCACCGGTGCGCCGCCGCTCTGGCCGCGCGTGGTGAGGGTGACGTCCAGCAATTGATTGGCCTTGCGGGCGTCGTCGTAGAACACTTCGTAGAAGTCGCCCATCCGGTAGAAGACCAGGGTCTCCGGATACTCCGACTTGATGCGCAGGTACTGCTGCATCATCGGCGTGTGCTGGCTGAAATCGTCGGGCGCGGGACTGCTCATCGGGCGTCTGGAAATGAACAAAGCCCTCGGACCGAGGGCTTGGGGGTCTGTGAGCTCACAGTGTAGGGCAGCGGCCACCGGCTCATGGACATCCAGCGCCCCCTTCAGAGGGCCCACTGACGATGGCGTCGCCCCCCGCGAAGGGGGATCGGCCATGAAAAAGCCCCGCTCGGGGCGGGGCTGTATCGGCGGTGCCGGGTCGGTGCAGGGTCGGCGCAGGGTCACACACATGACCTGGCACCACCTGGCGCCGATCGGCTCGCGCGCCATGGTGGCGGGCGGTCGAAGCGGCCAGCCAGGCGGCCAGCGTGGGCGATCAGCCTTCGCTGTCTTCCGCCTTCTTGATGCGCACCGGGCCGCGCTTCTTTTGGGCGTCGGCCACCACGTCGGCCGCGGTCGGCGACTTGGCCTTGGGCGCGGCGGCGGCGGAGCCATCGGCCTGGGCATCGGCTTCCAGGTCTTCGGCCTTGATCACGCGGGTGTAGGGGCTGAGCGTCTGCACCAGCTGGCCGTAGATCTTGGGGCTGCCGGCGACGATTTCGCGCTGGAACAGGAAGTCCGATTCGCCGGTGAAGTTGCCCACCAGGCCACCGGCCTCGGTGATGATCAGCGAGCCCGCGGCCACATCCCATGGGTTCAGGCCGGTCTCGAAGAAGGCGTCGTAGTAGCCGGCGGCCACATAGCAGAGGTCCAGCGCAGCAGCGCCCGGGCGGCGCAGGCCGGCGCACTGGGTCATGACCTCTTCGAACATCTTCATGTAGCGCTTGAAGTTGTCGCCACGGCGGAACGGGAAGCCGGTGCCGATCAGCGCATCGCTCATGCGGGTGCGCTTGGACACGCGCAGGCGCTTGTCGTTCAGGTAGGCGCCGCGGCCCTTGGTCGCGTAGAAGAGGTCGTTGCGGGTCGGGTCATACACGACCGCTTGCTGCACCACATTGCGGTGGGCCAGCGCGATCGACACGCAGTACATGGGCAGGCCATGGATGAAGTTGGTGGTGCCATCGAGCGGGTCGATGATCCACTGGTATTCGGAGTGACGCGCGCCGTGCTCGCGGCCGGACTCTTCGGCGAGGATGCCGTGGTCGGGATAGGCCTGCAGCAGGGTTTCGATGATGGCCGCTTCAGCGGCTTGGTCCACCTCGGTCACGAAGTCATTGGGCGACTTGGTGTTGATCTTCAGGATGTCCAGATCCATCGACGCGCGATTGATGATGGCGCCGGCGGTTCGAGCCGCCTTGATGGCGACGTTGAGCATGGGATGAAGGGCAACTTGCGTCATGCGGGACGATTCCTGTGCTGGAGATGGACTGGCGAAGACAAAGAGCATCGCGCCGACAGCCAAAGCGCCCAAGCGGGCTGGTGACGGCGCGGATAATGCGCGATTTTGGCACAGAGTCGTGGTTTCCCCTATGCCCTCATCCTCCGCCGACACCGGCGCCCCCGCAGCGGTGTTGGATCCGACACGTTTCGTGCTGATCGAGACCAGCCACCCCGGCAATGTCGGTTCGACCGCCCGCGCGATGAAGGTGATGGGCTTTCGCGATCTGGTGCTGGTGCGGCCACGATTCCCGGATGTGCTGAGCCAGGAAGAGACCGTCGCCATGGCCAGCGGCGCGGCCGACATCCTGGCGCGGGCCCGCATCGTCGACCGGCTGGAAGAGGCGCTCGACGGCTGCCAGTTCGTCTGCGCCACCGCGATGACGCCACGCGATTTCGGTCCGCCCACCCGCGCTCCGCGAGACCTGTTCGCCGAGCTCGCCGCCGGCCGCATCCACGGCGGCGACGGCTTCACGCCGCGCGTCGCGCTGGTGTTCGGTTCCGAGCGCTACGGCATGAGCAATGAGGACGTCTACCGCGCCCATGCGGTGCTGTCGATTCCCACCCATCCCGACTACGGCTCGCTGAACCTGGCGCAAGCGGTGCAGTTGCTGGCCTATGACTGGCGCCAGGCGCTCGGCGGGTTCGAGGTCCAGGCCCGCACCGCCGATCCGCAATGGGCGGATGCGAGCGCGGTCCAGGGCTTGTTGCAGCATCTGGAGCGCAGCCTGGTGCACCTGGGCTATCTGGATCCGGCCTCGCCCAAGAAGCTCATGCCGCGCCTGAATCAGCTGTTCAATCGCGCCGGTCTGACGCAGGAAGAGATTCACATCCTGCGCGGCATCGCACGGGCCATCGAGAAGACCGAGCCGGCCTCGCGCACGGGAACGCCGGACCGGACCTGATCGCCGGCTGCCGGGCCGATTCCCGGTGTCTGACGGGATCCTCTGAGCCACGGACGAGGCGGCGCGATCCGGCCTGCGATCACCAGAAGACCTGCGCCGATCAGGGCGGCACGGCCCCGCTAAACTGACCGCCCCCCGATGATTCGACCCTCCCGGTGGATCGTCGGCGCGGCGAGCGGTCTTCGGCCGCGCGCCCTTCTTTCATTCTCATCCTGGACAGCCTTCCGCTGCGTCCCTCATGTTCCAGCGTCTTCGCGAAGACATCGCCTGCATCCTCGAACGCGACCCCGCCGCCCGCTCGGCCTGGGAGGTCCTGACCTGTTATCCGGGTCTGCATGCGTTGGTGATGCACCGCTGTGCGCGCTGGTTCTGGACGCGCGGCTTCCGTTGGCTGGGGCGATTCACGTCGCACCTCGGGCGCTTCCTGACCGGCATCGAAATCCATCCCGGCGCCACCATCGGCCGACGGGTGTTCATCGACCACGGCATGGGCATCGTCATCGGCGAGATGACCGAGATCGGCGATGAATGCACCATCTACCAGGGCGTGACGCTGGGCGGCACCTCGCTGGTCAAGGGCGCCAAGCGCCATCCGACGCTGGAGCGCGGTGTGATCGTGGGCGCGAATGCCTGCATCCTCGGCGGCTTCACTGTAGGAGAGGGCGCGCGCGTCGGTTCCGGCGCGGTGGTGACCAAGCCGGTGCCGGCGGGCGCGACCGCCGTAGGCAATCCGGCCCGGATCATCGAAGCCAAGGGCGATGCCCAGCGCGAGGCGGCCGCTGCCCGCATGGGGTTCTCCGCTTACGGCGTCACCCAGGGCGACGATCCGGTGTCGCAGGCGATGAAGGGTTTGATCGACCACACCGCCGGCCACGATCACCAGATCGCCTTGTTGTGGCAGGCCATCGCGCAGTTGTCCGAGGCGGAGCGCCGTGACTGCGTGCCGGCCGGCGCGCAGCAGAAAGAGCAGTTCGACGCGGCCGAGCTGAGCCGATTGGTGAAGTAGCGCGCCTCACGCACGACCGCTGAATCGGCTCGGAAGCGGGTCGACAAATGGAGAGAGACAAAAAGGGCGACCGACGTGATGACACGTCGGTCGCCCTTGTCTTTGGGGTCAGGTCGGTTCAGGTCGGCTCAGTCGCGGCGCGCGGCGACAGCCGCACGCGCTCATCGATCACCCAGCCCGAGCCGCCGCCGATCAGCCGATCAGCGGATCAGCCAATCAATGATGGTGACCGTGTGCACCGTGCGCGTGGCCGTGGTCGATCTCTTCCTGCGAGGCCGCGCGCACGTCCTTGACCTTGATGCTGATCTTCAAATGCTGGCCGGCGAGCGGATGGTTGCCGTCCAGGATGACTTGATCGCCCTTGATCTTGGCCACGGTGAAGACCTTGAATTCGCCGCCTTCGGTGCGGACTTCCAGTTGGCCGCCGACCTTCACGCCGGGCGGGAAGTCCTTCTTGGCGATGGTGATCATCAGTTCCTCATCGCGCTCGCCGAAGCCGGTGGCCGGCGTCAGTTCCAGCACGGTCTGGAAGCCCTTTTCCTGGCCTTCCAGCGCCGATTCGACCACCGGCAGCGTGTTGCCATAGCCGCCGATCAGCAGCGCCATCGGCTCGTCGGTCTTTTCGATGACGCGGCCCAGCTTGTCCGAGACCTTCAGTTCGACGGTCGCGATGGTGTCTTTGGTGATTTTCATGAGCGAGAAATAAGTCGGTTCAGTCGTGAAAGGGGGCGCGCGTCGAGGCGACGGCGCCCCAGTGAGCTCAGCCCTGGCGCGCGGGCCGACGGGCGGTTTTGGGTCGGAAGGCAGCGCAGACCTCGTCCCGGGTTTCCAGGTAGGGGCCGCCGATCAGGTCGATGCAATACGGCACCGCCGCGAAGATGCCGGAGGCGGCCGCATGGCCCGACAGCGTTTCCGCGATCGCCTTCGGCTGGCCGGGCAGATTGATGATCAGCGCACGGCCGCGGATCACCGCCACCTGCCGCGACAGGATGGCGGTCGGCACGAAATGCAGCGAAATCTGGCGCATCTGCTCGCCGAATCCGGGCATCTCGCGATCCGCCACATCCAGCGTCGCTTCGGGCGTCACATCCCGCGGCGACGGGCCGGTGCCGCCGGTGGTCAACACCAGGTCGCAGGCCGCGTCGTCGACCAGCTCGCGCAGGGTGCGGGCGATCTGGTCGCGTTCGTCCGGAATGAGCCGCGGCTCGAAGTGGATCGGATTGAACAGCGCGGCGCTCAGCCAGTCCTTCAACGCGGGCAGGCCCTGGTCTTCATACACGCCGGTCGACGCCCGATCGCTGATCGAGACGATGCCGATGCGCACCGGTTCGATCGGTCCGGGCTCCGTCGGCGGTGCGGACGGGTCGGGTCGATCAGTCATCGTCGCGCTCGGTCGAGACGTCGTCGCTGTCGCCATCTTTCTCGTCGTCCGTCGCATCGCCGTCGTCGGTCGATCCCTTGGCGGCCAGCACATGCGCTTTGATGAACTGGAACAGCTCGCGCCAGGCGCGGCCGTTGCGCTGCTCGGGTTCCTGGGCGCGGTCCTTGCGGGCGGCGCGGATGAGGCTGCGCAGTTGCTGGACATCGACCTCATCGAAGCTGTCGATGAAGGCCTGCAGCGCGGGATCCTCGCTGACCAGCCGTTCGCGCCAGCGCTCGGCCTGATGCAGCTCCAGCGAATCCTGGGCGCGGCCGAGCTTGAATTCGGCCACCGCCTCGCGGATGGGTTCCGGATCGACATGCCGCATCAGCTTGCCGATCAGCTGCAGCAGGCGGCGCTTGCCTTCATGCGCGGTGCTGCGGCGGGCATCCCGCAGCGCATCGTTGAGCTTTTCGGGCAGGTTGAGCGCGGCGATGCGCTTTTCCGGCAGGGCGAGCAGATCGACGCCCAGGGCCTGCAGCGCGGCCATGTCGCGCTTGAGCTGGCTCTTGCTGGGGCGTTCGTCGTCGGGATCTTCGTAATCTTGCATGGGGGAAAGGTCAGAAGCCCCGACCGAGAGGGTGGGGGCATAGCGCCCGTATGATAGTCGCCACCCTGTCGTCCTCGACCGCGACCCTGTCCGCGCCAGCGGTTTTCGCACCGCGCCGGACCCGTCGCCCGACCCATCACCAGAGACCGTATTCATGAGCCAAGCCGAGCAAGGATTCGCCTATAGCCAGGACCAGTTCCGACAGTTGATCGAGGATGTGCTGGCGGAAGCCAAACAACTCGGCGCGTCGGACGCCGGCGCGGAGGTGTCCGAAGGCAGCGGCATGTCGGTGTCGGTGCGCCGCGGTGACCTGGAGAACGTCGAGCGCAACCGCGACAAGTCGCTGGGCATCTCGGTCTACCTGGGCCAGCGCCGCGGCAATGCCAGCACCTCCGACTTCTCGCCCAAGGCGCTGAAGGACACGGTGCGCGCCGCCTACGACATCGCCCGCTTCACCGCCGAAGATGAATTCGCCGGTCTGCCCGATGAGCAGGATCTGTCGCTCGATGAAGCCGCCCGGCCGGCGCTGGACCTGTTCCACCCATGGGCGATCACCGCCGAGCAGGCCGCCGAGCTGGCGCTGCGCTGCGAGGACGCGGCGCTGCAGACCGATCCGCGCATCACCAATTCCGAAGGTGCGGCGGTGTCGGCGCAGCAGTCTCATTTCTTCACGGGCAATTCGCGCGGTTTCCGGGGCGGTTATGCCAGCTCACGGCATTCGATTTCGGTCGCGCCGATCGCCGGTCGTGGCGCCGGCATGGAACGCGATGCCTGGTACAGCTCGATGCGCGACGCCGCCGACCTGGCCAGCGCCGAATCCGTCGGCCGATATGCGGCCGAGCGCGCGCTGGCGCGGCTGAAGGGCCGCAAGGTCAAGACGGCCACGGTGCCGGTGCTGTTCGAATCGCCGGTGGCCGTCGGCTTGCTGGGTGCGCTGGTGCAGGCCGTCAGCGGCGGTGCGCTGTATCGGCGCGCCACCTTCCTACTCGACAGCCTGGATCAGCAGATCTTCGCGCCCCACATCGAAGTGGTGGAGGACCCGCATGTGCTCAAGGGCAAGGCCAGCGCGCCCTTCGATGATGAAGGCGTGATCACCCGTCCGCGCACCGTTGTGGATGCGGGCGTGCTCAAGGGCTATTTCCTGAGCACCTATTCCGCCCGCAAGCTGGGCCTGCGCACCACCGGCCATGCCGGCGGCTCGCACAACCTGGTGATGCGCAGCCGCGCCACCGCGCCGGGCGACGATCTGCCCACCATGTTGCGCCGTCTGGGCACCGGTCTGTTCGTGACCGAGCTGATGGGGCAGGGCGTCAATTACGTCACCGGTGACTATTCGCGCGGCGCGAGCGGCTACTGGGTCGAGAACGGCGAAATCGCCTTCCCGGTCAATGAAGTGACGATCGCCGGCAACCTGAAGGACATGTTCCAGCAGATCGTCGGCATCGGCTCAGATGCCTACACCTTGGGCGGCAAGACCATCGGATCGCTGTTGCTGCCGCAGATGAAGCTGGCCGGCTCCTGATCCGGCGTGGCGGCGGTGGCGCTCGTCGGGGCGCCACGGCGTCCGCTGCAGGCTTCGTCGGCCTCTGGCGCTGTCGCGGCTGATTGCGGGTCATTGCGGCGGTTCACTGCGGCGTAGCGCGAATTCGGGGCCGGCGACGGCCCCGATTCGCTTACTTGACCGTGGCCCAGCGCAGCTCAAACCAGTTGTCCGGGCGATGCTGCACCGTCACGTTCTGGCGGGTGGCCCACGGGATCATCTGGCGATGCAGCGGGATCAGGTGGACCTGCGCCTTGAATTCGGCCAGCGCCTCCTTGATCAACGCCTGACGCTTCGCGGGATCGGCCTCGACGCTGGACGCTGCGGCCAGCGCATCGAACTTGTCATCCCGCCAATTGCCAAAGTTGTAGTTGCCCACCGCCTTGTCGCCGCGGTTGCGAAGCACCGGCGTGATCAGGGTTTCCGCATCGGTGATGGTGCCGCCCCAGCCGTAGAGGTACAGGCTGGTGTCGAGCTTCTCCAGCTTGGGGAACATCAGCACCCGCGGCTGCGCATTCACCTTGACCTTGATCTTCAGCTGCGCCCACATCGAGGCCAGCGCCAGGCAGATTTCTTCGTCGTTGATGTAGCGGTTGTTGGGGCAGTCCAGCGTCACCTCGAAACCGTCGGCGAAGCCGGCGTCCGCCATCAGCTTGCGGGCGGCGGCCATGTCGTGGGGCAGGCGGGCTTCGAGCTGCGGGTCATTGAAAGCGCCAAGCGGCGAGGGCGTCAGCCCGCCGGTGGGCGCGCTCAGCCCGTTCATCAGCTTGGTGCGGATGGCGTTGATGTCGATCGCCTGATAGAGCGCCTGGCGTACCCGCAGGTCCTTGAACGGGTTCTTGTCGCCCGGAACCTTGCCATAGAGCAGCTTGTCGCGGCCCTGATCCATGCCGATGAAGATCAGCCGGTTCTCCGGACCCTCCAACACCTTCACGCCGGCGGTCTGCTTCAGCCGCGGGATGTCGCGCGGCGCCGGATCGACGACGAAATCGATCTCGCCCGAGACCAGCGCGGCGAGCCGTGTGGCGTCGTTGCCGATCGGCGTGTAGACCGCGTCCTGGACATTGCCGTCGAACTTGCCCCACCAGTTCGGATTGCGCTTGAAGGTGGTGCGCACGCCGGGCTGGCGCTCGACCAGCATGTAGGGACCGGTGCCGTTGGCATGGGTCGCGGCGTAGGTTTCTTCCTTGTCCTTGAAGCTCTGCGGCTTGGTGACCTTGTGCTGCTCGCTCCAGCGGCGGCTCATGATGAACAGCGTGTCCAGGTGCTGCAGGAAGATCGGATTGACCTTGTCGAGCTGGAATTCCACCGTGTGGTCGTCGATCTTGCGCGGCGTGCCGACCGCCTGCGCATAGACGCTGATCTGCGAGTTCGGATCCTTCGCCCGCTGGATCGAGAACACCACGTCGTCGGCGGTGAACGGGCTGCCGTCATGGAATTTCACGCCCTGGCGCAGCTTGAGCCGCCACAGCGTGGGCTTGACCTGCGTCCATTCGGTGGCCAGGCCCGGCACGATGTTGAGCTGCGCATCGCGTGACACCAGCCGCTCGTAGGTCTGACCATTGATCGAGTTGGTGAGGATCTCGTTCTGCGAATGCGGATCGGCGGTCTGCATGTCGCCCTGGCTGGACCAGCGCAGGGTCTGTGCGGGGCAGGCGACGGCAACCAGCAGGGCCGCGCTGGCGACCGCGCCGGGCAGCCAGGCACGCAGGGTGGGGCGGAAGTCGGCGCGGTGGACGTTTGTCAGGGTCATGGTCAGGGCTTCTCCATCTATCGACGGGCGCGGCGCGAACCCGGATCGGGCGGCGGCGCCGGGGCGCGAGGGGCGGGCGGGGGTCTGAAAGGCCTGCCGAGGCCGTCCCTTGGGCAAGCGAAATGCCTTGCCCGAGGGCGTTCGAGTTTAGAGGCAGGGATGGAAGCTGCGACAATGTCATGTTGCGGGCCGGATGTCTGGCGAGCTGGATGTGGTGGTCGCGCCCCCGGGGCCGTCGTCACGCAGCGCTGTCGTCGCCGCGATGGTCCCCGCTGTCGACCATCCGCCCATCCCAGGGTCCGCCCCCTTTCACCCACGAACCGAGCAGAGTCCATCCGCCATGGCCCAATACGTCTTCTCGATGAACCGCGTCAACAAGACGGTTCCCCCCAAACGCCACATCCTCAAGGACATCTCGCTGTCCTTCTTCCCCGGCGCCAAGATCGGCGTGCTGGGCTTGAACGGTTCCGGCAAGTCGACGCTGCTGAAGATCATGGCCGGCGTCGACAAGGAAATCGAAGGCGAAGCGGTCCCGATGCCCGGCATCAAGATCGGCTATCTGGAGCAGGAGCCCAAGCTCAATCCGGACCAGACCGTTCGTGAAGCGGTGGAAGAGGGCATCGGCGGCGTGCTGGCGGCCAAGAAGCGCCTGGACGAGGTCTATGCCGCCTATGCCGAGCCGGACGCCGACTTCGACGCCCTGGCCGCCGAGCAGGGCGAGCTGGAAGCCATCATCGCCGCCGCCGGTTCCGAGAACACCGACCTGCAGCTGGAACTGGCCGCCGACGCCCTGAACCTGCCGCCCTGGGATGCCAACATCGGCGTGCTCTCCGGCGGTGAAAAGCGCCGGGTCGCGCTGTGCCGCCTGCTGCTGTCCAAGCCCGACATGCTGCTGCTGGACGAACCGACCAACCACTTGGACGCCGAATCCGTCGAATGGCTGGAGCAGTTCCTGCAGCGCTTCCCCGGCACCGTGGTGGCCATCACCCACGATCGCTACTTCCTGGACAACGCCGCCGAGTGGATCCTGGAACTGGACCGTGGCCACGGCATTCCCTGGAAGGGCAACTATTCCGACTGGCTGGACCAGAAGGAACGCCGCCTGGAGCAGGAACAGAAGTCCGAGGACGCCCGCGCCAAGGCGATGAAGGAAGAACTGAAGTGGGTGCGCTCCAATGCGAAGGGCCGTCAGGCCAAGAGCAAGGCGCGTCTGGCCCGCTTCGAGGAACTGAGCGACGTCGAATACCAGAAGCGCAACGAAACCAACGAAATCTTCATCCCCGTGGCCGAGCGCCTGGGCAATGAAGTGATCGAGTTCGAAGGCGTGACCAAGAGCTTCGGCGACCGCGTGCTGATCGACAACCTGTCGTTCAAGGTGCCGCCCGGCGCGATCGTCGGCATCATCGGCCCGAACGGCGCCGGCAAGTCGACCCTGTTCCGCATGATCCAGGGCGTGGAGCAACCGGACACCGGCACCGTCAAGATCGGCAAGACCGCCAAGCTCGCGTTCGTCGACCAGAGCCGTCAAAGCCTGGACGCCAACAAGACGGTGTGGGAAGACGTCTCCGGCGGCCTGGACAACATCATCGTCGGCAAGTTCGTGATGCCGTCGCGCGCCTACATCGGCCGGTTCAACTTCAAGGGCAACGACCAGCAGAAGATGGTCGGCCAGCTCTCCGGTGGTGAGCGCGGTCGTCTGCACCTGGCCAAGACCCTGGCCCAGGGCGGCAACGTGCTGATGCTGGACGAACCGTCGAACGACCTGGACGTCGAAACCCTGCGCGCGCTGGAAGAAGCGCTGCTGGAGTTCGGTGGCTCGGCGATGGTGATCTCCCACGATCGCTGGTTCCTGGACCGCATCTGCACCCACATCCTGGCCTGCGAAGGCGATTCGCAGTGGTTCTTCTTCGACGGCAACTTCCACGAGTACGAAGCCGACAAGAAGAAGCGTCTGGGTGAAGAAGGCGCGCGTCCGAAGCGCGTGCGCTTCAAGCCGATCACCTGAGGCGGAACGCTCGGCTGACGCTGGTGTCGGCCGGGATCGCCACGCTGGCGCGCCGCAAGCGTCGCCGGCGAGCGAGGCGATCCAGCGATTCAGCGATCCAGGTCCATTGCCCGGATCCCCGCGCCCGAGGCGCCCGATTGCCGCTCCAGCGGCGGTCGCGGCCCTCGGGCGTTTTTCATGGCGGGCGCTGGCGGCGTTTTTGAGGACGTTGAGCGCTTCCCTGAAGCGGCGCGGGAGCGCGCCGATCGCGGCGATTGTGTCGACTTTGAAAAGCGCCATTCACCGATGGCCGGACTGCCGCGCAGCGACTGCGATCGATCCGGGCCGGGCTGGCGTCCTCGCCAAGCCCCGCCACAGCGCGTTTGAAGGCTGATCACCGGCGTTTCGGCTGCGGCGCAGGCTCGTCCAGCGCCGCGCTCAAGGAGCGCCGTGGCCGGTCCAGTCGCCTCAACTGTCTTTGAGGGAATTCATGTTTCTTTACGGCGCGCCCACGGCCAACTTACCTGCGGCCGCGACGATGAACTCATCCGTCAACAAGGAGATGTTCATGATGTTCACGCGATGCTCTCAAGCCTTCCGTCCGCTGCAGGCCCTCGGCCTGGCGGCTGCACTCAGCCTGAGCGCGCTCGGCGCCCAGGCCGCCGAACCCAAGGCCCCGCCCGCGGCCGAGGGACCGATGCATGGTCGTCCCGGTCACGGACCGGATCGCGGCCCCGGTCTGCCGGGCGGCCCGATGATGATGGAGGGCCGGCTGCTGAAGGAAGTCGGTGCCACCGACGCGCAGCGCACCCAGATCAAGCAGATCGTCGACGTCGCGCGCAATGACCTGAAGGGCCAGCGCGACACCGAGCGCCAACTGCATGACCAACTGCAGGCTCAGTTCAGCGCGCCGACGATCGACACCACCGCCATCGAGTCGCTGCGCCAGCAGATCGCCGCCCAGCATGAGGTGGTGTCCAAGCGCATGACCCAGGCCGCGATCGACGTGGCCAAGGTGCTGACGCCCGAACAGCGCGCCAAGGCGGCGGAGCTGATGAAGGCCCATCGCGCCCGCATGGAAGAGCGCTTCAAGCAGATGAAGGAACGGGGCGAGCGCGGCGGTCGCCGCGAGCGGGGCGAGGGCGCGGATCTGCCGCCGCCGTCGAGCCGTTGATCCAGGAGGCCGGCTATGCTGCAGACTTTTGACGATCCAGCGGCACGCGGCCTCGCCGATCCGGCGCGGGCGGCGGCCGTCTCTCAACGGCCCATGAATCCCCGACTGCTCCTGATCGACGATGACGCGCGCTTGACCGCCATGCTGGGCGACTACCTGCGCAATGCCGGCTTCGAGGTGAGTTTCGCCGGCTCGCTCGCCCAGGGGCGGGCCGAGCTGGAATCCGGCCAGCATGAGCTGCTGGTGCTGGACCTGATGCTGCCGGACGGCGACGGCCTCGAGTTCTGCCGTCAACTGCGCGGCGACAAGCGCTGGCGCCGTCTGCCGGTGCTGATGCTGTCGGCGCGCGGTGAGCCGATGGACCGCATCCTCGGCCTGGAACTGGGCGCGGACGACTATCTGGCCAAGCCCTTCGAGCCGCGTGAACTGCAGGCCCGCGTGAAGGCGCTGCTGCGCCGCACCGAGCCGCAGGCCATGGGCGACGAGGTGCTGCGCTTCGGCCGCCTGGAGATCGATCTGGCGGCGCGTCAGGTGCGGCTGGACGGCAATGCCTGCGATCTCACCAGCCACCAGTTCGACCTGTTGGTGGTGCTGGCCCAAAGCCCGGGCCGGGTGCTGTCGCGCGACCAGATCATGGATGCGCTCAAGGGCCATCCGCTGGAGGCCTTCGACCGGTCCATCGATGTCCACATCTCGCGCATCCGTGCCCTGATCGAGGATGACGCCAAGAACCCCCGTCGGGTGCTCACGGTCCGCGGCGCCGGCTACGTGTTCGCACGCAAGCAAGACGCCGAAGGCCTGGAGTGAAGTCGCTTTACCTTCGCATCTACATCACCGTCGTGGTGGTGTTGCTGGCGTTTGCGATCGGCTCGGCCTGGCTGTTCCAGGGCCGCATCGAGCAGGAGCGCGGCACCTTCGAGCAAGCCGCGTCCGAGCGGCTGGTGGCCATGGCGGTGCTGGTGCAGCGCGCCTTGCCTGCCGCCTCCGCGCCCACGGCCGAGCAGGCCGAGTCCGTCGAGGACTGGGGCCAGCGGCTGCGCATGGCGCTGGCGCTGGAGGATGCGAAGGGCCGCCGCATCGGCGCCTCGCCGCTGTTCGAGCGGCGTGAGGATCTGCCGGGTACCCGCGTCCTGCGCGTGCCGTTGGATGATGGCCGGCATCTCCTGTTCTTGCGGTTGGCGCGGCCGATGGCCGCTTCTGGCCCTGGCGGTGGGCCTGGCCCAGGCCCAGGCCCGTTCGGTCCGGACGATCGCGGTGGACCTCGGCGCCCGGACGGTGGCTTCTCTTCGAATGGTCCGTCGGGCGATGCGCGGCAGGCTTCCGCCGCCGCGCAGGACGGTCGCGGCGTGGGCGACCGGCGTGAGCCGCGAGATTGGCGGGGCTCATCGGATTCGCGGGATTCACAGGATTCACGGGATTCCGCCGATCCTCGCGACGGCCGCGACAGGCCGCCGATGCGCGACGCGCAGAGCGCCGTGGCGGAGGCATCGGGCACCGCGTCCAGTCCGACGGGCCGGCGCGACCGCAGCGCGCGCCATGAGCCTCGGCCGGAGGTCGAAGCCATGCGTGAACGCATGCTGGAGCGACTCGAACAGCAGCGGCGTGAAGAGGCCGCCAGCTCCTGGTTCCCGGGCTGGATGCCGCGCCCCAGCGGCGAGGCCTTGGCGGTGCTGCTGGGTGTGCTGTTCCTCGCGGTGGCGGGCGGTGCCTATCCGGTCGTGCGGCGGCTGACGCGCCGGCTGGAATCGTTGAAATCCGGCGTCGAGCAGTTCGGTGGCGGCGATCTGAGTTTCCGGGTTCAGGACCACGGCAAGGACGAGGTCGCCGCGCTCGCGGGCAGCTTCAACCTGGCCGCGGAGAAGATCGAAAACCTGATGCGGTCGCAGAAGAGCCTGCTGGCCAATGCCAGCCACGAACTGCGCTCGCCGCTGGCGCGCTTGAAGATGGCCTTCGCCATGCTGGACGAGGCCTCCCCCGCGCAGCGCTTCCGATTGCAGCAGGAGATCCACACCAACATCGCCGAGCTGGATGCGCTGGTCGAGGAAGTCTTGCTGGCCAGCCGGCTGGAAGGCGGCGCCCAGGCGCTTCGGCCGGAGAACGTGGACCTGCTGGCGATCGCGGCGGAGGAAGCGGCGCGCGTCTCGGCCGAGGTCGATGCGGAAGCCGGCATCGAGCATCTCCCGCTGCGAGGCGATGATCGATTGCTGCGGCGCGCGCTGCGCAATCTGCTGGAAAACGCGCGTCGCTATGGTGGCCCTCAGATCGAGGTGCGCTTGCGCCGCGAGGGCCCGACGCAGGTCGAGGTGCAGGTCTGCGACCGGGGCCCTGGCGTGCCGGAAGCGATGCGGGAGCGCATCTTCGAAGCCTTCTTCCGCCTGCCCGGCCATGCCGAGGTGTCGGGCGGCGTCGGCCTGGGCCTGAACCTGGTCAAGCAGATCGCGCTCGCGCACGAGGGCGCGGTGCGGTGCGAAGCCCGTGAGGGCGGCGGCAGCATCTTCACGCTGACCTTGCCGCTCTGAGCCGTCAGCCCGGTCGGCGGGCCTGTTCGCGGCGATGAACCATCGCCAGCAACACGCCCAGTCCGATCGCGGCGGCGCTCAATCCCGCGGCGGCGGCGCTCCAGAAACCCATCGCGCCCTGCATGCTGGGCGGCAGCGCCTGCGCATGTTCGCCGAAGGCCAGCCAATAGCCGCCGCCCAGTCCCAGTCCCCAGATGGCCAGCGCATAGATGACCATCGGCGCGGTCGCGATGTGATGCGCCCGCAGCACGAAAGCAGCGACGGTCTGGCCGGCATCGGCCACATGGAACAGCCACAGCCAGCCCAGCAAGGGCAGTGCGGCGGCAATGATGGCGGCGTCCTGGGTATAGAGGCTCAGCACCTGGCCGCGCAGCATGAACACCACCGCGCCCAGGACGAATGCGATGCCCAGCGCGATCTCCAGGCCATGCCATCCCAGCCGTCGCGCCGCCGCGAAATCACGCGCGCCCAGCGCCTGCGCCACCAGCGTGCTGCAGGCATTGGCCTGCGCGAGCGGCAACATGAACATCATCGCCACCAGATTCGCGGCGAGTTGATGGCCGGCGACCGGCGTCATGCCCAGCCGCGCGATGAAGATCGCCATGAAGGTGAAGCCGGTCACCTCGATCAGCACCGAGGCGCCCATCGGCACGCCCAGCTTGACCAGGCGCCACAGTGTGTCTTTGCGTGGTCGGTGGAGACCGCTTCGGGAGAAACCGAACTCGCGATAGAACGGATCGCGGCGCAGCACGATCACCGCGATGATGAGCTGGCTCCACATCACCAGCGCGGTCGCCAGCGCGCAGCCCACGGCGCCCAACGCCGGCACCTGAAGCGGTCCGACCGAAAACCCGCCGATCAGCAGGGCGCTCGCCGGAAACTTGAGCACCAAGCCGCCGATCTGCAGCGCCATCACGGCCTTGGGTCGCGAGACCGCCGTGTTGAAGCCCCGGTAGGCGGTGAACAGCAGCGCGGCGGGCAGGGCGATGCCCAGCATCCGCAGATAGTCGCGGACCTTGTCGCCGACCTCGGGCGCGACCTGGGAGATCGCCAGAAACGGAGCCGGAAACCACAGCACCAGCTCGCCCAGCGCCGCCAGCGCGAGGGCCAGCCACGCGGCCTGATGCAGGCTGTCGCCGACCTCGGACATCCGGCGTGCGCCAAACAGCTGACCGGCCACCGGCGAGATGGCCAGCACCACTCCCATCAGCCCGACGAACACCGAGGTGTACACGGCGGACCCCACCGCCAGCGCAGCCAGATCCAGCGCGGAATGGCGGGCGACCAGCAGGGTGTCGATCGTCGAATACGCCAGCACCGCCAACTGACCGATGAACACCGGCCAGGCCAGCGGCAGGATCTGGCGCGCGCTCTCCAGCCGGCGGCTCAAGTCGAGCCCTTTCGCCCGCGCTTGCCGCGACGCTGCGACTTCTTCGCGCTCGACTTCGGCGCGTGCGCTGCGGCGGGGGCGCTGGAGCGTGCCGGTGCCGAGGCCGCAGCCGGCGCGGCTGCCGGTGCAGATGCCGATGCCGATGCCGATGCAGATGCAGATGCAGATGCAGATGCAGATGGGGGCGTTGGCGCTGCTGCTGGTGTTGGTGTCGGTGTCGGTGCAGGTGCAGGTGCAGGTGCAGGTGCAGGTGCAGGCGACGCATGCACGACCGGAGGAGCCGCAGCGATGGCCGCCGCGTTGGCACCCGAGAAGCGCTCGATCGCGCGTTCGGCATAGCGGTTGAAGCGCCAGGCCGTGCCTTCCAGCGTGATGCGTCGCCAGGTGGCGCGCTTCTCGCCGGGGCTCAGCACCGGCCAGTTCTGGACTTCGTCGAAGGTGCGGCCGCAGCCTTTGCAGAGCTCGTCGCCCTGGCTGGTGGAGCAGATCGCAATGCAGGGCGCGTCCGGCGTGGTGTCGTACCAGGCCAGCCAGGCGGCCTGCGCGGCGGCGGGCATGCTGTCCTCATCGCAGGTGGATTCGCGATGGAACACCATCAGCGCATAGACCTCGGCCAGCGCATGCAGCTCCGGGCTCAGGGTGACCCCGTCGCCCGGGGCGCGAGCGCGCCACCAGTTGATCGCGGATTCAATGTCGGTGATGTGCAAGCCAGCCATGAGCGGTCAGTGGAAATGGCCTCGAGCAAGGCCAGAAGGAAAGGGATGGAGCAATCGACGCGCCTTGCGGGTGCATCGAGGGGGCGGTGTAAGGACGCGTGCCGCGAGGTGCGGCTGCGGGGATTCAGGCGAGGCCGCGGCCGGTGCGAGAGCGGATCCTGCGCGGCGTGAGTGTCCAGGCTGAGCGCCCGGCACTGGCCTGCGCCGACCGATCGACGGCGCATCGATCAATAGGCCAGCCCCATCGCGCCGCGGACCTCCTTGAGCGTCTTGCGTGCCACGGCCCGCGCCCGCTCGGTGCCGACCTCGACGATCCAATGCACCTTCTTCGGATCGGCCAGCAGCTCGTCGGCGCGTTCGCGCCAGGGCGCCTGTTCGCGCTGGATGGCCTCGATCAGCGGCTGTTTGCAATCCAGGCAGCCGATGCCGGCGCTGCGGCAGCCGGCGTCGATCCAGGCGCGGGTATCGCTGTCGG
This sequence comes from Burkholderiaceae bacterium, assembly GCA_913776825.1. Taxonomy (GTDB): domain Bacteria; phylum Pseudomonadota; class Gammaproteobacteria; order Burkholderiales; family Burkholderiaceae_C; genus Roseateles. The sequence continues at coordinate 128,555 of CAJYPV010000018.1, forward strand.
CATAGACCTGATGCAGCGCCCAGACCGGACACTGCTCCGGGTTGCCCGGATCCTGGCGTCGCACCCGCTGCGGGTCGGTCGGCATGCGACGCACCTTGTCGGCCACGACCTCCGGCGCATCGCGCATCGCGATCGCATTGCCATAGGTCTTGCTCATCTTGCGGCCATCCAGGCCGGTCAGGCGCGAGGTCTCGGTCAGCAGCGCCTGCGGCTCCGGCAGCAACGGCGCATACAGATGATTGAAGCGGCGCGCCACTTCGCGGGTCACCTCGACATGCGGCGCCTGGTCCTCGCCGACCGGCACGAAACCGGCCTTGTAGATGAGGATGTCGGCCGCCTGCAGCAGCGGATAACCGAGGAAGCCGTAGGTGGCCAGTTCGCGGTTCTCAGCGACCATGTCCTTGTAGCTGGGCATGCGCTCCAGCCAGCTGGAGGGCGTGCTCATCGCCAGCAAGGTGAACAGCTCCGCATGCTCGGGCATGCGGCTTTGGATGAAGAGCGTGGCCTGCTCGGGGTCGATGCCGGCGGCCAGCCAGTCGACGACCATGTCATAGACGCTCTGCTCCAGCCCTTCGCGGTGCTGGTAATGGGTGGTCAGCGCATGCCAGTCGGCTACGAAGAAAAAGCAGTCGTAGGCGGACTGCAGCCGCACCCAGTTCTTCAGCGCCCCGTGATAGTGGCCCAGATGCAGCGCGCCGGTGGGGCGCATGCCGGACAGCACGCGCTGGCGCGGCGAGGCGGTGGATTGGTCGTTCATGGCGAAAGCGCAAGCAGGGCAGGGCGTGACGGGGCGGGACGGGACCGGACGGGACGGGACGGGACGGAGCACTGGGAGCCCGGGCTGAGGAGGGACGGGGCGGCGGGGTCTCCGCCCATCAGAGCTTCCCTGGAGGCGTCCCGGATCGGGAGCGCGATTGTAGAGAGCCGCGTGCGGCCGCGTCGACGGAAGGCTGAATGCGGGGTCGACAGCGGATGACGGGTACGAGCATCAGTCCGGGCCCGACCAATCGAAGCTGCAGCGGCCCAACCGCGCCGGTCCTGCGGCGAGCGCACGGCTGTGCGGCGGGTCGCCGCCGCTCGCGTCAGCCGATGGAGGCCTTGGCTACACTGCCGGCCCATGAAGCACATCGTGATCCTGATCTCCGGCCGCGGCTCCAACATGGAGGCCATCGTCCAGGCCTGCGCGTCCGAGGGCTGGCCCGCGCGCATTGCCGCGGTGATCAGCAATCGGCCGGATGCCGGCGGCCTGGCCTTCGCGCAAGCCCATGGCATTCCCACCGCGGTGGTGGATCACCGCAGCTTTGGCAAGGGCGACACGGCGCGCGCCGCTTTCGATGCCGAGCTTCAGCGCGTGATCGACGGCTTCGCGCCCGATCTGGTGGTGCTCGCCGGTTTCATGCGCATCCTGACGCCCGCGTTCACCGGCCACTATGCCGGTCGGATGCTCAACATCCATCCGTCGCTGCTGCCGGCCTTCACCGGCCTGCACACCCATCAGCGCGCGATCGAGGCGGGATGCCGGGTCGCCGGCGCGACGGTGCATTTCGTGACGGCCGAGCTCGACCATGGGCCGATCGTCGCCCAGGCGGTCGTGCCGGTGCTGGATGGCGACGATGAATCAGCGCTCGCCGCCCGCGTGCTGGCGCGCGAGCACCGCATGTATCCCAGCGCGGTGCGGTGGTTTGTCGAGGGGCAGTTGGTCATCGATGGCGCCCAGGTGCGGCATCGTGAAGGCGCGTCGCAGATGTTCAGCTGATTCCGCCTCAGCGCGCGGCATGTGCGCGCGTTGCCGACGGAACGGCAAGCGGGGGACGTCCGCGCGAACCGGACGATGCGTCAACTGAGCAGGCTGGCCAGAAGATTGATCGTCAGCGCCAGCACGCCGGTGTTGAACACGAAGGCCAGCACCGTCTGCACGAGTACCAGCCGCCGGATCGGGCGTGAGCTGACACCGACATCCGAGGTCTGCGACGTGGCCGCGAGCGTGACTGCGAAATAGACGAAGTCCAGATAGTCGGGCTGCGGATCGTCGCCGGGAAACTCAAGCCCGTGCGGCGCCTTGGGCCCGCTGTGGAACAGGCTGGCATAGGCCAGCGCGAATTCCACCGGCAGCAGCAGCCATGAGCCGGTCACGGTGGCGAAGACCACCAGCAGATGCGGCCAGCCCTCGACCACGCCGACCGCCCGCACCTGAGCCAGTTCGAGCGCGATCGCCGCCAGGCTCGCCAGCGCGCCGACCATCGCCAGGCCCAGCACCGTGGGCATGCCTTCGGCGATGGCCCGGGCCTGGTCTTCGACCTCTTCGGCCGGTGTGCGCAGCATCATCTGCAGCACCAGCGCCAGATAGGTCCAGGCGCCCGCGCTCCAGCCGAGCAGCAGCCGGGTGTGCCAGTCCAGATCGATCGGCCAGAGCAAGGCCAGCAGCGCGCCCACTGCGGTGCCGATCAGCAGTCTGGGACGGCGCTTAAGCTGATGAAGCAGCGGCATGCGGGTCGGTGGTCGGTCCGGAATTCAGTCGCCGATCCGCGCGAAGCGGGGCACGGGACGCCCGTCGATCTCGACGGTGCCGAAGAACATGTCGTAGGGGCGCACCCACAGGCCGCTGTCGTTGTAGAGCGGCGCATACAGCACCAGCGCTTCCAGCGTCTCGCTGTGGCGGACGACGCCTCGCAGCTCGTACTCGCCGCCCTTGTAATGGCGGTAGCGCCCGGGCAAGACCGTCGGCAGCGGGGTGAGCGGGTCGCCCGCGCCATGGGAAGAAGAGGAGGGCGAGGCAGTGTCTGTCATCGTGATCGGCAGCGGGAAGGGGATCGGTCGAGCAGGGTGCACGGGCGCGCGCAGCCGCTTGCGCGGTCGGCGCCCCCATCTCTGAGCCGCCCGGGGATAATCGGCGGATGCATCCTAATGCCCTTCTCGAACTCACCGCCGAACTCGTCGACAGCCTGCTGCTTTTCGACAAGCCGGCCGACGCCCTGGTTTCCGCCTTCTTCCGCGAGCATCGCGCCCTGGGCCAACGCGAGCGCCACGCCGTGGCCGAAACCGCTTATGCGGTGCTGCGCCGCCGTCCGCTGCTGCAGCATCTGGCGCAATCCGGCCGCGGGCCGATGGCACGTCGTCTGGCCATCCTGGCCTGGGAGGGCAACGACACCTTCCTGCGCGGCGCGCTCAATGACTTCGAGCAGCAATGGCTGCAGCAGGTGCAGTCGGTCGACCGCAGCAAGCTGCCGCCCAAGCTGCGCCACAACCTGCCGGACTGGCTGGTCGAGCCGCTGCAGAAACGTCTGGGTGACGAGCAGTTCTGGGCCCTGGCGGAAGCCGTCAACCAGAGCGCGCCGCTGGATCTGCGCGTCAACCTGCTGAAGGCCAAGCGCGAGGACGTGCAGGCGGCGCTGAAGACCAGCGGATTCAATTCGTCGCCGACGCCTTACTCGCCCTGGGGCCTGCGCCTGGAAGGCAAGCCCGCGCTGCAGAAGCTGGAGGTGTTCACCAGTGGTCAGGTGGAAGTCCAGGATGAAGGCAGTCAGCTGCTGGCCTTGCTGACCGAAGCCAAGCGCGGCGAAATGGTGGTGGATTTCTGCGCCGGCGCCGGCGGCAAGACGCTGGCGCTGGGCGCGTCGATGCGCAACACCGGACGCCTGTATGCGTTCGATGTGTCGGGCCACCGGTTGGACAAGCTCAAGCCGCGTCTGGCGCGCAGCGGGCTGTCCAATGTGTATCCGGTCCAGATCAGCAGCGAGCGCGATGACCGCATCAAGCGTTTGGCCGGCAAAGTCGACCGCGTGCTGGTCGATGCGCCGTGCTCCGGCCTGGGCACGCTGCGTCGCAACCCCGACCTCAAATGGCGTCAGAGCGCCCAGGGCGTGACCGAGCTGCATGCGAAGCAACTGGCGATCCTCAACAGCGCCTCTCGCATGCTCAAGCCGGGTGGCCGCCTGGTGTATGCCACCTGCAGCCTGCTGGATGAAGAGAACGAATCGGTGGCGCAGGCGTTTGCCGAGGCGCATCCGGAGTTCGAATTGCTGCCCGCTCAGGACATCCTGGCCCACGCGCAGGTGCCTGAAGAGCGCATCGCCACGCTGTGCGACAACGACTTCCTGCGGCTGTGGCCCCATCGTCATGAGAGCGACGGCTTCTTCGCGGCGGTCTGGCAGCGGAAGAAGTGAGGCGAGTCCTGCCCGCGGCCGGCATCGGCGCGGCAGGACGAGATCCTCCAATTCGTCGCGGATCCCCTTGCCGATCGTTCAGCAGTCGACCATTCTGTAACGGCGTTGTAACGATGTTCGGTTCGCGGGGAAAGTGGGCGTCCAACCGGGAAGACCGGGTGGAATTGGAGATAGATCAAAGACCCAATCTAGGGAGCCTCGCCTACAATTGAGCTTCCTGTGGACAACTGGCTCCTCGCGAGCAGGGTTAGGACCTAATGAACGTTTTGATGACTGTGCACGATGGTGTTTTGAACTGGCTGATCAACGGCCTGCTCAACGCCAGCTGGTGGCAAGTTCTGGCTTACACGCTGATCGTGACGCACATCACGATTGCAGCGGTGACGATCTTCCTGCACCGGGCACAGGCGCACCGCGCGCTGGACCTCGGTCCGATTCCGTCGCACTTCTTCCGCTTCTGGCTGTGGATGACCACCGGCATGGTCACTCGCGAGTGGGTCGCCATCCACCGCAAGCACCACGCCAAGTGCGAGACCGAGGAAGACCCGCACAGCCCCGTCACCCGTGGCATCAAGACCGTGATGACCCGCGGCGCTGAGCTCTACCGCGCGGAATCCAAGAACGAGGAAACCATCAAGAAGTTCAGCCACGGCGTGCCGGACGACTGGATGGAGCGCAACGTCTATACCCGCCACTCGGTGCTGGGTGTGGCCTCGATGCTGATCATCAACGTCGCGCTTTTCGGCGTGATCGGTCTGTCGATCTGGGCGATTCAGATGGCCTGGATCCCGTTCTGGGCCGCCGGCGTCATCAACGGCGTGGGTCACTACTGGGGCTACCGCAACTTCGAAGCGCAGGATGCCTCGACCAATGTCTCGCCCTGGGGCCTGATCATTGGCGGCGAAGAGCTGCACAACAACCACCACACCTATCCGACCTCGGCCAAGTTCTCGGTCAAGCCGTTCGAATTCGACATCGGCTGGGGCTACATCCGTGTGATGGAGATGATCGGCTGGGCCAAGGTGCGCAAGACCGCTCCGCAGATGCGCACCGGCGCCATCAAGGCCGAGGCCGACAAGGACACGCTGGAAGCCATCATCGCCAACCGCTACGAAGTCATGGCGCGTTATGCCCGTGAACTGCGCGGCGCCTGCGGTGAAGAGCTGCGCAAGCTGAAGGCCGCTGGCGAACAGCACAGCGTGAAGTTCCACCAGTTCAAGCTGGCCCATCGCTGGCTGCACCGCGATGCGGACAAGATCCCCACCGCCTACCAGGCCCAAATCGAAGGCGCCCGTGCGGCCAGCCCGGTGCTGGACAAGCTGGTGACCATGCGCGAAGAGCTGCGCCAGCTCTGGACCCGTACCAACGTGTCCGCTGAGCAGCTGGTGCATGACCTCCAGGCTTGGTGCCGCAAGGCCGAGGAAAGCGGCATCGCCGAACTGCGTGCCTTTGCACAGGGGCTGCGTGCGGTGCGGGCTTGATGCCTGAAGGGCGAGGCCTGCGGCCTTCGTCCTTCTCATCTTCAAAGGGCGTCCGATCGGACGCCCTTTTTGTTTGTGGCCGAGGCGGCGATCGAAGCCGGGTGATGCGCGAGCGTCAGGGCGGTTGCGTAGGCTCGCGGGGTCGTGCTGGTGTCCCTGCTGGGCGCGCGTCTTTCTGGCCCCGCCTCATAATTTGTGAGCGAACTTGTCGCCTCACTACAAGGAGATGGTCATGATGTCCAAAGGCAATTCATCGATGTCGGGAGCGCGCCTGTCGGCGTGGGCGCTGGCGCTGACCGGGCTTTGTGCGTCGGTGTCGGCGCATGCGCAAGCCGAGGTGACCTTTACCGAGCCGGCTCGATTCAGCGATCTGGGTGAAAGCTCGCGCGACCGCGAGACGGCGATGAAGCAGATCCAGGAGCACATCGAGGCACTGGCGCGACGCGAACTGCCCGGACGGACGCTGAAGATCGATTTCACCGATGTGGATCTGGCGGGTGAGCTGGAGCCGCGGGGTGGGGGCTTCAATCGCATCCGGGTGCTGCGCACGGTGACCATCCCTCGCATGGAGTTCAGCTATTCGCTGATCGAAGGTGGCAAGGAGATCAAGTCGGGCAAGGCTCGTCTGAGCGACCTCAACTACCAGGATGGCGCCAACCGCTACTTCGACACCGAGCCCATGCGCTACGAGAAGAAGATGCTCGACGACTGGATGGCCAAGGAGCTGCTCGGAAAGGATCGGCTGGCGCGCGTGAATCCTTGAGGCTGATGAACCTGTCCGCCGCCCGCTCGCGCATTCGCGCCACTGTCGAGGCCGCAAATCTGCCGTCGGGCGATTGTTGGCCGATTGGCCGATTGGCCGATTGGTCGCGTCGCCAACTAGCCCGCAGGCTCCCGCAGCAGGGGTAATGATGCGGTGAGCGGATGAGCGCGAGATTGGCTCCGTCCGATCAAGGGCAGGGCGGTCATGCCGCACCAGGCAGAAACAAAAAAACCCGCCAATGGCGGGTTTTTTGTGGGCAAGGAGCCGGCTGAATTACTTCAGCTTGGTTTCCTTGTACAGCACGTGCTTGCGTGCCTTGGGGTCGAACTTCATGAATTCCAGCTTTTCGGGCGTGGTCTTCTTGTTCTTGTTCGTGGTGTAGAAATGACCGGTGCCGGCAGTGGATTCCAGCTTGATCTTTTCGCGTCCGCCTTTGGATGCCATGGTGTCGCTCCTGATTCAGTGATTAGGCTTGACCGCGGGCACGCAGGTCGGCCAGCACGGCGTCGATGCCCTTCTTGTCGATCAGACGCAGCGCGGCGTTGCTGATACGCAGACGGACCCAGCGGTTTTCGCTTTCGACCCAGAAACGGCGGTATTGCAGGTTCGGCAGGAACCGACGCTTGGTTTTGTTGTTGGCGTGGGAAACGTTGTTCCCGACCATGGGCTTCTTGCCCGTGACTTCGCAGACGCGTGCCATGAGGACACTCCGATACTTGTCATCCAGCGACCGCCCAATCGATCCAGCCTGTTGCTGGTCCGCGGACGGCGGCCTCACCTCGCCATAGGGTGGCGGTAACCCGTGCTTGAAAAGGCCGGAACAGCTTTCGCCCCGCCATGCCCTTCAGGCTTACTTCACTTTGGTTTCTCTCCGTTGCCCGAAGTCCTTCACAGGATGTCGGCCAAGGAAAACGGCGACTGTAGCACAAACAGCAGGGCCCGCGCAAAGGCGGGCCCGGGTTGGCGGTGATGGCACGGCGGCCTCGTCATCAGCGCTCGCGGTTCGGCAGGGGCTCGAAGCTCAATCCGCTGGTCGAGTGAGAACGAGGCTTCACGCCCAGCGCGCCCAGCGTTGGGCGCGAAAGGCGTCAGGCGCCTTCTTGCTCCAGGAATCGCTGCGCATCCAGGGCGGCCATGCAGCCGGTGCCCGCGCTGGTGATCGCTTGGCGATACACATGATCCTGCACGTCGCCCGCGGCGAACACGCCCGGCACGCTGGTCATGGTGGCGAAGCCTTCCAGTCCGCTGCGCGTGCGGATGTAGCCATCCTTCATCTCGATCTGGCCGGTGAAGATCTCGGTGTTGGGGCGATGGCCGATGGCAATGAAACAACCCTGCAGCGGGATGTCCTTGGTCCCGCCATCCTGGGTGGACTTGACCCTGACTCCGGTGACACCGCTGGCGTCGCCCAGCACCTCGTCCAGCGTGCTGAAGAGTTGCAGTTCGATCTTGCCGGCCTTGACCTTCTCCATCAGCTTGTCGACCAGGATCGGCTCGGCGCGGAACTTGTCACGACGATGGATCAGGTGCACCTTGCTGGCGATGTTGGACAGATACAGCGCTTCTTCCACTGCGGTGTTGCCGCCGCCGACCACGCAGACTTCCTGCTCGCGATAGAAGAAGCCGTCGCACGTCGCGCAAGCGCTGACGCCGCGTCCCATGAACGATTCTTCCGATGGCAGACCCAGGTATTGCGCCGACGCGCCGGTGGCGATGATCACTGCATCGGCCGTGTAGACGGCGCTGTCGCCGGTCAGGGTGAAGGGGCGCTTGGAGAAATCGACCGTGTTGATGTGGTCGAACACGATCTCGGTCTGGAAGCGTTCGGCATGCTGCTGGAAGCGCTGCATCAGTTCCGGACCCTGCACACCCATCACGTCCGCGGGCCAGTTGTCGACTTCGGTCGTGGTCATGAGCTGACCCCCTTGAGCCATGCCGGTCACCAGCAAGGGCTTCAGGTTGGCGCGGGCCGCGTAGATCGCAGCGGTGAACCCGGCGGGGCCGGAGCCCAGGATCAGCAACTGGGTGTGACGGGTGGTTTGGCTCATGGTCATACAAATGGGGATGCACACGTGTGGCGCAAGGGCCGCAAGCCTACGGCCTAGACCCTATGAACAACCGTGAACAAATTGGCACAATGCATGGCATTCTAGGTGGCCCCATCCTGGGGCACCGCGATGATTGCCCATAGACCCTAGACCCCGACAGGAGGTTCCCCTTCATGGCCATGTTGTCCAATCTGGATCTGATCCGCAGGGTCCCCTTGTTCTCCCTGTTGACCGCCGACCAGGCCCAGTCCATTGCGGACAGTGTCGTCAAGCGGCGCTTCAAACGCGGCGAACTGATCGTCGAACAGGGCACCAAGTCGAATGCGCTGTTCATCCTGCTGAATGGTCGCGCTCGTGTGCTGACGGCAGACAGCCGCGGTCGTGAAGTGATCCTCGCGGTGCTGCAGCCCGGCGACTATGTCGGTGAGATGAGCCTCATCGACAACGAACCCCATTCCGCCACCGTGCGTGCGGAAGTCCAGACCGACATGCTGGTCCTGGGCCGCTCCGATTTCGCCCGTGGTCTGCCTGAGCCGTCCAGCCTCGCTTACGGCATCCTGCGCGGGCTGGTGGCGCGTCTGCGCAATGCGGACCGCCAGATCGAATCCCTCGCGCTGCTGGATGTCTATGGCCGCGTGGCCCGCACGCTGCTCGACATGGCGGAAGAAGAGAAGGGCGTGAAGATCATCCGCGGCAAGGTGTCCCGTCAGGACATGGCCAAGGTGGTGGGCGCGTCGCGCGAAATGGTCAGCCGGGTCATGAAGGACCTGGAAGACAAGGGCGTGATCGAGACCCTGGAGAACGGCTCCGTGGTCATCAAGGAACGGTTGCAACACGATTGAACACCTTGCGGCCCGCCTGCGGGCCTGAGGCGCGGATGTCCTGCGTCACAATGGCGGCATGAGTTTCCCCGGTTCCCTGCTGGGTGGAGAAGACTCCGCCGCCCCCTCCGAACGCCCCGCGCGCAAGCCTCGCAAGGCGCCTGTGGCCGCGCCACCACCGGTCAGTCCGTTGCGCACGCCCTTGTGGCTGTTGGGCACCGGCCTGCTGTGGTGTCTGGTCTTGCTGGCGCTGGTCAGCCATGACCGCGGCGACAGCGCCTTCAGCGTCGCCGCCGGCCAGGAGCTCACCCACAACCGATTGGGCGCGCTCGGTGCCTGGATCTCCGACCTGCTGCTGTTCGGCTTCGGCTACTCCTGTTGGTGGCTGATGCTCGTGTCGGTGCGCAGTTGGCTGGGCGGTCTGGCGCGCTTGCTGCGTGCCGATGGCACCACCGCCCCGTCCTGGAAAGAGCGGCTGCACACCGGCGCCGGGCTGGCCTTGTTGATGGCCGCCAGTTGTGCGCTGGAATGGACTCGGCTGTACCGCTGGGAAGCGCATCTGCCCGGCCACGCCGGAGGCGTGCTGGGCTATTTGCTGGGACCGACCAGCATGAAGCTGCTGGGCTTCGATGGGTCCGGCGTCGTCTGGATTGCCGCGCTGGTGATCGGCGCCTCGCTGGCGCTGAAGTTCTCGTGGCTGCGGGTGGCCGAACACATCGGCGCGTGGCTCGAAGGGCTGCGTGAGCGCCGCGTCGAGCGCCGCGAAATCGCCGAAGACAAGCGCGTCGGCAAGGAAGCCAAACGCGAGCGTGAAGCGGTGGTGGAGGTCGAGCGCCTGGTCGTCGAAGAACACCTGCCCATCGTGATCGAACCCCCGATCGTCGAAGCGCCCAAGTCCACGCGGGTCATCAAGGAGCGCCAGCAGACGCTGTTCACCGACCCGAGCGACGCCAAGCTGCCGCAGGTCGATCTGCTGGACGCGCCGCCGCCGCGGGTGGAAACGGTCACGCCGGAATCGCTGGAAATGACCAGCCGGATGATCGAGAAAAAGCTCAAGGACTTCGGTGTCGAAGTCCGTGTGGTGCTGGCCTCGCCCGGTCCGGTGATCACGCGCTACGAGATCGAACCCGCCACCGGCGTGAAGGGCTCGCAGATCGTCAACCTGGCGAAAGACCTTGCGCGATCGCTCAGCCTGACCTCGATCCGCGTGGTCGAGACCATCCCGGGCAAGAACTTCATGGCGCTGGAGCTGCCGAATGCGCGGCGCCAGACCATCCGGCTGTCGGAAATCCTCGGCTCGCAGATCTATGCGGACGCGTCCTCGGCGCTGACGATGGGTCTGGGCAAGGACATCATCGGCCAGCCGGTGGTGGCCGACCTGGCCAAGATGCCGCACTGCCTGGTGGCCGGCACGACCGGCTCCGGCAAGTCGGTCGGCATCAACGCGATGATTCTCAGCCTTCTCTACAAGGCCGAGGCCCGCGATGTCCGACTCATCCTGATCGACCCGAAGATGCTGGAAATGAGCGTCTACGAGGGCATTCCGCATCTGCTGGCACCGGTGGTCACCGACATGAAGCAGGCGGCCAATGCGCTGAACTGGTGTGTCGGCGAAATGGAGCGCCGCTACAAGCTGATGTCCAAGCTGGGCGTGCGCAATCTGGCGGGCTACAACAAGAAGATCAGCGAAGCCGCCGAGCGCGAAGAAAAGCTGCCCAACCCGTTCAGTCTGACGCCGGAGGAGCCCGAGCCGCTCGACCGCCTGCCCCACATCGTGGTGGTGATCGACGAACTGGCCGACCTGATGATGGTGGTCGGCAAGAAGATCGAAGAGCTGATCGCCCGTCTGGCGCAAAAGGCGCGTGCGGCCGGCATCCATCTGATCCTCGCCACCCAGCGCCCGTCGGTCGACGTCATCACCGGCCTGATCAAGGCCAACATCCCGACCCGCCTGTCCTTCCAGGTCAGCAGCAAGATCGACAGCCGCACCATCCTCGACCAGATGGGCGCCGAAGCGCTGCTCGGCATGGGCGACATGCTCTACATGGCCTCCGGCACCGGGCTTCCGGTGCGGGTGCACGGCGCGTTCGTCAGCGATGACGAGGTGCACCGGGTGGTCGAGTACTTGAAAGAGCAGGGCGGCGAACCCAACTACATCGAAGGCATCCTCGAGGGCGGCGTGCTCGATGGTGACGGCGGTGGCGGCGATGGCCTGCCGGGTCTCACGGCAGGCGGCGATGGCGAATCCGACCCGATGTACGACCAGGCGGTCGCCGTGGTGTTGCAACACAAGCGCGCGTCGATTTCACTGGTGCAGCGGCATCTGCGCATCGGCTACAACCGGGCGGCCCGTTTGCTGGAGCAGATGGAGAAATCCGGCCTCGTGTCGTCGATGGCCACCAACGGCAACCGCGACATCATCGTGCCCAAGCGCGATGAGGGCTGACCTCCCCACGATCCTTTCCTCCCCATGACCGTCCTCCCCATCGTGCACGTCCTCCATTCGCTTCGTTCTCTGACCCGTCGATCGGCCGCTCAACCGCATGTGGACGCTGCGCCGGGCGCGCCTTCGCAGCGCGCTGCGGGCCTGACGGCGGGACGGACCTGGCGCCAGTGGCTCTGCGGCGCCGCATGGCTGGGCGTGGCGGGTCTGGCCCAGGCCGACGGCGTGAGCGCGCTGCAAAGCTTCATCAGCGAGGTCAAGAGCGGTCGGGCCACGTTCACCCAGACCGTGACCTCGCCCGACGGCAAGCGCAAGAAGAACAGCACCGGCAGCTTCGAATTCCAGCGTCCGAATCAGTTCCGCTTCGCCTACGACAAGCCCGCCGAGCAACTGATCGTGGGCGACGGCAAGAAGGTGTGGGTGTACGACCCCGACCTGTCGCAAGCCAGCGTCCGCAACATGGACCAGGCGCTCGGCGCGACGCCGGTGTCGCTGCTCGCGGGCGGTGATCTGTCGCGCGATTTCACGCTCAAGTCGCAACCGAGCGAGCAAGGCGTGGACTGGGTGCTCGCCACGCCCAAGCGCAGCGATGGCGGGCTGCAAAGTCTGCGACTGGGCTTCAAGGGTCGTGAACTGACGGCGTTGGACATCGTCGATGCCTTCGGTCAGCGCTCGGTGATGCAGTTCAGCGCGGTGCAGGTCAATGCCAAGATCGCGCCCGAACGCTTCCGTTTCGATCCTCCCGCCGGCACTGACGTGCTGCAGCAGCCCTGATGCCCCCAGCGCGGAGCCGACCTCGCCCGGCGCGGGGCGATCGGCGCTTTCCGTCATGAGCAACGCCTCCCTGTTCCCCGACGAGTTCGATCCCGTCCCGTCCGCCGCGCCCAGCAGCGCGCCGCCGTCGGCGCATGCGCCGTTGCCGGAGCGTCTGCGTCCGCGCAAGCTGGAGGATGTGGTCGGCCAGCGCCACCTGCTGGGCGAGGGCATGCCGCTGCGCGTCGCGCTGGAAAGCGGCCGGCCGCATTCGATGATCCTGTGGGGCCCGCCAGGCGTCGGCAAGACCACGCTGGCCCGGCTGATGACGCAGCATTTCGATGCGCAGTTCATCGCCATCTCGGCGGTGCTGGGCGGGGTCAAGGACATCCGCGAAGCCGTCGAGCGCGCCCAGGCCGCAGCGGGGCAGGGGCGTCGCACGATCGTGTTCGTGGACGAGGTCCATCGCTTCAACAAGGCGCAGCAGGATGCCTTCCTGCCGCATGTCGAATCGGGCCTGTTCAGCTTCATCGGCGCGACCACCGAGAACCCGTCCTTCGAAGTGAATTCCGCGCTGCTGTCGCGGGCCACGGTGCATGTGCTGAAGGCGCTGGACGAGCAGGACATGCGCGAGCTGCTGACCCGCGGCGGCGCGCTGCTGCACAGCCCGCCGCTGAGCGAGGCCGCCACGCAGCGTCTGATCGGTTATGCCGATGGCGATGCGCGACGGCTGCTCAACACCCTCGAGACCGTCGCGCAACTCACGCCCGCCGGCACCGCCGAGATCGACGAAGCGCTGCTGGAACGCACCCTGGGCGAGCAACTGCGCCGCTATGACAAGGGCGGCGATCAGTTCTACGACGTCATCTCCGCGCTGCACAAATCGGTGCGGGGCTCCAATCCGGATGCGGCGCTGTACTGGCTGGTCCGGATGCTCGATGGTGGCGTGGATGCGCGCTACATCACGCGGCGCCTGATTCGCATGGCCAGCGAGGACATCGGCAATGCCGACCCCCGCGCGCTGCGGCTGTGCCTGGACGCGGCGGAAACCTATGAGCGGCTGGGCTCGCCCGAAGGCGAATTGACGCTCGCGCAGGCCGTCGTCTATCTGGCGATCGCGCCGAAGTCCAACGCGGTCTACAACGCCTACAACCAGGTGCGCGCGCTGATCAAGCAGGACAGCTCCCGCCCGGTGCCGGTGCATCTGCGCAATGCGCCGACCCGGCTGATGAAGGAGCTGGGTTATGGCAAGGCCTATCGCTATGCGCATGACTTCCCCGGCGCCTATGTCGCGGGCGAGCAATACCTGCCGGACGGTCTCGAAGACCAGCGCTTCTACGAACCGGTGCCGCGCGGTCTGGAGCTGCGCATCGGCGATCGGTTGAATGAACTGCGGCGCCTGGATGCCGAGGCCCGTCAGACCGAGCACGGCGATGGCCAGTCCGGCGCCTCGGCGCCGCGCCGCGCGCCGTCCCGGGAGCGTCGCCCGACCGACGATCTCGGCAGCGACGAAGGCTGACCGAGCATGGCGCCGATCCGACCCGCGACCTCCGCGCCGGTGACCGCCAACCGGTCCCGCCATCGCGCGTGGCGAGTCGTGCTGATCGCCTCGCTGTCAGCCGTGCTGTCCGCCGCCGTGTGGGCCTACGTGCGGGTGGACGACGTGGTGGAGGCGGCGCCACCACCCCTGCTGACCGATGCGACCGATGCGTCCGGCGCGACCGATGCCGCCTCGGGACTGAGCCCGGCGGCCCCCGTCCAAGCGATCCCGGGGCTCTCGTCGACCGTTCCCTCTCCGGCGAGCCCATCCCCCAGCTTCATCCCGATGGCGCCGCCGGAAGGCCCGACGCTCAGCCGCATCCGGCAGACCGGGGTCGTGGTGATGGGTTACCGGCCGGCGTCGCTGCCGTTTTCCTATCTGGATGCGCAGCTCAAGCCTGTCGGCTACACGGTGGAGCTGTGTGATCGCGTCATCGCGGCGCTGAAGGTCCGGCTCAAGCTGCCGGACCTGGAGGTGCGTCGGGTGGCGGTGGGCTCGGCGACGCGGCTGCCCATGGTCACCAACGGCACGTTGGACCTGGAATGCGGCATCACCACCAACACCGCCGAGCGCGCCCGCACCCAGGCGTTTTCGGTGACCATCTTCGTGGCGGAGACCAAGCTGATGACGCGCGGCGGCGAGCGGGTGCAAAGCCTGTCCGACCTGCGTGGCCGCGCGGTGGCGAGCACCATCGGCACGACCAGCATCCAGCACCTGGCCCGCATCAACGACCAGCAGCAGCTCGGCATCCGCATCGTCGCCGGCCTCGATGATCCCGATGCATTCCAACTGCTGCGCAGCGGGCGCGCGCAGGCCTTTCTGATGGACGATGTCATCCTGCGCAGCCTGCTGGCGCAGCAAGGCGCTGCGCTGTCGGCCGACGACTATGTGATCTCCGAAAGAGCGCTGACGGTCGAGCCGTACGCGATCGGACTGAACCGCGATGATCCGGCGTTCAAGGCCTTGGTGGACGACGTCATCACCGGCCTCTACCGCAGCGGCGAGATCGCCACCATCCACCGGCGCTGGTTCGAATCCCCGCTGCCGCCCAGCGGCATCAACCTGAAGATGCCGATGAGCGCGGCCTTCCGGCGCGTGGTGGCGCAGCCGACCGACACGCCTGATCCTGAGCATTACCGCTGACCAGGACGGCTGAGCACGACCACTGGGCCCGATCGCTGAGCGGGCAGCGACACGGTCAGAGGGTTGAGTCGGTGCTTTCATTGCGCGCGCGGATGGCGGCTTCGGTTCTCGGCACCAGCGTCTCCAGACCAAACCGCTCCGCCGCCGCCTGCACCGCCGCGATCGTCGGCCGGAAGTTCTTCTCGTAAAGCCCGAACGCCATGCGCAGGTCGCCCTTGGCTTCTCTGAGGGCATCGCCCAGGGCTGCGGCGCCATCGATGGCGAGCGAGCCGCCCATGCCCGCGGCGGGGGACGCGCAGTAGCCAGCGTCTCCGACCAGGGCCACGCGGCCTTTGCTCCAGGCCCCCATCCGGACCTGACACAACCGATCGAAATAGAAGTTGTCGGCTTGAGCGGTTTCGCGCAACAGTTCGTCGGCGCGCCATCCCATTCCGGCGAACTGCTCCGCGATCAATTGGCGTTGCTGCGCGACGTCGCGGTGGTCATAGGTGATCGGTGCTTCCGGGGCGAAGCCGAACAGGATGTCCGTCTTGTTCCGATAGGCGTTCAGCATCAAACCTCGCCGAGGCACATTGAACATCTGAGCGGTATCCCGATCGATCAACAGCTTGTCGACGATGGCGATGGCGAAATATTGGTCCAGCGAATGGATGAAGGACGACTCGGCCCCAAACCAGAGCTGTCTCACGCCCGAATGGATGCCGTCGCAGCCAAGCACCATGTCGACGCGGGCCGTCTTGCCGCTCTGGAACACGACCTCCATGCCGTCTCCCTCCTCGAGCGCCGCGATGCGGTCGCCGAAGGCGATGTCGCAACGCCCGCGCACCGCCTCGGCCAGGAGGCTGATCAGCACATCGCGCGGGATCTCGTAGTCATCATCCGGTGGCGGCGCGCCGTCCTCCTGAACCACCAGCGTGCGCACGGTGCGGTCGTCCTGATTCTTGAATTCAAGCCGCTTCAGGCTCATTCGATTCGCGCGGATCGCGTCAAACAATCCCATGCGGCGAACGATGTCGATCGTGTTGCCTCGAATGTTGACGGCCGTGCCGCCTTTCCTGATGGAGGTCGCGCTCTCCACGACGCTGACCTCATAGCCCAGCTCGCTCATCCAGTACGCGGCGCACAGGCCCGCAAAACTGGCACCGGCGATGAGCACCTTCTTCCTGGTGTTGACTGGTTGCACTCGCGCTCCTTCGTGTGTGGACCTGTGAACGGGAGGCCTCACCCCCACGCCCAAAGAAAATTGACCGAGTCCATGATTTGAACATTAAATATTGGACTTGGTAAAAGAATTTCCAGGCGGGCAGGGCCGCTGGCGGCTACGATGCGGCTCATGGCAAATCTGCGCGAGACCAAGAAGGCCGAGACACGGCAGCGAATTTCCGATGTGGCCACGGCGCTTTTCTTCGAGCGAGGCTTCGATGCCGTCACGGTCGACGAGGTGGCCGCAGCGGCCGAGGTATCGAAGATGACGGTTTTCAACTACTTCGTCCGCAAGGAAGACCTGTTGCTGGACCGTGAGGACGACCTGAAGCTGCGTCCCTTGCGTGATGCGCTGTTGCGACGGTCGGACGACCAGTCGGCGGTGGCGATGCTCCGAGACCTCATTCCACAGTTGAACGCGGAGAAACGTCCGCTGTGTCACGTCAGCAGCATGACGATGCGCTGGTGGCGCGTGGTGGACGCCAGCCCGGCGCTGAAGTCGCGGCTTCGCGAGCTGAGGGACGAAGCCGCCGAGGAACTGGCCATGGCGCTGGGCGGTGATGCGGTCGATGGACGGGCCCGCCTTGCGGCGGCCATGATCGTGGTGACCGTGAGCACGGCACGAGAGGAAGCCTTTCGCGCGGTCAACGGCGGTGCGTCCCTCAGGCAAGCCAATCAGAAGCTGTTGGCGCTCATGGATCAGGGGCTCTGTGCGGTGGCCGGGTTGATGGCGGACGTCGCCTCTGCGTGAGACGGCGACGAGCCGGGGTCGCCGACTGGGTTCATGAAGTCGGTCGCGGGATATGACCATTCAGCGGATGCGTCGATCCGCCTGCACCGCTACTTCCTGGGGGCGTACAACTCGTAGGCGCCGAGATCCGCATCCTCGATGCGCAGCAGCGGTGTGGAGGACTGACTGTCGGCGGCACCGGATCCGAACTTCACCAGTTCGCTCGAGAACGCCGCAAGCGGACTGCCTGGCCGGCGCTGGCACGCGGCGTTCATGAGCATGCGCTCGCCCTTGAACACGGTCAGCCCGGCGCTGTGCGAGCAGTCGCCGCCGACGCATTCGGTCATCAGGTAGCGATAGGACGAGCGCTCAAACCAGACCTGACTCACCCAGGCCCGCGGCGCGGCCGGCGCGACCGTGCCGCTGAAGTTCTGACCGTTCGCAGCGGTCGCGACGAATTCGTTCTCGACGGTGCTTCCTGCGCCGTACCGATAGGCCAACATCGTGGGCGCCGCTTCCGTCGGCGACGCGCACAGCGAAGCGGTCTTCTTGCCCGTGAAGCAATTGAAGACGACCGCTTCGTCCGGCTTGCACAGCGAGCCCGCATTCGGCTCGGCGGCGACGGCCAGTGACTGGCACACGACGAGCACCGCCGCGACGGGCATCCGCCGGATCAACAGGGTTCTGGACGGTCTGGAAGTCATCGTTTGGCGCCTCTTGTCGCGATGCTTGATGGCGTTGGCTTTGCGTCTGGCGCGCCCTGTGTGAGCGGTCAGGGCGTCAGGGTTGGCGCTCTTCGGTTTTCGCCCCGGACGTCTTGTCGGACTCCTGCCGGGCGCTGTGGCGACGGCGCGATGCGCGCGTCGTGGATGCGGTCACGGTGGCCGCGTCGAACTCGCCCGGATCGGTCCCATCGAACTCCCGCATCTGGCTGTCACGACCCCGCGCGGAGGCGGAGGATCGCGTCGGTCGCCCCATGCGGCGCCACTGCGTCAGCCGGCGCAGCCAGGGCGCGAACAGCCGCTTCAATCGACGCCCCAAGGCATGCAGCACCCGTCGCAGCGGCGGCCGGGCCGTGGGGGCATAGGCATCCTGGGCCAGCACGCGGATCTCGACCTCGGTGCCGCCCGTGGCGCCCGGGCGGATGCGCAGGCTGCCCTGCAGCCGCTTGGCCCGCTCGAACATGCCGCGAATGCCGTGATGGCCCGGACGACCGTCCGCGCTGATGAAGGCGGGATCCACGCCGATGCCGTCATCGACCATCTCCAGCACCACCCGGCGGTCCTCATAACGCAGCAGCACCTGCATCGTCCGCGCCTCGGCATGGCGCACCGTGTTGCAGAGCACCTCGCGCGCGATCATCATCAGCTCGTCATGCACGAAGGCCCGCAGCGGCCGTTCCTCGCCCTCGACCTGAAGGACGAGGACCAGCTTCCCATCGGTCAGCTCGGACAGCGAGCGCGACAGATCGGCCCCGAGCGGGCCGTGCACCGCGCGCAGATCGGAGACCCGGTCGCGGGCGGCAGTGATCAGGTTTTCTGCATTGGCCAGGGCGCGTTCCATCTTCTCATGGACCTCCGGGGCCTCGATGCGGCGCGCCACGCGGTTGAACTGCAGGACCAGGCCCTGCACCCCTTGCAGCAAGGTGTCATGCAGTTCGCGCGCGATCCGTTCCCGCTCGCGGTGGCGCTCTTCCAGGCGCAGTCGCACCTGCTGGGCGATGGCGCGGGTGCGCAGCCGGTAAGCCAGCCAGACCAGCAGCAACACCACCGCCACGCTGCCGACCGCGAAACTGCGGGTCTGCACCCAGGTCGGCGCGATGCTGAAGCGCAGACTGGCGCCGGCCGCATCCCAGACGCCATCGCCATTGGCCGCCATGACCAGGAAGCGGTAATGGCCGGGCGCCAGGTTGGCATAGGTGGCCTCGCGCTGGGCGCCGGCGTCATGCCAGCCGGCGTCGACACCCTCGAGCCGATAACGGAAGCGCGCCCGGTCCGCCGCGACCAGCGTGATGGCGGTATAGCGCAGCGTCAGGCTGGTGGTGCCTGCCGGCAGCGTGAGCGCGTCGTCGGCCAGATAGGTGCGCTCTCCGGTGCGGATGCTGAGCACCTCGGTGTGGGGCGGGCGCTCATTGCGGGGCAGGGCGGTCGGGTCCAGCCAGGCGACGCCGCGATTGGTCGCGAACCAGAGCCGACCGCGTCGATCGCGCAGCGCGGTCGGCACCGCGCCGGCCTGCAGTGCGACGCCGGGCAAGCCGTCGCGGCGATCGAACAGCCGGTAATTCATCGCCGCCGACGGCTGCTGAAAATTGGTCGCGACATCGGCCGAGGACATCTGGATCACGCCCCGCCCGCCGTTCAACCACAGGTCGCCGTCCAGGGATTCGACGATGCCGGTGACATGGCCGAAGGCGCTGTCCTGCATGTCGGTGATGGAGCGAAAGCGCTCGCCCTCCAACAAGGCCACGCCGCTCTCGCCGGCAATCAGCAAACGGCGTTCGCCGACATGAATCGTCGCCGCACGGCCGATGGCCAGGCCATGTTCGGGCCCGTAGACCGTCGTCTGGCCGTCCCGCCAGTGGGTGACCTGATCCTCGCTGGCCAGCCAGAGCGAGCCGTCCCGAGCGCGCGCCATGGCCAGCGGCGCCGGCAGCTGCTGCAGACGCTCATCGCGCCGGATGCCGTCCGGCGTGGCGTGGTAGATGCCATCGTCGACCACCGACAGCCACAGCCCGTCTGCGCCATCCGGCGTCATCGCGACGACCTGATTGCGCATCAGGCCGGTGGGCATCGGCAGCCGTCGCACGTCCTGGCCCTGGCGGCGGGTCAGGGCATTGGCGCTGAGCCACCAGTGGGCACCATCGGCCGTGGTGATCGAGGTCCGCGCGGGCACGGGACCGTCCAGCGGCGTCGGGGTACGAGGTGGGTCGATGACCAGCGCTTCCCGCAGATTGGCCGCGATCACGCCATCGCCTTGCGCCAGCAGGGCATAGCCGCCGAGTGAAATCGGCGACAGGCTCTCCAGCTCATGCAGCCGCTTCTTCTGAAAGCTGGCCATGCCGTTGTTGGTGCCGACCCAGACCGTGCCTTCGCGGTCCTCCAGGATGGGCACGACCACCGCCGCCGGCAGGCCTTGTTCGCGCTCGAATTTCTCCAGCGGATCGTCGGCGGACAGGGCCCGCAGCGCCGGCACGGCTTCGGGCGCCCGCAGTCGCCACACGCCCGCACCGGCGACGGTGAGCCACAGCGAGCCGTCACGCGCGAACAGCATCTGCTTGGAGTAGCCGAACGCCGGCAGCCGTGGCGATGCGGGGACGGGCGCTGCGGGCAGGGCGGCCGAGGCGGCGCTGGGCGCGCGGGCCGCCGAAGGCGACGACGCGGCCATGGAGCCGGTCGATGAAGCGTCCCACAGCGCAGGCAGCGGCCGGGTGCCGCCCAGGGCATCGCTGAGCCACATCCGGCCCTGGCGATCCTCATTGACCACCGCATATTCGGAGACCGGCTGACCGGCGTCCTCGAAGCGCTGGGCGCCTGGTCGCAGGAACATCAGCCGGCGCGTGGTGCACACCCACAGGATGCCGCGCCGGTCGACGAACAGATAGTCCGCCGCATGGTCGGCGAAGCCCCAGCGCTCATCGACCGCCTGCCATCGACCGTCGATGAAGCGCGCCAGACCCCCGCTGGCCGCGGCCCACAGCGTGCCGTCGCCCGTGCGCGCGAAGCGCAAGACCTGACCCGGTGGCAGGCCCTCCTTGGGGCCATAGAGCGTGGCACGGCCATCACGCAGCCGAGCCACGCCGCCGCCGTAGAAGCCGAGCCAGATGTCGCCGTCGGCGGTGACGTGCAAGGCATTGATGTTGGAGGAGGGCAGACGCTCGCCCTCCCGCAGCGGATAGCGGTCGAAGCGCAGGCCATCGAACCGGAACAGCCCCATCCCGGTGCCCAGCCACAGCACGCCATCGCGTGCCTGCGCCAGGGTCCAGATGTCGGCGGGCGCGCCATCGTTGACGAGCAACGGCGTGTGGGCGTAATCGGTGATCGTGGCGGCGGCGCGCGCCGGCAGGGCGAGCAGGCTCAGGACCATCGCGAGGATTGCGGGGATGACCGTGGCGATGAGTCCGTGGCCGATCGATCGCGGGCGTTGCGGGCGGGGCGCCGCCGGTCGGGCTGTCTGCGCGGGTTCGGCTTGCTCGGCCGCCGCATGAGCGGTCTTCGTCAGCGCTGGCCTCGTCGACGCGTCAGTGACGAGGGGATGCGACTCGGCCGCGTCGCGTCGCCCGCCAGTGGGGGGCGACATCGATCGACTCAGGAAGGGGGCGGGCGGCAGGTGCATGGGGACCGGGATCGGGCTGAAAGTATGCCCCATGGGTCGTGGCGGCGAGGCCCCCAACTGGGAGAGCGGGCCTTGGTGAGTCGGTGGGCGCCCGTCGCGGCGGGTCGTCGTCGTCGATCGAGCTGGCGCCAAGGCGGGACGGCGGCAAAGCGGGGCGTCCGGCATGGCGATTGCCAAACCAAGCCATCCATCGTTCTCACCAGGAGACAGTCATGACCAATGTTCAGAATCGGGATGCGAACCTCGACCCCATCACCAAGGAACCGGGCGCCCATCCGGTCGGCACCGGCCTGGGCGCGGTCGTCGGCGGCATGGCCGCGGGCGCAGCGACGGGCACCGTGGCGGGTCCGATCGGCACGGCCGTGGGCGCGGCGGTGGGCGCTGTGGTCGGCGGACTCGCCGGCAAGGGCGTGGCGGAAGCGATCGATCCGACGGCCGAAGCGGCCTACTGGCGCGACAACTATGCCAGCCGTCCTTATGTGGAAGGCAATGCCACCTACGACGATTACGGCCCCGCGTACGCCGTCGGCGTCGATGCCTTCAACCGTTATCCGGACCGCAACTTCGAGGACTTCGAAAGCGAGCTGCACCGCGATTGGGGCACGCAGCGCCGCAGCTCCTCGCTGGACTGGGACCGTGCCCGCCCAGCGGCCCGTGATGCGTGGGATCGGGTGAAGCGCTCGTCCGACATGCCGCCGGCCGCGCGCTGAGGCAGTCCGTCATGAGGCAGGCCGGCGCACCGCGCCAGCCTGCTGCTTGATCCAGGGCGAATTCGGGCCGATCCATGGATCGGCCTTTTCGTTGGTCAAACCGTTGGTCAAACGAACGCGCAGCGCTACTTCTTGTCGTCGTCCAGCGAGCGGCGCAGGGCGTCCATCGGGTCCTCGCGCTCCGTTGAGCGAGGGGCGGGCGCGGCGTCGGACGCGCTGTTGGACGCGCCGTCGGAGGCGGCACCCGAGGCGGGCGTGGACGCGGACTCCGGCGCGCCGAACAACTGGCCCATGTCCTGCGTCTCCTCCAGGCCGCGACCGCGCTGCCCGGCATCCATGTTTTGCAGCATGTCGGTGGCACGGTCGAGGTCGACGGCTTCCTCCTTGTCCAGGAAAGCGGTCACCGTGACCGGAAAGAAGATCACGATCGCCACCAGCACCAGCTGCATCAGCACCCAGGGAATTGAGCCGAGATAGATGTCGCTCGATTCGATCCGGCGCGGCAGCGCCTTGTTCTTGTAGAGCGTGTCGGCAATGCCGCGCAGATAGAACAGCGCGAAGCCAAACGGCGGATGCATGAAGCTGGTCTGCATGTTCACGCACAGCATCACGCCGAACCACACCAGGTCGATGCCCAGCGCATGCGCCACCGGACCGAGCAGCGGCAGGATGATGAAGGCGATCTCGAAGAAGTCGAGGAAGAACGCCAGGAAGAAGATGAACAGGTTCACCGCGATCAGGAAGCCGATCTGACCGCCCGGCAGATTCATCAGCAGATGCTCGATCCACGCGCCGCCTTCCACGCCCTGGAACACCAGCGAGAAGGTGCGTGACCCGATCAGGATGAAGACCACCATCGCGGTGATCCGCATCGTGCCGAGGATCGCGTCCTTCACGACCGCCAGGTTCAGTCGACGATGCAACGCCGCGAGGATGAAGGCGCCCACCGCGCCCATTGCGCTGGCTTCAGTCGGTGTGCAGATGGCGGTGTCGATGCCCGGCAGGCCGCCCATCGAGCCAAGCACCGCGAAAATCAGGATTGCCGACGGAATGATGCCGCGCAGGCACTTCCACCACAGCGCGCGACCCGTGAGCGTCCGTGCCGAGGCCGGCACGCCGGGAACATGCTCGGGCTTGATCCGCGACAGCGCGAAGGTATAGAGCGCGAAGATCAGCACCTGCAGGATCGACGGTCCCCAAGCGCCCTTGTACATGTCGCCGACCGAGCGGCCGAGCTGTTCCGCCAGCACCACCAGCACCAGCGAGGGCGGCACCAGTTGGGTGATGGTGCCCGAGGCCGCCAGCACGCCCGTGGCGTAGCGCATGTTGTATCCGTAGCGCATCATGACCGGCAGCGAGATCATCGCCATCGCGATCACCTGTCCGGCCACCGTGCCGGTGATCGCGCCCAGGATGAAGCCGACGATGATCACCGAATAGCCCAACCCGCCACGCACCGGACCGAACAGCTGGCCCATGGAATCGAGCATGTCCTCGGCCAGGCCGCATTTCTCCAGCAGCGTGCCCATCAAGGTGAAGAACGGAATCGCCAACAGCAACTCGTTGGACAGGATGCCGAACACGTTTTGCGGCAGCGCTGACAGGAACTCCGGAGGAAACCAGCCCTGGCTCACCGCGAACAAGCCACAGGCCAGACCCAGCGCCGCCAGCGAAAACGCGACGGGATAGCCGATCAGCATGATCACGATCAGGCCCGCGAACATCAGCGGGGGAAACTGCGCCATCGTGATCATTGCAGCGGCCTCTCGTAATGCAGGTCCATCTCATGTCGATGGGCCAGCCAGGCCACGCGCTTGATCACTTCGGCCACGCCTTGCAGCGTCAGCAACGCGAAGCCCAGCGGCATCATCAAGGCGGCCGGCCAGCGGATCAGGCCACCGGCGTTGCCGGACACCTCGCCGCTGCTCAGCACGCGCCAGGCATAACCCAGCAGGCCGAGCGTGGAGGGACTGTCCTCCGGTCGCAGACCGGTGGTGAGCTTCATCACGAAGAAATCGAACGACAGCACGCCCGCCACCACCATCACCGGCAGCAGGAACATGATCAGTCCGAACAGGTCCACCAGCACCTTGCCGCGTCCGCTGAGCCGTCCGTAGATCAGGTCCACCCGCACATGCTCATTGAGCCGCAGCACCTGGGCCGCGCCGAGCATCACGCAGGCGGCAAACAGGTACCACTGGATTTCGAGGAAGGCGTTGGAGCTGATGTCCAGGCCATAGCGGATCACCGCATTGGTGGCGCTGATCAGGCACGACAACAGAACGGCCCAGGCGGCGAGGATGCCGAAGCGGTCCGTCCATCGGTCGATGCCCCTGGCGAATGCAAGCAGGGCGTTCATGACACAGATTCCGAGTAGTCTCCCGGCCCGTCCGTCGAGGTCGCGGAGGGGCTCGAACCGCCTCCTGATCGTGGGGCGGCCTGGCGGCACTGTAGCCAGCGCGCGGTGGCGTCCCGTCGAAATCAGGGCGCGATGCGGGAAAGCACTAGGGCGCGGTGGAGGGCGTGCTTGAAGGCGTGCTTGAGGGCATGCTCGAGGGAGCGCTTGAAGGCGTGCTCGAAGATGCGGTTCGGCGCGCGGTCGGTGTGTCGCAGCGGCGGGCGTTCAAGCGACGTGGGGTTGGCGGTCGAGAGTCGGGTCGGTCGCGGATGTCTGGAGCGCTGCGGCGGTCGCGGGTCCGCTCAAAGCGGCGGCAGACCATGGCGAGCCCGAGCACGGGCGCAAGCCTCGTCGCCCAAGCCCAAAGGCGCGCGCAATCCAAACTCTCGGCAGGGCGAGGGACGCCATTCGTAAATGCCACAGCCGGCCCGCTCGCCGACCTTTCCCGTCAACGCAGCACAGCGCGGCTGCGCATGATCAGTGCCACGCATCCGACTCAGGCTGTCCGTGAGCACGACCGTCAATCCGTCGGGGACAGTGCCGCCCTCACTCATCAACTCCTGCGTCGAAAAATCGACCCGGAAACTCGCGCAGCAGGCGCCGCAACGGGTGCACGGGTTGTCGGTGGACGCTGGCCTGGGGGGCGGGGTGGGGGCGTCTGGGAAGTCGGGGGGCGGCATGGGGTTGGAGTTTAGGGGGCGGGTGCTGGGGTTGCGCGGGTGGGCCGTTGCGCGGTTGCGCGATTGCGCGGTTGGCGGGGAGGGGGACTTCGACCGTCGGCGCCTTTGAACCCTCGGGGCAGGCCGACCCGGGCCCTCTTTCTCCATGTCCCCCTTCAACTGCCTGCCGGCAGTCGAATTCCTCCTAATACTTCCGAAAGAGGGCCCGGGTCGGCCTGCCCCGATCCACCGTGCACCATCACCATCCATGGCACGCGACGGTCTGCGTACCCCGGCTGAATTGAGAGAACCGCTCATACTTGCCAAAGAGGGCCCGGGTCGGCCTGCTCCGATTCACCGTGCACCATCAACATCGCCATCACCATTCATCGCACGCGACGGCCGGCGCGCCCGGGCTGTGGTGAGAGAGCCGCTGTCCGCTTGCGGCGCTGTGGGGCGACGCTCCCTGTCGGCCTGCGGCAGTGAGGGGGCAGGGCTTGCCTGTCCAGGGTCGGCATCGGCAGTCTGGTGTCTGGCGGTGCGGGGCTGTGGCGTTTATTCCTCCGGCAGTGCCGGTTCGCGCACGACGGTGACAGTGCAGGCACTCTGGGTGACGACCTGCGCGGAGACGCTGCCGAGGTAGCGGCGCAAGGTGGAGGTGGCGCGCGCGCCCATGACGACATGGTCCACGCCGGTCTTGGCGGCAAATTCGATGAGGGCATCCGCCGCGTCGGGCGCCTCGAGGACGTGGAAGGTGAGGCGTCCATCCTCGAGCGCCAGGTCACGCGTCATCGGATGCGCCCAGTTCTTCAGCGCGATGAGCTGCTGCACATGGTGGCTGCGACCCTGCGCATCGGTGAGCTCATCCATGCCGATGCGCGCCGTCTTCATGACCGAGACACAGGCCAGCCGCGCACCGGGCTCGGTCTGCATCAGCCGTCGCACCACTTCGCGCAGTTCCTCCAGCAGCACGGGCCGGCCGTTGAGCACATCCACGGCGGCCATGATGATGGGGCTGCGGGCCACCTGTGCACCGGCTGACGTCGGCGCCTGCGGTTCCTCCCCGAGCGCCAGGAACCAGCGCTTGAAGCGTCGCACGAGTCCGCTGCGCTGCAGCTTGTGCGCCCGCGCGGTGAGCGCGACGGCGTCCGGGCGCTGCAGGTCGAGCGCCAGTTGCGTGGCGCTCTGGTAGCGGCGTTCGGCGCGCACTTCCAGGCAGTGCAGGACGATCTCCTGAAACCACAGCGGCAGGTCCGGTCGGATGGCGCGTGGCGGAATCGGCTCCACATAGAGCCGCCGACGCAGTTGTCGCACCGAGTTCGGCTGACCAAACGGCCGTTCGCCGGTCGCGAGGTGATAGAGCATGACCCCCAGCGCAAAGAGATCGCTGCGCGGATCGTTGCGGATGAACTGCACCTGCTCCGGCGACATGTAAGGCCCCGTGCCCATCGGCAGCGAGAACTCTTCTTCCAGCAGGTCCGGCAGGAAATCGTGGCGCGACAGACCGAAGTCCACCAGCACCACCGTGCCATCCGCGCGGCGCAGGATGTTGCTGGGCTTGATGTCCAGATGGACCAGATGCTGGCGATGCAGATCGGTCAGCGCATGCGCGACATAGATGCCGATCTCCACCACCTCCACGAGCGGCAACGGCGCATGGTCCAGTCGCGGTCGCAGGCTTTCCGCCTGGATGTGCTCCATGACGATGTAGGCTTGCCGACGCCAGTCCCCGCGCGCGACAAAGCGCGGCACATGCGGCCCCTTGAGCGCCGGCATGATCATCTGCTCGACCTCGAAGCCGACGATGCTGGCCGGATCCTCGCCGCCCTTGATCCGCGGCACCTTCATCATCAGCGGGAAATCCTCGCCCGGCACCGGCGTTTCGCGCCGCACCCGCCACAGATTGGCCATGCCGCCCTGATGCAGGCGCTCCTCCAAAATGAAGCCGTCGAGGTTCTGGCCCGCTTGCAACGGGGTGGTGAGAGGCGTCGGACTGTCGGTCATCGTGCGGCGTGGGACGTCGATCAAGAAGCCGGCTCAGCGGCCGAGAACCAGTCGCTGGGCGAGGCGCTCCGCCAGCCCGGCGGGCAGGCCCTCCGCCGCACGCAGCGCGGCGACGGCGGCCTCGACGTCGTAAGGGACCCGCTGGAAAGTGAGCTCGCCGCGCTCATGATCGAACAGCGCATAACCCGCCGCCGGATTGCCATCCCGCGGCTGCCCGCAAGCGCCGGGAATCACCAGCCATTGGCGATTGGGCAGCAGCGGAATCGGCACACCCGGCTGCGGTCGGAAATCACCCGCCTTGCCGGTGCCGGACAGGTGATAGAGCATCGGCTCATGCATGTGGCCGCAGAAGGTGTAGCGGCACTCGGTGGCATGCAGGCTGCGCATCGCCTCCAGGCGACCCTGCACATAAGCGAAGCCGGCCGGGTCAAACGCATTCGCATGGACGAACAGGCAGTCATGCCGCGCATCGGACAAGGGCAGCTCCGCCAGGAAGCGCAGTTGCGAGGCGTCCAGCCGCGAGCGGGTCCATTCGATGGCCAGTCGGGCATCTTCATGCATGGTCGGATGCGTGCCTTCGGCCACGCTGCGGTCGTGGTTGCCCGCGACCACCACGGCGCCCGCTGCCTTCAGCGCGCGCACCTGATCGATGACCCAGCCCGGGTCGCTGCCGTAGCCGACATAGTCGCCCAGCAACGCGAAGTCATCAGCGCCTTGAGCGCGGGCATGCGCGAGCACCGCCGTCAGCGCTTCGCGGTTGGCATGGATGTCGGAGATCAATGCGGTTTTCATTGACCGCAAGCATGCCACGCATGGCTGACGTTGCGCTGAGCAGAGGAGGGCCCCCGAAGGTGCGGGGTCGTCCCACGGGTGCGGGGGCTTTCACTGCTGGTGGACTCGTTGCAATTTGTTAACCTGCTCCGCCAGACGAGGCGCCCGGGGGTAGCCTCGCACACGGGGAGTCCACACACATGACACAGCAGTCCGCTCGGCGTCGGCCCAGCCCAGCGAGCATCCGCACCGCCACGAACCGCTTCAGCCGTCGAGGCTGGATGGCCATCGCCGCCGGGGCGGCCCTCCTGACGCTGGGCTCGGCGCGAGCCCATTGCAGTCGACCGATCCGCGTCCCGCTGTCGCCCACCGGCCTCAGCGTGGTGGCCTCCGGCGGCGCGGTGGCGGGCGTCTATCCGGAGATCCTGCGCAAGGTGTCGGAAGAGACCCAGTGCCAATTCGAATTCGCGGTGGTGCCGCGCGCTCGTCTGGAGGCGATGTTCAGCGGCGGCTCGGCCGATTTGCTGTTGCCTGCCACCCGCACGCCGGTGCGCGATGCGCGAGGCGCGTTCGTGCCGATGATGCGGTCGCGGGCCATGCTGATTTCCCTGAGCTCGGACCGGCCTGCGGTGGAGAGCCTGGCGGAACTGGCCCAGCGACGAGAATTGCGCGTGGTGCTGGTCCGTGGCTTCGACTACGGTCCCGCCTATCAAACGCTGCTGCAGACACTGCGCGACCAGAAACGTCTGTTGCTGGAGGCCGACCCGCTCGCCGTGGCTCGCGCGCTGGAGCGCCAACTGGCCGATGTGACCCTGATGGCGCCGTCCATCTTCACCGGCACCGTGCTGCAGGACGGCCGGCATCGCGCGATGGTCGATCGTCTGCGCTATGAAAGCCTCTCCGAACTGGGCTGGGGCGAGAGCGGCATCTATCTCTCCAATGATCTGCCCGCCCAGGACCGCGAGGTGCTGGCCGATGCGATGGAACGCTCGGTCCGATCCGGCGCCTTTTGGAAAGCGGTGCAGCGGCACTATCCGCCGGGCAGCTACGAAGACGGGCTCAAGCCGTTGAAATGACCCGGGCGCCGTCGGCGGCACCACGCCACGCCGATGGCAACGCCATCGCCATCGCGCCGACAGCACATCCAAACGCCCGCGCCGCGACCGCGCAAGAAAAACGGCCCGCAAGAGCGGGCCGTCGGGCAGGGTGCTGGGCTTGAACGCGATGCGCTCAGGCCGTTTGGCAGTCAGGGTCAGCCGATCCGACCCAGCAGCAAATATTCCATCAGCGCCTTCTGCACATGCATGCGGTTCTCGGCTTCGTCCCAGACGACCGACTGCGGGCCATCGATGACGTCGGCCGAGACTTCCTCGCCACGGTGCGCGGGCAGGCAGTGCATGAACAGCGCGTCCGGCTTGGCCTGCGCCATCATCTCCGCATCGACACACCAGTTCGCGAACGCGGCCCGTCGGGCTTCGTTCTCGGCCTCGTAGCCCATGCTGGTCCAGACATCGGTGGTGACAAGATCCGCGCCGCGGCAGGCTTCCTTCGGGTCCTTGAAGACCTTGTAGCAGCGGGTGTCCTGGATGCCGGCCACCTTCGCATCGATCTCATAGCCGCTGGGCGTGCTGACATGCACGGTGAAGCCGAGGATCTCGGCCGCCTGCAGCCAGGTGTTGGCCATGTTGTTGCCATCACCCACCCAGGCGACGACGCGGCCCTTGAGGCAATCCATGTCGATCGCGCCCCGTCGGTCCATGCCGCGCTGTTCAATGAAGGTGAACAGATCGGCCAGGATCTGGCAGGGGTGGTACTCGTTGGTCAGCCCGTTGATCACCGGCACCCGCGAGTGCGCGGCGAACCGTTCGATCTTGGTCTGCTCGAAGGTGCGGATCATCACCACGTCGACCATGCGGCTGATGACGCGGGCGCTGTCCTCGATCGGCTCGGCGCGGCCCAGCTGGCTGTCGCCGGTGGTGAGGTGCACCACCGAGCCGCCCATCTGGTACATGCCGGCTTCGAAGCTCACCCGGGTGCGGGTGCTGGCCTTCTCGAAGATCATCGCCAGTGTCCGGTCCGCCAAGGGCTGGTACTTTTCGTAGTTCTTGAATCGGCGTTTGATGATGGACGCGCGATCGAACAGATAGGCGTATTCCTCGGCGCGCAGATCCTTGAACTGCAGATAGTGGCGCATCAGGCTGTTCCCCGGCTTCATGGGCTGGGCGCGGCCAGGAAGGCCTTGATCAGCGGCACCAACCGGTTGGCCAGCTCCGCTGCTTCCTCGCTGGTCATGATCAGCGCGGGCAGCAGGCGCACCACCGAATCCGCAGTGACGCTGATCAGCAGACCGGCCTCCAGCGCCTGGTTCAGCAGGGCGCCGCAGGGGCGGTCCAGTTGCACGCCGATCATCAGGCCGTAGCCGCGCACCTCGACGAAGCCCGCCACGCCGGCCAGGCCTTGCTCCAGCGCCGTCTTCAGTTCCGCACCGACGCGGGCGGCGTTGTCCAGCAGTTGGTCGGCGGCCATCACCGACAGCGTTTCCACGCCCGCGCGCATCGCCAGCGGATTGCCGCCAAAGGTGGTGCCGTGGTTGCCCGGGCCCATCACCTTGGCTGCGCGCGGCCCGCAGACCACCGCGCCGATCGGCACGCCGGAGCCCAGTCCCTTGGCCAGCGGCATCACGTCCGGCGAGATGCCGGCCCATTGATGCGCGAACCACTTGCCGGTTCGGCCGATGCCGCACTGCACTTCGTCCAGCATCAACAGCAGGTCGTGCTGGTCGCACAGCTGGCGCAGCGCTTTCAGGAACTCGATCCGCGCCGGATTGATGCCGCCTTCGCCCTGGATGGTCTCCAGGAAGATGGCCGTGACGTTCGGATGGGCCT
Organism: Burkholderiaceae bacterium; assembly: GCA_913776825.1. GTDB lineage: Bacteria > Pseudomonadota > Gammaproteobacteria > Burkholderiales > Burkholderiaceae_C > Roseateles. The sequence continues at coordinate 159,402 of CAJYPV010000018.1, forward strand.
GGATGGCTTGTTCCAGCGCCGGCAGGTCATTCAGAGGCACCCGGACAAAACCTGGCACCAGCGGGCCGAAGCCGGCCTGCACCTTGGGATTGCCGGTGGCCGACAAGGTGGCGATCGAGCGGCCATGGAAGGCTTTCTCGAACACGATCACCGCCGGGTTGTCATTGCCGCGGTCATGGCCGAACTTGCGGGCGATCTTCAACGCCGCTTCATTGGCTTCCAGGCCGGAGTTGCAGAAGAACGCGTTGGTCAGGCCGGACAGCTCGCAGAGCTTCGCGGCCAGCGCTTCCTGCAGCGGGACATGGTAGTAATTGCTGGTGTGAATCAGCTTGCCGACCTGGTCCCGCAATGCCGCGACCAGCCGGGGATGGTTGTGCCCCAGCGTGTTCACCGCAATGCCTGACAGCCCGTCCAGGTATCGTCGGCCCGCCGTATCCCAGACCCAGCAGCCTTCGCCGTGCGACAGCGCGATCGGCAGGCGGCCATAGGTGTGCATCACATGGGGTTCGGTGGGGGCGGCGAACGAGGTGTCCGGGGCGTTCATCAAGTCTCCAAAGCAAGGAGTGAAGGAAGGGGAAGCGATCGATTCTAAGGGTCGCGTTTCGCCAAAGCGGTCCGTCGCGCCATATGTCGCACGGGCAATCGGGCGACCACCCGCTCATCTGTGCTGCGACGCAACACATCCGAGGCACAATAGCGGTTTTGCCTGCGGCCGCCCGGCCCGGGCCGGTGGATCCCCACCCATGGAATTGGTTGAGTGACGCATGACAGAGCAGCCCAAGCCGCGAGAAGTGTTCATCCAGGGAATCACCACGGATGGCCGCACCTTTCGACCGAGCGATTGGGCTGAGCGCCTGGCCGGCGCCATGTCGTCCTTTCGTCCCGGCGGCACCCGCACCGGACGCGACGCCTACCTCGGCTATTCCCCCTACTGCGTGCCCCGCGTGATCAACGGCGTGAAGTGCGTGATCGTCAACGAGGCCCTCAAGGCGATCGAACCCATGGCCTGGGACTTCGTCATGAACTTCGCGCGCGACAACAAGCTGCAAGTCGTCGAGGCCTGCCAGCTGCCGGACGACGGCGCCCCGCGCGGCTGAGCGCGGGCCCTGAGCGAGGGCCTCCACGCACAGCAACTCCCACCGCGGTACCTCGTGGTCCGATCGGGCCATCGCCAACGGCGTGACCGGCCGATAGGCTGGACGGCTTCGTCCGACAACCGCGCATGGCCGTTCTCTCTGCCCATTCCACGTCCCGCGCGGCCGCTCTGCCTGAGCTTCATGAGCTGTCACGCCTGATCGACGAAGGCGGCGATTGGTTGCGTTGTCACGAGTTGACGACGGTGCAATCCGGCACGACCGAGCTGCCGGTGATGGCGATCACGATGGGCAATCCGGATCCGTCGGTTCCGGCTTTGGGATTCATCGGCGGCGTGCACGGCCTGGAACGCATCGGGGCGCAGGTGGTGCTCGGTTATCTCGGCAGCCTGGTGCGGCGCCTGCGCTGGGATCTCAGCCTGCATCAACAGCTGGAGTCGCTGCGCCTGGTTTTCCTGCCGCTGGTGAACCCGGGCGGCATCCTGGCCGGCACGCGCTCGAATCCGCGTGGCGTCGACCTCATGCGCAATGCCCCGCAGGATGCGGAGCGCGCGGTGCCGTTCCTCGTCGGTGGTCAGCGGCTGAGCGCCTGGCTGCCCTGGTATCGCGGCGCGGCGGGGGCGTCGATGGAGCGTGAAAGCGACGCGCTCTGCCGACTGGTGCGCAAGGAGCTGCTCGGTCGGCCGTTCTCCATGACCATCGATTGCCACTCGGGTTTCGGGCTGCATGACCGGATCTGGTTTCCGTATGCGCGGAGCCGGCGTCCGATGCGCCATCTGGCGGAGGTCCATGCCCTGTGCGAGGTGCTCGACCAGGGTTTGGCCGCCCATCCCTATGTGATGGAGCCGCAGAGCCGCCATTACCTGGCGCATGGCGATCTTTGGGACCATCTGTATGACGAGTCCCTCACCTTGAATCAGGGGATCTTCCTCCCTATGACGCTCGAAATGGGGTCATGGCGCTGGGTGAAGAAAAACCCGCGACAGCTACTCTCCCGGCACGGCATGTTCAATCCGCTGATCGAACATCGACAACAAAGAGTGCTCCGGAGACACATGGCTTGGATGGATTTCATGACGCGCGCCACGCAGGGCGCGGCTCGGTGGTTGCCGGGCCCGGACACGCGGCTGGACCACGGCGAGCAGGCGCTGTTTCGCTGGTATCGACGGAGCCGGTGATGGGCGCACCGACCTGGGTGCTGCTGCGGGGACTGACCCGAGAGAGCGGTCATTGGGGCGATTTCCCCGCGCGTCTGGCGCGGGCGTTGCGCACCCAGCAGCCCGATGTACGGCTGGAATTGCTGGATCTGCCGGGCAATGGCGAGCAGTTCGCGCTGAGCAGCCCGACCCGCGTGCCCGACATGATGGAGGCGTGCCGCGCCGAGTTGAGGCGACGCGGCGTGGCGCCGCCTTATCACGTGCTGGCGATGTCGTTGGGCGCGATGGTGGCGAGCGATTGGGCGCTCAAGCATCCGTCGGAACTTCAGGCGGTGGTGCTGATCAACACCAGCCTGCGGCCGTTCAGCGCGTTTTTCCGTCGCCTGCGACCGTCGAATTACTGGTCGCTGCTGGTGCTGAGCCTGTCCCGGCTGAGTTTGCGCCAGCGCGAAGCGCGGGTGCTGCGGATGACCACGCGACTGCAGGCGCAGCCGGAGCGAGTGCTGGATCGGTGGGTGGATCTGCAGCGCCAGCATCCGGTGCGGCGCCGCAATGCGCTGCGTCAGCTGCTGGCGGCGGTGCGCTATCGCGCTAGCCCGGCCAAACCGGAGCCGCCGATGCTGCTGTTGTGCAGCAAGGGCGATGAGCTGGTGGATTGGCGCTGCTCCCAGGCGATCAGCCGCGCCTGGGGCGCGCCGCTGCGCCTGCATGCGCGCGCGGGACATGATTTGCCGCTGGATGACGGGGAATGGGTGGCGCGCAACGTGGTGGACTGGCTGCACGTGCGCGAAGTGGTCGGGCAGATCAGCCGACCGATGCCCTTGCAGGCTTGAATCATCAGCGCGGGCGCCAACGAAAAAGCCCGCCTTTCGGCGGGCTTTCTCTGCACCAGAGCTGGTATTGCTATCAGGCGGCGAGCGCCTTGATCTTGGCGGACAGGCGGCTCTTGTGGCGAGCGGCCTTGTTCTTGTGGAAGATGCCCTTGTCAGCGACCGAGTCGATGACGGGTTGGGCAGTCTTGAACAGCTCGGCAGCCTTGGCCTTGTCGCCCGTGACGATCGCCTTTTGAACGTTCTTGACGACCGTACGGAACTTGGAACGCAGCGCCGTGTTGGCGGCGTTCAGCTTGACGTCTTGACGTGCGCGCTTGCGGCCAGAGGCCAGACGCACGGTTTTCTTCTTGGCTTTGGAAGAGCTTGCCATTGTCTTTAAAGTCCAGTTGGTGCAAAGACGGCGAGTATAGCAGCGCGATACTGAAAATCCAAGGGCGACGAATGAGGAGCCGAAGATAATGCGCGCTCCCCGCCATCCGCCCGGGGATTTTCATCCGGCGGCGGGTCCTATTTCAGTCTGCTCATGAATCTGTTGCGCACCGCGTCGGTGGTTTCGGTTTTCACCTTGTTGTCCCGCATCACCGGGCTGGTCCGCGAGCAGATGGTGGCTCATCTGTTCGGCGCCAATGCGATGACCGATGCCTTCCAGGTCGCGTTCCGCATTCCCAACATGCTGCGTCGCCTGTTCGCGGAAGGCGCGTTCTCCCAGGCCTTCGTGCCCGCACTGGCTGCCGCCCGCGCCAAGGACGGCGACGACGCCACCCATGACCTGATCGATGCGGTCGCCACCGTGCTGCTGTGGGCCTTGCTCGCCACCTGCGTGCTCGGTGTGGTGGGCGCGCCGGTGCTGGTGTGGGCGCTGGGCGCGGGGCTGCCGGCGTCGGCACATGATGCGGCGGTCGTGATGACGCGCTGGATGTTCCCTTACATCGGCTGCATGTCGCTGGTCGCGCTGGCCGCAGGCGTGCTCAACACCTGGCGGCGCTTCATCGTGCCGGCCGTGACGCCGGTGCTGCTGAATCTGTCGTCGATCGCCGCGGGTTATGGCTTGAGTCCGCATCTGGAGGGCTGGGGCTATCGCCCGATCTATGCGCTGGCACTGGGCGTGATGGTGGGCGGCGTGCTGCAACTGCTGGTGCAGATCCCGGCGCTGATGCGCATCGGCCTGATGCCGCGCTTCGCCCTGAGCTTGTCCGGCCTGCGCCGCGCCGTCACGCACGCGGGTGTGCGGCATGTGCTCAAGCAGATGGGTCCCGCGCTGCTGGGCGTGGGTGTGGCGCAGTTGTCGCTGCTCATCAATACGCAGATCGCGATTTCGGTGGGCGAGGGCGCCGCATCGTGGCTCACCTATGCCGACCGCTTGATGGAATTCCCCATCGCGCTGCTGGGCGTGGCGTTGGGCGTGGTGCTGACGCCGCAGCTGTCGGCGAGTCAGGCCAAGGGCGATGCCGTCCAATATTCCGCCTTGCTGGATTGGGGCTTGCGCCTGGTGCTGCTGCTGGCCTTGCCGTGTGCGGTGGCGCTGCTCGTGTTCGCGGAGCCGCTGGTGGCGGTGCTCTATCAGCGCGGCGCGTTCCGCGCGCAGGACGTCGCCCAGACCGCGCAAGCCGTCATGGGCTACGGCGCCGGGCTCATGGGGCTGGTGGCCATCAAGGTGCTGGCCCCCGGTTTCTATGCGCGCCAGGACATGCGCACGCCGGTGCGGGTCGCGCTGTTGGTGCTGGTGCTGACGCAGGTGATGAACGGGATCTTCGTCTTCTGGCTGGGCATCGGCGTGGCGGGCTTGTCCCTGTCGATCGGCCTGGGGGCGGTGATCAACGCCGGACTGCTGCTGTATGGCCTGCGCAAGCTGGGCAGCTATGCGCCGACGCCCGGCTGGTGGCTGTTCGGACTCCGCGTCGTCATCGCCAGCGTGGCGATGGGCGCGCTGCAATGGTGGCTGGCTCATCGCTTCGATTGGGTCGAGCTGGGACGCCATGAGGCGCTGCGCGCAGGCTGGATGGCCGTGAGCCTGGGCGGCTCGGCCTTGCTCTACTTCACCGTGCTGCTGGTCAGTGGACTGAATCTGCGCCAGTTCGTGCGCAGGACCTGAGCGCCGTCCCGCCCGCGCGGCCGGCCCGGTCGTCAACCACGCGCCGGACCTTTCGCGCGCCGGTCGTGCGCGATGGGCTGTCCAGCACGCGAGGGACAGCTCACCCGGCGCCACGTCGCCGGCGTGTCGCCGCGCGAGGCTCGCACAGGGCGTAGACTCGGGCGCATGAGTTTGCCTTTGCAGTGGACAGTGCCGTCGGCACTGGACTATTTCGCGACCCTCGTGGCTGATGACGAGGGTCTCAATCTGGCCGAGGCCGCCATCGCCATCGCCCAGGACGATGTGCCCCGACTGGACGTGCAGCAGGTGCTGGCCGAGCTGGACCGCATGGGCGAACGCCTGCGCAGCCGGCTGCCCTCCGACGCGCCGCCCAGTCATCGACTGCGGATGCTGAACCAGTACTTTCATGGCGAGCTCGGCTTTGCGGGCAACGTCAACGACTACTACGCGATCGGCAACAGCTACATCCACGAGGTGATGGCCACCCGGCGCGGCATTCCGATCTCGCTGGCCATCATCTACATGGAGCTGGCCAGCCATGTCGGACTGCGGGTGCGCGGCGTCAGCTTTCCGGGTCACTTCCTGATGAAGCTGCGGCTGCCGCAGGGTGAAATCGTGCTGGACCCGTTCAGCGGGCGCTCGCTCGGGCGCAGCGAGCTGGACGAATTCCTCAGCCCGTGGCGCGACCGCGCCGGCCTGTCGCCCAACGAGCCGATGGCGCTCGATGCGTTCCTGGGCACGGCCTCGCCGCGTCAGATCCTGGCGCGCATGCTGCGCAACCTGAAGCAGATCCACATGGAGCGCCAGGACTTGCCGCGCTGGTTGGCCGTGCAGCAACGGCTGGTGGCGCTGCTGCCCGATGACCAGGCCGAGCGCGCTGAACTGGCGCAGTGCCTGCAGCAGATCCGGGACGGGCAGGGGCCGGCCACCTTCCACTGACCGGGTGCCGCCCTCCCGGACGCGGGGAGGCTGCTGCCAAGTCAAGGGGTTGTTCCCCCTTAGAATTGCCGCCGTCCGCCCGGGTCGACCCCGGGCGGCTTTCATGAGGGCAGCACCCGTGCGACGCCGGCCACTGGGCCAGGCCTGCCGGTCTTGCCGCGCCGTTGCCGGCCGCCCTCCATCCAAGGCTAGAGTGGTTTTGAAACAGATCCCGTTGTCGCTGGGCCCGGAGCCCGACTACACCTTCGAGAACCTGCTGCCCGGCGGCAATGTGGCGGCGCTGACCCATGTGCTGAGCCTGGGCGCCGGTGCGCCGCCGGTGTTCCTGTGGGGCCCGCACGGCAGTGGCAAGACCCATGTGCTGCGTGCGCTGGCCCGTCGCTGGCAGGCCGCCGGCGCGCAGGTTGGCTGGTATGACGCCGACACGCCGCTGCCCTGGGAACTGCCGGCGCATCCCAGCCTTTTGCTGCTGGATGACTGCCAGCGCTTCGATCCCGGCCAGCAGCACGCCGCTTTCGCGCTGTTCGTGGAGGCCGCCACGCTGGGCCTGGCGGTGGTCGCCACGGGCACCGAGCCGCCGGTGGATCTGGCTTTGCGGGAAGACCTGCGCACCCGGCTGGGCTGGGGTCCGACCTTCGCGCTGCAGCCGCTGTCCGAGGCCGAAGTGCGCGCCGTGTTGCGTCGCGAAGCGGACCGACGCGGCATCGCCTTGAGCGACGACGTCATGGATTACCTCCTGACCCGTTTCGCCCGCGACCTGAAACACCTGATGACGCTGCTGGATGGCCTGGATGAATTCGCCATGGCCAGCAAGCGCGCCGTGACCGTGCCGCTGTTGCGCCAGATGCTGGCCGACCAGGGCGTGCTGTAAAGCCTTGCAAGGAACCCCGACCGTGGATCTCACCCTGTTCGACCTGGACGGCACCCTCATTCCCCAGGACTCGGACCATGCCTTCGGCGCCTACATGGTCGAGATCGGCTGGGCGGATGGCGCCGCCTGGTCGGCGCGCAACGACGCCTTCTATGCCGACTACCAGCGCGGCGAGCTCGATCTGGATGAGTACATCGAGTTTGCGACCTCCGTCTGGCGCGCCCGTCCGCTGGAAGAAGCGCTGGCGGCACGTGAGGCCTTCATGGCGCGCATGATCGCGCCGATGATGCGCGACAATGCCCGCGCACTGGTGCGCCGGCATCTGGATGCCGGCGATCTGGTGGTGGTGGTTACCGCGACCAATGAATTCGTGACCGAGCCGATCGCCAAGGCGTTCGGCGTCGATCACCTGATCGCGGTGCGACTGGCGCGTGACGCCGCGGGCCGCTATACCGGTCGGATCGACGGCGTGCCGTCGTTCCAGGCCGGCAAGATCGTGCGTGTCCAGGACTGGCTGCGTGACCGGGGCCAGCGCCTGGAGGATTTCGAGCGCGTGAATTTCTACAGCGACTCGATGAACGACCTGCCGCTGCTGGAGCGGGTCAGTCACCCGATCGCCACCAATCCCAGCGTGGCGCTTGAAACGCTGGCGTGCGAACGCGGCTGGCCGATATTGAAGCTGTTCGAATGATTAAAAAACTGATCAACAAGCTGTTGGGCAAGCCGGAGGGCGGCGTGATCCTGACGCCGCTGGGCAAGCGGGTCGAGATCCTCGCCGAGGAACACCGCATTGACCCGGAGCTGCTCGACGAGCGCGGCGTCAAGGTCGTGAAGGGCCTGACCGACGCCGGCTTCGAGGCCTACATCGTCGGCGGCGCGGTGCGCGACCTGCTGCTGGGTCGTCGCCCGAAGGATTTCGACGTCGCCACCGATGCCACCCCGGAACAGGTGAAGAACCAGTTCCGCCGCGCCTTCATCATCGGTCGCCGTTTCCGGATCGTGCATGTGGTGTTCGGCCGAGGTCGCGAGCATGAGGTGATCGAGGTCTCGACCTTCCGCGCCTTGCTCACCCAGGACGATGCCGAGCAGGTGCAGGGCAACGAAAAGACGTCCAAGGACGCACTGGCCGGCAAGTCGCATGTGGTGGATGCCAGTGGCCGTGTGCTGCGCGACAACGTCTGGGGTCCGCAGATCGAAGATGCGGCGCGCCGCGACTTCACCGTCAACGCGATGTATTACGACCCGCAGCGCGAGCTGGTGGTCGACTACCACGGCGGCCTGGCCGACGTCCGCAAGAAGGTGCTGCGGATGATCGGTGACCCCGAGACCCGCTACCGCGAAGACCCGGTCCGCATCCTGCGCGCCGTGCGTTTCGCCGCCAAGCTGGGCTTCACCATCGAACCGAAGACGCGGGCGCCGATCCCGGCCATGTCCGCGCTGCTGGCGAATGTGCCGCTCTCGCGCATGTTCGATGAAATGATCAAGCTGCTGCAGACCGGCCACGCGCTGGCCAGTCTGGAAGAGCTGCGCAAGCAGGGCCTGGCGCGCGGCATCTTCCCCATCCTGGATGCGGTGCTCGACAAGGACGGCGCGCTCCCCGACAACGTGCACGGCAAGTTCGTGCGCCTGGCGCTGGAAGACACCGACAAGCGGGTCACCGAAGGTCGGTCCGTGGCGCCCAGCTTCATGCTGGCCTGCATGTTGTGGGGGGAGGTCCAGCAGCGCTGGAAGCGCCTGAGCGACAAGGGCGAGGGCGCCGTCGCCGCATTGCAGCAAGCGATCGATCTGGTCTTCGATGCGCGCGTGGGCGACATCTCCGGCCGCGGCAAGCTGGCAGCGGACATGCGCGAGATCTGGATGATGCAGCCGCGCTTCGAGCGCCGCACCGGCAGCGGTCCTCATCGTCTGGTCGAACAGCCGCGCTACCGCGCCGGCTTTGATTTCCTCGCGCTGCGTGCCGAGGCTGGGGAGGTCGATCCTGCGCTGGCCGACTGGTGGGAAGACTTCGCTCTGGGCGATGACGACGAGCAGCGCGCGCTGCTGGAGCAGGTGCGCGAGACGCAGCGTCAAAGCGGTCCGCGCAGCCGGGCGAAGGCCGGTGGCGGTCGGGTGCATCAGGTCTCTCGTGGCGCGGTGAGCGGTGAATCCGCTGCGGCGGTGCCGATGGCCGATGTGGATCTCGACCTGAGCGCCGGCGACGACGCTCAGGACGACGACAGCGAGGCCGGCGTCAAGGCCGCCGGTCCGGCCCGCAAGCGCCGTCGCCGTCGCAAGCCCAAGTCGGCGAGCGGCGAGGGCGCCGCCCCGGCGTCGGGCCCTGACGGCGACGCCTGAATCGCGGGTCCGCGGCCATGAGCAGGGTCTATGTCGGTCTGGGCGCCAACCTCGGCGATCTGCGCGCGACCCTGCAGTCCGCGCTGGCCGACCTGGCCGCATGGCCGGGACTGACCTTGGTGGCCGTCTCCAGCGCTTATCGCAGCGCCCCCGTGGGCTGCGACGGCCCGGATTTCCTCAATGCGGTCGCACAGCTGGAGACCGATCTGGCGCCGCTGGCGGTGCTGGAGGCGCTGCTCTCCATCGAGCAGCAGCATGGGCGTGAGCGCCCGTTTCCCAATGCGCCGCGGACGCTGGATCTGGACCTGCTGCTGCATGGCGATGCGCAGCTCGACACACCGCGGCTGACCGTTCCGCATCCTCGTTTGCATCAGCGCGCCTTCGTGCTGCGCCCGTTGCTGGAGTTGGACCCGACGCTGACGCTGCCCGGGCTGGGTACGCTGGTTGCCCAGCTTGGCGCCTTGAGCGAGCAGGCGTTGATGCAGGAGACCGCGCCGCTGGCGCCGACCGGCCAAGCGAGCACTTTCCCGCGCTGACTTGCCACTCACTCACTTCCCCCCCCCAAACTTCCAGGAGCTGATCATGTTCGCGACCGCCGCCGGCTGGCAGACGGTAGGACTGCTGGTGCTGTCCAACATCTTCATGACCGTGGCCTGGTATGGCCACCTCAAGGACCTGGCCTCCAAGCCCTGGTATGTGGCGGCGCTGATCAGCTGGGGCATCGCGCTCTTCGAGTACCTGCTTCAGGTGCCGGCCAACCGCATCGGCTACCAAGGTGGTTTCTCGCTGGCTCAGCTCAAGATCACCCAGGAAGTCATCACCCTGGCCGTGTTCGTGCCGTTCTCGATGGTGGTGATGGATCAACCGTTCAAGACGGACTACATCTGGGCCGGCGTCTGCCTGCTGGGCGCTGTCTACTTCATCTTCCGGGGTTGAGGGCGCCATTCATCGGGCGGTGTCGCGCGGAAGCCGCCAATGGTGCGGCTATGCGGCGGGTTAGGGCTTCGGCTCCACGGCGAGGCGGCGCGGGCCGCTACACTCGCGGCTTCGCCATGTGACGCGGCGATGAAAATTTCGTGACGATGTGATGATGCGCTGTGCGCCCGCGATCCTTGGCGGCTCGCGGTGGTGGCGGGGATGGTTCAGTCCCCGGCTGCTGCCGCAGGGCGGCCTGGACGCGGTGGCGGGACCCGCTCTCCTGACGTGCCGCTGAGGGATTCGGCGGCGAGGAGGGCTGGCTCGCCAGGCGGGAGCCGGCCTCGCGCATCAAGGAGCCCCCATGTTTTTCGGCAAGTTGCTGCCCCGCGAGGGCAATTTTTTTGAGCTGTTCAATGAGCACGGTGCTCAGATCGTCGAAGGTGCCCGCGCCTTCATGCTGATGATCCAGAACTACAACGACCTGAACCTGCGCGAGAAATACGCCGCCGAGGTCGACAAGGCCGAGCACCATGCCGACCGCATCACCGCCGAAGTCAACCGGCTGCTGCATCGCACCTTCATCACCCCGATCGACCGCGAGCAGATCCACGGCCTGATCAACGCGATGGACGACATCCTGGACCTGCTCCAGGACTCCTCCGAAACCATGCAGCTCTACGATGTGCGCTCCATCCCCGAGGAAGTGCTGCGTCTGGGCGACCTGTCCGCCAAGTGCTGCGAGCGGGTGCAACATGCGGTCTCGCTGCTGCCCAAGCTCAGCCAGCCGCACACCGCCGAAGCCGCGGTGAAGACCTGCGAAGAGATCGACAAGCTCGAATCCGACGCCGACCGCGTGATGCGTGCGGCCATGTCCAAGCTGTTCCGCGAACAAGAGGATGTGCGCGAGCTGATCAAGCTCAAGGCCATCTATGAGCAGCTGGAATCCATCTCCGATCGTTGTGAGGATGTGGCCAATCTGATCGAGGGCATCGTCCTCGAGAACTCCTGATCCGGAACGGGAGCGTTTCTCATGGGAACGATGCAGGTGGCCTTCTGGGTCGTGGCCATGCTGGTGGTGCTGGCCGTGCTGTTCGACTTCATGAACGGCTTCCACGATGCGGCCAATTCGATCGCGACGGTGGTCTCCACCGGCGTGCTCAAGCCGCAGCAGGCGGTGCTGTTCGCGGCCTTCTTCAATGTGGTGGCGGTGCTGTTCTTCGAGCTGAAGGTGGCGGCCACCATCGGCAAGGGCAGCATTGATCCAGGCATCGTCGATCACCATGTGATCTTCGGCGCGCTGATCGGCGCCATCGCCTGGAATGTGATCACCTGGTTCTACGGGATTCCGTCCAGCTCGTCGCATGCGCTGATCGGCGGTCTGGTGGGCGCGGCCATCGCCAAGGCGGGCACCAAGGGATTGATCATGAGCGGCATCGGCAAGACCGTGCTCTTCATCTTCGTCTCGCCGGTGCTGGGCTTCCTGCTCGGGTCGCTGCTGATGGTGGCGGTGGCCTGGCTGTTCCGGCGCAGCTCGCCCTTGCGGGTGGACAACTGGTTCCGACGCCTGCAGCTGGTCTCGGCCGGTCTGTACAGCCTGGGCCACGGCGGCAACGATGCGCAGAAAACCATCGGCCTGATCTGGATGCTGCTGATTGCCTCGGGTTATGCCTCCGCCGGCGAGCATTCACCGCCGACTTGGGTGATCGGGGTCTGTTATCTGGCGATCGGCATGGGCACCATGTTCGGCGGCTGGCGGATCGTCCGCACCATGGGCCAGAAGATCACCAAGCTCAAGCCGGTGGGCGGCTTCTGCGCGGAAACCGGTGGCGCGATCACCCTGTTCCTGGCCACCGCGCTGGGGATTCCGGTCTCCACAACCCACACCATCACCGGTGCCATCGTCGGCGTGGGCTCCACGCAGCGCGCGTCGTCGGTACGTTGGGGCGTGGCTGGCAACATCATCTGGGCGTGGATCTTCACGATTCCCGCCTCGGCCTTCATCGCCGGCTTCTTCTACTGGGTGAGCTTCACCCTGTTCTGAACGACGCATGAATCGCGCGGCGCAAGGCGCAGCGCGCGGCGCCTATGACAAAGCCCGGTCAGTGTCACTGCCGGGCTTTGTGCTTTTGGGGCTCGAACGAATGCTGCGGAGGGGCGTCGAAATCGCGGCGTGCGCTGCCAGATCAGTGTCGGGTCGGCGCCGCATCGGGCGCGTCGGCTCGACGGGCTTGCTGGCCTCGCCCGCCCCGGATCACTGACTGAGTTCCTGCGCGGCCTCGACCTGCGATTCGAAGTACCGCTGGGCGGAGAAGGCGATCGTCGCCATCAGGCTCGCGCCGCCCACCATCAAACAGGCGATCACGCCCAGGATCGGTCCCCAGCCGGTCTTGCGAGGTGCTTGTCCCGGCGTGAATCGATCGGCCCAGCGCTCATCGGACATCAGGCCGTAGACGATGCCGGTTAGCATGCTCTGCGCCAGCATCAGGCCCAGCAGCGGAATCAGCACCCAGGCGAGTCGGTCATCCTGCCCCAGCACATCCATGCGATGGACGCCGTAGAGCCCGAGCAGCGTCGGCCACGGGTGCAGCCAGGCGAGCTTGTCCTGCCAGCCGTAAAGATAGAGGCGGTGCGCGCCCCAACTGCCGAGCGCGAAGCTGAGCCAGGTCGCCACCGTCTTGGATGGGCCGACGGCGGCGGCGCGGTCCGCAGGAGTGGGGGGCAGGGTCATCTGGGGCGTCTCGGGCATGTCGGACCTCGGGGATGGGGTGGTCACGCGGACCTGGCTGCGGCGCGCGCCGCGTTCGCCTTATGCCGTGGCGGGCGAGCTGGTCGCGGGTGCCGATGTGGGCGATGTGCTGTCGCCTTGACCGAGGGTGCGTTGCATCAGCACGACATCCAGCCAGCGCCCAAACTTCCAGCCGGCCGATTTCAGCACGCCGTTGGGTTCGAAACCCAGGGTGCGATGCACGCCGATGGAGCCCAGATTCTGCGAGTCGCCGATGACCGCGATCATCTGGCGCGCGCCGGCGGCCTCGCAGCGGGCGATCAGCTCCGCCAGCAGCAAGCGACCCACGCCCTGGCCCTGCGCCTGGGGCGACAGATAGATCGAGTCCTCGACGAAGTACCGATAAGCCAGGCGAGGGCGGAAATAATTGGCATAGGCATAGCCCAGCACCACGCCGTCGCGCTCCGCGACCAGGTAGGGCAGGCTGCGGCTCAGCACTTCGGTCCGGCGGCGCGCCATCTCGGCGCGGTCGGGCACCTCGGTTTCGAAGGTGCCGGTGCCATGCAGCACCGCATGCTCATAGATCTGCTGGATTGCGGCGATGTCGCCCTCCAGGCTGGGGCGAATCACCAGCGGCGAGGTGCTGCTGGTCGGTGCGGAGCTGGGTGTGGAGTTCGTCATTGGGGAAGGAAGACAAAGCGTCAATGGCGAGTTTATAATGCCCGGTTTTGGCGCCGGTCCTTGGGTGTGAACACGGGCAGTGAGATGAGCGCTTTGAGACAACTGTTGAGACAGTTGTTTTGGAGGGTTTGGCTTGCGACGTGATCCGAGGGCGTATCTACGGTGCCAGTCCCGGAGTGATGGTGAGGGTCGACATGCAACGCACGCATGCCTCATCCGCTGATTCCTCTATTCCTGATCTGCTTGCCCCTGTGTGTCTCCCTGGTGCGGTGGAACGCTGAAACACTGAAGGACTGATCATGGTCGTGATTCGACTCTCCCGCGGTGGCGCCAAGAAGCGCCCGTTCTACAACATCGTCGTGACCGACAGCCGCAACCGTCGTGACGGCCGCTTCATCGAGCGCCTGGGCTTCTACAACCCGGTGGCTTCCGGCAACGCCGAAAGCCTGCGCGTGTCGCAAGACCGTCTGAGCTACTGGATCGGCGTTGGCGCCCAGATGTCGCCCGCCGTGGCCCGTCTGGCCGACGTGTCCAAGAAGGCTGCTGCTGCCGCTCCGGCCGCCGCTGCCTGAGTCGTTGACCTTTCGTTGACGACGCATTGATGAAGCAAGCGCCCGACCTCACCTCGGATCACCCGGCCTGGCCGGAAGACGCCATCGAAGTCGGGCGCGTGCTGGACGCCTGGGGCATCAAGGGCTGGCTCAAGATCCTGTCCCACTCGGCCGATGCCGAGGCGCTCTTCGCGTCCCGCCGCTGGTTCATGCAACCCAGCGAGCGCGCATTGCCGGGCAAGCCCCAGGCGGTGCCTCCCGTGTTGAAGATTCTTTCCGTGCGCGACCACGCTGACGGCATCGTTGCCCAGGTGGAAGGCGTGAGCGACCGCAATGGTGCGGAAGCGCTCAAGGGCGCGCGGATTTTTGTGTCTCGCAGTCTGTTCCCCGAGCCGGACGACGACGAGTACTACTGGGTCGACCTGATCGGCATGACGGTCGTCAACCGTGAATCCCAGACCCTGGGCGAAGTGGTCGATCTGATCGACACCGGCCCGCACTGCGTCCTGCGCATCACGCCGCCGGGCAAGACCGCACCGGTGAAGCCGGACGAGGAAATCCTGGTGCCTTTCGTGAATGCCTACGTGGACACCGTCGACAAGGCCCAGCGCCGCATCACCGTCGATTGGGGTCTGGACTACTGAGCGCGTCCGGGCGGCGACCGCCGCTCGATGAGTCTCGGCCAGCCGCCGAAGCGACTCGACCGACCGCCGAGGCGACTCGACATGAACAAGGGCCGACAGGCCCTTTTTTCTTGAGGCGGGTTTGGTGATACGGTCCCACCGTCCCGCCAGAAGTTCAACGCTGGGCTCGGTCGCCGTGGATCGCCCGGACCGCTGCCCCTCACCGTTCTCCTCCTCCCATGCGCTTCGACGTCCTCACGCTGTTCCCTGAACTCTTCGAGCCGTTCCTGCGCGTCGGGGTGACGCGCCGTGCGTATGAGAGCCGCCAGGTCGATGTGCGCCTGTGGCCGCTGCGGGATTTTGCGGAGGACAACTATCGCCGCGTCGACGATCGCCCCTACGGCGGCGGACCCGGCATGGTGATGCTCGCCGAGCCGCTGGAGCGCGCGCTCGCGGCGGTGAAGGCCGATCGATCGGCTGTCTTGGCTGTCTCGGCGGAATCAGAGGCGCTGGCCGAGCCGCCCGTGTCGGCGCCGGTCGTCATTCATTTCAGCCCGACCGGCCGGCATCTCGACCAAGCGCTGGTGCGTGAATTGGCCGGCGGGCCGGGCGCCATTTTGTTGTGCGGCCGCTATGAGGGCATCGATCAGCGGGTGCTGGATCGTCATGTGACGATGGAAGTCAGCCTGGGCGACTTCGTGCTCTCCGGCGGTGAACTGCCGGCGCTGGCCCTGCTGGATGCGGTCGCACGGCTGCAGGAGGGCGTGCTCAATGATGCGGCGTCGCATCAGCAGGACAGCTTTTCCGACGGCTTGCTGGATTGCCCGCATTTCAGCCGTCCCGAGGTCTTGCACACCGCGGAGGGTGACCTGCCCGTGCCGCCGGTGCTGATGTCCGGCCATCACGGCCAGATTGCCCGCTGGCGCCGCGATCAGTCGTTGGCGCTGACGCTGCGCCGTCGGCCGGAGCTGATCGACGCCGCCCGCCGTGAGGGAAAGCTCAGCAAGCTGGACGAGCGGTTCCTTTCCAGTTTGACGGCTGACAAGCGCCGCCTATAATCGCGGGTTTTCCGATCCTCTACCGGGTTAGGCGGGGCAAGGGCGGTGACGGGCGGTCGAGAGCAGGGTCTTTCGTGAGCGCGGGCAGGTGGGACGACAGTCCGGCCGGCCGGGGTTTTCGAAAGGGCAGCGCTCCACCACCAGTGGGCACCGTTGGTTGAATCCCCCCTCGGGCCGTGGCGCATTCGCTGTCGATCGTTTTTGACGGTTGTTCAGCACCTTCCGCACCACTGGCCTTGGAATCATCCCGATTCGCGCCGGCACGATCACCAGGAGTCCCCTGTGAATCTGATCCAGACCCTTGAGCAAGAAGAAATTGCTCGCCTGAACAAGACCATCCCCGCGTTCGCCCCTGGCGACACGGTGATCGTGAACGTGAACGTCGTCGAAGGCACCCGCAAGCGCGTGCAGGCCTACGAAGGCGTCGTGATTGCTCGTCGCAATCGCGGTCTGAACTCCAACTTCATCGTCCGCAAGATCTCGAGCGGCGAAGGCGTTGAGCGCACGTTCCAGCTGTACAGCCCGCTGATCGCTTCGATCGAAGTGAAGCGCCGCGGTGACGTCCGTCGCGCCAAGCTGTACTACCTGCGTCAGCGTTCGGGCAAGTCCGCTCGCATCAAGGAAAAGCTGGCCACCAAGTCGGCCGACTGATCCTTCGACGCCTGTCGATCAAGCCGCTCCATGGCCTTGCCCGGAGCGGCTTTTTCGTTTCCGCTTGCGGTGGCGGCGACCCGCTGACGAACGGCGTCGCTGAGCGCGTCACGCTCCGCCTGCAACGGGTGCGCGCCCTGCGCCGGCCGATGCCTCGCCGCGCTTGTCCTGCCGTCGATGGCCTGATCCTCATTCGCCCGCACGCACGCTCGCTCGCCGCTCCCCATGTCCACGCCGTCCAGCCGCCCTCCGATCAAGGATCCCCGCGTCGTGCCCGTCACCGGCACCGATGCCCACCTGCCGGCCGTGCCGCCGGATCGGCTGACGCCGGAGGCGCTGCGGGAACGCTTTCTCCGCCCGCTGGCGTTCGAGCCTGAGATCCCGGGCGATGGCAGCTTCCTGCCCGATCGCTCACCGACGCCCGCGGCCGTGCTGGTGCCGCTGGTGCAGCGCCCGCACGGGCTGTCGGTGCTGCTGACGCAGCGCACTGCGCATCTGCGGGACCATGCCGGCCAGATCAGCTTCCCCGGCGGCCGCGCCGAGCCGGACGATGGCTCGCCCGAGCGCACCGCCTTGCGCGAGGCGCAGGAGGAAATCGGCCTGGATGAGCCCTTCGTCGACATCCTCGGGCAGTTGCCGGTCTACCGCACCGTGACCGCGTATGAGGTGACGCCGGTGGTGGCGCTGGTCCGACCCGATTTCGCGTTGCGCATCGAGGCCTTCGAAGTCGCCGAAGCCTTCGAGGTGCCGCTGCGCTTCCTGATGGATCCGGCCCATCACCGCCGGCACGTCGTCGAATGGGAAGGCGGCCATCGCCAGTTTCTGTCGATGCCGTGGACGGGGACAGGTCTTGCCGTCTCGGGCGCGGAAGCCGCGTTGCAGGCGCGCGAGTTCTTCATCTGGGGCGCGACGGCGGCGATGCTACGCAACCTGTATCGATTCCTTCAGGCCTGAGGCGGGCGCGGGCCGCTATCATCCCCGCCCATGAACCTCATCGCGGTCTTGCTCGCGCTGCTCTGCGAGCAACTCAAGCCTCTTCCTCACGGTAATCCCGTCCACCAGGGCATGATCGCGTGGGTGCGCTGGACCGGGCGCAACTTCGATGCCGGCCGTCCGCATCACGCCGCAGTGGTCTGGTCCATCACGGTGGTGGGGCCCGCTGCGCTGGTCGGCGTGATCGGCTGGTTGCTGAACCGCTACAGCGACGGCCTGCTGCTGTTGCTGAATGTGCTGGTGCTCTACCTGACCCTCGGCTTCCGCCAGTTCAGCCATTACTTCACCGACATCCGCGATGCGCTGGAGCGCGGCGACGAACTCGAAGCGCGCCGCCTGCTCGCCGAATGGCGCCATCTGGATGCCAGCGAGCTGCCGCGCACCGAGCTGCTGCGCCATGTGCTGGAGCATTCGCTGCTGGCGGCGCATCGGCATGTCTTCGGCGTGTTCTTCTGGTTCGTGCTGCTGTCCGCCTTCGGGCTGGGACCGGCCGGAGCGGTGCTGTATCGCATGGCTGAATTCGCCGGGCGCTACTGGGCCTTCAAGAGCCGCACGCTGGATGCGCCCACCAATGAGCGACTGATGCATCTGTCGCGCCGCTTGTTCGGCTTGATCGACCATGTCCCCGCGCGGCTCACCGCCACCGGCTTTGCCATCGTCGGCAATTTCGAGGAAGCGGTGAATGGCTGGCGTCGGGATGCGGCGCTCTGGGCGCACAGCAATGAAGGCATCATCCTGGCCGCCGCGGCGGGCGCCGTCGGCGTTCAACTGGGCGGCAGTGCGGCGCCCGGCGTGACCCCGGACCGCAGCAAGACCTTCGATGCCGGCAGCGACATGGACGTCACCCGCGCCGAAGGATCGACCGAGGGCCAGCCCCCGCAGCTCGGCCACCTGCAAAGCGTGGTCGGCCTGGTCTGGCGATCGGTGGTCTTGTGGATGCTGCTGCTGGCGCTGTTGCGGCTGGCCAATATGGTGGGCTGATCGCTCCCATCGCTGCGCCGCCGCGAGCGCGCGGCAGCGTTCCAGCGATCCGTCAGAGACGCGTTCGCCAAGTCCCTCGCAGACTCAAGCGTCCCGCACATCGGCCAGCACCTGCTGGCCGAAGTCTTTTCTGGCGAGGAACTTCAGCACCTGCGCCGCGGTCTGGTCCGGGCTGGACAACTGGCCCTGCGCCTTGAATTCGGCGAAGCGGTGGCGCTCCGGGAAACGCGCCGCATCCCCGCCGCGCAGTTGCGCCTGCATGTCGGTGTCGATGATGCCCGGCGCCAGCGAGACGATCGCCGCCGCCGATTGACCCGAGGCCGCCTTGTGGGCCTCGTCCAGCGCCATCGCGCGACTGAGGTTGTCCATGCCCGCCTTGGCAGCGCAATAGACGGCGCTGCCCGCCATCGCCCGACGGCCCAGGCCGGATGAGATGTTCAGGATCTTGCGCTCGGCCGGCCAGTCGCGGGTGGCGTCCAGAAACGCGGCGCTCAGCAGCAGCGTCGCTTCCAGACCGACCCGCAGCGCGCTCGACAGCGCCTCCAGCGATTCGCCATCGACCGGGCCCGGCGGCGTGATGACGCCGGCGTTGTTGATGAGCGTGGCCTGCGTCCAGGCGGTGTCCTGGGTGCGCAGCCATTCCTGCAGATGGCGGGCGATCACCAGCGGCTGCGACAGATCGGCCTGCCACTGCTGCAATGAAAGACCGCGCTCATGCGCGAAGCGCTCCAGCGATTCGCTGCGACCCCGCGCGATACCGATGACCAGATGACCCGCTTCGAGCAGTTGACGGGCCATCGCCTCGCCCAGGCCGCGCGAGCTGCCGGTGAGGATCGTCAGCGCCGACGGGGTGGCGGGAGCGGGGGAGGTCGCGGTCATGGGTCTTCCTCAAGTCGGAGTGGGGGGGTGGTCGGCCTCGGCGCGGGACGCAGCGTATGCGCAGGCGGTCGGGACGGACCGATCAAAACTCGGGCGGGCAGTGCAGCGTCAGCGCCGATTCGCCGAGCAAGGCGGGCAGTGTCAGGTCACAGGCATGCAGGAGCAAGCGCGGCGCCTGCGCCAGGGGCGGCGCCGGTGCGTCAAGCGGTGCGTAAAGCGCATCGCCAAGGATGGGATGCCCGATCGCCAGCAGATGCACCCGCAGCTGATGGGATCGACCGGTGACCGGCTCCAGCGAGACCCGGGAACAACCGGCGACGGCGTCTCGCGACATCACCCGCACCCGCGTCAGGCTGGGTTTGCCCAGCTCGGGATCGACCTTCTGACGCGGGCGATTGGGCCAGTCGGCGATCAGCGGCAGGTCGATCTCGAACTGGTCGCGCTCGACCAGGCCCCTCACCACCGCCTCATACCGTTTGCCGACCCGGCGCTGCGCGAAGGCGTCGCTGAGCGCGCGCTGCATCGCCTCGCCGCGGGCCAGCACCAGCAGGCCGGACGTGGCCTGATCCAGTCGATGAACGATCAGCGCATCGGGAAACCGGGCCAGCACCCGCGACCAGGCGCAATCCTGTTTGTCCTCGCCACGGCCGGGCACCGCCAGCAGGCCTGCCGGCTTGGCGATGACGACGCGTTGGGCGTCCACATGGATCAGCGGCAGGGAATCCGACATGCGGTCCGCTTCAGAATTGGCCGATCCAGCCCGACTGCAACGCCGACTGCGGATTCGATCCCGCCGCGCGCACCGTCTCCAGCGCCTGATCGGCCGGCAAGCCGAGCCGCTTCAGCACGCAGGCTGCGACGGTGCCAGTGCGGCCCAGGCCGGCGGCGCAGTGCAACAGCGCGCGATCGCCCAGCCGCAGGCCATCGGCGATCTGCTCGACGCCATGACGGAAGGCGGCGGCATCTGCGGCCAGTCCGAAATCGCGCATCGGCAGATGCAGCCATCGGAAGGGCAGCCGGCCTTCCGCGATCGCCTTGTGATAGCTGGGCGACAGCGCCGCCACTTCGTCCAGCGGATTCAGGCACACCACCAGATTCAGTTGCTGCTGGCGGGCTTCATCCAGGAAGCAGGCCCAGGGCTCCAGGCGGCCGGGCATGGACTGCAGCCACAGTCGACCGGAGACGGTGTCGGGAAGCGGAAGCGATCGGAAGGCCATGGCGCGATTGTCGTGTCTCCCTGCTGGCTTCGGTGGTGATCCGGTGCGACTTGGCGAACGCGCCACGCACCGCGAAGATGGATTCTTCTTTCCCATCAGGAAGGCCGCATGTTTCGGATTGAAGGCTTGGACCATCTGGTATTGCGCGTGCGGGATCTGCCCGCCGCGCTCCATTTCTATGTGGATCTGCTCGGCTGCCGGATCGAGCGTCGGCAGGACGCCATCGGCTTGGTGCAATTGCGGGCCGGCGCGCAGTTGATCGATCTGGTCCCGCTGGACGGACCGCTCGGTCGCGCTGGCGGTGCCGGGCCGGGCGCGGAAGGCCGCAATGTCGATCACTTCTGCCTGAAGGTGGATCGGCTGGACGAGCCGGCCGTGCGCCGCTGGCTGAGCGAGCGAGGGGTCACGGTCGACGCCTATGGCTCGCGCTATGGCGCCGACGGCGAGGGGCCGTCGCTCTATCTGGTCGATCCGGATGGCAATGGCGTGGAGCTGAAGGGGCCGCCATGGCCGGCGGGGCTGCATCAGGCGCTGGATGAGTCGACGCGCTTCGGGCCGATGTACGGGACGCCGGATCTGCCGCTGTTCAATCACCTGCCGATGGTGCTCGGCGCGCTCGGTCGACTCGGCGCGCCGCCGGCCGCGATGCGGCTGCAATTGGACGACTGGACGCCGCGCTCGCAGCTCGCGCAGCCCGACGCGGCGGACACGCCGGTGCCGCCCCTGGCCGACGTCCTGAAGGCGCTGTTCGCCGCGCCGGAAAGCCAGGCCTTTCATTGCGCCATCCGGCTGGCTTATGCGCTGAAGTCGGGCCATCCGCGGGAGCTGGACTGCGCGCTGCGCGCCTGCGCCCCCCTCGACCGGACGCTCGGCGAGCCGCCGCACACCGGTCTCGGCCATGTGGCGCTCCGGGACGCGCTCGAAGCGGTCCGCGCGGCGCCGGATCTGGCCATGGCGCCGATGCCGGGCACGCTGATCACCACGCGCATGCAGCATGCTGCCGCGCTGCCGGGTTTTGCGGCGGCGGTGGAGCTGCCGCGCCTGTCCATGGCCGCGTTGGCGGAGGCCTCGCTCGCGGTCTATCTGGCCACCTTCGACTTCATCGCGCTGCACCTGGTCACCGGCACGCTGGCCTTGCGCGAACTGCTGGAGGCCGCGGCCTCGCAGGGCCTGGAGGTCGATCAGGATCAGGTGCTGCGAACCTTGTGGCGCGCCTGGCTGGCCGCCTACGTCGCGATGGGACGCCCCGCGCCGGACTGGGCGCAGGTGCATGAGGGTGAGGCGTCCGAAGACGACTGGATCCGCGCCTTGCCGGCGCTGTCCGAGAGCCTGAACGATCACCGCATCAAGGTGGCCGATGCCGCGCGCGAGGAATGGCGCCACCACGGCTGGCCCGGCTATGCGCGCTGCCTTCAGCCGAAGGGCGCTGCGGCGTGATGGAACGACCGAGGGGCTCAGGGTAAAACGGCCGGCCGATCGCATCCTCACGTGGGGCGCGCGCGACCCGTGCAGTGCCGCTGGCGCTCAGGAGACGATGTAGGCCGCTGCGCCGACGGCCAGCAGCCGGCCTTGTTCATCGGTGAAGGACATGCGGGTGTTGGCCACCCGGCTGCCCAGGCGCAGCACCTCGGCATCGCAGCGGAAGAGGGCGCCGATGGCGGGGCGCAGGTAGTCGACCCGCAGGTCGATGGTGCCCAGCTTGCCGAAGCGTTGCAGGCGCTGGGCGGGCGGCTCATCCAGATGGCGGGCGCCGATCGCGGCCATCACGGCCAGGCCGCCCATCGCGTCCAGAGTGGCGCTGATGACGCCGCCATGCAGCCGCTGATGGGCGTAATGTCCGATCAGCTCGGGCCGCATCCGCACATGGGCCTGAGCGCTCTCATGGGTCAGCCCGTCGACCTTCAGGCCGAGCAACTGGTTGAAGCTGATGAGCTGCTCGAAGATCTCGCACAGCTGGTCGGTGAATTCGGGTTCGAAGGGGCTGGTCACGACATCGGTCATGCGCCCACCTTAGCGCAGCGGCCTGGCTCGGCGTGATGGCGCAGTCCCTGAGAGGCCCTGACGCGAGGGTGACAGCCGTCAGTCCGTGCGCCGACGCTGCCGCGCATCCGTCAGCATCGGTCGGCGGCCGTCTGCAGTCGGTGAATGCCCCACGCCCTGCGGCGCTTTCCACCGGCGGCACAATGCCGCCCCATGAGCGATCGATCCACTCCCGTGCCGGGCACCTCGGGGCCGCGACCCGATGGGGCGTCCACCGTCACCTCGTCCGCAGCCTCGTCGGCATCCGCCACCGTGGCGCGGCCGGAAGGCTTTCAGCGCGTCAGCGCGGCGCTGCAGACCCTGGGCCATCCCCATGCGCCGCTGTGGCTGGAGGTGACCGCCCGCAGCGCGCAGGAAGCCGCGGATGCGTTGGGCGTGGCGCTGGGCCAGATCGCCAAGAGCGTGGTCTTCCGCCGCAAGCTGGACGACGCCGCCGTGCTGGTGATTGCCTCCGGCGACAAGCGGGTCGACGAGCGCAAGCTCGAAGCGCTGACCGGCAAGCTCGGCCGCGCCGATGCCGACTTCGTGAAGGCCCGCACCGGGTTCTCGATTGGCGGCGTGTCGCCGGTGGGTTTCGCGCCCGACGGGGAGGGCGTGGCGCCACGGCTCTACATCGATCGCGAGCTGTTCCGGTTCGACGCCATCTGGGCGGCGGCGGGCCATCCGCACGGCGTGTTCCTGATGAGCCCGGACCAGTTGGTGGCGCTCACCGGCGCGCCGGTGGTGGAGGTGATGCAGTCATGAGCCTGGTCGACATTCCCCGCACGCCCGAAGGCCGGGTCGCCTCGCCTTGCATCAATGTCTGCCAGATGCATGAACCCACCGGCCTGTGTCGCGGCTGTGCCCGCACCATCGCCGAGATCACCGCCTGGCGCGCCGCCGACGATGACCAGCGGCTGCGCATCCTCGCGCTGATGCCGGAGCGCCGCGCGGTGTTGCAAGCCCACGGCGCGCTGGTGCTGGAGGCGCCTGCGCGGTGAGCGCCGGGATGCATCGGTTGATCAGGTGCGCCGGACGGTTGAACGGCTGATCGGCTGATCGGTGGATCGGTGGATCGGCCGATGGGTTGGGCGAATGAACGGCGGCACGTCAAAGCAGTGGAACACCGGCCGCGTCGATGAGGCCAACGTACCGAGGCCTGAGCAGGGAGCCATGAGATGAAGACGCTGGATTTTTATGTCGATCCGATCTCGCCGTACGCCGCGCTGGCCTTCGAGCGCCTGCCCGAGCTGCTGGCGGGGCGCAGCGTGGCGATTCGCTATGTGCCGGTGCTGTTCGGCGCGCTGCTTCAGGCGAATCAGCACAAGGGACCGGCCGAGATTCCAGGCAAGCGTGATTGGACGTATCGCCAGGTGCTGTGGCTCGGCCATCGGCTCGGCGTGCCGCTGGATCTGCCGGCCAGCCATCCGTTCAATCCGCTCGGCTTGCTGCGGCTGCTGTGGGCTTGCGCCGAGCCCGGCCTGGATGCTCAGGGCCGGGCGCTGACGCCGGGGCGCTATGCGGTGGAGCGGGTGCTGCGCCACGTGTGGCGCGGCGGCCTGGAGGCCGGCGATGCCGCACGGCTGGCGGCGCTCACCGCCGAGCTGGCGCCGGTGCAGGATCCCGGCGCCGAGGCCGTGAAAGCCGCCCTGCGCGCCGCCACCGCCGAGGCGCAGACGCGCGGCGTCTTCGGCGTGCCGACGCTGGCCATCGACGACAAGCTATTCTGGGGCCTGGATGCGCTGGACATGGCCATCGCCTGTCTGGATGGCGATCCTTGGTTCGACGGCCCGGAGTGGGCGAGTGCCAGCCATTGGCCGGTGGGGATCGTTCGCGCGTCGCGCTGACAGTCCCTAGGGAAGCGCTGCAAAGCCCCCTCGCGGCCGATGTCACCCGGCTCCGGGCGATCCGCGGCGGCGCAAATCCTCGCCATAGCGCCCGCTATGGCTGCGGTTTGCGCCTTGCACCCCATCCCGAATCAGGGCTACCTCGGCTCGCGTGAGTTTGGCAGAGCTTCCCTAGGACATACCCTCTGCTGCGGTGCACATCCCCGCAAATTCCGCATCGAGAAATCGGTCCTTAGGGTTGGGCCCGACTTTGTCAGCCTCGGGCAAGCAAGTTGTCAGAAATGGGTCAGAGGCCGCTCGGATAGTCCCAGCCATGGGTCATCGGTCGATGGCCCTGGGTGAATTGAGGAGACAAACCCCATGGCAACTGCAAGCGCAGTGACCACCAATACGCCGATGACCGCGGAGGAGAAGAAAGTCATCTTCGCTTCGTCGCTGGGCACGGTGTTCGAGTGGTACGACTTCTATCTCTATGGCTCGCTGGCCGCGATCATCGGCAAGCAGTTCTTCACCGGTCTGGATCCCACGGCGCAGTTCATCGCGTCGTTGATGGCCTTTGCCGCCGGCTTCATCGTGCGTCCGTTCGGCGCTCTGGTGTTCGGTCGGCTCGGCGACATGATCGGCCGCAAGTACACCTTCCTGGTGACGATCCTGATCATGGGTCTGTCCACCTTCATCGTCGGCGTGCTGCCGACCTACGACACCATCGGTCCCGCCGCGGCGGTGATCCTGGTCGGTCTGCGCCTTCTGCAAGGCCTGGCGCTGGGCGGCGAGTACGGCGGCGCGGCGACCTATGTGGCCGAGCACGCGCCGCACGGCCGTCGCGGGGCCTACACCTCCTGGATTCAGACCACGGCGACGCTGGGTCTGTTCCTGTCGCTGCTGGTGATTCTCGGCACCCGCACCGCGCTGGGCGAGGCCACCTTCAGCGCCTGGGGCTGGCGCATCCCGTTCATCGTGTCGATCCTGCTGCTGGGCATCAGCGTGTGGATCCGGCTGTCGATGAATGAATCGCCGGCCTTCCAGAAGATGAAGTCCGAAGGCAAGACCTCCAAGGCACCGCTGTCCGAATCCTTCGGCCAATGGAAGAACCTGAAGGTCGTGCTGCTGGCGCTGTTCGGCCTGGTGGCCGGCCAGGGCGTGGTCTGGTACACGGGTCAGTTCTACGCGCTCTTCTTCCTGCAGAGCGTGGTGAAGGTGGACCTGGCGGCGGCCAACATCATGGTGGCGGTGGCGCTGCTGATCGGCACGCCGTTCTTCGTCGTGTTCGGCACGCTGTCGGACAAGATCGGTCGCAAGCCCATCATCATGGCGGGCCTGCTGCTGGCCATCGTGACCTACTTCCCGCTGTTCAAGGCGCTGACCAACGCGGCCAACCCGGACCTGGCACGTGCCCAGGCCACCGCGAAGATCACCCTGACGAC
The DNA here is from genome assembly GCA_913776825.1 of Burkholderiaceae bacterium. GTDB lineage: Bacteria > Pseudomonadota > Gammaproteobacteria > Burkholderiales > Burkholderiaceae_C > Roseateles. Next base: position 185,289 of record CAJYPV010000018.1, read on the forward strand.
CGACCCGGCCCAATGCTCGTTCCAGGGCAGCCCGGTGGCGCGTGAAGTGGACTTCACCTCGCCTTGCGACATCGCCAAGCGCGCACTCGCCCAGGCGGCCGCCAACTACGAGACCGTGCCCGGCCCCACCGGCACCGGTCAGGTGAAGATCGGTGAGAAGGTCGTCGAGGCGCCCACCGCCACGCTGACCGCAGGCGGCCACAAGTTCGATGAAGACAGCGCCAAGAAGATCGCCGCCTTCAAGAAGGACCTGGCCGAAGCGATGAAGGCCGCCGGCTATCCGACCAAGGCCGATCCGGCCAAGGTCAATACGCCGCTGGTCATCGCGATCCTGACGGTGCTGGTGCTGTACGTGACCATGGTCTACGGCCCGATCGCGGCGATGCTGGTCGAGCTGTTCCCGACCCGCATCCGCTACACCTCGATGAGCCTGCCGTATCACATCGGCAATGGCTGGTTCGGCGGTCTGCTGCCGTCGATCAGCTTCGCGATGGTGGCCCAGAACGGCAACATCTATCACGGCCTGTGGTATCCGATCGGCATCGCCGCGCTGACCCTGGTCATCGGCATGCTGTTCGTCCGCGAAACCAAGGACGTGGACATCTACGCCCGCGACTGAGCGGACGGCGCAGGGTCAGCGTCCTGCTGATCCTGCCGATCCCGCCGTCCACCCAGTCACCCTGACGGGTCTGGGCGGCGATGAGATCGATGACCTCATGACTAGGGCGGCCTCGGCCGCCCTTTTTCCATGGGGCGCGGGGGGCCTCCGCCCCCCGCAAATCGACGCCTGATGAAGCGTCCGCAATGCGCGTCCCAAACGACGGCGTCGCGGACGTCACACGGATGTGACGGAGGTGACGGACGAGCCGTCAGCCGCCGGCCTTCATCTCCTGCGCCCGGGCCTGGACCGACGCCGCGTATTCCGCCGCCTTGATCTCGCGGCCATACGAGTCGGTGGCGCCGGGCGTCCAGTTGTCGCCGCCGTTGTACTTCTGCAGCATGTTGGTGGCGTCGCCGCCCTTGTCCGCCAGGATCACGCCGGCCATGGCGATCTGGTCCTTCGGGTTGTTGTGGTCGTAGGCATGGCCCATCTTTTCCTGGAACTTGCCGGCATAGGCCTGGCGGGTGCTCGGCTCGACCTGCATCAGGCCATCCCCCGCGCTGGGGCTGCCGCCCAGGCCCTTGCCGAACTGGCTTTCCTTCTCCATCTGCGCCGCCAGCAGGTAAGGATCGACACCGGTTTTCTTCCCGGCGTCCTGGCAGCCCTGCCACAGGTCCGCTGGCATGCCGGCCGGCGCCTTGCCACCGCTCACGCCGGACACATCGCCCACCTGCGGGGCCGGCGACTGGCTGGCGAAGGAGGGCGGCGGCGCGCCCGTCGGGCCGCCGATCGGACCGCCGTTCGGCGAGCCTTGCCCGTCGAGGCTGGGCTTGTAGGCATTGGAGGCGCCTTGCGGCCCGCCGACGCCGCCCGGGCCACCACCACCGCCGCCGCCACCTCCACCGCCGCCGCCATTGGATGGGCTCTGTCCGCCGGACTGAGCCTGCGCGGCCTGCTGCGCCTGTTGCAGCGCCTTCATGATCTCGTTGATCAGCAGATTGAGGATCTGCATGATCGCTTCGGTCAGGCGGGCCTGGATCTCCGCCGCGCTTTGCGGCGACTGGGACGACAGCCCCTGTGCGCCCTGAAGGCCTTGCAGGCCCTCCAGACCTTGCAGCCCCTGCAAGCCTTGAAAGGCGGATTGACCGAACGGGTCCAGCCCCATCGGTGATTGAACGCTCACGGACATCGAGGTCTCCTTGTCGATAGGCCAAGCGCGGTTGGGCGGCTCGGCGGAACGTGGGAACGTAAGAACGTAGGAAAAGGCGAGCGTCCATGTTGCGCACCCGGCGCTGCGCTGCCGAAGAAATCCGAAACGGCCTCCGACCCTGCGAAGCCCATCGCACAGCGCTCGCTGACGTCCGTCCATCGTTCCTTCGGCGATCGGTGGCCTTCGGATCGCCGCGTGCCGCTTCGCGTCGGAACCGCTCCAGGTCGGCGCTGCCGTCACCCTGAGCGCTGTGGTCCACGCGCGGCGATTGAGCCCCTCCCACCATGTCCCAGCAGTTCCTGTCGACTCCCTCCGTGACGTCTTCCGTCACGCCGTCCGCCACGGCCTTCGCGACGCACCCGGTGACATTGACCGCGACGCCGGGGACGACATCGCCTCTCGGCGCGACGGCCTGGACAGGCAGCGATCGCTGGGCGGCGGGATCGATGTCATCGGAGGACGGGACCGCCTGGTCGCCACAGCGGCTGCTTTCGGCCTGCCTGCTGCTGGCCTGCCGCCGCGGACGCGGCGAGGAAGCCGGCCCGATCGCCACGGCCCTGGCCGGCCAGCTCGGCGATGAGCGCGCGGTGCGGGTGCTGGTCGCGGTCGGCGCGCTGCTGGGCGGTGATGCCTCGATCGGTCGGGCGGAGCTGGCCCGCGAGCAGTTCTCCGGTGAGGCCGACGCCGCGACGCTGGTGTTCGCGATGGTCGACCGCATCGGCGGCGGTCAGCATGCGTGGCGGCCGTTGGTGGAACGCGTGCTGGCGACCAGCAGCGACCCGACCTGGCGCGCGATTGCCTACCTGATCGCGCAAATGCCCTGACGCCGCGCGCCGGACCGTCGCTCCTCGCCGTTCGAGAGGAGGCCGACCGAATCCTCGAAGCGCGGCGCTGGTTTTCCTGCGCGGCTGCTCAGCCTGATGTCAGCCTCGGTTCCCAGAATGGCCGCTTCACGGCGCTCTTGTCGGACGCCGGCCTGTTCATAAGGAAACTCCTGACCATGTGGAAACTCGTCCTTGGCTTCATCGTGTTCGCCGCTCTGGCGTTGTTCGTGCTGATGAAGAGCGGCGGCAACATCGACCTTTCGGGCGAGAAACACGATGTCACCGGCGGCCATTCCGAGCCCGCCGCGAGTGAGGCCGCCTCGGCCGCGATCGCTGCGGCCTCCGCCGCCGTGCCCACCTCGGCCGGGTTGCCGGCTTCGGCGGCGTCGCAGTAAGCGAAGTGGGGAGGGGTGCAACGCGCCCCACCCCTGCCGATCGGAACTGACGTCCGATCAAACGTCACCCGTTCCCCTGAACCCATCGCCACCGGCCGCGCGGAGGCTCGCCCGCCGTGGCTGCCTGCGCACGAGCAGTGGGGCGCAAGGAAGGGGGATCGGGATGAAATGAAGAGGGGCCCAATCTAGGAATCGGGCCATCCCTCGCCCTCAAGCAGTCAGTGACCTACTTGTTCCAGTGGTCGTGTTGACAGACTGCCGTCGACCTATATCGATAGTCTTGACCACTTAAATCTGCTGTTTGGCTACTGTCATCGGTTGTTAGAAGCAAATGGCAACCGATGTCGGAGTTCGGAGACTGTGTGCTTTTCCACAGCACTCCGGAACCGACACCATGGCCAACTCCACGTTCAAGACTGATCCCGCCGCTGTTGCACCGTCCAGTACCGCGCCCGCCGCCGAGCGCGCGTCGTCTCAACCGTCCATCAAGTCCTCGACGCTGCGTCGGCGTCGCGAGGAAGCGTTGTCCGAGGGCGTGGACGCCGAAGCGCCTCAGGACGGCGCCGTGGAGGCCGCCGATTCCGCAGCGACGCCCGAGTACGCCTCGGAAGGGCTGACTGCCTCGGCGGAATCGAGCGCGACGTCGACAGCGGTCGCTTCGGTGGAGGCCTCGGGCGTCGCCGGGACGGCGACGTCGGGCCTCGTTTCTCTTTCTCCTTCGGCCGGGCTGCTCGGCGCGGTCGGCGCGATGAGCGTCGCCGCCGTGGGCTCGGGCGGCGGCAACTGGCCGCCTGCGGCGTCGTCGCCGCCCCCGGTGACCGTTCGATTGCCGGCGTCGATCGATGAGCATCCTTCGTCACCGGGCGCGACGAGCGCCGAGCCGTCCGCTTCAGGGGCGGCACCTTCCGCACCGCCAGCGGACGCCGGCGACACCTCTCGGCCGGCGAACGAGTCCCAGCCGCAGGCGCCCATCCACGCGCCGCTGGGGGCGCTGTCCCTGAAGGGGGTGAATCCCGACCAGATGACCTGGGTGGGGCGTGCCGGCGTGGTCCTGGATGGGCTCGCGGCTGACGCGCGTTGGCAATTCAGCGTCGACGGTGGAACGACCTGGCAGGCGGGCAACGGTCAGGCGCTGGTCGGCGCGGCGATCGGCAGCGAAGGTCGCCGGTCCCTGGCGCTCCGCCAGGTGGAAGCCGAAGGCCAGGTCGGTCCGGTCTCCCAGTTCGATCTGATGCTGGATCTGACCAACCCCGCTGCGCCGATCGCCATGCTGGCGACGGACTCGGGCGATCCCACCGATCTGATCACTCGACAGGCCACCGTTCGGATCCGGGGCCGCGAACCGCGCAGCGAGTGGCAGTACAGCCTCGACGGCGGCACGGTGTGGCAGGCGGGCGTGGGCGACCAGATCGATGACGACCAGTTCACCGGGAGCGGGCTGCAACAGGTGCTGGTGCGGCAGATCGACCTGGCGGGCAACGTCAGCGAGGCGCGCGCCTTCGAATTCGTGCTGGACCGGCAGGCCGCAGCGCCGTCGCTGCAGCTCAAGAACGACACGGGCGTCGATGCGCAAGACAGCATCACGCGCGACGCCACCATGGTGGTGGGCGGACTCGAGCCGGGCGCCCGCTGGCAATACAGCCTGGACAAGGGCCGCACCTGGACCGTCGGTGAGGGTTCGGAGCTCCCGGCGAGTGCATTGGGCAGCGCCGGCAGCAAGTCGGTGCTGGTGCGACAGATCGATGTCGCGGGCAATGTCAGCGAAAGCCAGTCGCTGAACTTCACGCTGGACGATGCCGCCGCGCCGCCGGTGATCCTGGGCGCGTCGGTCGGACAAGGCGATCGACTCGGCTGGTTGACCGTGTTCGGCACGGGTGAACCGGGCGCGACCGTGGAAGTGCGCGATACGCAAGGCGATCAGGAGGGGCGGGCCCCGAAGGTGGTGGTCGGCGCCGACGGGCGCTGGTCCGTGAGCTTCGATGGCGGCGCGTACTCTGTGAGCGACTTCCACGAATTCACCGCCTGGCAGTCGGACCGGGCAGGCAACGACAGCGGGTGGAGCGACGCCTTGGCGATGGACGCCTCTCTGCCGTCCGTCACGATCGACAGCGCCACCGACGACAGCCGGGTCGAGGGACGCGTGTTGTCGAGCGACCAAAGCACGCTGGACCGCACGCCGCTGCTGAGCGGCACCTTGAGCCGCGCGCTCAGCGACGAAATCGTTGTCATCTATGCCGGCCGGGTGCGCCTGGGTGAAGCCACGGTGGACGACACGCGCTGGACCTTCCAGATGGCGGACACATCGCCGGGCGATGTCCGGCTGACCGCGCGCGTGGAAAACACCGCCGGCGCACAGGGCGCGAGCTCGCCGGCCTTTGATCTGCATGTGTTGGGATCGAGCACCGCGCTGGTGGTTCGCAACGCCGCGGAGACGCTCCTGGCACCGGAAGAAGTCCACAGCAGCGCCAGCTATGCGATCCACAGTACCCCGTTGAGCACCCGCGGCAGCGTGGCGGATCTGGATGTCTCGCGCCTCGCATTGAGCCTGGATTGCTACGGCAGCAAGTTCACAGCGACGGCGCTGCTGATGGATCGTTCCGTCGACGGACAGGTCACCTTCTGGGCGGCTCATTTCGACGATGCCCGAACCCGCGGCATCCAGCTGCGCCTCACCGACGTGGCCCAGGGCGGCATCGCGCTGGAAGTGCTGCGGGCGGCGGACGTCACCGGCACGGCCATGGCGTCGAGCTTCGACGGGCCCAAGGTGACGGATCGCCCGCTGGTCAGCGTGGCCAACGGCGCCGGTTTCGCGCTGCGTGCGATCGAGGTCGTGCAGCTCTTCCCGCCGATCTCCGGCGACGCGAGGCCCGTGCTGTCCGGCACCCTGGCCGCCACGCCCGGCCATGGCGAGGAAGTCGCGATCTACGCGACGATCGACGGTGAGTCCCGCGCACTGGGCATCGCCCAGGTGTCGGGTCGCGAGTGGCGCTATCAGGCGACGACCGATCTGCCGGGCGGCGAGATGATCGTGCAGGCCGTGGTGCAGCCGGCGGGCGCGCAGACCGTGAGCAGTGGCCTGGTGGTCACCAGCGGCAGCTTGTATGTGGACATTGTTGTGCCCGCCGCCGTGACCTTGGCCGAGGTCCTGGATGATTCGGGCAACGGCACCGCGATGGGCGCGATCGCGCTCGGAGCCAGTACCGACGACGCCACGCCCTCTCTGAGCGGCACCTTGTCCGCGCCGCTGGCACGGGGGCATCGTCTGGCGGTCTATGACACCGTGGCGGGACAGCGGACGCTGTTGGGAACTGCCACGGTGGGTGCGGACGGACAGCACTGGTCGTTCACGCCCAACGTACCGCTGGCACACGGCGCCCATGTGATCGAGGTGCAGGCGGAAAGTCTCAGCAGTGGTCGCCTCGGCGCGTCGGACAGTTGGAGCCTCCAGATCGGCGCCATGGGCGCGATGACGGTGGTCGATGAGGTCGGCGCCCGGCAGGGCACGCTGACCTCGGGGTCGACGACGGACGACGCGCACCCGGGCATGAGTGGCCGATTGACGGCCCCGCTGGGCAGCGGCGAGGAGGTGGCGGTGTATGTGACCGTCGATGGCACCACGCGACGCCTCGGGATCGCGGAGGTCCACGGCCTGACGTGGACGTTCAAGTCCACCGAAGCCCTGGCGGACGGCGCCTACAGCGCACGCGCGGTCGTCCAGGCCGCAGGCGTCGATGATCTGGCCCAGGCGCGGATTTCCAGCGCCAGCTTCGACTTCACCGTGCTGGCACCGGTCGCCCCGACCCAGATGGCGCTCATCGCTCATCTCAGCGAGGCCGCTGCAGTCGCTGGTCCGACCGACGCCCCGATCAACAGCGCGCTGTTGCCGGACCAAAGCACGGCCCAGCGGCGTCCGTCGATCATCGGCACCTTGTCCGAGCCGCTGCTGGCTGGCCAGGCCGTCGGCATCTACGACACCATCAACGGCGTGCTGGTGCGACAAGGCACGGCGACCGTCGATGCCACCGGTCGGAACTGGGCCTTCAATCCCACCAGCGACCTGTCCCTGGGGCTGCATCAGTTCAGCGCTCGGGTGGAGCAGTCGAGCAGCGGTCGTGCCGGCGAGATGGGCGAAACCTTCGCCATCCGCGTGCAGGGCGCGCTGAACTTCTCCGTGCGGGACGAGTTCGGCGCCTCGCGCGGGCTCGTGAGCCGTGGCAGCGCCATCGACGATGCCACCCCCAGTTTCGCGGGCTCGCTGGTGGTGCCGCCCGCCGCCGGCGAAGTGGTGGCGATCTACGGCACCAACGCCGAGGGCGCACGTCTGCTGGGCCACGCCACGGTGGACGGTCTGAACTGGACCTTCAAGCCGGTGGACCCGCTGGGGCCGGGCAACTGGTCCTTCACCGCGGTGATCCAGCCTGCGGAAGCGACGGAGTTGTCTCAGGCACGGGCGGCCAGTGCGGGCTTCAGCGTGACCGTGATCAACCTGGCGCAGCCGCTGCCGACCGCGAGCATCGCGCTCGCGGAGGACAACGTCAGCGTTCACGGCTCGTTGGGCACCAGCGCCCGACCTGTCCGCTTCGGCACAGGTCAAAGCACCGACGACAACACGCCGTTCCTCAGCGGCACGCTGGCCGAGCCGCTCCCCGAGCAGACCCGTCTGGTGGTGTATGACGACTTCGGCGGCGTGCGCATCAGCCTCGGCGTGGCGACAGTGAACGGCACCAGCTGGACCTTCTCGCCGCCGCGGCCATTGGGCGAAGGCGCTCATCAATTGAGCGTGCGGGTCGAGCGGCCGGCCGACGGACAGACCGGCGCGCTGAGTGAGCCGTTCGAACTGCAGGTCCATGGCGCGCTGACGATGACCATGACCGACACCGTGGGGCCCCGTCAGGGCGTGATTGCCAACGGCGGCGGCGCCGACGATGTGCCCACGCTCAGCGGACGGCTCACGGCGCCGCTGGGTCAGGGCGAAGTGCTGGCGATCTACGACGTCTCGGGCAGCCAGCCCGTGAAGCTCGGCGACGCCAGCGTGAGCGGCATGACCTGGACGTTCCAGCCGCCGGACAGCCTCTCCGGTTCGCTCAGCTTCAAGCCGGTCATTCAAGGGGCCGGAGAGACCGACATCGCCCTGGCGCGTGTCGCTGGCGCGGTGACCACGGTGGTCGTCGATGCCAGCGATGCGGTCCCGACCGCGATCGGCGTCATCGACACGGTGCAGGACGCCGTCAACGTCGCGCGCTACATCGTGATTCGCGGCAATCCTGACGCCGGTCGGTTGTGGCTGAACGCCAGGGAAGTGGAAGTGATGTCTCACGGCGAGAACGTCGCCCTGGGCAAGTCCACCTTTTCGGTGTTCGGATTCAGCAGTCCGGGCGCCAACATGGTGGACGGCAATCCCAACACGTCCGGGATCAGCAATTCCGGCACGAACGACACCAACTACATGTTTGTGGACCTGGGTGCCAACTATCAAATCGACAGCATCCGAGTCGTGGGCAACATGGCGAAGGTGACGATCTTCGGGCTGCCCGACGGCGTGGTGATCAACAGGAGCTACGACCAGCTCATGCAGACGGATGGCGTCTTCTCGAAGGTGTTCCAGACCTTCGACAACGGGGTCGCTTACCTGAATCCGCAGCGCAGCATGCATGGCCATGATGAGAGCGTCGAAGATTTCACGCCCACCTTGCGAGGGCGTCTGGACACGCCATTGACCGCCGAGGACGTGCTGGCGGTGTTCGATACGCTGGACGGTGAGACGACTCGCCTCGGCGCCGCCGTCATCTTCCATGACGGGACCGGCCTGCACTGGACCTTCACACCGTCCGCCTTGCTGAGCGCGGGGCGCCATTCCTTCAGCGTCCGTGTCGAGAATCTCACCAACGGCCATGTCGGCCCGATGAGCGAGCCGTTCGTGGTCAACATCCAGGACGGATTGACCATGACGGTGAGCGATCGTGTGGGCGCGTGGCAAGGCGCCCTGCATGACGGTGATGCGACCGATGACGACACGCCCGATTTCAGCGGGCTGCTGAACGCGCCGCTGGGCGCGGGTGAGGTGGTGGCGGTGTTTGCGAAGACCGCCACCGGCGAGATCAAGATCGGCGAGGCGACGGCCGTCGCGGCCGGTTCGCAATGGCGGTGGAGCCTGACGTCGGCGCCGCTCACCGGTCAGATGAGTTTCTTCGCCGTGATCCAGTCGGCCGGCCTGGAACATTCCTCGTCGAACCGCATCATCAGCGAGGTCATCACCTTGCAGTTCGGCAACGACCGCCCGGATCAGATCGCGACGATTGACCGGATCCAGGACCACGTCTCCCCCGATGGAACGATCCTGTCGATCCCGGCCGGCCGAAGCACGGACGACCGGCAGCCCTGGCTGTCGGGCTCCTTGTCCGCGCCGTTGAAAACCGCCCAGCAGCTCGTGGTCATCGACGTGGTGGACGGCGTGCGCACCCGTCTGGGCATCGCCGAGGTGTCCGGTACCCACTGGACCTTCCGCGCGTCTTCCGCGCTGGCCGCCGGCTCGCATCGCTTGCAGGTCGTGGTCGAGAACATCGCCGCAGGTGTGCATGGGCCGGAAAGCGCCGAGGTGCGCCTGCAGATCCATGACGGTCTGTCGATCGTGATGACCGACACCGTTGGCACCCACACCGGCACGGTGGCCGCCGGGGGCGCTTGCGACGATGTGCCGGTGCTGAGCGGCCGACTGAGTGCACCGCTGGGCGCCGGTGAAAGCGTGGTGCTGTTCGACCAGACCATCGACGGCACCGTGCGGCTCGGAGAAGCGGTGGTGGTGGGGCAGGCGTGGCGTTTTGTCATCCCGCCGGGCCTGGTGTCCGATGGGGTGCACCACTTCCGCGCCGCCATCCTGGGCGTGGGTGAGACGCTGGCGACCGCCAGCGTGGTCGGCGACAGCGTGCAGGTGACCGTCGATTCCAACTCGGCGGCGCCGGTCGCGGTGCCGATGATCGACAGCGCCGTGTCCACCACACAGAGCGGCCGCTACGTGATGGTGCGCAGCAACCCGGAGCATCCGAAGTTCTGGCTGCGCCTGAATGAATTGGCCGTGATGTCCAACGGAGAGAACGTCGCTCTCGGCAAGCCGGTCTTCAGTGGCACGGGCTTCCAGGGGCCCCCGTCGTACCTGGACGACGGCGACTTGGGCACCTTGACCCAGACCAACTCCGCCACCGACACCGCTGGGTGGCTGCTGGTCGACCTGGGCAAGACCTACCACGTCGACAGCATCCAGCTGACGGGCATGACCGACTTCAAGCTGAGCCTGTTCCTGATCCCAGACGGCGTGGATCCGGCGACCTTGTCCTACGAATCGATCCTGAACATGCGGGATGCAGGTCGATTCATCTGGAACGGCACTGGCACGGCCAATTCGACCCTCACCAACCTCACCGGCGTGAACCGGGAGCCGCTGACGTCCGGCCAGAGCACCGACGACACCACGCCGACGCTGCGTGGATCCTTGAGCGGTTTGCTGCGCGGGGCGGAGACACTGGTGGTCTATGACGAGATCGGGGGGGTACGCACCCGCATCGGTGTGGCGAAGGTCGACGGCAACCAGTGGAGCTTCACGCCGGAAACGCCGCTCGCGGCGGGCCGGCATCAGCTCAGCGTGGTGGTGGAGAACCCGGCCAACGGTCAGGTGGGCGCCAGCATGGCCAGCTTCGAACTGAGCGTGCAGCGGCTGTCGGTCGACCGCATCCTCGACAACGAGGGGCCGCGGATGGGCGACCTGGCCGGCGGCCAGCCCGTCTCCCTCGCCACCCACAGCCGTGAGCATCCGCTGGCGACCGACGACCTCACGCCGAGCCTGTCAGGACACCTGTCCGCACCGCTGGGTGCCGGCGAAAGTGTGACCATCTGGGACAACGGCCTGCGCCTCGGCACGGCGGTGGTGGAGAACGGCGTCTGGTCCTTCACCCCGACCGGTCTGCTGGAAGGCGTGCATGCGTTGACCGTGCGGATCGAATCGGCCGGCATGACGCGCGCCGCCAGTGACCTGATCTACCTCAGCGTCGGCGGCAGCGCGCCGACGCAGGGTGTGCTGATCACCACCGTGGCGGATGGCTTCGGTCCGGAGACGACGGCCCATCTCGCGCCTGGCGCCATCACGGATGATCGCCAGCTGACCCTGTCCGGCATCGTCGGCTCCCCCGAGCTGGCGGGGAATCAGGTGGTGGCCATCTATGAGGGCGAGACCCGTCTGGGCACGGCCCAGGTGACCGGGGAAACCTGGCGCTTCCAGTTGCCCGACGGCAGCCTGGCCATGGGACACCATGCGCTGACGGCCGTCGTGGAGAACCTGGCCACTGGCGCCAAGGGCGCGCCATCGGCGGCTTTCGAGTTCGATCTCCAGCAGATCCGCATCACCGGCATCCATGACGACGTCGGCCACTTGACCGGCAACATGTTCGTGGCGGGCGGCAGGACCCTCACCGACGACACGATCCCGATGCTCTCGGGCACGCTCGGACATGCGCTGGAGGCGGGCCAGACCCTGGTCGTGTTTGACGGCGAGCTGCGCCTGGGCACGGCCACCGTCGACGGCACGGACTGGCATTTCCAGACCAACGGCCTGCGTGCCGTGCTGCACGAGCTGACGCTGCGCCTGCAGGGCGCGGATGGCACCACCTTGCTCAGCAGCGCGGGCCATCTTCTGGACATCCAGAACAACGACCTGGCGACGCTGGTCGGCGCCGATCGGTCGCTGGTCCTGCGCGGGGCCGGGCAGATCCTGGATCTCACCTTGCTGGACAACACCGGCCCGCTGCGGGACGTGGGGCGCATCGATCTGACCGGCAGTGGCGACAACCAGCTGCGGCTCGGTGTCGACGAGGTGCTGTTCGCGGGAGTGGATCGTCTGGGCCCAGCCAACGGCTGGCACGGCCTGGAAAGCGGAGGGCGTTCGCAACTGGTGATTGACGGCACGGCTGGCGATTCGATCGAAGTCGTGGATTCCGGATGGGTGGCCGAGGGCAGCGTGCAGCACCAGGGTCACACCTATCTGGTCTATACCCACCAGACCGTCGCGGCGCAGTTGCTGATTGACGACGCCATTGGTCGACAGGGTTTCGTCCAGTAAGCGCGATCAACAGGCGCTGAGCGCCTGACCTGCCGAACTGCCGAAGAGGCCCGAGTCCATCGGGCCTCTTTTTTTTTCGTGGAGGCGCGGGCTCAGGCCCCTGAGCCGTCGGCCGTGCTGCGCCACGGCGCCTGCACCGGCAGCCGGACCCGCATCCGGGTGCCGTCATCGGGCTGACTGGTGACCTCGATGCTGCCGCCCAGCACATGGGTCACGATGTTGTGCACGATGTGCATGCCCAGGCCCGATCCGCCCTTGCCGAGCTTGGTGGTGAAGAACGGATCGAAGATCCGCCGCACCACCGAGCTGTCCATGCCGCGGCCGTTGTCTTCCACCACCAGCATCACCTGACCGGGCTCGGCGGCCTCGCATCGCACCCGCACCTCGCCGTGGTCGCGCGCGTCGAAGGCATGCACCAGCGTGTTCATCAACAGATTCGTCAGCACCTGGCCGAGCGCGCCGGGATAACTACTCATGCGCAGGCCGGGCTGCAGCTCGGTGGCGATCCGGTAAGGCGTGTGCTTGAAGCTGGGCTCCACCATCACCAGCACATCCTCCACCACTTGCGCCAGATCGAACTCGCGCCGGGTGTCGCTGGTCTGGTCGATCGCGACCTGCTTGAAGTCCCGCACCAGGTCGGCGGCCTTCTGCACATTGCGATGCAGGATGTCCTGGCCACGCCGGGTGTCCTTGACCAGTTCCTCCAGTTGACTGCGACGCATCGGCGTGTTGTCGGTCAGCATGCGGTCGATCTGCGTCCATCGGTCTTCCAGCGCGGAGACGACCGTCAGCGCATTGCCCAGCGGCGTATTCAGCTCATGGGCCACGCCCGCCACCAGTCGGCCGAGAGACGCCAGTTTTTCCGACTCCACCAGTTCGCGTTGCGCGGTCTTGAGGTGGTCCAGCGCCTGCGTCAGCTCGTCGTTCGCGGCGGTGAGCTCGCGGGTGCGCTGCGCCACCTGATCCTCCAGCGTGCTGGCATGGCCGCGCAGGTCCTCGAAGGCGTTCAGCAGCGCCAGCCGCATCCGCTCCAGCGCAGTGCCGACGCGGGCCAGCTCATCCTCGCCGCCCAGCGCCAGGGGCTTGTCCAACTGACCGGCCGCCAGCTCATCCGCCGCCTGCGAGAGTTGCGCCATCGGCCGCAGCACCCGCCGCTGCAGCACGATCAGGATCAGCGCCAGCGACAAGGTCAAGGTGAGCAGGCTGCGCCAGAGCATCTTCGCCAGCTCCGCCTGCTTCAGCTCAAGCAGCGGTTCCGCGCTCATCACCAGCGTCAGCTCGGCGATCTGACGGCCTTCGCGCACGACAGGCCGGACCGCGCTGCGAGTGAATCCGGCCTCGCCCGCGCTGCGGTGGTATTCGACGAATGGATGTTTGGCGCCGGTTTCCACCACCACCACCGAAATGAAGCGCGGATCGTCGGCCTGGGCTTTCACCATCGGCTCGGCGAGGTCCGGCGACACCTGCCAGATCGGCTCGGCCAGCGACAGCGCCAGCACCTCCGAGACCCGCGCCAGATCGCGATGCAGGTCCTCCATCACCGTCTGACGGCTGAGCTGCTGCTCATACAGCAGCACCGCCGCCGTGGGCAGCAACAGGCCCACCAGCAGCGCCAGCATCACCGCATTGCGCAGGGAGCTCTTGATCAGGGCCACGGTCGCTGATCCTCCATCCATCCCGGGATGCGGCTGATTATGGGCGGCCGGTCGGACCGCGCCGATGCGGCAAAACGCGCAGGCGGGCTCGACGTCGGACCCGAGGTGTGCGGTATTCCCGGCCTTCTGTCGGCATCGACGTCGGCCCGTCGGACGCACGTCGGCAGGGCGCGAGCGTGGCCTCGGTCCGGCGAGTGCCTCCCATCGCGACGGTGCGCGCATCGCCGCGTCGATGCAGGGGATGGCGCCCCAGTCCCTGATACTCAAGGATCGACGGTGTCCGGACCCTGCGATGCGCAAAGGGCGAACGACCGGACGGCGCGGGACGGCCGCCGCCACGCGTGGCGCAGCACCCGTGCGAATGACAGAACGGAGTATCAAGATGGATCTGGGACTGAACGGGCGTTGGGCCCTGGTGTGCGCCGCTTCCAAGGGCCTGGGCGCGGGTTGCGCGGAAGCGCTGGTGGCCGAGGGCGTGAATGTGGTGATCACCGCCCGCGGTGACGAGGCGCTGCAGGCCCAGGCGGCCGCGCTGCGCGCGCTCAATCCGGCCGTGCAGGTGATCGCCGTGGCCGGCGACATCACCACCGAGGCCGGCCGCGCCGCCGCGCTGGCGGCATGTCCGCAGGTCGACATCCTGGTCAACAACGCCGGCGGTCCGCCTCCCGGCGACTTCCGCCACTGGGAGCGCGACGACTGGCTGGCGGCGCTCGACGCCAACATGCTCACCCCGATCGCGCTGATCAAGGCGACCGTCGACGGCATGTCGCAGCGCGGTTTCGGGCGCATCGTCAACATCACCTCCGGCGCGGTGAAGGCGCCGATCGATGTGTTGGGTCTGTCGAACGGGGCGCGCTCCGGCTTGACCGGCTTCATCGCCGGCATCGCCCGCCAGCCGCAGATCGCCGGTCGCAATGTGACGATCAACAACCTGCTGCCCGGCGCGTTCGACACCGACCGACTGAAGAAGACGATGAGCGCTGGGGCCGAGAAATCCGGCCAGCCGATCGATCAGGTGCGGACCAAGCGCATGGCCGCCATCCCCGCGCAACGCTTCGGCAGCGCCGCCGAATTCGGCGCGATCTGCGCCATGTTGTGCAGCGCGCAGGCGGGTTACCTCACCGGGCAGAACATCCTGCTGGATGGCGGCGCTTATCCGGGGACCTTCTGAAGGTCAGGCGCTCTCACGCTCTGACGCTCTGACGCTCTGACGGTCAGACGGTCAGACGGTCAGACGGTCAGACGGTCAGACGCGTCCCCGCGCGGGAAGCGCTGGCGGACGCGGGCTGTTCGCGCGGCCCGGCGGGACGTAAGCCCGAACGCGACCGAAGGCGCATCGGTGGGACGCGCAGCACTAGCAAGTTTGAGTGTGTGAATCGGGTGAAAACCCACATCAATGAGTAGTCCTGGCTCGAACTGTCGCCTTTGGAGGTCAGGAACCGAGGGGCGCATTCCGTGAAAAATTCAGGGGTCGTCACCGCGCTTCACGCCAAGGACCTCCGCCATGCGATCGCCCCGTCCGCGCTTTCCCCGCCATGCCGCGCCCATCGATCCGTCGATCACCGACGCGACGATCCTGAGCGAAACACCCGATCGCGCGGGTGAGCCATCAACCGGTGGGCTCGAGGGGGCGCATGGCGTCGAGCAGGTCGGCCGGGCCGCACCTGATGCGCCAGCCGGACTCCAGGCTGCCGCGCTGGAATCGGGCCGGGTCTTCCGCGCGGACGAAGCCTCTGCCGCATCGACCGAGGCGACGCTAGACGCTCCGGCGCCCGACCTGATCACGGAGCCGCAGGCGCGAATCCCGCTCGACCGCGTGCTCACGGTGAATGAGCCATCCCCATCGCTCGACTCGCCGGGCTGCCCGCCCTCAGCAGATTGCCGTCACTGTGATGGCGCGACCGAGACGACCGAGACGACCGAGACGATACGGACGATCGAGCGGGTGAAGAAGGTGGCGCGCGTGACCCGGACGCCTTGTGCAGAACGCCGTCGTTGCGACGCCCGCGTCGGCGCGCGCGGCATGAGTCGAAGCGGATCGCGGCAGTCGCTGCGGAGCCGTCGCTCGCCGATGCCGTCGGCGCCCTCTGCGGCGGGCCAGCGTGGCGCCGAACCGATCGCCGCGCAGGCCGCCAGGCGCGACGCCGGCGGCCTCGGCATCGTGCTCAATGGCGTGTGGGTTCCGCTCGGGACTTGAGACCAGGCGCGGAGACCACGATCCCCGCAGCGATCAAGGCAAACGCCGCCCCGTGGAACCAGCGCGGTCCTTCGCCCAGCAGCGCGGCCGACATCAGCGCCGCGAAAACCGGCGTGAGGTTGCCGAAGAAGGCGGCCACGGTCGGGCCGGCCTGGGCGACACCCAGGCCCCAGCATCGGTAGGCGATCAGCGACGGACCCACCGCGACATAGACCAGCGCCAGCACCAGCGGCCAGCCCCACTGCACCGGCGCGGGCTGGGTCAGTTGTTCGACGCCGGCCGAGCCCCAGCAAAAGACCAGGCCGAACAACATCTGAGCCATCAGCATCGCGGCCCAGTCCCAATCCGGCCGCTGCGCGCCTTGCAGATACGCCGGCGGGCGGGCCAGCAACCAGCTGTAGAACGCCCAGCACAGCACCGCGAGCAGCATCAACAGGTCGCCCTGGACGAAGGTCACCTGCGTCAGACGATCGGGATGTCCGCGCGAGATCACCAGCGCCACGCCGGCCAGTGAGAGCAGGGCGCCCGCGAGCTGACGGCGGGTCGGCCACAGGCGATAGCACAGCGCACCGATGGCGAGCATCCAGACCGGCAGGCTGGCAGCGATCAAGGTCACGTTCAGGGCGGTCGAGCTGTGCAGGGCCTGGTACTGCAGCGCGTTGTAGCAGCCCATGCCCAGCAGGCCGGTCAGCGCGAAATAGCGCCACCGCGCGCGCCAGGGGGTCAGGTCTTGCAGCAGCGCGCGGGCCAGCGGCACCAGCAGCAGGAAGGCCAACGTCCAGCGCATCGCGTTCAGCAGCAGCGGCGGCATCAGACCGCCGATCGCCCGACCGACCACTGCATTGCCGGCCCACAACAGCGGGGGCAGGACCAGCATCAGGGTCAGTCGTGGGGTGAGGGTCATGACGGGCTGCGCAGCGAGCGGGACGCTGGCACGATAGCGGAAATTCCCGGGAGATCCTCATGAGTGAACTGGCGGTACGCATGGCCCAGGCCGGCGGTCCGGAGGTGATGGTTGTCGAATCCGTGGTGCTCGGCGAGCCCGGTCCGGGCGAGGTCCGGATTCGGCACTGCGCCTGCGGCCTGAACTACATCGACATCTATCACCGCAGCGGCGTCTATCCGCTGCCGCTGCCCAGCGGTCTGGGCATGGAGGGGTCAGGTGTGGTCGAGGCGGTCGGACCGGACGTGACCCATCTGTCGGTCGGCGACCGCGTGGCCTATGCCAGCCAGCCGACCGGCGCTTACGCCACGGCCCGGGTGATGCCGGCCCGCTGCGTGGTGCGGTTGCCTGACTTCCTCAGCTTCGAGCAGGGCGCCGCGATGATGCTCAAGGGGCTGACGGTGCAATACCTGCTGCGCAGGACCCTGCCGCAGGAGGGCCTGCAAGCCGGCGACTTCGTGCTGTTCCATGCCGCCGCCGGCGGGGTGGGGCTGATCGCCTGCCAGTGGGCCAAATCACTCGGCCTGCAACTGATCGCCACCGCCGGCAGCGACGAGAAATGCGCCCTGGCGCTGCGCCACGGCGCGGCCTTCGCGATCAACTATCAGAAGGACAACTTCGCCGATCGGGTGAAGGAGATCACCGGCGGCGCGGGCGTGAAGGTGGTGTATGACTCGGTCGGTGCCAGCACCTGGGAGGGCTCGCTGGCCAGCCTGCGGCCCTTCGGCCTGATGGTCAGCTTCGGGAATGCGTCCGGGATGGTGCCGCCGATCGAGCTCAAGGCGCTGGCAGCCAAGGGGCTGTACCTGACCCGGCCGTCGATCTTCGTCCACCTCAGCTCGCAGGCCGCGGCGCAAAGCATGGCCGATGACCTGTTCGACGTGGTCCGTCGCGGCGAGGTGACGATCGAGATCGAGAACCGCTATCCGCTGCAGGAGGTGCAGCAGGCGCATCGGGACATGGAATCCCGGCGCACGACCGGCTCAGGCGTGCTTCTGGTGTGAGCCGGGCCGCGGCGGCTGATCGCCGTTGCCGTCCAATGGGGCGGCGACGGTGTCGGCGGCCAGCGCGGCCTCGCGAGCGGCGGGATCCTCCGGCGGACGCGGAACCTGCGGCATCGGCCGATAGGTGGCCGCAGGCGGCAGATCATCCAGCCCGGCGGGCACGGTCGGGGCGCAGCCGAATTCGTCGACCTCATCGGCGTCATCCGACTCATCCGGCGCGGCCACGTCAGCGGCCTCGGGGCTGGGCGCAGGCGCCGTCGGCACGCGCGGTGCGGGGGATCCGAGGGCAGGGCCGCGGCGGGCCGAGCCGTCGGCGGCGTCGACCGGCACATCCACGGTTTCGGTCCGCAGCACCTCGTCCAGCACCATCGGCTGGCCGAGGCGCAGTTCGAAGCTGAAGCACGATCCCAGACCGGGTTGGCTTTCCACCTGCACCTGACCGCCCATCAGTTCGACCAGGCGCTTGACGATGGTCAGGCCCAGACCGGTGCCGCCGTAGCGTCGGGTGATGCTGCCGTCCGCTTGGGTGAACGGACTGAAGATCTGCGCGATCTGGTCGCGGGTCATGCCGATGCCGGTGTCATGCACGGCGATGCGCAGCCGCAGCGGACCGGTGGTGGGCGCGTTCGGGGCGTCCTCGTCGTCGACGCGTTGCAGCTCGACACGGACTTCGCCTTTCTCGGTGAATTTCAGCGCATTGCCGACCAGGTTCACCAGGATCTGGCGCAGACGCAGCGCATCGCCCAACAGGTGCTGCGGCACGCCGGGCTGGATGCGCGCGCTCAGTTGCAGGCCCTTTTCATGGGCTTGCAGCAGCAGCGGATGCAGCGCCTCGCGCAGGCAGTCATGCAGGCTGAAGGGCGCCTGGTCGATGATGACCCGGCCGGCTTCGATCTTGGCGATGTCCAGCAGGTCATTGATGATGACCATCAGGCCCTTGGCCGAGCTGTGCGCGAGCTCGATGAACTTGCGCTGGCGGTCGTTGAGCTCGGTCTGCAGCACCAGCTCGGTCAGGCCCAGCACGCCGTTCATCGGCGTGCGGATCTCATGGCTCATGTTGGCCAGGAAGGAGCTCTTGGCCTGGCTGGCGGCTTCGGCGGCCTCGCGGGCGGCTTCGAGCTGGCTTTGGGTGGCCTTGAAATCGCTGATGTCGCGGGCATTGAGCTGCAACACCACTTCGCCGCTGACCGGGTCCCGCATCGGGCGGGCATCGATCGCATGCCAGCGGCGGCCATTGGCAGTGTTGAGTTCCAGCTCCGCGCCGAAGGTCTGACCATCACGCACCTGCGAGACGATGCGCCGGGCCAGGTCCGGATCGGGGAATAGGGCGCTGAAGTCGGTCGCGCCGATGGTCTTGCGCAGACCGTTGAAACACATCGCCGCCGCGGGATTGCGCATCAACACGCTGCCATCGCGCAGCGAAAACACGGCAATCCGCACCGAGGTGTGCTGCAGCGCCTCGACGCCGCGCAGCAGGCTGCGGTCCACGCCGCTGACCAGCGAATCCGCCGCGAACAGCATCACCTGGCGCTTGTCGGGCGTGCGGATGCCGCGGGAGACCAGCATCACCGTGGTCGGCTGGCCTTTGGGATAGAGCGTCCATTGCTCGCGCACCACCTTGCCTTGGGCATGGTCGGCGGCGGTGACGACCAGCCGTTCCGAGACGGCCAGGCTCATGTCGCTCAGATCGCGGGACAGGAATTCCTCGGCGCTGTCGGCGCGCCAGAAGCTCAACGCCGCGGCGTTGGCCCAGAGGTTGCGCTGACGCTCCTGGTCGTACACCCACATGGGGACGTCCAGCCAGTCATAGTGCGTCAGGCATGAAAAATCGAGCATGAGCCGAGGCGCGTGGGTGAAGGTGAGATTCAATCGCATCGCATTGTCGCTGTCGTGCGATGCGTGTCCATCCTCGGCGATGCCTAATCCGTCACGCCCCGTGCTCCTTCCGACTGAGCGGTTTCCAGAGGGCGCTCTGCGGTCTCGGAAAGCGTGTTGATGTCCTCATTCGTGCGCAAATCGCCAACCGCTGCGCGATAGGCGTGCCAACTGGCGTGTCCGATCCACGGTCCGACGATCAGCAATCCGGCGAAACCCGGCAGCATCGCCAATCCCACCAGCAGCGAGATGAGAAACGCCCAGAGCAGCATCACCCCGGTCTGGGTCACGACCAGGTGGGCACTGGTGAGCGCGGCGGTGATGGCATCGACCTCCCGGTCGAGCATCATCGGCAGCGCCATCACGCTGAAGGCGAAGATCAGGACGGCGAAGATCGCGCCCACCGCCAGATAGGCGGTGAGGAACGGCAGATAGGCCGGATCCAGCAGATCGGTCAGGCGGTGGATCTCCGGCGGGCTGTCGAAGCTGACCGCGAAGATCACCAGCGAGGCCCGCGCCCAAACCATCTCGAGCAGCAGCAAGGCGCCGCCGAACAGCGCCATCTGTCCGAGGTGGTCGCTCCAGCAGGTGAGGGCGTCGCCCAGGTCCGGGGTGTCGCCGCGCTCCAGGTCACGGCTGACCTGATAAAGCCCGAGCGCCAGAAACGGGCCCAGCAGGAGAAATCCGGCGGAGAGTGCCAGCACATACGCGGGCGCGGCCCGCAGCGCCCCGATCAGGGCCCAGCCCATCACCGCGAACAAGCCGCCGAAGACCAGCCCGATGCCGGGCGCGCGGCGGAAATCCCGCCAGCCGGCGGCCAGCCAGCGCCAGGGATCGCTCGCCCGCAAGGGGCGCAGCGGCGGCAGCCAGGGACGCGGCGCATCCGGATCGGTGGTCTCCATGGCCCAAGCCTACGCAAGGCCGGGCGCAGAAGCCAGCCTCGGTGTTTCCCGAGGCGGCGATCAGGGACAGCGGGGAAGGAACCGGATCAGTCGTTCGGTCGGCGGAGCAAGCTGCCGACGGACATGGTTCAACCGCGCTTGACGCGCCGCAGCTCGTCCCACACCAGCAGCACGGCGCCGACGGTGATGGCGCTGTCGGCGATGTTGAACGACGGGTAGTACCAGTTGGCCCAGTGGAACTGCATGAAGTCCACCACATAGCCGTGCAGCAGGCGGTCCACCACATTGCCCACCGCGCCGCCCAGGATCAGGCTGAGCGCCCAGGCGAACAGCCGCTGATGGCCGTGACGGCGCAGCATCCAGATGATGAAGACGGTCGCCACCAGGCCCAGGCCGACGAAGAACCAGCGCTGCCAGCCCGACGCGCCGGCCAGGAAGCTGAAGGCCGCGCCGGTGTTGTGGACCCGCACCAGGTTGAAGAAGCTGAAGACGTAGCGGCTGTCGCCGTACTGGAAGTTGTTGAGCACCAGCACCTTGGTGAACTGGTCGACCACGATCACCAGCAGCGCGATCGCCAGCCATTGGAGCAGGGAGGTCGAGGAAGATGCCGAGGACTTCGAGGAGGAGGACTTGGTGGCCATGGACGAGGGCGAACAGCTGCGGAACCGGCGCAAGTCCGGCGAGGGGCGAAACCCGCAACTGTAGCGCCAGGCGGGCCGGGTTCACGACGGCGCGCTCGATGGCGGCTCACCGGGCGATCGATCCTCGCTGCGCGCGCGCGTGATGGCGTCCCGCGCGCTGGCGAGCCGCTACAGTGCGGCACCCATGAGACTGCGTCTGCGCCTGAAGATCCTGTTGTTGGCGATCCTGCCGCTGGTGGCCTCGCTGCTGCTGATCGCGGTGGCGGTGCGCCAGCAGGAGCGCACCCTGCTGGCCCGCGAGCATGCGGCCGTGCAGCGCACCTACATGGAGGCCCGCCGCGATGAGCTGCGCCACTATGTGGAGCTGGCGGTGAGCACGCTGCAGCCGCTGTATCGGCGCGATCCGTCGGCGTCGCCGGCGCAGGTCGAGGCGGACAAGCGCGAAGCGCTGCGGCTGCTGTCCGCGCTGGACTATGGCGAGGACGGCTATTTCTTCGTCTACGACCTGGAAGGCCGGGTGCTGATGCATTCGCGGCAACCCGAGCTGCTCGGCCGCAATCTGTGGGACATGCGCGATCCGCTCGGTCGCCCGACGATTCAACAACTGATCGCCCAGGCCCGCGCCGGAGGCGGTTATGTGGACTACCAATGGCGCAAGCCGTCCAGCGGTGAACTAGCGCCCAAGCTCGGCTATGTGGTCGCGATGGAGCGCTGGAACTGGATGGTCGGCACTGGCCTGTATCTGGACGGCATCCGCGCCACGCTGGAACAACTCGACCGCGAAGCCCAGGCCAACATCGCGCAGACGATGTGGTGGATCGCCGGCATCGCCGTCTTCGGCGTCGCGCTGATCAGCGCCTGCGCGCTGGCGCTGAACCTCAGCGATCACCGCATCGCCGAGGCCAAGCTGCGCGCGCTGGCGCACCAGGTGGTGCGCTCGCAGGAGGAGGAGCGGGCGCATCTCTCGCGCGATCTGCATGACGGCGTGAGCCAGACGCTGGTCTCGACCAAGCTGCTGATCGAATCCGCCCAGCAGGCCGGTGACACCGCCTTGCTGCCCCGTGCGCTCGAACGGCTCAATGACAGCCTGATCGAAGTGCGGCGGCTGTCCCATCGCCTGCGGCCGGCGCTGCTGGACACCCTCGGCCTGCCTGCGGCGCTGGAACATCTGGCGCGGGAACTGGATGGGGGCGATGACACCGGGCCGGTGTCGGTCGATGTGCGGATCGTCGGCGAGCCGGTCGAGCTGCCCGAGCTGCTCAACACCGTGCTGTTCCGCGTGGCGCAGGAAGCGCTGACGAATGTCCTCAAGCATGCACGGGCCGGGCGGGTCGAGATGACGCTGGCCTTCGGCAGCGGTGGCGGCGTGGACGGCGCCGGTGCCGGGCGTGCTGTGAGCGCCGACACGGGTGCCGAGGTCGATCCGGACGATCCGGACCATCCGGGTTTGGCACCGGGCGCGGTGCTGCTGCGGGTGCTGGACGACGGTGCCGGCTTCGATCCGGAGGCCACCGATCGCGACGATCCCAGTCAGGGCATCGGACTGCGCAACATGCGCGAGCGGCTGGCGTCGGTCGGCGGCGTGCTGGACCTGCAGTCCAGCCCCGGCCATGGCACCCAGATCGAAGCGCTGGTCGAGGCCGCAGCCATCGCCCGCCTGGCGCGCGAGAATCCGGTGTCATGAACGAGCTGCCGTCGTCGCCTGTGTCCGTCCCTTCCGCGCTGCCCACCGAAGGCGCCGCCGCGCCGGTGCGCATCCTGCTGGTGGACGACCATCCGCTGGTGCGCGAAGGGCTGCGCTCCCGGCTGCAGGGCGAGTCGCGCTACCAGGTGGTCGGCGAGGCCGGCACCGCGGAGGAAGCGATGGTGATGATGGTCGCCACCCAGCCGCAGGTCGTGCTGATGGATGTGGGCCTGAAGGGCCACAACGGCATCCAGCTGGCGCAGACCATGCTGGAGCGCTCCCCCGAGCTGCGGGTGCTGATGTACAGCATGTATGACAACCCCGAGTATGTGCAGCGCGCCTTGCAGGCCGGCGCGCGCGGTTATGTCCTGAAGGATGCGCCGGGTGGCGAGATCGTCGCGGCGATCGATGCGGTCGCGGCGGGCGGCACCTTCCTGAGCCCGGGCGTGTCGCGGCGCATGTTCCGCAGCCAGCAACCTCGACCGATCCTGTCGCCGCGCGAAAGCGAAATTCTCTCGGCGCTCGGGCGCGGCGAGTCCAGCAAGCAGATGGCCAAAGCGCTGGGCCTGTCGGTCCGCACGGTGGAGACCCATCGGCAGAACATCAAGCGCAAACTGGAACTGGAAGGCCAGGCCGAGCTGATCCGCTATGCGGTCGAGCATGCGCGGGGTCCGCAGCGCGATGAGGTCTGACGGGATCGCCTGACAACGCGGGGTGACCCAACAGCGCGGGATGACCCAACAGCGTCGGATCGCGTGACCGCACCGGCTCGTCCGACCACGTCCCATCACGGCTTGCGCTCGCCGGACGACCGCCCGCCTGGGGTTTCCACTTAAGCGGTGCCACGCGCCAGGACTAGGGCATCGGACGGATGTTCCCGCTGCGCTGGGCACGCAAACTGCCTTCTGCAAAAAACCATAGACCGTGCGCGGTGTGCGGGTGCGTCCGATCGTGAGATCGAAGCCCGCCGGCCGCCACGTCAAGCAGGAGACATCGATGTCGAACATGAGTCGCCACCTCGCCTGGGCGGGCGTGGCAGTGTTGGGGGCCTTCGCCCTGGCCACCGTGGCGCTGGCGCGCGGTGAAGCGGTCAGCGCGCTGTGGGTGGTGGTCGCCTCGATCTGCGTCTACCTGATCGGCTATCGCTACTACAGCCTGTTCCTGGCGACCAAGGTCCTGGGCCTGGACCCGACCCGCCAGACACCGGCCTGGAAATACAACGACGGGCTGGACTTCGTGCCGACGCACAAGTACGTCCTCTACGGTCACCATTTCGCCGCCATCGCGGGCGCGGGCCCCTTGGTCGGCCCGGTGCTGGCCGCGCAGATGGGCTATCTGCCGGGCCTGTTGTGGATCCTCGCGGGCGTGATCTTCGCTGGCGCGGTGCAGGACTTCATCGTGCTGTTCATCTCCACCCGCCGTGACGGCCGCTCGCTGGGCGACCTGGTCAAGCAGGAGATGGGCCTGGTGCCCGGCGTGATCGCGCTGTTCGGCGCGTTCATGATCATGATCATCATCCTGGCGGTGCTGGCGCTGATCGTGGTGAAGGCCCTGGCCGGTTCGCCGTGGGGCACCTTCACCGTGGCGGCCACGATTCCGGTCGCGCTGTTCATGGGCGTGTATCTGCGCTTCATCCGGCCGGGCCGGATCGGCGAGGTGTCGGTGATCGGCTTCGTGCTGCTGATGCTGGCCATCATCGGCGGCCAGTGGGTGCATGAAAGCCCTGCCTGGGCGCCGCTGTTCACCTATGACGGCAAGGCCCTGACCTGGATGCTGATCGGCTACGGCTTCGTTGCCGCCTGCATTCCGGTGTGGCTGCTGCTGGCGCCGCGCGACTATCTGTCGACCTTCCTGAAGATCGGCACCATCATCGCGCTGGCCATCGGCATCGTGATCGTGGCGCCGCCGCTGCAGATGCCGTCCTTCACCCAGTTCGCCGCCGGCAACGGGCCGGTCTGGTCGGGCAATCTGTTCCCGTTCCTGTTCATCACCATCGCTTGTGGCGCGGTCTCGGGCTTCCATGCGCTGATCAGCTCGGGCACCACGCCGAAGATGCTGGACAACGAAGTCAATGCCCGGTTCATCGGCTATGGCGGCATGCTGGCCGAATCCTTCGTGGCAGTGATGGCGCTGGTGGCGGCCTCGTGCATCGAACCCGGCGTGTATTTCGCAATGAACAGCCCGGCCGCGCTGGTCGGCAACACGCCGGAGGCGGTCGCCGCGACGCTCTCGACCTGGGGCTTCGTGATCACGCCCGACATGCTGGTGCAGACCGCCAAGGATGTGGGCGAGAACACCATCCTGGCGCGGGCCGGCGGCGCGCCGACGCTGGCGGTCGGCATGGCGCACATCCTGCATCAGGTGGTCGGTGGCAAGGCGATGATGGCTTTCTGGTATCACTTCGCCATCCTGTTCGAGGCGCTGTTCATCCTCACCGCCGTCGATGCCGGGACCCGCGCCGGCCGCTTCATGCTGCAGGACCTGCTGGGCACCTTCGTGCCGGCGCTCAAGCGCACCGAATCGCTGCCCGCCAACCTGATCGCCACCGGCCTGTGCGTGGCGGCCTGGGGCTACTTCCTCTATCAGGGCGTGGTGGATCCGCTGGGCGGCATCAACACGCTGTGGCCGTTGTTCGGCATTGCCAACCAGATGCTCGCCGCCGTGGCGCTGATGCTGGGCACCGTGGTGCTGTTCAAGATGAAGAAGGACCGCTACGCCTGGACCACCATCGTGCCGGCCGCCTGGCTGCTGATCTGCACGATGACCGCCGGCTGGCAGAAGATCTTCAGCGCCGATCCGAAGGTGGGCTTCCTGGCGCATGCCGGCAAATACGCCGATTCGCTGGCTGCCGGCAAGGTGCTGGCGCCCGCCAAGAGCCTGGAGGCGATGGAACGGGTCATCTTCAATGACCGGCTGGATGCGGCGCTGTGCGTGCTGTTCATGTTCGTGGTGATCAGCGTGCTGTTCTACAGCGTGAAGGCGGTGTGGAAGGCGCGTCGCGAAGGTCGGCCGACGGTCCATGAGACCCCGTTCGAGCCGATGCCGGCCAACGCCACCGCGACCGGTCATGCTTAAGGAGGCGGCGCAAGCGGCGCTCTCCACGGCGGCGGAGGTGCTGCAGGCCGGGCGCTACATGGCACGCGGCGTGCGCCAGCAACTGGTGGGCGCGGACTACGGCGCCTACCTGGCGCACATGGCCCGCACCCATCCCGACGAGCCGCCGATGAGCTACGAGACCTTCTTCCGCGAACGCCAGGACGCCCGTTTCAACAGCCGCACCGGCCGTTGCTGCTGATCAGCTCGGAACAGTCCACCGACCGCCTGCTACAGAGCCGGATCTGGTTTTGTGAAAAGGCGGCCGCATGGACTTCCCCCATCTCTTTCTTGATCCGCAGCGCGGGTCGGTGCCGGGTCATGTGCCCGGCCAGGCGGACGCTTCAGCCGCTGGCGCCACGGCCGCGGCCGGGCCGTCGGCGCGGTTCGATGCCAGGACCCGGCAGTGGCTGGAACAGCTGAGCCGCGCCGACACCTGGTGCGCGCCGACTGACCAGGCGAGGCTGGTCTCGTGTCTGGCGCGGGCGTTCTATCAGTCCGATGGTTTCCCGATGCATCGCGGTTTTTCCGTGATCCACCACGACGATCTCAGCGAGGTCGTGAACAGCGGGAGTCGATATCCGCGGTATCTGTTGGTCTGCCATGACGACCACCGCACGCAGGAGCGGGTGTTCAGCGCTTGTGTGGACACCGCGCTGCCCGCCTCGATGGGTCCATCGCAATGGGTGAATGCCGGTCCGGGAGCGGCGGGATTCTTCGGCAGTCTGGCTCGACTCCTGTCGGAGGACGGCCAATGGGACGCCCTGATGTCCCGCCACGCACTGCCGCCCGCGGAGCGCCCGGTGATGCTGCGGCACCTGATGGTTCAGGAACTCGCGCATCAGTTTCCTCACCTCTGCGAGCAGCTCGCCAGCGAGATACCCTTGTCCGCGTCCGAAACGGCGGAGGGCGCGATGTCCGCGGGCCCCGCCTGGCAACCACGATCCACTCGGCCTTTCCATCCCATCATGGGTCTGCTCGATGTGCACGGCATGGCGCAGACGCTGCAGGCGCAGTCAAGCGACGCCAGCCCACAGCCCGGGCCGTTGGGTGGCCGCGTTCAGACCGCGCGGCCCACGACGTCTCGGCCCACCGTTCGGCTGGGGGTGATGTCGGCCGCCAAGATCCGTCGGATGGCGGACGAGCGGTCGGAAGGACTGACGTCGCCCACGGCATCGCCGGCGACGTCACCGGCTGCGTCACACACGACGTCACACACGGCGTCACCGGCTGCGTCACCCACGTCGGCACACACGGCGTCACCCGCCTCGTCACCGGCAGCCACGTCGCCCCGGCTGCGATCGTTGTCGCGTGCAGGCGAGGGCGCTCGATCGATGGTGCTCAATGACGCCGATCGCTCGCCCGCCGAACCCGACTCGACCGAATCGGTCAGCGCGGCCGATTCCGCGCCCTCGCGTTCGCCTGCGCCGTCGGCCTCTGGCGATGAATGGGTGACCCGGCGGCTGCGTGAGCTGCTGCAACCCAGCCCGCCATCGCCGGACAACCTGCCGCTGCCCGTGCGTCGGCCTTGATCGGGTCCCAGGTCCGCCTGAGGCCGCAGGCGCCGTCGATCGGGGACCGTTCGCTGGATGAGCGTCAGCGTCATCCGATCCCCGCATGAAAAAAGCGCGAGGCCCTCAGGGGCACTCGCGCTCAGTCGGCGGGACGGGCAGGGCGCCCGCGAGGCGGACGATCAGGCGACGTGACGCCGCTCGCCGTCACCGTACAGGTTGCTGTCGCAGCGGCCGCACAGCGTGGGATGCGCCGGGTTCACGCCCACATCGGCGCGGTAGTGCCAGCAGCGCTCGCACTTCTCGTGGGTCGACGGCGTGACGGTGACCGCCAGTTCGTCCGCCGCCACGACCGAGGCGGCCGAGGTGATCAGCACGAACTTCAGGTCGTCGCCCAGGCTTTGCAGCAGCGCCAGATCCTCCGCCGGCACGCCCAGCGTGACGTTCGCCTGCAGCGACGAGCCGATCGCGCCGGTGGTGCGCACCGCCTCGATCGCCTTGTTCACCGCATCGCGGATCTCATGGATGCGGTTCCACTTGCCGATCAGCGCCAGCGAGGCGGCGTCCTCGTTCGCGGAAGACGCGGCGCTGCCCGGTGCGGTGGCGGCTTCGCCGAAGGTCCAGAAGGTCTCGGTGAAGATGGTGTCGCCGGCCGACTTGTTGGCGAACACCTTCCAGGCTTCCTCGGCGGTGAAGCTCAGGAACGGCGCCATCCAGCGCAGCATCGCCTGGGTGATGTGCCACAGCGCCGTCTGCGCGGACCGACGCGCCAGGCTCTTGGGCGCGGTCGTGTAGAGGCGGTCCTTCAGCACATCCAGATAGAACGCGCCGAGGTCCTCGGAGCAATACACCTGCAGCTTGGCCACCACCGGATGGAATTCATAGCGCTGGAAGTGCGCCAGGATCTCCGCCTGGAACTGGGCCGCGCGGGCCAGCGCATAGCGATCGGCCTCCAGCAGCTGATCCAGCGGCACGGCGTCGGTGGCGGCATCGAAGTCCGACACGTTCGCCAGAAGGAAGCGCAGCGTGTTGCGGATGCGGCGATAACCGTCGACCACGCGGGCGAGGATCTTGTCGTCGCCGGCGATGTCGCCGGAATAGTCGGAGGCGGCCACCCACAGCCGGATGATCTCGGCGCCGAGCTTCTTGCTGGTGTCCTGCGGATCCACGCCATTGCCACGCGACTTGCTCATCTTGTGGCCCTTGCTGTCCACGGTGAAGCCGTGGGTCAGCAGGCCCTTGTAGGGCGCGCGGCCATGCAGGGCGCAGGAGATCAGCAGCGACGAGTGGAACCAGCCGCGGTGCTGGTCATGCCCTTCCAGGTACAGGTCGGCTTCCGGGCCGGTCTCATGGGCGGCGCCGGCATGGCTGCCCTTGAGCACATGCTGGAAGGTGGAGCCGGAGTCGAACCACACGTCCAGGATGTCCTGGCCCTTGGAGTAGAACGCGGCGTCTTCACCCAGCCAGTCGGCCGGATCCAGCTTGGCCCAGGCCTCGACGCCACCGGCCTCGACCAGCCCGGCCGCGCGCTCGATGAAGGTCAAGGTGTCGGGATGCGGCTGGCCGGTGTCCTTGTGCAGGAAGATCGGCAGCGGCACGCCCCAGCTGCGCTGGCGTGAGATGCACCAGTCGGGCCGGCCGGCGATCATGTCGTGCAGGCGGGTGCGGCCGTTCTCCGGATAGAAGCTGGTCGCATCGATCGCTTCCAGCGCCATCTGGCGCAGGGTCTTCTCGGCCTTGTCGACGGTGAACACGCCGTCGCCTTCATCCATGCGCACGAACCACTGGGCGGCGGCGCGGTAGATCACCGGGCTCTTGTGGCGCCAGCAGTGCGGATAGCTGTGGGTGATCTTGCTCTGCGCCATCAGGCGGCCGGCGTTCTGCAGCGCTTCGGCGATGACCGGATTGGCCTTCCAGATGTGCTGGCCGCCAAACAGCGGCAGGTCGGCTTCATAGACGCCGTTGCCCTGCACCGGGTTCAGGATGTCCTTGAACGACACGCCGTGGGCCACGCACGAGTTGAAGTCATCCACGCCGTAGGCCGGCGCGGAATGGACCACACCGGTGCCGTCATCGGCGGTGGCGTAATCGGCCAGATAGACCGGGCTTTCACGATCGAAACCGGGATGCACATGCGCCAGCGGATGCTTGAACTTCAGCAGCTCCAGCGACTTGCCCGGCGTGACCGCGACGGTCTGGCCGGTGATGCCCCAGCGGGCCAGGCATTTCTCGACCAGCGCTTCGGCCACCACGAAATAACCGCGCTCGGTGTCGACCAGCGCATACGGCAGCTCGGGATTCAGGTTGAGCGCCTGGTTGGCCGGGATGGTCCACGGGGTGGTGGTCCAGATGACGGTGAAGGCATCCTTGTCCAGCGACGGGCGACCGAAGGCGGCGGCCAGCTTGTCCGGCTCCGCGCTCAGGAACGCGACATCCACGGCGGGCGATTGCTTGTCCGCGTATTCGATCTCGAATTCGGCCAGCGACGAGCCGCAATCGAAGCACCAGTAGACCGGCTTCAGGCCGCGGTAGACGAAGCCGCGCTCGAACAAGCGCTTGAGCACGCGGATCTCGCCGGCCTCGTTCTTGAAGTCCATCGTGCGATAGGGATGGTCCCAGTCGCCCAGCACGCCCAGACGCTTGAAGTCGGCGCGTTGCTGGTCGATCTGCTGGGCGGCATAGGCGCGGCTCTTGGCCTGCACCTCGTCGCGCGGCAGGCCGCGACCGAAGGTCTTCTCGATCTGGTTCTCGATCGGCAGACCGTGGCAATCCCAGCCCGGGATGTAAGCGGCGTCGAAGCCTTCGAGCTGGCGGGCCTTGGTGATGATGTCCTTGAGGATCTTGTTGACCGCATGACCCATGTGGATCTGGCCGTTCGCATACGGCGGACCGTCATGCAGCACGAACTTCGGACGGCCGCAGCGGGCGTCACGCAGCTTCTTGTAGATGCCCTGGTCTTCCCATTCCTGGACCCAGCCCGGCTCGCGCTTGGGCAGGTCGCCGCGCATCGGGAACGGCGTGTCCGGCAGGTTCAGGGTGGCACGGTAATCGGTCTTGTCCTGCGCGGGAGCCGCAGGTTGGGCGGCGGCGGAGGAGTCCGGCTTGGAGGCGTCGTTCATGGCGGCGGCAATCATGGAGGCGGCGGACACAGGGTCCGCGCGGGGAACTGGAGATCGCGGGCGCGTGGGCGTCGAGGGCGTTGGCGAGTGAGAAGACTCGCGACATCCGCCCGGTCGGTGCGCGCCCGTGGGGCAAGGGCTGCGGGGAGGGACGCTCAGCGCGTCAAATTCGGTCGCGGGTGGTCTGACGGCGCACCGCCGCATGCGGGCTGGCGTGCTGCGCGAAATAGGCGCGGGCCTGACGGACGTCCTCACGGATCGCGGCGGTCAGGGCGTCGAGGCCGTCGTAACGAGCCTCATCACGCAGTTTGTGCAGGAGTTCCACCCGGACGAGTTTACCGTAGGCCTCACGCGCGCCCAGGCGGCGGGCCAAATCCACCGGCCATTCCAGCGCATGGACTTCCAGCAGCACCCGACCCGCGTCTTCCACCGTCGGGCGCACGCCCAGCGAGGCCACACCGATCAGCCCTCGAGACGGATGACCGGCCCCCGCCGGCACCACGCCGGGCAGCAGACCCGGCAAGGCCCCGGGCACGGTGAGCGGCGCGGACAGGCGCTGAGCGCCTGTGAGCGGGATCTCCTCATCGTCGTCCAGGCCATGCACCCGCACCGCGAAGATCCCATGGGCGGCGGGCTTGTCATGGTCGAACTTCAGATTCAGCGTGCGAAAGCCATCCGCCGCGCCGGGCGAGGACTCCGCCAGTTGACGGCCCAGCTTCTGTCCGTGGATCACATGGCCGGAGACGGCATACGGCCGACCGAGCAGCCGCGCGGCGCCGTCCATGTCGCCTTGCGCCAGGGCTTCGCGTACCGCCGAACTGGACACCCGCAAGCCGTGGACCTCATAGCTCATCATGCGGGCGACGTCGAAACCGAGCCGCTGTCCCGCCGCGTCCAGCGTGGCGTAATCGCCGAGCCGCTTGGCGCCGAAGCGGAAATCGTCGCCCACCAGCGCATACCGGGTGCCGAGCCCGTCCACCAGCACCTGCTGGATGAAATCCTGGGCGGACAGCGAGGCCAGCGCGTCATCGAAGCGCAGCACCACCACCTGATCCACGCCACAGCGCGACAACTCCTGCAGCTTGTCGCGCAGCGTGGCGATGCGGGCGGGGGCGAGCTCCGGCTTGTTCAGCTTGCGCGCGAAGAAGTCGCGCGGATGCGGCTCGAAGGTCAGCACACAGGTGGGCAGGCCGCGATGCCGCGCCTCGGACAGCAACAAGGCCAGCATGGCCTGATGGCCGCGATGGACGCCGTCGAAATTGCCGATCGTCAGCGCACATTGCGCCGCGATGCCGGGATGGTGGAAGCCGCGGAAAACCTGCATGGGGCGTCATTATCAGGCGGCCGGACGAACCCCGGACCGGTCGCGGGGACTGACCGGCCAGCTTCCGCACGGGGCCAGCCGGGCCGGCGCGGCTGGCGGGCGAACCCGTCATCCGGATCGCGGCCATCCCGCGCGGCCGGGTCATGGCGGTTGGTCGACTGTCCCCGCTTGAAAGAGTGCCGATGCTGTACCGACGTGGCCCCCGCGCCCCCGACATCCCGCTGTCAGACCCCGTGTCGATGTCCCCCGACGGCCCTCGCGACGACCGGTCGCCGCAACGCCTGCCACAGCCCAGTCGGCCCGCCACCGGCCGGTGGGCGGCGGACGATCCCCGCGACGCTCAGCGGCATCTGCGCCGCGCCGAATGGCTGGTGCCGCGCCTGGCCGCGATGGCCACGCCGGCGTCGGTGTCGGCGCCGGTTGCGGACCCGGTCGAGCCGCGCTGCCCGTCCCTGGATGAACTCGATGGCCGGCACCTCAGCCTGCCGCTGCTGTGGTCGGACGATCCAGGGGGCGAGGTCGGCGGGCCCTTGCTCGGTCACTCGATGGTCTTGAAGCGCGCGGCCCCCGAGCCGGGTTGGCGACGGACGCCGCCGGAGCCCGGCGATCTCCACACCCAGCCGCAACTCGTGCGAACGCCCACCTGCGTCAATGCGCGCGAGGTCTGGCCGGGACTGATCCTGAGCGCCTCACCGAGCCGCGACGATCGGGCACAACGCGATTGGCTGGCGATGTTGGCCACCCACCGGGTCGCGCTGGTGCTGGATCTGCGCACGGAGTCGGAGCGCCTGGACCCGGGCGCGGCCCAGACGCTCAATGCGCGCCGCTGGCAGTGCGAAGGGGCGAGGGTCACGACCCGCGTCCAGCGGGCCGACTGGCCCCCGATCCCGGATTCGCCGCGGCTGGCCGCGATCCAGGCCAACGAGCGCTGGCGCGCTGACGCGCCGCGTCATCACCTGCAGATCGATCTGAAGGATGCGGCCGGCCGCCGGTGCGCGCATGCCTGCGAGGTCGCGTGGCTGCCTCATGCGGCCGGCGAGCCCTGGTCGGTGGGCGAGCTCGAATGGACGGCGATGCGGGCGCTGGGCGGCGGTCATCAAGCCATGCCGGGTGTGGCGCCGCCGCGCCTCCTTGTTCAGAGCCCTCGCGGCTTCCAACGTGGGGCGCCGCTGCTGGTGGCGATCGCCCTGGCCCAGCGCATGCAGCAACGGCTGTGCCGCATCGGCGACGGCGAAGCCTGGGTGATCGACCTGGCCCACGAGCTGCAGACCCGTCGCGGCCCGCGCGCGGCCTGGTCGCCGGGCCAGCTCGCCCCGCTGCTGGCATTGGCCGAGCGATGGAGCCGCAACGGCCTGCCCGAACAGGCACCGAAGTGGCTGGACAAGCACCAGTCGAGCCTGAGCGTGACGGCGTCGCAGATGCTGCAGGCGCCCCGGCGGCTGGACGCCCGCAAGCGCGAGCCCCCGTCCAAGACCCACCTGTTGCGAAGCAAGCTGGTGGAGGCTCGCCGCAGCGCCGCCCCGGAGCGGCAACAGCCACCGCCGCCCCCCGTTCGACCGCGCTCCCGGCCGTTGTCCGAGCGGCTCTCCGGGCTGTTCGACGGATGGCGCATCGGCGTGCGCTCGACACCGTCGGCGTCGGCTGGATCGGCGGTCACGTCGTCGGTCCAAGCGGCAGCGCCATCGGCGGACGACCGCTCGGTGAGATCCGCGCTGGACGCTCATCCGGATGAAGCGCCCGTGCGGTCGGAAGCGGGCCATCGGACGCGCCACGTCGACGCGGATGCGCCGACTCCGCCCTCGACATCGACATCGACATCGACATCGCCGGGCGCTGCACACGCGCCGAGCCGACGTCCCTGAGCCCTCTCCGACGAGCCCCGCGCGACCGGCGTTGCCGCTCGATCCGGCGCGCGCGTCAGTGCGCGGGCAGCGACGTCGGCAGATGCGGCGTCACCACCGCCAGCAGCTCATCCAGCTCGAACGGCTTGACCAGATAGTCGTCCATGCCGGAGGCCATGCAGCGCGCCCGGTCGTCATTGATCGCACTGGCGGTCAGGGCCACGATCGGCGTCCTCGGCAACTGGCGGGACTGCTCTTCCTGGCGCCAGGCGCTGGTCGCGCCGAAGCCGTCCAGCTCCGGCATCTGGCAATCCATCAACACCAGGTCGAAGGCCTGATCGCGCAGCTTCTCGATCGCCTGCCGACCGTTTTCGGCCGCCTCAACCGCCAGACCGCAGCGCTGCAGCATGGTCGAGGCAACCAGCAGATTCACCGGGCTGTCATCGACCAGCAAGACCCGACCCTGCAGACGCGGCAGCGGCGGAGGCGCTGTCGGTGCGGGACTGGCCGATTCGCTGGCGATCAGCGACGCATGCGACGGCGCGCCGGTGGCGGAGGGCTCGCCCGCCAGGGCATCGACCCGTTGCGCTTCGGCGGGCGTCGGCACCGGCACCAGCGGCAGGGTGAACTCGAACACCGAGCCGCGGCCCGGCGTCGAGGCACAGCGCAGGTCACCGCCCATCGCGCGGGCCAGCTCGCGGGAAATCGTCAAGCCGAGGCCGGTGCCGTCGCGGCGACGGGCCTGGCCGGCGGCCACTTGCTCGAAGGGCGCGAAGATGCGTTCGAGATGGTCGGTCGGGATGCCTTCGCCGCTGTCCTGCACCGCGAAGCGCAGCAAGGTGCCGGCGCGCATGTCCAGCACGGTCGACACTTCCACCGTCACCGTGCCCTTGTCGGTGAACTTGATCGCATTGCCGACCAGGTTGTGCAGCACCTGCTGGATGCGCGACGCATCGCCCATCGCCCGCGCCGGCAGTTGCGGCGACACCCGCCATTCGAAGTTCAATCCCTTGGCCCGGGCCGTGGCGCCCAGCAGCCGGCAGACATCACCGACCACCTCGCGCACATCGACCGAATGCGCATCGACGACCAGCTTGCCGGATTCGATGCGGGCCAGGTCCAGGATGTCGTTCACCAGGCTCAACAGATGGCGGCCGGAGCGCCGCACGATGTCGACCTGCTCGCGCTGCTGATCGCTCAGCTCGCTGCGCTCCAGCAACTGCGCCATGCCCAGAATGCCGTTCAGCGGCGTGCGGATCTCGTGGCTCATGACCGCCACGAAACGGCTCTTGCTGCTGCTGGTTTCCTCGGCCGCATGCAGCGCCAGCTGGCTTTGCTCGGCCAGGCGAGCCTGCTCGAAGCGCAGCCGCAGCAGCTCCAGCGTGCGGGCCTCGATGCGGCGGGACTCGAAGGTGGTCAGCATCCAGAACAGGATCAGCGCACCGGCGCTCAGCCAGGCCACCGAGCCGCCCTGCAGGGCCAGCCGCACGATCAGCGGCGCAAAGACCAGCGAGGAAAAGATCGCCTGCGCACGCGCCCAGCCGCCCAGCGACATCTGGGTGAATGCGGCCAGGCCGACCAGCACCGTCATCACGGCGCCATCGATTTCCGGCAAATTGGGCGTCGCGAACAAGGCGCCCACCAGGCCCCAGGCCAGGCCGTCGAGCAGCAGCGCCGCCAGGAAGCGGCGCTCCCAGCGCGGCAGGGTGCGGGTGGTGAGGCTCAGCGGCAGTTTCAGGAAGCGGCGCGCTTCCAGGATGCGCCAGATCGAGATCGCCCAGCGGGCCGCCAGCCAGCACAGCAGCTCGGCGGCATCCAGATGGCGCCACAGCAGCACGACGGGCAGCAGGCTGAACACCGCGCCCATGGCGGCCGGCAGCCGCACCAGCGCATGCAGCCCGGCGAGCCGCTCGGCCCGCACCTGAAGCGCCACGGAGGGGGCGCTGTCATCCCCGTTGGATTGGATCTCTGACTTTCCCATAGGACCCGGCGCGGGTGGATCCGGCCGTGGCGCCGTGCGAGGCGTGTGGTGTGGTTCGGAATGACAACGTTGTGTGGCGCGTTTCTACCCAAGGAATATGACAACCCGTGATGGGGACTTCCCTCGACTCCCGCGCTTGAAGGGGCCAGGCGTTGCGCGCGCGCTTCGTTCGAGCGCCACGGCCCGGTCTGCCGCCATCCGCCGCGGGCAGAACCGACGCCCGCCCGCCGCGCGACTGATCCCGTCGGCCCGGCCTGGCGCCGCCAGCGACCGGTCCGGCGGATCTCGCGTGAAAAGGAGCAGAGACGATGTGGCGAAGCTGTTGCGCTGGTTGTGGAGGGGCGCGGTGCGCGTCCTCCGATCAGGAGGATGAAGACGAGTCCGCGCCACCGGGTCCCTTGGAGCGAGCCACCAGCGAGCGGAGTTCGGTGTATGCGTCGACCGCGCGCCGGATCGGCTTGCCGGCGACGGACCTGGAGACCGGCGAGCGCCTGCGTCATGCCATCCAGGACGAACTGGACCGCGGCGCCTCGCGGGTCGCGCGGATGACGCTGCCGCCTGCGCTCACCACCTACGCCTATCCGGTGAATGCGCACACCGTGGTCCAGAGCCGCCTGCCGGGCGACACGGTGGATGCCTGGATCAATGCCAACCGCATCGACGACCGGACCCTGGTGATGGCGCCGCCGCCGGCCGCGCTGCTGCCGATGCTGCATTTCGTGCAGGCGATGCTGGATGAGGATGTCCGGCTGATCGTCGATCTCGGCGGAGGCGACGCGTCGTCGAATGGCGTGCGCCAGGGCGGCACCTGGTCCGCGCCGTATCTGGGCCGGGCCACGATCTCGGTGCTGGACGAGGCGCCCTCGACGGGCTCCCTGTCGTCGATCCTTTCGATGCCCTCGGTGTGGACGGCGTCGGAGTCCTCGCTGACCCGGCCGCTGCCGGTGACCGTGCAGCACCGGTCGGTGTCGTCCATGTCCTCGGATTCCAACCCGTCCGGCGCGACCGCAGCGGCGGGGCGGGGCGGGGGCGATCGCCTGCTCACGCCCTCGGACCCCCGACCCAAAGGCAGGACCTTCAGTTTCCGCTCGCGCAGCGGCAGCGCGCGGTCGCGAAGCTCCAGCCGCGAGGCCGCCCATCGGACGGCAGATGCCGATGCCCGAGGCACGCTCACGAGGTTGGCGTTCTCGCTGACCACGTCGCGTTCAGGGCGGCAGCGCGCCTCGAACAGCGTGTGCAGCGCGACACCCACCGTGATTCCCTCGCCGCGAGCCCCGATCCTGCGGGCCCTGTCCGTCCCGAACGACGGGGATGCGCCGGCCGATGCGGGCGATCGGTCGGAGCCGATGGCTGCCGCCGACACCGAAGGCGGTCATCGGGTCACCCATCTGCAGATCGAGCGCGCGGATCGCCTGATCCAGCGCGCTGCCAGCCTGCGCGCGCTGGCGCGTCGGGTGGACGAGCAGGCGCGCGCCGTGGCGCCGGGCAAGGTGGCGCTGCAGGATGAGGATGGCGGCCTGCGCTGCGCCATGGTCTGGATGGCGCTCGCGTTGCAACGCGCAGCCGGGCTGACGCCGGCGGAGCGGGAGGCGCTGATCGTCGAGCGCTATGTCGCGCTGTGCCGCCAGCGCGGCGAGCATCTGCTCGGCCAGGAGGCCGACCTCGCCGTGCTGGTGGCCTTGGCGCGGGACGATCCGGAGGACTCGCATCCGGTCGGCACGCCGAGCTCGGATCGGGACTGATCGCCGCCGATCCGAGGGCAGGGCGGACGGCAGGGCGTGATCGCCCGCCGTGCCGCTCCGATCAACGCAGCCGGAACACCGAGATGGCGGTGGCCAGACGTTGCGACTGGTCCTTCAGGCTTTCCGCCGCAGCGGCGGACTCTTCCACCAGCGCGGCGTTCTGCTGGGTCATCTGGTCGAGCTGACCGACGGCCGCATTCACCTGGTTGATGCCATCGCTCTGCTCACGCGCGGCGGCGCTGATCTCGCCAATGATGTCGGCCACTCGCTGCACGCTGGCGACGATCTCGGTCATCGCGCCACCAGCGTCCTGCACGAGCTTGGAGCCGGATTCGACACGTTCCACGCTCGCCCCGATCAGCGTCTTGATCTGCTTGGCCGCCTCGGCGCTGCGCTGTGCCAGCGAGCGCACTTCGCTGGCCACAACCGCGAAGCCACGGCCTTGCTCGCCCGCGCGCGCCGCTTCCACGGCGGCATTCAGCGCCAGGATGTTGGTCTGGAATGCGATGCCGTCGATCACGCCGATGATGTCGCCGATCTTGCGGGAGCTGTCGCTGATGCTGCTCATCGTGCTGATGACTTCACCCATCACCGAGCCGCCGCGCTGCGCGACATCGGCGGCGGAGCTGGACAGCTGGTTGGCGGTCATCGCGGAATCCGCCGTCTGACGGACCGTGCCAGTCAACTGCGTCATCGATGCGGCGACTTCCTGCAGGCTGGACGCCGTCTGCTCGGTGCGGGCGCTCAGGTCATGGTTGCCGACCGCGATTTCCGCGCTGGCGGTGCCGATGCTTTCAGCGGAGCCGCGCACGTCGCCGATCAGCTTCAACAACTGGCCCTGCATGCCGCCCAGCGAGCCCAGCAGCGCGCCGGTCTCGTCATTGCCGCCACGGGGCACCGGATGGCTGAGGTCGAAACGGGCGATCGCATCGGCCACGTCCACCGCGCCGCGCAGCGGGCCGGTGATGGAGCGGGTCAGCATCACGGCGAGCCACAGGCCCAGGCCCAGCGCGACCAGCGAGAAGACCAACTGGCCGGTGCGGGCGCTGCGGTTGGTCTCTGCGACATGCTTGGCGGCCTCGTCCAGGCGGTCACGCTTGTGCTGCACGATGCCCTGGATGCCTTCCTGGAACTTGGCGGCGGCAGGCTTGAATTGCTGGTCGAAGATCTGTCGCGCCTGGTCGGTGTCGCCGGCCTTCTTGGCGGCGGCCACCGCATCGCGGGTGCTCAGATAACCCTTGCGGGCCTCGCCCAGCGCTTCATACATCTTGCGCTCTTCGGGCGTGACCATGTAGGCGTCCAGCTTCTTCTGCAATTCGCCGGACTGCTTGCTCGATTCGGCCGACGCCTCGGCGAAGAAGCTGGCCAGGCTGGCATCGGCGCTCACCGCGATCGCGCTGGTGCGTGTCACGCCGTTGGTGATGTTGCGATGCCAGTCGGAAGCGGTGCGCTCGGCAATCAGGTCCTGGTTGAACATGGTCTCGGTGTCGGCCGCGATCCGGTTCAGGGCCAGATAGCTGAGACCCGAGCCGATCGTCGAGATCAACAACACCAGGCCCAACACCAGACCCAGCCGTTGGCCGATGGTGCGTCCCGCGATGAGATGAATCATGAAAACTCCCCCTGAGCAGTTATGAAATTGGAATGCGCGTAGAAACTGAAACGGATATCGAAACTGAAGCTGAAGCTCAAATTGAAATGACCACCGGGACCCGCGCCGACATCGGCACCGCGACCGCGTGAGATGACCCACGGAAGGTGGCGGCGCCGGAACGAGCGGGGGCTGACCTGATCGGTCGCGGCCACGTTATGGCGGGCGACGGCGCGGTCAGCAGATGGGGATGGGCGTGTGTTCTAGCGGCTGACGGTGACAGGCCTTGGTGGAAGGGATGGCAGGGCGTGGGGAACGCGCCGCAGCTCGCACCAGGCGTGAACACCTGGGCCATCACCGCGCATCCGGTCGGCATCATCGACCGGCAGGTCGGAACTGACCAGTCGACGCACATGCGTGGACCCGCGACCTGCGGCATCTTTCACACTCTGTCCGAAAGGGCTTCCCCGAGTGCGTTCTCAGGGCGTCGCGGCGCTGGCTTCATCCACCAGTCTCCTGCGGAATGCGAGCGACGGCGCAGGACGACCGCCAGACCGTGACGGCGCACGCTCGCCCCGGCCGACGAGCCGCTCCGATCAACGCAGCCGGAACACCGAGATGGCGGTGGCCAGGCGCTGCGACTGGTCCTTCAGGCTTTCCGCCGCAGCGGCGGACTCTTCCACCAGCGCGGCGTTCTGCTGGGTCATCTGGTCCAGCTGACCGACGGCCGCATTCACCTGGTTGATGCCATCGCTCTGCTCACGCGCGGCGGCGCTGATCTCGCCAATGATGTCGGCCACGCGCTGCACGCTGGCGACGATCTCGGTCATCGCGCCACCGGCGTCCTGCACGAGCTTGGAGCCGGATTCGACACGTTCCACGCTCGCGCCGATCAGCGTCTTGATCTGCTTGGCCGCTTCGGCGCTGCGTTGCGCCAGCGAGCGCACTTCGCTGGCCACGACCGCGAAGCCACGGCCTTGCTCACCCGCGCGCGCCGCTTCCACGGCGGCATTCAGCGCCAGGATGTTGGTCTGGAACGCGATGCCGTCGATCACGCCAATGATGTCGCCGATCTGGCGCGAGCTGTCGCTGATGCTGCTCATCGTGCTGATGACTTCACCCATCACCGAGCCGCCGCGCTGCGCGATGTCGGCCGCGGAACTGGACAGCTGATTGGCGGTCATCGCGGAATCGGCGGTCTGGCGCACCGTTCCGGTCA
Source organism: Burkholderiaceae bacterium (assembly GCA_913776825.1). Lineage (GTDB taxonomy): Bacteria > Pseudomonadota > Gammaproteobacteria > Burkholderiales > Burkholderiaceae_C > Roseateles. Next base: position 225,747 of record CAJYPV010000018.1, read on the forward strand.
GTTGCGTCATCGAGGCCGCGACTTCCTGCAGGTTGGAGGCGGTCTGCTCGGTGCGGGCGCTGAGGTCGTGGTTGCCGACCGCGATTTCCGCGCTGGCGGTGCCGATGCTCTCGGCCGATTGCCGCACGTCGCCGATCAGCTTCAGCAACTGGCCCTGCATGCCACCCAAGGAGCCCAGCAACGCGCCGGTCTCGTCGTTGCCGCCACGAGGCACCGGATGGCTGAGGTCGAAACGGGCGATTGCATCGGCCACGTCCACCGCGCCGCGCAGCGGGCCGGTGATGGAGCGGGTCAGCATCACCGCGAACCAGACGCCCAGCGCCAGCGCGATCACCGAGAACACCAGCAAGGCGGCGCGGGCGCGGTCATTGGTGTCATCGACATGCTTGGCCGCCTCATCCAGCCGCGCGCGCTTGTGCTGCACGATGGTCTGGATGGCTTCCTGGAACCGCGTGGCGGCGCCCTGGAATTGCTGGTCGAACAGCTGACGGGCGCCGTCGGCATCGCCCGACTTCTTGAGCGCGGTGACCGCATCCCGCGTGCTCAGATAGGCCTTGCGGGCTTCGCCGAGCTTGTCGAACATGGCGCGCTCTTCCGGCGTGACCATGAAGCCGTCCAGCTGCTTTTGCAGCTCGCCGGCCTGACGGGTCGACTCCGCGGTGCTGGCCGTGAAGAAGCCGCCCAGGCTGGTATCGGCGCTGATGGCGATGGCGGTGGTGCGGGTGACGCCGTTGGTGATGTTGCGATACCAGTCGGACGCCGCGCGCTCGGCGGCCAGGTCGACATTGAACATCTGGTCGGTCTCATCCGCCACGCGGCCCAGCGCCAGGTAGCTGAGGCCGGAGCCCACGAATGAAATCAGCAACACCAGTCCCAACACCAGACCGAGTCGCTGGCCAATGCTGCGGCCTGCCACGAGATGAATCATGAGAAATCCAGACAAATAAAAAGAGGGAAGCTCGCCAGGGAAGCGGGCGCGGCCGCAGGGGCGGCGGGGCGCTCAGCCCTGTGCGATCAGCAGGCGACGAGAGAGAGTTCTTTTACTGCGTACGCACTTGCTCGGTGCACTTCGGGGATGATCGACCAGAGGCCGAAAAACTTGAGCCCGTTGATCCTCGTTTCGCGCGCTTCGTGGCATCCGTCACGGTGTGGGCTGAACGAGCTTGCGTCATGTCAAAGATTTCAGGAGCCAGCATGTCCGTCACGCCTTCCCCCAGCGCGTCCTCCAGCGCTTCCACCCACGCATCCCACAGCGCTTCGTCTGGCGCTTCACCTTCGTCGGCCACCTCGGCGTCCGGCACCTCCAGCGGGACCGCGGACCGCCTGCCGTCCCGGTATCTGCAAGTCATGGCCTACTACCACGCGCAGCCCGGCATGGGCGACCGGGTGAGCGAGCTGCTGGGCGAGCTGACCACGGCCACACGCCAGGAGCCGAAGAACCTCGGCTATGAGTTCTATCGATCGCCGCAGGACCCGGATCGCTTCGTCATCCTGGAGCGCTACACCGATGCGTCCGGGCTGGACGACCACCGCGCGTCGGCGCACTTCCAGCGACTGGGCTTCGGCACCATCATTCCGATGCTGGTGTCGCGGCGGGTGGAGAGCTTCGACGTCATCACGAGCGCGGACGGCGCCGCGACGGCCACGCCGCGCTGATGCGCCGATGCGGTGATGCCGCTGACACCGCAGAAACCGCTGAGCGCGCCGCGATGAGATCCCGCAGGATCGGCGGCGCGGCTCAATCGCCGTGGCGCACCTGGCGGGCGGCGAATCGGGCCGAGTCAAGCGCTTCGGCCAGATCGATCTCCATCGGCCAGGGCGCGCCGGTGAGCTGCGCGGCGATCAATTCGCCGCAGAGGGTGGCCCAGGTCAGTCCCCGCGAAGCCAGTCCCCCGCAGATCATCAAACCGGGCTGGCGCGACCAGGCGCGCACCTGCTCGGCGCGCTGAGAGGGCATCGCGGCCGGCAGCGCGCCGACCACGGGCAGCTTGTCCGGCATCACGCTGCGCCAGCCGACGCGACCGTTCAGCGGCCAGGTCGTCGGGTCCACCGTCGGATCCAGCGGCAGCAACTGACCCAGGCGCGCGATGTTCCAGGCCTGGTCGCTGTCGCGCAGCGTGGGGTCGGCATCGTCGAGGCTGGCCGAGGCGCCGAAGCACAACGAGCCGTCGGGCAGCGAGAGGGCGTAACCCGCGCCGGCCACTGGCTGTTGCGGCTGCGGCGGGGCGAAGCCGCGCGCCACGAGACTGATCTGACCGCGCTGCGTGGTCCACGGCCAAATTGGGCCGGCGGTCCAGGGCGCGGCGAGCGCCGCATTCGCCTCGCCGGCCGCGAGCACCACTGCATCCGCTTCAGCGATCAACCGACCCTCGGCATCCAGCGCGAACCAGCGACCGTCGTGCCTTTGCAGCGAGGCGACGGTGGTGTTCAGTCGCACGTCGGCCTCGGCCTGCGTCAGCCAGGCGCGTACGACGGCACCGGGCTCGACCGCGCCGCCGCCCGGGAAATACCAGCCCGGCTGCTGCAGCGGCCAGCCCACCTGTTGACTGGCCTCGGTCGCGCTCATCGCCTGGACATAGTCCGCCGGCAGGCCCAGGCGCTGCTGCAGCGCCTGCATCGTCGGCCAGCGATCCGCCGCTTCCACCCGCGTCAGACCCCACTGGAGCCAGGGCAGGGCGGGCGCGAGCTGGCGCAGCTCACACGTCGTCGCCAATGCAGCGGCGCGGTTGAACCGCGCATGGGGACCATCGTCCGCATGCAGCGTGCCGTGAAACAGTCCGCCTGGATTGCCGGAGGTGCGCGCGGCGACGGCGGATTCGGCGTCGATCACCTGACAGTGCAGCCCTTGCTGTCGCAAGGCCCGCGCACAGGCCGCGCCCGCCAGCCCGGCGCCCAGAATCAGCACCGAGCGGGCCTGGGGCGCCACCGGCTGCCGACCCGGCGAGCGCGGCGGCACGAAGCGCGGCGCGAAGCGGGCGACGGTCATCTCGCCCTTGCTGGCGAAGCCGGGGCGCTTCTCGACCTGGAAGCCTGCCGCGCTCAGCCCGTCCCGCACGCCGCGCGCCACGCTCCAGGTGGCGGCGGTGGCGCCGGGCGCAGCCAGCCGGCCGAGTTGCTTGAGCAGATCGGTCTGCCAAAGCTCGGGATTGCGGGCGGGAGAGAAACCGTCGAGGTAGAACGCATCGACCTCCGCCAGCAGCTCATGCAGCCAGTCCTGCGCATCGCCCAGGGCCAGCATCAACCGGACGCGACCGGCCTCGAAGGTCATCGTGTGCAGGTTGGGCGTGAGCGGCGGCCAGGCCTCGATCAGTTGCCGGGCGAGCGCGGGCTCCGATGACGCAGCGTGGGCGCGGGTGAGGTCGTCCCGGACCAGCGGGTGCTTCTCGATGCTGATGAAGACCAACTGGTCGCAGCGGTCTGGGTCCGCTCGCCAGGCGGCCCAGGTGGCGAGGAAGTTGTTGCCCAGGCCGAAGCCGGTTTCCAGCACCACGAAACGACGCTGGCGAGCCCAGCGCCCCGGCAGGCCATTGCCGGCGAGGAACACATGCTGCGCCTGCGCGAATGCGCCGGCGCGAGCGTGGTAGACATCGCCAAAGTCTGGCGCGTGAGGGGCCGAGGCGTCGGAGAAATCCACGCGGGCCGGAAGAATGGGCGCGGTCTTCATGGGGTGGCGGCGAGTATGCCGCGCTCAGCGGGTCGAGGATGAGCCGGAGGCGGGCCTGATCGGGCGGCGCGAAGAGAGACGGAATCGGAGCCGCAGACGGAATCGGAAATGGTGATGACGTCGCAAATGGCGGCCCGAAATGAACTCGACGCGAGCCTCGTGAGAGGTCGCGTCGAGCGGGGGGCGATCCAGTGGGCGTCAGCGCCGGCCGTTCGGAGCGGGTCCGCGGGCCGGCGTTGCGCGCCTGATCAGGAGCTGGACTTCGGACGCGTCAGCGCGCCACCGGCCGGGCGATTGCCCTGGTTGCCGTGGCCGCCGCCACCGGGACGACGATCGCCCTGACGTTGACCCTGGCCTGCCGAAGCGCCTTGGCCGGCCGGACGCTGGCCCTGTCCCTGCGGACGCTGACCTTGACCCTGGCCACCGCCCGAACCGCCGCCGCCTTGACCGCGGCCGGCGCCCTGCGCCGCACGACCCTGGCCTTGCGGGGCGCGACCGCCGCCGCCCTGGCCACCGCCGCCACCACGACGGCCACCACCACCGCCGCCGCCGGGGCGACCCGCGCCGCCGGACTTGCCGACGCCGCCATTGAGCACCATGCGGCCCAGCACGATCGGCTCGGGCTTGGCGTTGGGATCGGGCTCGAAGCCGGGCACGATCTCACGCGGGATCTCGCGCTTGATCAGCTTCTGGATGTCGCGCAGGAAACCTTCTTCGTCGACGCAGACCAGCGACAGTGCCTCGCCTTGCGCGCCGGCGCGGCCAGTGCGGCCGATGCGGTGCACATAGTCTTCCGACACATTCGGCAGCTCGTAGTTCACCACGTGCGGCAGTTGGTCGATGTCGATGCCGCGGGCCGCGATGTCGGTGGCGACCAGCACCTGGAGCTCGCCGCTCTTGAATTCGGCCAGCGCCTTGGTGCGCGCACCCTGGCTCTTGTTGCCGTGGATGGCCATGGCGGTGATGCCCTGCTTGTCCAGGAACTCGGCCAGGCGGTTGGCGCCGTGCTTCATGCGGGTGAAGACCAGCACCTGGTGCCAGTCATGCTGGCGGATCAGGTGGGCCAGCAGTTCCTTCTTCTTGTCGCGGTCGACCGGATGCACCTTCTGCGCGATGGTGTCGGCGGTGGCATTGCGGCGGGCCACTTCGATCAGGCCGGGCTTGTCCAGCAGGCGGTCGGCCAGGGCCTTGATCTCGTCGCTGAAGGTGGCGGAGAAGAGCAGGCTCTGCTTCTTCTGCGGCAGCAGGGCCAGCACCTTCTTGATGTCGTGGATGAAGCCCATGTCCAGCATGCGGTCGGCTTCGTCCAGCACCAGGATCTCGACCTTGGACAGGTCCAGCGTGCCTTGCTGGGCGTGGTCCAGCAGACGGCCCGGCGTGGCGACCAGGATGTCCACGCCCTTGCGCAGCTTGTCGATCTGCGGCTGCATGCCGACACCACCGAACATCACCATGCTGGTCAGCGGCAGGTACTTGCCGTAGGTGCGCACGCTTTCTTCGACCTGGGCGGCGAGTTCACGGGTGGGCGTGAGCACCAGCGCGCGGACCGCCAGACGGCCGCGGGCATCGCGCACCGGCTTGCCGGCGGACAGGCGCTGCAGCACCGGGAGGGTGAAACCGGCGGTCTTGCCGGTGCCGGTCTGGGCGCCGGCCATCAGGTCGCCGCCGCTGAGAACGGCCGGGATGGCCTGGCTCTGGATCGGGGTGGGGGTGGTGTAGCCGGCGTCGGCGATTGCGCGAAGCAGGGGCTGGGACAGGCCCAGTGCGTCAAAACTCATAGCTGCGTGTGGGTGGTGCTCGAGGAGAGCTTGTGCAGCGCACTGTCCTGCGGGACGGTGCCAGTCTTCGGCTGCCGTGAGAGCGTGAGCTCAAAAAGATAAAAGCCGCGGCAAGACTGGGCCGCGGCGATGGGGCGCATTGTAGCTGAGCGGGTCGTCGCTCCCTGGATGCGCGGCCGTGCGAGATGCGCCGTTCGGTGCGAAGAATGAGGCGTTTGGCGCGCCTTCATGTCGCTCTCCGCGGCCATGTTTCGCTTCAGTGAAGCGCGGGTAAAAAGGGCGGAGAGGCCCGTCCTGATCGGGGTTCTCGACGGTTGTCAACGGCATAGTCTCGCCCGTGTTCCCACTTGTTTCGGCGCCTCACGATGAGTTCCCCCTTTCCCGATCCCGCCGCCGGCACGCATCTGCTCCTGATCGATCCTCACCCTCATGCCCGGATGCGCTGCGCCGGTCTGCTGCGGGCCTGGGGCTACCGGGTGACCGACAGTAGCGAGCCCGCCTTGCTGGATCGGGTGCCGTTGCTGCCGGTGGACCTGGCGCTGCTGGATCCCAGCGATCCCCGAGAGGCCGGCTGGGCCGCGCTCACCCGATTGCGTCAGCGGTCCCGGCTGCCGGTGATCGTGCTGCTGCAGCAGGACAGCACGCTGGAGCGGGTGCTGGCGCTGGAGCGCGGGGCCGATGCGGTCGAATCCAAGGCCGGTGAACCTCGCGAGCTGCAGGCGCGCATCCGGGCGCTGCTGCGGCCACGCGAGGGCGAGGCCGCCGAGGTGCTGATGTTCGGTCGCTTCCGCCTGGAGCCGATGACCCGTCGCCTGTCCGGCCCGGGCGGCTTCTGCGTGGTGCTGTCGCAGAGCGAATACAAGCTGCTGCGCGCCTTCCTGGAGCGACCGCACAGCGTGCTGCAGCGCCAGGAGCTTCTGCATCTGGCGCGCGGGGATGGCGTCACCGCGCTGGAGCGCAGCGTCGATCTGATGGTGTCGCGGCTGCGGCAGAAGCTGCATGACGATCCGAGCTCGCCCCTGATCCGCACCGTGCGCGGCGTGGGCTACCTGTTCGATCCGCCGTTACGCTGATTCGGACGATCGGTCCGGCTCACGACAGCGCTCGCGGCCGCCCAAGAAAAAACCGCCCGAGGGCGGTTTTTTGTCTTGTCGAAGCGCTCGACCGAGCGACGTCGGGAGCCCATCGGGGGAGGGGGTTCGGCGAATCGATCAGAGCACTTCGGAGGCGAAGTCCGCCAGCCGCGAGCGCTCGCCGCGGGCCAGCGTCACATGGCCGCTGTGAGCCCAGCCCTTGAACTTGTCGACCGCGAAGGTCAGGCCGGAACTGCCTTCGGTGAGGTAGGGCGTGTCGATCTGGGCCAGGTTGCCCAGGCAGACGATCTTGGTGCCGGGGCCGGCCCGGGTGATCAAGGTCTTCATCTGCTTGGGGGTCAGGTTTTGCGCCTCGTCGATGATGACGTACTTGTTCAGGAAGGTGCGACCCCGCATGAAGTTCAAGCTCTTGATCTTGATCTTGCTGCGGACCAGGTCGTTGGTGGCCGCGCGGCCCCATTCGCCGGCGCTGCTGTCGCCGCGGGCCAGCACTTCCAGGTTGTCGTCCAGCGCGCCCATCCACGGGCCCATCTTTTCCTCTTCGGTGCCGGGCAGGAAACCGATGTCCTCGCCCACCGGGACGGTGACGCGGGTGACGATGATTTCGCTGTAGCGGCGCTCATCCAGCACCTGCGACAGGCCGGCGGCCAGCGTCATCAGCGTCTTGCCGGTCCCGGCCGAGCCGGTGAGGGTGACGAAATCGCAGTCCGGATCCATCAGCAGGTTGAGCGCGAAGTTCTGTTCGCGATTGCGGGAGGTCACGCCCCAGACCGAATGCTTCTGGTTGCCGAAATCGCGCAGCGTGCGCAGCACGGCGGTCTTGCCGGTGATTTCCTGCACCTTGGCATACAGCGGCGCGGCGCCGGGCGCTTCCAGGTAGACCAGCTGATTGACCAGCAGCGTCGGCACCAGCGGACCGCTGATCCGATAGAAGGTGGTGCCGCCTTGCTGCCAGCTTTCCATGGTCTTGCCGTGGCGTTCCCAGAAGTCCGCCGGCAGCGCCTGCACGCCGGTGTAGAGCAGGTCGGAGTCTTCCAGCGTCTTGTCGTTGCGGTAGTCCTCCGCCGGCAGGCCCAGCGCGCGGGCCTTGATGCGCATGTTGATGTCCTTGGACACCAGCACCACTTCGCGGCTGGGCTGCTGCTGCTTGAGCGCCTGGACCACGCCCAGGATCTGGTTGTCCGCCTTGCCTTGCGGCAGGCCCTGCGGCAGCGGCGTGTCGAACAGCGTGGTCTGGAAGAACAGCTTGCCGCCGGCTTCGCGGTGACCGGTCTGGTCCAGCGGCAGGCCCTTGGACATTTCCTCGACGGTGCTGGACTTCAAGCTGGCCGCCAGGGCATCCAGATCGCGGCTGACCTGGCGCACATTGCGGGCGACTTCGGTCATGCCCTTCTTGTGGCCGTCCAGCTCTTCGAGCGTGATCATCGGCAGGTAGATGTCGTGTTCCTCGAAGCGGAACAGGCACATCGGGTCGTGCATCAGCACGTTGGTGTCGAGCACGAACAGCTTCGGATCGCCGACCGGCTTGCGCGATTTGGCGCGGGCGGGCGTCGATTTTTTGGCCGGCGCGGTGGGCGTGGCCGCGGGCACGAGCGCCAGCGAGCTGCTGGGCGCGCGCGACTCCCGGGCCTCGGGCTCGGTCCGGGTGCGGGTCGGGGCGGGCGCGACGGCCGGCCGTTCGGCTGCGCTCACCGCCATCGAAGCGACGGGAGCAGACGGAGCCTCAGGCGCGGACGGACGTTTGCTGGGCGACAGGTTGGTCGCGTAAGCGGTGGCTTCTAGGCGGCTGGCGCGCTTGGTCGGAGGCTTGGGCAGTGGCATGTGCGGGAGGGCAAGGCGTGCGTGAGGAGCCTGGGTCCGAGCGGACCAGGAGACAGGCCCGAGTCGATGTCGGAGGGGGCGGCGCCGGAGGTGTCGGCGGCGGCCGCCCGCACGGTGTCGTCCAGAAGGCAAAAAGCCGCACGTGGGGCGGTGCGGCTCGTCCTCTTAAATCCGGAACACACGTCGATCAGGCACAGGGGCATGCGACTGATTATGCACAACTCCCGAGCGGGGTTTGGTGACCCCGACGGGGAAATCCCGCCAGATGAATGTCCGGCTCGCCAAAAAACAAGCCGGCCGCGGCGAATGCCGGGCCGGCTTGTTTTGTCGATCGGGCGAAACAAAAAGAAAGCGGGGCTGGAACTGCTCACTCGCGCCCGGTCAGGCTCAGGCGGCTTCCTTCTTGAGCGCCTTGACGGCCTTCAGCACGTCGTCCACATGACCGGCGACCTTGATACCGCGCCATTCTTCACGCAGCACGCCTTGGGCATCGATCAGGAAGGTCGAACGCTCGATACCCTTGACCTTCTTGCCGTACATGATCTTGTTCTTCACCACGCCGAACATGTGGCAGAGTTTCTCTTCGGTGTCGGCGATCAGTTCAAACGGCAGCTCCAGCGTTTGCTTGAACTTTTCGTGAGAAACCATGTTGTCGCGCGAAACACCAAACACCACGGCGCCGGCCTTCACAAAATCCTTGTGGCGGTCGCGGAACTGCATGGCTTCGGTGGTGCATCCCGGGGTGTTGTCCTTGGGGTAGAAGTACAACACGACGGCTTGACCGTGGAAGGCATGAGGTGTGAACTTCACGCCTCCCGTAGCAAGAGCTTCAATGTCCGGGAGAGGTTTGTTGAGCGCTGGCGTCATGTGGCGTTTTCAGAGAGATGTGCCCGGGCGGGCATAGCCGGCGATTATACGTGTAATGGGTTGTTCCTCGCCCAATGCGCAAGGTCACGTCAGACGCTGACTCATCTGAGGGGTTCCTGAGGGCTTCGCACGCGCCCGCCGCCCGCCCTCCGCACCCCTGAAGCCGCCCGGGATCAGGTCTCGATCATCAGTGCCGCCAGCACCGCGCGGCCCTCGCTGGCCAGCACGTTGTAGGTGCGGCAGGCGGCACCCAGGTCCATGGTCTCCACGCCGATGCGGGCGTCGATGAGCGCCCGATACAGCTGCGGCCGCGCGAAGCGGATCTTCGCCCCGCTGCCGAACACCACCAGCTCCGGCTTGAGCGCCAGGATGCGCTCGAAGTGCGCTTCGCTCAGGTCCTCGAAGCGGGTCAGCTCCCACGCCTGCACCGGACCTTGCCAGGGCACCAGCACGCTGTGGCGATGGGCGACGCCATTGACCCAGACGGACCGGCCATCGTGTTCCGAAATGATGTTGCCGCCCTGCGGCTGGTCGAGTTGAAATTTCATTGAGGCTGATTTTGGCAGCGACGCAGGCTCAAGCGTCCGTGGCGGCCTAATACCCTGTGTTTAAATTGTGGGTGATGGGTTTTCCCTCTGGAAAAGCCCTCGCAGCGCCGTTTGCGTCTGCGAGCCGTCCCGCTTCTTCCCGCATTCTTACCGCATTCCTGGAGCAGCCTTGAAGACCGTTACCAAGTCCAGCAAGTTGGCCAATGTCTGCTACGACATCCGTGGACCCGTGCTGGACAAGGCCCGGCAGATGGAAGAAGAAGGGCAGAAGATCATCAAGCTGAATATCGGCAATATCGCCGCCTTCGGTCTGATGCCGCCGGACGAGATCGTCCAGGACATGATCCGCAACCTGCCCGACGCGGCCGGATATACCGATTCCAAGGGATTGTTCGCGCCCCGTAAGGCGGTGGTGCATTACTGCCAGGAAAAGGGCATTGCGGGCGTGACGGTGGACGATGTCTACCTCGGCAACGGCGCCTCCGAACTGATCGTGATGGCGCTCAACGCCATGCTGGACAACGGCGATGAAGTGCTGCTGCCGGCGCCGGACTATCCGCTCTACACCGCCGCCGTCGCGCTGTCGGGCGGCCAGCCGATCCACTACATCTGCGACGAGTCCAACGGCTGGTTTCCCGACCTGGACGACATCCGCGCCAAGATCACCGACCGCACCAAGGCGATCGTCGTCATCAATCCCAACAATCCGACCGGCGCGCTCTATCCGGAGGCGTTGCTCAAGGAGATCGTCGAGATCGCCCGTCAGCATCAGCTGATCATCCTGGCCGACGAGATCTACGACAAGACGCTGTATGAGGGCGAGACCCACACCAGCATCGCCGCGCTGTCCGACGACGTGCTCACGCTGACCTTCAACGGCCTGTCCAAGAACTACCGCAGCTGCGGTTACCGGGCCGGCTGGATGGTGGTCTCCGGCGACAAGCGCCATGCGCTGGACTACATCACCGGCCTGAACATGCTGGCGTCGATGCGGCTGTGCGCCAACACGCCGGGCCAACTGGCCATCCAGACCGCGCTGGGCGGCTATCAATCGATCAAGGACCTGGTCGCCCCCGGCGGCCGGCTCGCGCGCCAGCGTGACCTCGCGTACGAGCTGCTCTCGCAGATTCCGGGTGTCAGCGTGGTCAAGCCCAAGGGCGCGCTCTACATGTTTCCCCGCCTGGACCCCAAGATCTACCCGATCGCGGACGACCAGCAGTTCGCCTACGACCTGCTGGCCGAGGAAAAGGTGCTGATCGTCCAAGGGACGGGCTTCAACTGGATAGCCCCCGATCACTTCCGGCTTGTGTTCCTGCCCAACACGGATGACCTCCGTGAGGCCGTCGGCCGCATCGAGCGTTTCCTGGCGAATTACCGCAAACGCCACACACGCTGACCCCTCGACCTTCAGAAAGTTTGACCATGAATCCGATCAAAGTGGGCCTGCTGGGCATTGGCACCGTCGGTGGCGGCACCTTCCAGGTGCTGCAACGCAACCAGGCAGAGATTCGCGGACGCGCCGGTCGCGGCATCGAGATCGCGATGGTCGCCGACCTGGATGTGGATCGCGCCCGCAGCATCGTCGGTGATGCCTGCACCGTCGTGGCCGATGCCCGTCAGGTGATCGCCAATCCGGAGATCGACATCGTCGTCGAGCTGATCGGCGGCTACGGCGTGGCCCGCAGCCTGGTGCTGGAAGCGATCGCCGCCGGCAAGCATGTCGTGACCGCCAACAAGGCGCTGCTGGCGGTGCATGGCAGCGAGATCTTCGCCGCCGCGCGCGCCAAGGGCGTGATGGTCGCCTTCGAGGCGGCCGTGGCCGGCGGCATTCCGATCATCAAGGCGCTGCGCGAGGGCCTGACCGCCAACCGCATCGAGTGGATCGCCGGCATCATCAACGGCACCACCAACTTCATCCTGTCGGAGATGCGCTCCAAGGGGCTGGACTTCGGCACCGTGCTCAAGGAAGCGCAGCGCCTGGGTTATGCCGAGGCCGATCCGACCTTCGACATCGAAGGCGTGGATGCCGCGCACAAGGTGACGATCATGAGCGCGATCGCCTTCGGCATTCCGGTGCAGTTCGATCAAGCGCATGTGGAAGGCATCACCGCGCTGCAGGCCACCGACATCCAATATGCGCAGCAACTCGGCTATCGCATCAAGCTGCTGGGCATCGCACGGCGGCGTGACAACGGCATCGAGCTGCGCGTGCATCCGACGCTGATCCCGGCCAATCGCCTGATCGCGAATGTGGAAGGGGCGATGAATGCGGTGCTGGTGCAGGCCGATGCGGTCGGCACCACGCTGTATTACGGCAAGGGCGCGGGCGCCGAGCCGACGGCCTCGGCGGTGATCGCCGATCTGGTCGACATCACCCGCCTGGCCTCCGCTGATCCGGACCACCGCGTGCCGCATCTGGCCTTCCAGCCGGATGCGATGAACAACACGCCGATCCTGCCGATGGACCAGGTGCAGACCTCGTTCTACCTGCGCCTGCGGGTGGCGGACCAGGCCGGCGTGCTGTCGCGCATCACCACCATCCTGGCGGAGCACCAGATCAGCATCGATGCAGTGCTGCAGCGCGAATCGGCCGAAGGTGAAAGCCAGACCGATCTCATCATCCTGACGCACGACACGCAGGAAGGCCGCATGAACAAGGCGCTGGCGCAGATGCAGGCGCTGCCGACCGTGCTGGCGCCGATCGTCAAGCTGCGCAAGGAAGAACTGGCCTGAGCGCGACGGCCCTCGTCATGAACGCGTCTTCCCTCGGTCCGCTGCTGGATGAGTTCTCCCGGGTCCTGGCCAACGACCCGGGCGCGCTGGAGGTCAGCAGCGCCATGTATGTCCCCCACCTGCATGGCGTGGGCGCGGAAGACGTGATCGCGCTGCTGGAGCGCGCGATCCGGCGCACCGACGACGAGGGGCAGATCTATTACTTCAGCGGCCAGCGCGGCACCGGCAAGAGCACCGAGCTGCGCCGGCTGGCGACGCAGCTCAACGGCCAGCCGGACACCCGCGCCTATGTCGTGGATGCGCTGGAGTACATCAGCGACACCCATCCGCTGGACACGCTCAGCCTGTTGCTGGTGGCCGCCATCGCCTTCGCCGACCGACTGGCCCAGCCCGATGGCCTGGGCGAAGCGCCGCAGCGCGACGACGGCCTGCTGGCGCGCTTCACCGGCTGGCTGCGCACCGAGGTGGACATCACCGAAGTCTCGATCGGCGGCGTGAAGGCGGAGTTCCGCAAGCAGCAGCAGAGCATCGTCGAGCGCCTGCGCAACTTCGACCTGACCCGCCAGGAGCGGGTGATGGCGGAATGCCGCGCCCATCTCAGCGACATGGCGGACGCGGTGCGCGCCACCTGGAAATGCCGGCGCGTGGTGCTGGCCATCGATTCGCTGGAGCGGCTGCGCGGCATCGGTGGCGAGGCGGGCGCGATGTTCGATCGCATCGTGCAGGTCTTCGATGGCGGCATCGCCCAACTGCGGGTGCCGGGCGTGCAGATGATTTATTCGGTGCCGCCCTACCTGCCGTATCTGACGAACGTGAAGGCGCTGGTGCGGCTGTTCGTGCTGGCCTCGGTGCGGGTGTGTCAGCCACCATCCACCGCGCGGCGGGAAGCGCGCATCGAAGGCGTGGCCGCGATGCGCCAGGTGGTCGAGCGCCGATTCCCACGCTGGCGGGAGCTGATCTCGGAGCCCGCGCTGGACCGCTTGATCCTGGCGTCCGGCGGCGACCTGCGCCAGCTTCTGCGCCGGCTGGTGCTGGATGTGCTCGATGAAGCGTATTTCCAGCAGGAGCGTCTGCCGCTGCAAGCCGGCGATGCGATCCTGGACGTGGTGCTGGAGCGCCACCGCGCGGAGATCGGCAACCTGGTCGTCCGCAATGAATTTCCTCTGCTGCAGGCGATTGCGAAGACCCATGCGCTGGACCTGCAGCGTCGCGAAGATCTGCCCATCGTGGCGCATTTCTTCGATGTGCGCGCGGTGCTGAACTATCGCAATGGGGTGGAGTGGCTGGATCTCAATCCGCTGCTGTGGCAGTTGATCGAATCATCGATCGCGCCCTCGCTGGCCCCGGTCGATCTGTCCACGGCGGCCCAGCCGCCTTCGGCGCATGAGCCCCGCACCGTCTGACGCTGGCCTCGACCTGGCCTGGCGCCAGATCGAGCGTCGCATGACGCAACTGCAGCGCTTCGGATTGCTGGTGGTGTTCGTGAGGGAGCCGCGCCTGGTGTCGACCTTGCGCCAACGGGTGCGCGACTGGTCGTTGCGGCAGGGGGTGGAACGGCGGCCCGGCCCGATGGTCGAGCTGGTCGATCGTGAGGTCGGCGATTTCGCGGTCCGCACCTTGCAGAGCTTGTATGCGCGGCTGGATGAGACCGCGCCCTCGCTGCTGTGGCTGGAAGCGCATCGCGGCGGCGGGCAACCGGATTGGGACGATCAACGCGATCGCCTGCTGAGCCGGCTCAACGAGTTGCGCAGCCGGCTGGAGGCCGAGCTGACCGGGCCGTTCGTGCTGCTGCTGCCGGACGGCGGCCAGCGCGCCATTTCCTCGCAGGCGCCGGACCTCTGGCATGCGCGCTACCTGAGTGTGACGCTCGGTGCGGAAGAGGAAGCGGCGGCGCATGTGGCGCAGATGAAGCTGTGCTCTCAAGCGGGACTGGCGTCGCCGCCGGTCGCTGCGGCGCCGAGCGTCAGCCACGCTCAACCGTCGCGGGATGCGCGCGACTGGCTGCAGCGCTGGCAGAGCCTGATCGGCGATCGCCTCGCGACAGTGGACGATGCCCGCGAAGGCCGAGGCCGTGAGCTCTGGCTGCCGGACGCCCTCGCGGCAGCGCGGGAAGCGATCCAGAACGGCGAGATGGTCGAGGCCGAGACGCTGGCGCGCCGGCTCGTATCGCTGGCGATCGCGCGTCAAGCCGTCGGTGACGAGGGCGCGAGCGGGCAGGGCGCCGGGCAGAGCCTGAGCGTCTCGCGCGATCTGGCGCTGGCGCTACAGACGCTGGGCTATGCGCTCTGGACCGAGCAGGTCTGGGACGAGGCCACCGCCCACTATCAACGCGCCATCGACGTGACCCGCGCTTCGCGGCTGGCCTTCCCGCGCGAGAAGGAACCGGCGCTGTTGCTGGCGATGCTGCTGGATGACCTCTCGATGCTGCTGCAGCGCCGCGAGGACTTCGATGGCGCGCTGGCCGCGTCGGAAGAGAGCCTCTCGCTGCGGCGCCGTCTGCTCGATCAACAACGGGATGCGCCGCATCTGCGCCACGGCCTGGTCACGGCGCTGGAAGCGCTGGGGCTGCTGCATCAGCGACGCGGTCAACTGGCGCAGGCCGATGCCTGCCTGAGCGAAGCCTTGAGCCTGTCGCGCGTCATGGTGGCGGCCGATCCGCTGCTGTCCGGCGCCCGCGCCGATCTGGCGGAGATCCTCCTGCACCTCGGCCTGGTGAAGCTGCTGCAGGGCGAAGAGGATCAGGCCATGGCCTGCCAGCAAGAGAGCGTCGCGCTGCGGCGGCTGTTGCGGGAGGAAGACCTCTCGCCGGAAGCCGACATGCGCCTGATGACCGGGCTGGAAGCGCTGGCCGTGGTGGCGGCGGCGCAGGGCGATGCGCGGCGCGCGGTGCGTGCGTCCGACGAGGCCTTGAGCATTGCCCGCCATCGGCTGCGGCTGGATGGACCGACCCGTCTCTCGCTGGACAACCTGGGCGCGCGGCTGTGGCATCGTCTGCAGTCGACCCTGCCCAGCGAGCCGGCGCTGCGGGATGAAGCGCTGCGGGTCTATGCCGAGCTGTCCGAGCGCTTTCCCGATATCCCTGCGTATTCCAAGCATCTGGCCGCGCTGCGCGACGGCTTGCCCCCTCAACCGGTATCCTCCGACTCCCCGAACGCGACCTCATCGTGAACTACCTCAGCACCCGCGGCGATCCGGCCGCCCGCCACTTCAGCGACATCCTCCTGGAAGGCCTGGCGCCTGACGGCGGCCTGTACCTGCCGCAGACCTATCCGCAGGTCGATGCGGCCACCCTGGCCCGCTGGCGGGGTCTGGCGTATGCCGACCTGGCGTTCGAGATCCTGTCGCTCTACATCGACGACATTCCCGCCGCCGACCTGAAGGCGCTGACCCAGCGCACCTACACCGAGGCCGTGTTCGGCACGCCGCAGATCACGCCGCTCAAGCCACTGGAACCCGGCCTGGCACTGGTGGCGTTGTCCAACGGGCCGACGCTGGCCTTCAAGGACATGGCCATGCAGCTGCTCGGCCAGCTCTTCGAATACGAGCTGAAGCGCCGCGGCGAGACGCTCAACATCCTGGGCGCGACTTCCGGCGATACCGGCAGCGCCGCCGAATACGCGATGCGCGGCAAGGCCGGCATCCAGGTCTTCATGCTGAGCCCGCATGGCCGCATGAGCCCGTTCCAGCAGGCGCAGATGTTCAGCCTGAAGGAACCCAACATCCACAACCTGGCGCTGCACGGCGTGTTCGATGACTGCCAGGACATCGTCAAGGCGGTGTCCAACGATCTGGCCTTCAAGCGCCAGTACCGCATCGGCACGGTCAATTCGATCAACTGGGCGCGGCTGCTGGCGCAGGTCGTCTACTACTTCGCCGCGTATTTCCAGGCGACGCGCAGCGATCAGGAACGGGTCAGCTTCACCGTGCCGTCGGGCAACTTCGGCAATGTCTGCGCCGGCCATGTGGCGCGGATGATGGGTCTGCCGATCGACCGTCTGGTGGTCGCGACCAACGAGAACGATGTGCTGGACGAGTTCTTCCGCACCGGTGTCTACCGGCCGCGCGGCGCGGCGCAGACGCTGGAGACCTCCAGCCCGTCGATGGACATTTCCAAGGCCAGCAACTTCGAGCGCTTCGTGTTCGATCTGCTGGACCGAGACGGTGCGCGGGTGCGCCAGCTCTTCGGCGAGCAGCTCGCCACGCAGGGCTATTTCGAATTGAGCGCCGAGGAGCGCGCCCGCATGTCGGCGCGCTTCGGATTCGCCTCCGGTCGCAGCACCCATGCGGACCGTGTCGCGACGATCCAGCGCTGCCATCGGCAATACGGCCAGATCATCGACACCCACACCGCCGATGGCCTCAAGGTGGCGCTGGAGCAGCGTCAGGCCGGCACGCCGATGCTGGTGCTGGAGACCGCGCTGCCGGCCAAGTTCGCCGCCACCATCGAAGAAGCCCTGGGCGTGGTGCCGCCCCGTCCAGCCGGGCTGGACGATCTGGAATCCCGACCGAAGCGCGTGCAGGTGATGCCGGTTTCGGTCGACCGTGTGAAGCAGTTCATCGTTGACCATGTCTGATCCGACTTCCCCGCAGGCGGGGACCTCTTCTTCCGCCCCCAGCGGCGCTCATGCCGCCAACCCGCCGGCGCGCGCGCCGATGCGGTCCATGGACGAGGCACTGGCGCATCTGCTGGCTCAGGTGCAGCCGCTGGGTCGCCGCGAGTCCGTGCCGACCGCGCTCGCGGTGGGGCGGGTGCTGGCGGAAGACGTCCGGTCGCCGCTGGATGTGCCGCCGCGCGACAACAGCGCGATGGACGGTTATGCGATGCGCTCGGCCGATGTGCCGAGCGTGGGCACGGTGCTGCCGGTGTCCCAGCGGGTGGCCGCGGGCGCGATGCCGCAGCCGCTGCAGCCGGGCACGGCCGCGCGCATCTTCACCGGCGCTTTCGTGCCGGAGGGCGCGGACGCGGTCCTGATGCAGGAGCAGTGCGAGGCCGTGGCCGATGCGGCCGGCGGCCTGGGTCAGGTGCGGGTGATGGGTGCGGTGTCGCCGGGCTTGGCGATCCGTCGTCGTGGCGAGGATGTGCGTCTGGACGAGCAGGTGCTCAGCGCGGGGGACCGACTGCATGCGGCCGCATTGGGTCTCGCGGCGACGGCGGGCCGGGCCGAATTGACGGTGGCCGCGCGGCCGAAGGTGGCGCTGTTCTCCACGGGCGATGAACTGGCGCTGCCGGGTCAGCCGCTGGGACCGGCGCAGATCTACAACTCCAACCGGACGACGCTGCATGCCTTGCTGCTGTCGCTGGGCTGCGAGGTGCGGGATCTGGGCATCGTCCCCGATTCGCTGGAGGCCACCCGCGCGGCGCTGCGCGAAGCGTCCGCGGAGGCGGACTTGATCCTCAGTTCAGGCGGCGTGTCGGTGGGCGAGGAAGATCACCTCAAGCCGGCGCTGGAGCGTGAAGGTCGTCTGGACCTGTGGCAGATCGCGATCAAACCGGGCAAGCCGCTCGCGTTCGGCGAGGTCACGTCGACCGGACGGCGCACCTGGTACATGGGTCTGCCGGGGAATCCGGTCTCCAGCTTCATCACCTTCCTGCTGTTCGTGCGGCCGGTGCTGCTGCGCATGCAGGGCGCGACCCAACTGACGCCGCGCGGCTATCGCCTGCCGGCGGAATTCGCCTGGACCAAGGCCGACAAGCGGCGCGAGTTCCTGCGGGCGCGGGTGAGCGAGCAGGGCGGCCTGCAGCTGTTCTCGAACCAGAGCTCCGGCGTGATGAGCTCGGCCGCCTGGGCCGATGGGGTGGTGGATCTGCTGCCCGGCACCGTGGTCCAGCCGGGCGATGTGGTCCGGTTCCTGCCCTTCAATGAATTGTTCTGACGCTGTTGTATGGCCATCACCGTTCGCTACTTCGCCTCGCTGAGAGAAGCCCTCGGGGCACAGGCCATCGTCGAGCACCGTGAGGGGCTGACGGTGGGCGCGCTGAGGGATCAGCTGATCGCATCCAGCCCCGCGCATGCCGATGCGCTCGCGCGAGGCCGGGCCGTGCGGTGTGCCGTGGATCAGAAGATGTGCGCGGAAGCGGCCCCGGTTCGGGATGGCGCGGAGGTGGCGTTCTTTCCGCCGGTGACGGGGGGATGAGCGCAGCGGGCGGCAGGGTCAGGCTGCGCTCGATCGTCGCGACAGGCGGGGCACGCTCATCGCCTGAGGCCGGAAGCAGCGCCCCTGGGCCGCCGTGTCGCGACGTGCATCGCGTCAGCAACCGCTCGCGGTGAACGACATGGTCTTGGCGGTTTTGAGCCGCGCATCCAATTCGGTGTTGAATTGATTCACCTTGCCGGGCGGCGTGGTGGTGCAGGTATGGATGTGCACCTCGCGTGGCTTCAGCCGGACGACTTCATCGACGGCCGGCGTGGCCAGGTCGGAGGTCACCGAGCCCACCACGTAAGCGGAAGGGCGGACTTCGACGTCCACCTTGTCGATGCCGTTGCTGCAGCCGGCGACGAGTGCCGTCGCCACGGCCAGGAAGATGGCTCGTTGGATCACGTTCAAGTCCGGAATTGAAACGGCTGTGATGGTACGTCCAGGGGATGTCGGTCGGAGTGATGTGGATCGACGGACGGACGTGAGTTCCGCCTGAGCGCGCCGTCGTCTTGGCCGGCTCTTCAGGTGTGCGTTTCCCAAGTGACCGCAAGGTCCACCAGATGCTGCTGAAAGGCTTGCGCCACGGGCGACAAGCGCTTGCCCTCGGGCCAGAGCAACCACCAGGATGACGGGACCGGGAAGCGGCTCACGGGCAGCACCACGACGCCGTCCTCGCGCGGATCGGCCGCCAGCGCATGGCGCGAGATCAGGCCCAGCCCCATGCCGCCGGCGACGGACTGCTTGACCGCTTCATTGCTGCCCAGTTCCAGACGGATGCGCGGCGTCAAACCCAGTTGCGCGAAATGCGCGTCGGCCGCCAGCCGCGTGCCGGAGCCGGTCTCCCGCATGATGAAGGGCTCGGTCTGCAGGCGCTGCCAGCGCTGCGGCTTGCCGGTGGCGAGTCGATGGTCGGGTGGGGCGATCACCACCAGCGGGTTGGGCAGCAGCGCCGCCTTGCCATGCGGGACGTCCTCGGGCGGCATGGACAGCACATACAGATCGTCCCGGTTCTGCTTGAGCCGCTCGACCACGCCGTCGCGGTTGAGCACCTGCAGCGAGATGTCGATCTGCGGATGCTCCGCGCAGAAGCGGCCCAGCATGCGCGGCACGAAGTACTTCGCGGTGCTGGCCACGGCCAGCGTCAGCCGCCCGCTTTCCACGCCCTTGAGCCGGCCGATCACCTGTTCGAACGCTTCCCACTCGAACTGAATGGTGCGGGCCGTCTGCGCCAGCGCTTCGCCCGCGGCGGTGAGGAACAGCCGCTTGCCCAACTGCTCATATAACGGCAGGCCCACCGATTCGGCGAGGTCCTTGAGCTGCATGGACACCGTGGGCTGGGTCACATGGCAGACCCGCGCAGCGCCGGTGATGCTGCCGGTTTCCGCCAATGCCAACAGCATCTTCAGCTGACGAAAAGTCGCATGCATAGACATGTCTCGATGGAAGCGATCAGAACTATCGATTTTGCCTTCTGTCGACGAGTCCCTAGCATCCGCGGCCATGACCACCTTGCTTGATCCCGCAATCCTCTTCTTTCTGCTTGGCGTGGCCGCCGGCCTGCTCAAGTCCAACCTGGAGGTACCGCCCGCGCTGTCGCGCTTCCTGTCGCTCTACCTGCTGATGGCGCTGGGGCTCAAGGGCGGTTTTGCCTTGTCCAAGTCGGGCTTCACCAGCGAAGTGGTGACGACGCTGGCCTGCGCGGTTGCGCTGGCCGTGCTGGTGCCCGCGCTGGGCTGGTGGGTGCTGCGGCGTCTGCTGCCGCCGTTCGATGCGGTTGCGGTCGCGGCCACCTACGGCAGCGTCAGCGCCGTCACCTTCGTCACCGCCGCCCATGTGCTGGAGCAACAGGGCCTGCCGGCGGGCGGACACATGGCTGCGGCGATGGCGCTGATGGAGTCGCCGGCGATCGTCTTCGGTGTCGCCATGGCGGGGGCGCTGCGTGCGAGTGCGCTCGGCGTGGGCGCCACGGCGGGCGAGGGCGGTGCGATCCGCACGGCCGTGCTGTCGACGTCGGCGGTGATGCCCGGCGCGGCGAGCGCCTCCGCGCAGGCGGGCACGATCGTGCTGGGTGGACCCTCGGGCAGTCGCTCGGCGTCGCGATGGGCGCTGCTGTGGCACCACGGGCGCGGTGCGCTGACGGAGGGCGGCACGGTGCTGCTGGTCGGGTCGCTGTTGGTGGGATTGGTCACCGGCGAGTCCGGCGCCCGCACGATGCAGCCCTTCACCGTCGACCTGTTCAAGGGCCTGCTGGCGTTCTTCCTGCTCGACATGGGGTTGATGACTGCGCGGCATCTGGCCAGCCTGCAACGCCTGCCGCTGGGTCTGCTGGCGTATGGCGTGATCGGCCCGGTGGTGCATGCCGCGCTGGCGCTGCTGCTGGCGCGGTGGGCGTCGCTGTCTGTGCCGGATGCGACGCTGCTGGCGGTGCTGGCGGCCAGTGCCTCCTACATCGCCGTGCCCGCGGTGCTGCGCGAGGCGGTGCCCGAAGCGCGCCCGGCGCTGTACTTCGGGCTGTCGCTCGGCCTGACCTTTCCATTCAATTTGCTGATCGGCATTCCGACCTATCAATGGATGGCACGGCATTGGCTGGGATGACGACGGCGGGTCGGGGCGTCGCGAAGTGACAGGCCCGGCGCATCGACAGGGTGGGCGCGCGCTGCGAGCGGCGTGTTCGGGGCGACGTCGTCCATGAGCACGGCAAGCGGGTGAGGGCGGGAACGCCGCCTGCCCGCGCCAGGGTCTGCGCGGCGCGTGGTGCGCCGCCGTCATTTCGGAGATCCGTCGATGGCTCGGACCAAACCTCTGCTGCTCGCGGCGTCGGCCCTGGCCCTGCTGGCGATGACCGGATGCGCTGCCTGGCGCGTGTCGCAATCGGCCGAACTGGCGCGGCGCAGCGAGCCGCTCCAGGTGCAGCCGCCTACGCCGGTGCTGCGTCTGCTGGTGGTGGGCGACAGCACGGCGGTCGGCACCGGAGCCAGCACCCCGCGGGCCAGTCTGGCGGGTTTGCTGTCGGCGCGGTTTCCGGGCCTGCTGATCGAGAACCGCGCGCAGGACGGCGCCACCTTCGCCGATGTGACCCGCCAGCTGGCCGCGCCGGCTTCCAACGGGGCGCGCTTCGACATGGTGCTGGTGAATGCCGGCGGCAACGATGTGATCCGACTGCGCAATCTGGACACGGTCGCGCAGGACATCGATCGCGTGGCGCAGCTGGCTCGCCAGACCGCGCCGTTCGTGGTCTTGATGCCGGCAGGCAATGTCGGCAACGCGCCGTTCTTCTTCCCGCCGGTGTCGTGGTGGATGACGCACCGGGCGCGACGTCTGCATGACGCCGTCGCCGCCAGCGCTGAACGCCACGGCGCGGTGTATGTGCGCCTCTTCGAGGAACGCGAGAACGACCCTTTCGCCCAACAGCGCGCGCTGAATGCCAGCGATGGCTTGCATCCCAGCGATGCCGGCTATCAGGTGTGGATGCAGCAGTTGATGACGCAGGCCGGGCTGACGCAGCGGTTGACGGCTGCAGCGGCGGTGGATGGGGGGGCGGCCGGGCAGCGCTGAGCGGGGCGGGGCTGAGCGGGGGGATAGCCGCCTCGGCCTGGCAACGTCACTTCACTCGCGCGGATCGGGCACGAAGCGGCCCGATGCCTCATCTCGCCTGAACGCCGAACCTTCCGGCTCGTCGAGCAGATGCAGGACGGAATCGTCCTTCGACAGCAGGGCGCTGAGGGAGACAAAGCTGATGTTGTCGGCGTCGGCCATGTAGTCGTCCGATTCATCGCCTGCGGTGAATCGCCACCCGCTGTCGTGCTCGTCGTCGGGTGCCTCGCGATAGAGAAACCAGACCGGCTCGCCATCGAGAAGAATTCGATGGCTGACGAACGCCCGCTTGATGAATCGCGCCG
Source organism: Burkholderiaceae bacterium (assembly GCA_913776825.1). GTDB lineage: Bacteria > Pseudomonadota > Gammaproteobacteria > Burkholderiales > Burkholderiaceae_C > Roseateles. The sequence continues at coordinate 248,289 of CAJYPV010000018.1, forward strand.
TGAAATCGTGGGGATCGTGATGCTCGGTCTGAATGACGTGCCGCGCCTCGAAGCGCACGGGATCGCCCAACTGGAGGTCGCGAATGTGGGCGGGCTCATTGTCGAGACGGCCTTCGAAACGTCCGCCGGGATGCACGACGTCCACGATGACCCACATGCGCTCGACGTGCACGCTGTCGGCAGCGTCGCCTTTGCCCCGGAAGATCAATTGGACGACTTCGCCTGCGGAGACTTTGGCGAGGACCTCAGGCGACGGCTTGTAGAAGGTGTAGGGGTTTGCCGCTGCGATGGGGGTTGGGTCGTCGAGTTGCCAGGTGGGCATGGTGATCAGGGCGAGGGGGAATGGCAGGCATTTTCGCGGTCGGTGGACGCGGAGGCCGCGTGAAGATTTCTTTCGAAACTCATTGACAGTCAGTTGGGGCTGTCCTTGCCTCAGAATCCTCAACCGTTGGGTCGGGCGCGCCTTGTCTCGGAGCACTGCGATTTGCGGCCCAGCTTCAACATGAGGGCGCGCGTGAACGACTTTTCCTACGATCCGGACCGGGCACCGATTGCCGCCGAATGGTTGGCTTTGCCAGAGAGGGACAAGCTTCGCCTGGTGGCTAATTTCCACACGGGCTTGTTGAAACGGTTCTCGGGTGTCAAACATCATGCGGCGCTGCATGTTGTCGTCGAGACTCAACTCGCCAACGGGTTTGGCCCTAGCAAAAGGGCCATGGTGCGGTTGCAACAGCAGGGGCTGACGAGGCATGAATCCATCCACGCCATCGCTGAGGTGGTGTCGAGTTGCTTAGGGCAGAGCGCGACGGGTGAGGGTGGGGGGTCGGGGCAGGCGATTCAGGTCAGGATGAATAAGGCGCTGGATGAGCTTGCGGCGGGAGCTGGTCGCGCTTGCGTGCTGAATGGAGAGCCGGAATCCACTCCAAGATAGGTCCTTGGAGAAACGATGTAAGCGGACTGCAATGTCATGTTGACTTCGACCAGCCGAGTGCTACGACCGAGAGGGAATCACCAGGGGTGAAGCGTTAAGACGTTATGTCCTGAAGCCCGATAGCTGCGGTACGTGTTCTCCGCCAGCGCTGCGTGCGTGTAGAGGTTGACCTGCGCTGATGGCTGCGTCGCATTGAGCGTTGGCTTCCTTGGTTTCACCATCGCCTAGCTACAACGAAGCGTTGCTTGAGATGCTTGAGTACTTCAAATGTTTTGAGAAGAATGGGCTTCTCCCAAAGGGATGATCGTGAATCAGAAAAATTGGAACATTGATCCCTACCAATCGGTGGGGCCTCTGGCGTTTGGCATGACGCAGGACGAGGTCGCTTCTCAGCTGGGGGCGCCACGATTCAAGGACTACGACCGCCTGCTGCGAAACACCACTTGGTACTGGGAAGACAACGGGGTTCAGGCAGTCTTCGCGGGTAGGGAAGGCGGACTCGTGATGGTGAGCCTGTACTCGAACATCGACGGTGTCAGCATCTTGGGCGAGCCTCTTGATTGGAATGCGTCCGACAGGATGTTCGAACGACTACGCAATGCAGACAACCGGGCTCGCTCAATGGCAGGGGTGTCGGTGTTCTTCCGTTTCGGCGTGTCGGTCGCTGGGTTCGGATCGCCTTCGAACGGTGAAAAGTCGATCACCGCATTCGCCGAGGGACAGTGGGACGAGCACGACCCAGATCTCAAACCCTTGCAAGCCTATACGTTTACTTGAAGCTACTGGTCTGAGCAGCACTGGTACGGCGTTCCGATGTCGTCCTACTGGATGGCCGCGTCAGCTCGCGCATCGTCAGCTCGCGCATCGTCAGCTACAGCGAATGAACTCGACCTGCAATCCGGCCTATCCCGCGGATTCGCTTAGCGCTGTCACCTCTTGCTCCGTATAGAAACCGAGATCCCAAGTGAGCAGCCCCTGCTCAAACTGGCGCACTATGGTCGATATAAAAAAATTGGAGTAAGCGCTAAAGACCCTTGGCACCTTGAGTCGGTTCCACCGGGCTGAAATTTCTGAGTTCGCAAACACATGCGCCCGAAAGACAGGAATCGCGGGCTGACTTGGCCGGGGGCAAATAATGCGCGTGCACCCAGAACTCATGAGCGCACTGCTCACATCGGAAAAGCTCCATCGAACATGGTTCTGCCGTCGTCGACGCAGCGTCGCCGCCGCAGCGTTCGCATATCACGTTCACATTCATACGCTGCTCCAGTTGCGCGCTCCCGCTCGGCGGCCATCTTGGGTTCGCAGGGCCGCGCCGAAATTATGCGTGGACAGTCGGCTGCGGGCATTTCCGCTTCCGCTGCAAACTCGCCGTCTGCTTCAGGATTATTGCGGCCGTCCGCACGACGGCTCCCGAGCGGCCGCTATCGACCCATAGCGGACTTTTCTCGCGTCGAAACAGCCATACCAAAGCGGTCCTCGAAGGGCCATAGGTGGTCGCACAGATCTGCCGACCCAGGCTCGTTGGTGGCACCACAAGCAGTTGTGGCTGCTCGTTGCGGACGTGCAAAGTGATTCGTGTGTATCACCCTCATTCTCTCTACGAAGCGGAGGGGTCGACCGAGTTAGCGTAGGCGACTCGCACGACCGTTTTTCCTCTATGCTTTGCGCGGAGGTAAGAAGGCACCGTTCGACGACTGGATATTCGCGTGGCCGCGGGCGGCGGTGTCGGACATGACCGCTACCGGCAAATCGGGGAGAAGAGCATGAAAGACGGAAGCATAGTGCTCGTGCATGGCACCGGCGTGCGCATGAGCGGCTACAAGGAGTCGCTGACGCTTGCCGAACGCACCGCGAAGCAAGCGGGGATCGCCACGAAGTTCGTGTCCTGTGCGTGGGGCAATGCGCTGGGCATCGATTTCCAGGGGCTGTCGCTGCCTCCGGACACCCACACCGAGAATCTGGAGGAGGCGCACGAACGCGAGGACTTCGCGCGCTGGTCCTGGCTGATCGCCGATCCGATGTGCGAGCTGGAGAAGCTAACCATCCGCGATCAAGACCGCGCAATGCCCGCGCCTGCCCCGGGTGTAGAACCGGATTGGCTGGTCGAATGGAACCGGATCGCGGCCTACCAGCCGTCGGCGGCGATGCTGATCCTGCTCGAACGCGCAGGCCTCGACATCGACGCCTGGCTAAACGCCTGGCACGCAGTGACCGCGGCCGACCCTCTCGCGCAGACCGCCTTCGAGCACTCGGCCCACGAACTTCCCGAGGCGGCCCAGGCGCTGAGCCGCGCCGTCGTAGCCCGGCTGCTGCGCGACGCCCAGGACAAAGGCGCGCCGACCCCCAGTCGCGGACTGCGCGATCGCATGGTGATCCAGCTCGGCACCGATTGGGAGGTACTTGTGATGGCGCCATCTAACTTCTTCGTCAAGGGGCTCCAGCGCCTCGCGACCGGACTGCTCAGGCGCTACCGCGGCGGCCTCACAGACACGATCGTGCCGTTCATCGGCGACATCCTCCTTTACCAGTCGCGAGGGGCGGAAATCCGGAGGTTCATCGCCGACGCAATCCGCAGCGCGCCGGGTCGGGTCACCGTCGTCGCGCACAGCCTGGGCGGCATCGCATGCGTCGACCTGTTCGCCATGCCCGGCGCGCCTAAGATTGAACGCCTCGTGACCTTCGGCTCCCAATCGCCGCTGTTCCATGAGATCGGCGCCCTCGAATCGCTCGAGGCGGGTCAGGCCTTGCCGGCGACCTTTCCGCGTTGGCTCAACATCTATGACCGCAACGACATGTTGAGCTACGTCGCGAAGCGAGTGTTCTCGGACGTGGAGGAGTTCGAATCCGCGTCGGGCAAGCCGTTCCCGGATTCCCACAGCGACTACTTCGGCAACGACGTAGTTTGGGCCGAGATCAAGCGCTTCATGCAGCCATGACGACGGTCCGCGCGATGGTGGTCGGTATCGGCCGCTACCATGAGGCTTCCTGGAACGTGGACGGGCCGCTGGCGGTGGCGTGCGAGGTCGCGTGCTGGCTGCAGGGCCTAAAGGACATCCAGTTGCAGCTCGACTTGTTCGTCGATGCAGATGCAGTATTGGCGCCTGAGTTGCTCACGCCGACCGACGTCTACCAGGTGACCGTGCACCACGACACGTCGGCGACAGAGCTCAACCGGTTCGCGCGCGAGAAGTTGCCTGCGGACGCAACTCCGGGCTCGCAGCTCTTCTTCTTCTGGTCCGGGCACGGCATGGTCTGCGACGCGACGAGCGACCGAATCCTGGCTTGCGGGGACTACCGCGCCGGGCGAACCGACGCCTATTTCAACGTCACGAACTTCCTGAGGTTGCTTCGCACACCTGCATTCAAAGCGTTCGCCAACCAGATCGTGCTAGCCGACATTTGCGCCGTCTATCGGCGCCAGACAAGCTGGACGATCGAGATTCACAACAAGCAGGAAAGGCGACCGCAGATAGTCCGGTTCGCCTCGGCGGAGGGCCTTGCCGCGAAGACCGCGGCCGCAGGCGGGGATTTCGTGATGAAGGCGCTCGCTGTGTTGCGCGCGTCGCCGGGCTATCCACTCGATGCAGCAAAGCTCGAAAATGATCTCAATGCGGCCGGCATTCGGGCCGACGCACAGATGGTGGCTGACGCCGCCGCCCTCGGCGCTAACGCGCCGCGGGCCGCGTTGCTGGTGTCCGCGTGGAATCTGCTCGATGGCCTGGACGCCCACGCGCTGTTTGCGCAGCACTATGAGCGCACCGTCGCCGATCTCGGCCTGCCCGCAAAGGCGCACGATCTGGCATCGGCCTTACAGGATCTGTGCGAGATGCGCGATGACAAGGGCGCCGTGCCACACGGCCTGATGCAGTTCATGATGCGCTTGGCCGTGCTGCCGGCGTTTTCGAAACCCATCGAGAACTGGCTGGATATCGAGGCCAAGAGCCAGCCGCACAGCCGCAGGGAAATCGCGGGCAGGCTCGCACGCGAAGCGAGCCAGCGCCTGCTGCTAGTCGAAGTGCGCCAGGAGGGCGGTGAAATCGTCGGCCTGCGGCCCTACCTATGTTGCACGGACGCCTCGCTCGACCAGGGACATCCATTCAATGAGCAACCCGCGCGCGGTTGGAAGGCCTTCGAGATGGCCATGCAGGCGGTCCTCGCTCGTTTGGCGCCGGACTACCCGCTGCACGAGATGCAGATCCAGTTCGTTATCGATCTGCCGCTGCTGGATCGCCCGTTCCATCGTCTCACGGCGCCCGACGGCGGCCTGCTGGGCCAACAGGCGAGGGTCGTGCTGCGCGACCGAGGTCGCGTCTTTTCCAGCAACCCAAACACCTTGAAGAAATGGACCGAGTACGCGTCGGGCCTGCGTGGTCAAAAGCCAGCGGACCTGCGTTGGGTCCGCATCGACGACGGGCCGAACATTCCGCCCGAGCAGGGGTTGTGCTTCGCCGGTTTCAGCCTACCGCATCCGGTGGAGGGGGCGGCGCCGGGCCGCGGAAAGGACATCCTGCGCCGCGTCATCAACCTCGGCGCGCCCTTTCTCTATATAAGGCACCAGCCTCCCCGCACGCCAGGCGAGTGGCGCGACGTCGCACGGGCGCTGCAGACGCTGAGCGGCGGCGTGGGCAACCTCGACGATTTCGTCGAGAAATTCCACGATGCGCGGCTGCTCGGCGCCGAGGATGCGCTCGAGGCCTCGCTCGTCTGGGACAACCCGTCCTTCAATCCCTTCACTAACGCCAACGGGTGACAGGAACGACCGCTATGAACGTACAGAACTCCTTGCTGGCGGCGACCGACGGCCAGCGCGACTGGAAGATCTTCGTTGGCGACGGGACGTCGCACGACGGTCTGGCCCGGCTGCCGCCGCCGCCGCCGTGGCGCTTCGCGCACGCGCTCGCGTCGCTGGTCCCCCCGGCCACCGACACGCAGGCCAGCGACGCCGAGACTCATCGCGCGAGGCCCTTCATCGTCAGCGATCCGATGCGGATCGCGGTCAATGCGGCGCTGTACCTGCGCCGTCCGCTGCTGCTGACGGGGCGCCCCGGCACCGGCAAGTCGACGCTGATCGCCAAGGTCGCGCACGAGCTCCGAATGGGGTCGGTGCTGCGCTGGCCGATCAACTCGCGTTCCACGGTGCGCAGCGGTGTCTACGAGTACGACGCGGTAGGGCGGCTGCAGGCCGGCCGCGAGGAGCCGCCGGTGCAGAAATATCTGAAGCTCGGCCCGCTGGGGACGGCGCTGATCGCCGGTAAATGGCCGCGCGCGTTGCTGATCGACGAGATCGACAAGTCCGACCTGGATTTCGCCAACGATTTGCTCAACGTCATCGAGGAAGGCGAATACGAGATATCTGAGCTCCGGCGATTGGGTGACAAGGATACCGTCGAGGTCGACGACTTCGAGGGCAATCCTGCGCGCATCGTGGGTGGCCGACTGCAATGCCGGCAGTTCCCGTTCGTCATGATGACCTCAAATGCGGAGCGCGAGTTCCCGGCGCCGTTCCTGCGCCGCTGTGTGCGCTTGGAGATCGAGCCGCCGAATCCGACGGAACTCCTGCGCATCATCGAGTCCCATCTGAAGGAACACGCCGACGTGCTGGACCGCGCGGAGATCCAGGCCCTCGTGGATCGTTTCGATAGCGACCAGCGTGAGAACCAAGACGTCGCCACCGATCAGCTCCTGAACGCGGTCTTCCTAACGGTGGCGATGAAGAGCGTGCAGAGGCGCATGTTCGACGCCCGGGAGCTGAGCGCGGTACGCGAGCAGCTGATGCGACCGCTGAGCGGGCGGGGCACATGAGCCTGCAGGGCTTTCTTGCGCGTCTGGATGCGGCGGGCATCGAGGCCGACATCGACCAGTTGCTGGACGCCTTCTGGCTCGCGACCCACGGGGGGACGCTGTCGCTGCACGCGTCCGTGCACGTAAGCGAAGACGCAAGTGAGCCTACGCGCGCATCCGCGCCCGTTCCGCCGCGCGAACCGCAGATCCGGCCCAAAAGCCCGCGGCGACCCGACGAGGACGAGCACAGGCAGCCTCACGATGCCTTCGGCGACTCGCCGTTGAGGCTGGTCTTTCCCCGCATCTCCGCCGACGCTCCCGCGACGCTCGACCGGCCTGCCTCGCCGGTGGTGCTGCCCGCGCCACGCGCCCTAGCCAACCGGCTGGCCATGATGCGCGCCATGCGGCCCCTGACGCGTCGCTGGCCCTCACGTCAGTACCTGGACATCGACGAGGAGGGCACGGTCGAGGTTTGCGCCCGTCTGTGGACGCACGATCCCGGCTTAGTAATGCCGGTGTTCATGCCGCGCCGCGAGCGTTGGTTCGACATCGAGCTTGTGCTGGAGGAGGACGGCGCCGCGCCCCTATGGGAGGACATGCTCCGCGAGTTCGCCGCGGTGATGCGCGAGACCGGCGCCTTCGGTCGCGTACGCGAATGGACCTTGCGCATCGTCGGCGACAGGCCGGACCGCACCGCGACCCTAGAGAATCGCCATGGCGTTCGCGCGCCGGTCACGGTCCTGCAAGGAAAGGCGGCCCGTCGGCTAGTGATGTTCGCCAGCAACGGCCGCTCCCGGTACTGGACGGATGGCACCTATGCCGAGGTGCTGGTGCCATGGCTCCGCGACAGCTGCACGCTTCTGCTGCAGCTGTCGCCGTCGGACCGCTGGGCACGCAGCGGGCTCGGCGAGCCACATGGCGTCGTGTCGACGGCCGTCGCGGGGGCTTTGCCGGCGGCGCTGGACATGCACGTGCACTGGTGGCGCGTCGAGGACGACGAGGACGACGAGCGCGAGAGCCGCGCGGGGGCCGCCGAGACCATGGTATTGCCGGTCGCCCCGTTGAGCGCCGCCGGCCTCGCGCAATGGGCGGACATGCAGATGGCGCGCGGGCGCCGCAACCCGGCCTACCGGCTGCGCCTGCCGAAAATGTCGCCGGCGCCGCTGCAGTACCGAGGCCGCCGCGAGCGGCCCGAGGAGCCCACGGAGGCGGCCGTCGCGCAGGCGGTTTCGTTGCTGAAATACGAGTCGCCGAACGCGTTCCGCCTCGCCGTCTTCCTGTGCACCAGCCCTTTCACGCTTGCGGTGGCGCGCCTTGTGCAGGCCGTTAAGTTTGAGGGATCGACCGATCCCAGCATGCTGGACGAACTCTTGCAGAGCGGCATCGTCGTCGCCTCGCGGCCGGACGATCGAGCAGGCGAGCGGGAGCGGGAGCGGTCGCGCGCCGGGTGGTACGCGGTGCGATCGCAGGCACGCGAGTTGCTGCTGCGGTCGCTGCGCGAGCGCGACGCCCAAGAGATCGCCCGCCAGCTGCAGCGCCACGTGTCCCGGCATCTCGAGCGGCTGTCCGGCACCGGCGTCCGCTCGTCGGAACTCATCGCCGACGAGCAGGGCCGCCACCGCCTTCCAGCCTGGGCAAAGCCCTTTGCCGACGTCGCGATGTCCTTGCTCGGGCTGCCGTCCACCTTGCGCGAGGCTCAGCGCCAGGTGCGCGAGTTCCTGCACCTTGTCGAGGGCAGCGCGGCTCTCGCTGTCGCGGCCGTTGCCGCCGCGGGCGCCCAACCTTCCCCCGAGGGGATGCCTGCATCAGCTTGGCAGGCGCTACGCACCGCACGGCTGGTTCACGAACGCGAGGATGGCAGCTGGGCCTTCGCGCCCCATGCGCGCGTTCTGCTGGCCTCGCTGACACCTGAGCCGTCACGCGACGAGGAGAGCAACTGGCTCGAGGCGGCGCTGAGCCTGCTGCAATCCATGGCGCTGGCTTTCCACGTCTCGGCCATTACGGCAGTGAACGGTGAAGGGACGGACCGCATCCGCGACATGTTCCCCGAATGGCCAAGTGAACGGCGCGCGCAGCTGGGGCACTGGATGTACATGTCCGAGTACGTCTTTTGGGGACCGGTGCGAGAGCTGCTCTTCACGGGCGAAGATCCGATCCAATACCTTGACGTCCAGAGGGCGCTCGACGCGTTCGGGAAGACCATGGTGGAGCTCGAGGAGTGGATCGATAGCGATGACGATCAGGCTGCTTGGCGCCGGCGCAGCACCGTGCGGAGGCTCTGGAATGCCGTATGCCTTGCACTGCATCGCGATCCGCACGTGCTCGATGAAGCGGCCCGGCCTAGGACGCTGCGCCTACTGCGCACGTTCGCAGCCACGCCCGTTGACGATCTCCTCGAAGGCCGGTACGGGCGCGATGAGCTTGTCTCCATCATCGAGGCCTTGCGTGAGCCGAAGCTCTCCAACGCCCTGGCAAACTATTTCAGTCCGTTCTTCGAGCGTTTTGGCACCGACGGCCTGTCCGAGCTGGCTCTCAGCGCGGACTACGCGAGCTACCTCGATCGCCTGCTTTCGTTCTGGAAGGATGCGACCGTCGCCGTGTTTGAGCGCGTGCCGCAGGACTCGACCGGCGTTCTGAAGATGGGGTTCGCGGTTCCCCCGCAGGCGGTGGCAATGATCTCCGAGCGGTTTCCCTGGTACGACATTAACGTGGTCTCGCGCAGCGCCGACTTCGATTCGGGCGCCGAGCGTGAGGTCAACTGGGTCATATCGCGGGCGGGCTATCTGGCGCTCATCGACGATCTGGGCAGGATTGTCAAGACGGCAGTGGCTACGCGCCTCGCGCGACCGCCGCGGCGACCGCGCGTGCTATGGGTCGACGACCGCCCTAACAACAACGTCCAGGAACGCGAACGCATTCTGGCGCGGGGCCAACTTGTCTACGAACTCGCGACGTCCACAGACGAGGGGTTGGCGGCCGCGCGGGGATCACTGTTCGACGTTGTGATCTCCGACATGGGGCGGCCGGGCGATCGGCTGGCCGGCTACACGCTGCTGGCGGGCCTTCGGCGCGAGGGGAACCTCGTACCATTCGTCATCTATTCCGCGGGCCGCAAGCCGGAACATGTAGGCCAAGCTCTAAGCCTCGGTGCTCTCGGGACGACCGACCATCATGGTGAGCTCTCGGCGCTTGTGCTGCGCGCCGTCGGACGTTCGGACGACGTCCTCAGGCGGCCGGTCGACGAAGAACTGCTGCGGCAGTACACGGAATGGAAGTTCCCGGGCCTGGGCGTCTCGGACGATTGGAATGCGTTGGCAGCGCGTGACCTGGAGAGCAGCCGCTTCCCGACGTTGCTCGAAGTCGATGCTGCCGTCGAACGCGCGTCGGCAGCCGTCGACGCCTACGCACGCGAGCGGCCGGACATGTTCATGACGGGCACTGACCGTGTCACGAAGTCTCTCGGATTCGTCGACGTCGAATTCCGACGTCGCCACGACTTTGAGGACGCCACTCTGGCCGCCTTCGAGCGCCACTCGCGCCTGGTGTGGCCGGATATTCGGCGGGACTAGAGCCTGTTCACACTAGATGGGTGCGCACGTGGCCAGGCAGAATGCCAGCTTTCAAGGCGCGGGCGCACCGACGTGATGGGGCCACAGCCGGAGGGGCTTTCCGCTCGGCCACCCGGACGACCGCAGCCTTCGAAGGCCAAGTCGCGTGCACACATTTACTGTGAACGGCCCTTTAACGGCAACAAGCGAAGGGCCGTGTCCCAGCTCGTGGGGTAGGCCACAGCTCACCCGAAAGCTGCCATTCGCGACCGTCTGCTTCTGGCCGACAGCGGACGCTCCAGTTTCAAAGCTCGACTGTCTGCATTCGCTGTGTAGCAGCCATCGGCTTACCCCTCTCGGGCTAACTCCAACCACACCCCCCCGATACTCAGCCCCCATGCACGCCCCACTCCCCACCCGCCACCTCTTCGCCACCCTGGCCCTCCTATTCGCCACCACCCCCCCAGCCCTCGCCACCTGCCACATCACCACACCCCCCTCCGACTGGCCTGCCAATTCCGCCCGCTGGGACGGCGCCTGCCAAGCCGACTTGGCACATGGCCTCGGCGTGCTCAAAGAGCAGCGGGGCGCCACCGTCCAGCGGATCTTCTTCGGCCGTGCGGACCAAGGCGAGTTGAGTCTCGGCGTCATGGAGCTGCCGAATGAGGGCTTCGTCGCCGGTCGCTTTCGCCAGGGCCAGGTGTTGCCCACCGACGATCGACCCACGCTGATCAAGGCCTTCGACGAGGCCGCCCAAGCAGCAACCGCCGCCGCCGACCGCTTTGAGAAGGCCGGCAACGCCGCATCGGCCAAGTTCTATCGCGCGAAGGCGAAAACGTTACGCGAGCAGATGGACTGAGGCGGCGTCGCAAGGGATCGGACGTCGCCAAGAACCCGGTCCAACGAACGATCGCCCTGCCTTTGATCGACCGCTCAGCCGCCCCGCGCGCTCGTCCCAGACGCCAGCAGCCTTCGACCCACCACCTCGCCTTGGGTGAAGGCCTCTTCAAACACCGAGTAAGCCGCCAGATCCGAATGCGCGACGTGCAGGCGCCCATGCCCGCGCTCCCGCAGCGCGGCCAGCGCGGGGCTGCCACGCAGGCCCGGATGCGGGATGCTCATCGCATGGCCGTAGCGCATCAGGTGCACGCGTTGCACCCGCTCCGCCAGATCCGCATGCAGCGGCGCCAGGTCGGCCATCACGCGGCCGGCCCAGACGCGCCAGTCCTGTTGCAGCAAGTCGGCTCGCTGCGTGGCGGGCAAGGCGCGATAGGCCGTGAGCACCATCGGTCCGCGGCTGGGATCCAGCGATTGCTGATTCGCGTTGACATAGCCCAGCGACTCCGCCCCGTAGATGACGTTGTCCCATGAGAGCGGCACGCCCACGCGCTCCAGCGGCGGCGCATCCAGCAGCAGATTGGCCACCAGCCACGGCGCATAGCGCATGCCGCGCGCCGCCTCGATCAGCGCCGACGGCGGCTGTTCCGGCAGCCGGGCGGCGATGAACAGCGGCATCGCCATCACCACCCGCGAAGCCTCCCAGCGCTCGATCGACTGGGCCTGTTCATTCCAGGCCATCACCTCGACGACATGCCGCTCCTCGCGCAGGCGCAGCACCGTGCGGCCGCCGTGGAAGACATCCCGCAGCGGCGCGGCCAGCCGCTCGGACAGCCAGCCGTTGCCTTGTGGCCACGTGAGCACGGATTCGCGCTCCTCCAGGCTCATGAAGCCGTGCCGGCTGCCGAAGTAATGCAGACCCGCCCAGGCGGACACCTCGCTGCTGTCGGCGCCGTAGTCGTCGCGGCAGCAGTAGTCCAGATACCAGCGCAACGACGGTGCGGTCAGCCCGTTCGCATCCAGCCAGTCAGAGAAGCGCTGCGCATCGAGCGCCTGATGCGCGGCGGACCATCGGTGATGGGTGCTCGGCATCGCAAAACCCACGTCGCGGCGGGCTTGCTCGACCAGCGCGCCGAAGCGGTGATATTGGTCCTGCGTGGCGGGTGACTCGGCCGGCGGCAGCAGCCCCTCGACCCATTGGTCCTGCCACCACAGCCGCTCATGCGGGCTGTGGCAGAGCCAGCGCTCATCGAACACCCAGCGGCCCTGCGCATGCTGCGCCAAACCCAGGTCCTCCAGCAGCGCCAGCACCTCGACAGCCTCGGGGCCCGGCGTGGGCAGGTAGTGCGCGCCCAATGGGCAGCGCAGCCCGTCACTGCCTGCCGCGCCTGCGGGCATGCGATGGCCTCGGCTGTTGCCGCCCGGTTGATCCTCCAGATCCAGCACGGCGACGTCCACGCCTTGCAACCGCAAGCGCCGCGCGCAGGCGAGGCCGGCAATGCCCGCCCCCAGGACCAGTACGTCCGCTCGGCGCGGCGTGCCGGTGACGGCGGACCAGGCCGGCGGCGCACGGCGCAGGCGATGGCCGCGATCGTCCGCAGCGCCGACCCAGCCGCCGGGCAGCTCGGTGAGGCGATCGCTCAGCTGCTGGGCGATCGGGCGCGCTTCGCGCTCGCAAGCCGAGAGAAAGGGCAGCAGGCTCATCGCGAGCCAGTCTCGGCGGTTCATGCCGCGTGTCATCGGTCCGTCGCCTTCAATGCCACTTGCCCCATTCCCGCTCGAACTCATGCACCAGCGACTGATTCGACAGTCGATTCACTTCCAGCGCGTCCGGTCGGGCCATGTCAGGCGGGAAGCTCATCAGCGCGGGCAGGCCGTCCAGGCTGATGAAGCGCAAGCCCGGGGGGAGGGCGCGCGGCATCGACCACGGCCGGCGGCTGGCCATCACATAGCCCCACTCGCCGAAGCTGGGGACATGGGCGTGATAGGGCGTCGCGGTCAGGCCGACGGATTCGACCGTCTTCACCACCGTCCAGAAACTGCGCGGGGCGACCAGGGGCGACGTCGACTGAATGACCGCATAGCCGGACGCGCTCAGATGCTGGTCGATCAGCGCATAGAAGCTGCTGGTGTAGAGCTTGCCGAGCGCGAAGTTGCTGGGGTCGGGGAAGTCGATGACGATGACGTCGTAGGTCTGGTCGTGTTGCTCCAGCCAGCCGAAGGCATCGGTGTTGACGATGGTGAGCTTGGGGCTGAGCAGCGCATCGCGGTTGAGCTGGCGCAGCAGAGGCATGCTGCTGAACAGCTGGGTCATGTGCGGATCCAGCTCCACCAGCGTGATCTGCTCGACCGACGGATAGCGCAGGATCTCCCGCACCGCCATGCCGTCGCCGCCACCCAGCACCAGCACGCGCCGCGGCGCGCCGTGGGCGGCCATCGCGGGATGGACCAGCGCCTCGTGGTAGCGGTACTCGTCGCGGGAATGGAATTGCAGGTTGCCGTTGAGGAACAGTCGCGTGCCGCCCTGGCCTTGGGTCACGACGATGCGCTGGTAGTTGCTGCTCTCCTTGAACAGGATGTGCTCGCCGTAGAAGCGGTCCTCGGCCCAGGTGCTCAGCCGGTCGGCGCCGGCCATGCCCAGCGACAGGATCAGCACGCTCACTGCGCAGGCCAGCGCATGCGAACGCCAGGCCCGCAGTTCCGCCCGGAACAGCCACAGCGCCCAGATGGCCACGGCCACGTTCAACAGTCCGAAGAACAGCCCGGTGCGCACCAGCCCCAGGTAGGGCACCAGCAGCAGCGGGAAGGCGACGGCCACCAGCAGCGCGCCGAGGTAATCGAAGGTCAGCACCTGGGACACCAACTCCTTGAGCGCATAGCGCTTCTTGAAGTGGCGCTTCAGGATGCGCATCACCAGCGGAATCTCCAGCCCGACCAACGCGCCGACCAGCAGCACCAGGCCATACAACAGGACGCGGAAGGCGGTGACCTGGCTGGGCGGCAGCAGGCTGTGCACGGTGAACAGCGCGGCGGGCATCAAGCCGCCGATCACGCCGACCAGCAGTTCCAGCCGCAGGAAGTGCGCCACCAGTTGGCGATCGATGTAGCGCGACAGCCAGGAGCCCAGGCCCATCGCGAACAGATAGGTGCCGATGATGGTCGAGAACTGCAGCACCGAATCGCCCAGCAGATAGCTGGCGAGCGCGCCGGCCGCCAGCTCATAGACCAGGCCGCAGGCTGCGATGACGAACACGCTGGCGAGCAGCAGGATTTCGGGCAGCGAGGCCCGCGAGCTGGGTTCGCTGTCGTCACGGTGATGATCGACGACGTCCTCCTCGCTCCCCGGCGACGTGGCGCCTGCCGCGGCCACCGATGTTCCCCCACCCACCTCGCTCATACGCCACGCCTCCCCGTGCGATCACATGGGCCGCGAGGCTAGCATCATTTGCTCCCCCCCTACCGGCTGACGCCGGCCCCCCTCAAGGGGGCGAGCGCAGTGAACTGGCAGAGCCAGTCCACGCGCTCCGTTGGACGAGTCGGGCGGGGCCCTCCGAATCGGGCAGAGAGGGGGCGGGTGGGAGGGCGCACAGCTCGGTGCATCGCGTGGGCGGCGGCCGTTGCCCTTGGAGTGAATGCGAAGCGCCTGAAGTCTTTGCTCCCCCCTACCGGCTGACGCCGGCCCCCTCAGGGGGCGAGCGCAGTGAACTGGCAGAGCCAGTCCACGCGCTCCGTTGGACGGGTCGGGCGGGGCTCTCCGATAGGGCAGAGAGGGGTGCGGTAGGGAGGGGCAGAGCTCGGTGCATCGCGTGGGCGGCAGCCGTTGCCCTTGGAGTGAATGCGGAGCGCCTGAACGAAAAGGGCGACGGCTGCCGCCCACGCTGCTCGGTGACGGCATGCACAAGCCGACCCCAGCGAACCCCCGCCCATCTCACGACGACGGCGCCCCCAGCCCCACCCCCAGGCGATCAAATCCCGTTGTTGATCTTGCGCTGCAGCGCCTTGTATTGATCCACCCGCGGCCCACCCAGTTCGACCGCGCGCTGGATGGCCTGGGCGGCTTTGGGCCGGTTGCCTTGTTCCAGCAGCACTTGCGCCAGGTTGTTCCACGCATCCGGCAGATCAGGACGCAGATCGGTGATGCGGCCGTAATACTTGGCCGCGGCGCTCTTGTCGCCGGCCGCATAGGCGGTGTTGCCCGCGCCCATCAGCAGCACCGGCTCGCCCGGCCAGCGGGTGAGCGCCGTGGCATAACCGCGTCGCGCCGCCGGAGCGTTCAGGCGCTCCAGCGCGCTCAGCGCCGCACCGGTCTGCGCACCATCCAGCGAGGCCGGCACCTGGTCCAGCGGCAGCGCCGTCATCGACCAGTAATCGCCGCGCGCCCAGGTGCGCTCGAAGACGGACAACTCCACCTCCTGACGCCGCGTCGTGCCACTATGCAGCAGCACCGTCTGACGCTCACGGTCATAACCCACCGCCACGGCGTAATGCCACACCGGATAGATCGGCAAAGACAAATTCTGGAAAACGACGACCGGATGGCCCGCGGCCAGCTCGCTCAGCAAGGCGTCCAGTCGCGGTAGCAGCGCATAGGCCGGCAGACCCTGGCGACGCACCGCCACCAGCATTTCAGTCTGCAGCGATCCCTTGCGTCCCGGCAGGAAGACCTGCGGCTTCAGCTGCTCCACGGTGACCCGCTTGCCCGCCGTCTGCAGCAGCATGGCCAGCGCGGCAGGGCCGCATTCATAGTCGTCCTGCGCAATGAACGGCGTGGTGCCGGACAGGTCGACGCGCGCCGGCAGATGCGCCGGCCATTGGGTTTGCAGCGCACTGGACTGCGGCGGCGTGCTCGCACAGCCCCCCAGCACCAACGCGCCGGCCACCGACAGGGCAGCCAGAGTGAATTTCATGCGTGTCGAATCTCAAGTTCGGCAGAGGAGGGCGCCTCACATCGCCGCGCGCCGAGGGCGCTCCGGCAGCGATCAGGCGGCCCCCCGCCGCCTCACCGTCCGTGGATCAGCGGATCGAACGGGTGAACGGGAACACCTTGGTGAAGCCCAGGATGTCGGTCACCAGCAGGATGACGAACACGGTGAAGATGATGCCCAGCACATCGCCGCCAGCCGGCGCCTGCGCAATGCGGCCGTCCAGGTCGCGGATTTCCGCGTCGGACATGGCGTCCACGCGGGCCTGCGCCGCAGCGGCGTCGACGCCTTCCTGCTGCATGGCCTGGCGCACTTCGGCACGCGCGAAGAACGCATTCACACGGGCGCGGCTGTCCGCCACATCACCCGCCGATGCGGTGCCTTGCACCAGGGTCTCCGTCGGGACGATCTGCGCGCTGGCGTGCATCGGCACGGCCATCAGCGAGCAGGAAACGATCAGCGACGAAGCGATCAGACGATGGAGACGATTGATATTGCGGCGCATAGGAATGCCATGTTGGAGGAGGTGAAGAACTCTAGAGGGCGAGCCAGCGCGGTTACAAGCTCGATTACCTCAAGTCACAACCACAGTGGACTTGACACGACAGGTCCCAGTCCATAGCGGCGGCCCCTCCAGGCAAGCGCGATGCCCGCCTGCCTGGCTGCGCTCAGCGCGAGCAGCGCGGCGAGCTGGCGCTGCGCAGGATCCACCGGTCAGCCTTGCGGGACAGCACGGCCAGCGAATCCAGGGTGCCGGTCGGGCAGACGTCGGCCTCCACTTCGGCGAACTGCTCCAGCTCGATGGTGCTCGCATCCTTCCAGCGCATGAAGCGGAAGCTGACCGAGCGCTGCTCCGGCGTCGGCTGAAAGCGATAACGCTCCACCAGCCGACCGTTCTCCCGCGCCCAGATCACGACGCCATTGAATTCGACGCCGGGCGACGCATGGGTGACGACCAGATGGCGGCCGTCCGGCGACGGATGCACATTGCCGTGCATCTCATATCGCTCGCCATCGGCGCGGGAAATCCACAGCACCTCGCTGCCGAATCCCAAAGTGGCGCGGACGATGAAGAACTCGCCGTCGCGGGTCATGCCGTCCAGGCGGAAATCGATGTAGGGCGTGGCGCTGTCGCCCGGATCGGGACGCAGGCTGTCCAGCATCACCGGACGACCGCGCTGCACATACAGCATCAGTCGCAGACCGTCGCGCTTGGCCAGGTTGCCCACCTTGCGCAGCACCGCCGCTTCCGCCTCGGCGCGGAACGCCTCGTCGGACAGGCCGGCCTCGGCTTCCGAGTCCAGGCCGGTGTCCGCCGCCGACGCCGCCTCCGCCGCCGGCTGAGCGTTCGGGCCCGGCTTGCCGCGCGGCGCGATGGCGATCGGCGCCGCGAGCGCCACCGGCGGCAGCACGGCCGGCGCGAGCAGGGCGGCGGCCATGAGCAGCGCGCCACCGCCACGCAGGGCGAGCGCCAGGCGCAGACCGGGCAGGCACAGGATTCGGGACGACGGATGGGACAGACGGGAACGACGGCTCATCGGGACGGACAGCGAAGGCGGATTCGAAAGGGAACGGACGACGGCGCACGCGCGATCGACCGTGACGTCGACGGGGTGACGCCGCGCCCACGGTCCAAAGGCGGCCGGCGGACAGCGCTCCCGCGTCAAGCGAACCGCGCAGTGTCCCGCAGTTCAGCGCCCGCGCCGCCGTGCGGATTCAGCAAAAAGGGCGGATTTCGATCTCGACCGACATCAGGAAGCCGCCTGGCGCCCGAGGGGCGGTCCGGCGACGGCCCCGACACGGTTCGGCGTCGGTCCAGCCACGGTCTGGCCGCGGTTCAGCCGCAGGCCCACCGTGATGCGGCGATGAACCCGCGCCGCTCAACCGTGGATGGCCGCCGCGACGATCTGGCCGATGGAGATGCACATCGCCGCCACCACCACCGCCAGCGCCATGTTCTTGTGCTCGACGATCTCTTCCCACAGCTTGTAGGGGGTGAGCTTGTCGATGATCACGAAGCTGATCCAGAACACCAGCACGCCGATCACGGCATACAGGATGGATCCCAGCACGATGCTGGGTTTGAGCCACTCGAAGCCTTCCATGTCGTTCTCCTGCGCGGTTCGCGCTGTTTTCTCTGCTGCTTGCCTCTGCCGCTTGCGTCTGCCGCTTGCCTCTGCATGGCGGCGGGAACGGAAGCCGCCGCCTTCGCCGATCAGTGTCGCGTGGGCGGCGCTGGCCAGCCTGTCCTGATTCCCGTGCTGCACGGATCCGTACGGCAGCTCGCAAGCGATGTCTCGCCGGCGCTCTGCATCATTTGTGTCCGCCGCCTCCGCTGCTGTAGCCGCCATAGGAGCCGCCGCTGGAGCCACCGTAACCGGCGCCACTGCCGCGGCTGTCCCGCTTGCATTGCTGGTATTCCGCGCTGGAGGCGCCGTAGGTGTCCTTGAACCGGTCGCAATCGTCGCTGCTGCAGGCGCGCAGCAAGGCGAAGAGCACGACGATCAGCAGCAGGCCGATGACGATGTTGCGCAACAGCTTGCCCTGGTCCAGGCCCGAGCTCACATCGCGCTTGATCGCCGGCATGCGGTCTTCGGGCAGCGAGAACGCGCGGCGCAGCTCGGCCGCGTCCAGGTTGCGGCCATGGCTCCAGGTGATCTCGTTGCCGGTCTGCTCGCCGCTGAGCAACTCCAGCCGGCTGCCGTTGCGCCATTCGAAGTCCCGCACCAGGGCGCGTTCCTCGCGGCGCACGCGCCAGTAGAACTCGCCCAGCACATAGGTGACTTTGGCGGTGTAGGTCCAACGCCGCTTGAAGGTCTTGTCCTGGTAGTCGACGCTGTCGCGTCGGGCATTGCTCGGCGCGCCGGTGATCGGGCGGACGATGCTCCAGCCTTCCTCGGTATCGACCAGGAAGGCGAAGCCTTCCATCTGATTGAACAGCAGGTATTCGCGCCAGAAGGTCTGCTCGTCCTCGCTGGACTCCGGCACATCGCAGCGTTCCAGGTAGCCCACCACCTGCCACGGCTTGGGCGCGCCGCCGCTCAGCGCAAGCTGGCCGGTCGTGCCCAGCGGAATTTGAGGCTCTCCGCCGTTGTTCTGCTGGTAGCTGGCCAGGTCCGCGCCGACGCCCTTGGAGATGTCCACCACCGAGTGGCACTGGCCGCAGACGATCGACTGGGTGGACTCCAGCCGCGGTTCGAGCGCCGCGCCGCAATGCGGGCAGGGCATGGACCGGGACGCCAGCGTCGCGCCGCTCTCGCTGCGCAACCCGACCATCGACAGATCGGCCAGGCGCACCGATCGACCCACCGACCAGGTCGGCGCGGCCGGATCGCTGAAGTCCAGCGTGCCGACCTCGCCCTGCGTGTTGCGCAGGTCCACCACCCAGAAGCTGCCGTCCAGGTGCGGGGGATGCGGCAATTCGCCTTCGGCGGCGGCGATGGTGGCGTCGACCTTGGAGGCCACCTGCCAGGACTGTCCGGCCAGAAACTGCAGGCCGGCGACCTGGATCTGGTTGACGGGCGGCGGCCGATCGGTCAGCGGCGCCTCGAAGCTCAGGACGAAGCTGCCGTTGTCCTCGGAGAGCCAGCCACTGCGCCCGCTGCCCTCGCCGTTGTCGAACAGCACATGCCATTCGTTCCAGCTGCCGTCGGCATAGGCCATCTGGACCCGACCGACCACGCTGAATCCGGCGCCCGCGTACTGGCCCGCCGCGCCCAACTGGAGCGGCGAGTAGTCCTCGAAGAGCTCGGCGCTGGTGCCGATCTTGCGCAGCGCATCGCCTTCACGCAGCAGCGTGGCGCGGCAATAACTGCAGACCGTGCTGGCGGAGGCGGCGGAGGCGAACTCGACCGGTGCCCCGCAATTGGGGCAATGGGCCTGCCAGCGACGCTGTGGCGAGGGAGTAGCCAATCGGGTGTGCTCGGGAACGGGTGAGGGTGATGGGGATGGCGAGGATCAGGGGGAGGGCGCATGCCCCGGGACCTGGCTCGGCGCGGAGGGGAGACCGACCGGGGCAGCCCCCCGCGCGGCCAGGTCGCGACCTGGCGCCGGCGGGAGGTACCCCATCGGTCAGCTCACATCAGCCCCATCAGCTCAGCTTCTTGAGCAGCTCCGCCTTCTTGGCGGCGAATTCCTCGTCGGTCAGGATGCCCTTGGCCTTGAGGTCGCCCAGCTTCTCCAGCAGCAACAGCACCTCGTCGGCGCTCTGGCTGACCGGTTGCGGCGTGACGGCGGCGCTGGCCGGAGCCGGCGCGCCAGCGCCACCCGCCGTGGCGCCCGGAGCCAGGCCCGCCTGCAACTGCTGCGCCAGCGTCTGACCCAGCGCCAGGCCGGCGCCCAGGCCCATGGCGTCGCCCGCCACACCGCCGCCGCCGGAGCCGACGCCTTCGGCCAGCTTGGGGATGGCCTGGGCGGTCTGGTACTGCAGGAACTGGCCCATGTTCTGGCCGATCATGCCCATGCCGATCTTCTGATCGAGGATCTTCTGCAGCTCTTCGGGCAGGGACACGTTCTGCAGCGTGACCATTTCCAGCTGCAGGCCCAGCGCCTCGAAGGCGGGCGCCGTGGCTTCACGCAGCGCCTTGGCGAATTCCACCTGATTGGCCGCCAGGTCCAGGAACGGGATGCCCGACTGGGCGACCGCGTCGCTGATGTGCTGCAGCATCAGGCCGCGCAACTGGCCGTCCAGCTCGGTGACGGTGTAGCGCTCGCGGGTGCCGGAGATTTCGGTGTGGAATTTCTTCGGGTCGGCGATGCGGTAGCTGTAGTTGCCGAACGCGCGCAGGCGCACCGCGCCGAAATCCTTGTCGCGGATGGTCACCGGCTGGGAAGTGCCCCAGCGCTGGTCCACCTGCTGGCGGGTGCTGAAGAAGTAGACGTCGCTCTTGAACGGGGACTCGAACAGCTTGTCCCAGTTCTTCAGGTAGGTCAGGACCGGCAGCGTCTGCGTGGTCAGCTTGTACATGCCCGGACCGAAGACGTCCGCCACCTTGCCTTCATTGATGAAGACCGCCATCTGCGATTCGCGGACGGTGAGCGAGGCGCCGTACTGGATTTCGAAGTCCTGCATCGGGAAGCGCCAGGCGAGGACGCCGTTGTCATCCTCCGTCCACTGGATGATGTCTATGAACTGTTTCTTGATGAAGTCCATCAGGCCCATGGCGCTGCTCCGAAAAGGAAAGCGATCCAGCTCGATCGCGGACGGGAGTATCTCTCAGCCGCCGACACCGGTCGCTCCCCCTGAGGGGGGCTGAAATGGGCGAGCCGGATCGCATGCCGCCATCTATTTGGAAGGCGGCGTCAGGAAATGCGGAGGCGCGGATCGCGCGGCGATGTCGTTGACCTGGGCGTGAGCGCTGGAGGCGGTGCCGTCCGCCCGTCTTGATGAAATCTTGATACCCGGCCCGCGCGCTTCTACAGCCCCTTGAGGCGGCGCTTTCTAGAGTTCAGTCATCCCAAAACCTTCCCGTGACGACACGGGGTTTCGACTCATGGATGCACTGTTTCTCGGCATCAGCCTGATGCTGTTTTTCGTGGCTGTGGGGCTGGCGGTCGCCAGCCATCGCCTGGAGGGTCAGGCATGAACGCCCTGTACTGGGTGACGGGCCTGCTGAGCGCCGGCCTGTTCGTGTATCTCGTGGTGGCGCTCTGGCGCGCCGAGAAGTTCTGACGCCGCGTCGCTGAAAGCCCGCCATGAACAGCTTTGCTGTCCTTCAACTGATTGTTTTTCTCGCCCTGACGCTGCTGCTGGCCTGGCCGCTGTCGCGCTGGGTCACCGCCCTTGCGCAGGGCCGCCTGCCCCGCTGGATGGCGGCGGTGGAGCGGCCCTGGTGGCGCCTCGCCGGCGTCGATCCGGCCCAGGGCATGCACTGGAAGCGCTATGCGCTGGCGCTGCTGCTCTTCAACTTCCTCGGCGTCCTGGCCGTCTATCTGCTGCAACGGCTGCAGGGCGTGCTGCCGCTGAATCCGCAGGGCATGGCGGCGGTGTCGCCGGACTCCGCCTTCAACACCGCGATCAGCTTCGTCGCCAACACCAACTGGCAGGGCTATGGCGGCGAGTCCACCATGAGCTACCTCACCCAGATGCTGGCGCTGACGGTGCAGAACTTCCTGTCCGCGGCCACCGGCATCGCCGTGGTGTTCGCGCTGATCCGCGGCTTCTCCAGCCGCCTGAGCGCCCACGTGGGCAACTTCTGGGTGGACATCAGCCGCATCACCGTGTGGCTGTTGGTGCCGCTGGCCTTCGTGCTGGCGATGGTGTTCGTGCAGCAGGGCGTGATCCAGAACTTCGACGGCTACCGCAGCGTGCAGACGCTGGAAGCCACCGACTACCAGACGCCCCGCGTCGACGCCGCCGGCCAGCCGGTGACCGATGCCCAAGGCCAGCCGGTGATGGACGCCCAACGGGCCGACACCCAGACGCTGGCCATGGGGCCGGTCGCGTCGCAGGAAGCGATCAAGATGCTGGGCACCAATGGCGGCGGCTTCTTCAATGCCAACTCGGCCCATCCGTATGAAAACCCGACCCCGCTGACCAACCTGCTGCAGATGATGGCGATCTTCGTCATCCCGGCGGCGCTGTGCCTGAGCTTCGGCCAGCTGGTGGGCGATCGGCGTCAGGGCGCGGCCATCCTGTGCGCGATGACGGTGCTGTTCCTGGCCGGCGTGCTGGTCGCGACGCCGGCCGAGCAGGCGGGCAATCCGCTGATCGCGGCGCAGGGCGTGGACATCCAGTCCGGCGAGCTGCAGGCCGGCGGCAACATGGAAGGCAAGGAGACCCGCTTCGGCATCAGTGCCAGCGCCTTGTTCGCGGTCGTGACCACGGCGGCTTCCTGCGGCGCGGTCAATGCGATGCATGACTCGTTCACGCCGATCGGCGGCGCGGTGCCGATGGTCATGATGATGTTGGGCGAGGTGGTGTTCGGCGGCGTCGGCACCGGTCTGTACGGCATGCTGATCTTCGCCATCCTGGCGGTGTTCATCGCCGGCCTGATGATCGGCCGCACGCCGGAGTACCTGGGCAAGAAGATCGAGCCCTACGACATGAAGATGTGCGCGATCGCCATCCTGGTCACGCCGATCCTGGTGCTGGCCGGGACCGCGCTGGCGGTCTCCATCGATGCGGGCCGCGCGGGCATCGCCAACCCGGGCGCGCATGGCTTCAGCGAAATCCTCTATGCGCTGACCTCCGCGGCCAACAACAACGGCAGCGCCTTCGCCGGCCTGTCGGCCAACACACCGTTCTACAACACGCTGCTGGGCCTGGCGATGTGGCTGGGTCGCTTCCTGGTGATCGTGCCGGTCCTGGCGATCGCCGGCAGCCTGGCCGCCAAGAAGCGCATTCCGGTCGGCGAGGGCACCTTGCCCACCCACGGTCCGCTGTTCATCGTGCTGCTGATCGGCACGGTGGGACTGGTCGGCCTGCTGAACTATGTGCCGGCGCTCGCGCTCGGCCCCCTCGTCGAGCACCTGATGCTCTGGAAGCTCTGATCGCCGGAGCCTGATATGACCACCGAATTCAAGCGTTCGTCCTCTTCTGCGGACCGTTCTTCCGCGCCCACCCCGGCGGCGGGCAGTTCTGCCGCCTCCGCCGCTCCGGCGTCCGCCGGCCGTCTGCCGGGAACCGGCGAGGTGTCGACCTCCGCGGGCTCGTCACCGTCCCATTCATCCACATCCACGTCCACGTCCGCGTCCGCGTCCACGTCCCGAAGCGGGCTGTGGGACCCCGCGCTGGTGAAGCCGGCGCTGGTGCAGTCCTTCGTCAAGCTCGCACCGGCGGTGCAATGGCGCAACCCGGTGATGTTCGTGGTGTACGTGGGCAGCCTGCTCACCACCGGACTGTGGCTGGCCAGCTTCGCCGAACCGCAATTGGCGGGCCGCGAAGGCCCGGGCTTCATGCTGGCGATTGCGCTCTGGCTGTGGTTCACCGTGCTGTTCGCCAACTTCGCCGAGGCGCTCGCGGAGGGACGCTCCAAGGCGCAGGCGGCGTCGCTGCGCGGCCTCAAGGCCAAGACCTGGGCCAAGAAGCTGAGTCAGCCGCGTCACGGCGAATCCTGGCATCCGGTCAGCTCGGACGAGCTGCGCAAGGGCCATGTGGTGCTGGTGGAAGCCGGCGACCTGGTGCCGCTGGATGGCGAGGTCATCGAAGGCGTGGCCTCGGTCGATGAGAGCGCCATCACCGGCGAATCCGCGCCGGTCATCCGCGAGTCGGGCGGCGATTTCTCCGCCGTGACCGGCGGCACCCGGGTGCTGTCGGATTGGGTGGTGGTGCGCATCGCCGTCAATCCGGGCGAAGCCTTCCTCGACCGCATGATCGCGATGGTGGAGGGCGCCCAGCGCCAGAAGACGCCCAATGAGATCGCGCTCAGCATCCTGCTGGTGGCGCTGACGCTGGTGTTCCTGGTGGTGACGGTGACGCTGCTGCCGATGTCGCTGTTCAGCGTTCAGGCGGCCGGCGCCGGCACGGTGGTGTCGATCACCGCGCTGGTGTCGCTGCTGGTCTGCCTGATTCCGACCACGATCGGCGGCCTGCTGTCGGCGATCGGCGTGGCGGGCATGAGCCGGCTGATGCAGGCCAATGTGGTGGCGACCTCCGGACGCGCAGTCGAAGCGGCCGGCGATGTGGACGTGCTGATGCTGGACAAGACCGGCACCATCACCCTGGGCAATCGTCAGGCGAGCGCATTCCTGCCGGCGCCGTCGGTCGGCGAGCAAGCCCTGGCCGATGCGGCGCAGATGGCCTCGCTGGCGGACGAGACGCCGGAAGGCCGCAGCATCGTGGTGCTGGCCAAGCAGCGCTTCAATCTGCGCGAACGTGAGCTGGCCAGCCTGCAGGCGCACTTCGTGCCGTTCACCGCCCAGACCCGCATGAGCGGCGTGGACTTCGGCAGCGTCGAGGCGCCGCATCGGCAACTGCGCAAGGGCGCGGTCGATGCGATCCGTCGATTCGTCGAAAGTCACGGCGGCGAGATGCCGGCCCAGGTCAGCAGCGCCGCGGACGAGGTCGCACGCCGCGGCAGCACGCCGCTGGTGGTGGCGGATCTGGCCGAGGGTCGGGCCCGTGTGCTGGGCGTGGTGGAGCTCAAGGACATCGTCAAGGGCGGCATCAAGGAGCGCTTCGCCCAACTGCGGCGCATGGGCATCAAGACGGTGATGATCACCGGCGATAACCGTCTGACGGCGGCCGCCATCGCGGCGGAAGCGGGCGTGGACGATTTCCTCGCCGAGGCAACGCCCGAAGCCAAGCTGCAGCTGATCCGCGACTACCAGGCCGAAGGCCGGCTGGTGGCGATGACCGGCGACGGCACCAATGATGCGCCGGCGCTGGCCCAGGCCGATGTGGCGGTGGCGATGGCCAGCGGCACGCAAGCCGCGAAGGAGGCCGGCAACATGGTCGATCTGGATTCCAACCCGACCAAGCTGCTGGAGATCGTCGAGACCGGCAAGCAGTTGCTGATGACCCGCGGCTCGCTGACGACCTTCTCGATTGCCAACGATGTGGCGAAGTACTTCGCGATCATTCCGGCGATGTTCCTCGGCGTCTATCCGCAGCTGGGCGCGCTGAACCTGATGGGCTTGCACAGCCCGTCCTCGGCCATCCTGTCGGCGGTCATCTTCAATGCGCTGATCATCGTGGTGCTGATTCCGCTGGCGCTCAAGGGCGTCGCCTATCGCCCGATCGGCGCGGCCGCGCTGCTGCGTCGCAACCTCTGGGTCTATGGATTGGGCGGGCTGATCGTGCCCTTCATCGGCATCAAGGCCATCGACCTGCTGCTCACCGCGCTGGGCCTGGTGTGACCGACCAGACGCGCCTGACGCGCCTGACACGCCTTTCGCCTCGCGCCCCTCGCTTCAAGGAATCGTCATGAACATTCGTTCCGGCATGCCGTCGTCGGCGGCTTCATCTTCTTCGTCGTCCTCGTCTTCGTCTTCGTCTTTGCCTTCGTCGCCGTCGTCGTCGTCGCATTCAGCATCTCCGACCGCCGGCACCGGCCGTCAACTGCTGCAGATGCTGCGTCCGGCGCTGGTCGGCTTCGTGCTGCTGAGCGCCGTCACCGGCCTGCTGTACCCGGGCGCGGTGACCGGCCTGGCCCAGCTCGTGTTTCCGAAGCAGGCGGCCGGCAGCCTGATCGAGCGGGACGGGCGGCTGATCGGCTCCGAGCTGATCGGCCAGAACTTCAGCGCGCCGCGCTACTTCTGGGGCCGTCCGTCGGCCACCGGGCCGATGGTCAACAACGGCGCCAATTCCAGCGGCTCCAACCGGGGTCCGACGAATCCGGCGCTGGTCGACGAGGTGAAAAGCCGTGTCGAGGCGCTCAAGGCCGCCGATCCGGACAACCGCCTGCCGGTGCCGGTCGATCTGGTGAGCGCGTCGGCCAGCGGGCTGGACCCGCACATCAGCATGGCCGCCGCGCGTTACCAGGCGGCTCGGGTCGCGCGTGAGCGCGGCCTGCCGCTGGAGACGGTGCAGCGGCTGATCCGGGCCCACACGGAAGCGCGCGATCTGGCGGTGCTCGGCGAGCCTCGGGTGCATGTGCTGCGCCTGAATCTGGCGCTGGACCGCGAGCCCGGCCAGAAGGCCGTGGCGCCCGCGCCTGCGCCCGCCGCCTCGGCCGGCTGATCGCCGACCGGCGCCTTCCATGCCGCGTTCCGGGCGACGCCACCCCTCGGTGCGCGTCGACGGTGGCGTCGTCACGTCCGATGGCGGCGCACAGCCCGCCACCGCTGCCATCGCCGCAGCGACCGGGCGGCCCCGCTTCGCTTTCCGGCGTTCAACGCCGACTTCTTCTGTTCCTCATTCCCATCATGAAAATTCGCCTTCTGACCCTGTTCCTCATCAGCGCCGTTCAGCTTCACACGGCCGCCCGCGCGCAGACGGCGTCGTCCGGCGATGTCGACACCGCTGCCGCCGCCAGCCCGTCGGCTGCCGCGACCGCTGCCGCGCCCTCCGCGCTGAGCCTGACGGGCAACCTGGGCTTCGTCAGCGATTACCGCTTCCGTGGCATCAGCCAGACCTGGAAGCGCCCGGCGGTGCAAGCGGGGCTGGATCTGACGCATGCGAGCGGGTGGTATCTGGGGGCTTGGGGCTCCAACGTCTCGGGCAACAGCTACAACAACGGTGCCGGGCTGGAGATGGACGTCTATGGCGGCGTCAAGCTGCCGGTGAGCGAGGGCCTGACGCTCGATCTGGGCGCGCTGGCCTATCTCTATCCCGGCGCGCGCATGAACCGCGCGCCGGGGCAGCCCAGCGGCGACCGGTACGACAACGTCGATCTGTATGCGGGGCTGAGCGCGGGCGCGTTCTCGGCCAAGCTGTCGATCGCAGCGACGGACTATTTCGGTCTCGACAGCGACACCGCCAGCTACGCCTATTTCAGCAGCCTGCCGGCGAAGGGCGCCACGAAGGGCAGCGCCTATCTCGACCTGAACTACGGGGTCGAGCTGGGGCAGGGCATCACGGCGTCGCTGCATCTGGGACATCTGTGGATGCGTCGCTACGGCGAGCTGTCCTATACCGACTGGAAGCTCGGGCTGAGCAAGTCCTTCGATCAACTGGGCGGGCTGACGGTGTCGGCCGCGGTCGTCGGCACCGATGCCGATCGCGCCTATTACCAGGCCGGCGATTCGGCGGGTCAACGCGCCAAGCGGCTGGGCGAGACCGGCCTGGTGCTGAGCGTGTCGCGCAGCTTCTGAGCCCGGAACGCGCGGCATCACGTCCGCGAGTTGCCAGGCGACCGGCGACCGGCGACGACCGGCCGCCGTGGCCTCACCTGAAGAGACAATGATCCGATGACCGTGTCCGACGACCGCCCCGATCCCGATGCCTTGCTGGCGCAGTTGCGCCAGCAGGCGCAGGCCGAGTCGCGTGGCCGTTTGCGCATCTATTTCGGCGCGTCGGCCGGCGTGGGCAAAACCTTCGCCATGCTGCAGGCGGCGCGTCACGCGATGACGCAGGGCAGGGAGCCGCTGGTCGGCGTGGTGGAAACCCACGGACGCAGCGACACGGCGGCCTTGCTGGAGGGCCTGCCGCGCCTGGCGCTCAAGTCGCTGCCGTATCGCGGGCAGACCTTGTCGGAGTTCGACCTGGACGGCGCGCTGGCGCAGCTCAAGGGTCAGCCGGACGCGCTGATCCTGGTGGACGAGCTGGCGCATTCGAATGTGGCGGGGTCGCGTCATCCCAAGCGCTGGCAGGATGTGGAGGAGCTGCTGGCCAATGGCATCAGCGTGCACACCACGCTCAATGTCCAGCATCTGGAGAGCCTGAATGATGTCGTCGGCGGCATCACCGGCGTGCGGGTGCAGGAGACATTGCCGGACACCTTCTTCGACCGCGCGGATGAGGTGGTGCTGGTGGACACGCCGGCCGATGAGCTGCTCAGCCGGCTCAAGGCCGGCAAGGTCTACCAGGGCGCTCAGGCGGAACGGGCGGGGCAGCACTTCTTCCGCAAGGGCAATCTGATCGCGTTGCGCGAACTCGCTTTGCGGCGCACCGCCGATCGGGTCGAAGAGGATGTCCAGGCCTGGCGCAGCAATGAAAGGATCGCGCAGGTCTGGAAGACCGAGGCCGGCATCCTGTGCGCCATCGGTCCCGGCGACGATGCGGAAAGCGTGGTGCGCAGCGCCGCCCAGCTGGCGCAGCAACTGGCGGTGAGCTGGCATGCGGTCTATGTGGAGACGCCGGCGCTGCATCGCTTGCCGGACGCCCGGCGCGAAAGCATCTTGCGGGTGGTGCGGCTGGCGCAGGACCTGGGCGCCAGCTCCGCCGTGCTGCCCGGCCAGGATCCGGCGCAGACGCTGGCGCAGTACGCGCGCGAGCACAACCTCTCCAAAGTGCTGATGGGACGCGCGGCGTCGCCGCGCCGACGCTGGCGCCGCCGCACGCTGGCGGCGCAACTGGCGCAGGCCGGTCCCGAGCTGGATCTGATCCAGGTCGGCGCTTCGGCGACCGCGCGGGTCAAGCCGCTGCCGGGCGGGCCGCGGGTCACGGCGGCGCCGGGGCGCTACCTGTGGACCACGCTCAGTTGCGTGGGGATGGCGCTGCTGTGCTGGCCGCTGTCGCATCGCATCGCCACCGACAACATCGTGATGCTGTTCCTGCTGGGCGTGGTCGGCATCGCGATGCGCTGGGGGCGCGGGCCGGCGGTGCTGGCCAGCTTTCTGAGCGTCGCCCTGTTCGATTTCTTCTTCGTCGCGCCGCGCTTGAGCCTGGCGGTCAGTGATGTGCAGTACCTGATCACCTTCGGCGTGATGTTGGCGGTGGGTCTGGTGACCGGTCAGTTGACGGCCGGCCTGCGTTATGAAGCGCGGGTGTCGGCGGATCGGGAGGCGAGGGCGCGTGGCCTGTTCGAGCTGACCCGCGAGCTGGCCGGCGCGCTGCAGGTGGAGCAGGTGCTGGGCATCGCGGAGCAGCAACTGGCGCAGCAGTTTGGCGGTCGCGCGGTGCTGTTCGTGCTTGACGAGCAGGAGCAATTGCAGGCCTCGCCCGCCGCGACGGTCGGGCCGCTGAGCGAGCAGCCGGATGCCGGCACCGCGCGCTGGGCGCTGGACCATGAACAGGCGGCGGGGCTGGGCACCGACACGCTGCCGGGCAGCCATTGGTTCTATCTGCCGCTGCGTGCGCCGATGCGCAGCCGCGGGGTGCTGGCGCTGCGGCCGGGTGAGGCGGGCGCCCTCTGGCTGCCGGAGCGCCGGGCGCAACTGGACACGGCGGCGCGCATCGTGGGCCAGGCGCTGGAGCGGGTGCATTACGTGGCGGTGGCGCAGGGTGCGCTGCTGCAGATCGAATCCGAGCGGCTGCGCAATTCGCTGTTGTCGGCGCTGTCGCATGACCTGCGCACGCCGTTGGCGGCCTTGCAGGGTCTGGCCGAGACCCTGGCCCAACGGCCGGGTCTGGCGGCGGAGGTCGCGCAGGAGGCGGAGGCGATCCGGCAGCAATCGATGCGCATCCATGCGATGGTGCACAACCTGCTGGACATGGCGCGGCTGCAAAGCGGTGCGCTGACCTTGCGGCGGCAATGGCAGCCGATCGATGAAGTGGTCGGCAGCAGCCTGCAGCTGATGGGGCCGGTGCTGACGCGGCATCGGGTCCGGCTGGACGTGCCGGCGGCCCTGCCGATGGTGGAGCTGGATGCGAGTTTGATCGAGCGGGTGCTGGCCAATCTGCTGGAGAACGCGGCCAAGTACACGCCGCCGGGCAGCGAGATCCGCATCGAGGCGCGGGTGCACGGCCGCGAGATGTGGCTGTCGGTCGAGGACAACGGGCCCGGTCTGCCGGTGGGGCGCGAGGAAGCGCTGTTCGAGAAGTTCACCCGTGGCCACAGCGAGTCCCCGTTGCCGGGCGTGGGGCTGGGGCTGGCGATCTGCCGTGCCATCATGCAGGCGCATGGCGGCCGGATCTGGGCCGAGCGCGCCGCGCCCGAGGGGGGCGCGCGCTTCAGCCTGGCGCTGCCGCTGGGCGAGCCGCCGGAGGTGCCGACCTTCGATGAGGATGAGCGCACCGGCGCCTCGCCTGGAGGCGCGATGCGTCCATTCGAATGAGCGGCCGGGGCCGCGCACGCAAGATGAATCGATCTGAGACTTTGCTGGAGGCGTCGCCGTGAGCGATCCGCAACCGACCGCGTTGATCGTGGAGGACGAGCCCAACATCCGCCGCTTCGTGCGCCAGGCGCTGGAGGCCGAGGGCTGGCTGGTGCACGAGACCGGCACCTTGCGCCAGGGCCTGATCGATGCCGGCACCCGGCGGCCGGATCTCGTCATCCTGGATCTGGGTCTGCCGGACGGGGATGGCCAGGATTTCCTGCAGGATTTGCGGGCCTGGTCCGCGGTGCCGGTCATCGTGCTGTCGGCCCGCACGGCCGAGGACGACAAGATCGCCGCGCTCGACCTTGGCGCCGACGACTACCTGAGCAAGCCGTTCGGCGTGGGCGAATTGATGGCGCGCGTCCGGGTGGCGCTGCGCCGCAGCCAGTCCCGTGCCAGCGAGCAGCAGGCCCCGGTGTTTCGCTTCGGCGAGGTCGAGGTCGACCTGGCAGCGCGCCGTGTGCGCCGCGGCGGAGAGGACGTGCATCTCACGCCCATCGAATACCGCCTGCTCAGCCACCTGATCGGCAATGCCGGCAAGGTGCTCACGCACCGCCAACTGCTCAAAGCGGTCTGGGGCCCGGCGCATGTGGAGCAGAACCACTATCTGCGCGTCTACATGGGCAATCTGCGCCAGAAGCTGGAGGCGGAGCCGGCAAGTCCGAAGTATTTGTTGACGGAGACGGCGGTGGGGTATCGGTTGATGGGGTGAGGGCGGACCACCGCTGCGGTGGTCTTCGCCTCCCGCGCCAGGGGTCGACACCCCGGCTTGACCGTGGTTACCCGCCGAGGCGTCGCCCTCCGGCGCTTTCCCGCATCAACGACGCGATCCATGCGCCGTAGAGCCGGTCCGCCGCCACCCGAACCCTCGCCAGACGTTCCGGCAGCGCCGCCAGCATCTCTTCTTCCGTCTGAACGGTCGGCATCCCGCGCAGCGCGGCGAGCTCGTCGCGGCCGTGGCCGCACCAGGCGCGCAGGCTGTCCTCGGTGATCTCCAAGTGGCTCTGCAAACCGACGTGCGGCCCGATGGCGAAGCCCTTGTTCAGGCAGTGGCTGCCGAACAGCGTCCGCCTGGCACCGGCCGGGATCTGAAAGCTGTCATGGTGCCAATTGAAGCTCAGCAGCCGGTCGCGGCCGCCGAAGCTCGCCCGCGCGGCCGGGGTGATCCACAGCTCGCGCCAGCCGATGTCCGGACGCGGCTGGCGGGTCACGGTGGCGCCCAGGGTGCGCGCCAGCTGTTGGGCGCCGAAACAGTGACCCAGCACCGGACGATCCAGGCGCAGGGCGTCGGCGATCAGCGCGCGCTCGGCGGCCATCCAGGGGCGGTCGTCCAGCACGCTGTCGTCGCTGCCCAGCACCACCAGACCGCTGAAGGACGACATCCCGAGCGGGAACCGGTCGCCCAGGTCACGGCGCATCAGACAGACCGGCACCTCCCGGGACTGCAAACACTGGAGCAGGTAGCCCGGCCCTTGCGCAGGCTGGTGCTGGACGATCAACACGGGTTTCATAGACGGGCGCGCCTTCAGCGAAACGCGCAAAGCTGAGAGACCTCCACGCTATCGAGCGGCATCTCAAGACGGTCGCAAGACATTGGCGACCGATCTCAAGGCCTTCTCAAGACCCCGCCACCGGGCGTTTCAGCGTGCGCCATGCGGCAGCCGGACGCGCCATCCATTGCACAATCGCCGGATGACTGCCATGCCCCGCGTCCGCATCCAGACCGATGATTTCGACCTCAGCGCCGAGACCCTGTCCCTGCGCGCCGATGACGGCGGCGTGGGTGCAGTCGTCAGCTTTGTCGGCACCGTGCGCGATGGCGCGGATGGCACGCCCGTCAGCCTGATGGAGCTGGAGCATTACCCCGGCATGACCGAGTCCGCCATCGAGGCGATGGTCGACCAGGCGATGCAGCGCTTCGATATCCGCGGCGCGCGGGTCATCCATCGCGTGGGCGCGCTGGCGCCGCGCGATCAGATCGTGCTGGTGCTGGTCAGCTCGCGGCATCGGGGACAGGCGTTCCAGGCCTGCGAGTTCCTGATGGACTATTTGAAAACCCAGGCCCCGTTCTGGAAGAAGGAACACGGCGCCGACGGCGCCCGATGGGTCGATGCCCGGGTCGCCGACGACGAGGCGCTCGCGCGCTGGGGCATTCAGGCAGAGGGCAACGGCGTATGAACTGGCTGCAAGTGGCGGCAGTGTCCGTGGGCGCCTCCGGCGGGGCGCTGGCCCGCTGGGGCGCAGGACTGTGGCTCAACACCAAATGGGCGGGATTTCCGCTCGGCACGCTGGCGGTGAACCTGGTCGGCGGCTTCCTGATCGGCACCGCGCTGGAATGGTTCGGTCGCCATCCGGATGACCTGCTCAAGCTGTTGCTGGTCACCGGCTTCCTCGGCGGACTGACCACTTTCTCGTCCTTCTCCGGCGAGTCACTCTCCCTGCTGCAACGCGGCGAGGTGCTGATGGCCGCCACGCATTCGGTCGCCCATGTGCTGGGCTCGCTGCTGGCGGCCGCGCTCGGCATGCGCCTGATGCAGGCGCTGCTGGCCGGCTGAACCCCCCACGGTCGGAGCGCGATCCGCTCTTCAGGTTGACCGTTCTCAGCGCAGGCCCGCGCAGCCCGGAACGGGTCGGAACCCGGCCAAAGATCGTCCGCACCCATCGGCTCCTTGTTCACCAGGAGACTCCGATGAGCTTCAACTCGACCGATCAAGCCGCCATCCGCCGTCCGAAGGCGCCGCGGCGAACCCCGTCCCTCATGGCCGGTCCGAAGGCCGGGCATCAGGCGATGGCGGGGATCCTGTCGGTCGTCGCGCCTGGCGTCAGCCCGAGCGCTGTCGCCACCACCGCTTCATGGCCAGCGCCAGCGCCTGTTGCCGCGCCGGCGCCCGGGAAGACCACCGCGCGCCACGTCGCGGCGCCGGCCCTGTCCCGACGGCGCGTCAGCCGGTATGCGGCGGCTCTGGTGGGTGCGCTGTTCGTCGGCGTCAGCCATGCGCAATACGTCGGCCCGACGCGGCTGACGCTGCGCACCGTCAAGCAGGTCATGGATCAGGGCCGGGATGAAGAGCCTGTCCGCCTGCGGGGTCGGCTGGTCTCGCACGAGGGAGGCGACCACTACACCTTCGCCGATGCCAGCGGACGCGTGAATGTGGAGATCGACGCCCTGCTGTTTCCCGCCGGTCGACCGATCGATGACAAGCAATGGGTCGAAATCACCGGGGAACTGGACCGCAGCCTCTCTGGCGTCAAGGTCGATGTGAAGACGATGGACCTGCTGAAGGATCCCCGCGCCAGCGCCGCTGCGGCATCGACGTCGCATGAGGCCCCACGGACCAAGCGCTGACGGACGGCGGCGAGGCGCGCCCGCTCAGCGTCGTCGCAGCAGATCCTGCAATCGCTGGGTCAGCGTGCCCAGCGCGAACGGCTTGGCCAGCATGTCCATGCCTTCGCCCACGAAGTCGCCGCGCACGGCGGCTTCCTTCGCATAACCGGTGATCAACAGCACCGGCAGGCTGGGGCGGGCATCCCGCACCAGATCGGCCAGTTGCCGGCCCGACAGGTCCGGCAGGCCGACATCGGTGATCAGCAGATCGAACGGCTGATCATCCAGCCGCTCCATCGCTTCATGGGCATCCCCGACGGCGGTCACCACATAGCCCTGGCTGGTCAGCGATTCCTCCAGCAGCCGGCGCAGGTCGACGTTGTCGTCCACCACCAGGATGCGCTCACCGGCGCCGGCGGCGACCTCGGGCGGCGTCTCCGCGTCCGGCGCCGCGCGGGCCACGGCGGCGCGCGGCAGGAACAGCTTCACCGTCGTGCCTTCGCCGACCACCGAGAAGATCGACACATGCCCGCCCGACTGCTTCACATAGCCGTAGATCATCGACAGGCCCAGGCCTGTGCCCTTGCCGATGTTCTTGGTGGTGAAGAAGGGATCGAAGGCGCGGTCGATCACGTCCTTGGGCATGCCCAGGCCGTTGTCGGAAACGCTGATCACGACATAGTCGCCCTCGGCCAGCTCGGATTGGCCGAGCAGGTCGTCGGTCACCTGCAGGTTGTGGGTCTCGATGGTGAGCTGGCCGCCATGCGGCATCGCGTCGCGAGCATTGATGGCCAGATTCAGCAGCGCGTTCTCGAGCTGGTTCGCATCGGTCTGGGCCAGCCAGACCGACTCATCCAGCCGCAGCTCCACCGCGATCTGCTCGCCGAGCGTGCGGGAGAAGATGTCCTCCAGGCTGCGCGCCAGCTGATTGGCATCCACCGGCCGCAAATCCAGCGACTGCTTGCGGGAGAACGCCAGCAGCCGGTGGGTGAGCGCCGCCGCTGATTGCACCGAGCGATCGGCCGTCTCGACAAACCGCAGCACATCGCCGGTATCGCCCAGCTTCACCTTGCGCCGCACCAGCTCCAGGCAGGTGCCGATGGTGGACAGCAGGTTGTTGAAGTCGTGCGCCACGCCGCCGGTCAGCTGGCCGACCGCTTCCATCTTCTGAGACTGCCGCAACTGTTCTTCGGCGCGGCGCTGGTCGGTCCGGTCCCGGGCGATCAGCAGCACCAGGCCGCCGAAGCCGGCGTGCCGCTCGACCACCGCCATCACCGTCTCCACGAAGATGTCCTGGCGGCTCGGATAGCTGCGCCGCGCGGTGTAGGTCTGGTTCTGGCCGGTGCGCAGGCATTCGCGGGCGCCACGCTCCAGGTCCGCCGCCGACTCCGACGGCAGCACCGAGCGCGGGGTCGCCCCGACGACCTCCGCCCGCGGTCGGCCGATGAGCTGTTCCACGCTGGGATTGATGTCCTCGATCGCGAGCTCGCCGGCGGCATCGGCGCGCAGCAGCATCACGTATTCCGGCGTGGTCAGGAAGTAGGCGCGGGCGCGGGCTTCGCTTTCGCGCTGGATGCGGGTGCGCTCGCGCAGCTCGGTCTCACGCAGATGCTCGTCGGTGATGTCGCGGGCCACGCAATACAGCACCGAATCTTCCGGCACGGCAGTCCAGGACAGGCGCCGGTAGTCGCCGTCACGGGTGCGCAGGCGGTTTTCGAAGGTGCGGGTACGTTGGCCCAGCGCCAGCTTGTCGACTTCCGCCCGGGTGCGCTCCCGGTCTTCCGGATGCTCGAGCCATTCCGAGGTCCGTCCCAGCAATTCCGCTTCCGACCAGCCCAGCGCCGCGCTCCAGGCGGGGTTGACGCTCAGCCAGACGCCGGAGAGGTCCGCCACCAGCAGCATGTCGCGGCTGACCTGCCAGATCCGGTTGCGCTCCCGGGTGCGGGAGGTGACCTCGGCTTCCAGCCGGTCGTTGATCTCCCGCAGCCGGGACTCGGCCAGGTCGCGGCGCTGCTCGGTCAGCACATGCTGGGTGGTCTCGGTGGTGTGGCAGAGCACGCCCGGCACGCTGCCGTCGTCGTCCACCATGGGCGCGAAGGAGAAGGTCCACCAAGTGTCTTCCGGCTCGTCGCGCAGCGTCATCCGGATCGGCATGTGGTGATGCATCGTCGATTCGCCGGCGAAGGACCGATCGATGATGGGCCGGATCGCGTCGATCGCATCCGGCCACAGCTCGCCCAGCGTGGTGCCGATCGCCCGCCCGGTCTTGGCGCCCAGGATCGGCCGGTAGCCGTCGTTGGAGAAGAAAAACAGCTCCGGGCCCCACAGCAGATAGATCGACTCCGACGACGACAGCATGTAATTGACCATGTGCCGCAGCAGCGCCGGCCATTGGTCCGGCGTGCCCAGCGGGTGGCGGGACCAGTCATAAGCCCGCATTTCCTGGGCGGTCAGACTGTTGCCGTGCAGGCGCTGTGGGAAGGCGTGGGTCATGTCGTCGGTACGGGGCGCCGTGAAGGCGCGCGGGCGAGGCGGTGGCTGAAAACAGGCCGGCCGGGCGGACGTGAGGGTCACGTCGGTCGTGCGGAGCGGGCTGTCGGCATGCTAAGGCATCGCCACCCTGGCAAGTCCGTCTCCCGGTTGCGGCCCGCACGTTTGGGGACATCCCACCAGTAGGCGACAGATGCGGACGCCAGGCGCGTCGGCGGCCGCGGTCGCGTGTCATAGCAGGACGATCGCGCGCCATGTCCGGCGGCGATGCGGCGGCGGTTCTCCTCCGACCGCCGGCATCCGTCTCACCCCGGCCGGCCAGAGGGCCATCTGCCGACGCCGGCCATGTCCCGCCCAGGATTTCAGTGACAGGTCCGTGACTTGCCGAGCCTCCAGCGAACCCTTGAAATAGGGGGACACAGTCCCACTTGAGTCGGCAACGGAGGTTCACACACCATGCGAGTCGACAAGCTCACCACCCGCTTTCAGGAAGCCCTGGCCGAGGCCCAAAGCCTGGCCGTGACCCGAGACAACCCCTACATCGAGCCGGTCCATGTGCTGGGCGCGATGCTGGCCCAGGACGACGGCCCCAAGGCGCTGCTCGAGCGCGCCGGGGTGAAGCTGCCGGCGCTGAAGGCGGCGGTGGACGGCATCCTGTCCGGCCTGCCGCAGGTGCAGGGCGAGGGCCAGCAGGTCCAGCCCGGCCGCGACCTGATCGGCCTGCTGCAGACGGCGGAAAAGGAAGCCTCCAAGCGCGGCGATCATTTCATCGCCAGCGAGATGTTCCTGCTGGCGCTGGCGGATGCCAAGACCGACCTGGCCGGCATCGTGCGCGGCCATGGCCTGACCCGCAAGGCGCTGGAAACCGCCATCGAGGCGGTGCGCGGCGGCCAGAAGGTCGACAGCCAGGAATCAGAGGGCCAGCGCGAAGCGCTCAAGAAATACACCCTGGACCTGACCGAGCGCGCCCGCGCCGGCAAGCTGGATCCGGTGATCGGCCGCGACGATGAAATCCGCCGCGCCATCCAGGTGCTGCAGCGCCGCTCGAAGAACAACCCGGTGCTGATCGGCGAGCCGGGCGTGGGCAAGACGGCGATCGTCGAAGGCCTGGCCCAGCGCATCGTCAACGGCGAGGTGCCGGAATCCCTCAAGGACAAGCGCGTCCTGGTGCTGGACATGGCGGGCCTGCTGGCCGGCGCCAAGTTCCGCGGTGAATTCGAGGAGCGCCTGAAGTCGGTGCTCAAGGAAGTGGCCGCCGACGAAGGCCGCATCATCCTGTTCATCGACGAAATCCACACCATGGTCGGCGCCGGCAAGGCCGAAGGCGCGATCGACGCCGGCAACATGCTCAAGCCGGCCCTGGCTCGCGGCGAGCTGCACTGCATCGGCGCCACCACGCTGGACGAATACCGCAAGTACGTCGAGAAGGACGCCGCGCTGGAGCGCCGCTTCCAGAAGGTGCTGGTCGATGAGCCGACGGTGGAAGCCACCATCGCCATCCTGCGCGGTCTGCAGGAGAAGTACGAGGTCCACCACGGCGTGGAGATCACCGACCCGGCCATCGTCGCCGCGGCCGAACTCAGCCATCGCTACATCACCGACCGCTTCCTGCCGGACAAGGCGATCGACCTGATCGACGAGGCGGCCGCCAAGATCAAGATCGAGATCGACTCCAAGCCCGAGGCGATGGACCGGCTCGACCGCCGCATGATCCAGCTCAAGATCGAGCGGGAAGCGGTGCGCAAGGAAACCGATGAGGGCTCGCAGCGCCGCTTCGGCCTGATCGAGGAAGAGCTGCTGAAGCTCCAGCGCGAATACAACGACCTGGAAGAGATCTGGACCGCCGAGAAGGCGCAGGCGCAGGGCTCCGCGCATGTGAAGGAAGAGATCGACCGCATCAAGTTCCAGATCGAGGAGCTCAAGCGCAAGGGCGATTTCAACCGCGTGGCGGAGCTGCAGTACGGCCAACTGCCGGAACTGGAAAAGCGCCTGAGCGAAGCCCAGGCCAAGGAGACCGGCAAGGCCAAGGACAAGACCGTGCCGCAACTGCTGCGCACCATGGTCGGTGCCGAGGAAATCGCCGAGGTCGTCTCGCGCGCGACCGGCATTCCGGTCAGCAAGCTGATGCAAGGCGAGCGCGACAAGCTCCTGCAAATGGAAACCAAGCTGCATGAGCGGGTGGTGGGCCAGGAGGAGGCCATCGTCGCGGTGGCGGATGCGATCCGTCGCTCACGCGCCGGGCTGTCCGATCCAAACCGGCCGCTGGGCAGCTTCCTGTTCCTCGGACCCACGGGCGTGGGCAAGACCGAGCTGTGCAAGGCGCTGGCCGGCTTCCTGTTCGACAGCGAAGACCACATGGTGCGCATCGACATGAGCGAGTTCATGGAGAAGCATTCGGTCAGCCGGCTGATCGGCGCGCCTCCAGGCTATGTCGGCTATGACGAAGGCGGCTATCTGACGGAAGCGGTGCGCCGCAAGCCTTACAGCGTGCTGCTGCTCGACGAGGTCGAGAAAGCCCATCCGGATGTCTTCAACGTGCTGCTGCAGGTGCTGGACGATGGCCGCCTGACCGATGGCCAGGGCCGTACCGTCGACTTCAAGAACTGCGTGATCGTGATGACGTCCAACCTAGGCTCGCAGCACATCATGGCCCTGCAGGGCGAGCCGGAATCGGTGGTGCGCGCGGCGGTCTGGGATGAGGTGAAGGCGCATTTCCGGCCGGAGTTCCTCAACCGCATCGACGAGACGGTGATCTTCCATGCGCTGGGCGCCGAGCACATCAAGTCGATCGCCCGCATCCAGCTTCGCCAGCTGGAGCAGCGTCTGGAGAAGCTGGAGATGAAGCTCGACGTGGGCGAGGATGCGCTGGAGGAACTGGCGAAGGTCGGCTTCGACCCGGTGTTCGGCGCCCGGCCGCTCAAGCGCGCCATCCAGCAGCGCATCGAGAACCCGCTGTCCAAGCTGATCCTGCAGGGCCGGTTCGGTCCGAAGGACGTGATCCCGGTCAGCGTGACCGGCTCCGACTTCAGCTTCGGTCGGGTGGTGCACTGATCGCGCTGGCGGGCCCCGGCGCCTGATCCTGGCGGAGGCCGCCGTCCCGCGCCGTCGCGGGACGGGCGGCGGTGTCCGCGTCCTCGATCGGCATGGCCAGCCCCATCTCCAACCCCGCTTCCAGTGGCCTCTCCACGAGCTCCAGCACGTCGCCAGGCCATCCCGCGTTGCTCTCGGCGATCCAATAATCGATCAGGTCGTCTCTGTGTCGCCAGAGCTCATCGTCGTCCAATGCAGGGGTGTCGCTTGGGTCTGTTTCCGGCGGGGCGCCGATCGTCCCGATCGTCGAGAACGCAGGCGTTGGCGGTCGAGCGTCGGGCGCCACAGCGTCGGCTTGGCGAGGCGGCTGGGTGTCGTCGGGGACCACGGCGCCGGCCTGGCGGGACCACAGCGCGGTGACAGCCTGCGGGTCACTGACGGTCGCCATCACTTCGGGCCCGATCGTGCGGGCCGAGATCCGTACACGCCCGTGGCTGGCGGAGGTGAGCCAGACGGAGATGGATGACACATGCCGCTCCGGAGGCGGCAAGCCCGAGGTCTGGGTTGCGACGTCGCGTGGTTGACCGCGCGGGCGGGCCAGGGCGGCGACCTGCGTCGTAGAGACGGCGGCTCCGCCATGCTGCAGGGGGGCTTCAGCGGGGCAGGTTTCGGAAAGGCGCGTTGCCGTGGCCCTGGTCCGTTGCGATCGCTTGGCCCGAGTCGTTGAGCGCTCGCCTGGATTCCGCTGAGGGATGCGCGCGCGGTCAGAGGCAGGCGATTCGGTCGGCCATGTCGGTGGCTGGAGGCGCTCTCGCGGGATCGGATGTTGAGTCGGCGTCGCCGTGAGGCCGAGGTGGGCGGGGTCGGCAGGCGGGTCGAGCGGATGGCGCGGATGGGGTGCGACAGCGGCGGCGTCGGCGATGCAAAGCTTCTGCAGGAAGGCCGTCACCTGTTGTCGCAATTGCTGCTCGAGCGCCCGGTTGCTGTGCGGGTCGCGCGGCGGCGGCTTCAGCGCGGATGATTGCAGCAGTTGCGCCAGCACGAGCCAGCCTTGGGGGTGCTGATCCAGGCCTTCGCGCAACGCGGTGAACACCGGGGTGAGGCCCACGTCATACCAATGCGTCGCCTGGCCGGACTGGCCAAGCAGCCAGCGGTCAGCCGGCAGTGCGTGTTGCCGGACCAGGAGCGGCGGCGCTGTCGCGCCTGTCAGGGCGGGAGTGCCGAACAGGAATTGACTGGCGTGGGGCGGGTCTCGGAGGAGCTGGATCTGCAATCCGTTCGGCCATCCGGACAGGCTCGGAAGGAGCGCGACCACGGCCAGCTCCGCTGGCGGTGGCAGCGGTTGCCAGCTGGTCAGCCAGCCCAGCAGGGCGGCGATCTCGGACCGATCCTCGGCGCTCATCGGCGCTGACACCGCCGCATCACGCTCGGCGAGCTGCTGATGCCGGACCTGGTGGATCAGTTGGAGGGCGGCGAGCATGGTCGGGCGGGTCGGCCGGCGGCGGCGGGAGTCCTCAGCCCAGCGATGCGCGTGTCGGGCCGCTGGTGATCGCCTCCGCCGCCTCCGTTGCCGGCGCGGACGGGGGGACGGTGTTCACGCCCGGAGCAGGCGAATAGATCCCGCTGAAATTGTGCATCGTGCCGTCAGCGGAGTCGCACAGGGCGTGTTGGAAGGCGGGCGTGCGCGCCAGGGCATAAACCTCGTGGCGAAGCTGGCATGCCGCGAGCTCGCGGCGGATGCTGCTGGTGCGCAGAGCGGGTCCTCGTCCGAAGGGAACCACGATCCCGTTGATGACCTCCGACGGCGCCGAGTACATCAGCGCGTCGAAGAAGCGATTCGCGCCGGTGCTGACGTCTGTATGGTCGGGATCGTTCCGGATCGGGCGGCCCCGCCGCAGATAGCGGTTCGCTCGCATGTCGTAGGTGAGCGTCACCATCGTAGGACTGCCGTCCTCGGCGGCGGTCCAGCCGCTGCGTGCGAAATTCATCTCGACGGGCTCGTCATCCCTGAAGTCGACGCGCAGGGGAACGCGCGGCCAGGACGGCGCCATCATCAACAGCCGGTGCACCACATCCGCTTGTTCAACGGACCAGGCGCCGAGCTCGATCTGCAGCGCCAGTCGACGTGCGGCGGGCGGGGGCGGATCGCACAGCGCCGCCGCCGGGATCGCACTGGACCCCGGCGCCTGCGGGTCCCGCGCGGGCGCTGGCCCCGGGCCTCGCACGACGGTGACGGGCGTGAAGGCGGAGGACGCCGTCGTCGACACCGACTCGCCCAACGGGACCCGGATCGCTGACAGCGCCTGCGCGTGCCCGTCAAGCTGTGCCTGCATGTCGGCCTGGCGCCTGAACAGCTCGTGCAGTTGCTGTTGCTGTGCCTGCAACTGTTTCTGCAGTTGATGAGGCGACGGGCCCGGCAGGGTCTGCGGCAGGGGCCTCGGCAGGGTCGAGGCCGACGACAGGCCGGTCAACTCGAACGACGGGGAGATCGCGGGCTGCGGGGCGGGGTTGAGGAAGCCGGACCATGGCGCGCCGGGCCGCTGGGCGTGGTCGATGGCCTGATCCCGCTGCGGCGGGCCGCCGAACCCTGGCAGCTCGAAGGGCGCTCCGGTCGATGCCCCCGTCGGGGAGGTCCAGGTCCGAATCGGCGATCGATCCCGCAGGGGAGACAGCGTCGCCTCAAGCGGTGGGCGCATGGGCGCGGCGTGCGCCTGCCGCTCCCAATCCAAGCCGTCGAGGCGGGCCGGCGGGGAGCGCGGTCGATCCGACGCTGGCCAACGGCCGGCATCCGGACGCGGGTCGGCCAGGGTGTCGATCACGCGTTGGCGCAATTGGGCCTCCAGTCGGGGGAAGTCCTGCGGCTTCGGGAAGGCGGACAAGCGTGAGCACTGGATCAGTCGCCCCAGCATCTGCCAGCCGCCCTCGGTCCGAAGCAGCGCGAGCAGCAACTCGCCGAAGAGCCCACGCTCCGATGGCGGGACGGCGGCGTCCGCGCCGATCTGACCGTCGGCATGCCGGTACAGCACCACCGGCGTGGCGGCGCGGCCCGACTGGCCCGGCTGGCCCGGCTGGAGCAGGCGCAAGTGCGCGGCCTCGCCGTCGTCCGAGCGCAGCTCCACCGCCATGTCGGCGGGCCAGCCCTGGAGCGCCGGCAAGGCGCGGAGCACCGTCAGTTGCTGCTCCGCCGTCAGCGGGCCTCGGGCATGGAGCTGCTGGAGCAGATCGTTCCGCTCCAGACGATCGTCGCGTTGCGGACTGACAGGGCGCGACCCGTGCGACGGCAGGGCGTCGTCTAGCGGCCATGTGGCATAGGGGTCGACCGTCAGCGGCGTTGAGGTGAACAGCGGGGACGGCATCGGGCTGAGGCCCATCGCGTGCGGCCGGTGCGAACGCTCGCCGTCGCTCGCCATCCCGTCATCGGCCGGTCGAGGACGCTGAAGCAGGTCGCGAAGGAAATACATGGCAGCCTCATGAACGTGACGGATCGGTCGATCAGTCGGGCGCTCACGGGGCGAGTTCAAC
The DNA here is from genome assembly GCA_913776825.1 of Burkholderiaceae bacterium. GTDB lineage: Bacteria > Pseudomonadota > Gammaproteobacteria > Burkholderiales > Burkholderiaceae_C > Roseateles. The sequence goes on from CAJYPV010000018.1 coordinate 291,258, forward strand.
CTCGATGCTCGCGGTTGGAAGGGGGCGGACCGCGTGTCGACCGTGTCCGGATGCCCGTCCTCATGGGTGATCCGAAGCCGGTGTCAGGTGTTGCCTGATCGGAGGTGCCGATGCAGAAAGTCGAGGCTGCGCGTCTGCGCCAGGACGGTCGCCGCTGCGGCGCCGTGGTCGTGGGCCGACGCAGGATCGGGCGCTGCGGACGCGGGCTCGCTGGATCGGCGCGACGCGAGGGCCGGATAGCGGTGGCAAGCCGCGTCGGCGCGCGCCGACAGCAAGCGGGCGAGTCGGGTCTGGGTCGCGGCGGGCAGGCGCGGGTCCGATTCGTTCAGATGGATCAGCACGGGACAAGCCAGCGCGGGGATCTCGTCGAGATGGCGCTCGATGCCCAGCGGCGCGTAGGCCACGGCGGCATCGAGCCGACCGTACACGGCGGCGCGAACGCTCAGCAGTCCGCCCAGCCCGTGTCCGACGCAGCCGACCGGGCGCGGCGGACCGTCCAGGTGCCTCAGCCAGTCGATGGCGATCTGCAGATCATTCACGCCCTGATCGATGTCCACGTCGGGCGCTGAGGGCGCCATCGCGGCGCTCGCCGCGGTCGCGGGCAGGCGCCATGACAGATCCGGCCCCAGGGCGTGAAAGCCTTGCGAAGCCCAGTGCTGGCACTGCACCGCGAGATCCTCGTCCCGACCGAGCGCTTCCGGCACGACGACCACCCCCGGCGCGCGAGGTTCCGCAGCCAAGGCCAGCCAGGCGCCGAACACCGCAGGCCGTCCGGACAGATGGGGCAACTCGATGCGGTGCGCCACGGTCGGCCCGGGTGAGGCGAGGGCGCTCGTCGCGCGAGGCGGGGCCACCGCCGTCGACCGACGAGGGGGCCCGGCGCCGCGCCGCCCGCCCGGTCTGCCGCTGGATCGTGTCACGCGACGCGCGGCTCCCGCCTGTCCATCCAGGCCACCAGCAGGAACCCGCCGACCAGGCCCCAGTGTTCGAAGAAGCTGTTCATCAGCATGAAGCGCTCATGGCCGTCCGCTTCCCAATAGCGGTTGGCCATGAAGGTCGCCGCCGCGGTGAACAGCGCCAGCAGCAGCGCCCCCAACCAGCGCGCCCGTCCGGTCAGGATGAGCGCTGAGGCGCCCAGCTCCAGGACGATCACGCCGACCGCGAACCAGGGCGCGGGCGAGAGGCCGAAATGCTGCATCTCGCCCACGGCGCCAGGGAAGTCGAACAGCTTGACCAATCCGCCCTGCAGATAGGCCGCGCAGAGCAACATGAGCGCGATCCATCGGGCGACGCGAAGGCCGGGCGACAGCCCGTGGACGGCGCGTGATGATCCGGCGGGATCGTGCCGCAGCAAACCGGACGAGCCGGACGAGCCGGACGCGACGGACGACCCGGACGACGTGGGCGAGGTCGTGCTCATACCGCCCAGCACGCGCAGCCGAGCGCGCCCCAGAAGCTCTTGAGATCGGACACCGGCGCGTTGCTGGCCCAGGCGCGCGCATGCTGATGCTGATGCACGCCGCAGGCCGTCGCGCAGTCACAGGCGCTGCGCTGCAGGGCGGCCTGCAGCGGGCGGCCTTCCTGATCGCCCCAGCCGCCGTAGCCGCCGAAGCGCCGCACCGGCGACCAGTCGGGCAGGGGCAGCGGCGGGGCGGTCTGGTCGTGGTCGCGGAATTCGCCCGCGCCCCACACCACCTTGCCCCCGACCACCGTCAGCAGCGCGCTGGTGTCGGCGATCTCGCTTTCGGCGCAGGCGAAGAAGTCGCGATCCGGCACCACGAGATCGGCCAGCTGGCCGACCTCGATGCGGCCCTTCTTGCCCTCTTCGTTGCTGAACCAGGTCACGTTCTCGGTCCAGAGGCGCAGCGCCTGTTCCCGATCCAGACAGTTGCGCTGCGGCGTGAGCTGCAGGCCGCCGACGGTCTTGCCGGTGATCAGCCAGGACAACGACACCCACGGGTTGTAGGACGCGACCCGCGTCGCATCGGTGCCCGCCGACACCTTCAAGCCCTTGTCGAGCATCTTGCGCACCGGCGGCGTGGCTTCGGCGGCGCCCGGTCCGTAGCGCTCGACGAAGTATTCGCCCTGATAGGCCATGCGGTGCTGCACCGCCACGCCGCCCCCCAGGGCCGCGATGCGGTCCATCGAGCGTTCGGAGATCGTCTCCGCATGGTCGAAGAACCAGTTCAGGCCGGCCAGCGGGATGTCCTGGTTGACCCGCTCGAACACATCCAGCGCGCGGCTGATGGTTTCGTCATAGGTCGCATGCATGCGCCAGGGCCAGCGGTTTTCGGCCAGGATGCGCACCACCTGGTCGAGGTCCTCTTCCATCTCCGGACCCATGTCGGGACGCGGCTGGCGGAAGTCTTCGAAATCAGCGGCGGAGAAGACCAGCATCTCACCGGCGCCGTTGTGGCGGAAATAGTCGTCGCCCTGTTTGTATTGGGAGTGCTGGGTCCAGCGCAGGAAGTCATCCTTCTCCTGCTTGGCCTTCTGGGTGAACAGGTTGTAGGCCAGGCGGATGGTCAGCAGGCCGTCGCGGGACAGCTGCTCGATGACCTCGTAATCCTCCGGATAGTTCTGGAAGCCGCCGCCCGCATCGATGGCGCCGGTCACGCCCAGGCGGTTGAGCTCGCGCATGAACAGCCGGGTGCTGTTGACCTGGTAGTCCAGCGGCAGCTTGGGACCCTTGGCCAGCGTGGCGTAAAGGATCGCCGCATTCGGCTTGGCCAGCAGCAGGCCGGTCGGATTGCCTTGCGCATCGCGGGCGATCTGTCCGCCGGGTGGCTCGGGGGTGTCCTTGGTGTAGCCGACCGCGCGCAAGGCGGCGGCATTCAGCAGCGCGCGGTCATACAGATGCAGGATGAAGACCGGCGTGTCCGGCGCGACGGCATTGAGCTCGTCCAGCGTGGGCAGGCGCTTCTCGGCGAATTGATGTTCGGTGAAGCCGCCCACCACCCGCACCCATTGCGGCGCTGGGGTGACATCGACCTGGCGCTTGAGCATTGCCATCGCATCGGCCAGCGACTTCACGCCGTCCCAGCGCAGCTCCATGTTGAAGTTCAGGCCGCCACGGATGATGTGGAGATGGTTGTCGATCAAGCCGGGCAGCACCCGCTTGCCGCGCACGTCGATGACCTGGGTGTTCGGGCCGCGCAGGGCCATGACTTCCTGGTCGTGACCGACTTTCAGGAAGCGGCCGTCCTTGATCGCCACCGCCTGCGCGGTCGGCTGGGCCCGGTTCAGCGTGGTGAACAGGCCGCGGTGCAGGATCAGGTCGGCGTAGGGCGAGGCCGCCGTGTCAGAGGCGCGGGCGTTGAGGTCAGACATGGCGGGTCTCCGAAGGGTGGGGCGCGGCCGCGCTGGCGGCGGCGGTCGATGCGGTCGAGGCTGACGCGGCGGGCGCGGTGCTCACGGATGAGGTGGCTGCTGAGGATGCGTCGTTCGCGCGTTGAAAGGAGGCGTCCTGCGGGCCGCGGGCCTGGACTTGAGCGCATTTCGGCAACTCGCCGAACATGTGCGGCTTGACCTGATGGGTCAGCCAGGAGACCTCGCTGGCGGCATCGCGTTGCACCATTTTCTTGACCAGCGGCGGCAACTGCTCTCCGACGAGGATGCCCAGCAGGCCGACCAGCGCAATCACCGGCGGCGCGGGCGAGCGCACATTGAACAGGGCGTAGATCACGCCCACCAGCAGGCCGACGGCCAGCGACACGAGATAGGGTTTCATCGCGAGTACAGGTTGAGAGGCGCCTCGCGGCCTGCGGCCATCGGGCGCCCGACCAGTCGGAGATCGGAGATCGCAAATCACAGATGGCAGATCGGCGATCGGAGATCAGGCCGCGGCGACCGCCGCATTCGCGCGATCAGGGTCGCGCGAATGCGGGTCGCCGTCAGCGCGAGGCCAGACCTCAGCCCTCGTGGGCGTTGAACATCGACTTGGCGTAGGTGATGCCCAGACCATAGGCGCCGCCCAGCTTCTTGGCGATGCCGGTGGTCAGTTCATAGGTCTCGCCGCGGGCCCAGTCACGCTGCAGTTCGAGCAGGTATTGCAGCGAGGTCATCGGACGCGCGCCGGCCTGCACCATGCGTGCGACCGCGCGCTCATGCGCTTCGGTCGACACATCGCCGCAGGCGTCGGTGATCACGTAGACCTCGAAACCCTGCTCCAGCGCCGACAGCGCCGGTCCGACGATGCAGACCGAGGTCCACAGGCCCGCCAGCACGACACGCGACTTGCCGATCGCATTGACCACCTTGATGACATTGACGTCTTCCCAGGTGTTCATCGAGGTGCGGTCGATCAGTTCCTGGCCGGGGAAGGCCGAGGTGATTTCCTCGTACATCGGACCGGAGAAGCTCTTCTCGGCCACGGTGGTCAGGATGGTCGGCACCTTGAAGCCGGCGGCGGCGTTGGAGATCAGGGCCGCGTTGTTGCGCAGCTCGACGGCGTCGATCGATTTGGTGGCGAAGGACATCTGCGACTGGAAGTCGATCAGGATCAGGGTGTGATCGACGGGGGTCAGCAAGCCGGCGCCCGGCGCGGCAGTGGCGATGATGGCCATGGTGTTTCCTCTCTGGGATGGGTGAAGCAACAGGCTCCGCAGTCTGCGCGCCGGTCGATCGCGCGTGATCTCCCCAATGGGGAGGTCGTCGCTACCGCAGCGGCAGGACGCGACGCGATCCGTTCGCCGGACGAGGCCGGGCGTGACCGCGCGCGCCCCGTATCCCCCGATTGGGGAGGCTGCCGCTCTGGCACTGGCTACACAAGCCTTCACAAGTCATCACTCGCCGAGCGTGACGGATGTCGCGACCATCTCGCCATGGGAGTAATGATTGGAGTGTCACCATGATGAATTGGCCAACCCCACGCATCCAGGTCAGCGTCGCCCACCGGGACCCGCTGGTCGCGGTCGGCTTGAGCACGGTCCTGTCGCAACAGGTGGACATCGAGGTGATCGATCCGCCATCGCGCGGCTCGACCGCGCCCGGCTTCCCGTCGGGCGGCGGGCAGGGCGCGGGCTTGCCGGTGCCGCACATCGTGGTCGCCGACTATGAACGGGGCCTGCATCTGGCGGCGACCCGGGTCACGCCGCGGGAGCGCCATGCGCAGGCGCCCAAGGTGCTGGTGGTGACGTCGAATGACCGGGAGCACGAGGTGCGCTCCGCGCTGGAGGCCGGCGTCGAGGGCTATCTGGAACTGGGCTGCAACCTGCAGGATCTGGTCTCGGGCGTGCGCCAACTGGCGCGCGGATCGCGTTACCTGAGCGCGATGGCCGCGCAGCGCATCGCCGCCAGCATGGCCCGCACCACGCTGACCGATCGCGAGCAGCAGGTGTTGGGGCTGGTGGCGCGCGGGCAAAGCAACAAGGGCGTGGCGCTCTCGCTGCGCATTTCCGCCGGCACGGTCAAGGCGCACATGAAGGCGATCCTCAGCAAACTCGATGCGCAAACCCGCACCGAAGCGGCCAGCATCGCGATGGAACGCGGTCTCATCAGCGCCGGTCTGGTGATGGATTGACCGGCGGCTCACCGGCTCCCGAGGGAGAAATAACTCACGCAGGGGCTGCAGCTGACTCGTCGAGGCTGACAAATCGCAGAGGTGCTAGCGAGGGGTTATCAGTTTTATCACTTCTTTGGTTAGAGTGCTGTCCTGATGGGGGACGGCGCCACGCTCACGCCGCCGTCTCGATCTGTCGGGCCTGGCGGCGTTTCAGCTTGGGGGACTGCTCATCACGAGGTCCCCTGCGCTGAAGACCCTGGTCGGCAGACGGTTGCCCCTCAGGTGAGCGCAGGGAATGGAGTGGTGATGAAACGGATGGTTGTCGTGTCCTGCGGGTTGACCCTGGCCGGCTTGCTGATGACTGCGTTGCAGGACTGGCAGGTGGATGGCGATGTATTCATGCTGGCACCTTTAGGCTACTTGTTTCTTTGCGCGGGGCTGCTGCTGGCGGTCTCGTGCGTGGCTGCTTTGCTGCTGGACGACGGTCCGCCGGACGCCGAGGGCGATGCACCGCCGTAGATCGGTCGTGACTCCCACCGGTTGAAGTCAGGACCCCACCATTTGATGCGGTTGACGCTCGTCGCCTGAGGGGCGATCGCTTTACTTGCTTGTGTGCTTGTCGGTTTTTACCTGGTCGCGAAACTAAGCCCCACGCTTTTTCCGGCCAACAAGAAAGACTGATAGGAGTACCCGCATGAGCATTGCCGTGGCCATCGTGGAGGACGATTCCGCCATCCTCAAACGCATCGTGGAGATCCTCGCCGCCAGCAGTTTCTGCCGGGTGGCGGCGGTGGCCAAGAACCGCACCGAAGCGCTGGCCGCGATCCTGGCCAACCGGGCGGATCTATACCTGATCGATCTGGGCCTGCCGGATGTCGACGGCATCGACCTGATCCGTTTGATCCGGGACAAATGTCCCGAAGCGCGCTGCGTGGTGCTGAGCACTTTCGGCGACGCCAAGCATGTGATGCGCAGCCTGCGGGCCGGCGCGATCGGCTATCTGCTGAAAGAAGAAATCCAGCCGTCGCTGGTGGACAAGCTGGTCAGCGCGCACAACGGCCAGGCGCCGTTGAGCCCGGCGGTGGCCCAGCTCATCCTGGACCGGGTCAATGCGCTCGAGAACAACGTCCGTCCCACGGTGGACCGCAAGCGGGTCCTGCAAGACCTGGGCTTGGGCGATCGGGAGTGGGAGGTGCTGCGCCATCTGGTGGAAGGCCTGCCCATTGTGGAGATCGGACAGCGGCTGTCGATCTCGCATCACACCGTCAATCAACACCTGCGCTCCATCTATCGAAAGCTGGGCGTGAAGTCCCGTGCGATGGCCGCCAACGCCGCACGTGTTCATGGATTGATCGATGACTAGAACTTCCAGAGGGCGCGCGTCGCTCATGTCGGTATTTTTCTGGCTGACGCTGTTGATCGTGGCCGTGCCCCTCACGGCGGCCGGCTGGATGGTCAAGGACATCCTGCCGGTGCACAGCGCGGGCCGTCTGGAAATCGTCCGAGACCCGTTGCGGGGCGACGCGTATGGACCGGAGACGCCGCGTCTGCCGGGCGAGCCGCTGGCGATGTTCCCGCGGGTGGTGCTGCCGTTCTCCCACGAGCTGGCGAACGTGCCCGGCCTGAAGCGGACTCGCTATCAGCTGCAGATCGATCCGCCGCTGGCGGCGCTGTCCGGCGTCAAGTCGGACGCAGATTCGACCGACCGCGCGCCCAACCGCAGCCTGCTGATCAGCCAGGCGCACGACGGCATGGACATTTACTTGAATGGCGTGTGGATCGCGGGATTGCCGAAGTCCGACGCCGACACCCGCTACAAATGGTTCCGCCCCCTGGCCGCGCCGCTGGCCAAGCGGCTGCTGCGCAGCGACGGCCCGAACATCGTCACCATCGAATCCACCACCTGGGATTCGCGTGTCCTGATCCCGCCGATCTATGTGGGCAACGCCAGCAGCGTGACCGTGGTGACCGAGTTGATCCAGTTCATCGGATCCTCGCTGGCCAATGCGTCCAACGTGTTCTGCCTGCTGGCTGGGATGTTCTTGCTCGGCGCCTGGCTGGCCAATCGCCGCGACGGCTCGATTTTTGGTCACGCCGGTGCCACCACGGTGATCTGGTCGGTGCTGTTCACCCTGGTGTTGCTGCCGCGTGTGCCGGTGGGCTTCATCGATGCCTGGATGTGGGCCCAGTACGCCTGCATCGGGGCCTTGGTCACGGTGCTGACCTTCTTCATCTTCGCGTTCATCAAGCAGCCGATGTCGCCGGGCGGCCGATGGTTGCTGTTCGCCACGGCGGCCGCCGCGCCGGTGCTGTATCCGTGGCTGGGCGTGAGCGGGCGCCATTGGCTGGACATGATCTGGCTGCCTGCGTTGCTGATGCTGCATCTGTATGCCTGCTCGAAGCTGGTGCGGCATGTGGTGCGGCATCGCAGTCGCGCCTCGGTGTCCCTGCTGGCGCAATCGCTGCTGGCGCAGGTGTTTGCGCTGCACGACCACAATGTCCGACAGGATTTCCTCCTGCTCGATGGCGGTGGCTCCGGATGGAATTTGTCGCATCTGCTGGCCACGCCGATGTTCCTCAGCCATCTCAGCGTGCCCTTGCTGCTGTTCGTGGTGGCGCGGATTCTGCTCGGCCAGTTCCAGGCCAACGTGGCCCGCATCCGCGATGCCAACCTGATCCTGGCCGACACCCTGCAGCAGCGCGAACGCGAGCTGCGGGTCAGCTACAACCGCCAGCGCGAGATGGAAAACGAAGTCGCCGCGCAGGCCGAGCGTGATCGCATCTACCGCGACCTGCACGACGGCATCGGGTCCAAACTGGTGACGACGCTGTTCAGCGTGCGCGATCGGCAGATCAATCATGAGCAACTGGAAACCCGGCTGCTGGAGGCGTTGACCGACATCCGCGAGATCATTTCGGTCAGCGCGCCGCAGGAGCATCGCTCGCTGCAAGAGGTGCTCTTCACCTACTGCACCGATCTGGATGAGTCGCTCAGCGCGGCCGATTTCCAGATCGAGTTCGAGCTCTCCGACGAGGCGGAAGTCGTCCTGCTCGGCGACCGGACCAAACAGGTGATGCGCATCGTGGAAGAGTCGGTGGCCAACACGGTGAAGTACGCCCGCGCCACCCGGTTGACGATTCGCCTGGAGGTGCGGGAGGCCGACCTCCAGACCGGTGCGCAACTGCTGCTCTGCATTGATGACAACGGGCGCGGTGATGCTGCGGCCCCATTGCCAACGCTGCTGGGGTCGCGATCAGTGGGGGCGACATCCTCGATGGCGACCTCACATCCTCCGTCTGCCCCAACGGGGGCGGTGATGCCGCCAGGATCGTCCACCGCCTCCCCCCGCCAAGCGTCGGCCTCGCCCCTGTCGGGCGGGCGCGGACTGCAGGGCATGCGGCGTCGGGCGGTGCAGCTCGGCGCGTGCTACCAGTTCGAGCGCACGCCCGAGGGCGCGCGCACCCGCCTGTGGCTGCCGCTCGTGGGGGGAGAGCCTCCACCGTCCGAGGGAGACTTCCCAACAAACGAGTCGGCCGGCCACCGGTCGCAGTGGGAGACCCCCGCGACCTCACTGGCTTGAGCCATCGTTCCGGGCATCGAATCTCGGAATACTCGTTGGCTCACCGTGACTCCTGATCGGTCGATGGCGTTCCCGCCGCCTCGATCCTCACCGCGCCGACATGTCTCCCGAGCAACGCTCCGCCCGTCCTGCCGCCTCGTCGTCCCGCCGTGTCTATGTCGATGACCTCGACTGGGTGCGATTCGTCCGTCAACCGATCGTCGATGGGTCGGTGGAGCCGATGGGCCATGAGCTCAGCTTCCGATGGCCCGAGACGACCGCCCAGGAGCCACGAAATGCTCGCCGGGGTCGCGATGGCCGGGAGGTCCGCGACTGCCGTGAGGCCCGGGATTGTCGTGAAGCCCGGGATTGCCGTGATGGCCGCGACTGCCGTGACGCTGCGGAAGCCCATGAAGCCGCGGCCCCCAGCCTTCACACCACCTGCCTGGCGCTCAGCCATGCCTTGCTGGACGGGGGGCTCAGCTACCGCTCCCCCGGACGGCTGTTCGTCACGCTCGACCGCGCGACCTTGCTGACGTCCATCGCCGACACCGTGTGCGCGTCGCTGGGCGTGATCCAGTTGCCGGGCGCGTTGCCGGTGCACGACGACGTCACCCGGCGCATCGCCCAGCTGCATGCGCGTGGCTACCGTTTCGCGCTGGCCGACCTGCACCGGCTGGACGACCCGCGCTGGGCCTGGGCGCCGTTCGCGACCTACGCGAAGATCGACGTCGCCCAAAGCCCCGTCAACACCTGGCCGGAGTTGCTGGGCTGTGCCCGCACGGCTGGCCTGCGCGTGATCGCGGACCGGCTGGCGGAGCCGGTCGACTATCTGCGGCTGCGGCGCCTGGGCGTGCAGTATTTCCAGGGGCACCTGGTGCTTCCCGAACAGCAGGAGTGCGCGCGGGCGCTGCCGGGCTGCGATCACAAGACCTTGGGGCGGGTGCACCGGATGGCTGAACATGGCGCGGCGCCGGATGCGCTGTCCATGGTCGCCGCCACGGATCCGGCGCTGGTGATCCGGCTGCTGATGCTGCATCGCATCTATGCCAGCAGCGCCAGTTCGGGCACCCTGGTCGATGTGATGAGCGGCTTGCCGTATCAGGTGCTGACGGGATGGCTGCGCATCCTGCGATGCAGTCGGCTGGAGCCGCAGGAGCCCGGACGATCCTGGTCGATCTGCGTGCGGGAGCAGATGTACAACTACCGCGCCCGATTGATCGGCGCCCGGGTCTGCAGCAGTCCGGCCGAGCTGGAGGCACGGGTGTTCGACCTGTACCGGCGCATCTGCTCCCGCGAGTCGTTGATCGCGCTGAATCTGAAAGCCTCTCGCGCGCCGGTGCGAGCGCCATCGTCAAAGTCGGTGGCTCCCGCCGCGCCGCACGGCGCGTGCGCCGACGCCGTGCATGGGGACGCCTCGTCGGATCAGCCTTCGTCCGACGGCCAGTCGGCGGGAGACGCTCTCGTTGCAGGGGGCCATCCCGCAAGTAGGGAGATCGCCGACGTCGTCGACACCAGCGCGCCGGAGCGCCGCATGGACGGCGCACCGGGCGACGCGGACACGCCGCGCCGGGCCATGGCCCCGCTGGAGCGAGAGGCCTCGCCCCGTCAGGGGTCTTAGTTCAGGGGCAGGGCGGCCGTGAAGCGGGACGGCCGTGCGGACCGGGGCGGCTGGACAGGCCGCGAACGCCAGGAACGCCAGGAGCGCCGGAAAGACCGAAGGTCGGCCCTCGCGGGCGCTGCTTGCTCGCGATGCACGCTTGTCGCGCAGGGCGACGGCGGTCGGTGGCTAAACTGGTCCGGCCCCGTCAAGAAGGCCCCGAACAACACGTGACTGCTCCCGCTTCCGCCCCCTCCGATGCCGGCGCGCCCCGGCACAGCGTCTACCGACATCCCGGCTTCACCGCCTTCCTGATCGCGCGGCTCGCCGCGGTGCTCGCCGGCCAGATCCAGGCGGTCGTGGTGGCCTGGCAGGTCTATGACCTGACGCGCGAACCCATGGCCCTGGCCTACGTCGGCATGGCGCAGTTCTTCCCGATGCTGCTCCTGCTGTTGCCGGCCGGCGATCTGATCGACCGATTCAGCCGCAAGCCGATCCTGGCCGCCAGTTGGTCGCTGAGCGCGGTGTGCAGCGGGCTGCTGTGGTGGCTGTCGGGCCACGGCAGCGCGGGCGTGAATGGGATCTATGCGGTGCTGGTGCTGTTCGGCTGCAGCCGGGCCTTTTCCGGCCCGGCCCTGCAAAGCCTGTTGCCACAAATCGTGCCGCGTGAGCAATTGGCTCAGGCGATGGCGGCCAACAGCATGCTGATGCGCTCCGCGAGCATCGGCGGTCCCTTCCTCGGAGGCCTGCTGTATGGCTTCGGCGGCGGCGGTCTGACCTACCTGGTCTGTTTCAGCGCCTTCGCGCTCGGCACCGCGCTGCTGGTGGCGGGTGTGAAGGTGAAGGTCCCGCCGCCGCAACCGGCGCAGGGCACGATCTGGGAGCGATTCGGCGCCGGCATTCATTTCATCCGCACCCGTCCGATCATCCTCGGCACCATCTCCCTGGACCTGTTCGCGGTGCTGCTCGGCGGGGTGATCGCCTTGCTGCCGATCTATGCGCATGAGGTGCTGCATGTCGGGCCGGAGGGGCTGGGTGCCTTGCGCAGCGCGATGGCGGTCGGCGAGGTGCTGACCGGCCTCTATTTGAGCGTGCGTCCGTTCAATCGCCGCGTCGGTCTGACCATGTTCATCGCGGTCGCGGTGTTCGGTTTGGCGAATCTGGTGTTCTCGCTGTCCACGACCTTCTGGCTGTCGTTCCTCGCCTTGTCGGTGGCGGGCGCGGCGGACATGGTCAGCGTCTACATCCGTGGCGCGCTGGTGCAGTTTTCCACCCCGGACGAGATGCGCGGTCGGGTGAACGCGGTCAACATGCTGTTCATCGGCTCCTCCAACGAACTCGGCGAGTTCCGCGCCGGCACGTCCGCCGCCGCGCTGGGCGTGGTGCCGGCGGCGATCACCGGCGCAGTCTGCACGCTGGGCGTGGTCGCGGCCTGGAGCGCGCTGTTCAAGCCGTTGCGACAGGTGGACCGGTTCGAGGAAGCCAGCCCGGCGATCACGCGCTGAGGCGGGTTCTTGAAGGCGGTTTGCTGGGTCTCGCTGCTTTCCATTGGCGACGGCCGAGCGGACGTCCACGAGCACCGGCGCCCACTGTCCGCTCAGGCGTGTTCCACATTCGCTGCCAGTGGGCACCGGTGCCCGTGGACGTCGGCACACCGCGCGGCTCTGCGTGGCCTCTTTCTGATGGCTCGCCGCCCATACCTCGATCGGGTGATCGACACCCCTCGGTCGGTCCGCGAAGATCGGAGCGCCGAGGTTTCCGACAACGCTCGCCCCCGTCTATGTGCCAAGTCGGCCCGGACGCCTGTGGACCGTCTGCCGTGAGTCCCTGCTACCGTCGCTGCAGTCGGCCGCTCCCATCCTCATCGCCACTCCAACCGCCTGTCTGATGTCCGATCTGTCCGGCATTCCGCCCATGCCTTCCTCTGACCCGGCGGCGCTGCCGCGCCGGGCGACACCGATCCGCATCCTGACGGTCGACGACCATCCCTTGCTGCGCGAGGGCATCGCCGGCACTCTGGAGGACGAGCCCGACCTTCAACTGGTCGCCGAAGCCGCCAGCGGCCAGGAAGCGCTGGCCTGCTTCCGGGCGCATCGGCCCGACATCACCTTGATGGATGTGCGGCTGCCCGACATGGATGGCATCGATTGCATGGCGGAATTGCGGCGTGATTTCCCGGATGCCCGCATCATCATCCTGACCACCTACCGAGGCGATGTGCAGGTGCGACGTGCTTTGGCGGGCGGTGCGATGGGCTATCTGCTGAAGAGCATGCTGCGCAAGGACCTGGTCGACACCATCCGCGCGGTTCACGACGGCCAGCGTTGCATCCCGCTGGAAGTCGCGCGCATGCTGAATGAAGACAACGAGGGCAGCCTGTCCCCGCGCGAGATCGAAGTCCTGCGCCTGGTGGCGGAAGGTCGATCCAACAAGCGGGTCGGCGTGGAACTTGGGGTGAGCGAAGAAACGGTCAAGATGCACATGAAGAGCGTGCTCGCCAAGCTGCATGCGAACGACCGCACCCATGCGGTGACCATCGCGCTCAAGCGCGGTTATTTCTCGCCCTGAGCGCCAGCGGTGTGGCGCCTCAGCCCGGCGGCCCGGCGGCGCATCGGCCGGGCGGCGACGCTCGGCGATGCGGGCCATCAGCGGATTGACCTTGACTCGGTGCGGTGAGCCCTGTGCCTGACGGTTTCCTTCTCTCCAAAAAAAGAGCCGCGCCGACCTCATCAGGTGGAGCGCGGCAACAGGGAGGATCAGTTTCGGAAAATCAGAGCGTCCAAATTCAAAAAGTCACAGAGTCACAGAGTCACCACAGTCACGGAGAAACATCGCTGCGGTCTCGCGTTTGAACGCGTCGCCGCCCGATGCCTTGCACTGTAGAGCCCGGCAGATCGAGGCGTCGTCGGACGACTCAGCAAGCGCTTGTAGGACAAGCGGCCGTCCGATTGCCGCGAAGGCTCAAAGCAACCAAACGACTCGTCGCGTCGTCGAGGGCCAGCCGTCAAGCGGCCAAGAGCCAGTTCAGTGACCGAGACCGCGCACGGCGGGCGGCAGGTAGTCCTTGCCGACCATCGCGCGGGCAAACAGGTAGTTGTGGCGAGCGCGGGCGGGCAGGGCATCCAGGTCCACATGCCCTTGCGGATCGCAGGGGAAGGACATGCCGCGACCCGGGTCGAACAAGGACTCAAAGCGCACTTCGAACTGGGCGGTGCCGAGGTCGGCTTGAGAGATGCTGAGGAGGCTCATGATCTGCTCCGGTGAGTTCCGTTGATTGAAATATCGGCGACGGTCCGGGGCCTTCCCATAGGCCACTCTCGGTGTCGGATGTCGGTGGAGCGGACGGGACGCTGTCCGCAAACGTCCTACACGCGTACGTCGAGCGAGGGGCAGGCTGCTCGGTCCACTCGCGGTCGAATTGGCGTCTCGCTCGGGGTTGCATCCGTCTTTCCATCCGCCGTTTCATCCGCCGTTTCATCCGTCGCTTCATCAGTCACGACACCCGGGTTCCCATAAGCCTGTACGGCACCGGTCCTGCCGCGAGACGCCAGGTCCGTCGGTCTGGTGATGTGCACGTCGGGCTTCATTGGCGGGGACGTTGTTCCGGTCTTGCGAGGGCGCGATGCAAGCGCGTGCGCAGGGCTGTGGGAGAACGCCTACACGGTCACGCGGTGAGCGCCGCTTCGCTGGTTCTGCGGCGCCGGCCAAGATGCGTGCATTCGCAACCCGGTCCCCATGCCGACCGTTCGTTTCAGCACCCACCACCACGTCTGCCGCTCGTGCGACCCAGTCGCCAGCGGCGCCAGATCCAGCGAGATCCCCATGGACGACATGCTGCTGCTGCTGACCCTGTCTTGCTGCACCGCGCTCGCCATGGCGGTGCGCTTGTGGCAGTGGCTGGACGAACTCGGTCGGGACGACCTCCAGGAGGACTCGCCATGAGCGCACGCCCACCCCTTCCGCCGACCCATCCCGCCGACACCTCCACCCTGGAGGCCGGCACGGACATGCAGTCGGTGCCGGAAAACCCGCTGACCCAGAGCGCCTTCATCTGCGGTGAGGTGAGCTATCGGACCGGCGACGGTCCCATGGTCGTCATCCGCCCGGGCCCGGTCTCGGTCGAGGTCGGCACCCATGACGTGACGCTGGGCTGGGAAGAAGATGCCTCGCGCCTGAGCGCCGTCATGCCCCGCACCGAATACGCCCGTTTCATTGGCGAAGGCGCCATCAAGCCACTGGTGACGCACTCGCCGGAAGCGACCGAATCGGCCGGCAACGAGTCGCATTGATCGCGCAAATGGCGCTGCGCGGATCGGTGCCCTGAACGGCGCACTGACCGGCACACGGACCGCTTGAGTCACCGCAGAAGCCGCCTTCCGAAAGGCGGCTTTTTCATGCCCGATCTCCGCACGGTCCGCACCCGATCCACACGCGATCGACACGCGATCCACACGCGATCCACAAAGAGAAACCGCCCCGGTTGGGGCGGTTTTCTTGTCTTCATTGCAGGTGGGAATACAGCGGCGCTCAGACAAGGGCGCCGCTGCCGAGTCGACCGGGCGGCGGTCCGAGACCGGCCGCCGCCCAGGCGATGGGGCACGACATCGCGCCGGATTTACATCCAGGCGACGCCGTAATAGTCGTAAACCTTGCGGCCGTATTCGTCGCTGTATTCCGGACGATCGGTCTGGGCATAGCGCGGGGCCTTTTCCAGCTGGTCTTCACGCAGCGGGACCACATAGCCATCCAGACCGGTGTCGTACTTCAGCATGTTCCACGGGATCGGATAGCGATCGGTGCCGATGCCCATGAAGCCGCCGAATTCCAGCGCCGCATAACGAACCAGACCGGAACGCTTGTCGATCACCAGGTTGTCGATGGAGCCCAGCTTGTCGCCGTTGCCGTTGTAAACCTTGGTGCCTTCAACGCGATCCGAAGAAATGGTGGTACTGGCCATGTCGAGACTCCTTGAGAGGGTGGATACAGCGGTGATTTGGCAAACCGCGTGCCGCCTGCCGGTGTCGGCTTGTTGGCGGCTCCATGCCGGCTTGTTGGCGGCTCTGTGGCTATGTGGCTCCGCGGCGTCTCCGTGGCGGCTCGGTCAGGGCTTGCGGGAATCACCATTGCCATCCGCTCTCGCCATCACTCCTGTCCTCTGAAAGGGATGCTCACCGATGTTCAAACTGCCGTCCGCCATCAAGGAAGCCGCGGAGCTCATCAGCGAGGCCGCCCAGAGCTGGAGTGACGACAACGCCCCCAGCATGGGCGCGGCGCTCGCTTACTACACGCTGTTCTCCATCGCGCCGCTGCTGCTGATCGTGATTGCGGTGGCCGGCCTGGTCTTCGGTGAACAAGCGGCCCGCGGCGAAGTGATGGACCAGCTCTCTGGCCTGGTCGGCATCCAGGGCGCGATGGCGGTCGAGGACCTGCTCAAGCGGGTCAATCGACCGGAGGAGGGCGGTCTGGCCGCGATCATCGGGACAGGCGTGTTGCTGATCGGTGCGACCTCGGTGTTCGCGGAACTGCAGAACTCGCTCAATCGCATCTGGAAGGCGCCGATCCGCAGCGGCCCGGTCTGGGAAGGTCTGTTCACCTTGCTGCGTCGGCGGCTGTTGTCGCTCGGCCTGATTCTGGGGCTGGGCTTTCTGTCGATGGTGTCGATGGTCGCCAGCGCGGCGCTGACGGCGCTGTCGCGCTGGTGGACGCCCTGGATGGGTGAATTCCTGCTGCTGGCGCAACTGCTCAATGCAGTCTTCGCTTACGCCTTGATCACGGTGCTGTTCGCGCTGATCTACAAGTGGGTGCCGGATGTTCCGGTGCGCTGGCGCGATGTGTGGATCGGCGCGCTGATCACGGCGGCGCTGTTCAGCCTCGGCAAGATGCTGATCGGCCTGTACATCGGCCGCAGCGGCATCAGCTCGGCCTATGGCGCGGCGGCGTCGCTCGTCGTGATGATGCTGTGGGTCTATTACTCCACGCAGGTGTTCCTGATGGGCGCGGAACTCAGCTATGCCTTCGCCAAGCGCCACAGCCTGCGGGAGCAGGCCGTCGCGCAGGCCACCCAGGCGCTCAAGCCGGTGTGATCGCGGCCACACGCAGTACGTCAGTCGTCGACGCGTGTGGTTGCCGATGGCCTGACATCGAATCGTCGGAAACCGCGATGGATAAAGGGGATTTCGGCGTCGAGCGTTCGTCGCGAGAACGCGCGTGAACATCGAATCGTCTGATCGAACGCACCGAAATTTCGGACGCTGATGCGTGCGCGATGGGTATGGCGATTGCCGCGTCTTCCTCACGGCCGCACATCGACGCACACACCCGTTGACGCCGACGGCGGACTGTTCAACCGTTCAGAGACCGAAAGGAATCAAGATGAACCAGCAAGGGCAAAACCGGGGCGGACGCCAGGACGAATCCCGCAGCGACGACAGTCGCTGGGATGACCGCTCGCAGGGTCGCCAGTCCTATGGGCAGGATCGCCAGGAGGCCTATGGCAGCCGCGCGTCCGGCAGCGCAGGACAGCATCAGCAGCAGGGATCTCGAGACACCTATGGTCAGGCCGGCCAGGGTCAGGGCTATGGCGAGAGCCAGGGCCAAGCCTACGGGCAGTCCGACAACCAGCGCTACGGTCAGAGCTACCAGGCCGGCAGCAGCTATGGCGGCGATCGCCAGTACAGCCAGTCGGACGACCGCAGCTGGGGCTCGTCGCGCCAACCGTATGGCGGCCAGGAGGGCCAGGCGGGCTATCAGAGTGGCTACCAGGGTGGTCAGTCGAGTGGCTCGTCCGGCAGCTTCGGTGGCGAGCGAGGCAGCTATGGCGGTCAGCAGACCGGCGGCTACAGCGGCGGCTATGGCGGCCAGTCGGCTTCTCAGGATCGCTATCGCGATCAGGGGCCACGCCATGAAGGCTGGCGTGAGGACGCCGGCTACACCAGCAATCAGAGCAACCAGGGCTGGCATGGTGGCACGCATCAGGCGCAGGGCTACCAGGGCGGCACCTACCAGTCGGGCGGCTATGGCGGCTACGGCGGAGGCAACGAAGCCCATCGCTATCAAGGCGGCAACTACCAGGGCGGCGGCTATCAAGGCGGTGGCTATGGCGGCAACTACGGCGGCAACCCAAGCGGCAACTATGGCGGCAGCCAGAGCAGCCATTACGGCAGCGGCCAGCAAAACAGTCGCTGGGGTCAGGGTGGCGGCATGAGCGACAGCCAGAGCGGCTACGGCCAGCAGGGCCAGAACGCCGGTCAGCGCGGTCACTACGATCCCGACTATGACCAGTGGCGCACCGAGCAACTGCGCACGCTCGATGACGACTATCAAAACTGGCGTCAGGACCGCTACAAGAAGTTCAGCGAGGACTTCAACAAGTGGCGCACCGAGCGCTCCAGCCGCCAGGGCATGAGCAGCCAGGACAGCAGCAGCGGTCGTGGCAGCGACTGGTCCAGCAGCGGTGTCGGCACGGGCTCGGGCAGCCGCGATGACAGCCTGTCGCAGGCCTTGGGATCGTCCCCATCGACGACGGCCGGCAGCACCACCGGCCTGTCGTCGTCGAGCTCGGGCAACGCCGGCTCGACCGTGTCCGGTGGCAGCACCGGCAGCACGGGCCTGTCCGGCAGCTCGAGCACGTCGGGCACGTCGGGCAGCTCGGGCAGCAGCCTGTCGGGCAGCGCAGGCAAGACGAACTGAGTGCTCGGCGGCCCAGTGCCGCCGATGAACGACCGGGCCCGTGAGGTCCTCCGGCGGGCGGCGCCGTGCGCCGCCCGCTGACACTGATGGCGACCCTTCATGCAGGGCGCCGTGTGCAGGCCAAGCGCCGACATGTCCCTGGGCATCGCACTTGCCGCATGAATCCTGCAGAGCGTTGATCTTCCGGTGGTCCCGGCGGCGCTCGATGCGAAACCTTCCTGTCCCGTTGATCGGTTCGCCAACGGATCGGCGCCTCTCGCTCCCGTTGACCGCCGGCATCCATTCATCATCAAGGAGATTCACATGAACAGCCGTTCCAAGATCACGACCGCCGCCATGGCCATCGCCCTCGCTTCCGGCATGGGCTTCCTGCATGCGCAGGGCGCCGGCGGCAGCTCGGGCTCCAACAGCGCCCGCGAGCAGAGCAACGATCCGCTCTACAACAACAACAACCAGATCAACAACGGCGCCGCCAACGCCAACAACGCGGCGCGGACGCAGAACGCCAACGGCGCGACCAACGCCAACACGAACAGCAACACCTACAACCAGGGTCAGATGGGCCAGAACGCCCAGTCCCCGACCAATCCGACCAATCAGAACGCGCCGATGGACCAGAGCCGCACGGGGCAGACCGCCACCAGCAGCCAGAACAACGGCAACAACAACACGACCGACACCTGGCAGGACCCGAACCGTCGCACCAACGACAGCAACATGAACGGGTCCAACATGAATGGGTCCACGATGAACAATGCGGATGGCACCAACATGGATGCCAACAACAGCTCGCTGCCGGCTCGCGCCGACCGCAACTGATCGCGCTGAATGAGCGCCACGAAGCGGCCATGAGGCCGCTTTTTTTCGTCTGAAGCGGGCCCGCCGTCAACAGCTTTGCCGATGCCGTTGCATCGCTTTGCGTTCACGCTGCGTCGATGGCGATGGCGATGGCGATGGCGATGGCGATGGCGATGGCGATGGTTAGCGATGGCGATGGGCACAG
This sequence comes from Burkholderiaceae bacterium, assembly GCA_913776825.1. Lineage (GTDB taxonomy): Bacteria > Pseudomonadota > Gammaproteobacteria > Burkholderiales > Burkholderiaceae_C > Roseateles. The sequence goes on from CAJYPV010000018.1 coordinate 310,613, forward strand.
CCTTCGACCCACCTGTCGCTGCGGCGGCATGCTGATTGCCAGATCGACATGACGACAAGTCTTCGCAACCTGGGATGGAGGTGTCATGTCCAAGCGTGATCGGTCAGGCACCGGACGTCCGGCGGTGTTCATCGACGAGGATTCCGCGCTGCTCAGCACCGCGCCGGAACACGCCGGCAGCCGACCGCTGCTGCGCCCGCATGCGCAGGCCGCGCTGTTCGCGCTGGCCGCCCACGGCTATTCGCTGGTGCTGCTCAGCAGCCAGGCCGGCGCGCGATTGGCGCGCTGGTCGGCGCGCGAGCTGGCCCAGCATCAGCAGCAACTGCTGGGATTGATCGAAGACGAAGGCGAGGCCGGCGTGACCGCCGTGCTGTCCTGCCCGCATCTGCCCGGACCGACCGGCAAGCCGCGCTGCGACTGCCAGTTGCCGCGCGCGGGCCTGCTGTTCGAGGCGGCCCGGCGACATGATCTGGATCTCGATCGCTGCTGGCTGATTGCGAGCGGCAAGCGGGCACGGCGGGCGGCACGCACCGCCGGCTGCCGCAGCGTGGTGCTCGGCGTGGGCCGCCATGCCGACACCGACGACCTGTTGCAAGCCGCCAAGAAGATCCTTCGCAAGCATGACCCGGTGCAGGGGATGGTGTCGGCATGAGGATGACACTGCCAACGGCCGAGCGCGACACGCCAACGCCCGACGCGACGCTGTGCGAAACGGCAACCCGCGACGAGACGACGCGCGCCCTGCCTGCGCAGAACGCGCCCGAGTCGGACCCGCCCGACCCGGACGCATCCGCCCTGGCGCGCCACCGCCGCTGGTGCAATGTGCGCCGCGTGCTGTTGATTCGCCCGGACGAACCCGAGCGGCTGTTGCTCAGCACCCCCGCCTTCGCGGCCGTGCGGGACACCTTGCCCTGGGCTCACCTGACCTTGCTTGCCTCTGCGGAGGTGGTCGCGCTGCGCCATCACCTGCCGGTGGTCGACGAGATCATGGGCTTCCAGGTGCCGTGGGTGGCGAGCGGTGCGGCGGCGCTCGCCGAGGAACCTGCGCACATGCGCGGCGATGCGGAGATGCATCTGGTGCGCCGGCTGCGCCGCAGCCACTTCGATGCCGCCATTCTGTTCACCAGCCCCGATCAAAGCCCGTGGCCGGCGGCCCTGGTCTGCCGCATGGCGGGCATCCCGATGACCTTGGCTTATGCGCGCGATCCCGCCCATGGCCTGCTCACCGATGCGGTGCCCGATGGCATGACGTTCAACGGCGCTTGGATGCCGGGCGCTGGCGACGCAGCCGCGTTCGAGGACGACAGCCGCCGCCAGCTCGATCTGGTTGCTCATGTCGGCCTTCGCACGACCGATGAACGCCTGCGGCTGCGCGTGCCGCCGCGCGACCGTTCAGCGGCGCGGCAGGCATTGCTGCAAGCGGGTGTGCGCGAGGGGCAGGGCCATGTGCTCGGGATCCCCTCGCTGAGCGTCATGAGTTGTCCGACGGCGCTGCAGGCGATGTTGTCCGCGCTCAGCCGCATGGCCGATGAGATCAAGCGCCAGAGCGGCAGCGGCGACCTGGCGCCGGTGATCGTCCTGACTGCGCCGTCACCGGCGATCGTCGACGCGGCTCTGGCCGTGATTCACGGCCGTGCCCGTGTGCTGGTACGGGCGCCCGGCGAGCGCCGCCTGCCGGATCTGATCGCGCTCATCGAAGGCGCCGCTGGTGTGGTCGGCGACGAAGCGTGGGTCCTGTCGGTGGCCGCGGCGTTTCAGGTGCGGAGTGAGCGCCTCGGTGCCAGCGTGGCGCTCGCGGTCGACGATGCCACCGAGCGCCACGAGCCCATCGAAGCCACCGAAGCCGCCGAGGCGGCCGATGCGCCCGCCGTTGCGGACACCAACGACATCGACCCCACCACACCGCCGCGCCGCAGGCCGCGTTCGCGGCGGCTCACGACAGCGCCGGCGTCGGCACGTTCAATCGCGCCAGCAAGGCTTCCAACTCCGTCGGATTCACCGGCTTGGTGAGGTGGTGGTCGAAGCCGGACGCCATGGCGTCCTGACGGTCCGCATCCTGGCCCCAGCCGGTGATGGCGACCAGCACCGGCCTTGGCGCGCGGGGCAGGGCGCGGATGCGGCGTGCGACCTCGTTGCCGTTCAGGTGCGGCATGCCGATGTCGAGCAGGCAGACATCGGCGGGCTCGCGTTCGAAGGCGCTCAAGGCTTCCAGTCCGTCGAAAGCCAGGGCGACGCGATGGCCTTGCATCTCCAGCAGCATCGCCAGGCTTTCCGCCGCATCGCGGTTGTCGTCGGCGATGAGGATGTTCAACGGCGCCGCAGGGCCCACGGCGTGGGCGGGGTGCGCGGACGGCGTGGCCGCCGTCCGCTTCAAGGGAATGCGCACGGTGAAGCGGCTGCCTTGGCCCGTGCCATCGCTGTGGGCATCGATGCCGCCCCCATGCAGCGTCACCAGGCCGCGGGTCAGCGCCAGGCCGATGCCCAGCCCGTCATTCACCCGATCGCTGCCGCGTCGCAACTGCGTGAACATGTTGAACACTTCATGCAGCGACTCCGGCGGGATGCCGATGCCGTTGTCGCTGACTTCGATCACCACGTCCTCGGCGGGTGCGCCGAGGCTGTCCACGGTCGTCGTGATGTCGCGATCGGTGGGTGACGTATCGGCGGCCGACGGCTGCGTCCAGATGCGCAACCGGAGTTCGCCGTGGCGGTCGGTGTATTTGGCTGCGTTGGTCAGCAGATTGGCGACCACCTGCGACAGCCGCAACGGGTCGGCCTCGAAGCGCACCGGGACCTCCGGCAGCGAGACCGTCAGTCGGTGACCCTTGGCATCGATCGCCGGCCGGGCGGTTTCGACCGCGGCCTCGATCACGTCCGACAGCACCACCTCGGTCATCCGCAAGGACAGCACGCCGCGCGTGATCCGGGAGATGTCGAGCAGATCGTCCAGCAGCAGCGCCATGTGCTGGACCTGGCGCTCGATGACCGCATGGCTCCAAAGCTTCTGCGCCTCGGTGGCCCGGGGTGAGGTCGACAGCCGCGCCGCCTGCCGGATCGGCGCCAGCGGATTGCGCAGTTCATGGGCGAGCGTGGCGAGGAACTCATCCTTGCGCCGATCCGCCTCCTGCAGCTCGTGCTCATAGCGTTTGCGCTCCGACACATCGGAGAACCACAGCGCGATCGATCCCCGCACCGGCGAGGCGATGCACTGGAAGGTGCCGTGCTCGGCCATGCTCAGCTCGAAAGCCCGGTTGTGATGCCGCTCCACCACGCTCACGCAGTGGTCGAAGGCCTGCGGCTGGGTGCGCCAGCAGCCGGGCATCAGACGCTCGAGCGGCTGATGCAGCAAGGCGGTGCGCGGCGCGCCGATGGCGTCGGCGGCGGCCGTGTTGAGGTAGGTGATCAGGAAATCGCTGATCGCGCCGGTGGCGTCATGGCTGGGCGTGAGCACGCAGAACGGGGCGGCCGAGGCCTCCAGCACCGATTCGAAACGGTGCTGCGAGGCCTCCAGATCCGCCTTGGCGCGCGCCCGCTCGGTATAGACGATGGCTTTGCGGGCGCACAGATCGGTGAGGGCAGTTTCGCGCTCGGTGATCTCGCGCGGCTGCGCGAACTGGATGCTGATGATGCCCAGCAGCTCGCCGCTTTCGCTGATCAACGGCGTGCTGTGGGACGCCCGCAGGCCGACTTCCGCCGCCAGGGGCCGCAGGTCGACGCAGCGCGGATCGGTCTGGAAGTCGCTCACGACCACCCGTTCCCGCGCCCGCTGCGCCAGGCCGCAGGTGCCGCCGCCCGCCAGCATCATCTGCTGCAGCCGCGCCAGCGCGGCGCCGTCGTAGCCGCGGGCGGCCTCGATGCGCAGCACCGGCCGCGCTGGATCGGGATCGACCAGCGACAGCAGCCCGTGGTCCGCCTGATGCAGCTCGACCACCGCGTCGAGCAGCAACTGCAGCTGCGGCTGCAGCGACCGGCTCTCCAGCAGACGGCTGCTCAGATCCTGCAGCCGATGCAGGTCCTCGATCTGGCGGCCCAGCGCCCGTTGCGTGTCCTGAAGCTGGTTCTCGACCCGCTTGCGCTCGGTGATGTCGACGACCGCCCCGCGCAGATGCGTCAGGCGCTGCTGGTCGTCCCGCACCAGACGCGCACGCAGCATCAGCCAGCGCACGCCTTGCGGGGTCTCCCACGCGAGCTCATGGTCGACCCGGTCGCCGCCGCGTCGCAGCAGGCTGTCCAGCCCCAGCCGCGCCTCGGCCACCCGCGCGGACGACAGCTGCTGCAGCACCCGCTCGACCGGCACGGCTTCGTCGGGCAGGGACAGGCCGCACAGCCGAGCGAGTGGCGGCGAGAGATAGAGGGTGTCCTGCGCCTGGTCGAACTCGAACAGACCGACCTCGGTCTCCTCGGCCAGCAGTCGCAGCCGGGCCTGGGCCTGGGCCGCGCGAAGCGTGCGCTGGCGAATCAGCTCACCCAGGCCGATCAGCAGGACGCCGTAGATCAGATAGACCGACAGCGTCACCCGGCTGTCGTTGTTCTGCCAGAAATCCTGGACGGAGACATCATCCAGCCCGGCGCTGGCTAGGCCGGCCACCATCACCAGCGCGCCGGGCGCGCGGCCAAACCAGACCGCCGCCAGCGCCACCGCCGGCAGGAAGAACAGGAAGGGTTCGCCGTTGCCGATGAAGGGCCGCGCCAGCCACTGCAACACCATGGCGAGCAGCGCCAGCCCCACCACATAAGCCAGGCGTTGAATCACTTGACGGCTGGCGTCGCTGAACTGCATCCGGGGACCTCGTTTATCAAGTCGGTGACCGCGCTTGAAAGCGTCTCAAACCGACGTCAAAAGATTGGACCATCCGAGGCCCGGACACACCGAAAAATGTCCCCTGAATGAGGTTGAAATCGTCACCGAGTGTTCGTCCGGGCATGGGACTTGCCCTATGGGCGCGGCTTGCGTCGTTATCGGAGGTTTTCATGCTGCTGCGTCATTCGTTGGGATTGCTGATCGGTCTGCTGGGCGCGGTGTCGTCGCATGCGGAAGCGTCGGGCAGCTTCCTGGAAGGCGCACGCATCGCCTCCCTGGTGAACGGCCAAGTGACATCCAGCCAAGCGCCGCGCGAGTCCGGTGCCGGCCGATCGGCCAAGGAGGCACGCCTCGCGTCCGAACCGAGAGGCCAGGACGGCAGCGGCATCAACCCGGTCAGCTACAGCGTGCCGGCGCCGGCCGCCAACACCTCGCCTGCCGCAGCGGCGACGGTCGCCCCGGATGATGACCTGTCCGCGCCCTTGGACCTGCGCAGCCTGCTGACGATGGTGGTGGGCCTGGCCTTGGTCGGATGGCTGCTGCAGCGCCGGAGGCCCGACGATGCGTGAGTCCCTGACCCGGCGCGTGCGGCGAAGCCGTGGCGCCAGGACCGTCCGGCAGCAGCGGCCTTCGAGCCGCTTTTTCTGCGGCCAACGCGAGAGTTCGTTGACCGACCGAGCCGGTTTTTGTTCGCGTGCGGGACCTGGCGGGCGGGCCTCAACCCAACGGCGAGGGCTTTCACAAGGAGCGCTGGATGTCACCAGAAAATTTTTCAAACCCGGTCGCGCAAACGACTGGCAAGCGGGAGCATTGCTGCAAGAATGAGTGATGGTGAATCAGAGGCCTGACACAAAAGTGGGATGAACTGCTGATGTTCATGTCGATTCGGCGTGATGTTGTTGCGAGTCGTGCCGATCGATACCGCTTGTCACACAGTCAATAGCAACTGGTGGCACGCCCTTTGACGGGGCGTTTGCCACCCGATTCCCCAGCGATTCCGCTGCGGAGTCTTCAACTACCAAGGATGTACCGGTGACCCATGCCTTGATCGTGGACGACGACGTTGATTCCGTCGCCACCTTGCAGGAACTGATTGCGAGCGAGAAGTTCACCGTGTCGGTGGCGCACACCCTGCGGGATGCGCGGCGACACATTGCCCTGCAGCAGCCGGACGTGGTGCTGCTGGATCTTCAACTGCCCGACGGCAACGGCATGGAGCTGTTCGCCGATCCGCAACTGGTGGCCAACTCCGAAGTGGTGTTGATCACCGGCCATGCCAGCCTGGACACCTCGATCCAGGCGCTGCGCCTGGGCGCGGCGGATTACCTGGTCAAGCCGATCAACATCCGCCAGCTGCAAGGCGTGCTGTCGCGGGTGATGAAGCCGGCCGCGCTGCAGGCGGAGGTTGCGGACCTTCGCTCCAACCTCGCCAACAGCGGCCACTTCGGCCTGCTGTGGGGCCGCACCGCGCCGATGCAGCGCATCTATGAGCAGATCTCCCGGGTGGCGGGCACCAGCGTGTCGGTGTTCATCAACGGCGAGAGCGGCACCGGCAAGGAGCTGGTGGCGCAGACGGTGCATGACCTGAGCCGTCGCCGCAAGAAGCCGTTCCTGGCGGTGAACTGCGGCGCGATCTCGCCCAATCTGATCGAGAGCGAAATCTTCGGTCACGAGAAGGGCGCCTTCACCGGCGCGGACAAGCAGCACGAAGGCTTCTTCGAGCGCGCCAGCGGCGGCACGCTGTTCCTGGACGAGCTGACCGAAATGCCGCTGGAGCTGCAGGTCAAGCTGCTGCGTGTGCTGGAGACCGGTCGCTTCATGCGGGTGGGCTCGACGGTGAGCATCGATGCCGATGTGCGGGTGATCGCGGCGTCCAACCGGCCGCTGCTGGACGCGGTCAAGGCCGGCAAGCTGCGCGAGGACTTGCTCTATCGCCTGAATGTGTTCCCGATCGAGATGCCGCCGCTGCGCGATCGTCTGGACGATGTGCCGTTGCTGGCCGAGCATTTCCTGATCGCCATCGGCGCGAAGGAAGGCAAGTCCAAGCGCTTCACGCCGCGCGCGCTGCAACAGCTGCAGACCTACCGTTGGCCGGGCAATGTGCGTGAGCTGCGCAATGCAGTGCAACGCGCCTATGTCATGGCCGCCGGCGATACCGTCGATGAGCAATGGCTGCCGCAGGGTGATCTGAATCCGGCCGATCAGGCGCCTGTCAACGCGCCTGGCCTGGGTGCCGGTGCGGGCGGCTTCGCGCCGGCGATGGGCGCAGCGCCGTTGCCGTCCGCGCAGGCGGAGGTGTCCGGTCCGTCGGTCGTGATGCCCTTGGGCAGCTCGATGGCGCAGGTGGAGAAGGCTTTCATCCTGGCCACGCTGCAGCATTACAAGCACCACAAGGAGCAGACGGCGGCGGTGCTGGGCATCAGCCTCAAGACGCTCTACAACCGGCTGAAGGAATACGCGGCGGAAGACGCCGCCTCATCGGACAACGCGTGATGCTCAGGGCCCTTCGGGGCCCTGATTGTTTTGGGGAGCGCTGGGCCGAACGCTGCCTTGACGAGGACATCGCACGGACGCCACGCAGACCTCGCCCAGACCTCACGCAGACATCGCTCGGGCATGCGGACTGCCTGATCCCCGCATCAGCCGATGGGGGATTCGATGAGTCTGCGATGGGTGTCCGATTGCGAGCCGGGTCTGCGCCGCGTGCGCGCGGCCAAGGGCTTTCGTTATGTCGATGCGAAGGGCCAGCCGGTGCGCGATCCGGAGGTGCTGGCTCGCATCCGCGCGCTGGCCATTCCGCCGGCCTACGAGCAGGTGTGGATCTGCGCCCGCCATGACGGCCACATCCAGGCGACCGCCCGCGATGCCAAGGGCCGCAAGCAATACCGCTATCACGCGGACTGGATGGCCCTGCGCGGCGACAACAAGTTCGGCCTGCTGACCGAGTTCGCCGCCGGGCTGCCGCGGTTGCGCCGCCAGGTGCAGCGGCGTCTCGGCGATCGCGGTCTGGGGCGGGATCGGGTGATCGCCGCGCTGGTCCGCCTGCTGGATCGCACCTGGATGCGGATCGGTCATCGGGAATATGCGCGCACCAATGGCTCTTACGGTTTGAGCACGCTGTTGTGCCGCCATGTGAAGGTCAGCGGCGATGCGCTGATGCTGAGCTTCGTCGGCAAGAGCGGCGTGCGCCATCAACTGGCAGTCAAGGACGACCGCGTGGCGGCGCTGGTGCGCCGTTGCCGCGACCTGCCGGGCCAGGAGCTGTTCGGCTATGAGGATGAGCAGGGCGAGGCCCACCGCATCGATGCGTCCGACGTGAATGAATGGCTGGCCCGGGTGGGCAGCTCGACCTGCAGTGCGAAGGTGTTTCGCACCTGGCATGCCAGCGTGTTGGCGCTCGATCTGTTGCAGGCCCAGGCCCGCGAAGGCCGTGCGCCGGGCGTCGCGCTGAAGGAGGTGCTGACCCAGGTCTCCAACCGCTTGGGCAACACCGTGGCGGTGTGCCGCAAGTCGTATGTCCATCCGGCGGTGATCGAGTGGGCCACTGGCGACCGGCTGGCGGAATTGCCGCAGCAGCCCTGGATGCGTCAGCCGCCCGCGATGGCCGGCCTGAGCGTGGCGGAGCGCCGATTGATCGGCTTGCTGCGAAGCGAAGGCCGATCGACGGGAGAGGTGGCGGTCCAGGTGGTGGTGAAGTCGACGCCGGCGCGCTCGGCGCCGCGGTCGAGTCGCGTGGCCCGCACGCGGGCCACGTCGACGATCAAAGCGGTGAAGGCACCGACGAGCGAAGCGCCGCGGGTCGCGGCCTGAAGGCGGCGAATAGCGTCGACGAGCTGCTGACGCTGGCACGGGCCTCGTCGCTCGCATCGATCAGGCGCGATGCGGCGGTGGCCACGGTCAGTACCGGCGCCTGCGCCGACGCCAGCGCCGTCACCGGACGTGCCGGCAGCGGATCGATCGAGGCCAGCAACTGATCCACCAGCGCTTCCCAATCGGTGAAGCGGCCATCGGGCTCGCGCAGCGGCGACAGCCGCCATTCGGTTTCGCCACCGGTGTCCAGCAGCACGCTGCGGGCGCCCGCGCGATGGCCGGCTTCGACATCGTCCAGCGTGTCGCCGATCATCCACGAGCGATGGAGGTCCAGCCCATGCGCCCGCGCGGCGCGGGTCAGCATGCCCGGCGCGGGCTTGCGGCACAGGCAGGCCGGACGGCCGCGGGCATCGGGGCTGTGCGGGCAGACCGCGACATCATCGATCTCGGCGCCGAACTCGTCCTGCAGCTGACGCTCCAGCACATCCTGCAGCCGCGCGAACTGGGCGCGGGAGAAGTAGCCGCGTGCGATGCCGCTTTGGTTGGTCACGATCACGACCGCCAGACCCGCCGCACGCAGTCGAGCGAGCGCCTCGCCGGCGCCCGGGATGAATCGCACGGGCGTGGGATCCGCCAGATCGGCCGGCAGCGGCTCGATCAGCGTGCCGTCCAGGTCGACGAACACGGCCGGACGCAACGGACGGGCCGACGCGGGTGTGCCGACCAACTTGGCCGTCAGGAAATCATCAAGAGTGGTGCTCAAGGGCGTGCTCACAGGCTGATGGCGGAAAGGGTGGCCGAGGCCTGGCCGGCGGCCGTCGCGGCGGCGGCAGCGACCAGCGGCGGTGTCAGGTCGGCCTCCGGGCGGGCCACGCCTGCAGCCGCGGTCGGCGTGCGCATCGGCAAGCCGGCAGCGGCCATCCGGTCGGCCGCGTGCGCGGCGGCGGTGTTCGGACGCGGCATCAGCACGTCGCGCACCGCCGCAGCCACCTGCAGCGGATTGCGCAGACGGCTTTCATCGATGTGGCTGAAGCGCAGCGGCCGTGGCTCGCCGACCGCCGCATGCATCGCATGGGCGCGGCCAATGCGGCCCCAGCCGGTGGAGCCGCCGGTGGCGGGCTCGGTCCAGCCTTGGGTGTCGGTGTAGGAGATGTTGATGATGTGACCGCCGGTGCCCTGGCTCAGCATCTGGGCGCTGGCGGGGCGCGTCATGCCCAGCGGCGCGCGGGCCTCCACCGACGCATGCTGGATCAGCGCATCCAGACGACCGAATTGCCGCACGACGCGGTCGACCACGTCGGCACACTGCCCGGCGTCGGCGCCGTCGAGCGCCAGCGGCAGCACGTCGATGCCGCGTTCACCCAGCACGGCGGCGCAATCCTGCGCGCGTTGCAGGTCGGCATCGGTCAGGACCACCCGCATGCCCATTTCGCCCAGGACCTGCGCGATCGCAGCGCCCAATCCCCGGCTGCCTCCGGCGATCAGCACCACGCCGCCTTGCAGGCTGGTGCGCGGTGCCAGGTTGGCGGCGCTCAGCGGCGCGCGCAAGGCGATGAGCGCAGCGGGCTCGGTATCCGGGAACGGATCGATGGCCAGGCTGGCCGGGGAGGACGTCGCGAAGAGGTCGACGGCCTGAGCGTGGGAATCCATCATGGGGAGATCCTGTACTTGAACCAAAAATCAGTGACTGAAGGGGCAAAGCCCGGCGGCGTGTGGACTGCCTGCGTGGCCTCACCGAGAGCTGGTGAGGGACGCTGACCGCAGCGATCGGATCGCGATGACCTCTCGATTCATCCCTGACCGGTCGCTTCGGCACGCTGCCGTGCCACTCGATCTGGAAAGATGGCACTCGGCGTGCCGTACGCCGTCAAGGATGGCTGAGAGGGGCGAGAATCGCCCCGCGAAGTGGCTCGGCGGGCCAACCGGTTCGTCGTCATCTGTTGCGAGACCGGAACTCGTCCCCAGGGGAGGGTGGTCATGCGACTTCCGTCACGGGCGCGAGCGCCCGTTGCGACGGTGTGTCATTCCGGTCTGCCTGGCTCCAAAGCGCCCGGCAGCCGAGCGCACAGGTGGTCGCTAAGCGGCGCCCCGACGCTGGCGGGGTCGGGGCGGCGCTCAGACCCTCAGCGGGCGTCCATCCACGAGCTGGTGTGCTCCGTCGCCTGGCGGATCGCACGGGCGGAAGCCAGGCGGCCCGGCGACGGGAAGGACAGGCCGCCCTCCGGACGATCCTGCTGTGGGCCGTGGCCCAGCGTGGGATCGCCGGCGTCGCCGCCGTCCCGTCCGCCGACCGGGCCATGAAGGGCGCGGGGCGGGGGCAGAAGTTCGGCCAGACGAGCCAGCGTGCGGCGCACGTCCAGCGGCTTGGCCCAGAGTTCCTGGAAACCGGCGCCGAGCGCATCGAAATCGGAATCGGCGGTCACGGCGATCGCCGGCACCTGCGCCCAGCCGCGCCGCAGACGCAGCAGCTTGAGCAGCTCCGCGCCATGGCAATCCGGCAGGTTCAGGTCGACCAGCAGCAATTTGGGCTGCAAATGCGCGCTCATGCGCCAGGCGGGCATGCCAGCCTCGGCCACGTGCAGCTGCAGGTCACGTCGTTGCTCAAACATCGCCTCCATGACGATGACATTGAGCGGGCTGTCCTCCACGTACAGCACGGAGGTGAGACCGTCGTTCATCTTCTTCGCTCCTTCCCTGCCAGACCCTGATGGGCTGATCGATTGATCGACTCCGTGGGCAAATGTCGTGCCCGAAGCAATCCCAAGACTTTGGGATCGACGGCCATCGCATTGGGCTCCCTCGTGCCATCGTCCACTGAAAACGGGCGATCCATAGAGTCGACTGCGCGATTAGCGCACGGTAGCGTGCTTTCGTCGACAGGGTGTTACGAAAAAGGGAATACCGCGCGCGGTCTGCCACGGGCCTGTGCCTTGCCTGGATTTGGATCTCTTCACTCGGCTTCGTGCCGGAGGTTCCATGGCTACTCCACTCGACCCGAGCGCCGCCGCCCTCTCGGACCGCGACGCCTCCTCCCCCCGTCCCGCGCCGGGTTCCCATGCGGACGGCAAGGACCGCCCGACCAGCTTCGGTGTCTACAAGCCGGTGGATCACCTGGTGATCAGTTTCCCGAACGGGGAGCTGGCCGACCGGGCCCGTCAGGATCTGCTGGCGCTGCCGATCGCGCCGGAAGACATCCATCCCTACACCGATCGCCAGATGGTGGCGCAGGTGGCCGACGACCTGGCCCATGCCAGTCCGCTCGCCGCCATCGGCCAGGAAATCAACCTGCTGCGCGGTCATGGCGAGCTGGCCGAGCGCGGCTATCACTTCCTGGCCGTGAAGGCGAAGAACGATGACCAGGCGCGGCAGATCGCCGACCTCGTGCGTGGCCATCAGGCCGAGCGCGCCCAGTACTACGGACACTTCATCATTGAAGAAATGATCGATCCCGAAGCTGGCCGGCCGCAGGTGGCCGAGTCGCCGGATCGCGGGCTGGATGCGCATCCCAAGCCGCCGCTGCCGCGCTGAGCCCGAGGGACGGACGTCCCCGCGGCCGGGGACGGAGCGCACGCTGACTCGCGGCTAAGGTCGGCATGCGGCTTGCCAAACCAGACCACCTCTGACCGATTTTTCGGTCCCACCCGGATGATCCGGGGCGCCGGACGCCGGAGCCCGATCACCTCAACCCGAAAGGATGCCTTCCATGTCCACGACTCCCAGCAACGAAAAGATCGACAAGACCGTTCCGTTCACCACGTCGGAAGACGCGGCCAAGGCGAATGGCAACCTGAACACCGGCTCCGTGAAGGGCAATGGATCGACCGCCGTGGGCAGCTCGACCAGTGGCGCCGACCTGGTGAACCGCGTCGCCCAAACGGCGCATGCCACCATCGATCGACTGGCCAACCAGGCCACGCCGGCGGTGCAGCATTTGCAGAAAAGCCTGGAGAACACCAATGACATGCTGCATCAGCGCGCCGACCAGGCCCGCGACATGGGCAGCGAATGGTGCGAAAGCCTGCGCGGCAGCGTCCGTCAGCATCCGCTGGCGGCCGTGGGCACCGCGCTGGCGGTGGGCCTGCTCATCGCGCGTCTGACGCGCTGATCGCGGCGCGCCCATGAGCGATCCGCGTCGCGATCCCCAGTTCCCTGCCGCTTCGACCGATGCGGGCGCCCCGCTGGGCGCGTCTTCCCAGGTTCCCGCTGCCTCCCAGCCTCCGGGTTCGCCCGGACCGTTGAACGAGCCCGCTCCGGTCTACGGAGAAGGCTCCGCCACGGCCTGGGGTACGGCGGCGCCTGCGGCTGCGGCCTCCGCCGCGTCGGCCGCCGACGCGGCGCCGTCGTTCGACCCGAACGCGCTGCCCCACCAGGCGCCGCTGCGGTCGGAAGAGGGCCTGCCTCCCGGCAGCGCCGATCGTCCGACCGGACCGCCGGATCTGGGCTGGTTGGGCGATCTGAAAGGCCTGACCGGTTCCCTGCGCGGCATGGTGCAGGGCCGGCTGCTGTTGCTGTCGCTGGAATTGCAGCGCGCGCAGCAGGGTTTGATGAGCCTCATCGTGTTGCTGGTGGTGGCCGCCATCGCCGGTGCGACCGCCTGGATTGCGCTCTGGGCCGGCCTCGCCGCCTTGGCGGTGCAGTTCGGACTGTCGTGGCCCTGGGCTTGCGCGGCGGTGTTGGGCGCCAACCTGCTGTTGCTGCTGTGGATGGTGGCCGCGATGAAGTCGCTGATGCCGATGCTGTCGCTGCCGGCCTCCCGTCGCCAGTTCCACTGGCTGTTCAATGACCCACAGGATGCTCCGGCATCTTCCGACGATGGCCGAACCGCTTCCACCCCCTGATTCCTTGGGCGACCTTTCTGCCCGCATCGATCTGATCGAGTTGCGGGTGGTGCAGCGCGACCTCGAATTTCACCAGCACTGGGTCTCGCTGCAGCACCGCGGCAAGGCGGCGCTGGCGCCGACCCGGTGGCTGCTGCCGCTGGCGGGCGTCGGCTCCAGCTGGCTGTTCATGCGCTTGTTCAAGCGCAAGCCGGCCCGCCGTCGGCCCGCGCGACACGACCTGCATGCAGCGCCCGCCCACGGCGCGCCACACGCTCGTCAACCCGGCGCGAACGCATCGGCGCCCGACGGCAGCCAGCGGCCTGAAGTCGGCCTGCTCCAGACCTTGACGCTGCTGTGGGGGCTGATGCCGCTGACGATGCGTCAGAAGCTGGGTCCGGACGCGACCCAGCTGGTGCTGGGCGTCGTCGCCGGCTTCATCGAGGGCCGTCGCCAGAAGCGCCAGCAAGCCCAACAGGGCGGGAAGGGCGGGAAGGGCGCGCAGGGCGCTTCGTCTGCGTCATCGTCCCCATCGGCAGACCAGGCGACGACCGGCCCGACCGCTGCACACGCCGGCGCGGACTGAACCACGCTCCACCGGGCCAGCGGTCGCCGCTGTCTCGTGAACGAAATGCCCACGGCATCCTGGATGGCGTGGGCATTTTTCCTGGATCGGCGGGCGTCCTGCAGCGACCGTGATGCGCGCATGAAAATGGGCCCGCTGAACGGGCCCTTGGTCAAGCATCACGGCAGATCGTCAGCGCCAACCGCGGACGATCCGCGCGTGAAGGCTCAAGCCACTTGCTTCGCCTGATCGCGCAGCATCTTGATCTGGTCATGGTTGCGCAGCACGCCAGCCATCTGACGCTGGACCACGTTCATCACGTCGGCCGGCAGGTCCTTCTGGGCGGCCTTGCGATAACGCGCGACGGCGGCGTCCTCGCCACGCTCGCATTCATCCAGCATCGCCACATCGCTATAGCCGGTCAGCGTGCCCTTCACGGCGACCCAGCCCCGGTGCAGCGCGCCGGACGTGCTGCCGTCGTCTTCCGGCGTGCCGCCGTGCTGACGCACCAGTTGCTGCAGTTCGCCGCAGGCCTGACGGCAATCCGCCGCACGCTGGGCGAAGACTTCGCGCAGGCTGGTGCTGCGCACATGCTCGGCGCAGCTGAGGAAACCGTACTCGCCGTCCTTGCAGGTCTCGATCAGCGTGTTCAGCTCGTCGATGACATCCTTGTTGTCCATGGGGAGGCCTTTCAGGAAAAGTGGTGGAGATGACACCTCTTCAGCAAGGCACATTCCTGAAAGCCCGTCAGCGCATGGCGCTGACGCTTGGGTTCGCGCCTAACCGGCCACCACCGGCCGCCCCATGGCCTTGGCCAGCGCATCCAGCACCTGAGCCGGCGACGCCGGCTTGCGCAGCACCGGGAAGGACGATTCCGCCGTCAGCGCCGAGCTGTAGCCGCTGATCAGCACGATGGGCAGGCCCGGGCGACGACGGCGGAGCTCGCGCGCCAGCGCCTGGCCATCCATCTCGCCCGGCATCACCACATCGGACAGCACGACATCGATCGCCGCACCGCTGCCGAACTGGCGCAGCGCTTCTTCCGCATCATGCGCGGTGACCACCTGGCAGGAGAAGCTGCGCAGCAGGCTGGCGGTGACGCGGTTGAGCTCGTCGTTGTCTTCCACCAGCAGCACCCGCACGCCAGACAGGCTGCCGGGTTCTGCGGCCTTCTCAGGCCGCACCGCCGGCGCGCTGCTGCGCGCAGGCAGCAGCAGGGTCACGGTGGTGCCATGGCCCGGCTGGCTGGCCACCCGGGCGGTACCGCCGGCCTGCACGCAGAAGCCCATCACCTGGCTCAGGCCCAGGCCGGTGCCTTTGCCGACCGCCTTGGTGGTGAAGAAGGGCTCGAAGACACGGCTCTGCACATCCTCCGGAATGCCGTCGCCGTGATCGGTGAAGGTGATCACCACATAGTCGCCGGGGGCCAGGTCTTGCTGATCGAAGGATTCGGCGTTGCGCGCTTCCAGCACGATCTGGCCGACGCCGTTGGTGGCGTCCTTCGCATTCAGCGCGATGTTGATCAGCGCCAGCTCCAGCTCGGAGGGATCGACCAGCACGCTGTGGGTGTCGGGCGCGATGGTCATCGAGAACTGCATCCGCTTGCCGAGCACCGTGGCCAGCAGCTCGCGCATTTCGCTCAGCGTGGAATTCAGATCCACCACCTGCGGATGCACCGGCTGGCGACCCGCCACCCGCAGCAGGTGCTGGGTGAGCCGGCTGCCCACTTCGACCGATCGCATGATCGCGCCGATCGGCATGGCCAGCGTGTCCGCATGCGGGCTGCGTTGCAGCAGATGCGCGCTGTTGCTGATCACGCCCAGCAGGTTGTTGAAGTCATGCGCCACGCCGCCCGTCAGCCGGCCCAGGGCCGCCGTGCGCTGGGTGTTGGAGCTGCGTTGCTCGGCGGCGCGGGTGCGGTCGATGGCCTCGTTGACACGATGTTCCAGCTCGCTGCGACCCTGGCGGATCGCCACGCTCGCATCTTCCAGCGCCAGCGCGACCGCATCACATTCGGCCACGCCGGTGGGCGGCGCGGTGACCGGCTCCCCGGCGCGCAGCTTGTCGGCGATCGCATTGAGTTCCTGAATCGGCACCGAAATCCGGCGGGCGATCCAGCGGGCCGCCACCAGGCCGCTCAGCAGCAGGATCAGCGCGCCGATGACGATCGGCTGCAGCGCTCGCGCCCGTCCGCCCATCAAGGTCTGGCGCGGGATGGCGGTCAGGAAGGTCCAGCCCTGCGGCGAGGTGCTGTAGTAGCCGATCACCTTCTGGCCGTCGAGATTGGTCGACTCGAACACCGACTCGCTGCGGCTGGCGAGCATGCGGCGGATGTCGTCGGTCGCGCCGCGACCGGCGTAGGTCACGCCGCCCGGATGACGGGCCACCACGGTGCCGCTGGCATCCATGATGGTGGCGGTCCATTCGGGGGGCAGTTGTTGCTTGTCGATGACCTGCTGCAGTTCATTTGGCAGCAGCGTGATCGACAGGTTCAGCGAGACCCGACCGCCGCGCTCCACCGGCTGGACCACGGCAGCGCGCAACTCGCCGGTGGTCGGGTCCGGCTGCAGCGGGCCGAAGAGGGTGCGCTCCACCAGCGGCGTCAGACCGGCCCTCGGCGCAGGCGCGGAAGACGCTGCGGCGACGCGAGGCGCGGTCCCGGCGGGGGCGGGCACAGGTGGAGTGGCGAGGATGGTGCCGGGCGTGGTGGGGAGCAGCGCGGCGGTCTGCGCCGCGGGCGCCAGCGATTGGGTCGGCGCGCCTTCCGCCGGGCTGATCCCGGGTGAGGTGCCGGCGGGCAGACGGGTGCTGAACAGCACGCGATCGGCGCTGCTCAGCTCGACCCAGCCGCCCAGACCCTGCATGGCCCGGCGCGATTGCAGCTCCAGCGTGGCGAGTTGCTCCGGCGTGAGTTGCGGCGCGGTGTCCAGCATCTGCGACAAGGACAGCACCCGCGCAATGTTGGCGCGTTGGGTCAGTTCACGGTCCACCACCATCGACAGCGCGCGCGTGTTGTCGCGCATGCGGCGCACCATCGCATCCCGCTCGTCATTCCAGGTTTGCCAGCTGACCCACAGCGCGGCAAACACGCCAGGCAGCATCACGGCCATCACCAGCAACAGCAAACGGGTACGGATCGACAAGGGCATGGGATGAGCGGAAAGGGCCGCGCTGACGCGCCAGTGCGACAAAGGACCGGAAGCGCGGCGGCGCAGCAGGGAATGGGTGGTGCTGTTCAATTCGGGTGCTGGAGTCTAAGGGGCGATGTGGGCCGGCGTCGGCGGCACGATCGTCTGGATCTCGGTGCGGGTTTCGGTGACGGTCTCGGTCAATGCCTCGGGGCGTGGGTTTGCTGCCGGCGCACTGGCTGAGGCCTTGGCATCCGTGCCGGATTCCCCGGCCGTCGGTTCGACGCTGTCGCGTGAGAAGAACTCGGCGCTGCCCGGTGCGGCGGCCGCAGCGCGGGCCTCCTGAGCGGCGGTCGGCGCATTGGGCGCATTCGGCGCATGGGGTGCGCTCGCCGTGGTCGTGGTGTGTGCCGTGTCCGCATGCGGCAGATCGGACGTCACGCGGGCGACTTCCGCCTCATGGGCCTCCAAGGGCGGCAGGCCGACGGTGCGGGTCTGGGCATAACGCGTGGTCTCCACCGTCGTGGTGGCGATGGTGGCCGGCTGCAGCAGCGAGCGCAGGCTGGGGCAGGGTCGGTCGCTGCCCTGCAGATAGACCGCCACGGGGCGCATGCGGCGGTTGCGCTGGCTGATGCTGCGCAGGCAGATCAGCAGCGGCACGGCCATGACCGCGCCGGCCACGCCCCACAGCCAGCCCCAGAACATCACCGACAGCAGCACCGACAGCGGATTCATCGCCAGCCGCTTGCCCACCACGAACGGCGTGATCACATTGGCCTCGACGCCATGGATCGCCAGGTAGGCGAGCGTGGGCGCCAGCAGGGCGAAGGCCCCGCCGTCTCCGAGCGACGACGCCAGGGACGCGCACAGCACCAGGCCGGCCATGATCAGCGGGCCCAGGTACGGGATGAAATTCATCAGCGCGGCCAGCGCGCCCCACAGGCCCGGATTGGGCAGGTCCAGCATCCACATCACCAGGGCGGTGGCCAGGCCGACCCCGGCATTGATCAGACCGACCGACACGACGTAGCGCGAGATGTCCCGCTGCGCTGCCCGGAGTCCGCCCAGCACCATCGCTCGCAAGCGAGGTCGAGGCGGCAGCAACTCGATGCAGCGCGACAGCACCCAATGCTCGGATGCCAGCAGGAAGTACAGCAGGATGGTGGTGGCGGCCGCCGAGACCATGAAGCGCACGCCCTGGCCCAGCACCTGGGCGGTGAGCGCAATGCTCTCGCTGGCCAGCTTCTCGCGCACCGGATCGGTCGGGGGCGCTGCGCCACGGGCGGCGGCCCGGCGCTCGACCGGCGGGCCGAAGCCGGGCACGGTCGCCCGCCAGCGGTCGACACGCGACAGCGCTTCGGAAATCGCTTGCGGCGCGCGCTGCCACCACTGGGCAGCAGGCTCGGCGAGCAAGGCCAGCGCGAGCACCGAGGTGCCGACCAGCGTCGTCACCAGCATGGCGGCGCTGATGGCTTCCGGCACCCGGTGGTGGCGGAAGGTGCGCACAGCCGGCGCGAGCACGAAGGTCAGGATCAGCGCAGCCAGGATTGGCAGCACGATCGCACTCGCCGCCCGCATCAGGAACAGCAGGGCGATCAGCAGCAGGCCGCGGGAGGCCCAGCGGCGGGCGGTGGGGCCGGGAAGAATGATGGCGCGCACGATGGGATCCGATCAGGCTAGGCCGCGATCGGCCGGACGGACGGTCCGGTGGGCGCTGCGGGGCAAGCGTGGGACATGAAGAAGCTCCTCGTCGTTGTTCGATTTGTCGTCGTGCATCGGCCCCGGTCGGGGTCGGCAAGATGCGCAGTCCCATCGCGGTTGAGGGTCCTGAAAGCAAGCGGCGGGCCATGCGCGCGTCGGGGCGGCGACATTCGTGAGGAAGTCACAAGCCGGTGTCGTCGCGACGTGCGGAAAACGCCTGGAAAGCTCGCGCCGATCGCGCTGCCGGACGCTGGCCGGCGGCCAATCCGGAGTGGCTCTCCCAGGGCGTGGCACCGGTCCCATCGGGCACGCGACGTGGGGGCGTGTCGTCAGGTGGAGCTGCGGCGACCAAAGTGTGAGCTGCGGTATCCGGCGTCACATCTGAGGCAGGGCATCGGCGCCTCACTGGTTTGCGGGACAGTGGACCGGCAGGATCGACGGAAGATTCGGCGGCAGGAACACCAGCGCTCGATCGCACACCGCGCACTTCGGTAAATGCTGCGGTAACCCTTGCGCTTAGCCGCCTCATCGGAGGGAGCTCGAAAGGGCTGAGATTCAGGACACTGCGGATCCGCGACCCGGGAGCGGATCTTGTCGACGGGTCCTGGGCATGCTCCTCGGCAGGCCCCGTGCCTACGGGGTTTGGGGACGATCCGGACGATCCGTGAGGCCCGTGAATCGGGCGGGCGGGCACCCCGTTTTCCATCCGCTCAGCAGCCCGTCCGACGCTTCAGACAGCGGTGAATCGAAAGGCGGCATGGGTCTTGCGTCTAGGTCGGTTCCGGGCGGTCCAGGCCGCTCATGGATCCATCGTTTCAAGCGATGGATCGCTTGACCTACAGATACAGGAGTGGCAACAGTGGGAGCAATGGAACTACGGCACGAGCACAGGCAGTCGCAGACGCTGTCGCCGCGCCTGCAGCACGCTGTCCGGCTGCTGCAGATGTCCTCGTTGGACTTTTCGACCATGGTCACCGACATGCTGGGGCGCAACCCCTTCCTGGAAGTGACCGAAGGCGCCGATGAAGGCGGTTCGCTGGAATCGGAGATGGCCGTCGCCGCGCAGCCGGTGATGGCGGATTCGCCGGAACCGCTGCCGGATGATCGCGAGATCTGGCGTGCGGAGAGCTCCGGCTCGCTGCGGCGCGCCGAAGACGGCGAACTCAGCGCGCTGGAAATGACCGCCGCGCAGACGTCGTTGCGCGAGCACCTGCGCAGCCAGCTCAATGTGTTGCGGCTGTCGCCGCGGGATCTGCTGCTGGCGTCGGTGATCGCTGAATCGGTGGATGACGACGGCTACCTGCGCAGCTCGCTGGAAGAGCTGGCCGCCGTCGTGCAGATGCAGCCGCCGGTGGACATCGGTGAAATGCAGATCGCGCTGAAGCGGGTGCAGGCGCTGGATCCGCTCGGCGTGGGTGCGCGCAATGTCGCGGAATGCCTGTTGCTGCAGCTGCCCAAGATCGACTGCCAACGCAGCCGCGGCTTGGCCGAGCGCATCATCACCCAGCACTTGAACCTGCTGGCCTCGCGCGATATCCCGGCGCTGGCGCAGCTGCTGGACATCACCGTGGCCGATGCCGAGGCCGTCTGCCTGAAGCTGCGGCGTTTCGACCCGCGTCCGGGCTGGCGTTATGAGAACACCCAGGCGGCCTACATCGTGCCGGACGTGCTCACGACCAAGGTGCGCGGCCAGTGGCGGGTGCAGCTCAATCCGGCGGTGATTCCAAAGGTGCGCATGAACCAGGTCTATGCGGAGCTGTTCCAGCGACACCGCACCCAGGGCCATGCCGAGATGGCCAACCATCTGCAGGAAGCCCGCTGGACGATGCGCAACATCGAGCAGCGCTTCTCCACCATCCTCGATGTGGCCGAGGCGATCGTGAAGCGGCAGCGCCACTTCCTGGAATTCGGTGCGATGGCGATGAAGCCGCTGGGTCTCAAGGAGATCGCGGACGAGGTCGGCATCCATGAATCCACCGTCTCGCGGGTGACCAACAACAAGTTCCTGGCCACGCCCACCGGCGTCTATGAACTGAAGTATTTCTTCTCCCGCGCGATCGTCAGCAGCAACGGCAGCGCCTGTTCGGGCACCGCCATTCGCGGCCTGATCAAGGACATCATCGAGGCCGAGAAGCCCGAGAGCCCGCTGTCCGATGCGGAGATCACCCGCCAGCTGGCCCGCCAGGGTCTGGTGGTGGCGCGCCGCACGGTGACCAAATACCGCCAGATGCTGCGCATCGAAGCGGTGGATCGTCGCCGTCAGCACAGCTGATCGACCAACGAATCGAATGAACTGAAGATCCTGAGAGGCGGTACAGCCGAGGAGACAACGCGGGGCCCCCAGTGGGGGCCCCGTCGTCATTCAGGGATCAGCCGGTCAGCGGCGAACCGGCGTGCGGTCGGTGCGCTCGGTCGGCGAGTCCTTGGGCGCTGCGGGCTCCGGCACCAGGCCGTCGCGGCGCTGGGCATCCAGTCCCGGCGTGGCGCGCATGTCGGTGTCGACCTGGCCTTCGCGCAGATCATCATGGGCCTGGCCGATGATGTCGCGCTGCTCCTGGCCGACCGCGCCGTTGCCCATGGCGCCGGTCGAATCTCGGCCGGTGGACTGGTCGCGCTCATGCGGCAGTTGCACATCGTTGGGGTTGATGTTGGCGCCGCCCAGCGGCTCGATGCCTTGGGCCAGCGGCGCCTCGGCCAGCATCTGATCGACCTTGGCGCGCAAGGCCGGATCGGGCGCTCGATCGGTGTCGCGGCGCTCGGCGTTCGGCGAGGGCGCGGACGATGGGGAGGTCGAGGACGTCGGGTTCGAAGTCGGGGTGAGGGTGCTCATGGCAGGGTCCTTTCAAAATGCGAGGTCGCCACGGTCCTGCTCGATCCTGTTCGGAGCGACGGGCAGTTGTCGGCGCGAGACCGACGTGGCGACGTGATGTCGGTGTCAGGCAAACCGCCCGCCCGCTGCGGTGTGGCTGGCGGGCGGTTGCCGATGGCACGTGGCGCAAGCGCTTGGCGCCGCGCCACGCGTCCGGCCATCGCCGGATCAGTGCTGACGCAGCTTGGCCAGCCAATCGTCGACCGAGCGGCGATAGCCGGGCTCGTTCAGATCGGGCCACTGCTTGCGATCGAAGGCCTGCTGCGCATCCAGATCATTGCGGGTGAGGGTGAGCACCAGGTCGGCCTTCTTGTCGTCGGGCACGCGCAAGGCTTTCATCGGCAGCGCCAGCAGCTTGTCGTTCAAGCTCCAGGCGCGGTCGAATTCCATCACCACATAACGGACATGACCGGTGCGCAGCGCCAGCACCAGATCCTCGATCCGGCCGGCGTCCTTGCCGTTCTGGTCATCGACCGACTTGCCGATCAGATCGCTGGCCCGCACCAGCCGGGCATTCGGGCGCGCGGGGATCTTGCCGGTGGCGCCGAAGTAGCGCTCCAGCTCCATCGCATAGTCGGGCTGCGCCCAGTTGGGCCAGTTGCGCTTCTCGAAGCCCGGCGCGCTGCGCAGGCGTTCCTTGCTGATGTCCAGCACCAGGTCCTCGTTCGCGCCCAGATACTGGAAAGCGCCGACCGGGAAGGCGAACAGCTTGTCGCCCACGCCCATGGCGCCGCCGAACGACAGGATGGCGTAGTGGATGGCGTCGTTGTTGACGTCGAGGATCAGATCGCGGATCTCTCCCAGCTTCTGGTTCTGCGGATTGCGCACCTCCTTGCCGATCAGCTTGGTCGCGCGGGCGTCGTGGGTGACCGACGCTTGCGGCGCACCGGCGGTCGGCGCGGTGGCGGCTTCAGCGGTGGTCTGCGCCTGGGCCGGCGCCAGCGCGGTGAGGCAGGCGCCCATCACCAGCGAGGTCATCAACATCGCG
This sequence comes from Burkholderiaceae bacterium, assembly GCA_913776825.1. Taxonomy (GTDB): domain Bacteria; phylum Pseudomonadota; class Gammaproteobacteria; order Burkholderiales; family Burkholderiaceae_C; genus Roseateles. The sequence goes on from CAJYPV010000018.1 coordinate 333,292, forward strand.
CCGGAACGGCGGCGAGTGCGGAGGGGAGTCGTCGTGTTCATCAGGTCTCCAAGTCGAGGATGGAAGGAGCCTGGCACCGGTGGTGACGGCGCGCGACGGGGCATGAAGGGACGGCACGTGGACTTCGGGCCCTCGATCGGACCGGAGTGGCACGCCGGGTCGCCACGACGTCTTCGCGTGGACGCCTGCACGCCTGGAGCGCGTCGCCAGACCGGTGAAGGCCCGGATGGGCTGCACACGGCAACGCCCATGCCCGCTCGGCGGCGCGCGGTGGAACGGCATTTGCCGCCCAGGGCCGCATGAATACGTTGCAAGGATGGTGGACGACGTTCCACGCAGAGCTGTGGGTCTGGGGTCAGTTGTTGTTGGGCGCGCTGGTCATCGTGCTGGGCGCGCTGGTGCTGCATCGCGTGCTGAGGCCGCTGGCGTTGCGGCTGGCGCGCTTCTCGGTGCTGCTGACCTCGGTGGTCAAGCGCATTGATCGACCCACGCGCTGGGCGATGCCGTTGATGGGTCTGCTGGTGGGCGCGCAGGGCGTGCCGGAATCGGTGCCCGGCATCGCCGGCATCCAGCATTGGCTGGGTGTGCTGACCATCCTGGCGCTGGCCTGGGTGGGCGTGGCCGCGATCCGTGGCGCGGCCGCGGGCGTGGCCGCCCTGCATCCGGCGGATGTGGAGGACAACCTCAATGCCCGCCGCATCCAGACCCAGACCAAGGTGCTGTCCCGCATCGCCAGCAGCGCGGTGATGCTCACGGCCCTGGCCTTCGTGCTGATGACCTTTCCGAAAGCGCGTCAGCTGGGCACCAGCCTGCTGGCCTCGGCGGGCATCGCGGGTCTGGTCGTGGGTCTGGCGGCGAAGTCGGTGTTCGGCAATCTGCTGGCGGGTCTGCAGATCGCGATGGCGCAGCCGATGCGGTTGGACGACGTGCTGATCATCGAAGGGGAGTGGGGTCGCGTCGAAGAGATCACCGCGACCTATGTCGTGCTGCGGATCTGGGACGAGCGCCGGCTGATCATCCCGCTGCAATGGTTCATCGAGCATCCGTTCCAGAACTGGACGCGCACCAGCAGCAGCATCCTGGGCTCGGTGATGCTGTGGGTCGACTACACGCTGCCGGTCGCGCAGATTCGCGCCAAGGCCGAAGCGATGTGCAAGGCCTCGGCGCATTGGGATGGCCGCGTCTGCGGCGTTCAGGTGGTGGAGGCGACCGAGCGGACCATGCAGTTGCGCATCCTGGTCAGCGCCCGCGATTCCGGCAAGGCGTTCGATCTGCGTTGTGAGCTGCGTGAAGGCCTGATCGCCTACATCCAGAAGGAGTTCCCGCAATCGCTGCCACGGGTGCGTGCGCTGGTGGAAAGCGAAGCCGCGCCCACGGCGCCGTCGGTGCAGCCATCGTTGCCGCCGTCGCCGGCGCCGTGATGGCGCCGTGAGGCTGTGCACGGCGCCTGGCAACGGGCGTTGATCGGGCATTGATCGAGGGCGGTGAGGGCACCGGTTCGCGGGTGCGACCGGGGAGGGGGCCGTCCTCAGCGGTCCTGGGGTGATCGGCGGTGTCTGATCGGTGGTGCCAGGTGTTGCCCGCACAGAACCGATCTCGATCAGGCTGGCCACTGACCCCCACGCTTCAGTTGGCGCTCGGCCATTCCAACGCCTGCAACCAGAGGAACCCTCATGCCCAATCTCCACTCGTGTCTTCCCCTTGGCGCCTGGTGTCTGAGCCGACAAGGCTCCTGGGAGTCGACGGCCGGCAACGAGCCACCGACCCATCAGGGCGCATCGGCCTCCGCCCATCTGAATGCGGTCGGCAGAGGGAATGTAGGTGGGGATGCGGCCGTGGGCGAGTGGGCGTCGCTCCAGCATCCTCAGTCTCCGGTGGCCTATCCCTATTTCAATCGGGCAGCGTCCCGCGGCGGGCCGGACTCGGCCGGCGCGATGGCGCCCTTGAGCGAGCCCAGCACGCGCCACGACTTCGCGCAGCAACTGGAGGACACCCGGCAAAAGGCCAAGCGCCTTCCCAGCCTGGCGATGCGCACCGGCTACCTGGCGGAGTGCGACCGGCTGCGCGCCGTCGGGACCCGCACCCGCAGCGCCTCGGCGCAATCACTGGCGGCGCTGAACGCGCTCCGGCTGGATGTGGCCATGGCCCACATGGTGGCGGTGACGATGAAGACCGGAGAGACCAAGGCCCAGATGCTGAAGGCACAGATCGGCGACGCACCGCCGGTGCTTCGCCCCATGCTGCTCAGCCGCCAACAGCGGGCGGAACAGCAGGTGCACCAAGCCACGCACGCCTTCTCGGTCGGCCGCGGTCGTGACGCGTGTGCGTTGGCCGACGGTGCCGTCGTCGCAGCGTGCAGCGGGCTGGAGATCCTGAATCCGGTCTCTGGTGATGCCTGGCCCGACCGGGAAACCATCGCCCGCCGTTGGAGCAACATGGTCGGACAGTTCGAGGACCATGTCGTGCAGCATCCGCAGGCGCACGAGATCCGACAGGCCTTCGAAACGAAGAAGCGGGCCTTCGATGCCACGCGGGAAAGCGCGTCCGCCTGGGAGATGCTCAACGAGATGTCTGATCTGATCGAGCAACTGAAGCGAGCGATCTGCCCGCTGCCGCCCAGTTATGACGAGGCGATGCGCGATTGGCGCGGCGGTTGAGCAAAGGGAAGGGGACGACGCGGCACCGTGAGGCGCGCGTCGTCAGGGCGCCCGTCAGGTCGCCAGGAGGGCCTGACGCATGAACTGCAGGGCCTGCGCCATTTCCGCCTGCTCCTGCAGGAAGAAGCCCGCCTGGCTGTCGTCCAGCCGTGGTCCGACGCGCGTGGTCACCCAGCCGGGCGCGGCGCGCAGGAAGGCGGGCTCGTCGTTGGTGTCGTCACCGGCATAGAACGCGGCGTTCACGCCGTAGCGGCGGCACAGCCGGGTCAGGGCATCGCCCTTGTCCGGCGCACCCTGCACCAGCACATTCACCACCTGCTTGCCGGGCTCGGTGATCACGCCCGGCGGCAACTCGCGCAGCAAGTCCTCGATCGCCGCCCGTGCCTCGACGGGATTCGGCGCCAGCCGATAGTGGATGGCCAGCGATGCGCCCTTGTCCTCCAGGCTCACGCCGGCGGGATCGAGCCGCGAGGCCATGCGCTCAGCGCGTTCGCGGAAGGGCTGGAGCGCGAGCACCAGCGCCGGATCCGGGCCGTCGAACTCGTCTTCCGCGCCGTGGTTGCCGACGATGTGGGTCGGCTGAAAGCCCAGCCGATGCCGCACATCCAGCACCTGCCGGCCGGTGATGACCGCCACCGGCAGGCGCACCGCCAATTCGGCGAGGGCGCGTGCCACGTCGGGCGGCACCCGGGCTTCGTCCGGATGCATCACGATCGGCGCCAGCGTGCCATCGAAGTCGAAGGCCAGCAGCGGTCGCTGCTGCATCAGGCGGGACAGCGCCTGCTGCCCGTCCGGTCCGAGAAGATGTCGCGCGTGCATCACGTGTTCATCGCCTCCGTGCCTTCGCGCGAACGGCGCTGGACCCGCCGCGTGATGCGCTCACGCAGACGCCATTGGCCCGCATCCACCAGCATGCGGCCGGCCCAACGGTAGACGTTGAACTCGCGCACCGTCATGCGCAGGCTGGCCATGCGTTCGCGTTGTTCCTGCGGCGCCATGGTGGCGGCGCGGTGCAGCGCGTCGGTGGTCTCCTCGACGTGATACGGATTGATCACCAAGGCTTCCGGCAGCTCGCGCGCGGCACCGGCGAAACGGCTGAGGATCAGCACGCCCTTTTCATCATCCCGTGCGGCGATGAATTCCTTGCAGACCAGGTTCATGCCGTCATGCAGGCTGGTCACCACACACATGTCGGCAGCGCGATAGAGCTCCATCAGCGCCGCATGGTCGTGGTGCTCGGCCAGCAGGTGCACCGGCTTGTAATGCGCCTTGCCGAAGCGCAGATTGATGCGCTCGGTCACACGCTGGATGCGGTCCTGGAATTCACGGTACTCATCCAGGGCGCTGCGCGTGGGCGCGGCCACCTGCACGAGCACGAATCGGCCTTCCCATTCCGGATGCTTCTCCAGCAGCCGCTCGACCGCATGCAGGCGCTCCAGAATGCCCTTGGTGTAGTCGAATCTATCCACCCCCACGGCCAGGATCGTGTCCGGCGCCAGGCCCAGTCGGGCGAACACGGCTTCCCGGGCCGAGGCGGGCGCCGGCCAGCGGGCGCGCTCGTCCTCGGTCGGCCAGGCGATCGAGATCGGATAGCTCTGCACCAGCGTCGGTTCGCCCTGATAGCTGATGGTGGAGTGCTCGTGCTCGATGCGCGCTTCCAGATAGCGGTCCACCGTCTCGGTGAAGTTCTTGCAATGGAAGCGGGTGTGGAAGCCCAGGATCGTGCTGCCCAGCATGCCCTGCAGCAACTCGCGGCGCCACGGGCAGATGCCGAAGGACTCCGGGTTGGGCCATGGGATGTGCCAGAAAGTGATGATGGTGGCGCGCGGCAGCTTTTCGCGGACCATCGCCGGCAGCAGGGCGAAGTGATAGTCCTGCACCAGCACGACCGGGTCATCGCTGCGGGCCTCGGCGACCACCGCATCGGCGAAGCGCTGGTTCACTGCGCGGTACTGGGCCCAATCGGATTCACGGAACACGGGCCGCACATGGGCCACGTGACACAGCGGCCACAGGCCTTCGTTGGCGAAGCCCTGGTAATAGCCTTCCTCTTCCTCCGCGGTCAGCCAGACACGGCGCAGCAGATATTCCTGCGTCTCGGGCGGGACGGCGACGCGGTCGTGCTCATCCACCACCTCGCGGTCCGCATTGCCGCTGCCGTGGGCGATCCAGGTGCCGGAGCAGGCGCGCATCACCGGCTCCACTGCGGTCACCAGGCCACTGGCCGGACGGCTGACCGTGATCCCGTTGGGGCCGCGCAAATGGATGTAGGGCTCGCGGTTGGACACCACGATCACCTGATCGCCACGCAGCTCGGTGCGCAGCAGGTTGCGCAGGCGCTCCGGGTCCCACGGGGTCAGCGGGCCATGCTCGCGATAGAAGTTGTCCTCCAGCTCGCGCAGGTGGCGTCGGATCTCGACTTCCAGCGGCTGCAGCTCGGGCGGCGCGCTGTCGGGCGCGGCGGGACTGCCGTTGGGCAACAGCGGTCGCACCAGGCCTTCGCCGCGCATGATGGCGCGCATGCCGGAGACCCAGCCGCGCCAGCTGATCTGCGCCACGATCATCGTGATGCCGGCGATCGCCAGGCCCAGCACCGTGATGAAGATGATCATGTAGCGCCGCGTGTCCAGGCTGCGCCGATCGGGCAGGCTCAGGTCATGCAGCAGCACCAGGCGGTCGGAATCCGCTTGCTGAGGGCTGACCGGGAACACGCCGATGTGCACGGCGCCACTGGCCAGGTCCAGTCGCGGCTCTTTCTGTCCGGCGACGTCGCGCGCTTCCTTGCAGCTCAGGGTGTCCGGGAAGCCCTTGGTGCTGAGCACCTGTTGATCGTCGGCAGAGCAGAACGCAATGCCGACGAGGCGCTCGTCCAGCACGCCGCGCTCCAGCAGCGCGCGCAGGCGCTCACGCTTGGCGCCGGGTTCGATGTCGGCAATGGCGACCGACAGCGTCTTGGCCACCATCGCGCCACGGGCGCTCAGATCGCGGGAGAACCAGCGAATCGTCATCCGGTCCAGCAACGGCAGCGCCAGCAAGGCGGCCACCGTCAGGGTGGCCAGCAAGGGCACCAGGAAGCGGATCTGCAGATGCAGTGATTTCATGCACGCCTCCCGAAGGCAGGCGATGACGCGGCATCCTCGACCCGGTCCGCCACCTGCGCCAGATGGCGGCTCAGGCGCTCATTCAATTGCGAGGCACGCGCTTCAAGCGCGGCCAGACTGTCGTTGTGCGTGGGGCGGGTCAGCAGATGCTGCGCCCAGCGGTGCAGGTGATCGACGACGCGAGGACGCCGGTCGTCGGCGTCGTCAGCCTCGTCCGGATAGGGCTCGAAGCGCGCTGACGGTCGAGCGGCGGGCGCATCGAAGCGGTCATCGTCGTCATCGTCGTTGTCGTCCTCCCGCTGCGTGTTGTGACGCAAGGCCATCAGCCCGCCCAGCGCCAGACCCGCAGCGAAGCCGCCGTAGACGGTCCACAAGCTCGCCGACGAGGGACGCTTGTCCGCACCGGGCGTGAGTCCGGTCGGACGCACCACCCGATCCAGTCCCGCCGCCACGGCCGCCAGCAGCAGGGCATCGGTGCACGCGTCCAGACGCCCCGGCCGGCGCCGAAGCGCCCGCATCCGGTCATACAACGCGCCCCACAGCACGGAGGTGGCCGTGTGCATGGCCAATGTGGTGGCCCGCGAGGTCAGCGGTGGTCGACCCACCCGCCACTCGCCCAAGCCAACCTGATGCGCCCGATCGGTCCGACTGCCGCGCATGACCGCAGCACCGGAAAACAAACTGGCCAACACGCCCTCAGCAAGCACCCGGCGCAAGGCCGGCAGCAGCAAAGCATTCAATGCGGACTCCCTGACAGACAAACTACCCGCCACGTTTGGCAAATGGCGTGCCAGCGGTGGGGAGGGGTGGTGGCTCTGGTGGGAGAGAGATGAATGGTGGGGAGGGGCTGGTGAGGTGGGTTTTTTGGGTTTTTGGGTTTTTGGGTTTTTGCGCTGGGTTGTTGCGTGCTGCCTTGGGAGCAGGATCAGGCCGGCCGGGGAGGCCTTTTCTCCATGTCCCCCTTCAACTGCCTACCGGCAGTTGAATTCCTCCTGATACTTCCGAAAAGACCTCCCCGGCCAGCCTGATCCGATACACCGAGCTCGCAGCAGGCCACAACCCCCCCCCGTGCCCAGTAGGCCGGTCACAGACGTTTCGTGACCGCATTCGGCAGCCGCGCGCAGAGTCGCTCTAGAGCAGACCGCTGCATCGCTCCATCGCTGCAGCTGAAGATCGACGGTCGACGGTCGACGGTCGACGGTCGACGGTCGATGGTCGACTGTCGATGCTCGATGGCCGACGACGGACTCAATGCATTGCCATCGGAGGCGGCATGACGGGCGGCTCGCGCACGGGGACGGGGTTCTCCGGCAACGGCGGATCGATGACCTCCGGTGGGCCGGGCTCAGGCTCGGTCGGCGGTCCATGCGGCGGCGGCGGGACGCTCGGGACTTCGTCCGGATGCGGCGGCGACGGCGGAATGCTGTGTCCGCGCGCAAAGCGTTTGGCGGCCGCTCGTGGCGCGTCGCAGCGCAAGTGCGGGTCCGGCTGGTCGGCAAGACCGGCCGGCTGGGGCGACGGGACCTGGTCGTTCAGCAGGGCGGCGGCGTGTGCGTCTGCGAGGGTCGCCATCGGTCGCTTGGGGCCGCTGGCGGGCTGGCGCGGGTGGGGCTGTTGGATCATGTTGACCTTTCGTGGCGTGCAAAGAACGCTTCACTGCGGGTTCACTGCAAACGGCGCGCCTGCGCTTTCAGGGGACGCGGCGTGCGTGGTGCGCCCTCCGGCATGGCGATTGCCTTGAACGGGTCAAGGAGATCCACCCATGAACGACAAAGCATTTGAAACGCCATGGCAGGTGGTCTGGTGCGCGGATGTGGCCAACCAGCGTCTGCTGCATGTGAGTCCGTCGGTCGAAGCGCTGCTGGGCCTGCCCGCACAGGCGCTGTTGGAAGATCCATTGCAGTGGAACCACGCGGTGCTGCCCGCCGATGCCGGCACCGTGCCGCGCCCGTTCTTCTCGGAGGACTTGCCGCATGTCGATGGCCATTTGCGCGAGTACCGGATGCTCGGCGCCGATCTGCATCTGTATCAGGTGCGCGATCGACGCTTCCGCCATTGGGACCCCGAAAGCGGCCAGTTCCATTCGGTCGGCGTGATCGAGGCGGTCCATGAATTGCGGCCGGGGGCGGATCTCGAGCCCGAGCCGTCCTGGGAATATCTCTGGGCCACGCCGACCACAGTCAGCGCGGCCGCGCCGTCGCCCAAGGAGGATCGGGATCGTCCCGCCGCGCCGGCGCCGTCGCCCCGTTCAGACCCGGCGCCCGGACCCGATCAAGCGCCGCACGAACATGGCGACGACCCGGGCGTGCATCCCGATGGCCCCAAGCGTTATCACGACGACACCGCCGCACCCGCCCGCATGCAGCATCAGGCGGAGGTGGTGGAGGGAGTGCCCGCATGAGCCACGCCTTCCTTCGCGGCGATGTCCGCGCCGATCTCGCCTCGCGGGATGAAGTGGTCGCGCTGCTGGTGGATGACCACCAGCGCGCCCAGCATGCCTTCCATCAGTTCGACCGGCTGTGGGCCCAGCGCGATGCCGCAGCCTGCGAGGCGCTCGTGCGTCGCACCTGCGCGCTCATCAGCCTGCATGCGACGCTCGAGGAAGAGCTTTTCTATCCCGCCGTTCGACGCTGTCCCGCCACCGGGCCCACCGAGCATCGCCTGATTCACGAGGCGGAGGTGGAGCATCTCGTGGTGCGCATCCTGATGTCCCAACTGCGTCGCATGACGGCCGACGATCCGCAATTCGTGCCGTTGGTGGGCGTGCTCGGCCGCTATGTCGAGCACCATGTGAAGGACATCGAGCACGGCTTGTTGCCGCAACTCACGCATTCGTCCGGCATGGACTGGTCGTCGCTGTCCACCGCCTGGCGTCGTCGCCGAGGCGAGCTGGAGCAACAGTGGCGCGATGAATTGCAGGCGCCCGCGCGGCCGTCGCCGTCCAGCCAGGACCGTCCTCATTGAGGGAGGCGGTGAGGGTCAGCGTCCGCACAGCCGGCTCGCGGTCGGGGCGATTGCAGATCCGGTCACGAGCGCGCTGTCGCGTGCTGATCGGGGGTTGAGTCATGGTTGAGTCATCTGGCTCACGGATGCGCGGCCATTCTGGCGGCATGCCGGTTGCCGAGTCAGAGGGACTCCCCACTTTCTGGAAGGCCCATCATGACCAGCAAATACGGCAAGACGGCGCAGGACGAAGTCGCCAAGGCGCTGCATGAAGAGAAGCATGGCGAGCTCAAAAGCGGCGGCAGCGGCAAGACGGTGACCAGCCGCAAACAAGCCGTGGCGATCGGCCTGTCCAAGGCCCGCAAGGCAGGCGCGAAGGTGCCGTCCAAGCGCGGCTCCAGCACCTCCACCCACCATTGAACGGTCCAGCCCATGAGCGAACTGGCTTCCCATCCCCGCGCCGAGCGCGGCACCGATCCGATGTCCGACACCCATCCGCAAGCCTCTCAGCCGCAGATGGCCGCAAACGGCGGACTCTCCCGCCTGATCGCGGGACAGCGGATGGCGATGCTCGCCACCGTCCTGCCGGATGGCAGCATCGACAGCAAACCGATGACGCTGCTGGAGCTGGATTCCGAGGGCGCGCTCTGGTTCCTCTGCGAGCACCATCCCGACGACCGCGCGGCCCATGAGCGCTATCGGCGCGTGAACCTGAGCTTCAGCGATGAAGTGCGGTCGGTGTTCGTGTCGATCGCCGGTCAAGGTGAGCTGCTGCATGACAAGGCGAGGGTGCGCGCGCTGTGGACCCAGCAGGCCCGACCCTTCTTTCCCGAGGGGCCGGAGTCCGACCGCCTGGCGGCGCTCAAGATCACGCCGGTGCGCAGCGAATACTGGGACGCCGCCGATCACAGCCCGCTGGTGCCCGGCGCTTCGGTGAGCGTGGGCAGTTAAAGCCGCGCGGGCGTCGGCATCGGCGCGACGGATCGACATCCTCCAACGACAAAGGCCCCGGCATTCACCGGGGCCTTTGTCATGTCGGGATGAGCCTCGCGGCACAACCCGAATCAGACGCTCAACGCGATGCCGGCGCCGCCGGGGCGTTGGTCGACATCGGCGCCGACGACGGCGTCGCCGGCACGGTGGCACCAGAGGCCGCATCGGTCGCGGTCGCCGCGCCGGTGACGCGCCAGATCACATTGCCGACGTCATCGGCCACCAGCAGCGCACCCTGCTTGTCGAGGGCGACGCCCACCGGACGACCCATGGCTTCGCCCTTCTCATTCAGGAAGCCGGTCAGCACATCCATCGGCAGGCCGCTGGGTTTGGCGCCGACGAACGGCACGAACACCACCTTGTAGCCCGACGGCTCCTTGCGATTCCACGAGCCGTGCTGACCGATGAACATCCCGTGCGCATAGGTCTGCGCCAGGCGATTGCCGTCGGATGCAGCCAGGCCCAGCGAGGCCGTGTGGGCGCCGACCGCATAGTCCGGCACCAGCGCCTTGTCCACCAGATCCGGGCGCGGCGGCTTCACGCGCGCGTCGACGTTCCGTCCGTAGTAGCTGTAGGGCCAGCCATAGAAGCCGCCGTCCTGCACCGAGGTGATGTAGTCAGGCACCAGGTCGTCACCCAGCTCATCTCGCTCATTGACCGCCACCCACAGCGCTTTGCTGCTGGGCTCCCAAGCCATGCCCACCGGATTGCGCAGGCCGCTGGCAAACACGCGGGTGGCGCCGGTCTTCACGTCGATCTCAAGGATCGCGGCGCGCTGCTGCTCCGCCGCCATGCCGTTCTCCGCCACATTGCTGTTGGAGCCGATACCGGCATACAGCTTGGAGCCATCCGCATTGGCGATCAGGCTCTTGGTCCAGTGGTGATTGATGGTGCCGCCCGGCAGATCCGCCAGCTTGACCGGCGCGCCCGCCAGCCGGGTCTGGCCCTCGCTGTAAGGGAAGCGCACCACCGCATCGGTGTTGGCGACGTAGAACTGATTGCCGATCAGCGCCATGCCGAAGGGCGAGTTCAGGTTCTCGGCGAACACGAAGCGCTGGTCAGCAACGCCATCGCCATTGGTGTCGCGCAGCAGCGTGATCCGGTTGGCGCTCTTGACGGTCGCACCGGCGCGCTTCTGGAACTGCTTGGCCACCCAGGCCTTCGGGCCTTTGCCATCGTCGGGCCGCACCGGCGCATTCGTCTCCGCGACCAGCACATCGCCATTGGGCAGCACATGGATCCAGCGGGGATGGTCGAGCTTGTCGGCAAATCGGACGACATTCAGGCCGGCGGCCGGCTGAGGCTGCACGCCAGTCGGCCAGCCCACGGCCTTGGCCACGTTGATTGTCGGCACCAAGGCCTTGGACGGCTCGGGCAGCGCGGGGTTGGGGCCGAAGCCCGGCGGCGTCGCCGGTTGGGCCTCCAGCGCGCGCGCGACGTTCATGCCGATGTCGCCGATCAGCACCACCGCCAGGGTGAGCGTCATGGCGCCGATCAACGTGAGGCTGGGGGCGCGGCGCTCACCGGCACGGCGAGCACTGCGAGCGCGACGACGAGTCGCGGACGAGGGGGGCGGACTGCTCTGCGGGGCCATTCCGGTCTCCTGAAAATTTGGGCAAAAGGGCAGGGGGATTCGGACCCTGCTTAGCAAGCGAGATGCCCACGAGCAGGCGGACCGCCGCCTCGGTTTTTCGGTCCCGACGCGTTGGTCGAGGCCCGCTGCCCCGGCGATACCATTCGCGCGCCCTGAGCGGGCAGGCGGCGGCTGGCGCTCCGTTTGCCATGGGCCATCCCTGAACCGTGAATCCAGGACTCGAAAGGACACCATGACCGCATGCCCGCAGCGCTCGACCCCCAGGAGCCGTCCTCAGCGGACCCGCGCGCCCCTGGAGAAGCGCTTCTGCGCAACGCCTCAGCCCCGCGACGCCGCCAGTGCGGTCCCGTCGATCCGCCTGAAGGGACTGGCCGTGGCGGTGCTCAGCCTGATGGCGGGGCTGCCGACGATGGCGTGGTCACAGGCCGATGCCACGGGGGCGCCGGCATCGGCATCGACAACGACAACGACAACGACAACGACGACGACGACGACATCGCCTGACGCAGCGGCAGCGTCCTTCGCATCCACCTCATCGACCAAGACCACAGCCACGACGACGAATCGTCAGCCGACGAGCCTGCCGGTGGTGGTGGTGTCCGGCAGCGTGTCGGAACGCGCCTTGGCGAATGCGCCGTATGCAGTGTCGGTGGTGTCGGCGCAGACGCTGCAGGAGGCCGGGCCGATGATCAACCTGTCCGAGGCGCTGACCCGCGTGCCGGGACTGACGGCCAACAACCGGCAGAACTACGCGCAGGATTTGCAGCTCTCGTCGCGCGGCTTCGGCGCGCGGGCCACCTTCGGCGTGCGCGGCTTGCGGCTCTACACCGATGGCATCCCGGCCACGATGCCGGACGGGCAGGGTCAGGTCACGCATTTCGACCTGGCGTCGGCCCAGCGCATCGAGGTGCTGCGCGGGCCGTTCTCCGCGCTGTACGGCAACAGCTCCGGCGGCGTGATCGCCCTGGTCACCGCGCCGGTGCGCGATCCGTCGATCGGCCTGCAGCTGGACGCCGGCAGCGCCGGCCTGCGTCAGGCCCGCCTGAGCGCGGCGACGCCGTTCGGAGAGGGATGGGAAGCGCAGGCCAGCGTGTCGGATATGACGATCGATGGCTTCCGCCCACACAGCGAGGCGCGCCGCACCTTGATCAACGGCCGACTGGGCTGGCAAGGGGCCCACGATCGCCTGCTGCTGCTCTTCAGCGACATCGACCAGCACGCGCAGGACCCCTTGGGCCTGACGGCCGCCCAGTTCGCCGCCGACCCCGACCAGACCACGCCCCAAGCCCTGCAGTTCAACACCCGCAAGAACGCCCAGCAGACCCAGTGGGGCGGCCGCTGGGTGCATCGGTTCGAGCAACTCGGCCCGCTCGCGGAGAGCAGCGTGACCGCGTACATCGGCCGACGGTCAGTCACGCAATGGCAATCGATCACCACCGGCGCGCAATCGGCGGCTGGGAGCGGCGGCGGCGTGGTCGACTTCGATCGTCGACAGGATGGCGTCGATGCTCGCCTGCGCTGGCAACTCGGCGCGGCGACGCTGGCCACCGGCGTCAATCTGGAGCGCCAGCGGGACGATCGTCGCGGCTATGAAAACTTCATCGGCACTGGCGCCGCGCAGCAGTTGGGCGTCACCGGTGCCCTGCGTCGCGATGAGGACAACCGCGCCACCACCCGGGAGGCCTATGCACAACTGGAAACGCCGCTGACCGAGCAGGTGTCCGCCAGCGCAGGCATTCGTGCGGGGCAGGTGCGCATGAGCGCGCGGGATCGCTACCTGTCCAACGGGGATGATTCCGGCGCGCTGCGCTACCGCTATGCGAATCCCGCGCTTGGGCTGGGATGGCGGCTGTCGCCCGAGCTGTTGGTGCATGCCTCGATGGGACGGGGATTCGAGTCGCCGACGCTCAATGAACTCGCCTATCGCGCGGACGGGCAGGGTGGCTTCAACACCGGTCTGCGCCCGCAGAAGAGCCTGCAGCAGGAGCTGGGTCTGAAATGGCGCGGCGACCGATGGGAACTGGATGCCACCGCCTTCCATGTGACCACGCGCGATGAGATCGGCGTGCTGACCAACAGCGGTGGGCGGTCCAGCTTCCAGAACGTGGGCCGGACCCGACGGACCGGTGTTGAGCTGTCGAGCGTGTGGCAGGTCGATCCTGCGTGGCGTGCGCAGGCGGTGGTGTCGACCTTGAGCGCGCGTTACCGAGACGGCTTCCTGACCTGCACCGGCACGCCCTGCACGACGGCGAATGTCCCGGTCGCGGCCGGCAATCGCATCGCGGGGACGCAGGGCGGCAGCCTGTTCACCGAGCTGGCGTGGCGTCCGTTCTGGGCCGACGATGCCGAGGCCGCATTGGAATGGCGCGGCGTGCGCCGCACCGCGGTCAATGATGTGAACAGCGAATGGGCCGCCGGATATGGCCTGTTCAACCTGCGCTGGCGTCAGGGATGGCGCGTCGCCCAGGGCCAGTGGTCAGTGACGGCCCGCGTCGACAATCTGGCGGATCGCCGCTATGTGGGCAGCGTGATCGTCAACGACGGCAACGGCCGCTTCTATGAACCTGCGGCCGGCCGGACCTTCTGGCTGGGCTTGAAGTTCGAGTTGAAGCCGGGCCCCTGACGTGAGAACGCCCCGACGCGCCGGAGGCGTGTCGGGGCGTCGGAGCGTCGGAGTCAGGAATGCGATGGCGGTCGCGTCAAGCGTCCGGTGCGCCCCGATCGCCTCGATCGCTCAGATCGTCATTTCCTGGATCTCGTTGGCGGCGGCCAGGTTGGACATCAGCGGCTCATACCGATGGCGCTGCTGTTCGACGTGATCCGCCAGTCGTTGACGCAGGCGCGCCACGGCCTCGTCTTCGCTGGCATGGGCCGGCAGGCCGATGGCCTGGCGGAACAGCGGGGCATCCTCGCCCAGGCCTTTGAGCACCGCGCGGTAGAAGCAATCACCGTCGGCTTTCACGTCGATCCGCTGTCGGTCCACCATCGGCGTGTAATGCTCGCGGCGCGGGTCACGGACCAGCTGCACCGGCTTGCCCAGACTGTTCTCCGGGAAGCGGGCCAGCGTGCGGCCCGTGTCGCCATGGATCAGCTGCAGCGGTCGCTTCTTCGGCCAGCCGGGCATCTCGGTGATCACCAAGGGCGCCAGTTCACCGCCGAGATTCGCCCACGAACCCTTTTGTCGGATGTAGTCGACCGCCGCCGTCAGCAGGATGGCATTGCTGCGCTGGATGTCGATGCCGCCGGCCGCCTGCTTTGCCGCCGGAGTTCGAATGACCGGCCCCGACTCACCGACGCGGCGCCCGGACGCAGGAGGCGGCGGCGGGCTCTGCAGGGTCGACTCCGCCGTCGCGGCCAGGGTGCGGGCGCCAGAGCCGACGGGCGTCGACGTCGCGCGCGGGGCGGCTGGCGGGGATGGGGTGCGACTCTCGCTGAGCGGGGAACCGCTGGATCCCAAGCCGTCGTCGCTGACGGAATCGGCGTCGACATCGAAGGCTTCGACGGACGTGCCCGAGTCGGTGGAGGTCGTGGAGGAGGTCGATGCGGTCGATCGCGATCCGATGCTGCCGCGTGGCGCGGCGGACCACTGCGCAGTTTCCCAAGGCTCCCAGGCCTCCAGATCAAACGGCGGAACGCCCCGTTCCGCAGCAGGCGTGGTTGGTTCGTCAGCGGAGCCTCGTCCCGACGAACTGGACGAGCTGGACGAGCTTGAAGAACTCGACGAGCTCGACGAGCTCGACGACAAGGCGCGCGCCATCGGTGGCCTCTCACGCAGCGGTCGCGGCTCGGACCCGAAGCCGTCGGTGAGGTGACGGGCGATGGCCGAGGGCACGAGGCCGAGCGTCGACGGCGGCCGACGGACCGGGGTGGCGTGGCTCCAGTTGTTCTGGCTCACGACCGCCGAGTCGGGCGTCTGAACGGGGATGGACCTTGAGGCGGCGGCGTGAGCGTCGACGCTCGAGAAGCCGGGCCGGACCGTCGGGGAAGCGGCCTGGTGCGGCGCGGTGGCCGATGGAGCTGGCGCCGCCGACGGTTCATGCGACTGGGCCAGCGCCGCCAGTCGCGATTGATTCCATTGGGCCAAGGCGGCCAGCGAGATGTCCGGCTGCTTTCGCAACTGCTGCTGCAAGGCGCGGATCTGATCGCAGGTGTGGTCGATCGAGGCCCGGCTGACCGGACCGTCCTGCGTGTCCGGCGTGGCGGCGATGTCACCGGAGACGGCGGGACGCTCGGCATGCCACATCGCGCGTTGCAGCTCCTCTCGTTGGTGGTGGAGATGCGTCTGCAGGGCGTCGGCATCGATGGCCAGGAAGGACTTCCGCACCGACGCATCCATCGGCGCCGAGGCCGCGGCCAGCGGCTTTCCGTTCAGGTCCTTGCAAAGGCCTTCACCGCGGCGCAGGTCCCTTTGATGAAGATCGGAAGGCGCCGGGAACGCGTCGTCGCCGCCTTTCAGCCGGCAGTTCCGATGCTCATCCAGCGTGACCTGGTCCCAGGACAGCTTAGTGTTGCCCATGGCCAGGTTCCCGAGCATCGCCCGCTGCAGGGCCGGCGCCGGGACCGAGTGCAGTTCATGATTCCAGCGGCGCACGGTCCGGGGCACATTGTCGAGGTCCATCAGGCCGGCAGCGTGACGGGCCCGAAGCGCGCGCAGATCGAAGCAGCGTCCGGGGCTGCCCTCGATCAGCGCGCCCGGGGTCTGGTTCATCCGAGAGAACGCCACCATCGGGAAGCCGAAATCCATCTTCGCCTGCTTGCCCATGAAGGCGTTGGCCGCATCGCACAAGGCGTGGCGCATCAGGGCGGCCGGTGCCGGGTCGGGCGCCGTGCGGGTGCGGTCCGCGCTGGCCTGATTAGGCGTCTTCAACGGTTTGAAGGTCGCCGCCACGCCGCCATCGGCCTGATGGATGAGCTTCAGGCCTTGGCCCGTGACGGCTTCGGATACGCCGAATTCCTTTCCCATGGCGGAGGCGAACGCGGTCATGTGCTCGGCGCGGACGCTGGGCACCTCGCTGTAGCGCTCGAAGTGCTGCTGGTCGATGCGGTGCTGCGTCAGATGGCGCACATCCTGGAGCATGCGGTTCGCGACCATGGCACGCGCCCGGGTGGCTTCCTGCGCCGGACTCAGTAGATGGCCGGAGGGTTTCTCCAGTCGCTGCTGCCGCTTGGGGGTGAGATAGCGGACCAGCTCGTCCTGCAGCGCGAGCAGCCGTTGATCGAACTGTTCCGGCGTGGCGTGGTGAAGGGCCCGGGCGGCCGCCATCGAGGGCTTGAAGCTGCCGATCGACTGATGGCGGAACAGCGGAATGCCCTTGCGCTTGGACATCTGCACTTCCAGTTCCGCGAGCCGCTCAGGACTGAAGTTGCTGAGGAAGCTGGTCTTGCTCGGGGCCTCGAAACAGCGGGGGCCGCTGCCATCGACCTTCGTCACGCCAGCGCGGTGGAGCGCCAGCATCTCGGTCACGAAACGCGCCTGAGGATCGCTCAACGCGCCGCGCGGGGCAGACGATCCGGCGGCGTCATTCAGGCGACGCTCGCCCACATGGGCTTGGCCCAGGGTGCCGGGCAAGTGGGAAGCAACGAAGGTGCGCAGGCTCATGGGCGGCTTTCAGCGTGAGGAAGAAGATGACCCAGCGTGTGGTCCAGCGCTTGATTCAGCGGCTGGCGCAGGCTGCAATGCAGGAAGCCGTTGTGTTCGAGCGAATCCAGCAGCTCGTCATTCAACGCGTCCTGGTAGATGGCGATGGTGGCGAGCGCCTCGCTCAGCCGACGCTCCGGAGACGGCGGCAGTTGGGCGGGGTCACCGCCTTCCAGCCATTGCGTCAGCGTGCCGTCCTGACTGGGGCATTCAGCGGTCAGAGCCTCCAACGCTTCCCGGATCTCTTCCAGATCCGTCTCGCCGGCGCAACCGGCGAGCACCGCCTGCCGCAGTTCATCGACGGTCCGTTGCGCCGCATGCTGGCCGCGCCTCCAGGCAGCCAGGGCCTCCAGCCAGCGCGGCTGCGCGGGCGTCTGCATCAAGGCCGCCGTGTGTCGGGACGCGGCGGAGGGTTGCGGAGAGCGCGCCAGCGCTGGGTGCTCGTTCGAGGGGAACCGCGAGCGATCGGCGCCGCGCAGGTTCGGGTCCGGTCGAGTCAGCTCTGGGGCGAGGTCAGGCGCGCGGCGCGGTGAAGGCGGCGCGCCGCGCGAGGACGCGGCAGGCGCGTGATCGGTGGCATCGAGGGTCACAGCCGTGAACTCCAGCAGACGTTGAAGCCGCCTGGGTGGTGTCACTTGGCAAGATGGTTTGCATCGGCAGACGCTTTTCCATGCCGTGGGTCGATGGAGCCGCGGACGGCTGTGGTGCGTGCCGGCGCGACGCCCGACCCGTCACCGCGCTGACCGCCGCGGCGTGGGGCGCGCCACGGGCGCTCGCGCCCATGGCGGTGGCCCATGGCGGACGTCGATCGAGTTACGCCTGTCTGGATGCCAGCGCCGCGTCGGCACAGGCCTGCTCATGCCGTCGCAGGAACTCGGTGCGGTCGCTGCGAGCCAGGCGAGGCTCGGCCTGGCGCAGCTGTTCATAGGCCTGGCGCTCGATCGGCGTGGTCAGCGTCTCCAACCGTTGCGCGAAGGCTTCGGCAAATTCGCCCATGGTCAGCGTCGGTGACTCGCGAAGAATCTGCTGCAGCAGCCGCAGGGAAGCGACACCGCGTGCCACGTCCGATTCGGTGAGGAGTCGATCGACATCAAATGACTGCCGCGAGCGCTCGCCGACGACCAGCTTTTTCATTTCCGAGCTCAGATCCGCGCGCGCGGTCTGAAGCGCCTGGGCATAGCGATCCGGGTCGATCCGCAGCATGGCGGCCGTCAGCTCGGGATCCATCGGACTGTCGCTCGCGCCAGGCTGGTTGGAGAAGGGCAGCAATCCCAGCAGGCCCGGCGATACGCCTTGCGCCGTCGCCTGAGCAAGCGCCGCCGCGGTGGGGAACGAGGCACCGCCATCCAGCGGGCGGCAGCGGCCCGCCCCATCCACCATGAGATTGCCCCACTTCACATCGAGATTGCCGGTCGCCAGATTGGCCAGCAAGACCTTCTGAAGTTCCACCGGGGCGATCCGGGCGGCGGTGGCGTCGCCGCGGCGCTGCGTGTCCGCGCATTCCTGCGGCGACATCGAGGTGCGTGTCATCAGCGCCTCCGGGTCCAGGCATTCGCCGGGCAGTCCGTCCAACAGCGCGCCCGCGCGGCCATTCATGAAGGCCAGGCTGGCGCCGGGGAAGCCCAGGTCCAGGCCAGTCTGGCGCTGGATTTCCTGGCCGGCCGCGTCGCACAGCGCTTCGCGCAACGTACCGCCGCCGGGCCGAACCAGAACCAGTTCGCTCTCGCCGAAGGCGCCTTTGAACGCATAGGCGATCGATTTGTCGGACCGGCGGAACAGCTCGACGTTCGAACTGCCCCCGGCGGCCTGGGCCGTGGGGAAGTACTGGGACAACATCAAGGCATGTTGCTGACGTGCGTGGGCACGCGCGGCCGGCGCGGCCCGGATCTGCTGAGCGAGCAGCGAATCGAGCTGCTGCTGCAGCGACTCGCGCACATACACCACCATCGCCTTGACCTGACCGACGGCCAGATCGATTTCCGGCACGTTGCGCAAATGGCTCGGCCGGACGGCGGCCTGGCGCAGAAATTCCAGCGCTTGCTGCTCCACCGACCGTGCCGCGCGATGGAACTCCGGGGTGAAGTCTTCCTCGCGCAGACGCTTGCCGGCGCGGATGACGGCTTCGAACTGGCCGTGCAGCGGGGTGCCGACGAACTGCGGCGCATCGGCCGCGCGTGTGGCGACATGGGTCAGCCGGGGCGTCGTCATGCGTTCGGCGAAGGCATGATGCGGCACCTCAATCCGCGGCGCGCTTCGGGTTCGTCGGCTCCCCGCCGCCGCGGAGCCGGTGGCGTCCAGCAACGCGAGTTCGCGGTCGGTGAGGTTCAGTCGCGGGATCGGTGGGGTCGCCGGCCCCGTCGACAGCGGGTGGCGCGGCGGATCCCGCTCGAGCAGGGTGTGGATGAATTCGGCCTCACTCTCGGTCAAGCCGTGCCGCCGGTGGCGAAGGTCCGTCTGGGGGCGGGCTCGGAACTCGATCGGCGAATCGACAGGCGGGTGGCTGGCGGGCACATACCAACGGGTCAACGGCATGAGGCATCTCCTGGTGTGGGCGCCCCGGTCACAGGGCGGTGCGACAACAACTGCGTCAGTCGCGGCGTGAGTTCCAGGCGGAGGAACGGGTTGCGCTCGATCAGCGCCAGATCCGGCGATTGCTGCAGCGCTTCCAGCGCCAGCCAGATCGCGGGGTCGGTGGGCGTGGTGGTCGGCGGCGTCGGCGCCAGCTCATCGAGCGGCGGCAACTGGGCATCGATCGCATCCAATTGGCGGCACACCGGATCCATCAGACGGGCCAGCGCCTGGTGGATGCGCTCGGCATCGGGCTGTTCCTGGCATCGCCGCTTCACGCAGGCGCTGAATTCCGACAGCGCGCTGCGCCATTGGCGACTCAGCGGCCACCAATGCTGGCGCAGATCGTCCGGCAGCAGGCCGGTCGGACGAGCCGAGGTCGGCATGCGCCGCGCAGGCTCGGCCGGCGGCGCGTGCAGCGGGTGGACCTCGTGCAACTGACGAGGAGGCGGGAAGGGCGGCTGGCGCTTGCTGGCGCGCGGCGCGGCCTTGAGCGTCGGCCCGAGAGGGACGTTGGAGCGGAAGAAGGGCATCTGAGTGGAGGACCAGGCCCGCAGGCCCGTGGAGAACCAGTCGGGGTCGGTTCGGCCGGACGATCCGGGCTCGCCCGACGGCGATCTCCGCTCAGTGTGTGGAGGCCACGGTGCGTTCCGCGCACCGAGGCCGCGCCGCTCGCGTCAGCTCAGACGTTGGGCCAGTTCCTGCACCAGTCGCAGCAGCAACTGCGGCTTGAGGGGCTTGGACAGATGCGCGTCGAAGCCCGCATGCAGCGCCTGCTGCCGATCGACATCGCGCGAAAACGCGGTCAGCGCGATCGCCGGCAGACGGCGCCCGAAAGCCTCGGATGGGCTGCTCCCGGCGTCGGCCTGATCGACCTCCCGCGCGCGCCATTCCCGGATCAGCTCATAGCCATCCCGGCCCGGCATGCCGATGTCGCTGATCAACAGGTCGAAGGTCCGCTCGGCCAGCGTGCGCAGCGCCTCTTCCACGCTTTGCACCGAGGTGACCCGTGCGCCGCGCTCGCCGAGGATGAGCCGGAGCATCGCCCCGGCATCGGCGTCATCGTCGACCAGCAGCACCCGCAGCCCTTGCAATTCGACGAAAGGCCCGTCGCCCAGATCCCCATAGCCGCTGAGCGCGCCGCTGCCGGTGTCCGGGTCCAGCACCGATTCCGGGCCCGCGATCTCGGCGCCGGGCAGCCAGAGCGAGATGCAGGTGCCGCGGCCCGAGCCTTCACTGTCGACGCGCACCCAGCCGCCGTGCGCTTCCACCAGGCTCTTCACGATGGCCAGGCCCAGGCCCAGTCCGCCATGCTGACGGTTGCTGGCGGCGTCGCTCTGGGTGAAGCGGTCGAACACATGCGGGAGGAATTCGGCGGCGATGCCCTGGCCCTGGTCGCGCACCTCGATCAGCGCGCCTTGATCACGCGGACGCAGGCGCAAGGTGATGGCGGTGTCGCGCGGCGAAAACTTCGCGGCATTGCCCAACAGGTTCCACAGCACCTGCTGCAGCCGGCCGCTGTCGGCATGCAGGGCCAGGTCTTCACCCTCCAGATCCAGGACCAGCCGATGGCCGCTTTCCTCGATGGAATGCTGGACGGCGGCGACGGCATTGCGCACCACCGCGCCGGCGGCGACCAGTTCCCGGCTCAGCGGCAGCTTGCCGACATTCAGTCGCGACATGTCCAGGATGTCGGAAATCATCCGCGCCTGGATGTTGACGTTGCGATCGATCGCGGCCAGTCCCTTGGTGAGCAGCTCCGGCGGACTGTGGCGCTGCAGCACGTGGGTCCAGCCCATGATGGCGTTCAACGGGGTGCGCAGCTCGTGGGAGAGCACCGCGATCAGGTCGTCCTTGAGCCGGCTCAGCCGCTCGGCTTCGCCACGTGCGCTGCGCTCGCGGTCAAGCAGCGCCAGTCGTTGCTCGGCGAGTTGCACCCGCTGCGACACATCCACCGCCATCGCCATGCACACACCGGGCTCGATCGGCGGCGAGGCCGACCATTCCACCTGCACCGCGAGTCCCGACGGTCCGCGCAGCGCGAATTCGGCCTGCAGACCCTCGGTGCCGAGGCGGTCGAAGAAGCCTTGGGCGAGGGCGAGGTCGTCCGGTTCGACGAACTCGCGCAATGGAAGCCCCACGACCTCCAGGCTGTCGCGCCCGAGCAGCGCGAGCATCGCGGGATTGGCATCCAGCACGGTGCCGTCCGGCGCGGACAACAAGCAGATGCCGCTCGGCGCCTGCGCATAGACCGCGCGGAACTTGGCCTCGCTGCGGCGCATCGCTTCCTCGGCCGCGCGGGTGCGCACCAAGGCTTGAATCGTCGACACCAGCACCGCCGGCTCGACCGGATGAGTGAGGTAGGCATCGGCGCCGGCATCCAGGCCGCGCACCTTGTCCTCATCGGTCAGATAGGCGGCGGTCAGATGGATCACCGGCAGCCGGAAGGTGCTGGCCTGGGCGCGCAAGCGTCGGCACAGCTCGAAGCCGTCGATGTCGGGCAGATGGATGTCCAGCACCACCGCCGACACCCCGAGCCGGACCTCTTCCAGCGCCTGATTGCCCGTCGCCGCTTCCAGCGTCGGAAAGCCGGCGGCATTGAGCAGCCGCACCGTGGTGTAGCGGCCGATCGGATCGTCGTTGACCACCAGCAGCCGGTGCTGGGACCGATCGATGACGCGCGGCTCGCTCATGCGCCCAGCCCTTCCGGCACGCTGTCGGGCAGGCGTTGCGGCACGGTGACCGAGAAGACCGATCCCTTGCCCGCTTCGCTGCGCAGCGCGACGCTGCCGCCGAGCAGTTCCGCCAGCCGCTTGCTCAGCGACAGGCCCAGGCCGGTGCCGCGCAGGCGCTTCTGGATCGGGGAATCGATCTGCACGAAGTCCTGGAAGATCGCCTGATGAAATTCCTCGGCGATGCCGATGCCGGTGTCGCTGACCGAGAAAGTCATCGCGCCGTCGTCCGCGCAGGAGACGCTGACCCGCACCTCGCCTTGCGCGGTGAACTTGAGCGCATTCGAGATGAAGTTGCGCAGGATCTGCGAGAGCTTGGCGTTGTCGGTGAACAGCTGCGCGGTGGTCTGCGGTTCTTCGAAGATCAACTGCACATCCGGATTCACCAGCACCGGCTTGAACATGCCGCGCAGGGCCGCGAACAGATCGACCAGTTCGAACCAGGCCGGCGAGATGTCGATGCGGCCCGCCTCGACCTTCGCCAGATCCAGCAGATCGTTCACCATTTCCGCAAATTCTTCCGACGTGGTGCGGATGAAGGTGATCTGTTTTTCCTGTTCGTCGGTCAGCGGGCCGTCGACGCGATCCAGCAGCAGCCGGGTGAGGCTGCGGATCGAGGCGATCGGCGTGCGGAACTCATGGCTCATGTAGGCCAGAAAGCGGCTCTTCAACTCGGTGGCCTGGCGCAGTTGCTGGGCCTGGGTGTCGAGCTCGGCATACAGCGCCAGCACGCCGCGGTTGGTTTCGTCCAGCTCGGACTGCAGCGCGCTCAGTTGGGCCTGCGCCTGCGACAGCGCGGCACGCAGGGCAGCGGGATCGTCGGCGTGGGGCGTGGCGTCGGTCATGGTGCAAAGGCTCAGGAGACAGGGTGAGACGGCGCGCGGCGAGCGACCACGACGGTGGCGTCGTCGCGACCGCGCAAATGGTCGCGCAGGATCCAGCCGGCGATGACCAGCGGATCGGCCTGCAGCAGGCGGGGCGTGTCCGACAGCTGCCAGCGGGTGACGATGCCATCGGAATGCAGCACCAGCACGCCATGCGCCGGCCAGTCGTAGTCCACGTCGTGCAAGCGGCGGACCTGCACGCCCAAGGTGCCATGCTGCGACAGCAGGCTGCGGTCCGACACCCCCGAGATCAGGCGTCCGGCAATGTTGCCGGCGCCGGCGAACTGCAGGGACGGTACCGCCAGCGGCAACGACACCACCGCCACCGCAGCGCCACGCGTGGCGCGCATGCGGTCATGGGCATCCTCCAGCAGGGCCGCCGGCTGGCTGCGGTTGCTCGTGTGGGTCAGCTCGACCATCCGATCCGAAGCCTGGGCCGCGCTGATGCCATGGCCGAGACCGTCGGCCATCATGATCAGCCAGCGGTCCGCGAGCGGACGCACCGTCCAGGCATCACCGGACACCGCCTCGCCCGGCGCGGCCACGGTCAGGCCGGCGATGTCGAAGGGCGGGGCGGGGCGCCAGGGCGCGGGGCTGCGACCAGGTCGCGGCGCGACCGCGGCGATCCACGTCGCGATCACCGTCCCTCGGCCGGGCGCGGAGAAGCCATCGAAGCGGCTGGCCATGCGGCGCACCGCGCCCAAGCCGGTGCCGGCGGTGCCGCCGGTGCTGTAGCCATCCTGCAGGCATCGGTCCAGGTCCATGCCCGCGCCCTGATCGAGCGACAGCACGCTGATGCCGGCCCGTTCGGGCGCGGCGGCATGGCCATCGTCGGCGGCGTGGGCGTTGGGGGCCATCGGCGCGTGGCCAGGCCCATCGTCCACCCCGATCAACAAGGCGGATTGCCTCGACGGTCCGACATGGCGGACCAGGTTGGTGCCCAGCTCGGTGACGATCAGCGCCAGCCGGCCGGCGGCCTCCTCGTCGAAGGCGAGTTCCTGGGCCAGCCGCTGGGCCGCGCGTCGCGCTTCTCCGACCTGGCTGATGTCCTCGATGGGCAGGCGCAGGTGAGGGCGCATGCTATTTCCACCGCGTGATGCTCACGCGGGTGCCTTGACCGGGCGCGGTCTCGATCTCGAAATCATTCACCAGACGCTTGCTGCCGGAGAGCCCCATGCCCATGCCGCCGCCGGAAGTCCAGCCATCCTTGAGCGCCAGGTCCAGGTCGGGAATGCCAGGGCCCTGGTCGATGAAATCCAGCCGCAGACCGGTCCGCACGCCTTGCTGCACGCGGCGCCAGACCATCTCGCCGCCGCCGCCGTAAATCAGCGTGTTGCGCGACAGCTCGCTGGCGGCGGTGATCATCTTGGTCTGATCCACCAGCGAGAACTTGAGCTCCTGCGTCAGCCGGCGCACCTGCTGGCGGGCCAGCACGATGTCGGGCTCGCTGCGGATCGGCATGCGGCCTTCGGTGTCGGTGGCGCTGCGCGCGTCAGCGGAGATCGGCATCAAGGTCGTGCTCCCCGTCGACATCGAAGCGGCGGTCGGTCGCGTCATCGCGACCGCCGACGGCCAGTTCGGCGCGTTCCGCCTGACGCAGCAGGTGCATGCCGCGTTCCATGTTCAAGGCCGTGCGCACGCCATGCAGCGACAGGCCGAGCTCGACCAGGGTGATCGCCACCGCCGGCTGCATGCCGACCACGACCGAAGTTGCGCCCAGCACCCGCGCGATGCTGGAAATGCCGGCCAGCATGCGACCGATGAAGGAGTCGACGATCTCCAGCGCGGAGATGTCGATCAGCACGCCGGTCGCGCCGGTGTCCTGGATCTTGTTGGCGAGGTCGTCCTGCAGCGCGAGGGCGGTCTGGTCCTGCAGGTCGATCTGGATGGTGACCAGCAGCGTGCGGCCGATCTGGAGAATGGGGATGCGCTGCATCTCAATCGATCCGTGCCGGTGTGGCGCCGCCGGCGCGCGGACGCGTCACCACGAAACCGGCGCGTCGGATGGCCAGGGCCAGCGCATCCGCCAGCGAGGCTTTGGTGGTGATGCCGTCCAGCTCGATGCCCAGGTGCACGATGGTCTGGGCGATCTGGGGCCGGATGCCGCTGATGATGCAGTCCGCCCCCATCAGCCGGATGGCAGTGACCGTCTTGAGCAGATGCTGCGCCACGAGCGTGTCGACCGTGGGCACGCCGGTGATGTCGATGATCGCCAGCTCGGCGCCGGTTTCGACGATGCGCTGCAGCAAGGTCTCCATCACGAGCTGGGTGCGGCCGCTGTCCAGCGTGCCGATCATCGGCACGGCCAGCACGCCTTCCCACAGCTTCACCACCGGGGTGGACAGCTCCAGCAGTTCCTGCTGCTGACGGGCGATCACCTCCTCGCGGCTGCGCTGGTAGGTGGTCACCGTGTGCTGGGCCATCTGGTCGACCAGGGTCGAGATTTCCCAGGT
Organism: Burkholderiaceae bacterium; assembly: GCA_913776825.1. Classification (GTDB taxonomy): domain Bacteria; phylum Pseudomonadota; class Gammaproteobacteria; order Burkholderiales; family Burkholderiaceae_C; genus Roseateles. The sequence continues at coordinate 358,855 of CAJYPV010000018.1, forward strand.
CGCTTCGACCAGCTCCTCGGGCTGGGCGCCCAGTCGGCGCTGCAGGCCGGCGAACAGCGGCTTCTTCAACGCGAGCACGAAGCGGCTGGTTTCGGCGGCGGTCGAGCCCTGCGCGGCGCGGGATTCCGACACGGCGGCCAGCACCTCGCGCACGCCCGCCCAGGCGGGCTGCTCCAGGTCCTGGCTGTCGCCGCGTTGCTGCAGTCCGCTGCGCAGGGCGTCGACCAGCTGAGCCGTTTCGCGCAATTCAGTTTGAAGCGCTCGGCCGCCGTTGGCGGTGCGCAATTCAGCCTGCCATTCGGTCAGGATCTGATCGCGGGAGGTGGCAAGCAGGTCTTCAATCGCGGCGCTGTGGGAAGTCATAGGTTCCTTGTGGAGACCGATGCGGCCCGAGCGTCTTCCCGCGGAAGGCGCTGCTGCCGGCATCGCTCGATGAGGCTGAACGATGCAAGTAGGAGGCCAACACGACATCCGCGATCGTCTGGCCCCCTCCGGCACGTGGCGTGCCAGTCGAACAGCGTGAGAATGTTACTCGCCCGCCTCTGATGCCCGGTGTGAAGTGCGCCCAAGGGTTTGTCCCTAGTGCGGGTTGGGCACGCCGATTGCCCCATCCCTGTCCGGAGATGCGTCCCGCGCCCACGAGGCTGGCGGGACGCAGGTCGGGCAACAACATCAGACGCCTTGGACATTGAGCGGGCGAAGGAACGATTGGGAGAACGAAGTGGTCGAAGCAGCAACCCTGGTGGCGCGCGAACGGGCGCCGGACAGCGACGGCATGATGAACGGCAAGCCGACGACCCGTCCCATGAATATCCTGGTCGTGGATGACAAACCGCAAAACCTGCTGGCGATGACGGCCCTGTTGGCCGACACGCAGCCGGAATTGCAGGTCCTCACCGCCGAATCCGGTCCGGAAGCGCTCGAATTGCTGCTCACGCATGACGTGATGCTGGCGCTGCTGGATGTGCAGATGCCGGGCATGGACGGATTCACCCTGGCCGAACTGATGCGCGGCACCGAGCGCACCCGGCATGTGCCGATCATCTTCCTCACCGCCGGCGCCAAGGAAAACCAACGCAGCTTCAAGGGCTACGAGGCGGGCGCGGTGGACTTCATCTACAAGCCCGTCGATGCGCATGTGCTGCGCAGCAAGGTCGCGGTGTTCGCCGACCTGCACCGCCAGCGCCTGCTGCTGGCCGAGCGCATCGCGGAACAGGAGCGCCTGGCGCGGGTCAATGCGCTGATGCTCAGCGCGCTCTCGCACGACATCCGCGGCCCGCTGTCGGTGATGATGCTCAATGCCGAGCTGCTGATTCGTCAGACCGATCAGCCCGCGATGCAGAAGGCCGGCACTCGCATGAAGGCGGCGGCCTCGCTGCTGGGACGGCAGGTCGATCACCTCGGCAGCCTGGCGCAGCGTCCCTGCGATCTGCTGAACGTGAAGGTCAAGCGCGGCGATCTCGCGACCCTCGCGGCGCAGCGCCTGGACATCGAAACCAACCAGGCGGTGCTGTGGTCGCCGCCGGAATTCGAGCGGCTGGGCGATACCGTGGGCGATTTCGATCCCGCGTTGATGGCGCAGGCGCTGGATCAATTGCTGATGCAGGCCGCCACGCATGCCGGCGACGCGCCGATCCGCATCCAGGTCGATGGCAATGCCCATCGCTCGCTGCTGCTGCGCGTCAGCTTCGACACGGTGCTGCCCGCCGAGGCCGCCACCCATCTCTTCGGCGGTCATGAGCCGGTGTCCGGCATGGCCTCGCCGCATGTCGGTCCCGGCCTGCACGATCCGGAGCGGGTTGCCCGCGCGCATGGCGGCTCGTTGATCGGCGGCTCGCGCCAACGGCAGGGCACGATGTTCGAGCTGCTGTTGCCGCGTCATCAGGCGGAGCGTTGATGGCCACGCGTCGGGTCGACGAGCGCCGCGCGGATCGGGATCGATCTGTCGTGGGTCGCGGCTTTCACGTCCGTGACGCCGGCTGCGTCGCGTCCTACAGCCGCGTGCAGTCGGGCCCGACAGACGGCCGCGTGCTGTCGCCCTATGTTTGTCCGCATCCACAACCATTTGATGGGGACAACATGAATCAATCCTTCCAAGCCGCTCATTCCCAGCACCCGGCCGAACGCGCGGGGGCGACGCCGTCCGCACGCGCACCGGGCCGACTGCGCCTGATCGGCGCGGCGGTCGTGCTGGCCGCGCTGAGTTCCCACGCGCTGGCGGACATCACCTTCTACGAGGACCCGGATTTCCGCGGCCGCTCGATCGGCGCGCAATCGCCGGTGCGCGATCTCGGCAGCATGGGCTTCAGCGACCGCGCGTCGTCAGTGGAAGTGCGTGGCGAGCGCTGGGAAGTCTGCGTCGACAACCGCTTCGGCGGCAGCTGCCGCGTGCTGCGTCCGGGCAGCTATCCGTCGCTGGCGTCGATGGGGCTGGATGACCGCATCCGCTCGGCCAAGCCGCTGCAAGGCGGCGACCGGGTGGACGATGCCCGCTACAGCCCTGAGCCGCAGCCGAACTATTCGCGCCGCGGCGGCGAAACGCTCTATCAGGCGCAGGTCGTGTCGGTGCGCGCGGTGATGGGCGATTCGCAGCAGCGCTGCTGGATTGAACAGGAACAGGTGCGCAACCGGCCGAATGTCGGCGGCGCGGTCGTCGGCGGCGTGCTGGGCGGCATCCTCGGCCACCAGTTCGGCGGCGGCAGCGGTCGCGATGTGGCCACCGCCGCGGGCGCAGTGGGCGGCGCGGTCGTCGGCAGCAATGTGAACCGCAACGAGACCCGCAATGTGCAGCGCTGCGGCGACGCGCAAAACCAGGGCAACCCTGCCTACTGGGATGTGCGCTACCGCTTCCGCGGCCAGGAACACACGGTCCAGACGCAGCAGGCGCCGGGCGCCACCATCACCGTCAACGGACGGGGCGAACCACGCATCTGATCGATTTCAACCCCGAGGCGAGGCACGTGAGTGAGCGGCTAGGATGCGCGCACTCCGTGCCGACCCGCTTTCATTGCTCCCATGCCATTCTCCAATTCAGGTATTGATCTGGACCGTCCGCTGAAGCGGCTGCGCTGGCTGCCCTTGCCCACGCTGCTGGGCTTCGCGCTGGCGGTGTTGACCATCGTGGTCACCGCCTGGTTCTCGTGGCGCTCGCAACAGACGCAGGCCGCCACCGCCGATGCGATGACCCGCACGATGGAAGTGCAGGAGCAGATCCAGGCGCTCGGATCGGCCATCAAGGATGCGGAGACGGGCCAGCGCGGCTATCTGCTCACCGGCGTGGATTCTTACTTGCTGCCGTTCAACACGGCGCAGGTCACGATGCCGGCGGCGGTCACGCGGCTGCGCGCGGCCTGGATGGACAACCGCTCGCAGCTCGCTCGGTTGTCCACGGTCGAGCAGTTGTTCAAGGCCAAGCTCAATGAGATGGACGAAACCATCCAGGCGCGCAAGTCCGGACAGTCCGCGCTCGCGCTGGGCACAGTGCAGGGCGATCGCGGACGCATCCTGATGGAGCGCATCCGCACGCTGCTCGGAGAAATGGAACGCGAAGAGCGCGACAGCGCCGGTGAACGCCGCGCCATTTGGGATGCGGCAGTCGTCCAGACTCAATATGTGATGTGGAGCGGCGCGATGCTGCTGCTCACGCTGGTGATCATTTCCGCCGCGCTCACCGCACGGGCCTATCGCGCCGCCAAGATCGAGGAATGGCTCAAGGCCGGCCAGGCCGCCCTGAGTCTGGAAATGCAGGGCGACCCGCAGGTCGAGCGCCTGGCCGAGGTCGTCGTCGGTTTCCTGGCCCGCTACACCGGCGCGCAGGTCGGCGCCTTCTATGTCGCGCAGAAGGACGGCAGCTTCGAGCGCATCGCCGGCCATGCGCTGGCGGTCGATGCCGAGGCGCCGCGCGTGGTGCGCGGCGGCGAGAGCCTGCTCGGCCAGGCGGCCCGTGATCGGCGTCCGATGCATGTGAAGTCGCTGCCTCCGGATTACCTGGCGATCTCATCGACGCTCGGCAAGACCTCGTCGAATGAATTGCTGATCGGCCCCGCTGGCGTGGATGGCCGGGTGCAGTCGGTCATCGAGCTGGGCTTTGTGCGCCCGGTCGGCGCGGCTGGCCTGGAACTGCTGAAGCGGGTCGGCGAATCGGTGGCGATGGCCCTGCGTGCCGCCAATGACCGCACGCGTCTGGAGGCGCTGCTGGAAGAAAGCCGTCGTCAGGCCGAAGAGCTGCAGATGCAGCAGGAAGAACTGCGCGCCAGCAATGAAGAGCTGGAGGAGCAGGGCAATGCGCTGCGTGAATCGCAGATTCGTCTGGAATACCAGCAGACCGAGCTGGAGCAGAGCAATGCGCAATTGGAAGAGCAGGCGCGTCAGCTCGAACTGCAGAGCGCGGACCTGACGCAGGCCCAGCAGATCATGGCCGAGCGCGCCGAGGCGCTGGAGCGCTCCAACCAGTACAAGAGCGAGTTCCTGGCCAACATGAGCCACGAACTGCGCACGCCCCTGAATTCCACGCTGATCCTGGCCAAGCTGCTGGCCGACAACAAGGACGGCAACCTGACGTCCGAACAGGTCCGCTTCGCCCAGACCATCAGTTCCGCGGGCAATGACTTGCTGGCGCTGATCAACGACATCCTGGACCTGTCCAAGATCGAAGCCGGCAAGGTCGACCTGCAGGTCGAGCGCGTGCCGGTGCCGCGCCTGCTGCAACAGCTGACGCAGATCTTCGCGCCCATCGCGACGCAGCGGAACCTGGCCTTCCAGCTGCAGCTCCATCCCGGCGCGCCGGATTGGCTGGAGACCGATGAAACCAAGCTCAGCCAGATCCTCAAGAACCTGATTTCCAATGCGCTGAAGTTCACCGAGAAGGGCTCGGTGCGCATGGAAGTGGGCGGCACGCAGGATGGCCGACTGGTGTTCGCGGTGAAGGACAGCGGCATCGGCATCGCGCCCGAGCAACAGGCGCTGATCTTCGAAGCCTTCCGCCAGGCGGACGGCAGCACCCATCGCAAGTACGGCGGCACCGGCCTGGGCCTGTCGATCTCGCGCGATCTGGCGCGTCTGCTGGGCGGCGACATCCATCTGCAAAGCACGCCGGGCAGCGGCAGCACCTTCAGCCTGGTGCTGCCCCAGCATCATGTGGCGCCGGCCGATGCCGATCAGCCGCGTCCGCTGTCGCCCGCGCAGCCGCCGCTGACGCCGCCGCCGGCCATGAAGCCGTCCCCGATCGCGATGACCCTGCCGCAGGGCGTCGCGACCGAAGCAGCGGTGTCGCATCCCGCGCCGACGGTGCCGGATGCGCGTCTGCCGCAGCTCGATGATGACCGTCTGGCCTGGGTGCCGGGCGCGCGGGCGATCCTGGTCATCGAGGACGACGAGCGCTTCGCCGCCATCCTGCGCGACCTGATCCGCGAGCGCGGCTTCCTCTGCCTGATGGCCCATACCGCTGAGCATGGCCTGGGCGTGGCGCAGCGCTATGCGCCGAGCGCCATCCTGCTGGACATGAACCTGCCCGACCATTCCGGCCTGGGCGTGCTGGACCGGCTCAAGCGCGAGCCGCTGACCCGCCACATCCCGGTCCATGTGATCTCGGTCGCGGACTACACCCATGAAGCGATGGAGCGTGGCGCGGTCGGTTATGCGCTCAAGCCGGTGAAGCGGGATGAGCTGGAAGTCGCGCTGCATCTGCTCGAAGCCAAGTTCTCGCAGCGCCTGCGCCGTGTGCTGGTGGTGGAGGACGATGTCCGCCAGCTCGACAGCATCCGTCACCTGCTGGCCGGCGACGAGGTCCACATCCAAGGCGTGGCGACCGCGGCGGAAGCGCTGGCGGCCCTGCGCACCTCGACCTTCGATTGCATGGTCATGGACCTGAACCTGCCGGACATGAGCGGCTATGAGCTGCTCGACCAGATGGCCCTGCAGGAGGATGTCGCCTTCCCGCCGGTGATCGTCTACACCGGCCACACGCTGACGCCGCTGCAGGAGCAGCAGCTGCGACGCTATTCGCGCTCGATCATCATCAAGGGCGCGCGCTCGCCGGAGCGCCTGCTCGACGAGGTCACGCTGTTCCTGCATCAGGTGGAAGCGCAACTGCCGCCGGAGCGTCAGAAGATGCTCAAGGAAGTCCGCGCCCGCGACAACATGCTGGAAGGCCGTCGGGTGCTGGTGGTGGAAGACGATGTGCGCAACATCTTCGCGTTGTCCGCCGTGCTGGAGCCCAAGGGCGTGAAGGTGGACATCGCCCGCAATGGCCGCGAGGCGCTGGATCGCCTGACCAAGCCCGCGCAGGGCGACGGCGCGATGCCGCCGGTCGACCTGGTGCTGATGGACATCATGATGCCGGAGATGGATGGCTACACCGCGATGCGCGCCATCCGCGAGCGGCCGGAACACAAGCGTCTGCCCATCATCGCCCTGACCGCCAAGGCGATGAAGGACGACCAGGAGAAGTGCATGGCCGCCGGCGCGAACGATTACATCGCCAAGCCGCTGGACATCGAAAAGCTCCTGTCGCTGGTGCGGGTGTGGATGCCGCGATGAGCGCGGCCCCTCGCCAGCCAGGCGCGGCGAAGACTGGCCGCGCTCATGAATGCGCAGGACGCTTCGATCGTCGCAGCGTGAGGACGTGACGACGTGACGACCTGTCGGGGACGGTGACGAACCGGCCTCGACAGTGGGTCTGACCGACACAGGAGGCATCAGCCGGATGAGCAGCAGTACCGATGATCCGCGTCGCGACAGTGGCGGTGGTCAACCCGGCCCCTGGGGCGGCCCCAGCGGCCTTCACCCGATCACCGATGGCAGCGACCTGGTCCGTGGCGACAAGGTCGGATCGAGCAGCGAGCTGGACATCGAGGTCCGGCTGATCCTCGAAGCCATCTACCTCCGCTACCACTACGACTTCCGCGATTACGCGGACAGCTCGCTGCGCCGGCGTCTGAAGGCGGCGATGCAGCGCTTCGAGTGTCAGACGCTGTCGCAGTTGCAGGGTCGGCTGCTGCGCGAAGCCGAGGTGTTCCGGTCCGTGCTCGGCGACCTCACGGTGCAGGTCAGCGAGATGTTCCGCGATCCGGAGTATTTCCTCGCGCTGCGCGAGCAGGTGGTGCCGGTGCTGCGCACCTATCCATCGCTCAAGATCTGGGTCGCCGGTTGCAGCAGCGGCGAGGAGGCCTATTCGCTGGCCATCCTCATGCGCGAAGAGGGCCTGCTGGAACGCACGCTGATCTACGCGACCGACATCAGCCATGAGGCGCTGTTGCAGGCGCAGGCCGGCGTTTACCGCATGGAGCTGGTGCCCGGCTTCACCGAGAACTACCAGCGGTCCGGCGGCAAGGGCTCGCTGTCCGATTACTACACCGCCGCCTACGACCATGTGCTGCTGGACAAGAGCCTGAAGGATCGCATCGTCTTCAGCGACCACAGCCTGTCGACCGACAGCGTCTTCGCCGAAGTGCAGCTGGTCTCCTGCCGCAATGTCTTGATCTACTTCAACCGCGGGCTGCAGGACCGGGCCATCGGCCTGTTCCGCGATGCGCTGTGCCGTCAGGGCTTCCTGGGCCTGGGGGCGCGCGAGACTATCCGCTTCTCCGCGCATGCGGGCGACTTCAGCGAACTGGCGCCGCGGGAGCGGATCTACCAGAAGAAGGTCTGAGCGCTCGCGCTCAACTTGTGCTCGCGCTCGGCCCGCGTTCGCGTGATCGACGCGCGGGTCGTGTGGGCCGCTGAGCGCATGAAAAGGGCGTGAAACGGGCGTGATTTGGGCGTGATTCGGGCATGAAGCGGCCGATGTGCCAGGCGATGACCCATCACGGGCGCGAGGCTTGCCATCGAACAGCATCCCCTTTCACGACCATCAGGAGCATTCCATGGCGACCAGCAGCATTCTTGGCGGCACCACCGTGCCCGAGCGTCATCCCGGCACCGGCACCGATGCCCTCGGCCCGAGCGACAGCTCCGACAGCGGCAGCGATGTGGCGGGCGAGCGCGCGATGGCGACCGGTCCGGATGATCCGGACAACCTCGGCGCGGTGCCGTCCAACACCGACAGCGACACCGACCGCTTCGGCACCGGCGAGCGGGCCTCCGCCACGCCCGGCGCGCGCGATCGCGAAGCCGGCGACATCCTGCCCGACAGCGTGCGCAACAGTCCGTCCGATGCGTTGGACTTCGACCGTGACAGCGAGATCGATGTCGATGAACTCGCCAGCGGCGACGACCCCAGCGCGGGGCCCGATCCCGAGCATGCGGACGACGAGCTGGACCTCGACGACACCGAGCTGACCGGCGACAGCGCGACGCGCCGCTGAGTCATCACCCTCGACGGGCATCCGAGGCGACCGCGTCTGCGGCCGGGGCGGATGCCCGTTTTGCATGGGCGCTGGGATCGCCGCTCAGATGCGGGTCAGGTACCGCTCATGCGCCGGGCGGCCAGCGCTGCGCCGATGTCGGGTCGATGCTCAGTCGGCAGCGGGGCTGATGCGGGCCTTCAAGGCCTCGCGCATCCAGCTGAGCGCCTCGTGCTTGCGCTTGGGTGATTCGGCGGCGGTGCAGTCCTCCGGGATCCACACCTTGTAGCCGCGCACATACGCATCCATCGCGGTGCACATCACGCAGAAGTCGGTCGACAGGCCGGTCACGATCAGCTCGCGCGCGCCGAGTGTCTGGAGCAGCAGCTCCAGCGGCGTGGCGTGAAAGCCGGAATGGCGCGGCTTCAGCACCATCAGGTCTTCCTTGGCCGGTGAGAGCCGTCGGGCCAGTTGCGCGGCGGGTCCGCCCTGGCGGCGGCATTCGCTCAGCAGCGTGCGGAAGTCCGATCGCCACTGGCCAAAGTTGTCGTTGACATAGATGGCCCGCGAGCCATCGGCACAGAAGCGCTTCTTGAACGCGGCCGCCGCGCGGGCCGCTTCCAGCGCGCCGGGCGCGAGATCCTCGGCGCCATCGAAGCTCAGCGGATTGATGAAGTCGACCAGCAGCAGCACCCGCCGCGATCCGGGCAGCGTGTCTTCCGGCGTGCGGGTCACCGAGCGCCGCCGGGGCGTGCGCTCGGCATCGGCCCCGTGTCGCGAGGACCGGGCGTCTGCGGAGGAGGTGGGGCGCGGGTCGGTCATGACAGCCAGGCGGGCAAGGCCCGTACCCAGGAACGCCCGCAGACCGTGCCAGTGCGTGCGGCGGACATGCCTGAGCGCCCGATGCTGCACCCATGCGGCGCGCTTCTCTTCCCTCGGTCTGAGGATGTCTGGGCCGATCAGTTGAACGAGGCGAGGGCCGTCCGATCGATGCGGCGCGCTGCGGCTTGCAGGCGCTTATGCAGGCGGCGCGCGGACCGCTCAGGAAGACGGGATCAGAGCGACCCGGCGACCCACATCGAAGCCATCACGCCCAGCGCCAGAGCGAGCAACCAGATCGACACCGGTGCCGGCTCATCGCGGGGGCGGCGCGTCTGATGGCGATGCGTCAGCCAGCAGGCGACCGACGCCGCGCCCGCCACCAGGAACACCACGGCGAAGCCGAGGCCTTCCACGCTGCGGCCATGGTGCATCGCCAGCGCCAGCACGACCTGGCCGAGCATCAGGCCGGCCATGCCCGACAAGGCGGTGGAGGAGAGGGCAGCCGAGGCGGGGGAAGTCTTTTTCATGACGCAGTCGTTCGGGAGAGGGCAGGGCAGCGGGACAGCAAGGGGCAGCAGGCGCGACTGAAGGGTTGAGGAAGGACTCCGCCGCGCGGCCGCGATCGTCAGCGAGCGATTCAGACGATGTCGGCGATGCGATGGCGCATTGCCGTACGCGTGACGTCATTCATTCGGTCTTGAATTCCGTCTTGAATGGCGCTCCACCATTGCTTCGTTGCATTCTCCAAGCCGATGTGCAGGTGCAGCAGACCCGAAACGTCGGCAATGGCGAAGTCCTTCACTGATTCACTCGAAATGAATGCTCGTGTGCGCGTGGTACCGGCACCGTAACCAGGTGTTTTCTGCGGGCGGATCGCTGTTCGCGCGGAATCGGGGAGCGATCGCCCGGTCCGCGTGGGCTGATGGTGGAAAAAGCGTCATTGCGGCGTCAGTCATTGCTGTTGCGCTGCAACAAATCGACACCCTTGAATGAGGGATTCATCACACTTCCCCAGCCTTTGTCGTCGCGTGTTCCCGGTACATGTCCATTTTTTATGTGGGAGGACGTACAGACGGTGAAAGGCGCAAATGGTGAACTCCAGTGTCCGCGCTGTGCGGACGACTTCTCTCTCTTCGGAGCAACCACCATGACTCTGCCTAAGCTCTCCCGCCAATCGACTGGCGTTCAACGCACTCTGCTGGCCCTGGCCCTCGCGGCCGCCAGCGCCAGCGCTTCCGCGCTGCCCGCGTTCACCTGGGATCCGACCGCTGCTGGCCTGAACGGCAGCGCCTTCACGGCAGACAACCTGCTGATCTCGAACTACTCGACGGTCACCTTCGGCGCCAGCGACACGTTCACTGAAACCGGCTACCTGACCGTCAGCGCTGCTCAGCTGGGTGGCGCCGCCGTGCTGCCGTCCGGCCTGAACAGCACCTACGGTCTGTACATCCAGTTCACCGGCACCGGCACGCTGACCACCAACGGCCCCGCCGGCACCACCCCGACCCTGGGCAAGCTGGACACGCTGAACTACACCCTGTACGGCTACAACGGCACCGCCAGCTTCGGCGTCACCGGCAAGACCCCGACCGAAACCGCCACGGGCGAAATCGCTCTGGCTTCCGGCTCGCTGAAGTTCGGCAATGTCGCCACCGTGCCCTCGGGCGACGGCGTGACCTTCAACCCGTCGGCCAACGCCAGCCTGACCGCCAACTGGCTGGCTCCTGGCTTCTTCGCCGATCCGTCGGTCCCTTACGCTGTGGCGCTGACCTCGTTCTCGAACACCACGTCGCAAGTGACGCCGTTCGCTGACGGCACCGGCTTCTCCATCCGTCAAGGTGGTGGCTCGATCAACTTCGCCGCCCCCGTGCCGGAACCGGCGAGCTACGCCATGCTGCTGTGCGGCCTGGCTGCCATCGGCTTCGTGGCCCGTCGTCGCAAGAGCGGCAGCGAGCAGTAATCACGAGGTGAATCGGAGCGCGCAAGCGTTCCAGGTCGGATGACGGATCGCAGCGCATCAGCGCTGCGGCCCGGTCTTCAGACCATGCGGTGGTGGGGTGCTGGTACAGACCCTCCTCGCAATGCTCATCGATGCCAGGCTTCGTGCCTGGACAGCCTGCCGGCGACGGACGCGAGAGCGCCCCGCCGTGTTGGTGTCACGTCGTTTGGACAGAGGTGCTCAGGTTCGCCTGGAGCGCCGCTTCGGCGCTCGTGATCGGTCGATGAGAGAAGGGTGAGTGACGGCGGTTCGGGCTCAGGCCTGGATGGCGAACGGCGCGTAGGCAGAGGTGGTCGCGTCGGGCTCGTCGGTCTCGGGATGAGGCAGCAACCGTTGGAAGTCCTGCTTGAGCAGGGCGTAGCACTCACAGGCTCGGGCCTCCAGCCCCGGTCGATCCAGCGCGGCAATGTGTCCGCGGGTGTAGCGGATCAGACCGGCGGCCTGGAGGCGCTGAGCGCTTTCAGTCACGCCTTCCCGACGCACGCCCAGCATGTTGGCGATCCATTCCTGGGTCACCGACAGCTCGCTGTGGCCATGCTGGCGATCCAGGCACATCAGCAGCCAACGGCAGAGCTGGCGCTCCAGCGAATGGTGACGATTGCACACCGCCGCTTGCGCGATCTGGGTGATCAACGACTGCACATAGCGCAACAACCATTGCGCCGGCACACCGCCGCGCTGGAACTCATCCCGCAGCGTCTGCGTGCGCATGCGCCAGGCCAGGCCCGGACGCTGCACGACCGCGCGGCAGGCCGGCGATTCACCGCCCATCAACACCGCCAGACCGACCGCACCTTCCGGGCCGACCATCGCGACCTGCGAGGCGGTGCCCGACGGGGTCGTGTAGATCAGCGACACGATCGAGGTGGTCGGGAAGTAGACATGGGTGGTCGGCGATCCGGCTTCGAAGAGCACGCGGCCTTTGAGCAACTCCACCGCCTCCATCTGGTCCATCCAGCGGGAGAGGTCCTGCTGCGGCCAATGCGACAGCAGCAGGTTGCCGCGCACGGACGCGGCATTGACGGTAGAGGCAAGTGATAGCGCCATCGGCGAACTCCATCGGATCCTTGAGCCTTCCTCCGGGCGGCCGGTCGCCACCGTCGGAAAGGTTCCAAGGACAGAGGATGGCAAACCACGTGCCCGATCGGGTTTCAAGGCGTTTCAACCGATCGCCAGGCGTTAGGCGATCGGTGAGCCGGGGAGCGTCGCTGAACGGGGTGCGCGCGCGGTGCGCGGGTCGTGGTGTCAGGTCGTGCGCTGCTCCAGCACATACCCCATGCCGCGGACCGTGTGCAGCAAGGGGAAGTCGAACGGCACGTCCAGCTTGGCGCGCAGGCGGCGCACCGCGACTTCGACGACATTGGTCTCGCTGTCGAAGTTCATGTCCCAGACCTGCTCGGCGAGCTCGGTGCGTGAGAGCACTTCGCCGGTCCGCCTGAGCAGCAAGGTCAGCAGATTGAATTCCTTGGCGGTCAGGTCCAGTCGTTGGCCGGCGCGGTGGGCCTTGCGGCGCAGCAGGTCGACCTCCAGATCGCCCAGGCGCAGCACGGTGGCATCGGGCGTGGGCGCGCCCTCGGCGCGACGCATCAGCACATGCAGCCGGGCGACCAGTTCAGAGAAGGCGAAGGGCTTCACCAGGTAATCGTCGGCGCCGCCTTGCAGGCCTCGCACGCGGTCCTCGACCTCGCCGCGGGCGGTCAGCATCAGCACCGGCAGCCGACGCGTCCGGTCCGACTGCCGCAACGCGGCCAGCACCGCCAGGCCATCGATGCCCGGCAACATGCCATCCAGCACCATCAGGTCATATTGACCCTCGGTCGCGTGATGCAGTCCATCGACGCCGTCATGCGCCACATCGACCACGAAGCCCTCCTGCGTCAATCCATTGCGCAGGTAATCGGCCAGCTTGATTTCGTCTTCCACCACCAGCAATTTCATGCGCTCGATGGTAGCGGCGCAGGCGCTCATCGTGGATGACGGTTTTGTCATCCATCGCCGCTGCGATCGGGCGGTGCGGCGGGATGGTTTACCCCTATCCGCGTCCAGTCGTCGTTCGCACGATGCCTCGAGGGCCCCTCATAGAATCCCGCATGCCCATCCGGTTCTCGCCGCTCTCTTTTCCCTCTCGGGCGCGCGGCTCCATTGGCGCGAAGCTTCGCCGAATGGTGTGGCTGATGGTGCTGCCGACCTTGCTGCTGTCGGTGATCGCCGGGTTGGCGGTCTCCCGCACCGAGCGTCGGGCGGTGGTGAATGCCGCGCTGGAAACCGTTGAGGCGCTCAGCCTGGTGACCGATCGCGAGATGGCCGTGCGCACCGCGATGCTGCAGGCCCTGAGCGTGTCGCCCAGCCTGCAGGAAGGTCGCCTGCGGGATTTCCATCGCGAAGCCAGTCGACTGGCCGACGGCGTCACCAACACCATCGTGCTGCTGGCGCCCGACGGTCAGCAACTGCTCAACACACGCCTGCCCTTCGGTGAACCGCTGGGCCGCTCGCCGGCCTTTGCCAGCGGGATGCCGGATCAACGGCGCTTCATCGTCTCCGATCTGTTCCGCGGGCCGGTGGACGACCGCTACACCTTCGCCGTGCGGATTCCGGTGATGGTGCAGGGCCGTCCGATGTTGCTCGGTTACGGCAGCCCCGCGTCGGAATTGCAGCAGATCTTTCGAGACCAGCCGCTGCCGGCGGGCTGGCTGGGCGTGGTGCTGGATGGACAGTCCCGCGTCGTGGCCCGCACCCGTGATCCCGAGCAGCGGGTCGGCCAGGTGGCCAGCGAGACCCTGCGTCGCGCCATCGCCAGCAGCGATCGGGGCGTGGTGGATTCGAAGACGCTGGATGGCGTGCCGGTCTTCACCGTGTTCAGCCGCGCCCCGGACTCGGGCTGGGTGGTGCTGATCGGACTCGAGCAATCCGAGCTGGCCCATTCCGGGCTGGCCGCCTTCGGTTTGACGCTCGCGCTGTCGGTGGGCTTCATCCTCATCACCGTCGGCATCGTCCGCCGCATGGCGCGGGACATCGTCGAGCCGCTCCAGCATCTGAGCGAAGACGCGGTGCGGCTGGGCAGCGGCGAGACGGTGCGGGACCGCTTCACCGGCCTGAGCGAGATCGACACCGTCCACCATGCGCTCGCCACCGCCAGCCTGGAGCGCGCCGGCAGCGAGCATCGCCTGCGCGCGGAGGTGGAGGCCGCCGTCACGCAGGCCCGGCAGGCGCATCAGGCGGCGCTGCGCAGCCAGAAGCTCGAGGCGCTGGGTCGGCTCACCGGCGGCATCGCCCATGACTTCAACAACCTGCTGCAGACCATGACCACCGGGCTGGACCTGGCGCGGCGGCTCAATTCGGAACCTCGCGGCGATGCCGCACTGGCCGCCTGCCAGCGCGCCACCGGCCGCGCGGCGCAATTGACGCGGCAACTGCTGGCCTTCGGGCGCCAGCAGGTCGGCCATGAGGCGGTCATCGACCTGCGGCGCCAACTGCCCGAGCTGATGGAGCTGGTGACCGGTGCAGTGGGAAGTGCGGTGGAGCTGCATGCCTCCGTCGACGACGCCCTGTGGCCGGTCAAGACCGACCCGGTCCAGCTGGAGCTGGCGGTGCTCAATCTGGCGCTGAATGCCCGCGATGCGATGCATGGACGCGGACGGCTGTCGGTGACCGCGGCCAATTGCACCGTCGGGCCGGACGCGCTGCCGGATGTCCCGGCCGGTGACTACGTCTGCATTCGCGTCATCGACACCGGCGACGGCATGAATGCCGAGCAGATCAGCCGCGCCTTCGAGCCGTTCTTCACCACCAAGCCGGTGGGGCAGGGCTCGGGTCTCGGTCTGGCGCAGGTGTATGCGCTGGCGAAGTCCGCAGGTGGCGTCGCCACCATCCACAGCCAGCTGGGGCTGGGCACCGAGGTCGCCGTCTGGCTGCCTCGTTCCACCGAGCGCTGGGACGCCACGCCGGCCGCCGACAGCGCCGATCCCGCCCGTCGGTACAACGGACGGGTCATGCTGGTGGAGGACGAAACCTCGGTGCGCGAGCTCACCGCGCAGGCGCTGGAAGCGCTCGGCTTCGAGGTGGTCACCGCGCCGACCGCCGACCAGGCGCTGGATCTGCTGCGTGGCGGCACGGCGGTGGATGTGGTGCTGTCGGACATCGTGATGCCAGGCACCCGCAGCGGCGTGGATCTGGCCCGCACCCTGCGCGTGCTCAAGCCGACGCTGGCGGTGGTGCTGGCCAGCGGACATCCGGTGCGCATCGAGGAAGCGCCCGACGTGCCGTTGGTGGCCAAGCCGTATGAGATCCAGGCGGTGGCGGCCCGGCTGGCGGAGGCCATGAACCAGGCCGGCGCTGCCCGCGCCGTGGACCCTGCAACACCTGGAACCTGAGCCCCAGGCCCGAGACTGATTCGATTTCCTTGCGGGAAGTCTCATGAGACGGTTTGATTCCAGCGCTGCGGGCGGCGATCGGCTCTCGCTCTTGACCCAGGCGCTCGCTCTGGACGAGGTGGACGGAGGCTTCGACGGCTCCGACGGCGAGGACGCGGCCGCAGTCGCGACCGCCTCTTGCGACAGCGCCAGCAGGGAGGCCGCGCTCTTCGATGAGCCCCCTGCCGACCGACCCGGCCGGCTCGGCGGAGCCAGCGGACCAGGCTTGTGGGGATCGTCGCGTCCTGGTGCCTGTTTCGTCGACGCGCCCAGCTGGGTGGCCCCCGAGGACCTGCCGATGGCCACGCATCTCGGGCCGGTGCATTGGCGACGCGATCTGGATCTCCGGCGCACCCGTCACCAGGGCGATGTCGCCGTCACCCGCGAGCTGCTGATGGTCGAGACCGAGTTTCGCGGCCGGGTGCTGACCGCCCAGGCGCGGCTGTATGTGATGGACGGATCGCGGATCACCCGGCTTCATGCGCCCGGGGCCTTGGTCGATGTGACCAGCGGACTGCTGCGCCTGGAGGCAGCGAAGATCGATGGCGACGTGAACATTCGGCGCGGCGTGCTGCTCCTGGCGCCGGGCGCGGTGATCGGTGGCGATGTGACGCTGGGTCCGCAGGCCCAGTTGCGAAGCCAGATGGGCGCCATCGAAGGCCGGCTCCGGCTGACGGGCTCCGAGGCGCGTCTGGGCATCGGTACCTTCGTCGGCACCTTGTGCGCGCTGCCATCGCCGGAAGAGAGCCTGGACGGCAGCGACCGCGACATCGAACGCCGCACGCCGATGACCGTGGTGCTGGGCGAGGGCGTGCGCATCGGCGCGGTCGAGGCGCAACGGCCGTTGACGCTGATCGCGCATCGGGATGCGGTGATCGAGCGCGAGCTGCCACGCGGCGTGACGTTGCGGCGCGACGCCATGCCGCCCATGCGGTCGTTCACCTTCCCCGCACCCAGATTGCTGATGGAACCCCAGTACCTCACCCGGCTGTTGGCCTTGCCGTCCCTGGCGGACAGCGGAGAGGGCGCGCATGCACAGCACCTGGCTGTTGCGCGCTGGCTGATCACGCGGGACGGCACGACCTTGCCGAGCGTCCCGCCACAGTCGGCGCTCCCCGGCTCGGAGGGAGGGGACGGCAGCGGACCGGCTCCCGCCGACGGCGCTCTGTCAGCCCGCGACGCGGCCGAAGGGAAAGCGGCCGTCGATCACCTCTGTGGCGGTCCGTCGCTCGGCAAGGTGAGCGATGGAATCCGTCTGCGCGCGCTCGCCCGGGTGGGTGACGGACTGCTGATGGAGTTGAACGCGCTCTCCATCGACGCGCTGCTGCATCGATGGCGTCAAGACGAACCGGAGGCGCGCGCCTTCGGCCTGGCGGCCATGGCGCACGCCTGTCTGTTCATGGGCGCCCAGCAGGGAGGTCTGATCGAAGGCAGCCGGCTCATGCGGGTGTGTCAGCGCAGCGGCGTGGCGCGTGCAGCGGTCGAAGCCTTGCTCGACCGGGTGGACCGGCTGGAGCCGACCGTTGTCGATGCGTTGGGGATGCACGATTGGCGATCGCAGTTGAGGCGGCGGCCTCGGCAACTGGCCGCCCTGTTGTTGGATTCGCTGCCGCCATCGAGCTCGCAGCCAACCGATCGGTCCCTCGACCCGCCTTCGCTGACGCCGTCGTCCGATCCGTCGTGAGAAGGCAGCGTGGCCCGGCGCCCTGACGGACGCCGGGCCACGGCATGCGCGGAAGCGGCAGGGCCGCCCCAGGCGAGTGGCGGCAGGGCCGCCTCAGGCGAGTGGCGGCATCTTCGCCAGCAGCTTGTCCAGCGTGACCGGATAGTCACGCACCCGCACGCCGGTGGCGTTGTAGACCGCGTTGGCCACCGCCGCGGCCACGCCGCAGATGCCCAGCTCACCGACGCCCTTGGCCTTCATCGGCGAGGACATCGGATCGGTCTCGTCCAGGAAGATGACCTCCTGATGCGGGATGTCCGCATGCACCGGCACTTCATAGCCCGCCAGATCATGGTTGACGAAGAAGCCGCGATGCTCGTCCACCGCCAGTTCCTCCATCAGCGCCGCGCCCACGCCCATGGTCATCGCGCCGATCACCTGACTGCGCGCCGACTTGGGATTGAGGATGCGGCCGGCCGCGCAAACCGCCAGCATGCGGCGCACGCGCACCTCGCCGGTGAAGGCATGGACGGCGACCTCGACGAAATGGCCGCCGAAGGTGGACTGCTGGTACTTCTTGTCCAGATCGCCGTATTCCATGTGATCCTCGGCGACCAGGCCCTGCGGACCGGCGGCTTCCGCCAGGCTGAAGCGCTTGCCACCGGCGCTCACCTGACCGTCCGCGAAGACGGCTGTCTCGGCCGCCTTCGCATCCAGCCCGCCCTTGCGGGCCACCATCTCGCGCAGCTTCACGCAAGCGGCATAGACGCCGGCGGTGGAACTGTTGCCGCCCCACTGGCCGCCGGAGCCGGCGGACACCGGCAAGGCCGAATCGCCCAGCCGCACCACCACCTCGTCCAGGCCGACGCCCATCATCTCGGCCGCCGTCTGCGCCAGGATGGTGTAGGTGCCGGTGCCGATGTCGGTCATGTCGGTCTCGACATACACCACGCCCTGGTTGTCCAGTCGCACGCGGGCGCCCGACTTCATCACCAGGTTGTTGCGGAACGCTGCCGCCACGCCCATGCCGATCAGCCAGGCGCCTTCGCGACGCTCGCCGGGGCGGGTCGGACGGCGGTTCCAGCCGAAGCGCTCCGCGCCGGTGGTCAGGCACTCGGCCAGGCGACGCTGCGAGAACGGCCGCTTCGGTTTCTCGGGATCGACCTGCGTGTCGTTGGTGATGCGCAGTTGCACCGGGTCCATCGACAGCTGCTCGGCGAGCTCATCCATCGCGATTTCGAGCGCCATCAGTCCGGGGGCCTCGCCCGGCGCGCGCATCGCATTGCCTTCCGGCAGGTCCAGCACGGCGAGCTTCATCGCGGTGTAGCGGTTCGCGCCGGCATACAGCAGACGGGTCTGGGCGACCGCCGTTTCCGGCTGGCCGCCCGGCAGGTCGCCGGACCAGCTTTCATGCGAGATCGCGGTGATCTTGCCGTCGCGTTGGGCCCCCAGCCGCAGGCGCTGGATGGTGGCCGGCCGATGGGTGGCGTTGTTCATGATCAGCGGGCGCTGCAGCGCGACCTTCACCGGTCGGCCGACGGCCTTGGCGCCGAGGGCCGCCATGATCACGTCCGCCCGCAGGAACAGCTTGCCGCCGAAACCGCCACCGATGAAGGGCGAGATCAGCCGCACGTTGGCCTTCGGCAGATTCAGTGTCTTGGCCAGATCGCCGCGGCCCCAGTCGATCATCTGGTTGGAGGTCCAGACCGTCAGCTTCTCGCCTTCCCACACCGCCAGGGTGGCATGGGGTTCCATCATCGCGTGGGACTGGTCGGGCGTGGTGTAGGTCTGATCGAGCTTGACCTCGGCCTGGGCATAGGCGCCGTCGAAATCGCCGACGCGGGTCGACGGCGGATTGTCCGGATCGTCCTTCGGCGGCTTGGCCTCGCCCTTGGCCTTTTCCAGGCTGAAGGCGCCGCTGCTCGGCGCGTACTCGACCTGCACCAGCGCGGCGGCGGCCCGGGCCTGCTCGAAGGTTTCGGCCACCACCACCGCAATCGCCTGGTGGTAGTGCTGAATCTCCGGCCCGCCCAGCAGCTTGGCGGTGTTGAACTTGCCCTGGCCGAGCTTGCCGGCCGTCTCGGCGGTGACGATGGCCAGCACGCCGGGGGCGGCCTCGGCGGCCTTCAGGTCCAGGCGCTGGATGCGGCCCTTCGCGATGCCGGCGCCGATGATGTGGCCATAGGCCGGCTGAGCCGCCACATCATGGCGTTCATAGGCATACGGCGCGGTGCCGGTGGTCTTGCGCGGACCGTCGATGCGGTCGGTGGGACGGCCGACGACCTTGAGCTGGTCGATCGGATTGGTGGTGGCGGGGGTGTCGAACTTCATGCCGTCGTCCTCGCTTGATGCAGCACGGCCGCGATGGTGCGTTCCACCAGCGGCAGCTTGTAGGCGTTGTCCTGTGTCGGCTGCGCGCCGGCCAGCAGCTTGGCGGCGACCGCCTGCGAGCCGCGTGGCATCTCGGCATCCGCCGCCTCGACCCGCCAGGGCTTGTGGGCCACGCCGCCCACCGCCAGCCGGCCGCGACCGTCGCGCTGAACGATCGCTGCCACCGACACCAGCGCGAAGGCATAGGACGCGCGGTCCCGCACCTTCTGATAGAGGTGCATGCCGGGAATCGGCCGGGGCAGGGTGACCGAGGTGATCAGCTCGCCGGGGACCAACTGGGTGTCGACTTCGGGCGTCTGCTCGGGCAGTCGATGGAAGTCGGCGATGGGGATCCGACGCGACTGGCCATCGGGCCGCACCGTCTCGACCGTGGCATCCAGCACCCGCATCGCGACGGCCATGTCGCTCGGATGGGTGGCGATGCAGCGATTGCTGACGCCCACCACCGCATGTTGGCGGCTCACGCCGTCCAGCGCGCCGCAACCGCTGCCGGGCTGGCGCTTGTTGCAGGGCTGGTTGGTGTCGTAGAAGTAGGGGCAGCGGGTGCGCTGCAGCAGATTGCCGGCGGTGGTGGCGCGGTTGCGCAACTGACCGGACGCGCCGGCCAGCAGCGCCCGCGAGAGCACGCCGTAATCGCGTCGCACCCGCTCATCGGCCGCCAGATCGGTGTTGCGGACCAGCGCACCGATGCGCAGGCCGCCGTCGCCGGTGGCTTCGATCTTGTCCAGCCCGAGGCCGTTGACGTCGATGAGATGGGTCGGCGTCTCGACCTGCAGCTTCATCAGGTCCAGCAGATTGGTGCCGCCGGCGATGAAACGAGCGCCGGGCTGACTGGCCGCAGCGGCTGCCGCTTGGGCGGGGCTGCTGGCGCGTTCGTAGGTGAAAGGCTTCATGCGGGCCTCCCGGCGACCTCGGTGATCGCGTCGATGATGTTGGAATAGGCGCCGCAGCGGCACAGATTGCCGCTCATGCGCTCGCGCAGCTCCTCGGCGGACAGCAGCGGGCGGACATTGAGGTCCGGGCTGACATGGCTGGGCACGCCGGCGCGCAGCTCGTCCAGCACGGCGACGGCCGAGCAGATCTGGCCGGGCGTGCAGTAGCCGCATTGGTAGCCGTCATGCCGCACGAAGGCCGCCTGCATCGGATGCAGCCGGTCGGGTTGCCCCAGACCTTCGATGGTGGTGAGTTGCGCGCCGTCATGCATCACGGCCAGCGTGAGGCAGGAGTTGACGCGGCGCCCATCCAGCAGCACGGTGCAGGCGCCACATTGGCCGTGGTCGCAGCCCTTCTTGGTGCCGGTGAGCTTCAGATGTTCGCGCAGGGCATCCAGCAAACTGGTGCGGTTGTCCAGTTCCAGCGTGTGGGACTGGCCGTTGACCTGCAAGGTGACGCGAGAAAGGGTCACGAGTTTCTCCTGTGCCACAGGGGCGGATGGAACGGCCGGCGCCGCCGACGGGCTGCCTTGGGCCAGCGCCTCGGTGGACAGACCGACACCCGCCGCACACGCGCCGCCCGCGACCAGCACATGACGTCGGGTCAGTGCCGGGTCGAGCGCCTGCAGCGCTTGCCAGGGCGCCGAGGACGCGGGGGTCGCGTCGGCGTGATCCAGGCGTTCTGCGACGAGGTGGGCGCAGCCGTGTGCAGAGATGTCGGACCTCGATGCGCCGCAGCCGGTCACCGGGGTGGACGCATTCTCGTCGCCCTGGACGGAGCTGGAAGGGGTCGTGGCGGGGGCACGCAGGCCCACGCTGATCGGCGCGACCGCATCGCGGCTGACCGGCTCAGCGGACGGCGCGCGCATCGGATCGTGTTGGGGGGATGGGGCGGATGGCATGGACGGGGCTCTCCTGGAGGGTGGCCTCGTTCCGGCCACTCGCCGGGATGGCAATCGCTGTACCTGAATCAGCGAATCGGGCGCTCAGCAGTCGCTGCGCACAGTCGAGCGCATGCGCGTCGACGCGGCGAGATCGTCGCCACGCAAATTGGATGGGCGCCGGTCAAAGGTGTTCCGACGATCCGCATCAGCGTCCGTCGTCGAGGCACCGGGACGATGTCCCCGGATGTGGGGCCGGCGATCGCGTCAACGATGCGCCTGCAGCCATTCCTCGACGGACTTCGCGCTGGTGCCGACGGTGTCCACCGCATGGCGCAGCAGCGTGTGGGACACCGCGAATCGCTCGCCCCAATAGAGCAGGTCGTCGTCGTCCTGCACCTGGATGTGATGACGGTCGGAGCCGTGGGCGTTGGAAGTCTCTTCGGGCATGGGCGTCTCCTGCAGAGGTCGTGCGGGGATGGGGTCACCGGGCGGGGATGGACGATGAGCGGCGCGCGGCGCGCGGCCATCGGCGCGCGGCGAGCGCCGTGCCTCAGCCGCCGCGCCGCGACGATCAACGTGAGCGTTGACCGCCGGCGAGTCGGGACGGCGGCACGCGGTTCTGCTCGTTGTCCATGCCCGCGCCGGGATCCTCTTCGCCGGCGACCGATTCCTCGAAGGCGTGATCGGGCACCGGCGTCGGGCGCAGCTTGGGCGGCGGAGGTTCTGCCGGCGGAGGGGCGGTGGTCGAGGGTGCGCTCGGGGTGCCGCTCGACGGGGTCGAGGACGAGCTCGGCGTTCCCCCGGTCGATGCGGCGCGCGGCGCGTCACCGTCGGCGGGCGAGCCGGCCGGCACGGCGGCGGTCCGTGCGCTCGGGGCGCGCCGGTCCACGGCGCCGGGGGCTTGGGCGATGTCGCTGCGGGGAAGCTCGGACGATGGGTTCATGGCGGGGACCTCGTGGGTAGCCATCGCGAACTGGTGTTTGCCGTTGCGTTTGGCCTGGTACATGGCGGCATCGGCCGAGCGCATCAGCAGCTCGGCCTGTCGTCCATGCCTAGGGGCAAATGCGATGCCGATGCTGGCGCCAATCGCCGCCTCGCCGCCATCGGGCAAACGGATCGGCTCGCGCAGCGCGCCGAGCAGCCGTTCGACGGCGGGCTCCGCCTCCGCTTCACTGCGCAGCGCGCTCAGCAGCACGCCGAATTCATCGCCACCCAGGCGCGCCACCAGATCATGGCTGCGCACGCCCGCCTGCAGCCGTTGGGCCACCACGCGCAGCACCACATCGCCGGCGTCATGGCCGAACTGGTCGTTCACATCCTTGAAGCCATCCAGGTCCACATAGCAGACCGCGACCAGGTTGCTGCGCTCGTCCAGCAGCGACAGCGCGCCGGTGAGCCGATCCGCGAAGCGCACCCGGTTGGGCAGGCCGGTGAGCGCGTCATGCACCGCCAGATGATGGGCATTGACCTCGCTTTCCTTCAGCGCGGTGATGTCCACCATCATCCAGACGGATTCCTCCTTCGACACCGGCGCGCCGCTGAGATCGATCCACAACGGCGAGCCGTCCTTGCGCCGCATCCGCAGCTGGTGCCGGTAGCGACGGCCCAGCGCGAAGGCCTCCTGGGCTTGCTGGGCGGCGTGGTCGAACGAGGCCTGATCCAGATACAGGCCGCGGATCGGTTGATGGAGCAGCTCATGCGCCTGATAGCCGAAGAGCGCATCCAGCGCCCGGTTCTTCCAGGTCAGACGCCAGCCACGCACCCGCGCCATGCCGACCAGCTCGTTGTCCAGCATCAGGTTCTGCTCCAGCGCCAGGCCGGAGATCTGCTCCCGGGCCCGGAGCTCGCGCCGCTGCTGTCGATACACCACCACCGAGCAGGCCAGGGTGGTCAGGATCACGATCGCCGCCAGCAGGCTTTGCTGCAGCGCTTCCTGGCGCCACGCGGTGAGGAAGTCCACCGTGCTCATGCCGGTCAGGATCAGCAGGGGATAGCCGCGCACCTGCCGGTAGGCCGTCACCCGTTCGATGTTGTCGATGCGGGTGTGGCTGAGATAGGAGCCGCGCACCGGATCGGCCGCGTACTTGCGCATGAAGTCGTCCGACAGGGTGACCTCGCCCAGTCCGCGTGTGGATTGCGGCTCTGCTGCGGAGTAGCGCGCGATCAGCCGCAGGGAATTCGAGCGCAGCGAGATCGCGCCCTCCGGCCCCAGCGTCAGATGGCGGAAGGTGTCGACGAAGTGATCGGTGGACAGCACCGTGTAGACGATGCCGGCAAATTCGCCGTTGTGGCCTTCCAGCCGCCGCGCCACGACGATGCCCCATTGGCCTTGCAGGCGGGCGAACAGCGGCTCGGACACCACCATGCCGGCGCCGCTGCGGGCCTGGGAGAAGTAATCGCGGTCGGCCACGTGCAGCCGGTGCTCCTCGCTGGCCAGCCCATAGACCACCTGGCCTTGGGCATCGGTGATGCGGATCACGTCCACCTGCGGAATCAGGCTGCGCTGATCGGCGATGGCGCGCTCCATGGCCCGTTCGAGCTCGGTTTCGTTGCCACGCACCCGGCGGTATTGCAGCGCGATGGTGGCCAGCGCGTTGTCCACCTGCTTGAGTTCCGAGCCCAGTTCGATCGACAGGCTGCTGGCCAGGTTCTCGGCGATTTCGCGGGCGCGGACCTCGTCGGCCTGGCGGCTGGAATGGAGCGACAGCGAGGTCGCAAGGACCACTGCCAGCGCCACCAGCAGGTTGCCGGCCAGCAGCCAGACCAACAGTCGACGCAGGGGGCGCGGGGTGGGGAGTTGCAGGCGGTCCATCGGGCTTCGAGGGTGGGGCGAACCCATCCTAACGTCCTGGGCGGTCTCGGCGAGTGAAAGTGGCATCACGTCGCAGCCCTGGCAATCAGTGGGCCGGGTGAATCGCGGCCGCGTTGTGAAGCCCCAGCATCACCGTCAGCGGCTCCATCGGCGAAGCCACGAACCCGTGCTTGCGGTAAAAGCCCAGCGCGTGCTCGTCGATCGCATGGCAGAGCAGGGCGCGGCCGCCAACGATCTGGGCGGCTTCCGCGCTGCGCAGCACCGCATCCCGCAACAGCCCGCTGCCAATGCCCAGACTGCCCCAGGCGGCATGCACCGCCAGGCGGCCGAGCACGAAGATCGGAATCGGTTGCGGCATGTTGCGTCGCAGGGCGCCGGGTGTGGCTTCGACCGCGACGGCGCCCGGCGCCAGCGCGTAATAGCCGACCACCTGATCGTCCTGGGTGCTGACCACGTAGGTGCGCGACGCCCCCGCGGCCTGGTTGGGCAACGCGCGGCGCTGCAGCCACTCCGTCAGGGAGGGGTGGGCACAGGTGAAGCCGCTGCAGTCGTGCGTGGCGGTGATCAGGGCGGGTGGGCGGAGGGTGGCGTGGCTCATCGATCCCATGGCGCTTTCTTCGCGAGCAGCCGGCCGACGGCGGCGTTCTGATCGATGGGCTGGTCCAGCACGGTCTGGAAGGCCTGCATCTGCGCGGCATCCAGCTGGAAGAAGGCCCGGTCCAGCAGGACGCGCTGGGCCTCGGCCTCCGACGCCGCCATGATGAAGTCCGTGCGGGTCTTGCCTTGGGCGCTGGCGGCGCGATCGATCAGATCACGGAAGTCGGTGGTGGCTCGGAAGTTGATGGTGGTGGTTGATGCCGTCATGGTGTGGCTCCGTCCGGATGGGGTTCATGGGGCTGGGCAGCCGAAGATCTCAGGGTGAAATGCTCGTCGCTTGTGTATACGATGTCAATACACTTGGACAAGTCGGTCGACCGGCCTCGATGCAGGATCTACCCGATGGCAACAAGGATGGGGGTGCCCGTCAAACGTCATCCGATGCGCCTGAATCGGCTCCGACGGCCGTGAACGCGCTCGGTCAGGCGGTTGTCGGTCGTGCATGGCCGAGCGTGGCGATCGCGGCCGTCACGGTCGGTACGCCCAAGAGGGTGATCGTGCTCCCTCCAGAGAGGGTCGTCCTCCACAAGAGGGATGAGGCGGTCGGTGGACGGTCCGATCCGCCCCTGCGGTCTGTGCCTGCCATGACGGCCGTGTGTTCAAGGCCGTGTGTTCAATGCAGCAAGGAAGGAGAGCAATCCATGGAACGTGTGGACTGCCTGGTGATCGGCGCCGGCGTGGTGGGGCTGGCGGTGGCGAGGGCGCTGGCGAGCCGGGGACGCGAAACGATCGTGCTGGAGCGAGCGCGCGCCATCGGCACCGGCACCAGCTCGCGCAACAGCGAGGTGATCCATGCCGGGCTGTACTACCCGGCAGGCTCGTTCAAAGCGCAATGGTGCGTGCGGGGGAATGCGCTGTTGGTGGACTACTGCGCGGCGCGCGGCATCCCGCACCGGCTCTGCGGCAAGCTGATCGTGGCCACGGACGATGCCCAGGTCCAGGCGCTGCACACGCTGCACGCGGCGGGCCAGGCCAACGGCGTGGCGGGCTTGACGATGCTGGATCGAGCGGCGGCCGTCGCGATGGAGCCCGCGCTTCGCTGCGTGGCGGCCTTGCACAGCGCGTCGACCGGCATCGTCGACAGCCATGCGCTGATGCTGTCGCTGCGCGGCGAGGCCGAGGCCCACGGAGCGATGCTGGCCTTCGACGCGCCGGTGCTGGGCGGCGAGGCGGTGGCGGAGGGTGTCGTGCTGTCGGTCGGCGGCGCGCAGCCGATGACGATTCAAGCCCGCCAGGTGATCAACTGTGCCGGCCTGCAGGCGCAGGCGGTGGCCCGCGCCATCCAGGGCGTGGCGGCGGCGAGCGTGCCGGCGCTGCATCTGGCGAAGGGCAACTATTTCTCGCTGTCGGGACGATCGCCGTTTTCACGGCTGATCTATCCGGTGCCCGAGCCCGGCGGCCTGGGCGTGCATCTGACCCTGGACCTGGCCGGACAGGCGCGCTTCGGGCCCGACGTCGAATGGATCGACGCCGATCCTGATCAGGTCGACTACCGCGTCGATCCTCAACGCGCCGAGCGATTCCTGGGCGCGATTCGCCGCTATTGGCCCGCATTGCCGGATCACGCGCTGCAGCCCGCCTATTCGGGCGTCCGTCCGAAGCTGAGCGGACCCGGCGAGCCCGCGCAGGATTTCGTGCTGCAGACCGAGGCCCAGCACGGCGTGCGCGGCTTGGTGAATCTGCTGGGCATCGAGTCGCCGGGGCTGACCTCCTGCCTCGCGATCGCCGAGGCCGTCGCGGAGCAGGTCGCGCCGATCGCGGTGTGACGATCCGGCGCTTCGCCGGACGGCGCAGCGTCCGATCCGACCCATGCGGATCGGGGCCTGCGGCGAGGCGCCCGACGACGCCGGCTCAAGCCGCCTGGGCGCTCAAGGCGGGTTTCGTCGTGCGGGGCGTGCGCGGCTTGCGAGGCCGCACCTTGCGCACGTAGGCGGGCAGGAAGCTGCGGGTTTCCGTCGCCTTGCTTCGACTGCTTTTGGCGGTGGGACGTGCGCCGTCGATCGCAGCGTCGTCACTCGGTGCGTCCTGTTCGCCGAAGGCGACGGTGACGCTGTCGGCGCAGGCCGAGACCACGCGGCCCAGGCCGTATCGCGGCACGCGCACCGTCTCGCCGATGTCGAAGCTGGGTGCGATTGGAATCGGCGCATCCGCGCCCGTCGTGGAGGTCGGGCTCGTGGTGTGGGCCGCGCGGGCGTCCTTGCCGCTTGGCGGCTCCACAGCCTGGGCGCACGGTTCGCCGTCCTGATCACCGCGTCCTTGGTCGACTTGCTCCCGCTGCAGGCTGCGCTCATGTTGATCCATGCGCGCGCAGTTGTCGCAACCGTGGCACCGCTCGAAGCCCTCGTCCTCGCCGAACGCTTCCAGCATCACGCGCCATCGGCACAGGCCGGTCTGCGCATAGAAGACCATCTGCTCCAGGCGGCGATGGTCCAGCAGGGCCTTGTCTTCATAACGACGCAGCGCGTCGGTGAGGGTTGAGAGATCCTTCGTCTCGGCATCCGCCAGCTGCCAGCCGGCGTCCTCCGATTCGCTGATCCAGCCTTCACGCCTTAGCAGTCCGCACAGCACGCGCAGCTTGTTGAGCGGTCGCTTCAGGCGATCCCGCAGCGCTTCGAGCGACCAGCCGGTGTCGTCGGGTGCGGGCGTGGCCAGCGCGTTCAAGACGGCTTGGGCATCTTCCGGCACCGGATAGCGCCCATTGAGGAAAAACTGCTGCACCGCGCGGTCGCTGGGGACAAACAGCAGCGTGTTCTCGGCCGGCAGTCCATCGCGACCGGCCCGGCCGGATTCCTGGTAATAGACGTCAAGTCCCGCAGGCAGTTGATAGTGAATGACGCGTCGGATGTCCGGCTTGTCGATGCCCAGACCGAAGGCATTGGTGGCCACCATCACCGGCGCGCGTCCGGTCATGAAGGCGTCCTGGGCCTCGTGACGCTGGCTCGCGCGCAGCCGGCCGTGATAGAGCACCGCCTCGATGCCGCTCTCCAGCAGCTTGGCGTGGACCACCTCCGCCGCCTTCACGGTGGCGGTGTAGACGATCGCGGAGCCGAAGGTGGGCGCGGGCGCGGTGTCGTCGCCGCTGGGGGCGGACGTGGATGCCGATGCTTCCGATGTCCCGTTGTCAGAGGAGGCATTCGTTTTCTCGACGGCGGGCTCGTCTCCGGCCTCGGACAGCACCGGCGGCGTGCGCAGCAAGCTCAGCAAGCGCCGGCATTTGTCCTCGTCATTGGCCAGCGGCTCGACGCGGTACTGCAGATTGGCCCGGTAGCTGCCGGCGATCATCTGGCCGGAACGCGGAATGTGCAGTTGCTCGGCGATTTCCTGGATCACCTCATCGCTCGCGGTCGCCGTCAGCGCCAGCACGGTGGGTTTGCCCAGCGCCTTCACCGCCTCACCCAACTGCAGGAACGCGGGCCGGAAGTCGTGCCCCCATTCGGACAGGCAATGGGCCTCGTCCACCACCAGCAGCGCGGTGGGATGGGCCTTCAGCGCATCCAGCCACGCCGCATCGGCGAGGCGCTCCGGCGTGATCATCACGACGCGCGCGCTGCCATCAAGCGCCGCCGCGCTCTCGCTGGCCAGCGTGGCCGCATCCAGACCGCTGTGCAGTTGCGCGGCTTTCAGCCCCAAGGCTTCCAGCCGGCGGCATTGGTCTTCCATCAGCGCGATCAGCGGCGAGACCACCACGGTGCGACCCGTCAGCAGGCTGGCGGGCATTTGATAGCAGAGCGATTTGCCGGCGCCGGTCGGCATGACGGCCAGTGTGTTGAGGCCGCGCAGCACCCGTTCCACCACCTCTTGCTGACCGGGTCGCCAGCGTCGCAGCCCGAATCGGCGCAATTGCTGCTGCAGCACCCGCGCCGAAGGCGGGCGCCGTGCGCGACGAATGTCGGTCACGGTCGCCTTGGGCGTGGCGGGATCCACGGCGGGCGGCGCAGTGGGCGAGGGCGCATCGGGCACAGGAGGAAGGGAAGCGAGCGACATGGCTGGACAACGCAGAGGCAAAGCCGTGATGCGTCGCTCAAGCAATCCGCGCTCCCAATGCCTCCGCGCGATCACGTCGACGATGCAGGGGACAGCGCGATGGCGTCGACGGTGGACGCCGACCACGGGCACAGCGGTTGCCATCAGCGAAGGGTCCGGGCGCCGCCGGCGTCCCACCCTCTACAACGCGAATGGAGAATTCCGCATGATCAGCACCATCCTGCTCGTCGTCCTCATCCTGCTCTTGATCGGCGCGCTGCCGTCCTGGCCGCACAGCCGCAGCTGGGGCTACGGTCCCAGCGGCGGTCTGGGCCTGGTGGTGTTGATCCTCGTGGTCCTGCTGCTGATGGGCTATATCTGACGCTCTGACGGACTTAACGCCGCTCACGCGGCGTGGGCCAGCGCGGCACTGACCGCGCGGCCGTCGCCGCGGCCCGAGATCGATCAGCGTCGTGCGCCGTGTGGGCTCAGGCGCCCAGCAGCGACTGACCACACACCCGCAGCACCTGCGCGCTGACCGGACCCGACGTCGGCGCGGCCAGGAAGGCGATGGCCTCGGCCACGTCTTCCGGTCGCCCGCCTTGCTTCAAGGCATTCAGGCGCCGGCCGGCCTCCCGCAGCATCAGCGGGATCCGCCGCGTCATCGACGTTTCAATGTAGCCCGGCGCCACCGCATTCACCGTGATGCCGCGCGTCGACAGCTCATCCGCCCGAGCGCGCACATAGCCGATCAAGGCCGCCTTGCTGGCGCTGTAGTTGGTCTGACCCGCATTGCCGGCAATGCCGCTGATGGATGAGAGGCAGATCTCGCGCGCGTCCTCATTGATCAGCCCATCCACATCCAGGCGGTCATCGATGGCGGCGATCGCCGCCAGGTTCACGGCGATCACCTGATCCCATTCCGCCGCGCTCATGCGGGTCAGGGTGCGATCGCGGGTGATTCCGGCGTTGTGCACCAACACGTCCAATCCGCCGAAGCGCGCGGCCGCTGCGGCGATCTTGTGCGCGGCCTCGGCGCTCACCAGGTCGATGGCCAGCAGCTCGCCGCCGATCTCGCTGGTCAGCGCGATCAACGCGTCCTGAGTCGCCGGCACATCCACGCACACCACGCGATAGCCCTCCCGCGCCAGCCGCCGCGCCGTCATGGCGCCAATGCCGCCGGCCGCGCCGGTCACCAGCGCCGTCTTCATCGATCGTGCCGTGCGGGTCGCGCTGGGCGAAGCCACAGGCTCGGACGCCTGGGCGCCGACGCTCGCCGACGCGAGCGCGGAGGCCGCGTCCGACGCGGCCGTCGCCACCGACCATGCACGCGTGCCCGACGAGGCCGCGTGCGGTCGCCACGCCAGCACCTGTCCGGAGATGTAAGCCGAGCGGTCATTCCCGAAATACCGCAGCGCGCCGACGAGCGACTCCGCCGTGACCGGCCGCGCCAGTATGTCCGTGGGCAGCACCAGCAGATTCGCGGTGGCCGCCTTGCGTCCCAGCTCCTTGGCCAGCGACCGGGTGAACCCATGCAGCGCCTGCGCACAAGCGGCCCGCAAAGGAACGGCCAGTTCGCTCGCGTCTTCGCCCAGGAGCAGCACACGACCGCCCTGGCTCAGGCGCGGCAAGGCGGACTGCACCTGTTGGAACAGCGCCCGCAAGCCGGCGATGTCCAGGCAGGCGGTCGCATCCACCAGCAAGGTCTGGACGGGACCGACATCGGTCAGCAGGCCGCCCTGATCGGCCACGGCAGTCCGGAGGGCGTCGCGCAGCGGGGCTTCGCCGATGGTGAGGATCTGCACGCGGCGGTCCATCAGCTCGCGCTCGCCGTAGGCCTCGGTGCGGCGCACCAGCGGCAGCGGTTGGGGCAGTCCCAGCGCACGCACGATCGGTCGCCCCCACGGGTGGTTGGCGAGGGCAAGCAGGCGGTCGTCGGTCATGGTGGGCGAGGTCATCGGTTCAGCGGGATCAGCGGAATCAGCGGGATCAGCAAAATCAGCAGGGTGAGCGGTTTCATCGCGCCCCTCCGTCACAGGACGGGGCGAAGGAGTGTAGGGCGGCATGGGCGATCGAAGCCGTCTCGCCCGCAGTCGGCGCTAGGGGCCACGATCTAGAGAAGCGTCCGCAGACAGCCACCGTCGACGCCAGCGCAGCCGCTTGCGCGGACGCAGCGGTCGACGCAACAGCGACCTCGCCGGCGCCTTGCTGCCGCCCGCGATCGCCAGGCCGATGCGGTTCTGGCCGTCGTGACTGAAGGCGAACGGCTCGCCACCGTGCATGCGCGCGATCGCCGCGACGATCGACAGCCCCAGCCCGTGGTGTTCGGAGCCACGGCGTCTGGCGGGATCGGCACGGTAAAAGCGATCGAACAGCCGGGGCAGATGCTCGGGCGGAATCACCGGGCCCTGATTGGTCACCGACAAGCGCACCACGCCGGCCGCGTTGGCCTCGATGCGGACCTGCAGCTCGGTGTCCGCGCGCGCATAGCGCGTCGCATTGCCCAACAGATTGGACAGGCCGCGCTTGAGCAGCGGCACATCGAATTCCCCGGTGGCATCGCCCTCGATGCGCAGGCGCAGCTGGGCTTCGGCGATGGCGGCTTCGTGATAGTCGGCCACATCGGCGGCCAAGGCGGCCAGGCTCGCGACCGGTTGACGGCGCGCCGATGCGCCGCTGTCGGCATGCGACAGGAACAGCATGTCGTTGACGATGCCCGCCATGCGCTGCAATTCCTCCAGATTCGAGCCGAGCTGATCGAGCGTCGCGGCGGGCACGCCGGGCTGCCGCATCGCGACTTCGGTGCCGGTGATCAGCGTCGCCAGCGGATTGCGCAGTTCATGCGCGACGTCGGCATTGAAGCCTTCCAGTTGCGCGTAGCTGCGGCTCAGCCGTTCCAGCAGCGCATTGAATTGATCCACCAGCGGCATCAACTCCTCCGGCTGTTGCGAGCCGTCCAGCCGCTCATGCAGGCGCTCGGCGGCGAGTTGCCGAGTCTGATCGACCAGCAGCCGCATCGGCGACAGGGCCAGCCTGACCAGCAGCACCGAGCCCACCGAGACCAGCAGCGCCCCGATCAGCGACGCGCTCATCAAGGTCAGGCCGAGCCGCTGCAGAAAGGCCGCATCCCGGCTGACGTCCAGCCAGAGCGTCCCGCCTGGGGCGCGGTCGACCGCATCGAACGCCAGCGCGCGCCACAGCGGTGGGCGCTGCATCGCGGCGTCGGCCGGCGTCGGTGGCGGCGCATCGGGCGTGTCTTCGGTGCCGCGGTTGACGCTTGGCGGCCGCGACGATGGCCGCAACTGCAGCCGTAACTGCAACCGCAATTCGCGGTGGATGTCCATGAAGTCATCGAGCACCTGTGGCAGCCGAACCGGCGCGCGGGCGCCATCCGTCGTCTGCGGAGTCGCGTCCTCGGCATGCGACGCCATCAGGTGTCGGACCTGCGCCAGGTTCTGTGCCAGGGTTTCGTCCTGGCGGCGCTCCAGGCTGGCGGCGGTCAGCAGATACGCGGCCAGTGAGACCAGGGCCAGGCCGGTGAAGGTCTGCGTCGCCAGCCACAAGGAGAGGCGGGCGCCGAGGCTGTCGGAGAAGGGCAGGCGGCGCTTCGCACGTGACGGCTGATCAGCGGAGCCTTCGGGCGTAGGCGGGCGCGCTCGGCGCGGGTCGACGGTCTTCGACATCACTGGTCCAGCACGGCATGTGCGGAAGCAGGTCCCGACCTCACCCGACGCTGGATGACAAAACTGTCATGTCCGCGTTGGTTGACTGTCGGTGTTGATCGCCTAAATTGGACTTCAACGCGATCGACAGGAACTTCACCGCCACAGGCCGTCGACGTCCTCGAGATCGCAGCATGTTGAACCAACTTCAGGAGATCCATCATGAAAAGCATCCGTCTTGCCCTTCCCATGAGCGCGATGGCCCTGGCTGCGGCGCTGAGCGTGCCGGCCTTTGCGCAGGTGGAAGAAGAAGTCATGTCGGGTCCGAAGACCCGCGACCAGGTGATGGCTGAACTGGAGCAGGCCCACCAGGACGGCACGCTGGCCAAGGTGAACAGCGAGCCGGGCTATGCGCCCGACTTCGATGAAGCGCTGGGCCGTGGCGTCATCTACTCCAACACCCAGACCGATGCGGACACCTCGGTGAGCATGAACACGTCGGCCGAGCTCCAGTTCGCGCCTACCGCCGCCGGTGGCAAGTCCCGTGCCCAGGTGCTGGATGAGCTGCAGCAAGCCCGCGACAACGGCTCGCTGAACAAGACCTGGAGCGAGTCCGGCTACGCGCCTGAATTCGAAGCCGCCGCGATGGGCAATCGCTGGTAATCGGCACCCGGCAGCGGCACCACGCAGCCGCACCATGCAGCGCCTCCCGGCGCAGGCGTTCACGCAGAACGGGGCCCTTGATGGGCCCCGTTTTGCTGGGTGACCGGTCAGGCGGCATGCGCAGCTTGCGGTGGCGCCGCGCTTCTCTGCCCGCGAGCCGCCAGGCCGTCAGCGCTCGGCGCGCGGCTTTCCCGTGGAGCCGCGCACCACCAGCCGAGGCGGCTCGGTGACGCGCATCGGCAGCGGCTGGTCGGGCTCGGCCTTGATCTCCGATTGCAGCAGCTGCACCGCCAGCGAAGCGGCTTCCGCCGTCGGCATCGCGACGGTGCTGAGCGCCGGTCGCATCTGATGGGCGAGTTGAATGTCGGTCACGCCGATGACCGACAGATCACGCGGCACGTCCATGCCCAGTTCCGCAGCCGCCTGCAACACGCCCAGTGCGGGCAGGTCGTTGGTGGCGAACACGGCGGTCAGACCGGGCTCGCCGGCCAGCAGGCTGTGCGCGGCATTGCGACCGTCGTCGATGGTGTCGTGGCCATGGCGGATGTGCCCCGGCGGCAGCGTGAGGCCCGCCTTCTGCAGCGTGTCCAGGAAGCCCTGCAGGCGCCAGCGATGGTTGCCGCTGGGCTCGCTGCCCGAGACCGCGCCCAGCCGACGATGCCCCAGCCGCAGCAGATGCTCGGCCGCCAGCACGCCGGCCTGGTAAAGGTCGACCGCCACGCACGGCAGCGGCGGCGGCTCCTGAGGACGCTCCCACATGCAGAGCACCACCGGCACGCCGCGGCGACGCAGGTCCTGCAGCGCATCCAGCTGCACGAAATCCGCATTCATGACGATCACGCCCTGCGCCAGCGCGCCGCCGACCGCGTCCAGATAGGCGCGCTCCTGGGCGGGATCGTCATTGGTGTTGCAGACCAGCAGGAAGTAGCCGAGCTTGCGGGCCGCCCGTTCCACTTCCAGCGCGAATTCGGGATAGAACGGGTTGGCGATGCTGCTCACCACCAGCGCCATCGTGTGCGGCTTGCCCTCGACCAGCGCCCGCGCCATCAAATTGGGCCGATAGCCCAGCGCCTCCACGGCCGCCAGCACGCGACGGCGGGTTTCCTCGCCGACCTTGCCCCGATTGCGCAGCACATTGGAGACGGTCGCGGCGGTCACGCCCGCGGCCTGTGCCACCTCGACCAGCGTCGTCATGCCGGCAGCGTGTCCAGCGTGCGAGCGCCATCGGCCCACGCATCCGCGCGGGCACCCGGGCCGGCTTCACACAGATAGACCAGGGCCGGCAGGCCTTCCGGCGAGCGATAGCCGGCTTCCAGCGCCTCCAGGGCCTTCGGCACCAGCTCCTTCTTGAGCAAGGCGATGCAGCAGCCGCCGAAACCGCCGCCGGTCATCCGCGCGCCGCCCTCACGACCCGCGACCTGCTGCAGCACGGCCGCGAGCTGATCGACCGCCGGCGTGGTGATTTCGAAGTCATCGCGCATCGACGCATGGGACGCGGCCATCAGCTCGCCCAGACGCGGCAGATCGCCCTGGCGCAGCGCCTCGGTGGCGGCGAGCACGCGCTCGTTCTCGGTGATGATGTGGCGCGCCCGACGGAACACCTTGTCCGGCAACTGGGCCGCGTTGAGCATCGCCATCGTGGCATCGCGCAATGCCGGCACGCCAAGCGCGCGGGCCGCCTGCTCGCACTGTGCGCGGCGCTCGTTGTAGGCGCTGTCCACCAGGCCGCGCCGCACCCGGGAATGGGCGATCAGCAAGGTCGTGCCTTCCGGCAGCGGCACCGGACGGGTGTCCAGCGAGCGGCAGTCGATCAGCAGCGCATGGTCGGGCCGACCTTCGGCGCTGGCCAACTGATCCATGATCCCGCACTGGCAGCCGACGAAACGGTTCTCCGCCTGTTGCGCCAGTCGCGCCAGTTGCTTGCCGGTCAGCGCCGGATCGCCGGCCAGCTTCTGGGCCGCGCGCAACAGCGCCAGCGCCAGCGAGGCGGACGAGCTCAGCCCCGCGCCCATCGGCACATCACCGGCGATGACCAGGTTCATGCCCTGCATCGAGATCAGCGACGGCACCAGTTGCGCCAGCGTGCCGCGCACATGGTCGCGCCAGCCGCCGCCCGGATAGTGCGGCGGCTCGACGCTGAGGGCGAAGCGGTCATCGGCCTGCTGCTCGTCCAGCGCCAGCGCATCCACCAGGCCATCGGTGCGCGGACCGGCGGCCACCCAGGTGTCGCGATCGATCGCGGCGGGCAGCACGAATCCGTCGTTGTAATCGGTGTGCTCGCCGATCAGGTTCACCCGGCCGGGCGCACGCGCCAGCACCGTCGGCGCGACGCCGTGCCGGTCGGTG
Source organism: Burkholderiaceae bacterium (assembly GCA_913776825.1). GTDB lineage: Bacteria > Pseudomonadota > Gammaproteobacteria > Burkholderiales > Burkholderiaceae_C > Roseateles. Next base: position 394,340 of record CAJYPV010000018.1, read on the forward strand.
AAGGCGCGGACCACCTGCTCGGCCGTCGGCGGCAGGCCGGTGGTCGCGGAGACGGGGGCGGCGGTGAGGGAAGGGGAGTTGGAAGCCATCGGAATGCAGTCGGTGAGGCCGGCGAGTCAGCGCTGGCGATAGTGAACGGTGGACTGCTCGCGCAGTCGGGCCGCGGCCTGCTCGGGCGTGAGGTCGCGTTGGGATTCGGCCATCAGCTCGAAGCCCACCATGAACTTGCGCACGGTGGCGCTGCGCAGCAGCGGCGGGTGGAAGTGGGCATGCAACTGCCAGTGCGCGCCATCGGGCGCATCCGGGCCGGAGGGCGCGCCATGCCAGCCCATCGAATACGGGAAGCTGCACTGGAACAGGTTGTCGTAGCGGATGGTCAGCTCACGCAAGGCCAGCGCGAGGCTGTGGCGTTGGGCGTCGGTGAGCTGCTGCAGCCGCTGCACCGGGAAGCGCGGCAGCAGCAGCGTTTCGAACGGCCATTCCGCCCAGTAGGGCACGATGGCCAGCCAGTCGTCGTTCTGCACCACCACCCGCTCGCCGGAGGCGGCCTCGGCGCGGGCCAGCGCGAGCAGCATCGGTTCGCCGCGGGTGGCCAGCCAGGCGCGCTGCTGCTGGTCTTCGCGGTTCGGCAGTTCGGGCAGGAAGTCGCAGGCCCAGATCTGACCGTGCGGATGCGGGTTGGAGCAACCCATCATCGCGCCCTTGTTCTCGAAGACCTGCACCCAGCGCCATTGACGGCCCAGTTCCTCGCTCTGGTCGCACCAGGTGGCGACGACCTGGCGCAGCGCGTCGTCGTCCAGCTCGGGCAGGCTGCGGCTGTGATCGGGCGAGAAGCAGATCACCCGGCTGGTGCCGCGCGCCGGCATGGCCTCGAACAGACCGTCCGCGCCGGCGGGCGCCCCGGTGCCGGCCGCATCCGGCGCCGGCACGTCGGCCATCAGCGCAGCGAAGTCGTTGTCGAAGACGAAGGTGCCGGTGTAGTCCGGATTCTTCTCGCCGTTGATGCGGGTGTTGCCGGCGCAGAGGTAGCAGCTCGGATCATGGGTGGGACGCACCTCGGTGTCCGGGCTTTCGGTCTGGCCCTGCCAGGGACGCAGGCTGCGCTGCGGCGACACCAGAACCCAGCGGCCCGCGAGCGGGTTGTAGCGACGGTGCGAATGACGGTTGCGGTCGAAGGACATCGGAGCGATCGGTGAAACAGGGGAACCGGTGAAAGCCGGCCGCGCCGCGCCAGCAGGCGTCACGCGGCGGACGGAACCTTACGGCACACCACGTGCCGTTGGAATGAGGACAAGCGCGGGCAGCCCCGCTCAGGCGGTCTCCGGCCAGGACCAGACGGCGACACCGCCGGGCGGCAGTGTCGCATCGCCGAGCAGCCGGATCGCGCCCTCGGGCGACGGCACCTGGGCGGTCTGCGGTCCGTGGTTGATGGCGAACTGCCAGCGGCCGCGTCGGCGCAGCCGCAAGCCGGTGGCCTGCGGGTCCAGCGCGACCGGGTTCAGGCCGGCGGCGCGGGCGGCCTCCGCCATCCAGCGCTGCAGCAGCGCATCGTCGACCAGGCCGGCGTGGTAGTGCCAGACGCCATGGCTGACGCGCGCGGGCCAGCCGTCCTCGAAGCGGTCATGCACCCGCAGCACGGGCGGCACATCGACCGCCGGCTCGACCAGATCGCGCCACTGCTGCGCGTGGCCGATCGGCTCGGCGGCGACATTGGCATTGGCATCGGCGGCGTCGTCCTGCGCCAGCACGGCGTACTGGCGGCCGGGCCGCATCGATTCGACCGCGCGCACCTGCATCGGCAGGAAGGGCCTCAGCGGGCCCGGCGGCAGCGGCGAGGCGATGCCGAGGTGTTCCGTCTTGCTGCCGGTGCGCGGACCGGCGACCACCACCGCCGACAGCTCGCCCAACTGGCGGGTGAGCGATACCGGCAGATGCATCAATCCGGGCAGCACGATCAGCGCATACGGCCGCAGGTCATCGGCCGGGCCGACCACGTCGATGTCCAGGCCCAGCCGCCGCAGTGCCGAGTAGTAGCGCACCGTCAGGCCGAAGCCCGCCATGTCCGCGCCTTGCGGCTGGATCTGGCTCATCCACAGCGACGGATAGTCGACGACCAGCGCCACCCGCGCGGGCACCGGATCCAGCGCCTGCGGACCGCCGACCTCGAGCAACCGGTCGATCTCGGCGCGCACCTGCGCGGCTTCCAGACCGCCCTGATCCAGCACGCCATCCGGCCGATTCAGGCCCGAATGCATTTGCTCCTGGCCGAACGGCAGTTGCCGCCAGCGGAAGTACGACACCAGCTCGGCGCCGTGCGCGAAGGCTTCCCAGGTCCAGGCCCGCACCATGCCGGGCAAGGGGAGCGCATTCCAGGCGGCCCAGTTCACCGGACCGGCCTGCTGCTCCATCACCCACATCCGGCCATGCCCGATGCCGCGATAGAGGTCGTGATGGAAGGCGCTGAGGTCGGGGTGACCGGTGCGGGCCCATTGCTGGCGCTCCGGCTCGGTCAGGAAACGGGCGGCGGTGTCGACATGACCGAGCGGATAGCTGTCCCAGGCGGCGATGTCCAGGGATTCGCCCAGGGCGTGGTGGTCGAAGTCGGAGAACAGCCCCATGAAGTTGTGCAGCACCGGCCGATCGCCCACATGCGCCCGCAGGATCTCGACCTGCATCCGGTTGAAGCGGACCACCTCATCGGACGCGAAGCGACGGAAATCCATCGCATGCGCGGGCAGCGGATCGGTGGGCTGGCCGACCGGGAAGCCGATCTGGTCGAAGTCACGGACCTGCAGACCCCAGAACACCGTGCCCCAGGCCTCGTTCAGGGCGTCGATGTCGCGGTAGCGATCCGCCAGCCAGCGGCGGAAGGCGGCGAGGGCGGCGGGGGTGTAGGAAAGCAGCGTGTCGTGGCAGCCGTATTCGTTGTCGGTCTGCCAGGCGATGACGGCCGGATGCGCGCCGTAGCGCGCGGCCATCGCGGTGACGATCCGACGCGACGCCGCCTGCATCGACGGGCTGGAAAAGCAGTAATGGCGCCGCGCCCCGAAGGTCTTCACCCGTCCCTGCGCGTCCATCGGCAGCACGTCGGGGTGGGCGTCCACCAGCCACTGCGGCGGCGCGGCGGTGGGCGTGCCCAACACCACTTGCAGGCCTTCGGCGGCGAGCACCTCGATGGCCTCATCCAGCCAGTCCCACTCGAAGCGACCGGGCTCGGGCTCCATGCGCGACCAGGCGAATTCAGCGATGCGGACGGTGGACAGGCCCAGCTCCCGCATGGCGCGGGCATCGGCACGCCAGCGTTCACGGGGCCATTGTTCGGGGTAGTAGCACACGCCCAGGCGCAGCGGTGTCGACGGGGAGGATGGATTCACGGCGGCGCGGAGTCGCTGGAGTTAATCGATTAATCCGATTGGAGCAATCGGTGCACGGGCTGTCAATCGGGCTGGCACCGAGCAGCCGACCGGCGGAGCCGTCCGCCTGCCGGCCGGTCGGGGTCATTCCGCGCGATCGCCATAAAATCCCGGGCGCGCCTGGATGCCCGTCGGCAGGCCTTGGCAGCGCCTTCGGCGCGCCGGCCGCCAGCGATGGGCGGCGTCACTCCCTCCTGGCTGGTTGGTGGTAACCCGCATTGCGGCGTCCCCCTGGCCTTGGTCTACTGCCCTGAATTAATCGATTAACCTGCCCATCGGGACAGGCTGTACAAACGTGAGCGAGACAATCCATCCGGTGGTCGTGCCTGTGCCGGCCACCGTTGCGGTGCCGGAAACCGGCTTTCTGAATCTGGGGCATTTCCAGCCGGCGGGCGCTGCCGAGATCGGCGTCAACAGCCGCTACCTCACCCGCGACGGTCGTCCGTGGATTCCGGTGATGGGCGAATTCCATTACAGCCGCTGCCCCGAATCCGAATGGGCGCAGGAACTCGCCAAGATGCGGGCGGGCGGCGTCGAGGTTGTCGCCAGCTATGTGATCTGGAACCACCATGAGCCGGTGCAGGGGCAGTGGAACTGGTCCGGTCAACGGGACTTGTCGCGCTTCCTGGATCTGGCGGCGCAGGCCGGCCTGCTGGTCTATCTGCGGCCCGGCCCCTGGGTGCATGCGGAAGTGCTGCTGGGCGGCTTCCCGCGCTGGCTGCCGGCGACCGGCCCGCTGCGCTGCAACGACCCGGTCTATCTGGGCCATGTGACCCGACTGTTCCAGCAGATTGCCGCGCAAGTGAAGGGCCGTCTGTGGGGCGAGGGCGGTCCGGTCATCGGGCTGCAGCTCGAGAACGAATACGGCGCCACCGGCCCGGGTTGCGGCCATGAGCACATCAGCGAGCTGAAGCGCCTGGCGATCGAGGCCGGCATGACGGTGCCGATCTACACCGTCACTGGCTGGCCGACGCTGGACATCCCGCCGCGCGAGGTGCTGCCGGTCTCGGGCGCGTATGCGGATGGCTTCTGGCAGGGCTCGCGCGAGGCGCTGCCGCCATCGGGCGTGTTTCTGTTCAACACCCGCCGCGTGATCGGCGAAATGGGCAATGTGGACGGCACGCCCGCCGCCGGCCTGATCGACACGACGCACTATCCGTTCTGCCTGGCGGAGGCCGGTGGCGGCATGCATCAGAGCTATCACCGGCGCCCGGTGGTGAGCGCGGAGGATGTCTATGCGACGACGCTGGTCCAGCTGGGTTCGGGCGCCAATCTCTATGGCTACTACATGTACCACGGCGGCACGAATCCGGTCTGCGAGACCGGCCCGCTGAACGAGACCCAGGCCAGCGGCTATCCGAACGATGTGCCGCAATGGGGCTACGACTTCCATGCGCCGCTGGGCCAGTACGGTCAGGTGAGGCCGTCCTGGGGCCGGCTGCGCATGCTGCACCAGTTCATGCAGGCCTTTGGCGAGACGCTCGCGCCGCTGGAGGCGGTGCTGCCGGTCGAAGGACCGTACGACCCCGCCGATCGCCGCCGCCCCCGTGTGTCGCTTCGCGCGGCGGGTGAGGGCGTGTCCGAGCTGACCGGCTTCGTCTTCGTGAATCAGCATGTGCGGCATCACCCGCTGCCGGCGATGCCGGCGCAGCACCTCATGCTGCAGACCGAATCCGGCGATGCGCTGCGGCTGCCGTCGGTGGGCACGGTGGATCTGATTCCCGGTCTGTCCTTCATCTGGCCGGTCGGCCAGCGGCTGGGCGAGGTGCGCATGCGCCAGGCCACGATCCAGCCGCTGACCCGCTGGACCGAGCCCGATGGCACCGTGACCTGGGTGGGCCTGCGCCTGGACGGCGTGACCGCCGAGATGATCGTGGATGCGCGCGGGCTGTCGCGGCTGGAGGTCGATGGCGCGGATGCGGAATGCCTGTCCGATGGCAGCGGCTGGCGCCTGCGCTTTGCCGCCGGTCATCGCCCGCAGCGCGTGACGCTGCACGACGTCGCCGGACGCGCGCATCAGGTGCTGGTGCTGTCCGAAGCCGATGCGGCGCAATCGGTGCGCGTGCGGCTGGGCGGGCGGCATCGGCTGCTGTGGTCCAGCCACGCGGCCACCTGGGATGAGGTGGCCGGCCAGGTCACGCTGCATCGGCCCACGCATGAGGCCGGCTGGGTGCGTCTGTATCCGGCCGACGGCCTGGGCGGTGAGCGCGAGGTGGCGGCGGTCAGCTGGGCCGCCTGGCATTGGGCCGCCGAACCCGGACGCACCTGGACGCTGCAAGCCGACGCGCTGGCCATCGCCGGCGCGCCGCCGACGGTGCAATGGGGCCCGCACATCAGCTGGCGCGATGGGCCGGTGCCGCTGGTGCCGGACGAGTCCGCCCAGCTCACCGCCGCGCGCTGGGCGCTGACGGTGCCGCCGGAGGCCACCGCGGCGCTGGTCGCGGAGGAAGGGCGCTCGCGGCTGTGGCTGCGGCTGGACCTGGTCGGCGATGTGGCGCGTTTCTCGGCCGATGGCACGGTGGTCGATGACCGCTTTTGCGATGGCAGCCCGTGGTTCATCGGTCTGGACCGCTGGCATCAGGCGGGCGCCTGGCCGTCGCTGGAATTGAGCGTGGTGCCGGTGTCGGCCGATCTGCCGGTGTTCCGCGAGGCGGTGGCGGTGGCGGCGGGCGAGGGCGCGCATCTGCGCGCCGCCGTGTTGACCCTGGAGCGACGCGACACGGTGCAGGTCCTGGGCGATGCCTGGTCCGACGTGCGCGCCTGGAGCTGAGCCATGGCGTCGGTACAACTGGATCGGATCGGCAAGACCTATGTCGAGGGCGGCGTGCCCACGGTGCATGAAGTCTCGCTGGACATCGCCGAAGGCGAGTTCTGCGTGTTCGTCGGCCCCTCGGGCTGCGGCAAGTCGACGCTGCTGCGCATGATCGCCGGCCTGGACACCATCAGCACCGGCGAGCTGCGCATCGGCGGTCGCCGCGTGAATGAGAAGGCGCCGGGCGAGCGCGACGTGGCCATGGTGTTCCAGAGCTATGCGCTCTATCCGCATCTGGATGTGGCGGAGAACCTCGGCTTTGGCCTGCGCATCGCCCGCGTGCCGAAGGACGAGGCCCGACGCCGCATCGAGGAAGTGGCCCGGCTGCTGCAGATCGACCACCTGCTGCAGCGCAAGCCGCGCGAGCTGTCCGGCGGTCAACGTCAGCGGGTGGCGATCGGCCGCGCGCTGGTGCGCCAACCGGGCGTGTTCCTGTTCGATGAGCCCTTGTCCAATCTGGACGCCGCGCTGCGTCAGCAGACCCGGCTGGAGATCGCCCGGTTGCACCGCAGCCAGGACCGCGCCTGCTCCATCTATGTGACCCATGACCAGGTCGAGGCGATGACGCTGGCCGACCGCATGGTGTTGCTGCAACCGCCGCGCCCCGGCGCGACCGAGGCGCAGCCCAGCGTCGCGCAGTGCGGCGCGCCGTTGACGCTCTATCACCGCCCACGCAACCTGTTCGTGGCCGGCTTCCTGGGATCGCCGCGCATGAACTTCCTGCCGGCGCGGGTGCAGGCCCGCCGCGAGCAGGAGGTCGTGCTGGCGCTGGGCGATGGCACCACGCTGACCGCGCCGATGCGCGCCGAGGACCTCAGCGACGGCGAAACCGTCACCGTCGGCATCCGCGCCGAACACCTGCGTCCGGCCAACGCCGACGACAGCCGCTTGAGCGAGCCGATGCTCACCCAGGTCCAGTGGCTGGAACATCTCGGCGATCAAAGCCTGGCCTATCTGCAAGGACCGGGCGGTGCGCTGGTGCTGCGGCTGCCGGAAGGCGCGGCCTCGCCGTCGATCGGCGCCTCGCTGCCGGTGGCGGCCTTGCGCGATCAGTTGCATGTCTTCAATGCGCAAGGCCAGGCGGTCCGTCGTCGCGACGAGGAGCAGCCCGCATGCTGAATCGGACGCGTCGACAGGCGCTGGCCGCCGGCGTGGGACTGGGTGCCGCCGCGCTCTGCGGTCCGGCACGCGCGGGCTTGCTCGGGCGGCAGGAGCCGCTGCGGGTCTGGATCAACGGCGACAAGGGCTATGAGGGCATCGTCCGCATCGGCGAGGTGTTCACCCGCGACACGGGCGTGGCGCTGCGGGTGGAGCATCCGGAGAACGGCGTGTCCAAGTTCGAGCAGGCCGCCGCCGCGGGCAAGGGGCCCGATGTGTGGATCTGGCCGCATGACCGCGCGGGCGGCTGGGCGGCGTCGGGGTTGATCCGACCGGTGGCGCCGTCGCGTCGACTGCGGGAAGCGATCGCGCCGCTGGCGTGGTCGCCGTGGCGCATCGGCGGGCGGACCTGGGGTTATCCGATGGCCATCGAGACGGTCGCGCTGATCTGCAATCTCGATCTGGTCGAGCGGCCACCGCGCACCTGGGACGAGGTGTTCGAGCTGGACCGTCGTCTTCGTCCCCAAGGTCGTCGGGCCATCATGTGGCCGTACAACGAGTTCTATTACACCTATCCGCTGATGTCGGCCGGCGGCGGTTATGCCTTCGCCCGACGTGACGACGGCAGCTGGAACGCCGCCGACAACGGCATCGACACGCCCGGCACGCGCCAGGGCATGAACCTGCTCAAGCGGCTGGTCGACGAGGGCCTGGTGCCGCGCACAGCGACCTATGCCGAGAGCGAGGCGGCCATCAATGAAGGCCGGGTCGCGATGACGATCAACGGGCCCTGGGGCTGGAACAACCTGAAGAAAAGCGGCCTGCGGGTGGCGGCGTCGGCCTTGCCGTCGCTGAACGGTCGGCCGGGGCGGCCGATGGTCGGCGTGCTGGGCGCGATGGTGTGTGCCGCCAGCCGCCAGCCCTTGCTCGCCACCGAATTCATCGAGAACTACCTGCTCAGCGAGCCCGGCCTGATGGCCGTGCAGGCGCATGTGCCGCTGGGCGTGCCGGCCAACCTGAGGGTGCTGGACGCGCTGAAGGCGGATCCGCTCGTCGCCGGCACGAACGCAGCGGCCGTGCAGGGTGAACCGATGCCCAACATTCCGGAGATGGCGCGCTTCTGGACCGCGATGAATGCCGCCGTGCAGAGCGTCACTCAAGGACGCGAGACGGTGAACGACGGCCTGCGCCGCGCCGCACGCCGCGTGGCGGGCGAGGCGACCGATTCGACCGGCGGCGGCGCTCCGGCCCCGGCGCTCGGCGCGAAGGAGACCGGCTGATGCGCGCGCTGACCTGGGGCCTGCATGGCCTGACCCTGGCGGCCGTGCTGGGGCTGTTGTTCCTCTGCCAGCAATTGCTGCGGGCGCATGAGTCGCTGTGGGCCATGGCGCTGCTGGGTGCGGCCGGCCTGGTCGTGCTGCTGCAGTTCTCGCGCCGGCTGCAGGCCTGGCGTTATGTGATGCCGGGCCTGCTGGCGGTGCTGATCTTCATCGTGCTGCCGATGGGCTTCACGCTGGGCATCGGCTTCACCAACTACAGCTCCGCGCATCTGCTCTCGTTCGAACGCGCGACCGGCGTGCTGCTGCAGCGCACCGACAGCGAGGGCCTGGGCATGGACCTGCTGGTGCTGCGCGCGCCGCAGGACAGCGGTGCGGCGGCGTCCTACCGTGTGCAACTGATGTCGGACGACGCCCAGCCGTGGCACAGCGAGGCGTTTGTCCTGCCGGAGGCCACCGTGACCGGCGCGCTGCCGAGCGCCTCGATGGGCGCGACCGAGCCCGCCGCCGGCGTGCCATTGGTGGCGGGCGAGCTGCCGGGCGGGCTGGCGTCGTCGCTGGAACGATTGGATGGGCGAGCGCTGGTCGCGCTGCTGCCGGCACTGCAGTCGCTGGTGCTGCGCACGCCGGACGGTCGCCGCTGGCAGTTGTCCAGCCTGCACCGGGTCAGCGATCAGCAGCCACGGTATGCGCCGGTCGATGCGAATCACCTGACCGATCTGCGCGACGGCACGCTGCTGCGCGCAGACCATGAGGCCGGCGTGTGGCGCGATGCGGCCGGGCGGGCGCTGGAGCCGGGCTTCCGCACCGTCGTCGGTTGGGACAACTATGTCCGGATCTTTGGAGATCGCCAGTTCCTGGAGCCCTTCGGCCGGGTGTTCGCCTGGACCGTCAGCTTTGCCACGCTCAACACCTTGCTGACCTTCGCGCTGGGGCTGTTCTTCGCCGTCGCGCTGAGCTGGCCGGCGCTGAAAGGGCGGTCGGCCTATCGGATCGCGCTGTTCCTGCCGTATGCGGTGCCGGCCTTCATTTCGATCCCGGTGTTCCGCGGCCTGTTCAATGAGAACCTGGGCGAGATCAACCTGGTGCTGGATCTGCTCTTCGGCGTGCGCCCGGGCTGGTTCAGCGATGCGACGCTGGCCCGCGCGATGGTGCTGACGGTCAACACCTGGCTCGGCTATCCGTACATGATGATCCTGGCGATGGGCCTGCTGAAGGCCATTCCGGAGGATCTGTATGAGGCGTCCGCGCTGGCGGGTGCGGGACCGCTGACCAATCTGTTCCGCATCACGCTGCCCTTGATCGCGCGGCCGATGGCGCCGCTGCTGGTGGCCTCGTTCGCGGCCAACTTCAACAACCTGACGCTGATCGCCTTGCTGACCGAAGGCGCGCCGGATTACCTCGACACCGTGGTGCCGGTGGGCGCGACCGATCTGCTGGCTTCCTACACCTATCGCATCGCCTTCAACGATGGCGGTCAGAACTATGCGCTGGCCTGTGCCATCTCCTCGCTGGTGTTCGTGATCGTGGCGCTGCTGGCCTATGTGAACCTGCGCTTCTTCGGAAGCGCGAAGTCGGCCCGGCGCTGAGCCGGGCGGACCACGTCCTGGGACGTCTGACCGAAAGAAGCCTGACATGGCCATGGTGATGACCTCTTCGCAACGCTGGCGGGTGCTGGCCTTGCATGCCTTCCTGATCGCCTTCGTGGTGATCAGCCTGCTGCCGCTGTTGATGATCGTCTCGATCTCGCTGCGGCCCGGCAACTTCGCGGGCGGCAGCCTGATCCCCAAGGAGATCAGCTTCGAGCACTGGCGGCTGGCGCTGGGCCTGTCGGTGGTGGACGAGCAGGGCCGGGTGACGCCGCCGCCTTTCCCGGTGCTGCAGTGGATCTTCAATTCGCTCAAGGTGGCGGTGATCAGCGCGGCGGTCTGCCTGGCGTTGTCGGTGACCAGCGCTTACGCCTTCGCGCGGCTGCGCTTCGCCGGGAAGGAAGGCACCTTGACGGCCATGCTGCTGCTGCAGATGTTCCCGTCGGTGCTGGCGCTGGTGGCCATCTATGCGATCTTCGACCGGCTCGGCGACTGGGTGCCCTGGCTGGGGCTGAACAGCCACTGGAGCCTGGCGCTGGCCTATACCGGCGCGGTGGCGCAGCACATCTGGCTGGTGAAGGGCTATTTCGACAGCATCCCGCCCGATCTGGAAGAAGCCGCCGCCGTGGACGGCGCCAGCCGCTGGCAGTCCTTCGTGCTGGTGCTGCTGCCGCTGGCCAAGCCGGTGCTGGCGGTGGTCTTCGTGCTGGCCTTCCTGGGCGCGATGATCGAATATCCCGTCGCCTCGGTGCTGCTGCACGATGAGCAACAACTGACCCTGGCGGTCGGCTCGCGCCTGTTCCTGTTCAACCAGCGCTATCTGTGGGGCGACTTCGCCGCCACCGCGCTGCTCGCCGGTCTGCCGCTGACGCTGATGTTCCTGTTGATGCAGCGCTGGCTGGTGGCCGGCCTCACCGCCGGCGGGGTGAAGGAATGAGCGGCATGAATGTGCTGAGCGGCGCCAGTGCAGCGGGCTGGCTGTCGACGCTCGGCGAGCCGGCGTCCGCCGACGCACCGAACGCGCCGAGCGCGCCGAACGCTCGCATGACCGTGCGCTGCGCCGACGCGGCCGATGCCTGGACGCTCACCGGTGAGGATGGCCTGCAGATCCGCATCCTTGGTTCTGGGGCGAGCTGGGTCGGCTGCCGGGTGCCGCTGCGCGACGGCGGCTCGCGCGAAGTGCTGCTCGGTTTCGACGATCTGGATTCGCAACGCCGCAATCGGGCCTATGTGGGCGCGACGATCGGCCGCTGGGCCAACCGCATCGCCGGCTTGAAGCTGCGACGCGGCGAGCGTGCCTGGAGTCTCGCCAGCGAGCCCGGCCTGAATCACCAGTTGCACGGCGGACCGGGCGGCTTCCATCAGCGCGACTGGACGCTGCTGGAACTGACCGATCAGCGCATCCGCCTGGGCCTGCATTCGCCCGAGGGCGACCAGGGCTTTCCGGGCGCGCTGGATGTCGAGGTGCTCTACACCCTGCTGGGTGGGCTGGGCATGGAGATCGAATTCCGCGCGCGACTGTCCGGACCGCGGCCCTGTCCGGTCGGGCTGACCAATCACGCCTACTTCCAGCTGGATGGCCGCGCGGACGCCGATGTCCGGCAGCAGCAATTGCAGGTGGCGGCGCATCAGGTGCTGCCGGTCGATGCCCATGGCTTGCCGACCGGCGGACCGGCCCCGGTGGGCGACGACGGCCCGATGCAGCGTTTCGACTACCGCGCGCGCCGCCCCATCGCTCAGGCGCTGGATCAGGCGTTTCTGCTCGATCCCACCGCCACGCCGATGGCGCGTCCGGCCGCGACCCTGACCGCTGCGGATGGCCGGGTGGCGATGGACGTCTTCACCAGTCTGCCGGCGATGCAGGTCTACACCGGCGAGTTTCTGGCGTCCGGCACGCAAGGCTGTTCGCCGTCCTGGCCGGCCTTTGGCGGCATCGCGCTGGAACCGCAGTTTCTGCCCGACAGCCCGCATCACCCCGAATGGCCGCAGCCGGACTGCTGGTTGCAGCCGGGCGCGCTCTGGAGCCACCGCATCCGCTATCGGTTCCGCACCTGATGCGCTGACCGCTCATCTCCCCACGGCGGGGGGCGAGCGGGGCGGGTCCTGGCGCTTCCACGTCCGTCCCTGGAGGGGATGCAGCCGTGTTGCGTCAAGGCGGGCCCCGAGAGTTTCCTCAAGCCGGGCGTCGTTCTCTACGGTGCGAAGACCGCGACACGGTGTCGCGGCGACGCAAGGAGATCACGATGCTGGACCTGACATTCGAGGACTTCGCCTATTTCCCGGCGCTGCGCGCCCGGCAGGCGGAACTGCGCGCGCTGACGGCCCTGGACGACGAACGGCTGGACCAGATCCTGCCGATGCTGACGCTCAGCCACGGACTGTCGGCGCTGGAACAGCGGCGCGCGGTGGACCGGGTGGGCGAGCGGCTGCGCGGCCGGCCGCTGGTGCTCGATCTGGGCGAGCCGCCGCGCGCGACGGCCCAGTCGCCGGTTCCGCTGTTCGATGACGCGCACGCCTTCCAGGCCTGGCGCAGCTTTGTCAGCGACTTCGACCATGTCGTGCCGGTGCTGCAGTTCGAGTGCCGAGGCGAGCGTCGACCGCTGGTCCGTCAAGCGGTCCTGATCGAGCGGGTGCTGGGCCGGCTGGCCTTCCGCGTGCGGCATCCGGAGACCGAGATCGAGCAGGTGCTGGCCGCGCTGGATGCGATGGACGATGCCGGCAACGCGGTGGTCTATCTGGACGGCGGCTATCTGCGCGGCGCGCTGTTCGAGTGCTGGCGAACCCTGACCCGCTCGCTGATCCGTCTGCGCATGGCCTATCCGGATCTGATGGTGGTGATGCTGGCGACCAGCTTTCCGTCTTCGGTGCAGCAGTTCCAGCTTCGCTCCGTGGGTGCGGCTGCGGTCCCCGACCTGTCCGATCTGTCGGAGCTGATGGGGCTGTGCGACAAGCTGGGCGTGTCGAGCCTGAGCGGGGTGGTCGCCGGATCGGCCGCGCCGGCGCTGCAGCGCGGCGTGCTCGAGATGCAGGAGCGCACCCTGCATGCGCGGCTGGGCGGCCCGGCCATGCTGGGGTATGGCGACTATGGCGCGCTGCATCCGCATCCCCGGCCGACCGCCGACGGCGCCGAGTGGACGGCTCGCATCGACTATCCGAAGGAATCCTGTTGGGTGTTCCATCGGCGCTTGAACGACCAGAGCCGCAGCGCGTATTCGCAGATCGCCAATGCGCTGGCCGAGGCGGAGCCGGAGCTCGGCGGGCTGGACTGCTGGGGCGAGCGGATGATCCTCGACGCCGCGCAGGGCGAGGTCTTCGCCCGCGGTCCGGCCGCCTGGCTGGCGGTGCGGATCAACATCCACCTGGCGCGGCAGGTGGCGCTGTCCGCGCGGCTGTCCGCCCATCGGCCCGCACAGCCGGCACGGCCCGCCAGCGCGGACGCGATGGAATGGCCGGAGAGCAGCGTGGACGATCTGTTGGAGGCATGAGCGCCGTGACGGCGTCTCCGGCGCCGCGCTGCGCGCGCCGCGTCAGGGCCGCAACACTTGACCCCGCGTGCCGCCGCCGAGCCACAGCGCCTGGCTCCGCGTGCCGCCGCCGGGCCGCAGCGCCAGGCCCCGCGTGGCATCACGGGGCCGCCACCGTGTCGCCGCAGGGCCGCGGCGCGGGCACGCGGTCCGACGGTTTACAGCTCGGCGCGCAGGCTGATCGCGAAGCGGCGATCGTCGCTGTAGGTGCCGCGCGGGAGCTGGTAGTCGGTGAAGGTGCTGCGGCGCACGGTCTTGGTCAGGTTGTTGGCCTCGAATGCCACCCGCAGCTTGGGGGTCAGCGCGTAGCTGACATACGCATCCACCATGCCGTAAGCCTTCATCGAGACCGGGGTCTGCACCGTCACGCCGTCGTTGGTCGGATAGCTCAGACGAGGGCCGATCGCATAGGCGCTGCGCCAGTTGTAGGCCAGACGGGCGGAGAAGTCGCCCAGGTCATACATGCCGACCAGGTTGGCGCTGCGCTTGGACAGCCCTTCCAGCGGGGCGGTGCGACCGTCGATCGCGCTGGGTGCGGCGCTGTCGACATAGGTCAGGTTGGCCTGCAGGCCCAGGCCGCGCAGCAGACCCGGCAGCTTGTTGAAGAAGCCCTGGTAGCCGACCTCCAGACCACGGATGCGGCCGTCGCGGCCATTGGTCGGCGTGGTGACGGTGTAGGTCGTGCCGTTGATGGTGCTCTGGGTGCTGCTGGTCTGGATGAAGCCGGAGACTTCCTTGTAGAACGCGGCGCCGTAGACGCTGTCGCTCTGGCTGATGTAGTACTCCAGCGTGGTGTCGACCTGATTGGCGCGCAGCTTGTCGAGCTCCGGATTGCCTTGATAGCCGGTGCGGTCATTGACGTTCAGGCTCAGGCTGGGCGTGAGCTGGTCGAAGTTCGGCCGGGTCACGACACGCGACAACCCCAGGCGCGCCTGCAGGTCCGGACGCAGTTCCAGGCGCAGGTTCAGCGAGGGCAGCCAGTCGGTGTCGCTCTTGTCCAGGCTGACCCGGTCGCCGGCCACGGTGGAGAAGTCGCGGCCGGTCTTGGTCTTGACCGCGCGCAGGCCGAGGTTGCCGGTCAGCGGCAGTCCGGCCAGGCTGGTGTCGAGGTCGCCTGCCAGATAGAGCGCGCCGCTGCGCTCGGTGTAGCGGAAGGTCTGTGCGGGATCGAAATCGGGAATGCCCAGGTTGAAGGTGCCGCGCACCGCATTGGCATCACGCAGCCAGTCGGTGTTGGTGACGGTCAGCCACTGGCGGGCGATCTGGCCGTTGCCGGCGTCCTTGAGCAGGTTGTTGTAGGGCAGCAGGCCGATGTGGGGGATCGACGAGAGATTGAACATCCACAGGTCGTCGATGGTGTTGATCTCGGCGCTGTCGGCGCGACGATCAGCCACCCGCACGCCGCCGCGCAGCTTGGTGACGATGCCCAGGTCCACCGGCTTGTCGGCATCGAGCTTCCAGGCGGTGTCGCGTCCGGTGTTCTTGATGCGGAAGTACAGCGCCTTGTCGGCCCAGTAATTGGCGGGATTGGTCAGTTGCGCCGTGGGCGAGCCCGCCGACGGCAGCTGGGTGCTGAGGTCGTATTGGTAGGTCGCGGGGTCGTCGCTGAAGGTGCCCAGGCGCACTTCCTGATAGAAGCGGTCGAAGGTGCTGCGGGTGTGGCTCAGGTCGCTGCGCACCACGGCGTCGGCGACTTTCCACTTGGCGGCCAGGGCGATCTGGTTGATGCGGGTGTCTTCATCCGCGACCGAGCCGGAGGTGCTCATGCTCGCGCCCCAGAAGGTGCCCGAGACGAAGCGGCCCTGGTTGTCGGTCTTGATCTCGCCGTTCGGCCAGAGCTGGCCCTGATTGGCGGTGGCGCTGAAGTTGGCCCAGAACGGCGACGCGTAGTGACCGAAGACGTCGGTGCGGCTCTTCAGCCGGGTGTGGTTCAGGTCCAGCGTGTATTCGCTGCGGGCGTCCGGGCGCCATTGCAGCGAGGCGCTGGCGGCCTGGCGGTCGCGCTGACCGAATTCATAGGCCAGCCAGTGTCCGAGCGGCGCCACCGTGCCGGAGCCATCGGCCAGGGCGGCGGGGTTGTCCAGTTCCTGGGTATCGGAGCGGTAGTCGCGCTTCTGGGCCGAGACACTCAGCAGCGCGCCGAATTCGCCGCGCTCGGTGCGCCAGCGGTTGGACACCAGCACCGAGCCTTCCGCATTGGTCTTGTCGACCAGTTCTGCGTGGGTCGCCTTGACCGAACCGGCCAGCTTGAAGCCGGCGAAGTCGAACGGGCGGCGGGTGCGCAGGTCGATGACGCCGCCGATGCCGCCTTCGATCAGTTCGGCCGTCGGGGTCTTGTAGACATCCGCACCCGCCAGCAGTTCAGCGGGCACGTCCTGGAAGGACAGGCCCCGTTCCTTGCCGGCGGAGAAGATCACCCGGCCGTTCAGCAGCGTCTGGGTCTGCTGCAGGCCACGGACCTGCACCCGGTCGCCTTCGCCGCGATTGCGGGAGATCTGCACCCCGCTGATGCGCTGCAGTGCTTCGGCCACGTTGGCATCCGGAAGCTTGCCGATGTCGTCCGCCACGATGGAGTCCACCACCTGTTCCGCATTGCGCTTGATGTCCTGCGCCTTGATCAGGCTGTTGCGCTGACCCTGCACCACCACGGTGTCGAGCTGGCCGGCTTCAGTCGAGGCCGGAGCAGCCTGTTGCGCAGCGACGGCCCACGGCGACATCAAGGCCACGCAGGCCAGCGCCACCGGCGCAAGCCGTTGCCGCGTGGCGGGCGAGGCGGGAAGCTGAGCGCCGCAGGGGCGAGCGGTGGAACGGGTCATGGGAGGTCTCCGAATGTGATGGTCGTTGTGATCGTTCTGGGCGCTGCGATCGCGGTGGTCGCTCTAATCGCTTGGGTCGCTTTAATCGCTTTAATCGCTTGGGTCGCTTGGGTCGCTTGGGTCGCTGTGATCGCAGGAAAGAGGCCTTCGGCCCGGTGGCGCGGCGGCCGCCCGGCCATCGCCGAGGCGGTGCATCACCGACAGGGCGCTGACTCGCGGAACGCCTTCAGCGCGGGCAGGGCGCGGCCTTGGGCATCGAACCAGGTCTGGTTGGCCCAGCCGTTGCCGTCACCGGTGCGCCAGCCGGCGCCGGGCACATTCATCCAGGCGGGTTCCCACCAGAAGACGCCCAGGCCGTTCGGCACTGCGGCCACCGCCTGCACCAGGTCGCGCAGCATGTCGGCCTGGCCTTGCGGGGTGGCGGGATAGCCGCCGCGCTCGGCACCTTCGCGGTTGAAGACCGCCGGACCGCCGCCGGGGTTGTCCGGCTGCCAGCCATAGGCGGTTTCGACCACCACCAGCGGTTTGCCGTACCGGTCGGACAGGTCGCGCAGGTTGGCGCGCAACTGGGTGAAATCGTCGTGGTGGTAGGGATACCAGCTCAGGCCGATGACGTCGTAGTCCAGCTTCGCCGCCTCGAACTGGTCGTAGACGCGGCGGAACAGCGCGCCGCTCTGGCCGTCGCCGGTGTGCGCGAGATGCAGCATCACCGGCAGCCGCGCGCCGCGCAGGCGGTCGGTGGCGCGCACGCCGCGGATGCCGGCGGCCAGCAGCGCACGGAAGCTGTCGTCCCCGCCGATCTGTTCATCGGGGGTTTCGCGCCAGGTCTTGCCGTCCGGCCACAGCATGCCGCCGTTGATCTCGTTGCCGACCTGGATCATGTCCGGATCGGTGCCCTGACGGTGCAGGGCGGTGAGCACCTCGGCGGTATAGCGTTCCACCGCGTCCTGCAGTGCCTTGCCGCTGAGGCGCGCCCAGGCGGCGGGCTTGGCCTGCTTGCCGGGATCGGTCCAGAAGTCGCTGTAATGGATGTCGAGCAGCCATTTCATGCCCTGCGCCTGGATGCGCTTGGCCAGCGCCAGGGTCAGCGCCAGGTCGTTGTTGCCGCCGCCGACGGGCTCGCCGTGACGCGACACGATGCGATCGCCCTCGATCACGTCCGCCGCGTTGATGGGGGTGTGCCACAAGCGCAGACGGGCCCAGTTGATGCCGGCCGCGCGCAGGATCTGCAGCGCGGTGCCGGAGCGGCCGTCCGCCGTGGTGAAGCGAGCACCGCCGCGCTCGACCGCATCCAAGGTCGACAGATCGGCGCCGAGGATGAAATCCCGTGCGTGCCGCGTGGCTGCGGACGCAGAGCAAGCGCTTGAAACCGGGGCGCTGCCCGCTGCCGACCCGGCGGCCGGGCTCGACGCCGCGCTCGATGCCGGAGCCTCCTGCGCCAGCGCCGAGGCGGCGAATGGCAGGGCCGCGCCGGCGATCAGCCAGTTTCGTCGAGTTACCGCGCCAATGGGCGTGGCGTCCTGGGGGCAGGGGGCGTTCAAATCTGTCTCACTCCGGCGCAAACGTGGGGACGTGCGCCATGTCGTTGGTTTTCTCTTCACTGGGTTAATCGCTTAACCTGATCGTAGTGTCGTTGATTTGGATGCGGTCGGCAGTGAGGGCTTTCCCGGAAGTCCGGCGGTGAGGCGGGTGTCCATCACGCAGCGAACCCGCTTGAGGACGGGGTTTGCGGAGGGCATGAGCGTCCCGGGCCAGTCGCCGCCGTGTGTGTCGAGACGCGGGGCGCATGGCCAGGGACAGGGCGCTGGATGACGAAGTGTCGGATGCGGGGCGCGACGGCCGGGTAACCAGACGCGACCGGGTGCGATGTCCTGATGAGGGGCTCGGCGGATCGATGGCAGCGTCTGATGCAAACCAGGTTACGGCTCAGGCACAAGCGCGCGCCGATGTCGCTGCCGTCACCTGGCTCGAACGGCAGGTGACAACGGCGCCGCATCTTGATGTCTCGAATCTCTCCAATCCTTCCAATCCCTTCGGACGCCTTCGGTCGCTTCTTTGGGGTCCAAGCGCTTGTTCAGGCACGCCGAATGACCGCTGCGCTCGCAGAGGGCACGACCCCCTGAAATCCGAGCGATCGCTCTACACCGTAAGCCAAATACCTACTGAAAAAGCTGCCCGAAGAATGCGTTCGCGAAGTTTTCTTCGGCGTTCTGGGGCGATCAATCAACCGCTGAGAAATCCAGTAACAACTGTTGCGTCTCCCCTCCCGGACTTCCCCCTTCTTAGGGGGTGTCTTGTGACCCCACCGGCCTAAGATGCCCCCGGTCCCGGTGCTGTACCAAATGTGGCGATCGAGCCGGGGGATCGCGATCAGCCACAACAAGCAGGGGAGGTCGTATGGAAGTCATGTCCGATGCACGCGCGTTTGCAGTAGGCGGCAACACGGGTTACGCGATGTCAGCGTTGGCCGCCGCACCGGTGAAGCGCCGTGTGTTGCTGGTGGACGATCACGAACTGGTTCGCGCGGGCATCCGCACGCTGTACCAGTCCCTGGACGAAATCAGCATCGACTGGATCGAAGCTGCATCGCTGCAGGAAGGCCTGCAGGCGTATGCGGATGGCGTGAGCGGTGCCGGCGTCGATGCCGTGCTGCTCGATCTGAACCTGGGTGACTGCAAGGGCCTGCAAGGCCTGCGCACCTTCATGGAAACCCATCCGGACGCGCGTGTCGTGGTCTTCAGCGGCACGCAGGATGAATTCGTGGTGCGGCAGGCGAGGGCGCTCGGCGCCGTCGGCTACCTGCCCAAGGGCGCCCTGATGGCGGAAATGCGCAGCACCTTGCGCGCGCTGCTCGGCGACAGCCAGCGCCGCGCGGCCGCTCAGGGCGGCTCGCTGTTCCCGCGCTTCCCGTCTTCGGCCATGTATGACCGGGTCGCCGAACTGGGACCGCGCCACCTCGAAATCCTGGAGCTGGTCCTCTCGGGCTGCAGCAATCAGGAAATCAGCAACTCGACCTCCCTGTCCCTGGGCACGGTGAAGAACTATGTGTCTTCGCTGCTGCTGGCGCTCGACGTGAAGTCGCGCTCGCACATGATCAGCCTGTTCCGCTGAGCCGCTTGGCTTCGAAGCGGGAGAGTCGACCCTCCGAGGATGGACGGTTCGTCGCGGTCGCGGGTGTGACCCGTGACAGCGATGAATCCTTGCAGGAGGGTCGCCGGCAGGAACGACGCGCGCTCGCGCGTCGATTGGAGGATGCCGCCTTTGACGAGGCCTGGGCCCATTGGCCATGGCTGCTCGCGGCGGTCGCCTTGCCCTTGTTCGTCTCGGCAGCGGGGCGTGAGATCACCCCCGGCCTGCTGATCTGGTTCATCGGCGTCGCGGCGCTGGCCAGCGGCTGTGTCTGGACGGCGCGCGACATGTCGCATCGACTGTCGCGACCGGGCGTTCGCGCCTCCTTGAACACGCCCAAAGGCCGGCGCCTGATGCTGCTGCAGGGCGCGGGCTGTCTGGCGCTGTTGTGCCTGCATCCCTGGGTGGCGGAAATGCCGGGCGCTCGCGCGCCCTTGGCGGGGCCGTTGCTGGCGGCGGCGTCCACCGTGCTGGCCGTGCTGCTGGCGCCGATGGGACGTGGCGCGGCCGCCGTCGCCTTGCTGCCGGCCTCGGAAGGACTGGCCCGTCTGCTGCAGGACGGCGGCGCCGAACGGCCGTGGCAGGGTGCCGCTTGGTTCGCGGCCGGGACGGCCGTCGCCGGTCTGGCGTTGCTGGAACATCACCGTTGGCATCGCAATCAGCGCTGGGTGATGCAGCGCGATGACCAGGTCAGCGTGCTCGAGCATCAGCGCGATGACGCGCTGCGCGCCGATCAGGACAAGAGCCGTTTCCTGGCGATCGCCAGCCATGACCTGCGCCAGCCGGTGCATGCGCTCGGCCTGTTTGCCGCCACGCTGGAACGTCGTCTGCAAGGCAGCGAAGAAGAGCCGCTGGTCCGCAATGTGATGCGCTCGATCGAAGGCTTGGAGCGCTCCTTCAATGCGATGCTGGACATCTCCCGGCTCGATGCCGGCACCGTCGAACCCAACATCCAGCATTTCCCGCTGCGGGATCTGTTCCGCCGGCTGCACATGCATTACGCCGGCCAGGCGGAAGCGGCGGGGCTGGGGCTGCGGTTTTCGCCGGGCGGCAAATCGGTCAGCAGCGATCCGCAATTGCTGGAGCGCATCCTGGGCAATCTGGTCCAGAACGCGCTGAAGTACACCGAACACGGCGGCGTGGTGGTGGTGGCCCGCACCACGGCCACCCACATCAATGTCGAGGTCTGGGACACCGGCATCGGCATCAAGCCGGTCGACCTGCCGCGGATCTTCGCGGAGTTCTATCAGATCGGTCATGGCGAACGCAGCCGGGCGCAGGGCCTCGGCATGGGGCTGGCGATCGTGAAGCGGCTCGCGCATCTGCTGGGCTATCCGCTGATGGTGTCCTCGCGGCCGGGCAAGGGCACGATGTTCCGGCTCGGCATTCCGTTGGGCGAGCTGCCGGAAATCCAGGATGTGATCGGCGCCGCCGACACCATCCCGATGCCGGTGATGGAGCCCCGCTCGGTGCTGGTCATCGACGACGAGGAGCCCATCCGCGAAGGCCTGCGCATCCTGCTGGAAGAGTGGGGTTATGAATCCCGCCAGGCCGCCACCGCCGAGGAGGCCGAGCAGATCGTCCGCTCCCGCGTGATGGTGCCGGACCTGATCCTGTCCGACCTGCATCTGGGCGACGGGCCGGATGGCATCTCCGCCATCCAGGGCGTGCGGCGCCTGCTGGGACGGGATGTTCCGGCCATCCTCGTCACCGGCGACACCAGCCGCGAGGAGATGCGCCGCGCCACCGACAGCGGCCACACCGTGCTGTTCAAGCCGCTGCAGCCGCGCAAGCTCTTCAATGCGCTGCGGGGCATGGTGTCCTGAGGCCGGGCGGCCATTCCGGCCGTCGCTTTCCGCGCTCATTGATCGCCGTCGACTCGCCCGGCCGCTCGCGCGCAGCGGTGCAAGGCCCCTGACCATCACCCGGAAAGGGCCGTGAGCAGGGCGTTGCCGTGGCTTGAACGCCCGGAATCCGCGTCCGATCACGCCGATCGACCACCCTGTCGGGGGGCGTCGCCGCAGAAAGTGACTTTCGACCACTGCGCATTGCGGCCGGGATCAATAGAGTCCAGCACATCCTCATTGCCCTGTGCTTGTTGCCTCCAATGGCTGAACTCGATCTCGACGCGCTGCTGGCTCCTCTTCAGGACGATGCCCCCTGTGGCCCGGACCTGGAGTACGACGCTGCCTTCCTGGCGCTGCAGACCGCCGGGGAGGGTAAGCCCGAGCAGCAATACGGCGACACCGTCATCCCCGCGGAAGAGCCGGACTGGATCAAGGTGCAGGAACAGGCGCTGGCGCTGGCCCAGCGCACCCGTGACCTGCGCATCGCCGTCTATCTGGTGCGCAGCGCCGCCCGGCTGCAAGGCTTTGCCGCCGCGCTGCAGGCCCTGCGCCTGACCCACGGCCTGCTGGAACAACACTGGGCCCAGGTGCATCCGCAGCTCGACGCCAGCGATGGCGACGATCCGACGATGCGCCTGAATGCCTTGCTGCCGCTGGTCAGCCACAGTGCCGCGCTGGCGGACCTGCGCGCGGCCAGCCTGACCGGCCAGCGCGGTGGCCCGCGGGTGCGGGACATCGAACTCGCCTTCGGCGGCGCCGATCCGATGGACGGCGAATCCGTGCCCTCGCCGCAAGGCCTGCTGGACGGCCTGTCGGCCCAGGCCTCGGCCGATCCGTCGCTGGTCGAGCGGCTGGCGGCGGGCGTGAGCGTCGCGCAATCGATCGGCGCGGTGATCGACGACCACCTCGGTGCCGGCATGGGGCTGGATGTGACCCCGCTGGTGCGCCTGCTCAAGCCGCTGGCCGCAGTGGCCGCGCAACTGGGCAGTGGCGTCACGGCCGGCGCGACCGACACCGACGAGGCCGCAGGCCACGGCGGGGCGGAAGTCGCGGCGATGCCGGGGCGCCTCGTCGCCGCCGCGCCCGGCGTGATCGCCAGCCGCGAGGACGCGATGCGCGCGCTGCAAAAGGTCTGCGAATGGATCGAGCACAACGAGCCCAGCAATCCCGCGCCGCTGCTGATCCGCCGCGCCCAGCGCCTGATGAGCAAGAACTTCATGGACATCATTCGCGATCTCGTGCCGGACGGCCTGCATGAGATCGAGAAGCTGGCCGGCAGTCCCGAATGAGTCCGTCCGCACGCCGAGGCCGATGCCGCGCCTGAGCGCCGGCCCAGCCGTGCACCGACCCGCGACCGACCGACCGCCATTCACGATCCGACAGCCCACCAGCGACCGATCACCTTCCCATAACAACGCCGACGACGACACCACCCCGAAGGAGCAGCCATGGCCACCAGCAGCCAGAAGTTCATTGCCAGGAACCGCGCCCCGCGCGTTCAGATCGAATACGACGTGGAGCTCTACGGCGCCGAGAAGAAGGTGCAGCTGCCCTTCGTCATGGGCGTGCTGTCGGATCTGTCCGGCAAGCCGTCCGAGCCGCTGCCGCCGGTGTCGGATCGCAAGTTCCTCGATTTCGACGTGGACAACTTCGACGCCCGCATGAAGGCGATGAAGCCGCGCGTCGCCTTCGCGGTGCCCAACACGCTGACCGGCGAGGGCAACCTGATGGTGGACGTCACCTTTGAAAGCATGGACGACTTCTCGCCCGCCGCGGTGGCGCGCAAGGTCGACGGCCTGAAGCAATTGCTCGAAGCCCGTCAGCAGCTGGCCAACCTGATCACCTACATGGACGGCAAGGCCGGCGCTGAGCAGCTGATCGCCAAGGTCGTCAAGGATGAAGCGCTGCTGAAGTCGCTGGCTTCCGCGCCGCAAAAGCCTGACGCGCCTTCGGACGCGCAATAACGCCACCCATCCCCCTGCACGCATCGGGAGCACCCCACATGGCCGAAGAGACCCTCGCCCAATCAGCCGCCTCACTCAAAGGCATCGAGTACGAAGGCGGCGAATTCGCGCAGCTGCTGAACAAGGAATTCAAGCCCAAGACGGATGAGGCCAAGTCCGCCGTCGAGCAGGCCGTGCTGACCCTGGCTCAGCAAGCGCTGTCGCAAACCCAGCTGATCGGCAGCGATGTCATCGTCTCGATCGAGGCGATGATCGCCGAGCTCGACAAGAAGCTGTCCGAGCAGGTCAATGCGATCCTGCACCATGCCGAATTCCAGCAGCTGGAAAGCGCCTGGCGCGGCCTGCACTACCTGGTCAACAACACCGAGACCGACGAGCAGCTCAAGATCCGCGTGATGAGCATCTCGAAGAACGAGCTGGGCAAGACCCTCAAGCGCTACAAGGGCGCCGCCTGGGATCAGAGCCCGCTGTTCAAGCGGGTCTATGAAGAGGAATACGGCCAGTTCGGCGGTGAGCCCTTCGGTTGCCTGGTCGGCGACTACTACTTCGACCACAGCCCGCCGGATGTCGAGCTGCTGGGCGAGATGGCCAAGGTGTCCGCTGCGGCGCATTCGCCCTTCATCGCCGCGGTGAATCCGTCGCTGATGCAGATGGGCTCGTGGCAGGAGCTGGCCAATCCGCGCGACCTGACCAAGATCTTCGGCACGCCGGAATACGCAGCCTGGAAGTCGCTGCGCGAATCCGACGATGCGCGCTACATCGGTCTGGCCATGCCGCGCTTCCTGGCGCGTCTGCCGTATGGCGCCAAGACCAATCCGGTCGAGGAATTCAATTTCGAGGAAGAGACCGGCGGCGGCAATCACAACGCCTACACCTGGGCCAATTCGGCCTATGCGATGGCGGCCAACATCAACCGTTCGTTCAAGACCTACGGCTGGTGCACCCGCATCCGCGGCGTGGAATCGGGCGGCGCGGTGGAGAACCTGCCGGCCCACACCTTCCCGACCGACGAAGGCGGCGTGGCGATGAAGTGCCCGACGGAAATCGCCATCAGCGATCGCCGTGAAGCCGAGCTGGCCCGCAATGGCTTCATGCCGCTGGTGCACCGCAAGAATTCCGACTTCGCCGCCTTCATCGGTGCGCAATCGCTGCAGCGCCCGGCCGAATACGACGATCCGGATGCGACCGCCAATGCCAACCTGGCCGCGCGCCTGCCGTATCTGTTCGCCTGCACCCGTTTCGCGCATTACCTGAAGTGCATCGTGCGCGACAAGGTGGGCTCCTTCAAGGAGCGCGGCGAGATGGAGCGCTGGCTCAACAAATGGATCATGAATTACGTCGACGGTGATCCGGCGAATTCGTCCGAGACCACCAAGTCGCAAAAGCCGCTGGCTGCGGCGGAAGTGCTGGTCGAGGAAATCCCCGGCAATCCCGGCTACTACACCTCGAAGTTTTTCCTGCGTCCGCATTACCAGCTCGAAGGCCTGACCGTGTCGCTGCGGCTGGTGTCCAAGCTGCCGTCGGAAAAAGGCAAATAACACTTCCCCCCTGATGCCGTGACGGCTGCGTCCGGCATGTCCACAGGTTCCGGGCCCCCCGGCCCGTTTTTTGAGCCCCGCACGCGTTGACGCGGGGCTCGTTCCCACGAGTCCATCAAGGAGAGACCGACCATGACGATCGACGCCAATCTGAAGCTCGCCGGTGTTGAAGGCGAATCCACCCACAAGGACCACAAGGGCGAGATCGATCTGCTCGCCTGGTCCTGGGACGTGCGCCAGGAAAGCACGGCTGCCGCGGGCTCCGGCTCCGGCAAGGGCAAGGGCATCCCTGGCCAGCTGGTGTTCGCGCACTACTACGACAAGGCCTCCCCGGTCCTGGCGAAGTTCTGCGCCAACGGCAAGCATTTCGACAGCGCCGTCATCACCTGCCGCAAGGCCGGTGAAGGCCAGCAGGACTTCCTGAAGGTCACGCTGAAGCAAGTGCTGGTGACCTCGGTGTCGCCGTCCGCCAGCAGCGGTGGCGAAATCTCGGAAAGCGTGTCGCTGAGCTATGCCGACATCGAGTTCGAGTACAAGGCACAGGACGCCAAGGGTGGCCTGGGCGGTGCGGTGAAGTTCGGCTGGAACGTCGCCACCACCGAAACCCGTTGATGACGGCGGGGCCGCGTGAGCGGCCCTGGACGACACCCCAAGCGGCCCGCCCCGACGGGCGGGCCGCCCTCGTGCATGGCTGCCCTGCGTGGCCGTGCCGGAGCAAGACATGCTGATGAATACCGGCGGCGCCGCCAGCGCCGACATGTACCTGGATCTCACCCTCAAGCGGGCCGGCAAGGTCAAGGGCGAGTCCACCTCCACCGGCCATGCCAACGACATCGTCGTGCACGGCTTCAGCTGGGGCGTGGGGGCGGCGGGCGATGCGGTCGTCGGTCAAGGCACCGGACGCCGCAGCTATCGCCAGCTGGTGATCACCAAGGGGCTGGACAGCGCCAGCACCGCGCTGATGAGCGCCGTGGCCAGCAATGATGAAGTGCGTGCCGCCAAGCTGTGCCTGCGCAAGGCCGGCGGCGAGCAGCAGGACTACTTCACCCTGACGCTGGAAAAGGCCCGTGTGGCCGCTTATGACATCGAATCCGCGGACGACGGCACGCCCGTCGAACGCATCACCTTGAGCTTCCAGAAGGTCGCCATCGAATACCGCGTGCAGGGCGCCACCGGCCAGATCGGCGGCACCCACAGCTTCAATGACGACCTGACCTGAGGCAGCGGATGAGCACCGTCGAGCAACTGATCGCCGCGGGCCAGCCCACCGCCGCGCTGGCCGAATTGCAGCAGCTGGTGCGCCAGCGGCCGCAGGATGCCAGGCTGCGCGTGCTGCTGTTCCAGCTGCTGGCCGTGGCCGGTCAATGGGCCCGCGCGGCGGCCCAACTGGAAGTCTGCGGGGAGCTGGACGCCAGCACCCTGGCCATGGTGAACACCTACCGTGAAGCGCTCAAGTGCGAGCTGGTGCGCGAAGCCGTCTTCGACGGCAAGACCACGCCGATGGTGATGGGCGAGCCCGCCGAATGGGTGGTCTCGCTGATCCAGGCCTTGAAGATGGACGCCGACGGCGACAAGGCCGCCGCTGCCACGCTGCGCGCGCAGGCGCTGGAGCAGGCGCCGGCCACGCCCGGCACGCTGGACGGCCAGGCCTTCGACTGGCTCTGCGACGGCGATTCCCGCCTGGGCCCCTTGCTGGAAGCGGTGATCAATGGCCGCTACTGCTGGGTGCCCTATGCGGCGCTGGCCAAGATCCAGATCGAGCCGCCGGAGGATCTGCGCGACCTGGTCTGGATGCCCGCTCACCTCGAATTCCCCAACGGCGGCGCCTCGGTGGCGCTGATCCCGACGCGCTATCCGCGCAGCGCCAGCCTCGGCGACGAGCGCGCCTGGATGTCGCGCCTGACCGAATGGCAGCCGATCACCGACGAGCATTTCACCGGTGTCGGCCAGCGCGTGCTGATGACCGACCAGGGTGAGGCAGGATTGCTGGATGTCCGTCTCATCGAATTGAGGAACTGAATGTCTGCGCTGTTTGCTTCCGTCTCGCCGGTGTCCCGCCGCTCGATGATGACTCGCGCCCATCGGGCGGTGTCGCGATCGAACGCCGTGTTCGCGTTGGCCCTGGCGGCCACGCTGGCCGTGCCGTTGTGCGCGCGCGCCGATGCGCCCGCACCGGGCGCGACCGCGGCCCCCAAATCGACCACGGCCACGGCCAAGGCGTCGCGCCCGGCCAGCGCCTGGCGCGAGCTCGATCCGGCCAGCTGCCGCGTGCTGCAGGACGGCGAACTGGCCCGCTTGCCCGAAGCCTGGCGCCGTTATGCCGCCGTGGCCAAGCGCTGTGACCTGACCGTGCCGAACCAGCCGACCCGGGTCTCGCTGGTGTCTGTGTTCACCCTCGACTATTACGAGGGCAAACCCGCCGACGCGGCCTGGGAAGACTTTCCCAAGCCGCTGATCCTGGACCAGGACTTCCGCTGCCTGGGCGTGCTGCGCGAGATCTATCCGGTCGAGCAGCCGCGTGAGCTGACCTTGCGCCACGGCCAGTGGCGCGACGGCTGGCCACAGGAAATCCGGGTGCGGGTGAGCAATCCCGCGCTCGGCGGTGATTACGACCTTCCCCCGCTGCGCTGGGATGCCGCGCAGCAGTCTTATCGATCAAAGGGCGCTGATGCGTCCAAGGACCTGCCATGCCCGAAGTCGTGAATGTCGCCACCATCCCGGTGGACGAGTTGAAGAAAGTGGCGGACGACGCCTACGAGAAAAACCCCGGTTCCTGCAGCCATTCGGTGTGGCAGGTCATCAAGCGCTATGCGCCCGAGCAGCCGTATCGGACTGCCAATGCGCTGATCGCCTTCATGACCGCCGACAAGCAATGGAAGGAGACGCCGGTCTCCGAGCTGAACGAGCGGGTCAACCGCGGCGAGCTGATCGTCGGCGGCCTGGTCGAGCAGCCGAACGGCCATGTGATCGTCGTCTATCCCGGCCCGAACAAGCCGGCCGGCGGCTATGCGATCACCGTCAAGAACAAGTCGGTGACGATGCCGGTGCGCGGCAGCTATCCGTTGGCGATGTCGACCTCGCTGAGCGGCTGGCCCGGTGCCAAGAGCAAGGGCGACAAGACGATCTGGGACTCATGGGCCAAGGACGAAAAGTTCAAGGAAGTGAAGTTCTGGCGCTTCGAGCCGGCTCAGTGAGTTCGTGAACACGCTGACCCGCGATCGACTGCAGCCGGCCCTGCTGGACCGGCTGACCGATGACGACCCGTTCCACCGCGAGGAGGCCGAGGAGCGTCGGATGATGACCAAGTCGCAGCTGCGCCAGGCGGTGCTGCGCGACCTGGGCTGGCTGTTCAATGCGGTGCAGCCGCTGGGCCGCCTGATGGAGACCCATCCGCATGTCGGCGACAGCGTGCTGAATTTCGGCTTGCCGGCGCTGTCCGGCCAACTGGCTTCCAAGGTCGATGTGAGCCTGCTGGAAAAGACGATCCGCCAGGCCATCCTGCGCTTCGAGCCGCGCATCCTGCCGGAGTCGCTGGAAGTGCGCGCGCTGGAAGCCAGCAGCGTGCTGGACACCCACAACGTGATCGAGTTCGACATCCGCGGCCACCTCTGGGCCCAGCCGGTGCCGCTGGAAATCCTGCTGCGCACCCAGATGGATCTGGAAGCCGGGCAGGTCGAGGTGCGCGAGGCCTGAGCCATGGATCCCCGCCTGCTGCGCCTGTACAGCGATGAACTGACCCACCTCCGCGAGGTGGGCGCCGAGTTCGCCCGCGAATTCCCCAAGATCGCCGCCCGCCTGGGCATGGAAGAGCATGAGGTCGCCGACCCGTATGTCGAGCGGCTGATGGAAGGCTTCGCCTTCCTGGCGGCGCGGGTGCAATTGAAGCTGGATGCCGAGCATCCGCGTTTGATCTCGCACCTGCTGGAATCGATCTATCCGAATTTCCTCGCGCCGGTGCCGTCGATGATGGTGGCCCGTTTCGCGGTGGACACCACCGATCCGAATCTCTCCAAGGGTTATCCGGTGCCGCGCGACAGCGTGCTGCAGTCCGGCCTGGCGCGCGGCCAGGACACCCGCTGCGAGTTCCGCACCGCCCATGCGGTGACGCTCTGGCCGATCGAGCTGGTCAGCGCGCAGTACTTCACCCATTCGCCGGACCTGCCGATGGCGCGGCTGTATGAAGCCGCCGGCATGCGCGGCGGCCTGCGTCTGCGCCTGCGCACCGGCGGCGGGCTGACCTTCCGCCAACTGCGCCTGCAGCGGCTGCCGCTCTACATCAGCGCGCCCGACGACGTCGCCTTCCGCCTGCATGAGCTGGTGCTGGGCCACAGCATGGGCAGCCTGGTCTATGGCGACGGCATCGACGCGACCTCGGTGCAGGCCCAATGGCGTGCCGGAACCAGCGTGCAACCGGTGGGCTTCGCTTCCGACGAGGCCTTGCTGCCGGAGGCGCATCGCTCGTTCTCCGGCTGCCGCCTGCTGCAGGAAGCGGCGGCCATGCCGCGCCGCTTCCTCTTCTTCGAGATCACCGACCTGGCTGATCGCCTCGCCCGCATCGATGCGCAGGAAGTCGACCTGGTGCTGTTCTTCGACCGCGCTGATGCGGCACTGGAAGCGCTGGTCGATGCCAACAGCCTGGCGCTGCATTGCACGCCGGCGATCAACCTGTTCCCCAAGCGACTGGATCGCATCCAGCTCGGTCCGGGCAGTTGGGAATACCACGTGGTGCCGGACCGCACCCGGCCGATGGACTTCGAGGTCCACAGCCTGCAGTCCGTCATCGGCTATGGCGCCGGCCACATCGGCCAGCAAAGTTTCTGGCCGCTCTACGCCACCTATCACGAGGCGCCCTCGGACACGCCAGGCTTCTACACCGCGCGGCGTGAGCCGCGGCTGATGTCCTCGCGCCAGAAAGACCAGGGCCCGCGCACCGCCTACATCGGCGATGAGGTGTTCCTGTCGCTGGTCGATCCGCGCCATGCGCCGTACCGGGAAGACATCCGCCAGTTGTCCGTCTCCGCGCTGGTCACCAACCGCGATCTGCCGATGCTGCTGCCGCACAACGGCAGCGGCGGGGCCGGCGCCTGGCGTCTGGATGCGGCCGGACCGGTGCTGCGCGTCGATTCGATGCACGGCCCGACGCGGCCGGTCAGCCGCCAGCCGGCGGGCGACCCGGGCTGGAGCCTGGTCGGACTGCTCACGCTCAATCAACTGCCCTGGGCCGACGAGGCACCCGCGCAAGCGGCCGCCACGCTGCGTCGCTTGCTGATGCTCTACGGTCCGCCCGGCGATGCGGCCTGGCAGCGGCAGGTCGATGGCGTGCGCTCGGTGGCGGCCAAGTCGGTGGTGCGTCGCCTGCCGTTTGGCGGCCCGCTGACCTTCGGCACCGGCTCGGAGATCGAGCTGGAGCTGGATGAGCTGGCCTTCCAGGGCCACAGCGCCTTCCTGTTCGCCAGCGTGCTGGAGCGCTATTTCTCGCGCCATGCGGCGATCAACACCTTCACCCAGCTGAGCCTGCGCACCACCCAGCGCGGGCCGGTGAAGCGCTGGCCGCCGCGCGTGGGCGGTCAGCAAGACGTGGTGACGGAGCGCCAGCCGTGAGCGCCAGCGGCCTCGAGCGCGAGCCGGCCACGGCGCCGGGGCGTGAGGCAGGGACATCGATCGCTGCCGCGCTGACTGCGGGGGCGGGGGCGGGGGCGACCGACTCGATCGGCGCGGCCAAGGCCGCTCAGGCGCAGGCGTTGCAAGCGCTGTTCGCGCAGGTCGAGGCGGCGCCGTGGTCGCATGATTTTTTCGCCTTGCTGCGACGGGTCGAGGGCCTGACTCCGGAGTCGCCCCGACTCGGTCGTGCCGCGCGGCCCTCGCAGGAAGCGCTGCGTCTGGGCGAGGAGCCGGAGCTGGACTTCGCTCCCGCCGCGCTGGCCAGTCTCACGCAGGGCAAGGGCCCGGCGCCGCGCCTGGGCGTGCGCTTCTTCGGCCTGTTGGGACCGCAGGGGCCGATGCCGCTGCACCTGACCGAATATGCCCGCGAGCGGCTGCATCAGCGCGGTGATCCGACGCTGAGCCGCTTCCTGGATGTCTTCCATCACCGGCTGCTGCTGTTCTTTTATCGCGCCTGGGCTCAGTCCCAGCCGGCGGTGCAGCACGACCGCCCGGAGAGCGACCGCTATGCCGCCTGGCTGGGCGCGGCGGTCGGGCTGGATGGGCGCTTGCGTCCGCAGGATTCGCTGCCGCAGACCGCGCGGCTGTTCAATGCCGGCCTGATGGGCGGCCAGGCGCGTCATCCGGAAGGGCTGGCCAAGATCCTGTCGCAGCATTTCGGCGTGCCGGTGCGCATCGAGCAGCATGTGCCGCACTGGCTGCCGGTGGAGGACAGCGAGCGGACGCGGCTGGGCCATGCGCGCAATCGGCGCGAGCGCATTGGTGCCACGCCGGCCGCGCTGGGCCGCAACACCAGCATCGGCAACAAGGCGTGGGACCGGCAGTTCCTGTTCCGGGTGGTGCTGGGGCCGCTCTCGCGCGAGAAATACGAGCAGTTCCTGCCCGACGGTTCCGCCTGGAAGCCGCTCAACGACTGGATTCGCCAATATGTGGGTCAGGGCCTGTGGTGGGAGATCCGCCCGCTGCTGCAGCGCCAGGCCGTGCCCACCGCCGCCTTGGGTCGCCATGTGCGGCTGGGCTACACCTCTTGGGCCGGTCGCACCGGACGCGGCCCGCAACGACACGACCGGGGCGACCTGCGCCTGCGGCCGGACCATCTGCCCCGGACGACGCCCGCCGCCGCTCCGTCGGCGGGCGGGTCCGGCGGCGCGCAGCCACGCCCCTCACAGGGAGCAAGACCATGAGCGAAATTTCTCGCACCAGCCTGTTCGGCAAACTCAATCCGCTGGCCTACAAGGCCATTGAAGGCGCCACCGTCTTCTGCAAGCTGCGCGGCAATCCGTATGTGGAGCTGCAGCACTGGCTCTATCAGATCCTGAACACGCCGGATTCGGATGTGCATCGCATCGTCAAGCAGTACGGCCTGGATGCGGCCCAGCTGTCGGCCGATCTGATGGCGTCGCTGGACCGGCTGCCGCGCGGCGCGAGCTCGGTGACGGATCTGTCGAGCTGGGTCGAGAACGCGGTGGAGCGCGGCTGGGTCTATGGCTCGCTGATGTTCGGCGACACCCAGGTGCGGACCGGTCATCTGATCGTCGGTCTGCTGAAGACGGCCTCGATGCGCAATGCGCTGCTGGGCATCTCCAAGCAGTTCGAACGCGTCAATGTCGACGACCTGAGCGAGAACTTCCTGCGCCTGCTGGAAGCCTCGCCGGAAGCCGCGATGCGGGCGGCCGACCCGGGCGCGGCGCCTGGCGATGCCAGCGGCGCGATCGCGCCCGCGGCCATGGGCAAGCAGGAAGCGCTGAAGCGCTTCGCCGTGGACCTGACCGAGCGCGCCCGCAATGGCGAGATCGATCCGGTGGCCGGGCGGGATGAGGAGATCCGCCAGATCGTCGACATCCTGATGCGGCGTCGCCAGAACAATCCCATCCTCACCGGCGAGGCCGGCGTCGGCAAGACGGCGGTGGTCGAAGGCTTCGCGCTGCGCCTGGCGCAGGGCGATGTGCCGCCGCAGCTGAAGGATGTCTCGCTCTACATGCTCGACATCGGCCTGCTGCAGGCCGGCGCGAGCATGAAGGGCGAATTCGAGAACCGCCTGCGCGGCGTGATCGACGAGGTGCAGGCCTCGCCGAAGCCGATCATCCTGTTCATCGACGAAGCCCACACCCTGATCGGCGCCGGCGGCGCGGCGGGGACCGGCGATGCGGCCAATCTGCTGAAGCCGGCGCTGGCGCGCGGCAAGCTGCGGACCATCGCGGCGACCACCTGGGCCGAATACAAGAAGCACATCGAGAAGGACCCGGCGCTGACCCGCCGCTTCCAGGTCGTGCAAGTGCCGGAGCCGGATGAGGCGAAGGCGGTGCTGATGCTGCGCGGCGTGGCGTCCATCCTGGAAAAGCATCACCGTGTGGCGCTGCTGGATGAGGGCATCGAGGCCGCGGTGCGGCTGTCCCATCGCTACATTCCGGCGCGTCAGCTGCCGGACAAGGCGGTCAGCCTGCTGGACACCGCCTGCGCGCGGGTAGCGGTGAGCCAGCATGCGACGCCGGCGGAACTGGAAGATTGCCTGCGCCGCATCCAGGCGCTGGAGGTCGAGCGCGAGATCATCGGCCGCGAAGCCGCCATCGGCCTGGAGGTGGCCGAGCGCCAGCGCCGCGTGGCGAGCGACCTGGACGAGGCGCAGACCCGTCGCGTGCAGCTGGAGGAGCGGCATGCGAAGGAGAAGGCGCTGGTCGACCGGGTTCTGGAACTGCATGCGCTGCTGCGAAAGTCGGGCGAGGGCGCGCCTTCGGATGACGAGCGTGCGACCCTGCTGGCCGAGCTGCAGGACCAGCGTCGTCAACTGGCCGAACTGCAGGGCGATGCCCCGCTGATCCTGCCGACGGTGGATGAGCAGGCGGTGGCGGCGGTGGTGCAGGACTGGACCGGCATCCCGGTGGGCCGCATGGTGCGCAACGAGTTGCAGGCGGTGCTGCAACTGGCGGACACGCTGAATCAACGCGTCGTCGGCCAGCGGCATGCGCTGGAGATGATCGCGCGCCGGATCGAGGTGTCGCGCGCACGGCTGGACAACCCCAACAAGCCGATCGGCGTGTTCATGCTGGCGGGGACGTCCGGCGTCGGCAAGACCGAGACCGCGCTGGCCCTGGCCGAAGCGCTCTACGGTGGCGAGCAGAACGTCATCACCATCAACATGAGCGAGTTCCAGGAGGCCCACACGGTCTCGACGCTCAAGGGCTCGCCCCCCGGCTATGTCGGTTATGGCGAGGGCGGCGTGCTGACCGAGGCGGTGCGCCGTCGCCCCTACAGCGTGGTGCTGCTGGATGAGGTCGAGAAAGCCCATCCGGATGTGCACGAGCTGTTCTTCCAGGTCTTCGACAAGGGCTGGATGGAAGACGGTGAGGGGCGCTACATCGACTTCAAGAACACCATCATCCTGCTCACCAGCAATGCGGGCAGTGATCTGATCATGAAGCTGTGCGCCGATCCCGAGCTGATGCCCGAACCCGAAGGCATCGCCAAGGCGCTGCGCGAGCCGCTGCTGAAGATCTTCCCGGCCGCGCTGCTGGGCCGGCTGGTGACGATTCCGTATTACCCGCTCAACGAGGAGATGCTGGGCCAGATCGTCCGTCTGCAATTGGGCCGCATCCAGCGGCGCGTCGGCGAGAACCTGGGCGTTCCATTCAGCTTCGATGAGGACGTGGTCAAGCTGGTGATCAGCCGTTGCAATGAAGTGGAAAGCGGCGGGCGGGTCATAGACGCCATCCTGACCAACACCGTGCTGCCCCGCATCAGCCGCGAATACCTGACGCGCCTGACCCAAGGTCATTCGATCGAGCGGGTGGCCCTGGCCGTCAAGGATGGGGATTTCGAGTACGTTTTCGATTGACGGATCGAGCGATGATGACGGCAAGGTGAGGCCGCGCCGCTGGCGGGCCGCCTTGTCGGTCATGCCCTTGGAACACGCTGCAACGCCCCTCGCGGGAGGAATGCAGAGAGTGGCTTGGGGCGTGGCCTGTCGCGTTGGGAAGACGGAAACAAGAAGATCGTGTGGTCCGATTTCACAGCCCGCTTCGCGCGGGCGCTTGGTCGTGGGAAGGCCGCGGGCGATGACGCCTCGGTGACTGCCGGTGCGCCGGTGTCGACGCGGGAGACGCCAGCGCCGCGGGCGCGCGCCTGGCGTGCGCTGGCCCAACTGTTCCTGGACACCGAACTGGACGATGCCGACATCACCGCCATCGCCCGGGAGCTGCGCCTGACCGGCTTCAGCGCCGCCGAGTTGCAGCGCATCTATGAGGAAGAGGTCGCGCCGATCTGCTGGCGCAATCTGACCGTGCTGCCGGGCGGCGTGTGGGGCGGCTTCAACGAGGACTGGCTGATCGCCAGCATTCAGCAGCGGCTGGACCGCCAGGGCGCTCGTCCGATGCATCCCACCGCCCGCAAGCTGCGCATCCGCTGGTGGACCCGCGCCACCCGTCAGGATTGGCTGCGGGTGCGGGATCGGCTGAGGATCTGACGGTAACTGTCTGCAAGATCGTGCGCCTGGGCCCGCAGGCGAGGGGGAGGGTGGGGGACCCGGCCGGTCGAAGTGACTTTCGACAATTTCCGGCGACAGGGCTTCCCCCTAGTCTGGCGGCTGGACGATCAGGCCCTGCCCATGCCCGCACCGACACCCATCCGCCTCAAAACCTCCCTGCCCGAAGACACGCTGCGCGTGCACACCTGCACGTCGCGGGAAGCGCTGAGCGATCTGGGCGAGACCACGCTGACCCTGCTGAGCGAGCGCCGCGACATTCAGGCGTCCGAGCTGCTGGGCAAGCCGGCCTCGCTGACGGTGGCGCTGCGCGACGATGTGCCCCGCCATGTGAGCGGCTATGTGACGCGCTTTGCGCGCAGTGGCTTCGAGGGCAAGCACAGCGTCTATCAGATGACGCTCAAGCCCTGGCCCTGGCTGCTGACCCGCACGGCGGACTGCCGGATCTTCCAGGAGATGACGGTGCCGGACATCGTCAAGCTGGTGTTCGACGACCATCCGGTGGCGCGATTCGAGCTGAAGCTGCTGCGTCCCTACCGCACCTGGAATTACTGCGTGCAGTATCGGGAAACCGATTTCAACTTCATTGCTCGTCTGCTGGAGCACGAGGGCATCTACTGGTACATCGAGCACGACGAGGCCGGCCACAAGCTGGTGCTGTGCGATTCCGCCAGTGCGCATGATGCGATTCCGAGCTGCAGCACACTGCCGTTCTATGGCGGAGATGGTCAGGTGCCGCCGCAGCTGGAGCATGTGGCGCAATGGTCCAACGTGCAATGCGTGCAGCCGGGCAAGGTCGTCATCACCGATTACGACTTCCAGCGTCCGTCGAGCTCGCTGCAGACCAGCCAGACCCGCAAGCGCGACTACGACCTGTCGGACGGCGAGATCTTCGATTACCCGGGCGGCTACATCCAGAACGGCGACGGTGCGCAGTACGCGGAAGACCGGCTCGACGAGCTGCAAAGCGCCTACGACCTGTACGACGGCTCGACCAATGCGCAGGGGGTTCACACCGGTCATTTGCTCTCGCTGAACCGTCATCCCAGCGACGACCAGAACATTCAATACCTGGTCACCGGCACGACGCTGCATTTGCGCCAGGCGGTGAGCGAGGCGGGCTCGGGATCGACCGATCTGAGCTGCAGCTTCCATTGCATTCCCGCATCGCAGCAATACCGGCCGATGCGCCGCACGCCCAAGCCCTTGGTGCCGGGACCGCAGACGGCGATCGTCACCGGTCCGGCGGGTGAGGAGATCCACACCGACAAGTTTGGTCGGGTGAAGGTGCAATTCCACTGGGACCGTCGCGGCCAGCACAACGAGCAGAGCTCCTGCTGGGTGAGCGTGGCGCATCCGTGGGCGGGCTCGAATTTCGGCGGGGTGCACATTCCGCGCATCGGGCAGGAGGTGATCGTCGGCTTCCTGGAAGGGGATCCGGATGCGCCCATCATCATTGGTCGCACCTACAACGGCGAGAACCTGCCGCCGTGGGACCTGCCGGCCAATGCCACGCAGAGTGGCTTCCTGACCCGGTCGACCAAGGGCGGCGGCTATGGCAATGCCAATGCGATCCGCTTCGAGGACAAGAAGGGCGACGAGCAGCTCTGGATCCACGCGGAGAAGAATCAGGACATCGAGGTCGAGAACGACGAGACCCATTGGGTCGGGCGGGATCGGACCAAGACGATTGACCGGCATGAGACGACCCTGGTGAAGGGCAATCGGACCGAGACGGTGAATCTGGATGAGACGATCACGGTGCATCAGAACCGCACGGAGCGGGTCGATCTGGATGAGAAGGTCTCGATCGGATTGAACCGGACGGAAGACGTCGGTGTGAATGAGACGATCTCGATTGGGTCGAATCGGTCGGTGACGATTGGTGGGGCGAAGACTGAGACGGTGGCGCTGGCGAAGGCGGAGACGATCGGATTGGCCAAGGCGCTGACGATCGGGCTGGGGTATCAGACGTCGGTGGGCGCCATGATGAACACGACGGTTGGCGCGTTCCAGACCGAGCAGATCGGGCTGTACAAGAAGTCGACGGTGGGCAAGGACTACACCATCAGCAGCGGCGCGGTGTATTCGGTGGATGCCAAGGACGAAATCCATCTCACCGTGGGCAAAGCCAGTCTGACGATGAAGTCGGACGGCACCATCATCATCAATGGCCACACGCTCAGCGTCGGCACCACGGGCGAGCAGACCTTCAAGGCTGATGGCGAGGTGACGGTGAAGGGCAAGAAGATCTTGGAGAACTGACGTGGAGCGACTCGACATGCCGGCGCACGAGGTCGACACGACGGCGCAGGACGCGTCGCCTTTCCATGCGCTGCTGAATCAGGGTGCGCAGACGGCGGCGATGCCAGCGCCGGGACAGGTGATCATCGGTCAGCTGCAGACCGCACCTGCGCAGGGCGCGACCGGTGCCGCGATGGTTCCCGGCTTGGGGCTGGTGAGCGTCGCGCACAGCCTGGTGCCGCTGGGTGCGGAACACGAAGGGCAGGGCGTGGCGCTGAGCGTGCTCGCGGGTGGAACCGCCATCGTGCTGGGCCTGTTGTGGAACGGCGAGGCGTCGATGGCGACGCGGCCTGTCCCGGCGGCTCAGGACGAGGAGCCCGAAGGGCTCGTCATCACGGTGGATGGTCATCGCGAGGTGATCGAAGCCGCCGAGGAACTCGAGCTGCGCTGCGGCGAGGCCTGCATCGTGCTGACGGCCGATGGCCGTATTCAGCTGCGTGGAACCTACATCACCAGCCACGCGAGCGCGACGCAGCGCATTGTGGGTGGGTCGGTGCATGTGAATTGACGCGGCACGATGCAGTTGCATATTGGATCGAAGCACCTGGTAGCTGACGTCGCAGTCGCCCTTGACGTGACCGGGCGCGAGCATTTGGTCGTCGTTGCAAAGGCGACCTGGGGCATCCCGCAACCGGGACAACGCCCGCGCCCGCTGCCTCCTCAGCCATTGGTGGTGACTGACGAGTACTTCGGTGAACCCGGCGAAAGCCCGATGCGCTACGGTGCCGACATGGCGCGGTTCAAGCCCCGCTGCGATGTCCTTTTCGATGCTTGCGCCCATAGTCCGGATGGCCGGCCTGTCCGAAGACTCCAGGCGGGCTTCGAGCTGGGGCCTTTGCGCAAGATGCTGCAGGTTCATGGGCCTCGCCATTGGCGACGCATGGATGGTGGGCGGGACCTTGAACTGGGTCCGAGCGGCGAATTCACGTCGGTGCCGTTGCATCACGGCTTGGCTTTCGGCGGAACTCGCTGGTATGAGCAAGGTGGGCAGCGGTTATGCGAAACGCATGAACAGAATCCGTGCGGCCTTGGATTCGCTGGCCCTCAGACCTTGCCTCAATTGAATGGGCAGCCCGCCCATCAACTGGACCATCCCGATCATGCCGTCGATCGTCCTGGCGAGGCGGTCACTCCGGCCGCGCTGGGCGCTGTGGGCAGGAACTGGCTGCCGCGACGTCGTCATGCAGGAACCTACGATGATGCATGGCAGCGCGATGTGTTTCCGCTTCTACCATCCGACTTCGATGAGCAATTCCATCAGTGCGCGCCGGAGGATCAGCAGATGCCATATCCCGAAGGCGGCGAATCGGTGCGTCTGCTTCATCTTCTGCCTGGGCGACCCGACGTGCAGTTCGATCTGCCCAACTTCCGTCCTCGGATAAGCGTCCTGCGCACAGACACCACGCAGGAATCGCCAGCGGTCCGCCTCGACACCTTGTTTTTTGAAACCGAGCAGAGACGATTCAGCGCGGTATGGCGAACCAGTGTGCCCATTCGGCGTGGGTTGCATGAGTTCGAAGCCTGTGCGATCGGTGGAGTCGATCCTGAACTGTGGGCGCCCGGGTTCTCCGGCATGCGCGGCGGTTGCAGGGGTTGCGATCAAACCGAAACCTCAGTGGATCTTCCATGAGCCAGACGCAAACAGTCGCGCCAGCATGGCGTCCGCTCTACATCCATGCGCCGGCGATGTGCTGTGCATTGGGCCATCACAGCGCGGCTGCCAGTGCGGCCATGGACGCGCACATGAATCATCTGCAGGAGACTGCATTTCGCTGCGACGGTCAGGCCGTCTATGGCGCGACGGTGCATGGGATGGCGATGCAAGGCACTTCACGCCACGCCGCAATGACCCTGCAGGTCTGGTACGAAGCCACTTCGTCCTTGCCGGCAGGGGTGGCCAGGCACCACCTGCCCGTCCTTCTTCTAAGCGCGAGTCCAACCTGCAGCGGCCTGACGGCGGGCGAAGCTCAGGCGTGCCTCGACGCGCTCCGTGCAGCGGGTATGGCGCAGCACCCAGCCTCCCAGGTGTTGAGTCTCGGAAAAGCCGGTGTCGTGGACGCCATGCTGGCTGCGTCGGGTCTTCTGGAAGGTCGAGGCGCATTCGCTGCCTGTCCGTTTGTGGTGGTCATTGCTGTCGATAGCCTGTTGACCGCGCCAGCGATCGCGCGGTTGCATTCGCAGTCGCGCCTGAAGCTTCCACACCGACATGATGGACTCATCCCTGGCGAAGCAGCGGCTGGTCTTTTGCTGAGTCTCGAGGCGCCGGCTGATCGGGCCGGCGTGTGGGTGGATGGCGTGGGACAGGGTCCGGCCACGGATCCCTTCCTGGAGGACGGTGAATCCTTGCCCCTTCGAGGAACCGGGCTGGTGCAGGCGATCCGGCAGGCAGCAGCCCACGCGGGTTGCAGCGTGGCAGACCTGGATTTCCATGTCAGCGGTGTGACTGGCGAAACGCGGCAATTCCGAGAAGTCGCGCTGGCACTGGGACGCGCCATGGAGCGTCGCGTCTCTGAATTCGACCATGTTCCGATTGCACGGGGCATGGGAGAAACCGGGGCGGCTGCGCCGGTGCTGGCCATGGCTTGGTTGAGTCGGGCGCTGCTTCAGCCATCCCACCGGGCGCCTGGTCGCCAGGCCCTGCTTCATGTCGGCAACGACAGCGGTGAACGCAGCGCGCTGGTGCTGCGTGCGAGGCTTCCATAAGTAAGCGTGTTCGCCAGCGCATCCAACCATTCATCACGCATCTGAGCATTGCCGCCATGCAAACCCATGTTTATGCGAACGGCCGGGAAGTAGCCTCGAAGGCCGCAGACGGCAAAGCAAGCGCCGCATTTCCCGATCCATGCTGGAGCCCACCCGCACCTGGAGCTGGGCCGGTACTCCTGCCTTATCCCAACACGGTGTTCGCGCGCGACATCACCAACGGAACCGCGACCGTGAAGGTGTGCGGCACCGAGGTCGCGTTGGAGGACCATTCGTTTTTCTCGACGAGCACTGGCAACGAGCCGGCAACCCAGGCCTTCAAGAAGGGCGTGAAGACGTCGGTGATCAAAGGCAAGGCCTACTTCCAATCTTGGTCGTTTGACGTCGCCTTCGAAGGTAAGGGCGTGGCGCGGCATCAGGATCTGACCACGCACAACCACGGTTCAAAGCCCGGGGACACGCCACCGACCTATTACATCGACGATCCGGACGCGCGGGCCAAGTGCAAGGACGAGCTGTCAGCGATCAACAAGAAGTGCAAGCCGGAGCCGCCTCAGAGTGAAGAGGATGAGAAAAAGGGCAAGCCGCGCAAGCGGAAGAAGGGGCTCTCTGGCGCGCTTGGGAAAGCTGCGGAGGCGTTGGACAGCGCTGGGAAGCGGGCATCTGGTTACAGCCGCAATAAGCTAGGAAAGACCGCCACAGATGGCAACGCCTGGATGGAGGATCACTGTACTGGTTTGTGGATTTCTCCCCAGCACGAGAGTCCGGCTGCATTGCAGCAGCAGTTGCAGTCCATGGTCGATAACATCGAAAGTTCCAGACTTAGCCTGATGGGCAAGGCTTTCGGCGAACTCAAAGATATTGCGATCGAGAAAGCAGGCGAGGCTGCCGCGAGCAAGGCTGCTTGGTTTACAGCGCGAACCGCGCTGAAATCGGTGGTGGGCGCTGCCGGTGTGGAGACGGCGGTTGTGCCCGTGGTAATGGGAGCCTGGACGGCGGCTGATTTGATCAGTACCGCGACTGAACTCGCAGCCATGGCTGGCCCGGCAGGGCAAGCGGCCTTGAATGCTATCTTGGATATTAAGAACGTCAAGGAAAACGCAAAGGCGGTCCTTGTGGATTTTCAGAATAATCCTCACAAGGTTCATGCGAATATCATGAGCATGATGGCGCAGCTGGACCCTTGTGTTCGTGCGCGAAAATGTATGCTCGTGCCCTACAAAAATACTCAAAGTATTGATGACAAGGCAGCGAGGGAAATCCGGGATTCTGATGAGGGCGGCGGAGGGCTCAAGGCTATCGCTCAAGCGCGACATGGGAATGGATGTTGCCCCGGCCAGACCGGGCATCATATATTGCCGGACGCCATGGTTGCTTCAGCGAACTGCCCAGGCTATGACTACGATTCGGCTCCTACAATTTGTATGGAAGGAACCAATAACCATGCCGCGCACGGGTCACATGGTATGGCTCACGGGAAGCTGAAAACTTCAATGGACGAATATAGGCGACAGCATAATAAAAATTCAATGCCCTATGCTGAAGCAAAAAAGAAGGGGCTAGATGCCATTGAAGCAGCTGGAGCGGCCCATTGTGACCGTAAGTGCCTTGAGGCTCAGCTTGATAAGCACTATAAAGGGTGCGTTGGAAAAGAACTTGCAGCTCACTCTGGATCCGGTGGCGGAGAATTCCAAGGAACGTCAAAGAAAGGAGTAAAGAAGTAATGCTTATAACACTCGACGAATACAAGGATGTCCTCAATACTTACTATATTGTGGACTGCGCAATACGGGACCGAAATGTGTTTGGATTTGCTTTGGATCGGGTTTTCTCAGATAAAGAGGTCGAAGAGGAGGAACGCAAGAAATGGGATAGAGCGCTGCGGCCAAAACGACTGGCAGTTTTTTATCGCGACGACGCAGAGGGGGAGCGACTAGGTGCAGAAAACCTAGGTAACTGGGGCCCTCTCCAACTCGGAGCTATGACTGTCCCTGCAAGTCAATTCCTACTCTATGAGAGTCACGAGGATCGCATTTACGTGGTCGGGTCAGGCCGAGATGAATTTGAGAAGCCGATTGATCCTCGTAAGAACCCAGATGCACCACTTCATGCCGGAGTTCGACGAATAAAGACTTTTGCCGGAAAGGCGTTTTTGGCAGGCGGCTATCGGGGCTTTGCGGAGCGATTGGGGCCGGATAGCTACCGTAGCCACAAAGCGTTGGTTGAGGGATTTCCTTTGACTCATCCGGAGAGCGGAAGAGAAGGATTCTCCGACTTTGATATGTTCTCCGAAACAGATATCTACGCTGCCGGTGGAAAAGGAGACGTCTGGCACTTCGATGGCAAGGTATGGAGGCAAATTTCTTTGCCAACAAATGCTTGGTTGCAGACGGTGTGCTGCGGCGGCGACGGCATGGTCTACATCTCCGGCTACGAGGGCCTGACCTTCATGGGCCGCGGCGACAAGTGGAAGCAGATCAACGCCGGTGGGATTTACTTGGGCTGGAAGGATATGGTTTGGTTTGAAGACCGTGCCTGGGCCACCAGTGACAACGGCCTGTGGACCATCAAAGATGGAAAGGTCGAGTTTCAGAATCATCTGCTTCCGCCAGAGATCAGCGTTTGCAGCGGCAATTTGTACGTCGCTGACGGCGTCATGCTGATGGCAGGTCTGGGCGGCGCATGTTTCCGCGAGAACGGGAAGTGGCACAGCATCTTCACAGCCGGCCAAATGGGCAAGTTGCTGCTCGACGAGGCCAAGTGAGCCAGCCACCAATTGTCTGGCCGGGTCTGCCCACGGTCGTCGAGCCGCTCGTGCGTCGGCACGCCGAGGATGCTGCGTTCTACTGGACACAGCTGGACGGGGGGTCTCAGGCCACGGGTTTGAGCGCACAGCGGTTGGCGCACTTCGAGCGGCTGCTGGAGGCCCATCTGGAGGGACTGCGAATCGCCGGCGGGGAAGGCGCGAGGCTTACCCAGGAAGGGCTGACTCGGTGGCGCAAGCCCGGCGAGGCATTCGCTGCATCGGTCTCTGCAGTGTCTTTGGCGAGTGGCACTGCGGCGTGTGACGCGGCACTGGAGCCATTGCTGCCGGCGATCCGACGGGCACCGGAAATGCTCCTGCGCGGACTGATTTCAGCGCTCGCGTGGACTGATTTGGCGCGCGTCGAGCCTTGGCTGCGAGCATCGCTCGCAGCGGAGGATGACGTGGTTCGCGTTGCCGCGCTGCGCGCAAGCGCACTTCATGGTCTGCCTATTCCGCAGTGGGATGAGCAGGCGGCCCATCCCAGTTCGCATGTGCGGGCAGCGGCGTGCCGAGCGGCCGGTGAGCAGCATCTTGCCCAGTTGGGTGCGCTCCACGTCGATGTCGACTTGCAAGTCCGAGCTGAAAGCGTATTGGCATTTGCACGCCTGGTGCCTGAGAACGCGCGCGGAACCGTCCAGGCGAGTCAGGCCGCGAGCCTGCTCTGGCGCTGCGTCATTGATCAAATCAAAGTGACCGAAGCCAGCACCGGCTGGTACCGCCTTCAGTCTCGCCGGCGCCTTGATCGATGGCTCCACCAACTGGCATGGCTGGCGCCGCTGGGGCATCCTGGCATCCCGCAACTTCTCGCGCAGTTGCCTCCGCGTTTGGCATTGAGCTTCGTCCTCTACCACGGAGATGCCAAGTACATGCCGTTCGTCATCAACGCCATGGGCCGGCCCGACGCTGCACGCTGGGCCATGTGGGTGTGGTGTTGCCTGACGGGTGTGTCTTCCCAGACGGAGGGCCTGACCTTGCCCGATGCCTCTCCAGACCTCGATGCAGCGCTGAGCGACGTTCAGCAGGATGCAGACCGGGGCCTGCCTTTGCCGAATCCGTCCGCAGTCGCCAATCATTCGGCGAGTCGGATATCGACGGTCGATGGCCAACGGTTATTGATGGGCCGGGCAGTGCAAGCCACTCACCTGCGGGAACTGCTTGATCCTGCCGCCGATCAACCGCAGGCATTACGCTTCGTGGCCGCCCATGCGCTGTCACAGTTGCATCCTGCTTATGCCGTCAATTTGCGAGCCAGTCCTTCCAGGCAATCCGCACATCTCGCACGAATGGGCATCAAGCTGGAGTTTTCATGAGTGCATTGGACCCGTGGCTGGACGCCGCCGCATTGGCTCAACGCCTTCTCGACGCTGAGACCGAGTTACTCATTGTTCTCGGTGCTGAGGGCTGGTGCAGCAAGTGTCAGCGACTTCGACCCGCCTTTGCAGCCCTGGCGGCCGACATGCCTGAATACCTGTTGCC
Source organism: Burkholderiaceae bacterium (assembly GCA_913776825.1). Lineage (GTDB taxonomy): Bacteria > Pseudomonadota > Gammaproteobacteria > Burkholderiales > Burkholderiaceae_C > Roseateles. The sequence continues at coordinate 438,774 of CAJYPV010000018.1, forward strand.
GATGTGGCTGGACTTGGAAGATCACGCCGAATTCCTGGACGGTTTCGTACCGCCGGATTTGCCTTTGTTGTTGAGATGGCGCCGCGGAAACTGTGTTCAGGCCGCAGTCATTGAAGACATCGCGGTTGATGGGCTGCCTCACGAGCGAGTCAAGCTGCGGCCCCTGGTGTTGGAAGGATCGCGGTTGCAACATCCCCTCCAGGGTGGCTGGGTTGAATTGCCCCCGCTTTGGCGTGAGCTCGTCTCAGACTCCTGGGCCTCCGCCGGGTAAGCGCTGCATTCCCAGCGGTGCCACCGGAGAAGATTGTCCCCAGTGATTGCAGTTTCCAGCGACCATCGAGGTCGCTGTGGAGCAGCCAGGCCTGCAAAGGCGACGTCGGCAGGTTGGACGGCAATCTGTCGGGACCGCTATCTGATCGCCCCAAATTGGAACTGGTTCATGGGCGGCAATATGGTTAGCAACTGCAGCGTCGGATTGCAAGATGGCCGCTTGGTCTTTCTGCGGACGGCGTTGGACTCGCGATTCAATTGGATTGGAGCTTTGGACAGATCCTTCGACGCAGCGCTGGCTGTGCCCACAGGATGATCCATTGAGGCCGATCATTGGTGGGGAACCGCAAGGAGGCTGTGCGAAGCCACAGTTTAATGAAGCCAATAGGTAATCGCTCATTTAAATTGACCGCCATGAACCTGGAAAAGCTCATTCCCTTCTTTGCTGACTCTCCTGTTAGCCAGGCTTTTGACGACGTCATGCAGGAGCTCCAGATCAAGAGCCGACCCAAGGGGCCTGATGCCACCGTCTTCGTCCGTACGCCCGACGAAAAGCTCGGGCTCGAATTCGCCGCCAATGTCAGCTTCAGAGAAGACCGGACGATGCCGGCAAAATCCGATGGCGCCTATTTGCTCGCTGGGTTCGACATCTATGCCGGCGCCCCACATGAGTTGCCATTCGGCTTGTCTTGGGACATGGATATTGCCAAAGTGCGTACCGTGCTTGGCGAATCCAGGAAGGCGAAGAATCGGAATGCTACCTTCTTTCATTACGGCTTGCGGGTCACCTGCCGCTTTGAAGAGGATGCGTTGAGCACACTTAAGTCAATCGGCGTTACGGTGATCGATATTCACGCCCAAGAGCTCTACAAGCTCTAATGGCGAGCATGTCGATCCACTTGAGCGCTCAATTGTGAGCGCGGCGATGGGTCTAGCCATTCCCTCCTTCCAGAACTGAGTTGAAGATCCGCAGGAGAAGAATTTTGGGTCAGCACTACGAAATTCAGCAATCTTTCCGTGCAAGGATGTTTGATGGCCGTTGGTTCTACGACTGCGCAGTCATCGACCGGAACAATATCGGCTTCACGCTGTTTGACAACGGCATGGAGGATAACGGCAACCGTGCTCTCGGCAGGGTGAGCTTTGGAGACGACGCGACGTTGCGTGGAAAGAAATTCCACGGGTTTGCTTTCCCAATGCTCGGCGTGGCGCCCAACTTGGAGAACTCGCTCATCATGTTGGGCAGCATCGATGGCGTCGCCTTGATTGACGCTGATGGAGGCGCACTGTGGCCTGACATTCCCAAATCTCCGGCGGGCCCGATTCGCACCGGGCCGACAAATGTCGCGACCATCGACGGCAGACTTTATGTCTGCGCAGGGTGGCGCCACGTCTGTTACCTGAGCGATGGAGGTGAGTGGGTGTCCATTCGACATAATCTGCCAGATCCGCCGAATCCTAAAAAGGCCAGCCGATGCGGTTTTGAAGCGATCTGCGGATTTTCCCAAAATGACCTTTATGCGGGCGGCGGTGAAGGTGATCTGTGGCGCTTTGATGGTAGACCTGGCGTCAATGCCAAGTCCCCACGAATATGGCGATGGAGAGTTTGTGTTGCGCGGGGGACGGCAATGTCTATGTGGGCCTGCAGTCGGGCGGTTTGATGCGTGGCCGTGAAGATGAATGGGAACTCATTCACGAAGACAAGATGTCCGTTTCCTTCAAGGACATGGTTTGGTACCAAGATCAACTCTGGTGCACCTCGGAGTACGGGCTATGGACCGTCGGCAGGGGCGGTAAGCTGGTTCACGCGGATGTACCTGCATTGGCTTCCGCATGCTCAGGCAATTTGTCGACTGCCGATGGCATCCTGATGGTGGCCGGCCTGAATGGCGCTGCCATCCATGACGGAGACGAATGGCACCGTTTGCTTTGATCGCTTTTGCTGCTCGCAGTCGCTGAATGGCTGTCTAGGCGCCCCCAAGAACGCGTTTTTCAAGGTCGGGTGTGCGCACATCGGGCCGCTTTGGCTTGGCCAATCCAAGACGCAGCCAGGCATTGGAGACAACCCGCATTCCCAACTTGAAGGAAATGAAGATGAGCTTCTATCAACTGGAAGAGTCTTACATTCAAAGATCCTTCAAGGATCGCTGGTTCTATGACTGTGCGGTCATCGATAGAAATACATGCAGCTTCATCTTATTCAATCGCGTTAGCGAAGACGATGGAAATCGCGTGCTTGGGACAATCCGATTCGGCGAAGAGGGTTCTTGGAAAGCGCGCAAATATGAAGGCTTTGTGCTACCCCTGCTCGGTGTGGCGCCGAACTTAGGCAAAACCTCGGTGATGGTGGGGCGTCTCAGCGGCGTGGCCGTTCACGGTGATGCAGGTGACGGAAAGTGGCCCAATATCCCGGAATCGCCCAACGGCCCACTCCGAACGGGCGCGGACTGTATCGCGACAATCGACGGTCGACTTTATGTTGGCGGAGGTTGGCGTCATGTGTGCTTTCTGAACGACGCGCGGGAGTGGGTATCCATCCGCCATAACCTGCCGGATCCGCCAAATCCCAAGAAGGCGAGCCGGTCGGGTTTCGACGCAATCGCTGGCTTCAACGCGCAAGACATTTATGCCGCTGGAGGTGAGGGGGATCTCTGGCGCTTTGATGGCGGAACTTGGCATCAATGCCAAGTTCCCACCAACATGATGATGGAAACTCTATGCTGCGCGGGCGACGGTCAGGTGTATGTCGGCCTGCAATCCGGTGGCCTTATGCGCGGCCGCGAGGATGAATGGGAAGTCATCCACCAAGACAACATGACCGTGCCCTTCAAGGACATCGTCTGGTTCCAGGATCAGGTCTGGTGCACGTCGGAGTATGGCTTGTGGACCGTCGGCAGGGATGGCCAATTGGTCGATGCGGACGCACCCGCCTTCGTTTCGGCTTGCTCCGGCAATCTCTCGACAGCTGATGGCATCCTGATGGTGGCTGGCCTCAATGGGGCTGCTATCCACGACGGCAATGACTGGCACCGCCTGCTGTGATGTTGTCTGCGGCCGGAGGATGCTGAAATCATGATGATTACACCTGCAGAGTACCAGGATGTGCTTGAACGATATTTCATCGTGGATTGCGCGATTCGCGCTCACGCTGGGAAACGCTGTTTGAAATCACAGCAAGAACATGAGCTGTCAAACAGGGATGGACTTTGTGCAACCGAGATCGAATGGCAACAAGGAAGGCGCGGGAATGAGCTCCATCTACAAACTTCAAGAGTCGTACTTTGAGCGATCATTCAATAATCGCTGGGTTTACGATTGCGCTGTCATTGATCGAAATCACGTTAGTTTTATTCTTTTCAATCAGGTGCGGGAGGACGATGGCATTCGCGTCTTAGGAACCGTTCGATTTGGCGACAATGGATATTGGGATGCAAGCAGATACAGTGGCTTTGTATTCCCAATGCTGGGCGTCGCTCCGAATCTGGGGAGAACGTCCGTGATGTTGGGGCTCATCGGTCAGGTGGCTGTCCATGGTGACGCCGGGGATGACATGTGGCCAGAAATCCCTAAATCGCCCGAGGGTCCTCTTCGAACAGGTCCTGCAAATGTAGCAATCATTGACGGAAAGTTGTATGTCTGCGGCGGGTGGCGCCATGTTTCCTATCTGAATGATGCCAGCGAATGGGTTTCCATTCGGCACAATTTGCCGGATCCACCGAATCCCAGAAGAGCGTCGCGATTTGGATTCGACGCTATCGGCGGTTTTAATGCCGCAGATATCTATGCGGCTGGCGGTGAAGGGGATCTTTGGCGATTTGACGGCAAGTCGTGGCGCCAATGCCAAGTCCCCACTGATATGGCGATGGAAAGTCTGTGTTGTGCGGGAGACGGCAATGTCTATGTGGGCCTGCAGTCAGGCGGCTTAATGCGTGGTCGTGAAGACGAGTGGGAAGTCATTCACGAAGACACGATGACCGTTTCCTTCAAGGACATGGTCTGGTTCCAGGATCAACTCTGGTGCACGTCGGAGTACGGCCTATGGACCGTCGGCAAGGACGGCAAGTTGATTGACGCCGATGTACCCGCACTGGCTTCTGCATGCTCCGGCAATCTGTCGACGGCCGATGGCATCCTGATGGTGGCCGGTCTCAACGGGGCGGCCATCCATGACGGCTCAAAGTGGCACAGACTGGTTTGATACGCCAACTGCGCCGGGTTGTGATTGAGAGTCGGTAAGGGCAGCTCGTGGCCCCCTACGACGACGCAACCTGATCAGCCCATGAATCCGCACTCGGTCTAAGTCACCGCGTCCCAGAGCCTTCCGCTGAATACCCTCTCCGCCATTCCGACCGCAGCCACCACCTCCCGCCAAGATCGCCGCCCCCATGCCTTCGCCCCACCTCAGCCGCGCTGCTTGGACCGACGTCTATCAGGGTCAGGAGATCACCGGCGTGGCGATCCGCAACCGTCACACGCTGCAGACGCTGTCTCGCCCCGTCACATCGCCGGACACCGCGTCCCGTCTGCTGGACGGCCAGATCCCTTGCCGGGTGGCGACGATCTTTCTGGACGATGCGACCGAAGACAACGTCGGCTTCCGGGACCTTGTCGGCATGACGCATCCACGCCTTGGGATCTCCCGCGCGCCATTCCACGACGGGCTGCTCGTGGCGTCAATGGATCGCGACGGCGACGTCTATCCATTGGGCGGCGCCGTCGAGGGCCCATTCGAGAAGATCGACGTGGGCCAATGGCCAGCGCTGCAGCGATTGAGGTGTGTGGGAGACCAAACCTTCGCGGTCGCCTTGGCGCGCGGCATCTACCGTCGCGTGGAACTCGGCCAATGGGAGCGGCTTCCCGGGCTGCCGAGGCCGACGATCGAATCGGCACTGAGCCGGGCCGGCTTTCGTGATCTCGATGGATGGTCCGCATCCGACCTGTACGCCGTGGGCGGGCTGGGCGACGTGTGGCACTTCAACGGCAGCGAGTGGCGTGCGATGGACTTCCCCTCCAGCGAGCCGCTCGCCACGGTGACGTGCGGCGGGGATGGTCATGTCTACATCACGGGGGAGGGCGGCAGTCTCTGGGTCGGACAACGCGCCGATTGGCGACGATTGCTCTCAGGGCAGTCGAGCATCCTCTGGAATGACACCCGATGGTTCAACGGCCGGCTGTGGCTCGCCTCCGACTATCAACTCCGCGTCTGGAATGGCCAGACACTCGAAGCGCCATTGCACGACGGGCGGCCGCTGGTCGCCTCCGGTCATCTGGATGCGCACGACGGGCTGCTCGCGATCGCCGATCTCTGGACGGTCTCCACCTTCGACGGTACCGATTGGCGCTCGGTCGTGGCCCCATGGAAATCGTCGGCGGACTTCGACACGGCCCGCCAACCGCGCGGCCATTGAGCACGCGCCTATGATCCCGCTCATCCCCGACCTCGGCCCCACGCCCGCGCACCATGACGCCAGACCATTTCCCCCAACTCCTCGGACTCACCAACACCGATGAGGCCCTGATCGCTGCGATCATGGCCAACGCGTCCGGTGATGCGAAGCTCACGCCCAAGAAGGTCCAGGACCTGACAGCCGACTTCGTCATGCTGCGCCAGGCCGGCGTGGTGATGTCCTTCTCCACCCGCGAGACCCACACCAGCGATTTCGGCGCACCGCGCGGCGACGGGCCGCGCGTGCTGAGCGGCCTCTTCTATTACCCGCTGGGCAGCGAGGAGGTCGACCCGTATGCTGGCATCGCGCCGCTCGCGGCCGGCCCGGTGCGCACGCGTGAAGACGCGCTCGCCGCCTATGGCGAACCCACCGACAGCGAGATGGACGACGCCGATGGCGATGACGACGCGATCGAATGGGAGCAATGGCACCTGCAAGGCGTGGAGCTCACCGCGGACTACGACGATGACGAACAGGTGGTCACACTCACCGTGTCGCTGCCGATGGTGTTCTGAGGACGCGCGATGTGTGACGTCCCACCGACGTGGGACAGGCATCGCGTGAGGGCCGAGGCGGCCGGGCGCGTCGGGAGACGCGACAGGCCGCCGCCTGAGGGCTGCAGCAGCCGAGCGGGCGCCATGGCCGTCGCGCCCGAGGCCGATGGGTGGCGCCGCCTGCGGGCATTCCCGAGTCTGGCGTGTGACTTTGGTCGCTTTCCCCATGGGCGGTGCCGGCCTACCGTCAGGCTTGCTTGCCCTCCGCCTCGCCATGCCATCTCCATTTCGCCTCAAGACGCCGCTGCCCGACGACACCCTGCGCGTGCATGCGTGCGCGTCCCGAGAGGGATTGAGTGACCTCGGCGAGACCACGCTCACGCTGCTCAGCGACCGCAGGGACATCCTCGCCAGCGACCTGCTCGGCAAGGCCGCCACGCTCACCATCGCGCTGACGGACGAGGCCCCGCGCCACCTCAGCGGCTATGTGACGCGCTTTGCGCAGACCGGCTTCGAGGGCCGCCACAGCGTCTATCAGATGACGATGGTGCCCTGGCTGTGGCTGCTCACCCGCACGGCGGACTGCCGCATCTTTCAGGAGATGACGGTGCCGGACATCGTCAAGGCGGTGTTCGACGACCACCCGGTCGCGCGCTTCGAATTCAAGCTGCAGCGTCCCTACCGGCGCTGGAACTATTGCGTCCAGTACCGCGAGACCGATTTCAACTTCGTCGCCCGACTGCTGGAAAACGAAGGCATCTACTGGTACATGGTCCATGACGAGGGCGGCCACACGCTGGTGCTCGCCGATTCGGCCAGTGCGCATGATTGCGCGCCCGGCTGCGAATCGCTGCCGTTTTATGGCGGCGGCTCGCAGACCCCGCCACAGCTGGCCTTCGTCGATCAATGGGCCTCGGTGCAGAGCCTGAAGGCCGGCAAGGTGGTGATCACCGATTTCGACTTCGAACGGCCGTCCACCTCGTTGTTGACCAGCCAGGCCCGCACCCGCAATTACGACTTGTCGGACGGCGAGATCTTTGACTTCCCGGGCGGCTATCTCCAGGCCAGCGACGGCTCCCAATACGCCGAGGATCGCCTGGACGAGATCCACACCGTGCACGACCGCTTCGAGGCCGCCACCAATGCGCAAGGCGTGTGCACCGGTCATTTGCTGTCGCTGACGCGGCATCCACGCGATGACCAGAACGCGACCTATCTGGTGATCGGGACCAGCCTGCATCTGCGACAAGCATCGAGCGAATCCGGCTCGGGCGAATCCGACCTGCGCTGTGCCTTCCAGGCCATTCCGTCGACCCAGCAATTCCGCCCCTTGCGCCGCACGCCCAAGCCGATGGTGCCGGGGCCGCAAACCGCCATCGTCACCGGCCCGGCGGGTGAAGAGATCTTCACCGACAAATACGGCCGGGTGAAAGTGCAGTTCCATTGGGACCGTCGCGGCACCCGCAATGAAAAGAGCTCCTGCTGGATCCGCGTGTCTCAGCCGTGGGCGGGCAAGGGCTGGGGCGGCGTGTCGATTCCGCGGATCGGTCAGGAAGTCGTGGTCGACTTCGTGGAAGGCGATCCGGATCAGCCCCTGATCACCGGCCGGGTCTACAACGCTGAACAGATGCCGCCGTTCGAGCTGCCGGCGGGAGGCGTGGTCAGCGGCATCAAATCCAAGAGCCACAAGGCGACCGGCTACAACGAGCTGTCGATGGACGACACCGCCGGCAAGGAAAAGATCACCATTCACGGCCAGTACGACATGGCCACCACCGTCGAGCACGACCAGACCTCGACCATTCACAACAACCGCACCGACCGGGTGGATGTGGACGATTCGGAATCCGTCGGCAACAACCAGACGCAGACGGTCGGCGTGAATCAGTCGATCACCATTGGATCGAATCAGGACATCACCGTCGGGTCCAACCGCAGCAAGACGGTCGGCGCGAATGAGACCCTCACCATCGGCGCGAATCAGGTCGAGACCATCGGCGCGACACGCACGCTGTCGGTCAGCGGCTCCGACACCCAGAGCTTCGGCAATGTCCAGAACGTCACCGTGTCGCTGATGAAGACCGAGACCATCGGCGCGGTCTATGCGCTGACGGTTGGCGCCGCGATGAACCATGCAGTCGGCGCGGCGCTGATGCAGGAGGTGGGCGGCGCCAAGGTCGTGGCGGTGGGGGGACTCAGCTCGGAGCAGATCGGCGTGAGCAAGTCGGTCTCGGCGGGCACCAACATCAGCGAGCAGGCGGGCGCGAAGATCAGTCACAAGGCTGGGGCGTCCTATTCGGTGGACGCCGGCAGCACGATGAGTCTGAAGTCGGGTGATGACTACAGCGTCAACAGCAGCGCCAAAGTGGCCATCGAAGCGAAGACGGAACTGGTCCTCAAATGCGGCTCGGCTCAACTGATCATGAAGAGCAATGGCGACATCACGCTCAAGGGCGCCGAGATCACCGTGCAGGGCAGTGGCAAGGTCCATGTCAAGGCAGGCGGCGATCTCAATTTGAAGGGCTCGCCCAACATCAATCAGAACAGCTGAGCGGTCGGCATGAAGACACCCCATCGCCCCGCAACTGGAGTGAGTCCGTATGTCCAATCCTTTTGACCTCGCGCCCTGGCTGTCGCAGCCCGCAGCCTCAAGCGCCATCGCCCGCGGTGAGGTGGTCTCCGTCGATGAGGACGGCATGGTCCAGGTGGCGATGCCTGGCTTGGCGCATGGACTGCGATGCCAGGTCCTCAACCCGGATGGCGCGGGTGTGACGTTCTCCGGTGGCGATGCCGTGCTGGTCTGGCGAGACAGCGAAGACAGCGGCGTGATCCTGGGCGGCATCGGGCCGGTGACCGCCCGCGCCCGATCGGTGGTCGATCCGGCCGAGTGGGCGGGGCGTCCGGAGACGCTGGTGCTGGAGGCGAAGGGAGACATCGTCCTGCGCAATGGCCAATCCCGTATCCGGCTGGGCGCGCAAGGGGATGTCGAGATCGTCTGCAACAGCTTTGCGACGCGCAGCCAGAAGCTGCTGAGGCTGTTGTCGCCTCTCATCAAGCTGAACTGACGATGATCTTCCCTGGTTGCCTTGCACCGACCTCGACGCCGCTGTCATGACGCACGCGACGATGCTTCGGGACACGCCACGCAGCCTGAGCGTGGACGACGTCTTCGTGGGAGATCCGGGCCTGACGGCCAGGTCGTCACCGGGCTGGCGCCGTGCGTGGCTGGATCAACCGATGTCCGGCGTGTCCGGCGGGATGGCGGCCTTTCGCAGCAGCGTGGTGGCGCAATGCCTCGACACGGTGGCGGTGTTGCGCGCCTATCGCGAGCCTCAAGTCGGAGAGCATTGGCAAACACCTGCGGCGTCTGAACGACGCCTGCTGGCGCAGGTCAACGTGATGCTGGGCCTCGGTCATGCCGCGTTGGCGCAGGTGGCCGCTGCAGCGATCGACCCCGATCTCCCCGATCCAGGCCGCGTCTTTGCTTCAGTGTTTGTCCTGGGCTGCGCGCGGGATCCGGCTTGGCTCAAACGAACGTTCGCCATCGTCCGTGCGGCGGTGCTCAGGCACCCGCAGGAGTCCGCCGCGGCGGTCGAGGCGATGTGCCTCGCGCCGCATGCCGGCATCGAGGAGGCGCTGGCCTCCGGCCTGACCGACCCGGACCCCGCCTGGCGCGCGGTCTGCGTGCGTGTGCTGGGATATCGCGGCGCATTGACACAGTCGGAATGGGGCCGGGCGATGAGCGAAGACGCCCCCGCCGTGGTGGCCGCCGCGCTGAACGCACCGGTTCACGGGTTTGAACCTTCATTCTGCGAGCCCCTGTTGCTGGAGGCGGCGCACGCCTGTCATGAGCCGCTGGTGCGCGGGGCGCTGCGGGCCGGGGTGTCGCTGCGGCTGTCGTCGCTGCACGGTCAGGCGATGCGGCTGGGTTCAGGCAACCCCCGGTGGGCCGATGCCCTGTACACCGCGGCTCTGTTTGGGCGCTTGCAGGATGCGGAGCTGTTGCTGGCGATGATGGCGGGCGGCGAGGATCGGTGGACGGCCGTCCGCGCGGCGGGTCCACTTGGCGCCACCGCCCTGGTGCCTGCGCTCCTTGAGCTGCTGGACAGTGCCGACCGGACGGCTGAGGAGTCCGCGCTTCTTCAACAGGCCCTGCATCGAATCACCGGGCTCACCGCGTCGGGTCCCGCTGGCGAATCGACGCTTCCCCCGGCGTGGTCCTTGCGACAGCAATGGGAACGCTGTCAGTCCCGGTTTCTGGCCGACCGGCGCTATCGGGAGGGTGGGCCGCTCAACGCTGCCGGGTTGATCGAGCGGCTGCAGGCGCTGACGCCCGCGTCACCGGCTTGTCCCAGTCGGTCCACTCGTCGCGATCTCTATCTGGAACTCGTGGCGGCGAGTCCGAAGGCATTGCCGCGCTTCTTCCCAGAGGACTTCGTTGGCAGCCAGCGCGAATCGCTGGCGCGCATCGCGTCATCGGTTCACGCCAGCACGCATTGACCATGGATGAGCCCGCGTTCTTCAACCACAGCCCGCATGTCGCGCAGTTGTTGCCGATCCTGGATCGGGACGGCGCGGAAGCGCGCATCGCGATCATCAAGGCCACGTTTGGCCTTCGGCCCGGAGGCGGGCTGATGGCCGCGGAGCAGCCGCGCGACATCCGGCTCGGGGACGAGCCATGGGGTTCACCGGCGGTGGCCGATCTGCGGCTACCCGGCGACTTTTGCCTCGCCAAGCCGGGCACCGATGTCGTGTTGAGTGGGTATGCCGTCCCGCCCGATGGCGTCATCACCTCTCACATGGACGTGCATCTGCGGGTGGCTGATCGCCAGAAGGTGCTGCGGGTTCACGGCGAGCGTGTCTGGCGTCGCGGCATGGGCGGCATCGTCGTCGGACCCAGCGCGCCGCTGGTCCCGACGCCGCTGTCATGGTCGCGCGCCTGGGGCGGCTCGGACTTCACCGACCCCGCCCATCCGGTCGAGGAGTGTCGCAACCCCGTCGGGCGTGGCATCTCTCGCCAACCGGATCGACTGGTGGGTTTGCCGGCCCCACAGATCGAATCGCCAGACGACCCCGTGACTGCCGCAGGCCGGCGCCATGTGCCGGTGGGATGTGCGCCGCTGGGTCGGCATTTCGAGCCGCGTCGCAGCGCCGCCGGCACCCATGATGCGACGTGGCTCCAATCGGTGTATCCCGGCCGACCGAGCGATTACCGGGAGGTTCATGAGCAGTGCGCTTCGCCGGATCTCATCTTCACCCAGCCCTTGCGCGGCGGAGAGTCGATCGGCATCGTCGGCGTCCATCATGAGGGACCGATTCATTTCGTCCTGCCGAAGTGGATGATTCGCGTGGAAGCCGACATCGATGGCGCCACCGAAGCGCGACGTCCCCATCTGGACACGGTCGTGATCGACAGCAGTGCGATGGTCGTGGAGCTGGTGTGGCGGGCGCTGTTCCGCTGTCCGGCACGCATGCGTGGGCGCTTCACACGCGTGAAGGTGCAGGCGAAGGAGTTTCTGTCGTGAAGCCGTCGATTCAATTGCGCCAAGCCGAATCGACTGAGCCGGTGTCGGGCGAGGTCGGCCTTTGCCACGCGGAGGCGGTCAGCAGCCTCGGCGAGTCGCTGGCGGAAACCGCGTTGATGGTCCGCGCCGGTCTGGATGCGGTCGGTCCGTCGGATTTCATCGATGCGTCGGGTCAGCGCGTGATGGCCTGCGCCTGTCCCGCCCTGTCCGCCGACCTGCCCGCGACGGAACGCCTGCTCGCCATGGCATCGCATGCGTTGCACGGCGTGGCGCGGCGTCTGGAAGCGGCGGGTGATGGCAGCCCCGAGCGAGCCCCCGTGATCCTGCTGTGCCTGGCCTCGCGATTCGCTGAGGCCGATCATCCCGATGCGCTCACGCCAGCCGGGCAGTGGTTGGTCGCCGAGCTGCGCAGGCGTCTGCCGTCGGGTTGGCAGGCGGCGGACATCGAAGTGTTTCCTTTTGGCCGAGCGGCCGGCGCGCTGGCCATGAAACGAGCACTGCAACTGGCGGATGGACCGCGCGACGTCATTTGGGGCGGCGTGGACACGCTGCTGGATTGGGCCGTGCTGGAGCCGCTGCTGGCCTCGGACCGATTGATGACCCTGGACAACGTCGACGGCATTCGTCCGGGCGAGGCCGCGGCGTTTGCGGTGGTGACGCCGCGCCATCGCGGGCAGGCGCGCGTGCTGGGGTTGGGCCTGGGGCGCGAACGGCATCCCGTGCTCGCAGCGGCGCCTTCGCAGTCAGAAGGCATGACGCAGGCGCTGGACACCGCGCTCGCGCCGATGCGCGCGGCTGAACGACGCAGCAATCTCTGGCTGACCGACGCCTCCCATGAACGCTACGCGACCCAGGAATTGCAGAGAGTCATCGCGCGATTCGGAGATGTGTTGGGAACGCACACCGACCTGCAGACGCCGCTGAAGGAATTGGGCGATGTCGGCGCAGCCGCCATGCCGTTGCTGGCCGGACTGGCGGCTCAGTCCTGGCTGCATGGTGTGCAGGATGAGCCGCTGGCCGTGCTGCTGGGCAGCTCCGACGAAGGCGCCCGCGGTGCGATGTTGCTCGGGACCTCTCTGGTCGCCTCGGCGCCACCGACCGGTCATGTGATGAGGGCGCCATCGCCCGGAAAGGACGCGCCATGAGCGTCAATGCCAATTTTCGTGAGGTGGCCGGTGAATCCACGGGTCACGTCATCGTCTATCTGAATCCCAGCGTGTGTCTCACGCCGGCGGCGCCCAGTCCGGTGCCGATTCCCTATCCGATCTTCACGCCTGCGGGGTCCGGCAAGCTCGATGACGACACGCGCAAAGTCTTCATTGGCGGCAAGCCCGTCTTTCACGTCGACGCTGTGGTGCACAACTGCACGGGCAATGAGCCAGGCAGTCAGAAAGAGGTGGTCAGTCACCAGACGACCTCGACGGCTTTCATCCTGGACGGAAGTCCCAACGTCAAGTTCGAGGGCAAATCGGTCGTCTATACCGGCAGCTCCGGCATGGGCAATCAGATGTGAGATGGCATGGCGACCAGTGCGGCTTCCGTTCAGATGAAGGTGGTGAAGGGCGCAGGAGGAACTCCTGACGCCTCGCTGGACTGTTCCACGATCTTTGCCTCCTTCACGCCGCCGATTGAATTCGGCCAATACGATGACGAGACCTATCGGGCGAAGTGGCGAAACATCAACAATGCGCAGGGCAATACCGGTGGCTGGCAGGCGGAGCATGTGCCGCCCTGTTCCAACTTTCACGTCAGCGGTCGAGATGGGGCGACCATTCCCGGCTGCTCGAACTACTCCACCGACAAAGCCCTGACCTGGATGGTTCACGATGGTCAGACCCACGGCGAGGAGCACCGCATCCTCACCGAGCACATGGCAGATTTCGCGAAGAAGAATAAGCCCGAGGGATTGCCGGAGAAACACGCCACGCTTTCCGAGTGGATGGACGAATACGAGAAGGGCGCAAAGAGAGCGCTCAAGGACAGCAAGGACCGAACGCCGGATCCGACTCGAGACCATGATTCCCTGGCGCAGGCGGCTGCCGAGTGCATCCGTGCCAAGATGGACGAGTTCTTCAATGAAGAGGTCGGGGTCGGCCCTGACAAGAAGCCGCGTGTGGATCAGAACACCCTGTTGCGTAATGGTCAGGCCAAGGGCGCGGCGCCACCCGCCCCGCCTCCGGCATCAACGGGTCCCTCTGCGGCGACACAAGGGTCTGGTTTGACGGGCCTCTGACAGATCTCCAACTCCAAGGATTGAATTGATATGAGTGAACACGCCGCCGGACAAATCCATGAAGTCCTGTCCGTGAGCGAGCACGACGGTCATCGGTATCTGCTGTGGCTCTCTTACGAGGACGGCGACAGTCCGAATGCGCACGGCAACATCGTTCGTCAGGAAGTTCGGCGGGGCGCGGGGATCCAGACGATCTGCCGCACCAACGACACACTCCGCGCGCTGTGGGTGTCGCCGGCTGGTCATCTGTGGACCGGCAGTACGCACGGCAGCATCGGCTCAACGGCACCAGCCGCACGGACGGCGCCCCCACAAGCCTGGTTCAGTTACGTTCCTGAAAACCAAGGTCCCGCCTGGCATGTCACCTCGTTGCCGTTGATTCGTCAGGACCGCATCTCTCCGTCGATCACCGCCTTGTGGGGAATCGACGACCAGCATGTCTGGGCGGGTGCGTACAACGGGCACATCTATGCCTGGGACGGTCAGAGCTGGAGTCAGGTCGTCGATGGGCCGGAGGGCGGTGGCGGCTCGATCAATGCCTTTGGCGGCAGTGCGCCCGACGATGTCTACGCCGTCGGCGCCAATGGGCGCATCCTGCATTTCAATGGTCAGGCCTGGTCATTGCTGCAGCCCCCTGGCGTTCCCAACGACTCGGAAGGTTTCACCGGCGTTCAGATGTTGCCCGACGGTCAGGCGCTGATCACCGGTGCGGGACCCGGTCCGATCGGTCGGGTGCTGCAGGCCGGCCCAGCCGGTCTGGTGGAGATCACCCGATGCGATGTGGCGCCGCGCGACATCGCCGCCATCGGGGATCGGTTTCTGCTGCCCGCTGGTGGCGCCGGCGTGGCCGAGCTCAAAGGGCGGAAGGTGGAGATCCTCAAGAGCAATTTCAACGCGGTCTCATGCAGCGCCTCTTCCAACCGCATGTATTTCATCGAGGCCGTCCAGCAGCAGCCGTGCTTCGTTGAGTTTGATCCGGCCGAAGCCACGCCTTGGGTTCGCGTGACGCTGTAAGCCGCTCGACCATCCGCAGCGTCCATTCCCGTGGCCATTCAGTCCAAGACCCGCGTCCTGCCTGCGCATTCCACGGTGCGGGAGGTGCTGTCGTTCACGCTCTGGCTCGATGGACCGCTGCGTCCGTGGGGGCGCGGACTCGCGGATTGGGGCGATCTCGCCCTCTCGCTCGGCGCGGCCACCGGTCCGCTGCTGTATCGGATTGCCAACCAGCCTGACTGGCAGGAGACGGAGGACGGCGAAGGCATCCTCCGCCTGCTGCAGCGCCTGGCCTATCCGGCAGGTCGATTCGGCCCCTGGCGATTGGAGCTCTATCGACCTGGAAGCAGCGATCCGCTCCGACGCCAGTCGGCGGAGGAGGGCGTCTGGGACGGTGTCTATCTGGACATGGTCGAACGACCGGCATTTGCGGGCATTCCGCGCCTGAGCCATGTGCGCGTGTGGCTCCCACCGGAGGTGCCCGCCCATGCCCTGACTCGGCTCGGCGAAACCGCCGCCCAGGCCGCCTCTCTGTGGTGGGGCAGTGCGGCGCCGACGCTGAGCCATGTCGGCGGCAGTCGCATCGATGCGCATCGTCGAATGGCTGCGAAGCTGAAGCGGTACTGGGCCTTGCAGCTCGAGGATGTGGAGACCTTGCAATGGGACGGCGTGCAGGGGCTCCCGGCCATGCCCTGGCTCACCCTGCTGGGCGACGCCTTTCTGAAGTCGAAAGACGTGGCGCTGGCCTCATTGGTGGAGCAGGCCAGCCAGGCTTCAGGGCGGGGTGTGCACTGGCGCCGTGTGGGCGACACGCTGCTGGTGGCGGCGGGTCCGACGCCGCTGCGGGGCGACATTCATGGCCAAGAGGATCTGGCTCCCTACCGGGCGGCCTCGACCCTTTTGGAAGACCTGCTGTTGAAGGAGCACACGCCGTTGGTGGGTCCATTGGCTAGCGCCGACGTGCTGACGCCCTGGCTGCTGCGCTGGTCCGATCCGGCGCAGTGGCTGGATTGCCAGATTTCAGACGGATGAGCGCGTCGACGCCACGACCACTCAAGCCTGCCGCGCGGGGCGACGTTCATTTCTGCTCCGGCAACTGATACGGCTCGCCTTCAAACTCCAGATCAGCCAGGTCGGCGGGTGTGGATAGAAACGGGTTGCCCGTCGCCAGCGCTCGGGCGAAACAAGCGTTGAGGAAACGACGATCTTGCGAGGCCTCGACCGGCACGGCCAGGTCGAAGGTCGGGCGGCCCACCAAGGGACCGAGCTGTTCACCGATGCGTCGGTCGAAGAGGTCGTCGAATGGATCCACGGGCACCAGCGGCGTGACCTGGAGCAACCGCTCCAGCGTTCCGTCGAGCCAGGCTTGGAAGGCGTCCGGCTGCGGCAGCACATGCATGACCAGCTGGTAGAGGAAGCTCAGCGCGCCATCGAGTTCGCCCTCATGCCGCGCGCCCTCGTTGAGGCCATGGCTGAGGTGCGTCATGCCGCACCACAGCGGGCCATCGACGGGGCCGACCCAATCGTCGCGGTCCAGCTCGAAATAGATCAGGTAGCGCGGATCGACCGTCGCGCACCAACTGGCCTCCAGCACCTCGATCGGGTCCGACCGGGCCTGCATGCCGTCAAAGCGCCACACCAGCCATTCATACAGTGCCACGGCCAATGCCATGCGACCACGAATCGCGAGTCGGGCCGCTTGATCCTGCAAGGGCAGGGGGTCGGCCTGAAAGTCCGCATCGACGTGGGCATCGTCCCAGACATGGTGGAGATCACGCCTGGACGCTTCGTCCAGCGAGACCCACGACGGACAGCGCAGGACATCCGAGGAAGCGGCCGTCATGGGGAATCGCCATAGGGTGCGACGACGCCGGCCTGACGCAATTCGGCGGCGGACCGCAGATACGGGTTCTGCCCGGGCTCCAGACCCTCGAAGATCGATGGCGCGCCGGCGGGGCGGAAATCGGCCAGCGTGGCGGGTTTCTGCTCGCTCACCGGCTTTGAATCGGCGGGATGGGTCTGCTGCAGCCGCCGGAGTGTCTCCGGCAGCCAGGACTTGAATGCCGGGGAGCGGCCGCAGACGTACTCGGCCAACTGACACAGCCCCAGCGCGACCTGGAAAATGACCACGGGGTGGCCCGGCTTCAGACCGTCGACGAAGGCGTCTCCCATCATGATGGTGGCCGCCCAGATCGGACCATTCACCGCGAGCGACTCCGCAGTCTCTTCCTCGGAATCGTCCGGCTCCGGCAGCTCCGCATATCTCGCATCGATCAGACCGGCCCAGGCGGCGTCGATCCGCCACAGTGCATCCTGAACCTTGGCGGCATCAGCCCGTTCGGACACCCGTGCGACGGTCCACTCGGTGCACGCAATCGTCAGTCCAAACAACGCGCGATCATTGATGGCACCGATGGCGTCTGCGAGCTTGGGCTTATCCTCCGCCCGCACGGACATGAATCGGTCACCGGTGCGGACGTCCCACTGAAAGTCCAAAGCCATCTGGGCCACGCCCGAGGGCTGGAGGTGATCGACGCGTGTCATGAATTTGAGAGAACGATGCGAGTGCTGCGCACAATAGCCGCTTTGAATCCATTCAGCCAACCAGGGACCGCAGTCCTCGGCAAGCCATTGGGTCCAGCCGCTTCGCCTGACGTCGGCCCGGCGCCATGGCGGCGCATGATTCAAGAATTGAATGGAGAGCACGGCTAAACGGAATATCGATCGCGAATGGTCGACCTGGGCGGCCAACGCGCACCCCGTTACTTCTCGTTCCACTTCCCCCTTCCCCGTAACCGCTGCCCTGGCTTCGCGTGACTTTCGTTCATTGCCCCCAAAGCCAGGGACGCCGACGATAAGAGCAGGCGGCGCATTTCGCCGCGGCGAGGCGTTTGATGTCACGACCCGATGGATTTTCTCGACCGGCCACGCCGGAAACCGACCCGGCGGTTCCGGAAGCTGATCCGATGATGGACCCGGATGCGACCCGCATCGTGCCGGCGGGCAAGCCGCTGGACCGCATGCCCGCCGACACCGCCGCCAACCGTCGTGAGCCGCTGACGCCGCCCACGGTGGCGGCGGCCAGCCCCGTGGCACCCGCCAGCGCGGCTGACGCGCCCCTGCCGGAGGTCGAGCCGTCCGCGCCGATGGAGCCCATCGACGTGGCGGAAATCCACGACCCCAACTACCCCGACACCCATCCGCTGCGCGCCCGCCAGCGCGCAGAAGCCGCCGCCCTGGCCGCACGCCAGGCCGCTGAGGCCGCGCCAGCGCCAGCGGAGGCGCCTGCGGCGGAGCCGGTGGTCGCTGAAGCACCTGTC
This sequence comes from Burkholderiaceae bacterium, assembly GCA_913776825.1. GTDB lineage: Bacteria > Pseudomonadota > Gammaproteobacteria > Burkholderiales > Burkholderiaceae_C > Roseateles. The sequence goes on from CAJYPV010000018.1 coordinate 457,056, forward strand.
GCGCCGCCTGTCGTCGCACAGGCCCCCGCGCCCGCTCAGGTGCCGGTGCCGGTTCCTCCCGCTGTGGCACCTGCCGCGCCGGTGACACCGAGCCATGCTGCCTCGGATGATGCGACGGTGATCGTGTCCAGCGCGGCCTTCAAGCCCGCGCCGGTCGCGCCGACGCCGGTCGCCACGCCGTCGCCCATGCCAGCGCCCGCGCCAACGCCCGCACCGGTCGCAGCCGCCACGCCGTCCACGCCTCCAGCGAGCCAACCGATCCCCGCACCCGTGCCGCCCGCCGTGGTCACGCCCGCACCGGTGCCGCGGCCGGCCGCAGCGCCTGTCGCCGCGTCGGCTTCGACGGCCTCGACCGCACCTGCCGCATCGACGGGCGAGTCCTCGCCCATCATTTCCGCACCGGTCACCATCAGCGCCCGCAGCGGTCTGTCTGCCGCCGCCCTGGCCGCAGCGGCTGCGGCGCCGACGTCCGAAGGCGCCGATTCTGAATTCGCCGAAACCCGCTTCGACCCGGAGCTGCAGGCCCAGGCCGAGGCCGCCTGGCGCAATGCCGGCACCTTGCCCGGCGGCCCGCTGATGGGCGGCCCGGGCGGTGGTTCGACTACCTCGATGGGCGCCGGTCGTGCGCCGTCGGCCGACATGCCGGTGCGCCAGGTCGGTCGTTATGAGATCCGCGAGCGGCTTGGCCGCGGCGGCATGGCCAGCGTCTTCAAGGCCCATGACCCTGGCATCGGCCGCGATGTCGCGATCAAGTTCCTGCATGCCTCGCTGTGCGAGGACGAGGAATACCGCGCCCGCTTCCTGCGCGAAGCCCGCGCTTCCGGCGGTCTGTCGCATCCCAACATCGTCACCGTGCATGACGTGGGCGAGATCGACGGCCGGCCCTACATGGCCATGGAGCTGCTCGACGGCGAATCGCTGGCCGATGTGCTGGAACCCGGCAAGCCGCTGCCGGTGCGCGACACCGTCGTCATGGCCATCCAGCTGGCCCGCGCGCTGGACTACTCGCACAAGCGCGGCATCGTTCACCGCGACATCAAGCCGGGCAACATCGCCCGCACGCGTGGCACGCTGGACATCAAGGTGATGGACTTCGGCATCGCCCACATGGAGTCGACCAAGGGTGAGCAACGCACCCGCGTCGGCGATGTGCTGGGCACGCCGCAGTACATGTCGCCCGAGCAGATGAACGGCGAGAAGATCGACGGCCGCTCGGACCTGTTCTCGGTCGGCATCGTGCTCTATCAGATGCTCACCGGCCAACGCCCGTTCAGCGGCGACAGCGTGGTGAACCTCGCGCTCAAGATCGCCAAGGAAGATCCGACGCCGCTCAACAAGCTGCGCCCGGGTCTGCCGGCGTCGCTGCGTCGGGTGGTGGACCGCTGCCTGGCCAAGGCGCCGGACGATCGCTTCGCCACCGGCGCCGATGTGGCCGATGCGCTGACCCGCGTGCTGTCGGAGCTGGATGAAGAGGCCACCGCCTCCAACCGGCCGCGCATCATTCCGCTGCGGGTGAAGTGGACGGCCATGATGGCCACCATCGTCGCGATCGTGATGGCGGTGACCTGCACCATCATCATCCAGCGTCAGTACGCCGCGATGATGCAGCAGGTGGCCGACACCGGCGCCGCGCTGTCACGCTTCATCGGCGTGCAGAACGCGACGCCCGCCCTGGGCGAGGACTGGGTGACCGTCGATGTCTCGCTGCAGGAGATCATGAAGACGGGCGATTTCCAGAGCCTGACCATCTCCGACCGCGGCGGCGTCGTGCGCGCGTCCAGCGTGCCGGAGACCGTCGGTCGCACCTACCAGACGCCGGCGGGCGAAGTGCTGGGCGATCTCGGCGGCGTGAAGCGCACCCGCTACATGGCGCATGGCGAGCCGGTGCTGGGCTTCGAATCCGACATCCTCTATCAGGACAAGGTCGTCGGCCATCTGGCCCTGGCCTTGCGCGAACGGCCGCTGGAGACCGTCGCGCGTCTGTCGCGCACCTTGATGGCGGCGCTGGCCGTGATCACCGTGCTGGCCGTGGCCATCGCGATGTATGTCGTGGGCAACTGGTTCTCGCGGCCGATCAAGCTGATGAACGAAGCGCTGGGCGAGATCGCACGCGGCCGCTACGGCTTCCGCATCCGGGAGCAGCGCAAGGATGAATTCGGTCTGCTCTATGCCACCTTCGACCAGATGGCCCAGGCGCTGCAGGATCGTCAGGCGCTGGCCGCGGGTCAGGCCCGTCCGGACACCATCCGGACCACGGCCGCGCTGACCGCCGCCTCGCGCGACAAGTCGCCTTCGGCCGATGACAAGGCCCGCCGCGCCAGCCGCGACAAGGACGGGCGCTCGGACAAGCCGGCTGACAAGTCGGTCAAGGCCGAGAAGTCCGACAAGGGCGAGAAGGGTGACAAGGGCCATCCACACGGGGGCAAAGGGTCGTGATCGCCGCACTGTCGACTTCTGCGGCGCCGCGTCGCTGGCGTCTGCTGGCCGTGGCGGCGCTGATGGCCATGGCCGGCTGCACCACCACCACGGTGGCGCCGCCGGAACCCGCGCCGGTCACGCCGACCGAGCCCAAGCTGCAGGGCGAGGTGGTGGCTCGCAATGAGCGCCTGCTGCTGTATGTGCCGGCGACAGGCGAATCGCTGCGCGGCATCGCCGCCCGACTGCTGGGCAGCGAGGACAACGACTGGCAGATCAGCGATGCCAATGGCGGCCTGAGCGGGATCAATCCGGGCCAGCCGCTGGTGGTGCCGCTCAAGCCGCTCAATCCGTTGGGCGTGGTGCCGGGCAGCTATCAGACAGTGACCATCCTCTGCTATCACCGGGTCGGCACGGTCGGCGGAAAGATGGCGGTCTCGCCGGCGAATTTCGCGGCGCAGATGGAATGGCTGTCCCGCAACAACTACCGGGTGCTGAAGCTGGGCCAACTGGCCGGCTATCTGGACGGCAAGGAGCCGCTGCCGCCGAAGTCGGTCGTCATCACCTTCGACGACGGCTATGAGTCGGTCTATCGCTATGCCTTCCCGGTGCTGCGCAAGCTCGGGCTGCCGGCGACCATGTTCGTCTACACCGATTTCATCGGCGCGGGCGATGCGCTGAGCTGGCCGCAGTTGCAGGAGATGGCGACCTCCGGCTTCATGGACATCCAGTCCCATTCCAAGAGCCATCGCAACCTGATCGAGCGTTCGGCCGGCGAGGGCGATGAGCGCTATGCCAAGAACCTGGAGCTGGAAACCGCAGGCCCGCGCGACCTGCTGGAAAAGCGGCTGCCGGTGCAGGTGCGGCACTACGCCTTTCCCTACGGCGACGCCAATGAGCAAGTCCTGGACATGCTGACCCGTCAGAAATACAGCCTGGCCGTGACCGTCAACCCGGGCGGCAACGCCTTTTTCGCGCAGCCCTTGATGCTGCGCCGGACCATGATCTTCGGCGACCATGACCTCGAGGCCTTCAAGGCCCGTCTGCAAAACAGCCGCCGCATCGGACCCGCGCCATGAGCCTCCAGACGAGGATGAAGACGGCCCGCTGGGGCCGGCGCGTCGCCACGCCGGCGGCCGCCTTGATGATGTCGCTGGTGCTGTCCGCCTGCGGCAGCCTGCAGCCGCCCAATGCCGACGGCACACCGCGTGAGGCCGCCCCGGTGGCCAAGGGACCGGTCGGTGCTTTCGAGACCGGTCACCTGCAGCGCGCGCAGGACATGGAGAAGCAGGGCCAACTGGCCGAAGCGGCGCTGAGCTGGGAAGTGCTGACGCTGCTGCGGCCCGACCACACCAGCTACCGCGAGAGCCTGGCTGCGGTGCGCAAGCAGATCGACACCGCCGTCGCGGATCGATTGCAGCGTGGCCAGCAGGCGCAGAAGAAGGGCGACCTGGAGACCGCGAGCAATCAATACCTCACGGCCCTGTCCCTGCAGCCGGACAACGCGACCGCGGCGGATGCCTTGCGCGCCATCGAGAAGGAGCGCAATCGCCGCAACTATCTCGGCACGCCGTCGCGCATCACCCTGCGCCGTGGGACCAACGATGCCGTGGCGCCGAAAGTCGCCGCTGCGCCGAAGTCGGGCGGCAAGGCGGCGGCGAGCGCCACCGCGGGCGCGGCCAATGCCGCGCCGGCTTCACCCGCCGCTGCGGGCGGTGGCGATCGCAATGAGCTGGAGCACATCGCGATGCTGTCGGCGCAAGGCGAGGTGGATGAAGCCATCCATCAATTGGAGAAGCGGTCCGCGCAGGACAAGCGCGATCCCTCCGCCCGTCGACTGCTGGCCGACCTGTATGTGCGCAAGGCCGAGCGGGTCGCGACGACCGATCGGTCCGGCGGCATCAACTGGCTGCAGAAGTGCCTGAAGCTCGATCCCAAGCATGCACGGGCCACGGCCCTGATGCGTCAATGGATCGATGCGGCCACCGGGCCGGCCACAGCGGGTGGCAGTGGCGGTGGCGGAACCGGCCTCGCGACGACGAAGCAGAACAAGCCGTGATCGGCACGGCGTCCGGGCGGTAGCGATTTACTGTGCGACCGCTCGCCGCCGTGCAGGCGCGCGAGGTCGCCGTGGTGCTTAAACCGTCTCGGGCGGATCGACCTGCGTCGGCGCGAAGCCTTGGTCGGTCCCGTCATCGTCTTCCAGGGCCAGCGCGGGTTGGCGCTGGTCGCCTTGGGCCAGCAGCTTTTCCACTTCCTGCACGCTGGCGCGGACGGGCGGTGCGGCGGGCTCGGGCGTCACCGGGATGTAGGCATCCCGACGCCGGCCGCGCTCGGCGGTGAGGCGCAGCGTGGCCATCTCGGCCTGCAGTTGCTCGATCTGACGGCGGGCCTGGGTGTTCTGCTGGTCCAGCAGATCGCGAGAGGCGCGCAGCCGGTCCGCCGCGCGCTGAACCACCGACAGCCGGCGGGACCATTGCCAACTGGCGGCGGCCACGCCCAGGGCCAGTCCGGTCAATGAGCCGGCGATTGCCATCCAAGGCTGCAGGTTGTTCATGTGCTGTCCTCCCGAGGCCCCCACGGCCTCCCCCAACTGACGTGTCATGACCCAACGGCGGGGTCGGCCCTGCGCGCGTCTCCAGGACCCGGATGGGCGAGGAGCGGGCATGAGCAGGCGCGAATGTACTGGGGACTGCGCCGTCGGGCCAGTAGGAAAGCCCTCTAAATTGCGGCCCGCCGAACGGCTTCGTTGAATTGCCACAACGTTGTGTTGGCGTCGGATTGGCACCGGCAGGGCCTGCTTCCGAGCAGCGCCACCGGCCCGATCCGAGCGGCGGCGAGGCGGGCAGCCGCTCGTCCCATGCGCCGCGCCGGGGCGCGGCGGACCGTCGCGGGGCGCAGCGGCGACAGCAGCGGGATGTCGATGCGATCGATGCACCAAAACAAAACGCCAACCGTCTTTCGAGCAGTTGGCGTGAGCACGAATCGGGGCACGTGCGCGTCGCGGGCGGTGACCGGGCCGAGCCTGCCGAGGCAGGGAAGGGCCGGCCACGACCGACGACGGATTACTTCAGCTGGTCCATCCGCTGCTTCAGCTGGATGGCTTTCTGACGTTCCAGCTTGGCCAGTTCGTTGTTTGGATCCAACTCCAGCACGTTGTCCCAGGCGCGGATCGAGCCGGCCAGGTCCTGCTTGGCGAAGGCGGTGCGGGCCTGCACCGTGTTGCGGTCGATCATGCGCTTGCGCACGGCATCCACCTTGGCCTGGGCACCCGGGTGCTCGGCGGCGGCGGCGCGGCGGTAGTCGTCCAGCGCGCGGTCCAGGCGGCCGGCCTTTTCGTTGGCCTCGCCGTTCTTCATCGCGCGCTCGGCCGGGCTCAGCTCGGCCGCAGGCGGCGGAGCGGGCGGCGCTGCCACGGCCGGGGTGGGCGTGGGCGTCGCGACGGGCGGCTGAGCGGCGGGTGGCGGGGTTTTGTCTCCACGTGCGGCCGGGCGCGGCGGCGCCGGGTCCAGCGATCCGGGCGGTGGGGCCTTGCCCGGCACACGCAGCACCTGGCCGCCGGCGACCTGGCGCGGCACCTTGATGTCGTTGTAGCGGGCCAGGATGTAGAACGAATAGATGTCGCCCATGAAACGGCCCGCGATGCGCGAGAGCGTGTCGTTGGGTCGCACCGTGTAGGCGAAGGATTCGCGGCCGAGCATGGCCACCGGATCACCGGTGATCTGGCGCATCAGGCTGTTGGCCAGCTTGTTGCCGGGATCGAGCGACAGCGCGCGCTGCAGTTCGGCGCGGGCCTGGTCTTCCTGGCCGGCTTCCAGCATGTCGACCGAGGCCATGGCCATCTTCTGCGCCTGCACCTGCTGCGCGGGTGTGGGCGGAGGAGGCGGCGGCGGCTCGGGCGGCGGGGCCACGGGTTCAGACGCGGCGGGCTCCGGCGGAGGCGGGGTCGGCTTGACCTGCGTGGGCGTACAGGCGGCCAGCAGCAAGGTCAGCACAAGGGGGGCCACCAGAGGGGCCACAGGGCGCAAAGGGGTTTTCGACATCGGCATCAAGAAACAGACTCGATTCGAGCCGTCGCAGTATGAGACATATGGGAGCGACCGGCAGATGACTTTCGTTCATTGAAGGCCGAGCGCGGAGACGCAACCATGCTGGGGCTCATTCTCCCTCCGCCCAGGCACGCCAAAGGCCGAAAACATGTCTCTCACCCTGCGCGCGGTGTCGCTCAACGACCTGCCACTCACGCAGCCCATCACCGCGCAATTCGGCGCCCAGGGCGGCACGATCGGACGTGCCGACCAGAATACCTTGGCCCTGCCGGACCCGGAACGTCACATTTCGCGGCAGCAGGCAGAAATCCGCAGGGGTGCGGACGGTTACCTGATCTGCAACATCGGCAGCGCCAATCCCATCACCGTGGCGGGCCAGGCGCTGCATCAGGGCCAGTCCTTGCCGTTGCGTCATCGCGACGAAGTCCGCATCGGCGGTTATCTGTTGCAGGTCAGCGACGACGGTCAGGACGGCGACACCCACCTCGGCGCCGCCCGACCCGCCGCGCCGCTGTCCAGCCCGGCAGCCAGCGCCCCGTCACGCAGCGGAGCCATCCCGACCGGACCAGGCGCCTTCGATCCACTCGCCGGCAATCCCTTCGATGGCCTGGCAGGTTTCGGCAACGGCCCCGCCGGCAGCGGCGCAGCCTCCAGCCGGGCCAGCGACAGCAATCCCTTTGCCGATCTCCTCGGCGGCGCACCGCTGAGCAGTCCGGCCGCAGCGCCGGTGTCGGCATTCAGTCAATCGCATCTGGCGCCGCCGCCGCCGGCCCCGGCGCCGTCCGTGGGCATGGGATTGCTGCCCGACGATTTCGATCCTTTCGCGCCGCCGCCGGCACCCGCGACTGCGCGAAGCGGTGTGCCGTCGCCATCGGCACTGCCGGCAGCCTCGCCGTTCGATCGACCGGCCGCCGCGCCGATTCCGGGCGGTGATCCATTCGCCATGGGATTCGGAATGCCGCCAGCGCACGGCACGAGCGCGCCCGCACCGTTCCAGCATCCCTTCGACGTGCCGAGCCCCGCGCCGGCCGCCCGCAGCGCGCCGCAGGGCGCGTTCGGTGATCTTGGCCTGGGCGGTGGTGGGGCCTTCGGTGACCTGATTCCCAGCGAGGGCGCGGGCGGTGGCTCCATCGACGACCTGTTCGGTTTGAAGTCAGGCACAGGCGGCGGGGGCGATCCCCTGGCCGGATTCATGGCCGAGGCGGCGAAGTCGGTGCGCGACAGCAGCAACCAGACGATGCCGTCGGACCCGCTGGCGCTCTTCGGCATGCCGGGCACGCCGCACACCCACACCGAGCCTGCCACGCCGGCGTTGCCGGATCACACGCCAGCCCTGAACGCGTCCTTCCGTCCGCCGGAAGTGCGTCGGCCCAGCCCGCCTGCCGAGCCGGCCGCCATCCCCGCGCCGGTGATGCCGGCCGTCGCCGCGCCGACGCCCCGATTGCCCGCTGACGATCCGTTGGCGGACTTCATGGCCACCGTGCCGCCGCCGCTGGAGCCCGCTATGACGGTCGCACCGGCCGTGATGGCGACGCCAGTGCCGCCTGCGGCCGTGGTCCCGCCGGTCGTGCCTCAAGTCGCTGCGCCCGTGCCGCCACCGACCCGCTACGCCGCGCCGATGCCATCGACGCCGTCGACGACGCCGCCGACGCAGGTCCCGGCGGCGGCCGCGGTCGCCGGTCCGTCGGCCGACAGCGCCGCCTTGTGGCAGGCTTTCTGCGAAGGCGCGGGCCTGCGTCTGGATTTGCCGCAGGGCCTGACGCCGGAGCTGATGCGGGTCATCGGCCAGTTGCTGCATTCGTCGGTCGATGGCGCCTTGCAGATGATGGCGGTGCGCGCGGCCACCAAGCATGAGCTGCGGGCGCAGGTGACGGTGATCCGCTCGCGGGACAACAACCCGCTGAAGTTCTCGCCCGATGCGCAATCGGCGATGGAGCAGTTGCTGCAGCCGCCGGTGCGCGGTTTCCTGCCGGGGCCGGCCGCGATGTCCGATGCGATGCACGACCTGGTCGGCCACACCATCGGCACGATGGCGGGCACGCGGGCGGCGCTGGAAGGCGTGCTGTCGCGCTTCAAGCCGGAGATGCTGGAATCCAAGCTCACCAGCCGGTCGATGCTGGACAGCGTGCTCACGCTCAACCGCAAGGCCAAGCTCTGGGAGCTGTATCTGACCCACTTCGAGTCCATTCACGAGGAGGCGCAGGAAGACTTCCACAATCTGTTCGGCAAGGCCTTCCTGGAGGCTTATGAAGAACAGCTCGAACGACTGAATCAACGCAAGAGCGCGGCCTGACGCGCCCGGTCCCCTCCAAGAACATGCTCAAGATCCGCGTTGCGGCCTGCAGCGAGCGTGGCCAACGGGCCACCAATGAAGATGCCCTGGTCGCCCATGAAAACGGCCCGGGCTGGTATGCCGTGCTGGCCGACGGCGCTGGCGGTCACCGCAATGGCGCGGAGGCCGCGCGCCGGGCGATCCATCGGATGCAGATCAGTCTGGGCGATGCGACCTTGCCGTGGCGTCCGGAGCTGCTGACCGATGCGGTGCTGGCCGCGCACGAGGATGTGCGGCGCGGCATCGATGCGCACGGCCGCGAGCGGATGCACACCACGCTGGTGGCCCTGTGCGTGGATGCGCAGCGGCGATTCGCGTTGTGGACCCATGTCGGCGATTCGCGGCTGTACCGTTTGCGTCGCGGCGACATCGACACGGTGACGAACGACGACAGCGTCGTGCAACGCCTGATCGATGCGGGCCTGATCACGCCGGCGCAGGCGGAAGATCATCCGCACAAGAATCACCTGGTGGCCGCGCTCGGCATCGATGACGAGCTGGAGCCCCACACCAGCCGCGTGGAGCCGCTGGAGGAGGGCGATGTCTTCCTGCTTTGCAGCGACGGCTGGTGGGCCAGCGCCGGCGAAACGGTGATCCCCGACACCTTGCGCATGGCCCCGGATCCGGAGGCCTGGCTGGAGGCGATGCGTCGCGCCATCGAGGCGCGCGGCCTGCCGAATCAGGACAACTTCAGCGCGATCGCGGTGTGGGTGGGCGAGACGCTTGGCGCGCCGCGCGACTCCGAACTGCCGACCGTGGCTCGCCCGGCCGCCGCGTCGGAGCCGGAGCTCGGCTCGCTGGACGACGAAGACGATGAAAGCACGCGGCGCATGCCGCTGTGAGCGCGTCGGCCGTGATGGCCGACCGCGCCGTGATCGTGGCTGAGCGCGTCCGAATGCGGCGCAGGGCCGCGAGGCGCTTTCGCCTTATCCGCGCACGAACCAGACCTTCGAGATGCCCTGCGGCGTGACCTCGTAGATCGCGGCGACCTGCACTGGCGCCTCGGGCACGCCGGTGACCCGTTCATGGTCGATGACCTTGTTCCCGAACACCATCCGGTTCACGAGTTGGGCATGCAGCTCAGGAAGATTGAATCGGTGGTCGCGATAGTGGCGCTTGAGTGCTTCACGGCCGACGAGCGTCGGTTGCGGGTTGGTCAGCTGATAGACCTCGACATCCTCGGTGTACTCGGCGACGAAGCGGTCGAGGTCCTTGGCGTTGTAGGCGTCGAGTTGACGTTGGGCGAAGTCGGCGGGGTTGAAGGAAGCGGTCATGGACGGAGCGCGGAATGGATTGGGTGCGCGCGGGCTTGCGCGTCAGCGGGCGATCGTAGCTGTGGCCGAGGAGCGCGGGGGAGGGGACTGGTCCTCAGTCCTTTCGACGCATGGCTTGGGCATGGGGATCCTCGAGATGGCATCGTCCAACGCATGGCCCGGTCGACTGCCGATGGCACCGCAGCGGCCGCGCAGGAGCGGCCGTCCAGTATTTCAGGATCAGCATTCTGCTGAGAGACAGCGCGGGCAGGAAGGTTTACAAACGAAAACTTCGCAGGATCACCAGACGCCGCCGTGAAAGGGCGACGCAGGCTGTTTTTCCATGGGCTTTTCCGTCTCGTCCGTCTTCGACCTGTCTCATGAAGACGTCCGCTGACTCGTCCCGCGTGGCTGGGCGGCAAGACGCCGGGCGCGCCGGTGAGTCGCGTCGTTCTGCCGAGACCGGCCCGGCGGCCCAGGCGGCTGTCCCGTCATCGGCGGGACCGATTCAGGCGGCGATCGATGCGTCGCCGCGGATGCAGGCGCAGCGCCGGGCGATTGAGGCGGGGTTCGGCACGCTGGGGATGCTGGCCGCTGCACCAGCGGAATCGTTCGCCGCGCAGTGCCGACCCGTGACTGCACTTCAGCGTGAGTCGAGAGCGGTCGCGTCGACCTTGAGCCATGCACCGCCAAATGCCGCCGTGGTGCAACGCGTGATCGTGCGGTCTCCGAAGCCTGGCGTCTATGTGGACGACAGTACGGGGGACGACTATGCGCTCCTCAAGGTTTCAAGCAACAAGAAGGACCAGCTTTACGCGAAACGCGAGGCGTTGCAGACGATCCGGAACTTGATCTTCGCAGCGTCGTATTTGCCGGTGAATGTCTCAAACTGGCAATCGGTGACGGATACGTTGGACAGCTGGGAGAAGGGCATCTCAAAGAATGATGCTGCCAGGAAGAAGGTGGATGACGCGTTAGCGGATCTTGAAGTGGTGTGGGTGTCTGGAGACACCGAGACGGTCTACCGCTTTCCGGAGGTTGCGGCGTCTGTCCGCGACGCTTTGCGGGGGGTCTTCGTCGGGAAGGGTGATGACTGGGGCCACCTGACCGTCAGCAAGCCCGGCTTTGGCGAGCGCGCCCCCGTCGCTCGCGGCACGGTGACGACGAACCAGACAAATGGCATCAATAAAGCCAAAGTCAGAGAGTCTCTGGGCCTTCCCGCGAGCGACTGGAATCAGGAGAAGGGACGCTTCAAGCAGGTGGCGTTCAATGGCGTGGCCGATGGGCCTTATCGGCTCGCGTCAGATGCTGCAGCCGACAAGGTCACGGCGACGGACCAGGCGAATGACTATTTCTACGTGTCTTCCGCCACGCGCACTGGCCATACCACCAGCGCTGCCGAAGGCAATTACGTGCTGAAGAACATGTCTTACCGCGCTGTGGTCGACATTCCAGTCAATGATGCGGCGATCGAGGCTTCTTACAACGACCTGGTCGTGAACCGCGCTGTGCAGGACTGGAAAAAAGTCGATCGCGTGGGTACACGTGTCGGGACGCAGGCTCAAGCCATGGACGGCTGGAACGCATTGGGAATGGCCGCGTACGCCAAAAAACGGCATGGCGTGACGTTGGACATCGGCCAGGATTACGAATGGCTGCATATCCGCGGCGTACAGAACGGCGGCGCCAATGAAATTGCGAACCTGGGCGCAGGAACCTGGATCGCGAACTCAGCCATGATTCCCTTTGAGAACCAGATCCGACAATGGGCCGATCAGAAAGCGGGTGCCATCGAGGCCCGTTACGAGGCCACCACCCACGGGGTCGACAGCCCGGTGCTGGACACCATCACCATCAAGGTGGCCGCCAGCGACGATCACGCCATTGGCCCCATTGCGCGTGACGATCCGCTGACCGTGGTCTTCGACGCGCAAAGCGGCCTTCTGCAGGACACGTTCAGCAACAAGATCAGGATCAAGGGGTACCACCAGCAAGCAGGTGGCTTGACCTATCAGCAGGGCGTCAAGGCCGCGGCGGCGGGCAGAGCCGCACTGGCGAATGAACGACACGCTGAAGGGCACCGGCACTACCTCGAGGGCGCCATGGCGGCACGGGCAAGCCAGCCTGCACCGCTCACCCGGGGTGGTGCCGTCGGCCATGCCGATTACTGGGCAGGCGTCCATGCCGCCAGTACCGGCGCCAACGCGGCCACCGGTGCGCACGCCGTCGGCCATGCGGACTGGCTGCGCGGCTATGCCGAGGGCCTCGTCGGCCGTCCAGTCAATTTTCTTCACAGCGGCGAGCGACTGGGCCATGACGCGGGGATGAACGACTTCCGCCAGAAGCAGTCCAAGACGCGCAAGTTCGACGATGTCGACGAGGACCGTGACCACGACGATGACGACGACCCCCCAAAAAGCGATGACGACCTGACGAAGCGCATCAGGCTCGACCGCTCGGTCGCCACGTCATTCAAGAATGGTGCGCCTGTTCAAGGCGGGACATTCATACCGAACCAGTGATGCACGCGAGCGGGCAGATGAGTTCTCAGAATCCGCCCACGCCTGTCGATGTCGACCCGGATTCCCGTCGCTCCCGCCGATAGTCCCACGGTGCCACCGGCGCCGCCTCGCTCCACAAACCACGCCGCGCCTGCCGCGCCACGACTTCCGCATCGGCATAGATCGCCCGATCCGGTGCCGCCTGCTGACGCTGATAGGCCTTGTAATGCCAGGCCAGCCCGCTGCGGATCTGTGCGAGCCCGGCATCCTCGCCCTGGACCATCACCTTGCCCACGATGCGCCCATAGCGGTCCTGCGTCGACCATTCCACCGTCACCTGCTTGCGGAACACCAGCGCCGACAGGTTCTGCCGCGCGCGCTCGCCAAACGGCTGGCGCTTCTCCGGCGCATCGATGCCGGCCAGCCGGATCTTGTGGGTGGTCCTGCCGGCATCCAGCACCGTGACCGTGTCGCCATCCGACAGCGCCACCACCTCGCCGCGCAGGACGGCGGCGGACACGAGGCCCGACCCGCAGCCGAGTGCCACCACGGCCAGATGAGCGCTCCACAGCGACCGGCGGAACACCGATCTTGGTACTGACTTGAAGAGGGAAGAAAAACCGGCGGGCGCTGACTTGAACGACAGGCCAAGAGGCAGAGAGAGGCTGAGCAATTCCAGTGACGATCTGACTTGAACGTCGCGAACTGTAGCGGCGGTCAGTCAGTCGATCGGCCGGTGATCGCCCGGATCACGTCGGCCAGCGCTCAAACCGCGCGGCCCGCCTTCAGCAGGGTGGCAAACACATCCACCAACGGCAGACCCGGGCCCCACTGGATCTGGGCCGGCGCGGAAGGTGAGGGGGGCGCCGACCAGAGGGTGCAGCCGGCCAGCCGCTCCAGCAGCTCGCCGGCCGCCAGCATCGTCATCGAGGTCGCGAGCGAGGTCGCCGGCACCTGGAAGCTTTGCCACCGATTGGCAGCGTCCGGCACCGGAATGGCGCCCGCGCCGCTGGCCGGCCAGGCGGGCGCGGCCTCCAGCAATTGCTCGAAGCTCTCGACCGTGGCGCCGTCTTCCAGCGTGTGCAGCGCGGCCCGCGCGAGCACATTCGTCCATCGATCCAGATGCTCCAGCCCCTGACGGTCCACCGGCGGCTGCGCACGGGGCTGGGCGATCACCAGCGGGAAATAGCGGCCGACGTTGTCGCAGCTGGGCATCAGCACGCCGAACCACCACTTCATGTCGACCACGCCCGGCGCCCAGGCGAAACGCAGCACCGGCGCGGTCAGGTAGAGGTCCAGCCACTGCGGACCGAGCGCCAGCGGAATGTCGCGCATCAGTCCGGCCAGCCAGGGATCGCATTGGCGCACCCAATGGGCCGGCAGCCGGCGCTGGGCGAAATCGCCCAGGGCGGACAGCTTGCCGTACCAGCCGGGCGCGTCCGCCTGGCCCGGCACGGAATCAGAGGCGGTGGAAACCATCGTGCGCGGTCACAGGCTGTTGGGGCAGGAGAACTGGGTCAGCTCCGGCAGACGGAACGGATTGCGCACGCTGCTGGCAGTGACCTCGAACACGGCCTTGCGGCCATCCACATCGAAGGTCACGCGGAAGCGCTCCGGCGCATTCGTGCTTTCCATCTTCACGCGGTCGAACAGGCGGAACAAGGCCCAGGGACCATCGTTGACCATGCCCGACGAGCCATTCGCGCTGGCCGGGCTGACCTGCACCCGCACCTGCGAGCTGCCGCGCGGACCCGGCCATTGCACCGACATCGGAATTTGCGGCCCATGCGCATAACGGACGATCTGGCCATCCACATCCAGGATGAATTGCTGGATGGTGGTGTCCATCTCCACCGGCTTGAAATCCAGCCGCAGCGACGGCGAGCCGCCGCTGGGGAAGAAGGTCTCGCGGATCACCGCCGCCCGCTGGAACTGCGGCAGCGTGCCGGCGTCCGCGCCCAGCGGCGTGCCTTCCACCGCCCGGAACTTCCACGGGCGGGTGGTGGTGTCGACATACGGCGCCAGCTTCTGCTGGAACAGCTGATCGATCTTGCCGTTGGGACCGAACAGCATCGCGAAGTCCGCCTGCGTGGCGTCCCGCGACGAATTGCGGTCGAGCGGATAACGCCCGGCAACGGCCTGCTGGCAGAACTCGCCGACTTGCGAGCGCACCTCCTGGCCCAGCGTCTGACGCATCGCGCCCTGCGACACCCGCGAGCTGCTGTTGGACAGGTCATCCAGCATGGTGCGCAAGGGCAGCGGCATGCGGGCGGCCTCGGCCTTCAACCGATTCGGCACCGGCGAGGGCGGCGGTGCGGAGCCGCCCTTCAGCGCGGTTTCCGCCGCATTCAGCATCAGGTTGGCCTCGCCGATCAGCGACAGCGTGTCATCCAGCGGCGACTTGCCACCGCCCGGCGGCGGCGTGACCAACTGGCGCAAACCGACGAAGCGGTCATCCACGATCGCTTCCAGCCGCTGCGCATTGGCCGCGTTCGGATCCGGATTGCCCGGCTTGCCGGCAAACACATTGGCGATCTTGTCGCGCGATTGCTGCAGCAGGTCACCGGCCCGTTGCTGTGCCTGCTCGATCGCATTGCCGCCACTGGCCAGCGTGGTCTCGCGCGAGATGGCTTTCAGCAGCGGCGGCAGCGGGCTGTCCGGCGCGGACAGCAGCCGCGAGCGCTCCACCGATTGCGTCACCGAGGTCATTGGCAGCAGCCGCACATCGTTCAGGAAGCCTTCCCAGGTCGAGGCGTAATCGGTCAGGTACAGCCGACGCACCTCATCCACCAGCGGCCCGTTGGCGCGCACCAGCGAGGCCGCGTCCTTCGGCGCATCCTGCACGCCCAGCACCCAGGATTGCTCCGAAGCCAGCTGCTCCGCCGCCTGGCCCACCTTGGGCTGGAAGCCGCGCAGATAGCCATCCCGCGAATACAGCCCGGGCACGCCGGAGGTGAGCGGCGCGCCGCTGGCGCGGGTGAAGACCAGCGCCGCGTTGTGGCCGGCGGCGCGGCTGATGGTGAACTCCGGGAAGTCGCTGCCCAGGCCCTGCGCCTTCAACCGGTTGTAGACGCGCTGCGGCAGCGGCAGGGTGGCCAATTGATTGCGGGTGGCCTTGAGCAGCGCCTCGTCCTGCGGCAGCGGCGACGCGACGCCGCCCTGCGCCAGCAAGGCGTCCAGATGCTGGCTCAGCGCGGCGCGCTGCTCCGGCGTCAGCTCACGGCGGGAGACTTCCCAATCCGTCTGCACATGCTGCTTCAGCGCGTCCGCATCGAAGTGCGCCGGGTCATGCAGCATGACGTAGGCCTTCAGCGCTTCATACAGCGTCTCCGGCGTCTGCGTGCCCTGGCGCAGTTGCTCTTCCAGCCGCAGCATCAAGCGCGGCAGCAAGGCATCGGCCAGCATGCGTTGGTAAGCGGCACGGGCCGCGCTGTCGAGCTTCTTGCCCTGGAACAGGCCCATGCGCAGCGACCACGGCGTCTCGCCGCCGACGCTGGCCAAGGCGCGGGTCGCTTCCAGCGCTGGAGCGATCGGCAGGATGTCCGGCGTGGCCCGATTCGGCGTGGACTGCAGCAGCTCGCGCACCTGTTCGGTCCGGGCCGACACATCGGCCACATAGCGGCGGTTGTTGACGTAACTCAGCGTCCAGGCGGAGATCAATCCCAGCCCGATCACCCCCACCGCCGCATAACCGGCGATCGCCAGGCCATTGCGCTGACGCTCCCAGCGGCGGTTGGTGCCGCCCAGACCGGCTTCGGCGAAGACGACTTCGCTCAGCAGGCGGTTCAGGAAGTAGCTGCGGCCACTGGACTGATTGGGCGCCAGTACCGCGTTCTCGAGTCGATAGCTGCGGGCCACCGAGCCCAGCACCCGGTCGATCGGCGTGCCTTCCTGCGTGCCGCTGACGAAGTAGACGCCGCGCAGCAGCGGCTGCGCTTCATACGGGGAGGGTGCGAACACGCCTTCCAGGAACTCGGCCAGCACCTGACGCAGGCTGGCGAACTGGGCCGGGAAACCATAGATGCGGGCACGGCGCTGGGCATCGCGCTCCGCCTGCAGCCGGTCGATCAGGCCGTCCAGCAGCCGCTGGGCCAGGGCATCGAATTCACCGCTGAAGCCGGCCAGCGGCTCCTGGGTCTCGCGCTTGAAGGTGAAGCCCCAGGGCGCGGCGCGCTGGTCCTTGTCCACCGTGGCGAAGTAGTCCATGAAGCCGGCCAGCAGGTCGACCTTGGTCACCAGCAGATAGATCGGGAAACGGATGTCCAGATCCTTGTGCAGCTCCTGCACCCGGGCGCGCACCGTGGCGGCATGCTGGGCGCGTTCGGCCGGCGTGCGCGCCAGCAGGTCGGAGACCGACACCGTCACCAGCGCGCCATTGAGCGGCTGACGCGGCCGCGAACGGCGCAGCATCTGCAGGAAGCCGCTCCAGGTCGCCTTGTCGTTGCCCGGGTCGCTGTCCTGGGTGGTGAAGCGGCCGGCGGTGTCGATCAGCACCGCCTGGTCGGTGAACCACCAGTCGCAATGACGGGTGCCGCCGACGCCGCGGATCGCGACATCGCCCATCTGATCCGCCAGCGGGAATTGCAGGCCGCTGTGGCGCAACGCGGTGGTCTTGCCCGAGCCGGGCGCGCCGATGATCAGGTACCAGGGCAGTTCATAGAGATATCGGCCGCCGAGTCGCGCCGCCAGGCCCTTGACCTTGCCGCTGGCGCCGAAGCGGGCGCGCTGCAGGGTCAGCATGGCCTGCTGGAAGCGCTCGCGCACCGCGATCATGTCGGGGCTTTCGCGCTCGGCAGCATCACCGGCCGGGGCCTGGATCAGCTGGTTCACCACGGCGGCATTGCCGCGCTGGGCGCGCCAGCGGCTCCAGGCCACCAGGCCGGCCACGATCAGGAACAGCACGCCGATGGTGATCCAGCGCGAGGCCTCGGTCTCCAGCGGACGACGCTCGCCGATGGCGACCAGCGGCCCGACGATCCAGATCACCAGCGCGACGGCCAGAAACAGGACCGCCAGCAGCACCCACCGGTTGAAGATCCAACCCAGAATCCGCTTCATCGTGCCGCTCCGCTGGCCGAGCTCGACGCACCCGCATCGGGTCGGCCCATGATCATCAGACTGATTTCGACGCGCCGGTTCAAGGCGCGGTTGGCCGGGCTGTCGTTGGGCGCCAGCGGCTCGCCATCGGCGCGGCCTTCCGAACGCACCCGTTCCGGCGCGACCTGATGCGCCACCAGCAGCTCACGCACCGTGTGGGCCCGTTCTTCCGACAGATGCCAGTTGGACGGGAAACGGGCGGTGCGGATCGGTGTGTTGTCGCTGTGGCCGGTCACGATCACCGTGCCCTGGACCTGCGACAGCGCTTCGGCGATGCGCACCATCAGCGGCTCGCGTTCCGGCGCGAGCGCCGCGCTGGCTGGCGCGAACAGGCCGTCGCCGCGCAGGGTGACGACGCTGCGATCGACTTCATCCCGCACCGTCACCAGACCGGCCTTGATGTCCGACTGCAGGAACTGCGCCAGACGCGGCTTGGCCGCCGGCGGCGGTGGCGCCACGACCGGCGGCGTCAGGCGCAGCGACTGGATCTGGCCGAACACCGGATCGGAACGCTCCGCCAGCGACAGCGTGAAGAACAGATAGATCGCCGCCAGCACCAGCGTGGTGACCGCGGCGGTCGCGGCCAGCGGCAGCCAGCCGATGTGGCGGCGCTGCTTGAGCGCTTCCACCTGCCAGTGCTGGGCGAGCGCGGGCGCGTAATCGCCGCGCTGTTGCTTGAGGATCTGCGCCAGCCGGTCGCGCACCGCTTCCAGTTGGGCGCGGCCGTTGTCGATGACGCGGTAGCGGCCTTCGAAGCCCAGCGTCAGCGCGGCATAGATCAGTTCCAGCAGATCGCGGTTGGCATCGGGCTTTTCCGCCAGACGGGCCATCAGCTGGAAGACCTTCTCGCCGCCCCAGGTCTCGTTGTGGAACATCGACAGCAGGCTGTGGCGGGCCCACACGCCGGAGCCGCCCCAGGGTGTGTCGGCGGCGGCCTCGTCGATCATGGTGCACAGCACATAGCGGGTCGCCATGATGCGCTCGGGCGGGATGCCGGCGTTGGTCGCCTGCGTGGCGAAATCGCGCACGCCTTGGGCCAGCTGATTGCGCAGCGCGGCCGGATCGTCCACGCGCCGGGTGCCGCGCAGTTGCGGCACCAGCAGCAGCAGGCGGTTGGCCAGCGAGAGCAGGGGATTCAGGCCTTGCGCCGCTTCGCCCGACTCCGGGTCGGCCGGCGAGTCGCCGCCGGGCTGCGGACGCGGGGGCGTCCCGGCACCACCGGGGCGAGGCTTGATGAAGGTGCGCTGGTCGTCGAAGCCCGCGAAGGGGTCATTGAGCGCGGAGGGGTCCATGCCGGCTCCCGAGGGTTACTGTCGAATCGTTCGAGGGAACAGCCGGGCGGCGGTGACCGTGGGTCCCGCGCCGGCCTTCAAATGCATTGCTACTGCCGGATGGCCCACAGCTCGAGTTCCAGGCCGGGGAAATCGCCCGCCACATGCAAGGCCAGGCTGCCGCTGCGCTCCAGTTGCTTCCACAGCTCGCCACCCCGATCCAGCTCGAAATAATGGAAGCCCGCATGGAACGGCAGCTGACGCGGCGCCACCGGCAACGAGCGCAGCGCGATGCCGGGCAGTTGCAGGTTCACCAGGTCGCGGATCTTGTCGACCGGGCCGAGCTTGGACTGGGCCGGGAAGCGCTGGCGCAGCTGTTCCGCCGCAATCTGCGCATTGACCGCCAGCACGAAACTGGCGCTGCGCAGCAGGTCGGGATCGCCCACCACCGCGGTGCGCACGCCATGGGTGCGGTCGATCAGATCGATCTGCAGCGCATTGCGCTCCAGCACCACCGACAGCATCCGGCGCAGGTCGTCCAGCACCGGCGCGAAGCTGCCGCGCAGGTCGTCATGGCGATAGAGCGGATAGTCCGATGCGAGGCGGTTGTCGCTGACGAAGGTCGCCAGGTCGCCGGCCAGTTGCAGGCAATCGCGGTGCAGCTGTTCCGGATGGACATGCGGCGACGCCGCCTGCTGGCGGAACAGAGGATCGGCGCGGTTGAGCGCCTGCAGCATCAGGAAGTCGGCCAGTTCGGAGACGCCGTTGCCCATCTGCCCCATGCGCGAGGCCAGCAACTGCGCCCGCTGGCGAATCAGGCCGCTGAGCAGCGACGCCATCGCGGCCAACTGGCCGCTGGCATCCAGCCGGGTCTGCGGTGCGATGTAGGACGTGTCCAGCACCACCTGCTGGTCGGCACGCCGCTCGGCCACTCGGGCCACGCCCAGCGCCGCATAACCGTCATGCAGCTCGCGCGCCGGCAGCAGCCGCAGGCTGAGTGCGCCGGTCTGCACCGGCTCGGGCTCATCGCCGGCATTGGTGACGTCCCGCAGGTCGTGGTCGATGACCTGGTAGCGATGCAGTTCGCTGCCGTCGCTGCCGCCAAAGGCGACCTGGTTGGTGCCGGGCCGTGCGATCGGCGCGGCCAGGTAGACGATTTCACCCTTCAAGTCGGCCGGCACGTCGAGCGGCGCCAGGGCGGCGTCGCCTTGCGGCATCTGGAAGGGCGTGCCGTCGGGCAGCACGCCGCTGGCGCGCAGCAGGCCGAGCCGGCCGATGGACAGCAGCGATTCATCGAGCACCAGCTCGGTGAATCCCCAGCCATGCGGCGCGAGCGCGCGCACACGCATGTCCACCAGGTGTTCCAGGTAACGGGTTTCCTGCTGGAAGTGATGGGGCAGCAGGAACATGCCCTGCGACCAGATGACCTTGCTGTGCCAGCTCACGGTTTTTCGACGGTCGCGCTCACCGACAGCTCGTCGGCCTTGATGGTGATCTTCTGCTTCTGGCCGACCTGCACCGGCGTGACCGCGCGCCAGTTGGCGCGTTCCAGGTCGCGGTAGGCGGCGAAGACCGCGATGAAGCGGGTCTCCGGCTGCAGCGTCTTGTTGTAGGGGCGGGATTCGCCGGGCGCGAGGGTCAGTTCCTCGCGGGTCACCACATCGGCGCCCAGCTCGGCCTGGTCACGCTGATAGAGCGAGACGAAATCGGCCGAGTTGAAGGCGGTGGCCGTCTTCAGCTCATACACCCGCACCAGCAGCGGCGAGGGCCGCTGATTGACGCTGGGATTGATCTTGGCGGTCGCCTGGATGGCGCCGCTCACCTGGGTGGGCTTCGGGCCGCCCATGCCCATCATCGAGCAGCCGGTGAGCGCCAGCGCCACGATCGCCGCGGCGGCCAACGCCGCCATCACCGACCGTCCCGACACTCTGAGTCCGCTGAGTCCGCTGAGTCCCATTCCCATGGCCGTCCAAACCTATTTGTTGATTGGGCGGAAGAATAGCCAGCGAGGGCCCGTCGGGGTGGTGACTTAGGTAACTCGGCGGCGCCGGGACGGCCATTCCGACGCCCCGGGAGGCCCGGAACGCCCGCATCCGGGGGGATCGGGCGGCCCGTCGACCGTCCGTCGACTGGGCGGCGGAGCGGCGCGACCACGCGACACGGCCCGCTCGTCGGGCGCGGTCACGTCAGGTCAGGTCAGGCGCTCGGCTCAGTCCGCGCTGAATCGGTGCAGCGTCCGGCTGCGGTAGGTCTCACCCGGACGCAGCACGGTGGACGGCCAGTCGGCGCTGGCGGCATGGTGCGGCGAATTGGGCGCATGCTGGGTTTCCAGGCACAGGCCGTCGCTCTGGCGATAGCTCGCGCCGTCGGCGCCGGTGAGGCTGCCGTCCAGGAAATTGCCGGAATAGAACTGCAGACCGGGCTCGGTGGTCAGCACCTCCAGGCGCCGACCCGACGCCGGATCGCGCAGCCGCGCGGCCAGACGCAGGTCGCCGTCCATCGGCGCATCCAGCAGCCAGTGGTGGTCATAACCCTTGGCGCGCTGCAGTTGCGGATGGGCCTGGCGGATGCGCGACCCGATCACCTGCGGCGTGCGGAAATCGAAAGGCGTGCCGGCGACGTCCGCGATCGCGGTCGGGATCATCCCGTCATCGACCTCGCAGTAGCGGCTGGCGGGCAGCAGCAGCTCATGGTCCAGCACCGAGCCGTGACCGGCCAGGTTGAAGTAATCGTGATGCGTCAGATTGACCACGGTCGGGCGGTCGGTGGTGGCTTCGTACTCGATCAGCCAATCCTGATCGCCGACCAGGCGGTAGCGCACCGTGGCCCGCAGCCGGCCCGGAAATCCTTGATCGCCATGCGGGCTGTCCAGGCGCAGGCACAGCACGCCGTCGTCCTCCGGCTCGACCTGCCACAGCAACTTGCCGAAGCCGCCCACGCCCCCATGCAGGCAGTTGCTGCCGTCGTTGGCGCTGAGGGTGTGGCGCTCGCCATCGAGTCGGAAGGCCGCCTCGGCGATGCGATTGCCGTAGCGCCCCACGATCACGCCGAAATGTGGATTGCGCAGCACATAGTCGTTGAGGGTGGGCAGGTTGAGCACCACGTTGGCGACCTGGCCGCGGGCATCCGGCACCTCGAGCCGGCTGACCAGCCCGCCCAGCGACAGCACCGACATCCGCAGCCCGCGGCCGGTGTCCATCGTGTATTCATGAACCGGGCGACCGTCCGGCAGATGGCCGATGGCGCGACGTTGGATGGGGCGCATGGGCGAGACCTCAGCGGGTGACGAAGCGGTGGGCAGGGCGGCCGCGGTGGCCGTGCGGATCCAGCTCGAACACGGCACCGGCCAGCGCTTCATGCTCGCACTGCTTGCGCGCGGTGGTGACGAACAGCCGGTCCAGCGCCGGCCCGCCGAACACCGGACAGGTCGGTTGCGACGCCGGCAGCGGCAGGCGCAAGGTCTCGCGGCCTTGGGCATCGAAGCGGATCACGCAGCCGTCGCCCCAGATCGAGGACCAGATGCCGCCCTCGGTGTCCACCGTCGCGCCGTCGGGCTCGCCGCCGTCCATCGGCAACTGCACGAAGACCCGCCGCTCGCCGAGACGGCCATCGGCGTGATAGTCCAGCGCCCAGATCGTGCGGGTGGGTGAATCGGTGTAGTAGAGCGTCCGGCCGTCCGGGCTGAAGTTCAACGAGTTGCCGACGATCGCGGGCGGCAGCGGCAGCCGCTCCACCTTCAGGCCGCGACCGAAGCCCACGCCGGCGATCTCCGCGCGGTAATAGCCGCCCACCGCAGCGCCGTGCGGATTGAACATGCCGAAGATGAATCGCCCCTGCGGATCGCAGCGCCCATCGTTGATGCGGGTGCGCGGCTCATCAGCCTCGACGGGCGTGAGCGGACCGATCTCACCGGTCTCCAGATCGAAGAGCGCGACGCCGGAGCCCAGGCCCAGCAGCAGCTCGCCGGGTTGGTCACACAGCGCGAAGCTGCCCAGCGGCTCCGGCAGGGTCCAGTGGGTGAGGGCGCCATCGGCGGCGCGCCACCGCGACAGGCGATGGCTGTCGATGTCGGTCCAGAACAGCGCCTGCTCGCGGTCGCACCACAGCGCGCATTCGCCGAGGCGCTCGCGGCAGTCGATGTGGACGCGCGCGTCGCCGACGCCGGCCTTCGGCGGCGTCAGCGGGCTCATGCCCAGCCTCCATCGACGATGTAGTCCTGCGCGCTGCACATCGCGCTGTCATCGGCGGCCAGGAACAGCGCCATCGCCGCGATGTGTTCGGGCATCAGCGGACGCTTGAGGCACTGGTTGGCGTCGATCTCCTTCTTGGTCTCGTCATTGACCCAGAGCTGCAACTGCTTTTCGGTCATCACCCAGCCCGGCACCAGCGTGTTGACGCGGATGTTGAACGGACCCAGGTCGCGGGCCAGCGAGCGGGTCAGGCCTTGCACGCCCGCCTTGGAGGTGGTGTAGGCCGCCATGCCGCCCTGCATCAGCATCCAGCTGAAGGAGCCGAAGTTGATGATCGAGCCGCCGCCCAGCTGCTTCATGTCGGGCACCAGCGCCTGAGCCGCGAAGAACTGGTGGCGGATGTTGACCGCGATGGCCGAATCCCAGAACTCCGGCGTCACGGTTTCCAGCGCATGGCGCTTGTCGTTGGCCGCGTTGTTGAGCAGCGCACCGAAGGGGCCGCCGAGCGTGGTCCGCAGCTGGTCGATGGCGGCGCGCAACTGGGCGATGTCGGTCAGATCGGCCGCCACGAAGGCACTGCCCGGCGTGCGGGCGGCAAGGGCCTGGCCGGCCTCCGCGGCGATGTCGATGAAGCCGACCCGCGCGCCCTGCGCGGCGAAGGCCTCGACCAGCGTCGCGCCGATGCCGGTGGCGCCGCCGGTGATGAGCACGCGGCGGTCCCGCAGGCTGGGATAGCTTGCGCTGAGGGTCATGTCTTGTCTCCGAAGATGTGGCGGGATTCTATTAGTCAGACTAATTCGCAGGTGTCACTGGGATGATCTAGGGTTTTCACGGATTCGATCCACAATAAAGTAATACTTTAATCCGACGATCGATGCGCGCAGTCGCACCACCGGCGCAGTGGTGACGCGCGTGTCCTCCCTGGAGACAACCCCATGAGCCAACGCTTCCCGCGACCCTATCAGGGCGTGTTCCCGGTCGTTCCGACCACCTTCAATGAGCTGGGCGGCCTGGATCTGGAGAGCCAGAAGCGCTGCATCGATTTCATGATCGATGCCGGCTCCAACGGTCTCTGCATCCTGGCGAATTTTTCCGAGCAGTTCGTGCTCAGCGATGAAGAGCGCGCGGTGCTGACGCGCACCATCCTGAGCCATGTCGATGGCCGGGTGCCGGTGATCGTCACCACCACCCACTACAGCACCCAGATCTGCATCGACCGCAGCCGAGAGGCGCAGGCCTTGGGCGCGTCGATGGTGATGGTCATGCCGCCTTATCACGGTGCCACGCTGCGCGTGGGCGAGGCCGGCATCCATGCCTTCTATTCGCGCCTGTCCGATGCGATCGACATTCCGATCATGATCCAGGACGCGCCGATGTCCGGCACGCCTCTGCCGCCGCCGTTCCTGGCCCGCATGGCGCAGGAGATCGAGCAGGTCCGCTATTTCAAGATCGAGACCGCCGGCGCCGCCAGCAAGCTGCGCGAGCTGATCGCCCTGGGCGGCGACGCGATCGAAGGCCCGTGGGATGGCGAAGAAGCCATCACCCTGCTGGCCGATCTGGACGCCGGCGCGACCGGTGCGATGACCGGCGGCGCCTATCCGGACGGCATCCGGCGCATCGTCGATGCCTACCGCGCCGGCGACCGCGAAACCGCCGTGCGCGAATACGGCCGCTGGCTGCCGCTGATCAATGTCGAGAACCGCCAGGGCGGCATCCTGACCGCCAAGGCGCTGATGAAAGAGGGCGGCGTCATCGCCTGCGATGCGCCGCGCCATCCGTTCCCGACGATGCATCCGGCCGTCCGCGAAGGCCTGCTGGATGCGGCACGGCGGCTCGATCCGCTGGTGCTGCGCTGGGCGCGATGATCGCCCGTCCCATCGCGCGACCGACCGTCCGATCACCGAAGGCGATCGCCCGCACGGCCCCACGTCCGAGCGGCGCGACGCCCACCGACCTTCATCGCCCCTTGCGGGGCTTCAGCCGTTTCGAGGCCCAGACATGACGCAATCCTTCAAGAACTTCATCAATGGCGAATGGGTGGAGGGCGTCGAGCAGCGCCCCAACATCAACCCGTCCGACACCAGCGATGTGATCGGTCTGTATGCGCAGGCCGATGTCGCGCAGACCGAATCCGCGATCGCGGCGGCGCAGGCGGCGTTCCCGAGCTGGGCCGCCAGCACGCCGCAGCAGCGCTTCGATGTGCTGGATGCGGTCGGCAATGAGATCCTGGCCCGGCGCGAGGAAATCGGCCGGCTGCTCTCGCGTGAGGAAGGCAAGACCCTGGCCGAAGGCATGGGCGAAACCCATCGCGCGGCGATGATCTTCAAGTTCTTCGCGGCGGAAGCGCTGCGCTGCGGCGGCGAGACGCTGGCCTCGGTGCGCCCCGGCGTGTCGGTGGATGTGCTGCGCCAGCCGGTCGGCGTGGTGGGCCTGATCGCGCCGTGGAATTTCCCGATCGCCATCCCGGCCTGGAAGATCGCGCCCGCGCTGGCCTACGGCAACTGCGTGGTGTTCAAGCCGGCAGAGCTGGTGCCCGGCTGCGCCTGGACCATCGCCGAGATCCTGTCGCGCACCGCCTTGCCCAAGGGCGTGTTCAATCTGGTGATGGGCGCGGGCTCGCAAGTCGGGCAGACGCTGGTGGATTCGCCGCGGGTCAAGGCGCTGAGCTTCACCGGCTCGGTCGCGACCGGGCGCCGCATCATTGCCGCATGCGCCGGACGACAGGCCAAGGTGCAGGCCGAGATGGGCGGCAAGAATCCGCTGGTGGTGCTGGACGATGCCGATCTGAATGTCGCGGTGAACTCGGCGGTGCAGAGCGCCTATTTCTCGACCGGCCAGCGTTGCACCGCGTCCAGCCGGGTGATCGTGACCGAAGGCATCCATGACCGGTTCGTCGATGCGGTGGTGGCCAAGCTCAAGACGCTGACCATCGACCATGCGCTCAAGACCGGCACCGACATCGGGCCGGTGGTGGATCAGCGCCAGCTGGACCAGAACCTGCGCTTCGTCGACATCGCCAAGAAAGAGGGCGGTCGCCTGGTCTGGGGCGGCGAGGTGGTCGAACGCGCGACGCAGGGCTTCTATCAACTGCCCGCGCTGATCACCGAGACGACCAATCAGATGACCATCAGCCGCGAGGAAGTTTTCGGCCCGGTCGCCAACGTGGTGCGGGTGAAGGATTACGACGAAGCGCTGGCCGTGGCCAATGACACCGAGTTCGGCCTGTCCGCCGGCATCTGCACCCAGTCGCTCAAGCATGCGGCCCACTTCAAGCTGCATGCCGAAGCCGGCATGGTGATGATCAACCTGCCGACGGCGGGTGTGGACTATCACGTGCCTTTCGGCGGCAGCAAGGGGTCCAGCTACGGCCCGCGCGAGCAGGGCAGCTATGCGCGGGAGTTCTACACGACCGTCAAGACCGCCTACACCTTCCCTGGCTGATGCCAGGCCAGGGACCGGCAGCACCCGTGATAGCCTGCCGCCCGATGAAAACCCGCGCCGACCACTCCACCTATCGCCGCACGCCGTCCGCGGCCAAGAGCATGCATGGCCGCATCGTCAGCGAACTGGGGCTGGCGATCGTGTCCGGCGAGCTCCAGCCCGGCGACCGACTGCCGCCCGAGCCTCAATTGCTGGAGCGCTATGAGGTGAGTCGACCGGTGTTGCGGGAGGCGGTGCGGGTGCTGGTCGCCAAGGGGCTGGTGGTGTCGCGTCAGCGTGCGGGCGCGTTGGTGCGGCCGCGCAATGAATGGCATCTGCTGGATCCCGATGTGCTGTATTGGCTGATCCAGACCAAGCCGCAGCAGGAGTTCCTCAACACGCTCATGGAAGTGCGCCGGATCTTCGAACCCGCCGCCGCCGCGCTGGCCGCCAGGGCGGCGACCGAGGACCAACTGCAGCAGATCGAAGCCGCCTTTGCCGGCATGGAGGCCGCGACCGATGTGGAGGAGCTGCTGGAGCCGGATCTGGCCTTCCATCGCCGGATTGCGGAGGCCACGGGCAATGATCTGATCGCCTACATCGGCAACATGCTGTCGCTGGCGCTGCGGGAATCCATCGTCCTGAGCAGCCAGTTGCCCAACACCCATGAGCTGTCGCTGCCGCGTCACAAGGCCATCCTGACGGCGATCCGCGACCGCGATCCGCTGGCGGCGCGACAGGCGACGCTGGTGCAGTTGCAGGAAACCGGCGATGACCTCAGCAGTGTGTTGTCCACCCAGGGCATCGTGGACCTGGCTTGATTGAATGAATGACGTCCCCAATCCCAACTGGTTCCTGCGCGCGCGTCTGAAGACCCGCCAGCTGTTGCTGCTGATCGCGCTGGACGATCACCGCAACATCCATCGCGCCTCGGAAGCCTTGTGCATGACCCAGCCGGCGGCGTCCAAGCAGCTGAAGGACCTGGAGGACATGCTGGAGGTGCGGCTCTTCGACCGGCTGCCGCGCGGCATGGAGCCGACGGTGTTCGGCGAAACCATGATCCGCCATGCGCGGATGGCGCTGAGCAGTCTGGCGGCGGCGCATGAGGACATCGTCGCGCTGAAGAAGGGCCTGACGGGGCAGGTCGATGTCGGCGTGATCATGACGCCGGGCATGCAGCTGCTGCCGCGGGCGATCGCCCGCATCAAGGCGACGGCGCCGCTGCTGCGCATCGCGGTGCAGATGGAGACCAGCAAGGTGTTGCTGAGCCTGCTGCAGCGCGGCGAGCTGGACTTCATGATCGGCCGCATCCTCGAAGAAGACGGTGCCGGCGGCCTTCACTATGAAGAGCTGAGCGGCGAGCCCGCCTGCGCCGTGGCGCGGCTGGGCCATCCTCTGCTGGCGCGTCGCGATCTGGCGCTGGCGGATCTGGCGCGCCAGCCGTGGATCCTGCCGCCGCCGGGCAGCGTGCTGCGCCATCGCTGGGAGCTGATGTTCCGCCGTGCCGCGCTGGAGCCGCCGGCCGACGTGGTCGACACCACGGCGCTGCTGGTCATCACCGCGCTGCTGCAGCAGACCGATGCGCTGCATGTCATGCCGCTGGAAGTCGCGCGGTACTACGCCTCGCTGAATGCGCTGGCGATCCTGCCGATCGAGCTGCCCTGTGCCATGGACGCCTTCGGCATCATCACGCGGGAAGGGCATCTGCTGTCGCCCGGGGCCCGGGCCTTGTTGCAGGAGGTGCGGGGTGTGGCGGCGGAGCTGGGGGCAGCGGAGCGCGCTTGAGGCGGCGACCTGAACACCGCGGCTGAGAAGGCCGAGCGTCGGTCGTGGGCGATGCCGGTGGGTCCCGGCAATGAGCCTCTCGGACTTTGCGCCGCGCATTCTCGGCATTGGGCTGATGGACCGTCTGCGCGGCGGCCCCGACAGTGGCGACCAGAGCGCGGCATCCCGCCGCTCGCCAGCTGCCGACCGCCGCCATGCCGCACCAGGATCGCACGCCCCGCAACGCCGAGATGTCGGGCACCGGCCCGGCCGCCAAGTCCATCGCCGCCGTGACGAACGATGCGCCGTCTGCGGCCGCGCCAGCCGCGACGTCGATCGACGACAGTCCCTACATGGCGGCGCAACGACGGTGCATCGAGGCGATCTTCGGAGCAGCCGCGAAGCCTCCGGTGGCGCAGCGCCGGATCGCCTTCCGCAGGCCCGATGGAGAGGTTCGCACGGAGAAGGACGAGGTGTGGAGTTTTGCGCCGCAGGTGCACGACGCCATCCTGGCCAACGAGCAGTCGTTGTCCTTGCTCGAATGCCAGGATTCCGGCAAGGGGCAGACGTCCGACGAGAAGCAACGTGCTGCCCAGGTGCTCGAATACCTCAAGACGTACTCCCGGCTGAAGAAGTTGCTGGAGGCCCTACAGTCCAGCCAGGCGGATCACGGCACGATCGACCTGCGAGATCCTCAACACCTGGCCCAGTTCTATTTCGATGCGCGGCGACACCTGATCCTGACCGGTGCGATTCAGCTGGACGGTGAGAGCGCGCCGGAGACGGTCGAGAACCTGAAGGAAGGCCAGCACGCCGACGAGAAGGAAGGCTTGGCACGACACCTCGCCAGAAGCGATGCCTCCGATCTGGCCCACTTGCCGAACGCATTTCCTGTCGCCATCCTCGGCGCGGGCGCCAGTGTCGCCTACTACCTCGCGACCGAGGGCCGCTCGCTGGATCCCGACTCGACCGTCATCATCGGCCAGACCCAGCCGTGGAAGGAGGAACGCGGCAGCACCGGCGTCGTCAACCATCCGCTCCACATGATCGCGCCCGATGGCTATCAGGGGCGTGACTTGCTGGACGCCGAGGGCGGCCTGGCGCCCAGGGCGGCGCTGTCGGCGCGCATTGAAGCGGTGCTCAAGCGGTGGCCGCATGTCAAGCCGCTGGCGATCAAGGAGGTGACCCGCGACGTGTCGGGCCACTTCTTCAAGATCACCACGACGGACGATCAGGTCTTCCATGCGCGCAAGGTGATCGCCGGCCTGGGCATCGGCAAACACAAGCAGCCCGACAACGTGACCTGGGACGGTGGCCAGCCCGAACTGCCTGCCAACCAGACGACAGGCGCCAAGCCGGTGCCGCGGCTGATGGACATGGACCGCTTTCAGCGGGCCATGGTTGACGACGAGATCAGAGTCGGCGACATCCGCTCGATCGCCGTGATCGGGCCGAATGCGGCCATCGATGTCATGTCCACGGTGCTGCGCGAGTACTCGCGCCTGAGGGTCAATCCGATCTACTGGATCACCGGCACCCAACCTGGCAGCGGCGGCCGGGCGCCGGGCACCAAGCGCCCCTACTTCCTGAAGGGCACCGACAACGAGTATGTCGAGGGGCGCTACAACGAGGTGATGAGGAACCAAAGCCCATCCGACGCCAAACGCATCACCAAGGAAGGTGTCATCACCGTCGTCGGCCATGATTACCTGGCGGCTCAGGTGGGCGCGGACGGCGTTCAGATCCAGGTCGGAGAAAGAGGGCAGAACGGGGGCGATGCCACCGTCGTGGAGACGCTGCACGCGGATCTGGTGGTCTACGGCATGGGACCCGATGTGAATGCGGTCTCGACAATTTTCGGCGTCGAGGAAGAGGCCATCGACACGCAGATGGAGCCCATCTACGACCTGGGACTGCATTTCAACCAGCATGCGGACATCGACTCACCAGAGGCATTGGTCGAATCCTTGACCCAGCGGCGCACCTGGCTGCTCGCTCAGAAGCGCCTGAGCAGCGAAGACCGACGATTCAGCGAGCTCGGCGATGAACAGATCGGCAAGATGGCGACAGCCGTCTTTCAGCTGCTCGGTGAGGTCACCACAGCCGTCCGGCCAGGCAAGGAGAAGCTGGAAACGAA
The DNA here is from genome assembly GCA_913776825.1 of Burkholderiaceae bacterium. Taxonomy (GTDB): domain Bacteria; phylum Pseudomonadota; class Gammaproteobacteria; order Burkholderiales; family Burkholderiaceae_C; genus Roseateles. The sequence goes on from CAJYPV010000018.1 coordinate 487,485, forward strand.
CGGCCGGCCACCGGTGGTTGGCGTGCGCCTCAAACCGCAGGAGGGTGGACGGGCCTCGCTCGAGTTCATCGGCGGCACGGCCTTCCGGTTGGCAGGAAAGATGATCGATCGGCATGTGTCGAGCGCGCTGAACGGGGTCAGGGCTCAGGGGCTCGCTCGCGCGGTGGCGGATCACGACGGCACCACCGGCTCCCCGAAGCTTCATGCCGAAGTGGGCGAATTCGTCGACCGATTGCAGCGTTACTTGAACGTGGCTGTCGATCTCGCCAAGCGGTTGGAGAACTCGGACGATGTTCAGAAAGCCAAGAAGGACGCGTACTGGCGCGGCAGCACGGCTGAATGGCTGGATCTGCTGTTCAGCTCGCTCGGGTTCTGCGAGGGAGCCGCCAGCAGCGAGGCGGATCGCGAGGTCGTGGCTCGCCTACGCATGACTTACGCCACCGTGGCGGTGCTGCAACGCCAGTTGGAGGCGCTGTATGTCGGCGCGACCACCGACAAGTACGCCTCGCTGGCGTCCAGCCACATGGGCGGCGTGTCCAACAGCCTGCCGAAGAACGTGGTGCTGGGCGATCAGCTGACGGCAGCGCGGAGCTCGGTGGAAGCGCTGCAATCGCACGTGCCGCCCAATGTGTCCGACGGCGTCAATCTGGTGACCAGCGACCACACCACGATCGCCGCGTACCTCGCGGCGGTGCATGTCGACCTGCCGCCCCCGGTGGCGGACCTGCTCACTGCCCGTGTGCTGGTCGACCGGCGCCATGCCGCGCTGGATCGTGCGCCGCTGCCTCGGCCCGAATTGGAGAACAACCGCTACACGGAATTCCACCTCCAGCAGCAGTCCGACTTTCAGTCCAAGTGGATGCGGCTCTTCGGTCAGGTCAACGCCCTGTTCAAGTAGCCACAGCGAGCCGAGCCGGCAAGAAGCCGGCTCATCGAAAAGGCGAAATGGCCGAAAAAGGCTGAAAAAGGCGCAGCCGAACGGACCGCCGAAGCGGCCCGCCCAGGCGACGGTCAGTCGACCGTCGCCCGGTGCTCAGGGCAGTCGGCGGCGCAACCCGAAGTTGCGCGTCTGCACGCTGCACACCGACGGGATGTCGAAGTTGCCCGGATTGATGGGCTGGCTGAAGTTCTCGTAGAAGTAGTAGTCCGCCAGCGCCAGGCTGGTGCCGAGGTTCACGCCCGATTGCGACTGCATGAAGGTGATCGGCCGGCTCTGCGTGCCGCTGGCGTTCTGCGGCGCATACCAGGTCCACAGGTAAGTGGCCTCCGGATAGTTGGGCGGCGCCGGCGGGAACAGCACCGAGCAGATCGTGACCGTCGTGTTGGGCGCGATCACCGGATTGCCGGAGATGGTCGCCTGGATCGTACCCTCGACGCCGGGAATGGAGATCCAGTTCGGCGGCTCCTGCGGGAAGGGGAACTGGCTGCCGCCCAGGCAGGTGGACGGCGCCCCCTCGAAGCTCGTGATCAGGAAGCCGGTCGCGCTCTCGGGCGGCGGCGTGGTCCCGGCCGGTGCCGGTCCGGTCAGCAGCGCCGTCTGCGACTGGGTGTGCTGGGGATCGTCCGGGTTGTAGGTGAACAGCATCAGCGTGTCCTGCGCGCGATCGCTGTAGACGCGGTAGTCGGCATCGTCCTTCCACACATACAGCACCCGTGTGGGCAATGGATTGAAGTGGCCGTTCACCGGGGTCATGAAGGCGGTCATGCCGAAGTTGGTGTTCCAGGTGAACAGCTCATAGCCGTTCGGGTTGCCGACAGCAAAGCCGGGGATCGCTGCGGCTTCGAAGGTGCTCGGCTTGGGCGGCGCCGCCTCGGCGCTGGCATACGACTGGAAGCTGGGGAAGTAGCTGAAGGACCACATCTGGAAGAACGCCAGCTGGGTCGGGTCGCCGAGCGTGGGCTTCGGCGGGCCGTTGCCGAACATCATCCGCACCGGCGCGCTGGAGCTGGAATCGAACCACATCCAGGTGGCGGCAGGCGGCGATTGCGGGATCGGGACCGGCACCTTCCACCAGTCCACGGGCTGCGGGCTCATCCAGTTGAGCGGCGACGATCCGGCGCAGGCGGCGTTGTCGGCTTGCGCGCCGTACCAGTCCTTGGGCAGCGTCCAGCCCAGGTTCACCGGCGTCCATTGGCGGCCGCCATCGGTGGACAGGAGCGTCTGGTCCGGCGTGATGACGTACCACCATTGGCCGTAGTCGGTGCCCGTGACCTGCGCCGACAGGTAGCTGCCGGCCACGTACTTGACGTTGGCGGTGCAGAGCTGGAAGAACGGGTTGTCCGGCTTCGGATCGGTGGAGAGCGGCGGACTGAAAGGATGCAGCAACACGGTCGCGGCCCAGGCGGCGGGCATCGCGGGCGGCGGCCCGTTCACCGGCTTGAAGGACGGATAGGCCGACAGCGGCACAGGGTCGATCGTCGATGGGGTCATGGAAACCTCCGGTCAAGGACGGGGCAGGAAAGCGTCGGTACGCTGGACGCGGCGGATGAACCGATCATGACGGGTCCGGCGTCGCCGACAGCGTGCGGCGCAGGGTGGACAGGATGTCGAGGCTGGGCTGGTTGGCCATCAGCACGAAGTTCTGCGCCAGGATCTCATCCGGCTGGAAGATCTCCTGCGTGAAGTTGTCGGTGACCAGCGAGAGGTATTGCGACATCAACGGCGCGCTGTCGTAGAGCAGCGGCTGGCCGCGGGCGTCGAGCATCGGCACCCATCGTCCGCTCGGGTCGCGGGTGATGGCCAGGAACCACCAGTGCAGGTAGTCGAAGAACACGCCGCCGTCGTAAGGGCGATCGGCCAGCAGCAGCGGCGCGAGCGAGCGCCGCACGATCAAGGCCGGATCGTCGGCGTCACGACTCGGCGCGCCCGTCGGCGCGATCGGTGACACGGGCACCTGCATGTCGATGTAGACATCCAGTCCGGATTCATCGGGATTGGTGATGCGCAGCTCCCGCATCGGTGCCTGATGACCGGGTGGTCCCCAGGGCACGTCGGGCAGCTCGATGGGTTGCGGCGTCACCTGGTAGTGGACCGCGTGGTAGAGCGCCAGGCGCTGCGCCGGATGGTTCTTGCTGAAGAGGTGGAAGCACTCGTGGATGAAGACGTTCTGCAGGTAGGACAGGTCGTCAGCGGGATGCAGCGGATCGCCGTAGCTGGCGGCGGTCTGGGTGCTGGCGACCATGTTGGCGGGCAGCACGATGGTGTCCTGGCGCCTTGTGTAGGCGGCGTAGCCTTCTTCCTGCCCGGTGGTCTTCACCACCCGGATCACGTCCGGCAGGCGCAGCGACAAGGACGCAAACAGGTCGGCGACGGCCGTCACGATGGCGCGCAGGGATTGAAGCTCCGCCGGTGACCAGGCCATCACCTGCGCGGTGACGTAATCCAGATAGATCGTGGGGGTGACCTCGACGACCTCGCGGCGCAGGTTGACCCGAGCCTGTCGATCGAATGGCGACTGGCGACGCACATAGTCGTCGACGGTGCCCAACATCGCGCGGCCGGTGGCGACGCTGGCCGCCATCACCTGCGTGCCGCCGGGCAGGCTGCCGACGACGACATCGGCGTCAGCATGCACATCGGACGCTTCAGCGCCTGCCGCTGCGGGAGACGGGCTCAGGGCCGGTCGACGGGGAGCGATCTTCATGGCGTCATCCTTCGGGAGGGAGCGACGACGGCATGGTGCGCGGCGGGCGCGCAAGGGGCCATCAGCAGAATGCTGATTTTTGAAGGGGCCCATTCATCGCCGCCTCCGGGGGCGTCCCTTGGCCGGCGCCGTTCGGGCCGGGGTGCGCTGTCCCTGAATGACCCGACGTCATCTCCCGCGGTGCGGGACCGCGCGCTAGGCTAGGGAAGCTCGGTGTAAACCCTCGCGGGCGAGCTGACCCTGCTTCGGGCGGTCCGTGGCGTCGCAAATCCTCGCCATAGCGCCCGCCATGGCTGCGACTTGCGCCTGGCGCCATCTCGAATCAGGGTCATCTCCGCTCGCGGAAGTGATGCCGAGCTGCCTTAGGCCAGCCCATCAAAGGGCATCGTTTTTTTTGCGAGGACTGCATCCAGATCACGGCGAGCCGCGTATAGGCAAGCAGGGAAAGCCGTTGGCCCTGGGGATCCGTCCCACCTTCCTGTTCAACCGAGGAGCTGCTGATGACATCGATCCGATTGACACGTCTGCGCGCCATCTGTCTGGCGGCTGTGGCTTGCTGCGCCAGTGGCGCCTTCGCCTCCAGTCACCGAGAGGCACCGTTCATCACCACGGTCCCCAAAGTGGACGCGAGTGACTTCTACTTGTTCATGAGCTATGAAACGGGCCGGACGGACTACGTCACGCTCATCGCCAACTACCTGCCACTGCAGGACGCGTACGGCGGACCGAATTATTTTTCGCTGGATCCCAACGCCCTCTATGAGATCCACATCGACAACAACGGCGACGCCAAAGAGGACATCACGTTTCAATTCCGCTTCAAGAACAACTTGAAGGCGACTGCGCTGACGATTGGAGACAAGACCGTTCCCATTCCGCTCATCCAGTCCGGCACGGTCTCCGATCCGAAGGCGGCGGCGCTGAATCTGAATGAGACCTTCACCGTCGACATCGTTCGCGGCGATCGCCGATCGGGCACTCGCGCCGCCATCACCAGCAGTTCGGGCAGCGCGACCTTCGACAAGCCGGTGGACAACATCGGTCTGAAGACGATTGCGGATTACCCCGCCTATGCGGCCAAGCACATCTACGCCGTCAACATTCCCGGGTGCAGCCAGCCCGGCAAGGTGTTCGTCGGCCAGCGCAAGGATCCGTTTGCGGTCAACCTGGGCACGATCTTCGACCTGGTCAACGCGCCGGTGGAGGTGATCACCGACCCCAGCAAGATCAATGCGGCGGCCAACACGCTGGAAGACAAGAACGTCACCACGCTGGCGCTGGAGGTGCACAAGAGCTGCCTGGTCGCAGGCAATGATCCCGTGATTGGCGCATGGACCACCGCCAGCCTGCGCCAGGCCCGATTGCTGGATCCAGCGCCCAAAGCGGGGCATCAGTCCGGTGACAAGGCCGGCGGAGCCTGGGTGCAGGTCTCCCGACTCGGCATGCCCCTGGTGAATGAGGTGGTGATTGGTCTGCCGGACAAGGACCGATTCAATTCGTCCAAACCCAAGGACGACGCACAGTTCGCCAACTATGTGACGAATCCGACGCTGCCTGCGTTGCTGTCCGCCGTACTGAATCTGCCGGGAACCGCGCCCACCAATCTGCCGCGCAATGACCTGGTGACCACGTTCCTCACCGGCATTCCATCGGTGAACAAGCCGGTGACCGTGGTGCCCTCCGAGCAACTGCGTTTGAACACCAGCATCGCGGCGACACCCTTTGCCCAGCAGAACCGCCTGGGCGTGGTGGGGAATCTGCTTGCGGGCGGCACGGACAACGCCGGCTACCCGAATGGCCGTCGCCCCAAGGACGACGTGGTGGACATCTCCCTGGTGGCGGTGATGGGGGGGTTGTGCATGGCCAATGGCGACCAGAACGCCCTTGGGTTCGGCGCCGCCTGCAAGCCGTCCGCCGTGCCGCTGGGCGCGACGGCGTTCAAGTTGCATGACGCGGTCGACCAGGCCGTGGTGCCGCTTCTGCCTGGCTTCCCCTATCTCTACACGCCGATTGGCGGTACACGTTGACCCGGGAGATCGACATGCAGCACCCGCACACCTGCAGTGGCAGGACCGAGGCCTCCGTGCCCGTTGAGCATCGCCAGCGCGTTCGCGCCGCGCTGACCTGGATGTCCGCGCTCGCCGTGGCCGCACTCTCCTGTGGCTGTTTCGGCGGAGGAGGCAACGACGGCTCGGCGGGCACGAGCCCACCGATGGCCACATCGGTTCCGGACAGCGCGTTGGCTTCCGCGACGGCTTACACGCAGTTCACGCTGACCACCTCACAGACCGCCAGTGACATCGCCGAGCCGCTGACTGCCGACAACGTCACCGTGCCGCCCGCGACCGACACCGACGAGCCGGTGCCTGTCAGTTGATTGGCCCGGCTGGAAGGGCGCAGCGCAAGAAGGCTTCGGGCCGACCCGCTGTGCTGGCGATGCTGACTGCCGTCTGGACGGCGATGCAGGGCGTGGCGGGCGCTGAGCCGGTCACGCCCCGCAGCGACGATGAGGTGGTGGAGCGTCTCCCACTCCGGGCCGTATCGCCGGATGAGCGCGCTCGCCAACGCCTCGCTCAGCGCGTGCTGGCCGAGCGGCCTCATGATCTGGCACAAGCCGTAGCCGCTGCGCGTGAAGCGATCGAGCGAGCCCGGCGCAATGGCGATCCGCGCGAGTTGGGCACCGCCCAGGCCTGGCTTCAACCATGGTGGAACGAGGCCGCCATGCCTCCTGCGGTGAGGTTGCTCAAGGCGACCGTGCTGCAAGCCCGACACGATTTCAACGGCGCTTTGTCCGAGCTGGATCGTGTCCTGACCTCGCCGCATCTGCCGACGCCGATGACGGCCCAGGCCATCCTGACCCGTGCGGCCTTGCTCCAGATGATGGGGCGGTGGGAGGAAGCCCGGCGCGGATGTGAGCGGCTCGCGGCACCGCCACTCTCGTCCATCCACGGTCAGGCTTGCCTGGCAGAACTGGACAGTCTGCAGGGCCGAGGCAACGACAGCCTGCGACAAATGGAAGCGCTGGATCGGCGCCCCGGCGCGCCGCATGCCTGGCTTGCCTTGTTGCGCGCGGAGTGTGCCGAGCGCGAGGGTCGGTCGGAGGCGGGAACGCTGTTCGCCAGCGCCTTGGCGCTGGATGATGGCGTGTATGTGCGCGCGGCTTATGCCGACTGGCTGCTGGATCGTGGACGTCCTGCCGAGGCCGCCTCAGTGGCCTTGGGTCGTCGGGATGCCGGCGCCTGGTCGCCGGACCGAGCCGATGAACTCCCCGACGCGTTGCTGCTCCGGCTGGCCATCGCCTGGCAGCGGTCGGGCGCGCCGCAGGCCGCCCGTGCGGCCGAGCAGCTGCAGGCCCGCTTCGACGCAGCCGCGCTGCGCGCGGACAGCACCCACGCGCGCGAGCGTGCGCGCTTTGCGCTCGACGTGCGCCACGACGCCGCCATGGCGTTGCAACAGGCCCTGATCAACTGGACGCAGCAACGCGAACCTGCCGACGCGGTGTTGCTCGTCCGTGCAGCGAGGGCGGCTGGCCGGCCTGAGGCCGCGAAGCCTGTGATGGACTTGGTGCGCCAGCAGGGATGGCGCGATCATCGTCTGAAAGCAGCCGAATGAACGCACAGAAGCGTCATCGCCCTATGCATCGCGCTCCTGCGGGCCAGACCCTGCTGCGCCGGTTCTGTTTCGTGGTGTTGCTCCTGATCCTCGCCATTCCCACGGCGTTTGCGCACAAGGCGAGCGATGCCTATCTGCAGGTTCGCCACGATCCCACCGGTGTCACGGTGCGAGTGGATGTCGCATTGAGGGACCTCGACCGCGAATTGGTGCTGGACCAGGACGGCAACGGGGAGTTGACCTGGGGGGAAGTGCGACGTCGGCACGCCGAGATCCAGTCGTTGATCGATCAGAACATGGTCTGGCGCATCCAGGATGCGACCCGGCAGCCCTGCAAGCCCGGGGACGCCGAAGCGCTGCAGTTGGAGCGGCACAGCGATGGGCGTTACGCCGTCCTGCAGAGGCGTTGGACCTGCAGCGCCGCGCCTGCCGAAGCGACGTTGACCTACCGATTGTTTGCCGTCAGTGATCCGACGCATCGAGGCGTGCTGTCGTGGCAGCAAGCCGGCGCGCAGCGGATCACCGTGGTGGCGCCAGGGGATGCCGCGCTATCGCTGAGCTGGCACGGACCCGCCGGGGCGACGAGCGAGCAGGGCACGTCGGACCATGGCTGGATGCGCATTTTCCAGGACGGAGTTCACCACATCTGGATCGGCGTGGATCATGTGCTGTTCCTGGTGGTGTTGCTGCTGCCCTCGGTGCTGCGACGCGAAGCCGGCGCATGGGTTCCGGCAGAACACTGGCGGTCCGCGCTGGGTCGGGTGCTCGCGGTCGTCACGGCCTTCACCGTGGCGCATTCGATCACGCTGGGGCTGGCCGTGCTGGATGAGGTTCAGCCGTCTTCCCGATGGGTGGAGAGCTTGATCGCGCTGAGTGTGCTGCTGGCGGCGCTGAACAACCTTCGGCCGCTCATCGTGGCGTCTCGCTGGCGCTTCACTTTTCTGTTTGGCCTGGTCCATGGCTTCGGCTTTGCCAATGCCTTGAGGGACATCGGGTTGGCGAAGTCGGAGTTGGTGGGGCCGTTGTTGCTGTTCAACCTGGGGGTGGAAGTCGGACAACTGGCAATCGTCGGCGCGCTGGTGCCGTTGTTGTGGTGGTGGCGCCGTTGGCGCGGCTACCCTTCCTGGCTGCTGATGGGCGGCTCTGCCGTGGTGGCTGCGATTGCCGCAGTGTGGCTCGTCGAGCGCGTGTTTGATCTGCAGCTTCTGGGACTGGGCGGTTGAGAACGTGGCTGCGTCAAGCACCTGGCGGACGAAGCGCCGGCATGGGCACGATCGTCAACCGCGGCCCGTGCGGCGCCATTGACGTGGCCGCCCGCCGGCGGCCTGAATTCACGATTCATCGAAGGAGATTCCAACATGACCTGTTTGAAGTTGAGGCGTCGGATGAGCGCCGACGTCGCCGTGGAGTGCGGACTTTGAGCCAGACCGTATGCCGCGTCGGCCGCGATCGGCCGTTGGGAACCCAAGGGGTTGCGCCATGAGTTTCCCCAGAGAAGCGGCGCTCTCCGACGCGCCGCGCGAGGCGCGGCCTGGCTGGACCCCGCGAGACGAGCAACTGGCCGCCTTGATGCGGCGCGTGGCCCTTGCGGACCGACGCGCCTTCCAAACCCTGTATGAGATCACTGGACCGCTGATGTTTGCCATCGTGCTGCGGATCAACAAGGATCGGAGCGCCGCCGAAGACATCCTGCAGGAGGTCTTCCTGGCCGCCTGGCGACAGGCGCCACGTTATGACAGCGACCAAGGGCGGGTGCTGCCTTGGCTGAGCACCATGGCCCGACATCGCGCCATCGACAGTCTGCGTCGCCAAGCCGCCCAGCCCACGACGCTCACCCGATTGCCCGACACGCACATGGCGGCTCAGGATGTGGACGACACCGATGTGCTGACGGATCTGGCGAGCGACGAACCGGGTCCCTTGGAATTGCTGGACCGCGCGTCACAAGCCCATGATCTGGCGCGCTGCATGCGGCAGCTGAGCGGGGAGCAACGCAGTTGCCTGGCTCTGGCGTATTACCAGGGCTTGTCTCATGCTGAAGTGGCGCATCACATGAGTCAGCCGCTGGGCACAGTGAAAAGCTGGGCGCGGCGCGGACTTCAAAGCCTGAAGCACTGCCTGGACCGCGCGGTCCGTGACGTCGGTCAACAGGCAAGGGGACACTGATGGACTACGGACATCCTGAGCGTGCCGACCGATTGGCCGCCGAGTACGCCCTGGGCGCGTTGCGTGGTGGTGCGCGGCGGCGGTTTGAACGGCTGCTGCCTGCGCATCCTGCGCTCGCTTCCGCCGTGTCACGCTGGGGCGACCAACTCCAGCTGCTGGCCGATGTCACGCCGCCGGTTCAGCCGCCGGATCGTGTGTGGGACGCGCTTCAGCGTCAGACATCGGTGTCGGCCAATGAGTCTCAAATGCCTGATGCAGAACGATCGCGGTCTGCTCGACGGGGTGAGGCACCACGATTCTGGCAGGGCCTCAGCGCCGTCGCTTTGGCCGCCTCCTTGATGTTGGGCGCGGTGCTGCTGCGACCGGTCGCCCCGCAAGCGCCGGTGGTGGTGGTGTTGCACGGAACGCCGGAAGGTCAGTCGTCGATCAAGACGGGTTTCGTGGCCAGCGTGTCGCATGATGGCCAGGCGCTGGTGCTCAAGCCATTGGGGCCGGTGACGATCGATTCCGCGCAAGCGCTGGAACTGTGGGCGGTGTCCACAGACGGCAGACCGGCCTCCTTGGGACTGGTCACGACAGGCGAGCGCGCCACCACCGTGCTGCGCGCGGATCTGCTCACCGGCGTGAAGGCGTTCGCCGTCAGCCTGGAGCCGGCAGGCGGATCGCCCTCCGGTGCCCCGACCGGACCGGTGATCTCCGCAGGGAGCGTTGATGCCGCGGAGCTGCGTTCGCGAGCGTCCTGACGACCTCACCTGACCCGAGATCGCGCGTCATCCGCCGGCCTGTTTCCGGCGACATCCGTCTACCAGACGCGCACGAAGGCGACGAGAGACCCGATCTGGACGCGCATGAGGCCGAGATCGACCCCTCGCTCATTCCGCTCCAGGCGAGGGCCGCCGCGCTCAGCCGGTGGCGGCCACCGGCCGCGCCAACAAGCGCTGCACCACGCAGAACACGAACAGCAGGGCGCCGATCACGATCTTGGTCCACCAGGAGCTGAGCGTCCCGTCGAAGGCAATCAGCGTCTGGATCACGCCCAGCACCAGCACGCCGGACAGCGCGCCCGCCACATAGCCGTAACCGCCGCTGAGCATCGTGCCGCCAATGACGACGGCCGCGATCGCATCCAGCTCCGCGCCCTGCGCATGCAGGCCATAGCCGGACAGCATGTAGAAGCCGAACAGCAATCCGGCCAGCGCCGCGCAGAAGCCGCTGACACCATAGACCAGCAGCTTGGTGCGTCCGACCGGCAGGCCCATCATCAGCGCCGATTGCTCATTGCCGCCCAGCGCATACACCGCGCGCCCAAAGGCGCTGCGATGCGCCAGCCAGATGCCCGCAGCCAGCACGACGACCGCAATCACCGCGCTGGGCGACACGAACCCGCCCGGCACCTGCCATTGGGTCTGCGAGATCTCGACAAAACTGGGCTCGCTGATGGTGATCGAGTCGACGCTGATCACATAGCAAAGCCCGCGCGCCAGGAACATGCCGGCCAGCGTGACGATGAATGGCTGCAATCGAAAGAAGTGAATCAGCGCGCCTTGCAGCACGCCGAACAGGGCACCGCCCGTCAGCACGACCAGGATCACGGCGAAGGCCGACCACTGCGCCTGCTGCAGCAACCAGGCCGCGACCGTGGTGGACAAGGCCAGCACCGCACCGACGGACAGGTCGATCCCGCCCGACAGGATCACCAGGCTCATGCCCACCGCCAGGACCAGCAGATAGGCGTTGTCGATCAGCAGGTTCAGCATGACCTGCGGCGCGGCGAAGCCGGGATAGTGGATGCCGCCAGCGACCAGCAACAGCAACAGCAAGGCCACCGTGACCTGGGCACTGAAGGCCGGATGGTGCAGCCAGCGGGTCATCGGCGGTCTCCCTGAGCGGGCGCATCGGTGCGCAGCGCCTGCCAGGCGCGACGGGCCATCGGCGGCCATTCGCTGGATTGCAGGATGCAGAGCAGGAACACCACCATGGCCTTCACCACCATGTTGATCTCGGGCGGCACGCCCAAGGAATAGATGGTGGTGGTGAGCGTCTGGATGATCAGCGCCCCCACCAGACTGCCGGCCAGGTGGTACTTGCCGCCCGCCAGCGACGCGCCGCCCAGCGTCACCGCCAGGATCGCATCCAGCTCCAGCAGCAGCCCGGCATTGTTGGCATCGGCGCTCTTGATGTTGGAGGCGATCATCAATCCCGCCAGCCCCGCGCAGGCCGCCGCAAACACATAGGTGCCGAAGATCAGCGTGCCGGTGCGCAAGCCCGCCAGCCGCGACGCGACCGGATTCAGGCCGACCGCCTGAATGAACAGGCCCAGCGCGGTCTTGCGCAGCAGCGCGGTCGTCGCCAGCGCCACCACGCCCACCACCCACAGCGAGACCGGCAGGCCCAGCCAGTAGCCACCACCCAGCACGAAGAAGCCCGGCTGGTAGACGGTCAGGATCTGTCCATCGGCCAGCAATTGCGCCAGCCCGCGGCCCGCGACCATCAGGATCAAGGTGGCGATGATCGGCTGCAGGCGCAGGCCCGCGACCAGCACGCCATTCCACGCGCCGCACAGCAACGCCGCGCCGAGGGCCGCGCCATAGGCGACGACGATGGGCTGGCCGGCATTGACCAGCATGGCCGCGACCGTCGCCGCAATCGCGACCACCGCGCCCACCGACACATCGATCCCGCGGGTCGCGATGACCAGGCTCATGCCCAGCGCTGCCAGCATCAGTGGCGCTGCCCGGTTCAGGATGTCGATCAGCGGTCCGTAGAGATGGCCGTCCTTGATCTCCAGATGCCAGAAGCCCGGCAGCCAGATCAGATCGACGATCAACAGCACCAGCAGCGCCAGCACCGGCCGCATCAGCGGATGCGCACGGCTGACGGCCAGGGCGCGCAGACCGGAACGCTTCAGCCGCGCCGTCAGCCCGGGCGGCGGTTCCACGCGCAGGGGCAGGGATTCAATCACGTCGGGCTCCGCCATCGCCAGCAATCACCTCCAGCACCGATCGTTCATCCAGCTCGCCGCGCGGATACACGCCGCCGGCCCGTCGTTCACGCATCACCATCACTCGGTCGCTGCAGCGCAGCACCTCCGGCAGTTCGGACGAGATGAACAGCACCGCCATGCGCCGGTCCTCGGCCCGGGTCGATGCCGCCTCGGCATCGCGGCCCGCGCCTGGGGCGGCCGGCGATTCGTCGGGCGACGCGCACAGGCGCCGCACCTCGTCCATGATTTCTTCTTTCGCCCGGACATCGATGCCTCGGGTGGGCTCATCCAGGATCAGCAATTGCGGCTTGGTCAGCAGCCAACGCGCCAGCAGCGCCTTCTGTTGATTGCCGCCGGACAGCAAGCCGATCGGGGTGTCGATGTCGGCCGTCTTGATGCCCAAGCGCCGCACATAGTCTTCTGCCAGCGCGCGCTGCCGACGCATCGGCATCGCCCGCCACCAGCCTTGACGGGCCTGCAGCGCGAGGATGATGTTCTCCCGTACCGACAGGGCCAGCACCGCGCCTTCGACCTTGCGGTCCTCCGAGCAGAACGCCAGGCCTTGGGCGATGGCCTGACGCGGCGACGCCAGTCGCTGCCGGCGGCCATTCACTTCGACCTCGCCCGCATCCGAGGCATCGGCGCCAAAGAGCAGGCGAGCGGTCTCGGTGCGACCGGAGCCGAGCAGGCCGCACAGGCCGAGCACCTCACCGCGTCGCACCTCCAGATCCAGCGGATGCAACGCGCCACGCCGCGCCAGACCATGCGCCTGCACCACCGGCGCGCCCGCGGGCGCGGCGTCGGCGGGCGCCTGCGCACGGGTGGCCGCATGCGGGCCGACCATGCGTTGCACCAGCGCCAGCCGACCCAATTCGGCCGCGTGGTATTCGCCTTCGGTCCGGCCGTTGCGCATCACGGTGATGCGGTCCGACACCGCATAGACCTGCTCCAGAAAATGCGTCACGAACAGGATGGCCATGCCCTGGTCACGCAGCAGGCGCATCACGCGGAACAGATGCTGAACCGCGGCCTCGTCCAGGCTGGAGGTGGGCTCATCCAGGATCAGCACCTGGGCGGAGATGTTGAGCGCCCGGGCGATCGCCACCATCTGCTGCACCGACAGCGAATAGCGCGCCAGCGGCGCCTGCACATCGATGTCCAGCTCCAGCTCGGCCAGCAGCGCACGCGATCGTTCGCGCATGCGCTTCCAGTCGATCTGGCCGAATCGACGCGGATAGCGGCCGATGAACAGGTTCTCAGCCACCGACAGGTTGGGGCAGAGATTCACTTCCTGATAGACGGTGCTGATGCCCAGGTCCTGCGCCTGGGCGGTGCTGCGCGGCGCGATGTCGCGACCGCTCAGCCGCATGCGGCCGGCATCGGGCGCATACAGGCCGGTCAGCACCTTGATCAGGGTGGACTTGCCCGCGCCGTTCTGTCCCATCAGCGCATGGATCTCGCCGCCAAACAGACGCAGCCCGACGCCGGACAAGGCCTGCACGCCCGGGAATCCCTTGTCGATGCCTTCCAGCACCAGCAGCGGTGAATCAGCGCTTTCGCGTTTCAAGTCGGGACTCCATGGACAGGCGGCGAGGGCAGGGACCGGATCAGTACTTGCGCTTGGGCAGTTCCTGAGCGGCCATGTCGGCGGTGAACACGCCTTCTTCGGTCGTGATGCGCTTGGGCGGCGTCTTGCCGGCCTTCACATCCTTGGCCAGTTGCATCAGCTGCGGTCCGAGCAGCGGATTGCATTCGATGGTCACATTCAGCTTGCCGGCGGCCATCGCTTCGAAGGCGCCGCGCACACCGTCGATCGACACGATCGCCACGTCCTTGACCGGCTTCAGCCCGGCTTCCTCGATCGCCTGGATGGCGCCGATGGCCATGTCATCGTTGTGCGCGTAGAGCAGATGGATCTTCTTGTCCTTGGCCTTGAGGAAGGCTTCCATCACTTCCTTGCCCTTGGCGCGGGTGAAGTCGCCCGACTGCGACCGCACGATCTTGATGCGCGGATCGGCCTTGATGACTTCCTCGAAGCCCTTCTTGCGATCGATGGCCGGGGCGGAGCCCACCGTGCCTTGCAGCTCCACCACATTGACGTCGCCCTGCGGCACCGTCTTCTTGGCCCAGTCGAGCACCCAGCGGCCGGCCTTGCGGCCTTCTTCGACGAAGTCCGAGCCGATGAAGGTCACATACAACGACGGATCGGTCACGTTGACGGCGCGGTCGGTCAGGATCACCGGGATCTTGGCGTTCTTCGCCTCACGCAGCACCGTGTCCCAGCCGGATTCCACCACCGGCGAGAACGCGATCACATCGACCTTCTGCGCAATGAAGCTGCGGATCGCCTTGACCTGGTTTTCCTGCTTCTGCTGCGCATCCGCGAACTTCAGCGTGATGCCGGCCTGCTTGGCGGCGTCCTTGATCGACGCGGTATTCGCGGTGCGCCATTCGCTTTCGGCGCCCACCTGACTGAAGCCCAGCACCAGCGGCGCATCGGCCGCATGGGCGGCCAGCGTCGGGCCGAGGGTCAGGGCGAGCGCGGCAGCGCCCAGAAGATGGCGGCGGGTCTTCAACATGCTTGTCTCCTCATTCGACTTGGTATGGAGGTCCTGCCCGACCAGATGCCGGACAAGCCTTGAGAGGTGGCTGGGATCGTAGGCAGGGACGATTCGTGCAGCCAATCACATTTCCGGCCGAGGCGATTCCCGAATCGATATCGGAGACGCGGGATTGATATTCGGGTTGATCCCAGTTGGCGGCGCGGCTGGTCTCGCGCAATCGGTCGTGTGAATGGAATGCGTCCTGCGGCTTGACGACCGCCAGACGCCAGTCGAGCGAGGCCTGTCTGCAATGGCCAATGGCAACGCGCTCAGCGCAGCGCAGCCGTCTCAACGATCACCGGTTGGCGTGCCTGCTCCGGCCGTTTCCCAATGCTCGCCCCGGGTGGAGGGGGCATGCACTGGAAGCAAGGACGGGCGCGGCTTATCGTCATGAGCGCCGCATCGCGCCGGGTGGCCGCAGGCGACCGGGTCGACCGCGCATTCACAAGACTTCAAGGAGGCTGTTCATGACTGGACGCATGTCATTGCTTCATCGTGCCCGTGTCATTGGCGCGGGGCTCGCCGCGTTGATGGGTCTGGCGTTGACGACGCCGGCGCAGGCCGAGGAGTTCCGCTATTCCTATGTGGGCGATGTCTTCGATGTGGAGACCTTCCTGATTCGCGCCGATCCCGGCAACAACCTGATCGTGGCGCCGGACCGCATTCGGGCGGACATCTGGACCTCCGAGCTCCTGACCGCCGGTGCGACGCAGAACGACGTGTTGCGCTTCTCGCTCAGCCTGGTGCCGGCCGCCGGCGGTGTTGGCGAGACCTTGACCTTCCCCGGCCCCAGCGACCCCTGCTGTGGCGGCTCGGTGGAAACGACGGCCAGCTTCTCGATCGGAGCGACCGGCATGTTCGCGTTGCCGACGGTGTGGAACCTCTCGATCAATCAAACGAGGTATTTGCCGACGGGGCGTTTCGATCAGCTGAGTCTGTCGACGACCCAATCGCGCGACGCCATGACCGGTGAGGCGGAAACCTACAACACCCGCGTCGGCTCCATGGTGGGCTCGCCGGGCGTGTGGGTGTTGGCCGTGGTGCCGGAGCCGTCCCGTTCGGCGCAATGGCTGGGCGGCCTGGCCCTGCTCGGCGTGATCGGCGCAGTGGGGCGACGCTCGCGGTCTTGAGCCACGCCGACGTCATCCCAGCGGCCCGTTGAGCGGGCGCAGTCATCAATCCTGATGACGCACGCGCCGGGCGGCGTGGGGACACTCGTTGCTTCGCGTCTCACCGTCGACGCCTGCCGCGCACTGCCCGATGCCGCTCCGGCGTCGGGTCCGCGCGCCGGCCCCGCCCGTCGGACGGCGGACGCTTCGTCCCAACGAGGACCTGCGAGCTCATCGCGGATCGGGCCAACCCGAGGCGCGCGGCCGACCTGTTCAGGGTCGCGCCGCGCGACGCCGCACGCCACGCAGGGCCCGCACAGTCGCGATGAGGGAGGCCCTGTGAGTCTGGTGATGTCGGGTCGCGTGGTGCCGCTGACCCAGGATGCGAGCGTGGCGTCGTCCGAGAAGGAGGCGTTTGCCGGCAAGGTGTGGATCGCTGACGATGGTCGCATCGAGCGGATCACCCGCGGCCAGGCCGCCGGCCCCAGCGCCGGCTACGCCAAGGCACCGGTGGTGAATGTCGGCAACAGCCTGCTGCTGCCCGGTCTCATCGATCTGCACAGCCACCTGGCCTATGCGACCTTGCCCTTGTGGACCCAGGCCGGCCGCACCACGCCGTATCCGCATCACGATGCCTGGCCGTCCGCGCCGACCTATGCGGCCGACATCACCTGGCCGGCCTATGCCTTCATCGAAGCGGCGCCGGAAGAACTGCTGGCCTATGCCGAGGTGCGGGCGCTCATTGGCGGCACCACCAGCATCCAGGGCTCACCGCCCAAGAACAAACCGCTGGATCACTGGCTGGTGCGCAATGTGGAGGACGAGACCTTCGGGGGCAGCGTGCCGTCGAATCAGGTGCTGTGCTCGACGCTGACGCTCAAGCCCGAGGAGCTCGCGCGGCGGGCCACGCAGATGAAGGCGGGGGCCAGCTTCATCTATCACTGCGCCGAGGGCCAGGCCCAATCGCTGGTGCAGCGGGAATACCAGAGCGTCCTCAAATGCGGATGCCTTCAACGCGGGCTGATTGCGATTCATACCAATGCCGTCAGTCCTGCGGATTACGCTGCCTGGGCGGAGCCCGGCGCCATCGTCTGGTCGCCGTTCTCCAATCTTTGGCTCTACGGCAGCACGACGGATGTTCCGGCCGCGCTGGCCGCCGGCATTCCGGTGTGCATCGGGTCCGATTGGGGACCGTCGGGGACCCGCAATGTGCTGGGGGAGATGAAGGTGGCCGCGCTCGTCAGCAAGGCCTCGGGCTGGGGCCTGTCGGCGTTCGATCTGGTCCGCATGGTCACCTCGATTCCCGGCGATGCGCTGGCCCAGCCGTGGGGGCTGCAGGCGGGGCGGCTGCAGCCGGAGGCCTTGGCGGATGTCGTCGTCATCAAGGCGAGCAAAGGCGCTGATCCGTTTGCCACGGTCCTGGCCGCCACGGAACGGGAGGTTCAACTGGTCGTCGTCGACGGCCGACCGCTCTACGGTGAGACCGCGCTGATGAAAGCGGCCAAAGCGACGGCGACGTCACGGCTCAAGGTCGCCGGCCTGTCGCGCACGCTGTCCATGGTCAAGCCCGCCGACCGCACGCAGACCTGGACCTTCGATGAGGTCATCGAGCGAATGAATGCGGTGCGCGCCAATCCCAGACAGGCCATCGATGCCGCGAAGAAGGGATTCGCGGCGAATCGCGTGGCGGGCGGACCGCCGCGCTTGCGGCTGGCGCTGGACATGCCGCTGGGCCAACTGCCGTTGGGCGGCTTGCCGAAAGACCTGAGCCAGATCGTCGTGCCGCCCATTCAGCCGCTGGAACATGACGCCACGTTCTTCGCCTCGATCAAAGGGCGCGGCTTTCACGGCGGCCTGCTCGACGGCCTGAGCAAGTTCTACGCCTAGGAGGCCGCCATGGTCACCCCCACCGATGCGCTGCGCAAGCTGCAATCCGGCAAGCTGCTCAGCGACCAACCGGCGCTGCTGAAGGTCAGTCATGCCAAGACCGCATCGGCCTCCGATGGCCATCTGGACGCCTCGGATCGGGCGCTGGTCGTCGAGGCGCTGCTCACCGCCATCGACGGCGCCTATTGCCATCTCCTGCAGAAGCGCGCCGGCTATGCCACCGATCCGGTGCAGTCCTTGCGCTTGCTGATGTCGCGGGCCGCGGACATGAGCGAAGCCGAGTTCCACATGACCCTGAGCGGCATCATCGTGGACCTGCGCGATGCCCACACGGTGTATTCCGGGCCCAAATCGCTGGCAGGCGCCGTCGCGCAATTGCCGTTTCTGGTGGAGCAATACGGCCCGACGGACAGCCCGTCCTTTCTCGTCACCAAGGTCAGCCGATCCGGTCTGATCAAGGATGCGGCCTTCAAGCCGGGCGTCCGTCTCGAGTCCTGGAACGGCATGCCCTTCGAGCGCGCGGTTGCCCTGCATGCCGATCGCGAGACGGGTGGGCGGCCGGATGCGCGTTTGGCCCGGGCGCTGGAATCGCTGACCTTTCGATCGCTGCAATACGGCCCGCCGCCGGACGAGTTGTGGGTCGACGTGGGCTATCGGGAGCGCGCAGGCCAGCCCGTGCGGGAACTGCGGATTCCGTGGCGCATGGTCCGACCCGGCCGCGCCAAGGGCGGGGTGGAGACCGGCGCCCATGCGTCCTTGCGCGTGGCGGTGAGCCCGGCCGCGGAACATGTCCGGCGCGCGAAGAAGCTGATGTTCTCCGGCGCGCAGTGGCAGGCGGAGGACCAGCGCGCGCCAGTGGCCCGGGAGACCGGCTGGCTGCCCACCCGCTTTCCGGACGCCTTGTCTGCACGCGTCCATCGGGCGGCGCGACGGACGAACACCGCGGACATCGGCTATCTGCGCATCTGGACCTTCGATGTCGAGGACCATGTGGCCTTCGTCGAGGAAGTCGCGCGGCTGCTGGAGCTGATGCCGGATCAGGGCCTGGTGGTGGATGTGCGCGGCAATCCGGGCGGACTGATCTGGGCGGCGGAGCGGCTGCTGCAGCTGTTCACGCCGAACAAGGTCTCGCCCAATCGATTCAGCCTGGTCGCGACGCCGCTGACGCGGGCGATGGCCCAGAGTCCTTTCAATCGCATGGAATTGGCGCCGTGGATTCCCTCGCTGGAATCGGCGCTGGCCACCGGAGAGGACTATTCGCAGGCGCTGCCCATCACCGATCCCGCCTGGTGCGACGACGTGGGGCAGCGCTACAGCGGCCCCGTGGTGTGCGTGGCGGATGCCAACACCTATTCGTCCGGCGATTTGTTCTGCGCGGGATTCGTCGACAACGAGATCGGCCCGTTGATCTGCGTGGGCGAGGCCACGGGCGCGGGCGGTGCGAATGTCTGGACGCATCATGACCTGACCGATGCGCTGGAAGACACGCCGTTTGCGATCCCGGCGCTGCCCGAGGGCGTGGGCTTCACGCTGTCGTTTCGCCGCGCGGTGCGGGCGGGCGCCGCGAGCGGCGTGCCGATCGAAGATCTGGGCGTGGCCGGCATTCCGTATGCGATGACGCGGCGGGATGTGCTGGAAGGCAATGTCGACTTGATGGCCTATTGCGCGTCGCTGCTTGCCGCGGCGCCGAAGACTGGCCTGCGCGTGCAGTGCACCGAAGCGGACGTGACCCTCACGACGTCCGGACTGGACGAACTGGAGGTCTATGTGGACGGCCGCCCCTGGCAGGCCGCCTGCGCGATCAGTGATGGCGATACGGTGCTGGCCAGGCCCGATCGCGGTGACTGCCTGGAGATCGTGGGCCGTCAGCAAGGCCAGGTGGTGCAACGTCGTCGCGTCCCGCTGTGAGCATCAGGAGGAGAGCTGCATGAGCACACCGTTCTGCCCGGGATACGGGCATGAGCCGTTCCGGACCTTGGTGGAGCAGTATCCCGGCGTGGACGTGTATCCCGCCAAACACTTCCGGGTCGAATGGGGTCCGGTGTTTCACCGAGGCCGGCTGGATGGCAGCGCGCGATTGCTGGTGCTGGGGCAGGACCCGGCTCAGCACGAGACCGTCAGTCGTCGCATCCTGATGGGCACGGCGGGCCGCCGGGTGCAAGGCTTCTTGAATCGACTGGGCATGGTGCATCGCTATGTGATGGTCAACACCTTCCTCTTCAGCATCTATGGGCAGCAGGGCGGGGCGCAACACATCAACGACGCGGCCATCACCGACTATCGCAACCAGTGGCTGAAGGCGATCCTGGAGGTCAGTGACATCCGGGCGGTCGTGGCCTTCGGCTCGTTGGCCGACAAGGCCTGGAAGAATTGGCTGAGCTCACCGCTGGCCGCGGGCCGACCGGCCTTGCCGTATCGGAAGCTGGCGCATCCCACCTCACCGGAAGCGTCGACCGGCGACGTGGCGCAGGCTACCAAGACGATGCTGAAGGGCTACAGCACGGCGCTCGCGGCATTGGCGCCGCTGCTGGCACCGACGGACACCCAGGCGCCGGTGCTGCCCTATGGCGATGCGTTCCTGGCGTCGGATCTGCCGGCCATCCCTCAGGCCGATCTGCCTGCCGGCTCGCCGCTGTGGACGGGCGCGACCAATGAATGGGCGATTCGGGAAGGCGCCACCGCGGCCGAGAAACGAATGAACATCCGGATCACCGCGCCCCCGCAGCGTTGAGGCGCGCAGGACGGGGCAGGGCGACGCTGCCTGCCGCCATCACCCCCACGGGGGGCGGGTTCGTCCTGACCGGCTGAGGTGTGCGGAATTCCCGATGTCGACAGAAGCGTGCTGCGTGCTGTCGCGCAGGCGCAGCAGGCGCCCGGGAAGCCCGACAGCGGCGTCGGACACTCCTGCCCGAAGGGCCACGAGCCCGATTCGGAGAGAGGGAGAACCGCACCATGGCACGCTGCGCATATTGCGACACC
Organism: Burkholderiaceae bacterium; assembly: GCA_913776825.1. Taxonomy (GTDB): domain Bacteria; phylum Pseudomonadota; class Gammaproteobacteria; order Burkholderiales; family Burkholderiaceae_C; genus Roseateles. The sequence continues at coordinate 508,468 of CAJYPV010000018.1, forward strand.
AGCATTCTTTTCGGCGGCAAGTCGCAAGGCGACCTGCGCTACTGCAACCAGACCTGCCTCGCGAATGGGGTACTGGCCCAGGCGGCGGCGCAGTTCTCGGCGCAGGATGTCCGCTATCACGCCACCCTGGTCCATCGCGGCAATTGCCCGCAATGCAGTGGCCAAGGGCCGGTGGATGTGCACACCTCGCATCGGGTGTGGTCGGCATTGCTGATGACGCAATGGTCCAGCCGGCCGATCATCAGCTGCCAGCGCTGCGGCAACAAGCGCAAGCTGGCCGATGCGGCGTTCTCGCTGGTGCTGGGCTGGTGGGGTTTCCCGTGGGGTCTGGTGATGACCCCGGTGCAGGTCGTGCGCAACATTGCCGGCGCGTTCCGCGGGCCGTCACCGGATCTGCCGTCGGAAGCGCTGGAGCGGCAGTTGCGTCTGCGCCTGGCCGCTCAGTTGCTGGCGCAACCGCGCGCCGATTGAGGATCGCGTCTCAGGGACCGGCCATCGGCCGATCCCTGGCGCCGATCAATGCGAGTGGCGAGGCACGGCCGAGCCACGGCAGCCGCGCAGGAAGTCGAAGTCGCACCCTTCGTCGGCCTGCAGCACATGCTGCACATAGAGCTTGCGATAGCCGCTCGCATCCGCCGGATCGGGCTGCTGCGCCGCCTGCCAGGCGCTGAGACGCTCGGCCAGCTCGGCCTCCGAAATGTCGAGATGCAGCCGATTGTTGGCGCAGTCGAGCTCGATCCAGTCGCCTTCGCGCACCACCGCCAGCGGGCCGCCGGCCTTGGCTTCCGGCGCGACATGCAGCACCACGGTGCCGTAGGCGGTCCCGCTCATGCGGGCATCGGAGATGCGGACCATGTCCTTGATGCCCTGCGCCAGCAGCTTCGGCGGCAGACCCATGTTGCCGACCTCGGCCATGCCGGGATAACCGCGCGGGCCGCAGTTCTTCATCACCAGGATCGAATCCTTGTCGCACTCCAGCGCCGGATCCATGATCCGCGCCTTGTAGTCCTCGAAGTCCTCGAACACCACCGCGCGGCCGCGATGCTGCATCAGCGCCGGCGTGGCAGCGGAGGGCTTGAGCACCGCACCGCGCGGCGCCAGATTGCCGCGCAGCACGCAGATGCCGCCGTCCTCGATCAGCGGCCTGGCGATCGGGCGGATCACTTCCTCGTCGTAGATCGGCGCGTCGTGGCAGTTCTGCCAGAGGCTCTTGCCATTGACGGTCAGCGCGTCCTTGTGGGGCAGCAGGTCATGGTCACCCAAACGACGCAGCACACCCGGCAGGCCGCCGGCGTAATAGAACTCTTCCATCAGGAACCGACCGGAGGGCAGCAGGTCCACCAGCGTGGGCGTGCCGCGGCCGATGCGGGTCCAGTCTTCGAGTTCCAGCGGCACGCCGACGCGGCCGGCAATCGCCTTCAAATGAATCACCGCATTGGTGGATCCGCCAATCGCGGCATTGACGCGAATCGCGTTCTCGAAGGCCTCGCGGGTCAGCACCTTGGACAGCTTCAGGTCTTCCCAGACCATTTCCACAATGCGCATGCCCGACAGATGCGCCAGCACATAACGGCGCGCATCCACGGCCGGAATCGCGGCATTGTGCGGCAGTGAGGTGCCGAGCGATTCGGCCATGCAGGCCATCGTCGAGGCCGTGCCCATCGTGTTGCAGGTGCCGGCCGAGCGCGAGTGACCGGCCTCGGCGGCAATGAAGTCATGCATCGAGATCTGGCCGGCCTTGACCTGCTCATGCAGTTGCCAGACCGCCGTGCCGGAGCCGATGTTCTTGCCGCCCAGCTTGCCATTGAGCATTGGCCCGCCGGTGACGACGATGGTCGGCAGGTCGACGCTGGCCGCGCCCATCAGCAGGGCCGGCGTGGTCTTGTCGCAGCCGACCAGCAGCACCACCGCATCCATCGGATTGCCGCGAATCGATTCCTCGACATCCATGCTGGCCAGATTGCGCGTCAGCATCGCGGTGGGGCGCAGATTGGACTCGCCATTCGAGAACACCGGGAACTCGACCGGAAAGCCACCGGCTTCGAGAATGCCGCGCTTCACATGCTCGGCAAGCTTGCGGAAATGCGCATTGCATGGCGTCAGCTCCGACCAGGTGTTGCAGATGCCGATGATCGGCTTGCCTTCGAACTCATGGTCCGGAATGCCCTGGTTCTTCATCCAGCTTCGGTACATGAAGCCGTTCTTGTCTTGCGTGCCAAACCATTCGGCTGAACGGAGCTTGATCTTCTTGGCCTCGGTCATGGGTCTTTCTGCGGTTCGAGGGCGCTGAGAGCCAGGCCCGATGGAGCGCCATGCTAGGGAGCGGCGCGATCCAGTTCCAATCAATTCTTCCCGCTGTTCGATACGGAAAGCGATATCGATTCCGCGCGGAATCGCCGTCTCTTCGATCCGCTGCAGCAAGCCGTTCCATCCGCCAAACCGTTCGTCGACATGCTCGCTTGTCCGTAGACGCGGCGGGGAAGCGATGCACTATGCTCGCGTCCGCTTCAGACGTACGAGCGCTTGCCGTTTGTACCATAGTTACGCTGATTTACCGCTAAACATGCGGCTTACAGCGAGATACCAATGAAGGAGACAAATGAAGTTCACTGACGGGCAATGGCTGTTGCAGCCCGGTGTGTCCGCGCATTACGGCACCGAGACTTATGCCGTGGACGTGTTCGAAGACCGCGTGGTGCTGCTCGTCACCACGCGGCCGATCAAGCACCGCGGCGACACCCTGCAAGGCCCGGTGCTGACGGTCACCTTGCGCTCGCCCAGCGAGGGCGTGATCCGTGTCAGCGTCGCGCACTACATCGCCACCCAGGCGCCGCGTCTGCATGTGCCCATGCCTGGCGCGGCGTCGCTGCCTTTGCAGGTGCAGGAGACCGAGCAGTTGCTCACGCTGACCAGCGGTGCGCTGTCGGTCGATGTGAAGAAGGGTGAGGGCTACGGGCTCATCTTCCGCGAAGGCGATCGGGTGCTGACCCGCAGCGACTGGCGCGCACTCGGCTATCTGCAATGCCCCGGCGCCACGACGCAGATGCATGAACAGCTCAGCCTGGCGGTCGGCGAATATGTCTACGGACTGGGCGAACGATTCACGCCGTGGGTGAAGAACGGCCAGGTGGTCGAGAACACCAACAAGGACGGCGGCACCGCCTGCGAGCAGGCCTACAAGAGCGTGCCGTTCTATTTGAGCAACCGCGGCTACGGCGTGCTGGTGAATGAAGCCGGACCGGTGTCTTTCGAGGTGGCCTCGGAGAAGACCTCGCGGGTGCAGTTCAGCCGCGAAGGTGAAAGCCTGGATTACTGCGTCATCGCCGGCCCCACGCCCAAGGACGTGATGCGCCGCCTGACCGCGCTGACCGGTCGCGCGCCATTGCCGCCCGCCTGGAGCTTCGGGCTGTGGATGACGACCTCCTTCACCACGCAATACGACGAAGCCACCGCCACCCATTTCATCGACGAAATGGCGCGGCGCGATCTGCCGCTGGCGGTCTTCCATTTCGATTGCTTCTGGATGCGCGAATTCCAGTGGTGCGATTTCGAATGGGACCCGCGCGGGTTCCCCGATCCGGAAGGGATGCTGGCGCGATTGCGTCAGAAGGGGTTGAAGATCAGTCTTTGGATCAATCCGTATGTCGCGCAGCGCTCGAAGCTGTTTGCCGAGGGCGTGCGCGAAGGCTATTTCATCCAGCGTCGCGATGGTCGCGTGTGGCAGACCGACCTGTGGCAGCCGGGCATGGCGATCGTGGACTTCACGAATCCCGCCGCCGTGCGTTGGTATCAAGGCCATTTGCGTCGTCTGCTGGCCATGGGCGTCGATTGCTTCAAGACCGACTTCGGCGAGCGCATCCCGGATCGGGATGTGGTCTATCACGATGGGTCCGATCCGGTCGAGATGCACAACCTCTATGCGCTGCGCTACAACGAGGTGGTCTTCGATCTGCTCAAGGAGGTGCAGGGCGACGAGGCGGTGGTCTTCGCCCGCTCGACCTATGCCTCCGGTCAGCGCTTCCCGGTGCATTGGGGCGGTGACTGCTGGTCCAACTTCGAGTCGATGGCCGAGAGCCTGCGCGGCGGCCTGTCCCTGACCAGCTGCGGCTTCGCCTTCTGGAGCCACGACATCGGCGGCTTCGAGGGCAATCCGCCGCCCGCGGTCTACAAGCGCTGGATTCAATTCGGCCTGCTGTCCTCGCACAGCCGCCTGCACGGCAGCAGTTCCTACCGGGTGCCATGGCTGGTGGACGAGGAAAGCTGCGACGTCCTGCGTCGCTTCACCCGCCTCAAGCACCAGCTGATGCCTTATCTGTATGGCGTTGCGATCGAGGCCACCGAGACCGGTGTGCCGGTGATGCGCAGCCCGGTCATGCAGCATCCGCACGATCCCGCTTGCGCCACGCTGGACCGCCAGTACCACCTGGGCGATGGCCTGCTGGTGGCGCCGGTGTTCACCGAGAGCGGCGAGGTCGATGTCTATCTGCCCGACGGCCGATGGACGCATCTGCTGAGCGGCGAGGTGGTGCAGGGCGGTCGCTGGCGTCGCGAGACCCATGACTTCCTCAGTCTGCCGCTCTATGTCGCGCCGAACACGGTGCTGCCATGGGGCGCCGAGACCGAGCGGCCCGATTACGACTACGGTCGCGGCCTGGTGCTGAAGGTGTTCGCGCTGGAGGACGGTGCGACGGCGTCCTTCGTGGTGCCTGCGGTGGACGGGTCGATCACGGCGCGGGGTCAGGTCGAGCGTCATGGCGATCGCTACCGCGCGGTGATCCGCGAAGGCGCGCTGCGCGACTGGGCGATCGAGGTCGACGGCGTGCGCAGCCCGGTGCAGGCCGAGGGCGCGTCGCTGGATTGGTCGCCGCGATGAGGGCAGGCGGTGAGCGTCCGGTCGGTGCGATGGCAAGGCCTGCAGGGACGATCGCGTCCCGCTTCGGTCGCTATCGGTCCGGCCGGCTCATCGCGCCAAGCGCCGGCGAGGATCCGCGCCGGTCAGGATGATGTCTCCGGCTGCCCGACGGCAACCGGTTTTTCACGATCAAGAGCGCCGACACAGGCGCCGTCGAACAGGAGACAACACGATGCGGGATCCTTCCCCGAATCGTCGACATCGCCCGCCCGCATCCCGCGGCGCCGGGCTGCCGGGCTTGCCGCGCGATGCGGCCGCAGCGGCGGTGCGCCTGCACGCCATCGCGCGCAAGACCTGGCCCTCGGTGACCGCCGCGCTGGTGTGCGGTGCGTTGTGGGCGCCCCTGTCGTGGGCCCAGACGGCGGAGGCGTCCCGACCGCCACCGGCCGCCGCGCCGTCCGGTGCGGGGGTGCCGCGCGTTCAGATCAATCAGATCGGCTTCCTGCCCGACGCCGCGAAATGGGCGACGGTGATGGTGTCGGCCGTCGATCCGTCGACCGCGCCTCGTCGCTTCGAGGTCATGAATGAGCGCACCGGCCAGGTCGTGCTGCGCGGTCGCCTCAGCGCGCCGGCCGCCTGGTCGCCCGCCCGGAGTGCCGCGCAGCTCGCCGATCTGAGCGCGCTGAAGACGCCGGGTCGGTATCGCGTGTCGGTGCCCGGCGTGGGCACGTCGGCGGTGTTCTCGATCGCGGCGGATGCTTATCTGCCGCTGAGTGCCGCAGCGATCCGCGCGTTCTACTTCAATCGCGCCAGCATCGCGCTCACGCCGGAACTCGCAGGCGCGTACGCGCGTCCCGCCGGTCATCCGGACACGCAGGTGCGGGTGCATGCCTCGGCGGCCAGCGCGCAGCGGCCGGAAGGCACGATCATCAGCAGCCCCAAGGGCTGGTATGACGCGGGCGACTACAACAAGTACGTCGTCAATTCCGGCATCAGCGTCTACACCCTGCTGGCGGCGTATGAGCACTATCCCGCGCTGTTTCAGTCGCTGAAGGTCGGGCTTCCGGAAAGCGGGCAGGGCCTGCCGGACCTGCTCAATGAGGCGCTCTGGAACATCGACTGGATGCTGACCATGCAGGACCCCGCCGATGGCGGCGTCTATCACAAGCTCACCAATCTGCGGTTCGACGGCGTCGTGATGCCGGACCGGGCCGAGGGTGAGCGCTATGTGGTGCAGAAGAGCACCGCCGCCACGCTGGACTTCGCCGCGGTGATGGCGCAGGCGAGCCGCGTCCTCGCCCCCTTCGATGCGCAATCACCGGGCCGATCGGCGCGTCTGCTGCAGGCAGCGCAGGCCGCCTGGGCCTGGGCCAAGGCGAATCCGAATGCCGTGTATCGGCAGCCGCCGGATGTCGTCACCGGTGACTATGGCGATGACCAACTGGACGATGAATTCGCCTGGGCCGCCGCCGAGCTCTACGTCACCACCGGCGATGACCGCTTCTACGACGCGCTGTCGCCTTCCCAGGTGAAGGCCACAGTGCCGGCCTGGGGCGATGTGAAGGGGCTGGCCTGGATCTCGCTGGCTCATCACCGGGCGCGACTCACGCCGGCTGCTGATCGCCGCCTGATCGAGCAGCGGGTGCGTGGACTCGGCGATGAGTTGGTCGCGCGTTGGCGGACGTCAGCCTGGCGCGTGTCGATGCAGGACGCGGACTTCGTCTGGGGCAGCAATTCGACCGTGCTGAATCAGGCGCTGATGCTGATCCAGGCCGCCCGTTTGGCGCCCGCTGGATCGGCCGCTCAGCGCGACGCGCTGGCGGCGGCACAGTCGCTGTTCGACTACGTGCTGGGCCGCAACCCGACGGGGATGTCCATGGTCACCGGCTTCGGCAGCGTGTCGCCGAGGCATCCGCACCATCGCCCGTCCGAGGCGGATGGCGTGGTGGCGCCGGTGCCGGGCTTCCTGGTGGGCGGCGCGAATCCGGGACAACAGGATCAGCGCGACTGTCCCGTCGCTTACCCTTCCAGCGCGCCGGCGCTGTCCTACCTCGACCACTTCTGCAGCTATGCGAGCAATGAGGTCGCCATCAACTGGAATGCGCCGCTGGTGTATGTGTCCGCGGCTTTGCAGGCGCTGAATGCGCCACTGAAGAAAGGAACGCGATGAGCGCCGACCTGTCCACCACCGCCGTGCCCGCCCATGCGGCGGACGGCACCCATTCCGCGCACGCCGCCGATGCCGCCGGCTCCTCCACCACGGACACACCGATGAAACGCCATCCGCTCAGCTGGGTGCCCTCGCTCTACCTGGCCATGGGCCTGCCCAATGTGCTGGTGGGCGCGGTCGCGGCGATCCTCTACAAGAACATGGGCGTGTCCAATGAGGACATCGCGCTCTACACCTCGCAGATGTATCTGCCGTGGGTGCTCAAGCCCTTGTGGTCGCCGCTGCTGGAACCCTACAAGACCAAGCGCTGGTGGGTCATCGCGATGCAGTTCCTGATGATGGCCTCGCTGGGCGCGGTGGCCTTCTGCCTGCCGCTGGACGGCTTCTTCCGTGCGTCGCTGGCCTTCTTCTGGATCACCGGCTTCGCGTCGGCGACGCAGGACATCGTCGCGGACGGCGTCTTCATGACGACCATGCCGCCGCGCGAGCAGGCGCGTTATGCCGGTCTGCAGGGCATGTGCTGGAACCTGGGCGCGGTCGTCGCGTCGGGGCTGCTGGTGTCCTTGACCGGCTGGCTGCACCAATCGCTGGGCTGGAGCTGGGTGCATTGCTGGATGGCGGTGATGATCGGCGCCGCCGGCATGATGGGCGGCTTCGGGCTGTGGCATCTGCGGGTGCTGCCGCCGGGCGCGCCGGCTGCGGTGCATGGCAAGGACCTCGCGACCGCGATGGTGTCGCTGCGCGCGTCCTGGATCACGCTGTTCCAGAAGCCGTCGATCTGGATGATGCTGGCGGTGGTCTTCTTCTACCGCTTCGGCGAGGGCTTCATCGAGAAGTTCGGCCCGCTCTTCCTGCTCGACCCGCGCAGCGCGGGCGGCCTCGGTCTGGACAACGCCGCGCTCGGTCACATCTACGGCACCGCCGGCACGGTGGCCTTCATTGCGGGCGCGTTCCTCGGCGGCTTCATTGCGGCCAAGATGACCCTGCGTCGCTCGTTCTTCCTGCTGGCGATTGCGCTCAATCTGCCGCACCTGACCTATTACTACCTCAGCCATGCCTTGCCGAATGACCTGTGGCTGATTGGCGCGGTGGTCGCGATCGAGAAGTTCGGCTTCGGCATGGGCTCGGTCGGCCACATGCTCTACATGATGCAGCAGATCGCGCCGGGGCCGTTCAAGATGACCCACTACGCGATGGCCACCGGCGTGATGGCGCTGACCAAGTGGGCCACGGGCAGCGTCAGCGGCTGGGTGTATTCGGCCGTCGGTCAGCAGTACGCGAGCTTCTTCGGGCTGGTGCTGCTGTTCTCGATTCCGCCGATCGTTCTGGCCTGGCTGGCGCCGTTCCCGGTGGCGGTGGGCACCGATGACGAGGGACCGGACGGGCAGGGCGGATCGGGCGGCGGGCATGGCGCGCATTGACGACGCCGTGGCCATGCCGCCCGCCTCGACATCGCGCAGCGGTGGCGCGCCCACGAGCCGGAACGTCGCGGTGCGTCGCCTGCTTCCGCCATCAGCACGGACCTGGGTCACGACCCTGATCCTGGCGGCCACGGCGATGGGGGCGTCCGCTGCCGATGCCGGCCATGCGCCTCTTGCGCCGTCTGCCAACAACGTGACCGCCAAGGACTGGCCGACGCGCCATCTCACGCTGGATGTGGGATCCGCGACCCAGCCGATGGACCGCGCTCACGACCTGTCGATCGGGGCCGATTTCCCAGGCACGCTGGGGCGAGAGGACAGCCTGGGCCAGGTGAAGACGATGGTCGATGAACTCGGCATGCGCTTCATCCGCTTCCACGCGATCTTTCACGATGTGCTGGGCACCGTCACGGTGAAGGACGGTCAGACCGTCTACGACTTCCGTGGCATCGACCGCCTCTACGACGGCCTGCTGGCGCGCGGCATCAAGCCGTTCGTCGAGCTGGGCTTCACGCCGGCCGCGATGGCCACGTCGCCGCAGACGATCTTCTACTGGAAGGGCAACACCTCGCATCCCGAGCCTGCGGCGTGGCGCGCGCTGATCGACGCCTTCACCCGTCATCTGATCCAGCGCTATGGCGCTGCGGAGGTGCTCAGCTGGTATTTCGAGGTCTGGAATGAACCCAACCTCGACGGCTTCTGGGAAAAGGCGGATCAGCAGGCCTATTTCTCGCTCTATGCCGACACGGCACGCGTGATCAAGGCGATTGATCCGGCGCTGCGAGTCGGCGGCCCCGCCACCGCCGGCGCGGACTGGGTGGTGCCATTCCTGGCGTATGCCAAGGCCGAGCGGGTGCCGGTCGATTTCGTCACCACCCACACCTATGGCGTGGACGGCGGATTCCTGGATGAGCACGGCGTGGAGGATCGCAAGCTGTCACCGTCGCCCGATGCGATCGTGGGTGACGTGCGTCGGGTCCGGGCGCAGATCGAGGCGTCGGACTTCCCCGGCCTGCCGCTGTTCATCACCGAATGGAGCACCAGCTACAACCCGCGCGACCTGGTCCATGACAGCTACATCAGCGCGCCCTACATCCTCACCAAGTTGCGGCAGACCCGCGGCCTGGCGCAGGGCATGAGCTACTGGACCTACAGCGACCTGTTTGAAGAGGCCGGCCCGCCGCCTGCGCCCTTCCATGGGGGATTCGGGTTGATGACGCCCGAGGGTGTGCGCAAGCCCGCCTGGTTCGCGTACAAGTATCTGAATGCGCTGCGGGGGCTCGAGGTTCCGGTGGTTGCCGGAGCGACGTCCGGTTCGGCGGCGGCGGCGTCGCGCGTCGCTGATGACCAGGTGCTCGCCACCCGGGACGGCGACCGCATCGCCGCGCTGGTGTGGGATTGGCAGACGCCGGTGCAGGAGGTCAGCAATCGCAGCTTCTTTGGGCGACCGGTGCCTGCCGGCCTGGCACGTCCCGTGCAGATGCAGTGGCAAGGCCTGACCCCGGGCCGTTATCGGATCGAGGTGCGCCGCACCGGCCATCAGCGCAACGATGCCTTCACCGCCTGGCTGGAGATGGGGTCGCCGGTGTCGCTGACGCCCGCGCAATTGAATCGGCTGCAGCACCTGACTCGGGATTTCCCGGAGACGACCCGGCGCATTCGGATCGGCGCCAGTGGCCGATTCGATTGGGCGTTGCCGATGCGGGCCAATGACATCGTGCTGGTGACGCTGACGCCGGAACGTGCGAGTGGTTCAAGCATCAGCGGACGAGTCAAAAAGCCTTCGACGCCCAGCAGGAACACGTCGCAATGATGCAGCGCTTCCCCGGCGGGCGATGAATTCGTGTCCCGGATCGATATCGGGATCGACATCGAAAAGCGGCCAAACACGTCGTTTGGATAAGGGTCGGTGAACGCGGTGGCGGGTAGACGGGTGATCGCCACGACTCCGTGAGAAGCCCGTCCTGACGGGCTTTCCGGCCCGCCACGTACACGCCATGCAAGGAAGAAATGTCCATTCGGCACGTGGTACGCCGCTTGCCGGAGAGCCGCCATTCCAGGATGTATTCAGGGAATGTTCAGGATGCATTCAGTGGTTGTTCATGCGATGCTCGGGCGCCGCACGATCGCAATGAACGATTTGAATGCGGACCGGCCGACCGACCGTGAGGGTCGTCCTGCCGGATAAGCCACAACGGAGACGAAGACATGACACTTCACAGCATCACGCGCCGCCTGGCGCTGGGCGGCCTGATGACGGCCTGCATGATGACCCTGGGCACCGCCGCACAGGCGCAGGACAAGGGCCTGGTCGGCATCGCGATGCCCACCAAGAGTTCCGCCCGCTGGATCGCTGACGGCGACAACATGGTCAAGGCGTTCAAGGACAAGGGCTACCGCGCGGACCTGCAGTTCGCCGAGGACGACATCCCCAACCAGCTCGCCCAGATCGAGAACCTGATCACCAAGAACGCCAAGGTGCTGGTGGTCGCGTCCATCGATGGCTCGGCGCTGTCGGGCGTGCTGCAGAAGGCCGCGGATCGCGGCATCAAGGTGGTGGCTTATGACCGTCTGATCCGTGGCACCAAGAACGTCGATTACTACGTCACCTTCGACAACTTCCAGGTCGGTGTGATGCAGGGCCAGTCGATCATCGACAAGCTGGGCCTGGCGCAGGGCAAGGGCCCGTTCAACATCGAGCTGTTCGGCGGCTCGCCGGACGACAACAACGCGACCTTCTTCTATGACGGCGCGATGTCGGTGCTCAAGCCCTACATGGACAGCGGCAAGCTGGTGGTGCGCAGCAAGCAGCTGGGCATGTCCAAGGTCGGCACGCTGCGCTGGGATGCGTCCGCGGCTCAGGCCCGCATGGACAACCTGCTGTCGGCGTTCTACGGCAAGGAGCGCCTGCATGCGGTGCTGTCGCCGTATGACGGCATGAGCATCGGCATCCTGTCCTCGCTCAAGGGCGCGGGCTATTGCAGCAAGAGCCTGCCGTGCCCGGTGGTGTCCGGCCAGGACGCCGAGATCCCGTCGGTCAAGTCGATCCTGAAGGGCGAGCAGTCCAGCACCGTCTTCAAGGACACCCGCGCACTGGCCGAGTCCGCCGCGACGCTGGTCGATGCGGTCCTGACCAACAAGACCCCGGCGATCACCGACAGCAAGACCTACAACAACGGCGTGAAGGTCGTGCCGGCCATCCTGCTGAAGCCGGTCTCGGTGGACAGCACCAACTGGAAGGCCACCCTGGTCGACAGCGGCTACTACAAGGACAGCCAGGTCCGTTGAGTGTCCTGAGGTCGGTGCCGGGCATCCGCCTGGGCATCGACGAGCGCAGCGCTGGCGGATGACGGCGCTGCCCTCGATGTCGGGCCTGTGCCCACACCCACCGACTTCGGACAAGTCGCGTCATGGCGTCATCGCCTGACGCGTGAGTTCCCGCCCAGGAAGCGCCGCCGCCAGGCGGCCTGCCTCCGGGCCGATCGTGCGACGCCGAGCCCGGCCCGTGCCGGGCTCGCGTCCGACTGACTCTTTGGAGGGGCTGATGTCTGAAGCCGAATCCAGCACGGCGCCGATGGGCGCCATGCCCATTCCGCGCGGCGCCGAGGCGGCCGCGCCCATGCTCGAATTGCGGGGCATCACCAAGCGTTTCCATGGCGTGACCGCGCTGGAGAACGTCCATCTGGTGGTGCATCCCGGCGAGATCCATGCGGTCTGCGGCGAAAACGGCGCGGGCAAGTCCACGCTGATGAAGGTCGTCAGCGGCGTGTATCCGCATCCGTCGTATGACGGCGAGATCCGCTTCCAGGGTGAAGAGCGCCGCTTCGCGGGCATCACCGACAGCGAAGCGCTCGGCATCATCATCATTCACCAGGAGCTGGCGCTGGTGCCGCAGCTCTCGATCGCGGAAAACCTGTTCCTGGGTCATGAGCCGTCGCGGCTGGGCGTGATCGACCGCCTGGCGATGCATGACCGCGCCCGTGAGTTGCTGGCCCGTGTGGGGTTGCGTCAATCGCCGGACACGCGCATCGCCGATCTGGGCATCGGTCAGCAGCAGTTGGTGGAGATCGCCAAGGCACTGGCCAAATCGGTGCGACTGCTGATTCTCGACGAGCCCACCGCCAGCCTGAACGAATCCGACAGCGATGCGCTGCTGGATCGACTGATGGAGCTGAAGGCGCAGGGCATCGCCTGCATCCTGATCTCCCACAAGCTGAAGGAAATCACCCGCGTCGCCGATCGGTTGACGGTGCTGCGGGATGGCCGCTCCATCACCACGATGGATTGCCGCCATGAGCCGGTGAGCGAGAACCGCATCATTCAGGCGATGGTCGGCCGCGATCTGGCGGACCGCTTCCCGCGCCGCGTGCCGAAGATCGGCGAGCGGCTGTTCGAGCTGCGCGACTGGCATGTGCAGCATCCGGTGCAGAACCGCGAAGTGGTGAAGGGCGCCAACCTGACGGTGCGCAAAGGCGAGATCGTCGGCATCGCCGGTCTGATGGGCGCGGGCCGGACCGAGCTGGCGATGAGCGTGTTCGGTCGCAGCTACGGCCGTCGCATCACCGGCACCGCGCTGATGGATGGGCAGCCGATCGATGTCTCCACCGTGCCCAAGGCGGTGGATGCCGGGCTGGCCTATGTGACCGAGGACCGCAAGTCGCTGGGCCTGCTGCTCAACGACTCGATCGCCTGGAACACCAGCCTGGCCAACCTGCCGGGCGTGTCCAACTTCGGCGTGCTGGATGAGGCCCGCGAGCACAACGTGGCGCAGGACTACCGCCGTCAACTGGCCACGCGCTGCGCCGATGTGAGCCAGGAGGTGATGCACCTGTCGGGCGGCAATCAGCAGAAGGTGGTGCTGGCCAAGTGGCTGTTCTCGCAACCCCGACTGCTGATCCTGGATGAGCCGACCCGCGGCATCGATGTGGGCGCGAAGTTCGAGATCTACGGCCTGATCGCCCAACTGGCGGAGACCGGCTGCGGGATCTTGATGATCTCGTCGGAGATGCCCGAGCTGCTCGGCATGTGCGACCGCATCTATGTGATGAATGAAGGGCGCTTGGTGGCGGAGCTGGACCGCGCCGAGGCCACCCAGGAACGAATCATGGGCGCCATCGTGGGCGCCGAGGAGACAAGCCATGCCTGAGACCCTGATGACTGCGCCGTCCCATGGCGCCAACGGCAAGGCCACGCCGTCCGACAGCCGCTCGGTGCCTTCGCCGCAGCCGCCCGGCTCCGGCCACGGCGCGAATAGCGTCGTCCATTTCCTCAAGCGTCATCTGCGTGATTACGGCATGTTGCTGACCCTGGTCGGCATCATGTTGCTGTTCCAGGTGCTCACCGACGGCACGCTGCTGCAGCCGTTGAACCTGACCAACCTGGTGCTGCAGAACAGCTACATCGTCATCATGGCGCTGGGCATGCTGATGGTCATCGTGGCGGGCCATATCGACCTCTCGGTGGGTTCCGTCTGCGGTTTCATTGGCGCGCTCGCGGCGGTGCTGATGGTCAATTACAACTGGCCGGCCTTTCCAGCGGCCATGGTGTGCCTGCTGGCGGGTGCGGTGATTGGCGCGGCACAGGGCTGGTTCGTGGCCTATCTGGGCATTCCGTCCTTCATCGTCACCCTGGCCGGCATGCTGGTCTTCAAAGGGCTGGCGCTGGCGGTCCTGCAGGGCCAGTCCCTGGGTCCGTTCCCGGACGCTTTCCAGGCGCTGAGCGCCGGCTTCCTGCCGGAACTGTTCAATCAGGAAGATCCGCGTCCGACGACTCTAGGCCTGGGGCTGCTGCTGTCGGTGTCCGCGGTGGTGGTGGCCTGGCGGCACCGCAGTGCCGGGCTGACCCACGGCATGGAAGTCGAGCCCGGCCCGATCTTCCTGCTGCGTCAGGCGGTCATTGTGGTGGGCGTGATGGCCATGAGCTGGCTGATGGCGTCCTACAAGGGACTGCCGACGGTCATGGTGGTCATGGTGGTGCTGACGCTGGCCTACGACTTCATTGCCGGCCGCACGACACTGGGCCGCCGGGTCTATGCGGTGGGGGGCAATGAACAGGCTGCCCGTCTGTCGGGGGTCCGTA
>CAJYPV010000019.1 GCA_913776825.1 Burkholderiaceae bacterium
TGGTCTATGGCCAGATGAACGAGCCGCCGGGCAACCGTCTGCGCGTGGCCCTGACCGGTCTGACCATGGCCGAGAAATTCCGTGACGAAGGCCGTGACGTCCTGCTGTTCGTCGACAACATCTACCGTTACACCCTGGCCGGTACCGAAGTGTCCGCGCTGCTGGGCCGCATGCCGTCCGCCGTGGGCTATCAGCCGACGCTGGCCGAAGAAATGGGCCGCCTGCAAGAGCGGATCACGTCGACCAAGGTCGGCTCGATCACCTCGATCCAGGCCGTGTACGTCCCTGCGGATGACCTGACCGACCCGTCGCCGGCGACCACCTTCGCCCACTTGGACGCCACCGTCGTGTTGTCTCGCGACATCGCTGCGCTGGGCATCTACCCCGCCGTGGATCCGCTGGACTCGACCTCGCGTCAAGTGGACCCGAACGTGGTGGGCGACGAGCACTACAGCACCACCCGTGCGGTGCAATCGGTGCTGCAGCGCTACAAGGAACTGCGCGACATCATCGCGATTCTGGGCATGGACGAGCTGTCGCCGGAAGACAAGCAGGCCGTGGCCCGCGCTCGCAAGATCCAGCGTTTCCTGTCGCAGCCGTTCCACGTCGCGGAAGTCTTCACCGGCTCCCCCGGCAAGTACGTGCCGCTGAAGGAAACCATCCGCGGTTTCAAGATGATCGTCAACGGCGAATGCGACCACCTGCCGGAACAAGCGTTCTACATGGTCGGCACCATCGACGAAGCCTTCGAAAAGGCGAAGAAGATCCAGTAAGCGGCGCATACGGCGCGCTGGCGGCGTTGTCGTGCTCGCCGGACGGGAGTCCGGCTGTGCGCGGCGCCTGGGCAGCCCACCGTCTGCTTGCTGACTGAACCTTCTTCCCGCGCTCACCACGGCGATGTGCGTTCGGTGACTGCCGCGAAGCGGCCGTACCGGCTTGGTGGGTGGGGCGTGGAAGGTCAGGATCTTTTGAGCTCAGAAATAGGAAACGAAGATGGCAACGATTCACGTGAATGTGGTCTCCGCGGAAGAGCAGATCTTCTCGGGCGAGGCGAAGTTCGTGGCGCTGCCGGGTGAAGGCGGTGAGCTGGGCATCCTGCCCAAGCACACCCCGCTGATCACCCGCATCAAGCCGGGCGCGGTGCGCATCCAGCGCGCCGACAACGGCGAAGAGGAATTCGTCTTCGTCGCCGGCGGCCTGCTGGAAGTGCAACCCGGTCTGGTGACCGTGCTGGCCGACACCGCCATCCGCGGCAAGGACCTGGACGAAGCCCGCGCCGAAGCCGCCAAAAAGGAAGCCGAAGAAGCGATGAAGAACGCCAAGAGCGACATCGACTTCGCCAAGGCCCAGAGCGAATTCGCGGCCATGGCCGCCCAGATCGCCGCCCTGCGGAAGTTCCGGGCCAAGCGCTGATTCACCGCACACCGCGGCGAGGACGCTCGCCGACACCGTGCAACACCCCAACGGCAGGAAGTGCGAAAAGTCGCTTCCTGCCGTTGTTCTTTTTCCAAGTCGCCCAGAGAGGGACTGCCACCGCATAGAGTGGCGACGCCGTGGTGTCCGCAACGGATGCCGCCGGCCCGGTCGCTGGCCGCTCGGCCATCGCCGTCCAATAACAAACACCGAACCTTGATCCACGAGGGAGCTTCCATGTCTGTTCACACCCAGGCCCGTCAGGCCGCACTCGCGCTGGCACTGACCGCGCTCGTCGGCTGCGCCACCGAGCAATCCCGGACCATCGAAGTGCCGCGCCCCGCAGCACCGGCGCCCAGCGCCAACCAGGGCCCGCGCGCACCGATCGCCGTCGGCAAGTTCGACAACCGCTCCAGCTTCATGCGCGGCATGTTCGCCGACGCGGTGGACCGTCTCGGCAGCCAGTCGAAGTCGATCCTGATCGCGCATCTGCAGCAGAGCAATCGCTTCAGCGTGATGGACCGTGACAACCTGGAAGAAGCTCAGCAAGAAGCCAAGTTCAAGTCCAGCAGCATGAACGTCAAGGGCGCGGATTTCCTCGTGACCGGCGCGGTGACCGAATTCGGCCGCAAGGAAGTCGGCGATCAGCAGCTGTTCGGCGTGCTCGGTCGCGGCAAGAAGCAGGTCGCCTATGCGAAGGTGACCTTGAACGTCGTGAACAGCCAGACCTCCGAGGTGGTGTATTCCACGCAGGGCGCGGGCGAGTTCGAGCTGTCGACCCGCGAGGTCGTCGGCTTCGGCGGCACCGCCGGCTATGACGCCACCCTCAACGGCAAGGTGCTGGACCTCGCCATCCGCGAAGCCGTCAACGGCCTGGTGAGCGCTGTGGACAGCGGCGCCTGGAAGCCGCAAGCCCGCTGATCAGGAGAGCCTCATGACGATTCAAAAGACGCTGCGCGTGATCGCGCTGGCGGGTGCCGCCGCATTGCTGAGCGCCTGTGGCACGCCGCAAAAGCCGCTCTACCAGTGGAACGGCTATCAGAGCGGTCTGTACGACTACTTCAAGACCAACGGCTCGAATGCCGCGGACCAGATTACCCAACTGGAATCGCAGCTGATCAAGAACAAGGCCGCCAACGAAGCGACCCCGCCCGGCCTGCACGGCCATCTGGCGCTGCTGTACGCGAAGGTCGGCAATGACGACGCGGCTCGCGCGCATCTGGAAGCCGAGCGTGCGCTGTTCCCCGAGTCCGCCGCCTATGTGGACCTGCTGTTGAAGAAGCGCAGCCCGACGACGGCTGCGACGCCGACGTCGGCTGGCGTTTGATGCGCGTGATGCTGGAGCTTTCATCCATGAACCTGTTCACCCTGATCCGCCGCCTCGGCGCCATCGCGGTCCTGGCCGCGCTGACGGCCTGCGCCTCGACGTCCAAGCCCTACGACTACACCGCGCTGAAGGCGGCCAAGCCGGCGTCGCTGCTGGTGCTTCCGCCGGTCAACAACACGCCGGACGTGGGCGCCACCTACGGCGTGCTGTCCAACCTGACCATGCCGCTGGCCGAGGCCGGCTATTACGTGCTGCCGGTGTCGTTGGTCGATGAATCGCTGCGCACCAATGGCGTCACCTCGCCGGCGGATGCGCATGGCATCGATCCGGCCAAGCTGCGCGACATCTTCGGTGCGGACGCCGCGCTGTATGTGACGGTCAAGGAATACGGCTCGGTGTACCGGGTCGTGTCCGCGGAAGCCGTCGTCGCGGTCGAAGCCCGACTGGTGGACCTGCGCACCGGCAACCTGCTGTGGGATGGCAAGGCCACGGCCTCGACCGCCGAGCAGAACAACAACAGCGGTGGCGGCCTCGTCGGTCTGCTGGTCAAGGCGCTGGTCGATCAGATCGCCAACAACCTGTCGGACCGCAGCTACCAGGTGGCGAGCATCACCAGCAGCCGTCTGGTGAACGCCCCCAATGGTCTGCTGCCGGGTCCCCGTGCCCGCGTGACTGTGAAAAACTAAGGGCCTGGCCACCGGCTCACCCACCCACCGGTCCGCAGCCGGTGGGTTTTCTTTTTTTCAGGCATGAGCACTCCGATCTCCATCACCCGTCACCAGGGCCTCGAAGCCCTCGAACTCGTCGCGCCGGATGGCGCGCGTGCCACCTTGCTGCTGCATGGCGCCCATCTGGTGTCGTGGGTTCCCGCAGGCGCGGACGAACAGCTGTATCTGTCGCCCAAGAGCGCCTTCGCCACCGGCCAGGCGATTCGCGGCGGGGTGCCGGTGATCTTTCCGCAGTTCGCCACGCGCGGCCCGCTGCAGCGCCACGGTTTCGCCCGCGGCAAGCCGTGGCAGCTCGTCACCGCCGAGCGCGGCAAGGACGATGCGCTCGCCGTGCTGCGCCTGACCGACGACGCCGCCACCCGCATGGTGTGGCCGCAGGCCTTCGAGGCCGAGATCAGCGTGCGCATCGCCGGTCGCGCTCTGGAGATCGAACTCGCCTGCGAAAACCGCGGCGAGACGCCGTTCTCGTTCACCGCCGCGCTGCACACCTATCTGCGGCTGACGCGCATCATGTCCGCCTCGTTGCAGGGCCTGTCCGGCCTCGCCTATTGGGACTCGGCCCGCGAGCGCGCCGGCACCCAGCAGGAAGATCTGCTGCGCCTGGATGGCGAGATGGACCGCATCTACCAGGACCTCCGGCATGACCTGACCCTGCGCGACGACGACCGTCGGGTGCGCATCCGTCAGCAAGGTTTTGCCGATGCCGTCGTCTGGAATCCGGGCGAAGAAAAGGGCGACGCGCTGGCGGACATGCCCACCGGCGGCTGGAAGCAGATGCTGTGCGTGGAAGCGGCGCAGGTGCTGCGTCCGGTCGAACTCGCGCCCGGCGAATCCTGGGCCGGCATGCAGAGCCTGGAATTGCTCTGATCCGGCGACGGTTCCGCGCGCGGTCCGTCCGCTCGATCGAACCGCTCGATCCGTCATGTCGATCCGTCCCCTCGATCCGTCCTCGCCCGGTCCTTCTGCGTGCGATGTCGGGCCGCGCCCTCCGTGCCCCCGCTGTGAGCGTCGCCAGACGGTGACCGCCACGCGGGCGCGCGGTTAAGCTGTCCGCTCCATGCCGCGCGGCCCGACGGGCGCTGCGGCCTCGGCGCGACGCCAGCCAACGGAGGACGAATGGGCAAGAAGGACAAGTCCGGCAGCAAGGCCAAGGACAAGACGGATCGCGACGCCGCGGATCCCGCCACCGGCAAGCGCGGCCGCGCGCAGGCGCACAAGGACAAGCTCTCCAAGTCCGACTACCTGGATCAGCTGCAGCCGCTGCAGGTGGAGCTCAACAACATGGCGCGCTGGCTGCAACACACCAAGCGCCGCCTGCTGGTGATCATCGAAGGGCGCGACACGGCCGGCAAAGGCGGCGTGATCAATGCGCTGTCGGAGACGCTGAACCCGCGCCAGTGCCACACCGTCGCGCTCGGCAAGCCCAGCGAGCGCGAGCAGGGCGAGTGGTACTTCCAGCGCTATGTGCCGCATCTGCCGGCGCAGGGCGAGATGGTGCTGTTCGACCGCAGTTGGTACAACCGCGCCGGCGTGGAAACCGTGATGGGCTTCTGCACGCCCGAACAGACGGACGCCTTCCTGCGTCACGTGCCGATCTTCGAGCGCCTGCTGGTCGACGACGGCCTGCTGCTGTTCAAGTACTGGCTCACCGTCGACCAGGCGCAGCAGGAAGAGCGTTTCGCCGAGCGCGCCGAAGATCCGCTCAAGCGCTGGAAACTCTCACCGATCGATCTGGATGCGCGGTCGCATTACCAGGCTTACGGCGAGGCGCGCGACCGCATGCTCGAAGCGACCCACACCCGCCAGGCGCCCTGGACGCTGGTCGATTTCAATGACCAGCGGCGCGGCCGTCTGACGCT
This sequence comes from Burkholderiaceae bacterium, assembly GCA_913776825.1. Lineage (GTDB taxonomy): Bacteria > Pseudomonadota > Gammaproteobacteria > Burkholderiales > Burkholderiaceae_C > Roseateles. The sequence goes on from CAJYPV010000019.1 coordinate 5,328, forward strand.
GATCCGGCACCTGCTGGACCATCTGCCGGATGTCACCGTGCCGCCGGCGGCGATCGAATTTCCACCGCTCAAGCGCAAGGCGAAGCGCGAGCATTTCGGCACGGCGCTCAAGCCGATTCCGAGTCTTTGAGTCGCGGGCGAGGCGCGCGGTGGTCGGCGGCCGCTCGCGCGCGATCGGCCGCGGACGGACGGCGGCGGATCGACGATGCCTGACGTGCACGCCGCTGGCGCGCTCGCGCGCGCCGGCCGTGCCACCCGTTGACGCCGCGTTCAGATCACCACGACCGCATTGGGCAGTTCATTGCGCGGCGGCACGTCCGCCGACGGCGGGAAGTGCGTGACGAGCAAGCGCTCGACCGCGCTCACGGCGTCCATCAGCCCTTGCTCGAAGCGTCCCTGACGCAAGGACGCGCCCAGGCTGTCGATGATGCTGCGCCATTCCTGCGGGCTGACCCGTTGATTCAGGCCGCGGTCGACCACGATCTCGATCGCGTGCTCCGCCAGCAGCAGGTAGATCAGCACGCCGTTGTTGTGCTCGGTGTCCCACACCCGCAGCTTGCCGAACATCGCCACCGCGCGCTCCCGCGCGCAGGCGTGCCGCCACAGATAGCTCAGCGGCAGACTGGCTTCCACGCAGAGGCGGATTTCGCCGGTGTGCAGTTGCTCACTCTCGGTGACGCGCAGGGCCAGACGCGACAGCGCCTCGGCCGGCAGCACGCGCTTCGCGTCCGCCTCGTCCCAGAGTCGATGCCGAAGAAAGCGGCGCCACTTGCCGGGCCGGGAGCTCGCGGTTGCAGAGGTCGCGGCGTTTGACGCATCGCTCCGAGCCTTCGAATTGGAGTCGGAATCTGCCATCACCAGTCTCCCGAGGCGCCGCCGCCGCCGAAGTCGCCACCGCCGCCGGAGGAGAAGCCTCCGCCGTCTCCGCCGCCGCCCCAACTGCTGCCGCCACCGCCGCCCCAGATCACCGGCGGAACGATGACGCCGCCGGACCGGTGAGCGCTGCGCCGGTAGTTGCCGAAGGCCGAGCCCGATCCGGAGACACTGCGCCGCGCTGCGCCAATGCCGAGCAGGCCCACGAGCACCAGCGAGCCGATGCCGGCGGCAATGCCCAATCCAGCGCTGCCGCTGAACAGCCAGCCCAGACCACCGGCTGCGCCACCCGTGAACAGGCTGCCGAGCTTGCGTCCGAACATCGCCGTCAGCAGCGCGCCGACCAGCGGCGTGCCGATGAAGAACAGCGCGGCCAGCTCGCCGATGTCCAGCGAATCGGCCGATGAGGCGGACCCCGACGACTTGCCCCGCGGCGCCGGTGCCGGCAGATGCTCGCCCCGGATCCGCGCTTGCAGCGCATCGACACCACGGTTCAAGCCGCCCGCGTAATCGCCCGCCTTGAAGGCCGGCGCGATGTCGCGTTCGATGATCTGGCGCGCGGCCAGGTCCGGCACCGCGCCCTCCAGCGCCTTGGCGGTCTGGATGTTGATGCGGCGGTCCTGCTTGGCGACGACGATCAGCAGCCCATCGCCCACGTCGCGGCGACCGATCTTCCAGGCGTCGCCGAGCCGCTGGGCGAAGGCGGCGATGTCTTCCGGCGCGGTGGTCGGCACCAGCAGGATGACGATCTGCGGGCCGGCCTCCTGTTCGAAGGCGGCCAGCTTGCGCTCCAGCGCCGCCTGCTGCTCAGGACTCAGCGTCGCGGTGCGATCGATGACCCGGCCGGACAGCGGCGGCACGGGCTGCAGGTCCTGCGCCTGCGCCACGCCGAAGCCCCACGTGCCGAGGCTGCCCGCCAGCACGCTCATGATCGCCATCAGGCGCCAGATCCAGCGCGGCATCGTGCGGCCGTCCGATCAGTTGGAGGCCGGCGAAGCCGCCGGGGCCGGCGTCACGGGCGCGGGCGCCGGCGCGGCGGGCTTGTCGAAATTCACCGACGGCGGAGCCGAGATCGCGGCCTCGTTCTGCACGGTGAAGTTGGGCTTCACCTCATAGCCGAACAGCTTCGCGGTGAGGTTGGTCGGGAAGCGACGGGCCAGCACGTTGTAGTCCTGCACCGACTTGATGTAGCGATTGCGGGCCACGGTGATGCGGTTCTCGGTGCCTTCCAGTTGCACCCGCAGATCCCGGAAACCCTGGTTGGCCTGCAGCGTGGGATAGCGCTCACTGACGGCCAGCAGCCGGCTCAGCGCGCCGGACAGCTCGCCCTGCGCGGCCTGGAAGCGCTTGAGCGCTTCGGGATCCCGCGCGAGCTCCGGCGTGACCTGGATGCTGGTGGCCTTCGCGCGGGCTTCCACCACTTTGGTGAGCGTCTCCTGCTCGAAGTTGGCCTCGCCCTTGACCGTGTTCACGATGTTGGGGATGAGGTCGGTGCGGCGCTGGTATTGGCTCAGCACTTCCGACCAACTGGCGGTGACCTGCTCATCCAGGCTCTGGAATTCGTTGTAGCCGCAGCCGCTGAGCAGCAGCGGGGCCGCGATCACCAACGCGGCACCGAGCCGACGCGCGACGGACGTGGAACGGGCGGCAGTGGCCGGGCGTGCGGTGTTCATCGACGGGGTCATCGAGCTTCCTCCTTGTGGGGTCCCATATCGTTCGTGCGTCGGGATTTTCAAGTCGGCCGACGCATCGGTCTCGGGCGGGGGCAGTGGCGGCGGACCCTCGATCAGCCGCCCGCGCCCATCGGGCCGCGGGCAGTATCCCATGCGTGCCGTGTCGACAATCCGATGTCTCCCGGCCCGTCTGCGCTGCGTCAAGCAAGCTGGACCGGGCACGCGGGCTTCGCTCGATAATGCCGCTCCATGAGCGCACCCCTGCACAACGACACCTTCCTGCGCGCCTGCCTGCGCCAGCCCACGGACTACACGCCGGTCTGGCTGATGCGCCAGGCCGGGCGCTATCTGCCGGAGTACCGCGCCACCCGCGAGCGCGCCGGCAGCTTCATGGGGCTCGCGACGAATCCGGACTACGCCACCGAAGTCACGCTGCAACCGCTGGACCGTTATCCGCTCGATGCCGCCATTCTTTTCAGCGACATCCTGACCGTGCCCGACGCCATGGGCCTGGGCCTGAGCTTCGCGCAGGGCGAGGGCCCGAAGTTCGCGAAGGTCGTGCGCGACGAAGCCGCGGTGAATGCGCTGGCGGTGCCGGACATGGACCGGCTGCGCTATGTCTTCGACGCGGTCAGCTCGATCCGTCGCGCGCTGAATGGTCGGGTGCCGCTGATCGGTTTTTCCGGCAGCCCGTGGACGCTCGCCTGCTACATGGTGGAGGGCGGCGGCTCGGACGACTATCGCCAGGTCAAGAGCCTGATGTATGCGCGCCCGGACCTGATGCATCGCATCCTGTCCATCAATGCCGATGCCGTCGCGGCCTATCTCAATGCGCAGATCGAGGCCGGCGCCCAGGCGGTCATGATTTTCGATTCCTGGGGCGGCGTGCTGGCCGACGGCGCCTTCCAGGAGTTCAGCCTCAGCTATTCGCGTCGGGTGCTGTCCCAGCTCAGGCGGGAGCATGACGGCCGCCAGGTGCCGCGCCTGTTGTTCACCAAGGGCGGCGCATTGTGGCTGGACGAGATCGCCGAGGCCGGCGCCGAAGTCGTGGGTCTGGACTGGACCGCCAACCTCGGCCGCGCCCGAGCCCGCGTGGGTGACCGGGTGGCGCTGCAAGGCAACCTCGATCCCAATGTGCTGTTCGCCCCGCCCGCCGCGGTGCGTGCGCAGGCCCGCGCGGTGCTGGACAGCTTCGGCGCGCCGCAACGCGCCGACGGTGGCTGGGACGGCCACATCTTCAACCTGGGCCACGGCATCAGCCAGTTCACGCCGCCCGACACGGTGGCGGAACTGGTGGATGAAGTCCATCGCCATTCGCGTCTGTTGCGCGCCGCGCCGGCGGGCCGCTGAGCCTGTGGATGACTGACTTCGCGGGCGCGCAGTGGGCCTGGTTTTTCCACGTTCGGCGCCAGATCCCCGAGTCAGTTATCCCCAAAATCGTGCATGTCACTGAAACGCAGCACAGGGAAGTCCCTGGAGCTAGGGCATTCCCGGATTGGCGCCTAAGTCGTTGATTCGCAAGGGGCGGCCGTCAGACTGGTGGTCGCGGCGACCCTGCCGTCCCCAGACGGTTCTCCCCAGGATTTCAGGATTCCCCGCATTTTTCCCACAAAGTTATCCACAGGCCTGAGGCGACGCGGCACACGCTTGGAAATCATGGACTTGGCGCGTTTTTTTAAGACCCGTTCTGAAGCCCTGCGGGACGCACGCCATGGCTGACGACCCGACCCGCGATCCGGCATCCGACCCCGCCGAATCCGCCGCCCCGGCCGTCCCGATCGCGACCGCCGCATGGCGGCGCGTCAGCGTGGCCGTGGATGCGCCTCAGCACAGCGGCCTGACCGGGCCGCTGGACTATCTCGGACCGCAAGACCTGGCCCCCGGCACGATCGTGAAGGTGGGACTGGGGCGGCGTGAGTCGATCGGCATCGTCTGGGATGCGCCCGCCGCCGCTGCGACGCTGGAAAGCCTGCCCGAATCCGAACTGCGGCCCATCGGCGACGCGCTGGATGCGCTGCCGCCCTTGTCCGATCGCTGGCGTCGCCTGCTGGACTTCGCGGCGGGCTATTACCAGCGCAGCGTTGGCGAGCTGGCCGTCTCAGTGCTGCCGCCGCAATTGCGGGACCTTGATCCCAAGCAACTGCAGGCCCGGCTGAAGAAGTTGAACAAGGCGGACGCCGAGGCCGAGGCCGGCACGGCGAAGCCGCCGAAAGCCTCGACGAAAGCCTCCGCCAAGCCGACGCGCGCCAAGGCCGCAGCGCATGAGGCCGCGGTGGGTGCGAGCGCCACGGTCTCGCTGCCCGCCGTGGATGAGGACCGCGCCACGTCGGTCACCGCCGAAGCCGATGACCGTGACGATGAGGCCGGCGCGCCCGCGGCTTCCGCCGTCGAGACGACCCCGCCGCCTGCCGGTCCGCCGCCGGCGCTGACCGCTCAACAGGCGGCGGCGCTCGAGGCGGTGCGGGCGCTGGACTCGCAGGTCCCGCCGCCGCCCGCGCTGCTGTGGGGGCTGACCGGCAGCGGCAAGACCGAGATCTATCTGCGCGCCGCCGAGGACGCCTTGCAGCGCGGCCAGCAGGTGTTGGTGCTGGTGCCGGAGATCAACCTCACCCCGCAGCTGGAGGCCCGCTTCGCCGCGCGCTTCAGCGGCCATGCGATCGTGTCGCTGCACAGCCGGCTCACGCCAGCACAGCGCTTGAAGCATTGGCTCAGCGCGCATCTGGGCCGAGCGCAACTGGTGCTGGGCACGCGGCTGGCGCTGTTCGCGTCGATGCCTCGTCTGGGGCTGATCGTCGTGGACGAGGAACATGACCCGTCCTACAAGCAGCAGGATGGCGCGCGTTATTCCGCCCGCGACCTGGCGGTCTATCGGGCTCATCTGGAGCGCATTCCGGTGCTGCTCGGCTCGGCCACGCCGTCCTTGGAGAGCTGGCAGCATGCGTTGAGCGGTCGCTACCGCCGCATCGATCTGACCGAACGCATTGGCGGCGGCGCGCTGCCGAGGTTGCGGCTGTTCGACATGAACCGCCTGGAGCGCAAGAAGGGCGTCACCACCGCGTTGTCGACGCCGTTGCTGGAAGCGATGCGCCAGCGCCTGGAGCGTGGCGAGCAGAGTCTGGTCTTCCTGAATCGACGCGGCTATGCGCCGGTGCTGCATTGCGACCAATGCAACTGGAAGAGCGACTGCCCGCATTGCAGCGCCCATCAGGTGTTCCACAAGGAAGACCGCACCCTGCGCTGCCACCACTGCGGCGTCTCGCAGCGGGTGCCGCGCGCCTGCCCGAGTTGCGGCAATCCGGATGTGGCCCCGCTGGGCCGCGGCACCGAGCGGCTGGAAGAGCAACTCGCCGCGGCGCTGCCGGGCGCGCGGGTGGCGCGCATCGATGCCGACACGACCAAGCTCAAGGGCAGCCTGGAAGCGCAGTTGAGCGCGGTGCATGAGGGCGAGGTGGATGTGCTGGTCGGCACCCAGATGGTGGCCAAGGGGCACGACTTCCGGCGCATCACCTTGGTGGCCGCGGTGAATCCGGACGGGGCCCTGTTCAGCAGCGATTTCCGGGCGCCGGAGCGGCTGTTCTCCTTGCTGATGCAGGCCGGTGGCCGCGCCGGGCGGGATGCCGCCCAGGCAAGCCGCAGCGAGATGTGGATCCAGACCTGGTATCCCGAGCATGCGCTCTACCAGTCGCTGCAAAAACATGATTACGAAGCCTTCGCCAGCAACCAGCTCGCGGAGCGGCAGTCTGCGGGCTTGCCGCCGTTCGCGCACCTGGCGCTGGTGCGCGCGGAAGGCCGCACCGTCGAGGCCGCGCGCGAGTTCCTGATGGCGGCGCAGCAGGCCGCCCAGGAGCGGCCGGTGGCGCTGGGCTTGCTGATCTATCCGCCGGTGCCGATGGCGCTGGCGCGGGTGGCGGATGTCGAGCGCTTCCAGATGCTGATCGAGGCCGGCAGCCGCGCCCAGTTGCAACGCTTCCTGCGCGAATGGCTGCCCGACCTGCATGGCCTGCGCAAGCGGCACAAGGGCGTGGTGCGCTGGGCGGTGGATGTCGATCCGCTGCTGATCTGAACGCGGTCCGCGCGCGTTCGGTCAGATCGACGACAAGCTTGTTGGGACGGCACGCGATGCCGGTCGGTCCGCTTCAACCTCCGCGTCCACATCCGCGTCCACTTCCGCGGCCACTTCCGCTTCAACGTCCGCCAGCGAAGGCGCTCACAGCAGTCGGGTGAGCGCGGCGTCCAATCGTGCCCAGCCGGCGCGCACGGCGTCGCTGACGGCGTGCGGGTCGCTGGCGGCGGCGTCGTCTTCCAGTTGTCGGGCAACGGCCGCCGCCGTGGGATGGCCCAGCGTCAGCAGCACGCTCTTGAGGCTGTGGGCCAGGTGGCGCATCGTCTGCGGCGCGGGCTGCGCGATCGCCTGCCGGCCGGTCTCGAGATCCGCTCGAAACTGCACCCGGCACTTCGCCAGGAAGCCCTCATACAGCGCCTGATTGCCGCCGAAGAACTCATCGATCGCTGACGCGTCGAGCTCGCCCTGCAGCGTGCCGGCATCGGCATCGGCATCGGCATCGACGTCCGGTTGAACTGGCGGATGCGTGTCGCCGGCATCGGATGACGTGCCGAAAGCGTTCCTCACGGCTGAGGCGGGCGAGGCGGCTGAGGCGGCTGCGGCGGCAGGCAGGGCGCTCGCCACCTCACGAATGCAGGCATGCAGGTCCGCCAGCGAGCAGGGCTTGGAGAGGAACCGCGTGACCCCGAGCGTCTCCAGTTGCGCACGCACCGGCCCGGTCAGGCCCGCGCTGAAGGCGGCGAGCACGGCCTGCGCGCGCAGTTCGGGATGGGCCTGCAACCACTGCAGCAGATCCTGGCCGGAGCGGCCCGGCAGCATCAGGTCGGTGACGATCAGGTCGTAGCGCTGCGCGCCCAGCGCCAGCAGGGCTTCGTCGACGGATTTGCAAATCTGCAGCTGGACGGGCTCATCTTCCAGCGCCATCGCGACGAAGCGCTGCAGGGAGGCATCGTCCTCCACCAGCAGGAGGCGCAGCCGCTCCGTCATCTCAAGCGGAGGCCGTGGCGCTGGCGAGCGAGGGGCCGCGCAGTCGCTGCATCGCCGCGGTCAGCAGTCCCGGCAGGTCGGCGACCAGTCGCGGCTTGTGCACCACCGGCAGACCGCTCAGCGCGAAGGTGTAGGGCGCGCGCTGGTCTTCATCCAGAGCGGTGACGAAGATCAATTCGCTGTGCGCGAACTGCGGCTGCGAGCGCAGGCTGGTGACCAGCGCCGCGCCATCGATGCCGGGCAGCAGGATGTCGACCAGCAGCACATCCGGCTGCAACTGCCCATACATCACCAGGCCGCCGATGCCGTCGTTGGCGGTGTGCAATTCCAGATCGGGGAACTGCTGCTGGATCAGCAGCGAGACCAGGTTCTGGTAATGGACCGAGTCCTCGATCAGCAGCACCCTCAGCTTGCGCGGACCGTCCTCCGCCAGCGACGGCTCGGCCGCCTTGGTCGGCGCCAGGCCGCGTCCGGTCAACCACAAGTCCAGCGACGCGCGCAGGATGCGCCGATGCCCGCCCGGCGTGCGCCAGGCCTGCAATTCACCGCGATCGACCATCAGCTGCACCGACCGCACCGCCATGCCCAAGCGCTGCGCGACTTCGCGGGTGCTGAAGTCCTCTTGCATGTCGTCGTTGGGTCTGGCAATAGCAGTCATAGAGCGATTTTGCCGAATTTCTGATGGTAATTGAGGGGAAGGTCCCCCATTTATAAGCGCTAAAACTGATAGGTGGATCGTGGGCCGCCCAGCTTGTCTGCAGATTTGTCGATTGCGAGGGACATTCGCCACCGCCTTCGCCCGGCAAATGGCATTCGCAGCCTGGGAACTCTGGTGCAATGGGCGAGGAGGACCTGCCGATGCCGTGCCCTGTTGCCGTCTCATTCCTGCGCCCGATCGCCACGACCGGGCGAATGGCCCTTGGGGACATGCCTGCCGGATCAATGGCGCTGCCTGCCTGGCGGCTCGCGGCGGCGTGCGCGATGGGAATGATCCTGACCATGGGCGCTGGTGCGTCCGCCAGGGCCGGCGGCCCGATCGACGCTTCACCGGCGGCGGCGTCTGCGGCGCCCGACGCCGCCTCGACACGCAGGCCGACGATCCGCGGAGCGACGCATCAGACGCCCGACGGTCCGACTTGGCGCCGCGTGGCTGCGGCGGGGCAACTGCGGGTCTGCATCTGGCCGGATTACTACGGCATCACCTACCGGCATCCGCGCGACGACACGCTCAGCGGCCTCGACATCGACCTCTCTGCCGCGCTGGCCCAGGACCTGGGCGTGCGGCTGGTCTATGTCGAATCGTCCTTTCCCACGCTCGTGGACGACCTGAACCGTGAGCGCTGCGAGGTGGCGATGTTCGCAGTCGGCCTGCTGCCGCAGCGTCAGGCGCTGCTCGCCTTCACCCAGCCTTATCTGCAGAGCGACATCTATGGCGTGACCACCCGCGCCAACCGGGTCATCAAGCAGTGGGAGGACATCGACCAGCCGGGCGTGGTCGTCGCGGTGCAGGCGGGGACGTTCATGGAGCCGGTGATGCGTCAGGCGCTGACCCGCGCGCGGCTGCGGGTGGTGCAGCCGCCGGCCACCCGCGAGCGCGAGCTGGAGTCGGGCCGCGCGGATGTGTTCATGACCGATTACGCCTACAGCCGGCGGCTGCTCGACAACGCCGATTGGGCGCGCCTGGTCGCGCCGCCACGGCCGTTCCATGTGATGCCGTATGCCTATGCGATGAAGCAGGGCGATCCCGCCTGGCAGGCGCGGCTCGATGCCTTCGTCGCGGCCATCAAGCGGGACGGCCGATTGCGCGCCGCCGCGCAACGTCACGGCCTGGCCGAGATCGTGGTGCCGTGACGTCGATGTCCGTCCGACTCGAATCCGACTTGAATCCGACCTGATCTCCCCCTGCGCGCGCCATGCTTGAACCTGCCGTCCGATCCCTGCACCGCTTGCGCACCGCCACGCTGGTCGGCGCGGTGGTGCTGTCGCTGGCCACCCTGGCCGCGCTGGTCGGGCCCGCCTGGGTGAGCCGCCAGGAAGCGCTCGCCGATGCCCGCGCGCGCGGTGAGCTGCTGGCCCAACTGATGGAGGCCGATGCGAACCGCACCATCGGCACCGCCTCGCTCGCGCTGCATGCGCTGGGCGACACGCTGCAGATGTCCGGCGGTGAGCCCGCCGATGCGGACCATCTGAGCGATCACCTCACCCATGTGCTGGTCGGTTTGCCGTTCATGCGCAGCGTGGCGCTGCTGGATGACGAGGGACGCGTGCTGGCCAGCACCAACCCGGATGACATCGGCCTGCCACTGGACCTCGCCCGGCTGGGACGCCTGCCCGCGCCGGACCGCGACGCCTTGCTGCCGCTGCGGCCCGGCCGATCGCTCGAAGACCTGACCGATCGCCCACCAACGCCCAAGGTCGGCGTCAATCTGCTGCCGCTGATGCTGCAGTTGCCGATGTCCTCGGCGCCGACGTCTGCGTCCTCATCGGCATCCGCATCCGCATCCGCATCGTTAGCGCCGACGCCGTCGCCGACGGCCCGGGCGCGGTGGCTGCTCGCGCTGCTGCATCCGGATGCGCTGGCGCAGGTGCAGCCGCAGACGCTGCCGTCGGCGCGAAGCACGGTCTGGCTGGCGTCGACCGAGGGCCAACTGCTCGCCGCGATGGACACGCTGCCGCGCCAGCCCGGCGAGTCGCTCGGCACGCATCCGGTCTTTGAGCAGCTCAAGCAGGGGCGCGAGCACGGCAGCTATCTCGGTGCGGGCGCCTTGCCGGGTGAGCAGGTGGTGGCCTGGCGGGCGTCGGTGCGCCGGCCCTTGATGGTGGGCGTCGAACAGCCGCTGGATGAGGTGCTCGACGCCTGGCGCAGCGATCTGCGCTGGCTGCTGCTGATCGGCCTGTTGGCCTTCGGTCTGATCGTGCTGGCCACCTGGATGGTGCGCCGCAGCCTGCTGGCGCGGGCCGACACGCTGCAGGCGCTGCAGCAGGCCCATGAGCAACTCGCCGATCGCGAACGCGACATGCGCGTGCTGCTCCGCAGCGTGCAGGAACTGATCTTCCGGACCGATCCGCAAGGCGTGCTGACCTTTGTGAATGCGCGCTGGACCACGCTGCATCGGGGCACGCCGGATGAGGCCGTCGGTCGCCGGCTGGTGGATCTGGCCGAGCCCGCCGATCGCGCTGCGCTGGATGCTCTGTTCCGTGAGGATGGCGGCCCTCGCAGCGTCGAGGCCGCCATCCGCAACGGCGAGGGCGCCTTGCGGCGCTATCTCATCGCGCTGGTGCCGCTGAAGCGGGACGCGCAGCTGCTGGGTTATGCGGGCAGTGCGGTCGATGTGACCGAGCGGGTGGAAGCCGAGCGTCTGACGCGGGAAGCGCGCGATGCCGCTGAAGCCGCCTCGCAGGTGAAGACCGAATTCCTGGCCAACATCAGCCATGAGCTGCGCACGCCGCTGCAGTCCATCCTCGGCTTCTCGGAGCTGGGCCTGCAGCGCAGCCGCGATCAGGTGAAGCTGCGCGCCATGTTCGACGACATCCATGGCGCCGGGCAGCGCATGCTGGCGATGGTCAACGACTTGCTGGATGTGGCCAAGATCGACAGCCCGCTCGGCGCCTTCGCGCTGGAGCGTCACGACCTGTGCGTGCTGGTGCGCGAGGTGGCCCGCGAGCTCGCGCCGCTGACCGCCAAGCGCTATCTGGAGCTGCAGCTGGACCTGCCGCAGCCGATGCCGGCGCGGGTCGATCCGCTGCGCTTTCAGCAGGCGGTGCGCAATCTGCTGGCGAATGCGATCCGGTTTGCGCCGCCCGGCAGCGCGCTCGATCTGCGAGGTCGCGCCACGAGCGAGGGCCGACTGCAGCTCTGCCTGGCGGATCGCGGCCCCGGCATTCCGGAGGCCGAGCTGGAGCGGATCTTCGATCCCTTCGTGCAGTCCAGCGCGACCAAGGACGGCTCCGGCGGCACCGGGCTTGGGCTGCCGATCAGCCGCAAGATCATCGAGGTCCACGGCGGTCGGCTGTGGGCTTGCAATCGGGACGGCGGTGGCGCGGAATTCCATCTGGACTTGCCGATGGAGGAGGCGGTGGAGGCGGTGGAGACGGATGCTGACGAGTCGGAGACGCCGGCGAGCCCGCCCAGTCCAACGGAGGCGGACTGAGCCGGGGAACGGATATCGCTTCAGCGGTCGGGCCCGTGCCTTGCCCTCGCAGATCCGGCGGCGGTACGCGGCCGGCGACAGACAACATTCATCAGCGCTGGACGGCGCGGGCGGGATGTCCCCGCCCCATCGGTCAGCGCGGCCCAGGAGACATCATGAAATGGGAAGGTCAACGCGAGAGCGACAACGTCGAGGACATGCGCGGCAGCAGCGGCGGCGGTGGACTGCCGATGCTCGGCGGTCGCGGGCTGAGCATTGGCGGCGTGGTGATCGCGCTGGTGGCGGGCTGGATCTTCGGCATCAATCCGCTGACGATGCTGGGCCTGATGCAAGGCGGTGCGCCGACGCAACAGGGGCCGTCGCCGTCACGCTCAGGCGAGCCGGCGCCCAAGCCCAAGGATGAAGCCGGACGGTTTGTCTCGGTCGTGCTGGCCGATACCGAAGACGTCTGGACCCGCGTGTTCAAGGACGGCGGCGCGACCTATCGGGCGCCGACGCTCACCCTGTTCAGCGGTCAGTACCCGACCGCCTGCGGGCGAGGTCAGGCGGCGATGGGCCCGTTCTATTGCCCGGGCGACCAGCATGTCTACATCGACCTGAGTTTCTACGCGACGCTGCGTGACCGGCTTGGCGCGCCGGGTGACTTCGCGCAGGCCTATGTGATCGCGCACGAGGTCGGCCACCATGTGCAGCACCTGCTGGGCATCACCGACAAGGTGGATGCGGCGCGACGCCAGCAAAGCGAGCGCGAGGCCAATGCGATGAGCGTGCGGCTGGAACTGCAGGCCGACTGTTTCGCCGGGGTCTGGGCCTTCCATTCGCAGCAGTCGAAGGGATGGCTGGAATCGGGCGACATCGACGAGGCGCTCAATGCCGCTGCCCAGATCGGCGACGACACGCTGCAGCGCCGCAGCAGCGGTCAGGTCGTGCCGGAAAGTTTCACCCATGGCAGCAGCGAACAGCGCCAGCGCTGGTTCAAGCGCGGCTATGCCCAGGGCGTGGTGAAGGACTGCGACACCTTCAGCACCCGGCAACTGTGAGCCGGGCGCGGGCCGTCGTCGTGGCGGCCTGCGCATCGACGCGCCATGCTGAAGGCTCATGCCTCAGCGTTCATCCGTCAGCGCTCGTCCCGCAGCGCTCGTCCCGCAGCGCTCATTCCGCCCGCAAGGCGGAGGGCTGAGTCCTCACGGTTCACGGCTCATGGCTCATGGCTTGGCCGCGTCCGCTTTCGGATCCCCGACGCAGCCCTTGAGCCACTGGCTCATTTCCCACTGCACCTGGCCGGCTGATTCGCGCGCCGCGTAGCCATGGGCCTCGAAGGGCAGCAGCACGTAGCGCGCGGTGCCGCCCAGGCCGGCGAGGGCCTGATAGAGGCGCTCGCTTTGCAGCGGGAAGGTGCCGGAGTTGTTGTCCGCATCGCCGTGGATCAGCAGCAGCGGTTCCTTGATCTGCTGAGCGAAGAGCAGCGGCGAGAGCTTGAGGTAGACGTCCTTCGCGTCCCACAGCGAGCGGCGCTCGCTTTGGAAACCGAACGGCGTCAGCGTGCGGTTGTAGGCGCCGCTGCGCGCGATGCCGCAGCGGAACAGCTTGGTGTGCGCGAGCAGGTTGGCCGCCATGAAGGCGCCATAGCTGTGGCCGCCGATGGCCACCCGACGGCTGTCCACCGCGCCGAGTTCCTCGGCCTTGTCCAGGATGGCGCGGGCATTCATGGTCATCTGCTCGATGAAGCTGTCATTCATCGTGCGGGCGTCGCCGACCACCGGCATGGTGGCGTCCATCAGCACCACATAGCCATCCATCAACAGGTTCAGCGGGCTGATGCCGTTGAAGTTCATGAAGCGATTGGGCGAGCCGCTGAGCTGGCTGGCCAGCGCCGCGTCGTTGAATTCCAGCGGATAGGCCCAGACCAGCGCGGGCCGGCGCTCGCCGTCGCGGTGATCCGGCGGCAGGTACATCCAGAACGACAGCTCCACGCCGTCGCTTCGCTTGAAGGTGACCAGCTCGCGTCGGACATGGCGCAGCTGCGGCGTCTGATCGCGCAGCCGGGTCAGGACGACCGCCTTGGCGCCGTCGCGCAGCACCAGATTCGGCGGCTCATGCTCGGCCTCGCGCTGGGTCAGCAGGCGCTTGTCGTCCAGCAGCGCGATCGGCACTTCATAAGCGTTCTCGGAGGACTGGAACAGGCGCTGCACGCTCAGGTCGCGCAGCGAGATCTTGTCCAGGAACGGCCGATCGCCCTTCGGGCTGGCCCCCTGGCCCACCAGCAGCAGATCGCCGTTCAGCGTCTGCACCGCCTGTTGGCCATTGGGCATCGGGCGCATCAGCGGCGCGCCGGGATGGCGGTAGCGTTCCCGCACCGAATGCTCGAACAGCGGCCGGCTCTGGGTGCCGCGCAGGGGCAGCAGGTAGGTGCGGGTCCAGCCGCGGCTGCGGTCTTCCTCGCTCAGCAGCGCATGCTGGCCGTCGTCGAGGAAGCGCAGGCGGGTGAAGCGATAGGGCATGCGCTGCACTTCGAAGGGATCGCCGGTGTAGGGCGGATCCAGCCGCATTACCCGATCGCGGAAGGCCGCCCGGTTGTTGGGATTGCCGCCATCCAGCGCTTCGACCCAATACACCGCCGCGTCCTTGGTCGGCGAGGCATAGAACACGCGCGGGCCGGGCAGGGCGCCGTCGATGGCCACGCCTTGCTTGAGCGGCATGCGCGCCAGCTCGCGGATCACCTTGCCGTCGCGCTGGCGGATTTCCACCACGGTGGGGAAATCGTCGAAGGTCAGGTTGTAGCTGAAGGGCCGGATCAGCCGCTCGGTCAGGATCGCCTGGCCATTGCCGACGGCCGAGATGCTGGAGAACAAGCCCGGGCTGCCCAAGTCGCGGCTCTGTCCGCTGGCGATGTCGACCAGCGTCATCTGCGCGCGGGCGTAGTACTCGAACAGGTCTTCGTCGCGCGGCGTGCGCAGCAGGTCCGCATAGGTGCGCTCCGGCGAGGCGCGGCCGTGGGTTTCCTGAATCGCGGGCCCGCTGTGCGGCCGATTCGGCACCGGGCCGCGGCTGTCGGGCACGGTCAGCACGACGACCTCGCGGGCGCTGAGCCAGGCGAGGTCGTCTGGGTCGATGGTGTTGTTCAGGCGCAGGTTGTAGATGCGCCAGAGTTGGCCGTTGCTGGTAGCGCCGACCCACAGTTCGTCGGCGGTGTCGGTGCGGCGCGCCAGCAGGAAGCGCTGGCCGTCCGGCGCCCAGGAGAAGCTGTGCCAGAGACCGCCGCTGGGCAGCTCGACGCTGCGCTCCGGCGCCTCCGGATCGAGCAGGTTGCGAAGCCGCAGATGCTGGATGCCGACGATCGATTGCGGCGTGGCGCTGCGCGGGTCGAAGCGGGCACCCGCCAGCCGCAGCACCGGCCGCGCGAGTTCGTCCAACGGCGTGTAGCGGCGTGATTCCACCAGGGCCAGCGTCTGGCGATCCGGGGAGGGCATGAGGCGCGGCTGCGCGGGCGCATCCAGCAGCTCGCGGATCGGCGCCGACGGCTGTTTGTAGAGCGCGGGCGACTGTGCCTGCGCGGTGGACCAACAGCTCATGAGCGCGACGAGCATCGCCATCCAGGCGAACGACGGACGGACTCGGGGGGGAACGGCCAGGGTCGGTTGCATGGGCATGAAGTATCGCTGCGCTAGGATCGGCGCCCATGACCGACCCGCTTGCGCCTCCCTCCTTTCCGTCCTCCGCCACCGGGTGGCCGACGTCGGCGCCTGCGGAGGCGGCTGCCCGTCCCGCCGCGGCCTTGCCACCGGTGGGCGAGCGGCTGGGCGTGTGGCGCATCACCGAGGCGCTGTTTGAATGCGCGTCGGGGCAGTGGTTCCGGGTCGAACATGCGTTGGCCTCGGCGCAGCGCGGGATGGCGCTGGTCTATCGCCATGAATCGGATGCGCAGGCGGTGCTGATGCGCTTTGCCGAGGATTCGGATGCGCTGTCGCGCTTCCAGGAGCCGACCTATGGGGCGCCGCTGGACAGCGGTCTCACACCGTCCGGCCTGCCTTATCTGATCGTGCCGTCGATGGAAGGCGCGCCGCTGATGCGGGTGGCGATGGCCTTGCCGTTGCGGCGCCGGATGCAACTGCTGCTGGATCTGGTGGGCGTGCTGGATGCCGCGCAGTCGCAGGGCCTGATCCTGCATGAGCTGGATCCGGGCACGCTGTGGCTCAGCCCGACGCAGCAGCTGCACTGGCTGGGCCAAGGCCTGGCGCCACGTGGCAGCGAAGCGCCCACCGCGCTGGTGCGAGCGGCATCGCCGCTCGCGGATGCGCGTCAACGTGCCGGCGCCCGGCCGGATGCTGCCAGCGAAGCGCATGCGCTCGGTCGGCTGCTGGGCTTGCTGGTCAACGGCCGTCTGCCTCGCAACGACGCGGGCCTGGATGGGCTGACCACCGATGAGCCGGATGGCAGCGCCACGCCGGTGGCCTCGCTGCAATCCTGGATGTCGCTGACGGCGGCGCAGCGAGAAACCCTGGATCAGCTGCTGGATCGGGCGATGGTCGACGGCCGTTCCTTCACCGACCGCGCGCCGTTGGCCGCCGCGGTGGAGCAGTGGCTGGAAGCGGCCTCGGCCGCGCCGGCGCCTGCCGCGCGAGCCGCTGTGGGCATGGCTGTCGGACAACCGCCCGCGCCCGTCGTGGCTGCTGACGACAAGCCGCTCGCACCGGCTGGGTCGTCGATCGCGCAACGGCTGGGCATCGTCCTCGTCCTGGCGGTGATCGCGTTGGCGGTCTGGGCGCTGATGCGCTGGCGTTGAGCTGAACGCCCCTGGGAGAGGGGCTTCGCGCTTCCGGGCAGGCCGGTCCGGCCAGTCCGGCCAATCCGGCCAATCCGGCCATTTCGACCGATCCGCTATTGCTTGAACGCATGCCTGACGTGCTCGTTTTAGCAGCAGTTTGCAATTGGCAATTTCTTGCCTGACCTCCCTTTGCTTTTCGAATCGCAAATTCATGTGATTCGATCACCCATTCCTAAGCGTTATTTCAGTTATCCCACTCATTTAGGCAAATTGCCTTGCCGACTTGGTGCTGGATAGGATTTATCCCCTGAGCCATGGGGGATGAGTTTGATTGAAATATGGAAGCGATTGGTGGAGCGCTGGCGCATGGGCGACGACGGAGAAACTCCGCCGGCGCAAGGGACGCCCTTTCGTCTGGATGAGCTGTCCGACGAAGCCTTGGTGAATGTGCTCAGGGACGCTGCCGGTGATGGCGCGTGCCTGGCCGATTTAAAAACTGACCTGACGCAGTTTTACAAGAATCACCACGCGACGCCGAAGCGGTGGGCGGTCCGGAATGGGGAAAAGGCCTATCTGCTGTTTGTCCCGGCGCCGCTGCGAACCAAGTCATCGTCATTGACGTATGCCTTTTACTTCGAAGGGCGGCTGTATCGATTTCGGACGGTGGACCTGTATCGCCCGGACGTGTATTTGTCGGAGTCTTCCGTCTCCGGCGCTGCGCTGACGCGGGTCAAGAGTCATCTGCGAACGGCGTTTTCCGCCCACGGCAAGTTCGGAATTCCTGGCGAAGGCGGATTTGATTGTCGTTTCATCAAGCGGCCTTTGGGTGACAGCCGATTCGGGGTGACTCGATGAAGATTTCCTTGGGCATGGCCAAGATGCTCCTGCTGGAGCATGAATTGAATCTGGGTCAGCTGATGAAGTTGATCGACATGACGTCGACGGAGGTGGAAACCGATCAGCCGGGTCTTCCCAAAGTCATCTACGACGTGCGCGGAAAAGGTGACGCCGCGGAGCGGATGGCGTTGGCGTTACAGGTGTCAGGACAGGCGTCGACCATCGGTCAGAGCCATGTCGGACGCTTGTTGAACAGCCCCGAATTCCTGTTTGCGTTTCAGGCCGCGCTGAAGCTTGAGGTGTTGGGCGATCGGTTGGCGCAGCCGACGGAGGAGCAGATGGCAGCGGTGGTGGCGATCAGCGATCGTTGGCTGCATGGAAGTAAGGCCTGAAACTGACTTATTGACTAATTGTTTGAGTACTCCAATGAATTTTCAAATACAGAGCTTTTCTCTTGGTGACGTCGAACGGGTTGTTTTGGATGCTCAGGCATCCAATGACCTCGACAAGCAGATGCTGCAAAGGATCAGCTCAAGTACCCGGGGAGGCGCATTCAAGGTGGGAACGTGGGTGGTCGATTTGGACAGCGGAGATTACCTAATTCGCGCGAAACCCTATCCGGGTGCCAGGGTCTGGGACCAGATTTATATGTTATCGACGCACGGCCGACTATTCGAGCTTGGCGTTCGGTTGGATTTGGACGACCACGTCTACTTCTTCCGAGGGAAGAGGATCGATGAACTGGAAAGGGCGGCCATTGAAGGCGTGGCGCTTGCGGCGTTAAAAGCACATCGGCAATATGGATTGGAATCGCCGGAGGGGCCTAATGAATATGAGGAGCTGAAGTTCATTGATTGTCCGCCTGACTTTCGCGAGCGGGGTGGGATCTGAGCTGATGGGCGCCTAGGTGGTTCTTTTTGAGGCTTGTGGCTTTGAATTTCTTGTTCATTTTTCGTGGCCAAATTAATACCATTTATTCTTTGCGGCTTGCAAATTCATGAGCTACATATTTGGGAAATTGAACGCTGAGGGCGTTCAGAAGATCGTGGACTCGGCTCGTGCAGATCCGTTGTGCGAAGTGTCATTCAGAGAACAGTTGGAATATTTAACTGGGTATACCGAACCGTTTACAAATCATTGGTCTTTTAATGGGGAAGTTGGCAACTTCCTGGTTTGCGTGCCGCTCACGATGCGGGTTGAAGTGTCATCCGAAACTTACGCGGCCTGTATGGCGGGTAGGGTTTATCGGATTAGAACGATCGAATACCATCGTCCTGATATATATTTTTCTGACAGCAATCCGCCTTCCGAGGATATTCGTCCAAATATCGAAGCTGAAATCATCTCAGCCTTCGCCGCTTATGCCGGTAAAGATGTGAACAATCCATACTACAAAAGGATTTTCGTAGGCCGGCCTTACGAGGCGTCGCCTTGGGGAGTTCAAAGATGACTGGCGAGTCCCGGTTTGATGGAATGTTTTATGACACTTACTATTAAGCGGCTAATTTCAAATGGGGCGTAGTGGTTGGAGATTTCTATTCGAACATTTAATGGCGAATCGGATTCATCAATTGGGATTTCCAGAGGGGCCTGTCTTAATTTCGTTGATTGTGCGCTGGACTTTCGTCAGCGCGCGGGGGCGGCCGTATCGAGCACCTGGATTTTAATAATCCAGTCAGCATATTTTGATTGCCAAAATATTATGACATTTCGTTTGCACGATCTCGTCAATGATGGTATTGAGAGAATCGTCCGCGACGCTGAGCAAACCGTCGGGTTTCGCGCGCAATTTCTAGACCTGGTGCATTTTCTTAAACATTACAGAACTGAAAAGAGTTGGGTTGTTGATGATTCCACAGGCGACTACTTAGTCGAGTTGAGACCTTACTTCGGGACACCGAGGTCCGACTATTGGTACATGCTGTTCGCAAAGAACAGGACGTTTTTAGTCGGGGTCAGGCTATTCCCCTCCGAGGAGGCATTTTTTGCACCCGAGTCGACGCCAACACCTGAAGAGCGATTGACGATGGAAGGTATTGCCCTTGAAGCCTTAAAGGTTCATGGTCGCTATGGTTTCGAGGTTCCGGATGGGGCTCTTAATTATAAAAATCTGACGTTCATTGATTGCCCTGATCGTGCTTTTGTCCAAGGGGATATCTAACGCACATTTCTTTCGATAAGACGCTGGATAGATAAAGGAAATAGGCCCAAGGATGTTCAATTTGGCGATGAACAATTATGATTTTGTCGCTTAATCCCTGCTACTCCACAGCGAACCATTTTTATCAGACTTTACGCCAGCTTCTTGCGAACAGTTTTTCAAACTTGCCATGAGGTACTCTAATGTTCAAATTAAAGCCATTTTCAAGTGAGGATATTGCATTGATTTCCGCAGATGCAGAGTCGGACCAAAAGTGCGAACGAATGCTGAAGGCGACAATTCACAACTATGTCCGCCGTTCTGGATATGTTCCAAGCAATTGGGTTCGAAACGAAGAGGCTTGTTCATATTTGTTCGGTGTAATTTCTCCAGTTTATGTTGCAATTTCTAAGGAAACTTATGCAATATTTTTTGGGGGGCGCCTGTATAGGATACGAGTTGATTTTGCGGAAACTTCGGAAATATATTTTTCCGACAGCAATCCACCCTCGGAGGATGTTCGCCCTCTTGTCGAATCCCTGATCGTTGATGCATTGAAAGTGCATGGACAATTCGGGCTCGGTCGAGATCAAGAGAATCCCAATTTTCGCTATTATGAATTTGTAGGCCGGCCCAAAATTGATATCGAACTGGGAGGGCTTTGATGTATCTCTCCTGTGATGAAGCGAAGGAACTGCTAGAGGGTTCAAAGTACACGGTCGATGAGTTGAAATACATCGTCAGTCAAGTTTCTGGTCGAGTTTATGGGGCCGATAGCGATACTACATATTTACTGTATTCAGGCGCGTCCGCAACGGGGCGTTCGGTAGACTTGGTGGCTGCTTTAGTCAAAGAGCCAAACGTTAAATATATCGGTGACAGTGAGGTAGGTAAATTCATCGTTAGTTATGAATTTAGAGTTGCGCTCAATAAGGCGATCAATCTGGAAATGTTTGGGGATGAGTTTCCTATTTTGCGCACAAGGGAGGAGAAAGACGCTAGGGCTACTTTCTTTAACCGTGTCATGCACGGGACTGATGGTCCCGGGGATTTTGCGCCGAGGTTGGAGAATGCGGATAGTATTTGGGACGCCGGATCTAAAAACTATGCGGCTCATCCCGAAGGAAAATTTAGGGTCGTGGCGGCGGAAAAGTTCGATCCCCTAAGCGTCTTCATGCAATCTGAGCTTGAGGCAGTTTTAGGAAATAAGAACGTTACAACCATAGACGGATTATCCCGCGAAGAGTTGGAAGCACTATGGAAAGCAGAGGGTGAAAATGCGGTCGCCGCAAAGATAAACGCCTATTCGGTCGCGCAGGTGGCGGCAAGCGGGCTATCAGAAACGAATGTCAATGAGTATCTCCATCGGTCAACACACCTCGACGAATATCTCGCGAACGAACCTGCAGCGCTGAATCGCCTCGCCCAAAGACTGCAGTCGTTTGAGCCTGAATGGCGCGCCGAGCTTCAGGCGGTCACGAAAGCGCTGATGCATGACGCGGCGAAGTTAGATATCTCCAGCTCAGGGCCGATTTCGCCCAGCGGCGCCAAACTGCTGAAGAGCCTGGGGATCGTCGGCGCTCTGATTGGCTTCGGACTTTCCGCCGGGGAAGCCTCCGCCCACGACGCCCGCGGTGACCGCCAAGGCGCCATCCGCATCATGGAAGACTGGGCCGTGGACGCCGCCGCCTCGGGCGTCGGCTCGATGATCGGCACCGCGCTGGCTGGCTTGGCCCTCGGCGCGATGGGCGCGGCCGGCCTCACCATCGGCGCGCCTTTGACCGTCGTCGCCTTGCTGGCCGCCGGCGTCGCTGGCGGCATCGCGGGTGCCGACGCCGGGATGTCGGTCCTGGAACGCATCCGCGCCTTGTTCGAAACCGCGAAGCAGATGCGCTCACCGCTGATCCTGGACCTGGACCGCGACGGCATCGACACCCTGTCCGTCGGTGACACCGCACGCACCCACTTCGACCATGACGCCAACGGCTTCGCCGAGCGCACCGGCTGGATCTCGGCGCAAGACGCATTCCTCGTGCGCGACCTCAACGGCAACGGCCGCATCGACTCCGGCCGCGAGCTGTTCGGCAACCAGACCCACCTGTCCAACGGCGCGACTGCCGGCAACGGCTTCATCGCACTGGCCGAGCTCGACCTCAACGGCGATGGCGCGGTGGATGCCCAGGAGGCCGCGACGGCCGGATTGATGCTCTGGCGCGATGCCAACAGCAACGGCATCACCGACGACGGCGAACTGCTGACCCTCGCCGAGGCGGGTGTCGCGTCGCTGCTGGTCCGGTACACCCACAGCCAGCGCGTCGACGCCAGCGGCAATGCGCATCGGCAGCTTGGCTTCTTCGTCGCCACGGACGGGTCCAAGGTCGCGATGAACGATGTCTGGTTCGCGGCCGATCTGGCGCTGACGGTGAACCAGCAGCCGCTGGAACTCTCCGAAGCGATCCTGGCGCTGCCGGAAGTCGCCGGCATGGGCCGCGTGGCCAGCCTGCGGCAAGCCATGGCGCGCGACGGCAGCGGCCAGCTGCAGGGACTCGTCGAGCAGTGGATGGCGGCCGACGCGGCGACGCGGTCGTCACTGCTGGACAACCTGATCTTCCATTGGACAGGCGTCCAAGACGCCGACCCGGCATCGCGCTGGAGCGCCAGCCCGGTGATCGGCGATTCACGTCGGCTGCTGGCCTTGGAGGCTTGGCTGGGGCAGCCGTTCATCCATGAATCGACCCAAAGCCAGGACCCCATCGCCACCGCCTCCGTCGGTCTGCGGCAGGCGTTCGAGCTGCTGGCGCTCACGGTGGAGCGCGAGCTGCTGCTGCAGACCGACTACGCCCAACTGCTCAATCGCCCTGAGCTCATCACCTGGGACACCACCCGCCAAACCTTCGGGATCGACCAGCGAGCCCTGCTCGATCTCCTCGCCGATCGACATGCGGCCATCTGGGCCGAGTCGCCCCATGCGGCCACGCGGGATCTCTGGCAGCTGGGCCAGGCGCTGCGTGAACTCGGCGCCGGTGGAACGGTCGTGATCCAGGCCCTGCAAGCCGAGGCGACGGCCAGCGGGCACCGATTCGGACAACTGCTCAACAGCGCCTTCAACGCGAGCGAAAAGACGATCCTCAACCTGCATCACGAACAGACCCGCTGGACCTATGTGGAGGGTGGCCTCACCCACATCGCCGTCCTGGGCGGCGAGGGCAATGCGGACGTCCGTGCCGACGCGGGCAACGATGAGTTGATCGGCGGCTCGGGCAACGATCGCCTGAATGGCGGGGCCGGCGACGACGTCCTGCATGGCGGCGCGGGCAACGACTATCTCGAGGGCGGGGCCGGGCGAGACACCTATCGGTTCAAGCGCGGCGATGGACGCGATCGCATCAACAACGTCGACACCAGTCGGAGCGGCGCTGCGGCGCTGAATGAGGATCACGACCGATTGCTGCTCGGCGCTGGTCTGTCGATGGCGGACGCAAGGATCAACCGCCAGGGGGGTGATCTGACGCTGTCATGGTCGAGCGGAGAGGTTCTTTCGATCGAACACTACTTCTCCGGCGCGATGTACCGCCTGCCCATCCACTTCGCTGACGGCGAGACGTGGCGCTTCGCGGACATCGTGTCCCAGCTCCATTACATCGGCACCGATGCGTCGGAAACGATGACCGGCTTGGCCGGCCACGCCAACCGCATCGATGGCCGCGGCGGCAACGACACGATCCGGGGTGGTGATCTGGCGGATGTGCTGTCCGGCGGCGACGGCAACGATTCGCTCTACGGCGGCGCCGGCGACGACACATTGCACGGCGGAACGGGCAACGACTATCTCGAAGGCGGCACCGGCCGCGACTTGTATCGCTTCAATCTGGGCGACGGACAGGACCGCATCACCAACTACGACGGCAGTCGGAACGAGGCCTCACCGCTCGACGAGGACCACGATCAGCTGATCCTCGGCGAAGGACTGTCGGTCGCGGACACGCGGCTCAGCCGTCAGGACAATCACCTGACCCTCTCTTGGTCCAGCGGCGATGCGGTCACCCTGCAGCACTACTTCGGCAGCCCGACCCACCGCCTCGCCATCCAGTTCGCCGAAGGCGTGACCTGGCGCCTGCCGGACGTCTCCTCCCGACTGGACTACCTCGGCACCGACTTGGGCGAAACGATGACCGGCATCACCGGCCACGCCAACCGCATCGACGGTCGCGGCGGCAACGACACCATCCGCGGCGGTGATCTGGCGGATGTGCTGTCCGGCGGCGGCGGCAACGATGTGCTCTACGGCGGCGCCGGTGACGACACATTGCACGGCGGAACGGGCAACGACAATCTCGAAGGCGGCACCGGCCGCGACCTGTATCGCTTCAACTTGGGCGATGGGCAAGACCGCATCACCAACTACGACGGCAGTCGGAACGAGGCCTCATCGCTCGACGAGGACCACGATCAGCTGATCCTCGGCGAAGGACTGTCGGTCGCGGACACGCGGCTCAGCCGTCAGGACAATCACCTGACCCTCTCTTGGTCCAGCGGCGATGCGGTCACCCTCCAGCACTACTTCGGCAGCCCGACCCACCGCCTCGCCATCCAGTTCGCCGAAGGCGTGACCTGGCGGCTACCGGACGTCGCCTCCCGCCTGGACTACCTCGGCACCGACTTGGGCGAAACGATGACCGGCATCACCGGCCACGCCAACCGCATCGACGGTCGCGGCGGCAACGACACCGTCCGCGGCGGTGATCTGGCCGATGTGCTGTCCGGCGGCGACGGCAACGATGCGCTCTACGGCGGCGCCGGCGACGACACATTGCACGGCGGAACGGGCAACGACTATCTCGAAGGCGGCACCGGCCGCGACCTGTATCGCTTCCACCTGGGCGACGGGCAAGACCGCATCAACAACTACGACGGCACGCGGACGGCCGCTTCCTTGCTCGATGACGACCACGATCGGCTGATCCTCGGCGAGGGGCTGTCGGTTGCAGAGACCCGCCTCAGCCGTCAGAACAATCACCTGACCCTCTCCTGGTCGAGCGGCGATTCGGTCAACATCGAGCATTACTTTGCGAGCCCGAGTCAACGCCTCGCCATCCAGTTCGCCGACGGCGTCACCTGGCGCCTGCCCGACATCGCGCCCGGGCTGAACTACATCGGCACCGGCGCCTCGGAGACGATGACCGGCTTCACCCACCACGCCAACCGCATCGATGGACGCGGCGGCAACGACACCATCCGTGGCGGTGAGCGGGCCGATGTGCTCCTGGGCGGTGACGGCCACGACGCGCTCCACGGCGCCGCGGGCGACGACATCCTGTGGGGCGGTGCCGGCAACGACCAGTTGTACGGCGGTCCCGGTCACGACCTCTATCTGTTCCGTGCCGGCGATGGACAGGACCGCATCGGCTACACCGATTCGCGGGATCCCCAGGCGACCGACCAGGACGTGCTGCTTCTGGGCGCCGGGCTGAAGGCGCAGGACACGGTGCTGGTGCGCCAGGGCGACGACCTGCAGCTGTCCTGGGGCGGGACCGACAGCGTCACCGTCCAGCAGTTCTTCCGCACCGGCCAGACCTGGCTCGACGAGCTGGTCTTCGCCGACGGCATCCAGTGGTCCCATGCCGAGGTCATCGCCGCGATGGCCGGACAGACCGGCGCGGCGCGGTCGCTCGACCTGGCGCTCAACCGCACCGCGACGGACGGGACCGTCACCGCGCTGCTGGCGAGACTCTCGTCCGCATCCGTCGATCCGGTGGCCTGGGTGGCCCCAGCCGTCGGGGAACCCGTGCTGATGATGTGATGAGCCAGCGCCTCGACCGACCCCATCGGACGGCGGGGGACGCGAATCCCGAGGCGGGCGTTCGGCCGGTCCAACGGACGCTCGCCGATCTCGCCGATCTCGCCGTGCGACAGGCGGGCCGTGCCCGTCCCGCCACGGCGGCCCGCGCTCAGCCGGCCAGGCCCAGCAAGACCAGTCCCACCAGCGCCGGCAGCGCCTGGATGTAGAGGATCTTCCGGCTGGCGGTCGCGGCGCCATACAGGCCCGCCACCAGCACGCAGCCCAGGAAGAACAGCTTCACCGGCCCGCCGGCGGCGCCCAGGATCAAGCCCCAGATCAGGCCCGCGGCGAGGAATCCGTTGTACAGCCCCTGATTGGCCGCCAGCACCTTGCTGGCTTCGGCGAATTCCGGCGTCAGGCCGAAGGCGCGACGGCCGGTCGGACGGGTCCAGAGAAACATCTCCAGCACCAGGATGTAGACATGGATCAGCGCGACCAGCGCAACGACGATATTGGCAGCAGTGTTCATGGCTTGGACTGTACGTCCCGCTATCATCCTCGGCCCGCTCGCCGTTCCCTGTCTCCGAAGTTCCATCAGGTCTGCCATGTCCGAAGCCATGCTCAACCCCGCCCAGCTGGCCGCCGTGCATCACCTGGACGGACCTTGCCTGGTGATCGCCGGCGCCGGCTCCGGCAAGACCCGCGTCATCACCCAGAAGATCGCCAAGCTGCTGTCGGTCGGTTATCGGCCGAAGAACATCGCGGCCATCACCTTCACCAACAAAGCCTCGCAGGAAATGCGGGAGCGGGCCAAGCATCTGGTCGGCAACAAGGCGGGCCAGGAGCTGGTGATCTCCACCTTCCACTCGCTCGGCGTGCGCATCCTGCGTGAAGACGGCCGCCACCTGGGTCTGAAGGAACAGTTTTCCATCCTCGATTCGGACGATGTGCTGTCGGTGCTGCGCGATGCCGGCGGCACGACCGATGCGGCCACCGCCAAATCCTGGCAGTGGACGATTTCCCTGTGGAAGAACCAGAACCTCAGCGCGCAGCAGGCGCTGGCCTATGCCAAGGACGACAACGAGCGCGCCGCCGCCGTCGTCATGCAGCGCTATCAGGAGCGACTGACGGCCTATCAGGCGGTCGACTTCGACGACCTGATCGGCCTGCCGCTCAAGCTGCTGCAGACCGTCGAGGAAGCCCGCGGCAAATGGCAGGAAACCCTGCGCTATGTGCTGGTGGATGAATACCAGGACACCAACGCGGTCCAGTACGAGCTGCTGAAGTGCCTGGTCGGCGAGCGCGCCATGTTCACCGCCGTGGGCGATGACGACCAATCCATCTACGGCTGGCGCGGCGCCACCATCGAGAACCTGAAGAAGCTGCCGGTCGATTTCCCGCAGCTCAGGATCATTCCGCTGGAGCAGAACTACCGCTCCACCAGCGCCATCCTGCGCGCCGCCAACAACGTGATCGGCTCCAATCCCAAGCTCTTTCCGAAGACGCTGTGGAGCGAGTTCGGCGAGGGCGACCCCATCACCCTCATCGAGGCCGATGGCGAGGAACACGAAGCCGAGCGCGCGGTCGCCCGCATCCAGTCGATCCTGGCGAATCACCCGACGACCAAGTTTTCCGACTTCGCCATCCTCTACCGCGCCAACCACCAGGCGCGCATCTTCGAACAGGCGCTGCGCCGCGCCGAGATTCCGTACAAGGTGTCCGGCGGACAAAGCTTCTTCGACAAGTCCGAGATCAAGGACCTCTGCGCCTGGCTGCGGCTGCTGGTCAACCAGGACGACGATCCGGCCTTCCTGCGCGCGGTCACCACGCCCAAGCGCGGCATCGGCCACCAGACGCTGGGCCACCTGAGCGACTTCTCCAGCAAATGGAAGCTGTCGATGTTCGAGTCGCTCTTCGCCGAATCGCTCAAGACCACGCTGTCGAGCAAGGCGCTGCACGGGCTGCATGAGTTCGGCCGCTACATCGTCGACCTGGAATACCGCGCCCGCCACGCGATCGGCGCCGAAGAGGGCAAGTCGCTGATGATGGACTGGCTCAAGGACATCGGCTACGAGCAGCACCTGATGGACAGCGAGGAGAACGAAAAGGTCGCCGTCGCCCGCTGGGGCAACGTGCTGGACTTCGTCGACTGGGTGGCCAAGCGCTGCGGCGGCGAGATCTCCACCGAAGGCGGCATCACCACCGAGAGCCCGCGTCAATCGCTGCTCGAAGTCGCGCAGACCATCAGCGTCATCCTCTCCCTGGCCGAGCGCAAGGAAGAGCAGGACCAGGTCGTCCTCACCACCCTGCATGCGTCCAAGGGTCTGGAGTGGCCGCACGTCGTGCTGGCCGGCGTGAACGAGGGCTTGCTGCCCTTCAAGTCCGAGGATGAAGACATGACCCCCGCCCGCGTCGAGGAAGAACGCCGGCTGATGTATGTCGGCATCACCCGCGCACGGCGCACGCTGGCGGTGTCCACGCTGCGGCGGCGCAAGAAGAACCGCGAGACGGTGGTGGGCATCCCCAGCCGCTTCATCGCCGAAATGAAGCTGCACGAAAGCGGCATCAAGGAAGACCCGCGGGAAAAGCTCAGGCGCATGCGCGAGCAGCTCGCCGCCAAGGCCGAGGCCAGCGCCGCCGCCCAGGCGGCCGCCAAGAAGAACGGCTGACCGCCGGGCGGAGCGTCCGGCTGGGTGCGGCAAGCCGGGCCTGAGGGCCGCTGCGGCTCCGGGATCTCCCCATCCCGCTGGGCGTTTGGCGCACCACGCGCCACCGCTTGTCCCCCGACCCTGTAAGGTCTGCCACATTCTGGGGCTGTCGCTTGGTTGGGCGTCATCCGCAAACGGCAGAATGCGCCGCATGACCGCCCCCGTCGCCAAGTCCCAGGTCGCGTTGCCCCTGCTGACCCTGATCAGCGCCACCGTCGCCATCCTTGCCTTGTCCCAGCCGCCGCAGTTGCCGGCGGGCTTGGGCTGGATCTTCAAGCCGCTCACCACCGTCCTGATCCTGCTGTATGCCGTGCGACGCGGCGCCGACCAGCCCCGGCTGGCGCGCTGGCTGCGCACCGGTCTGTGGTGCTCGCTGCTGGGGGACATCGCGCTGCTGTGGCCGGAGCGTGGCTTCCTGCCCGGTCTGCTCAGCTTCCTGGTGGCGCATGTCTGTTATGTGCTGGCCTTCTGCACCCAGGTCCGCCTGGGCGCGGTGCGCTGGCCCTTCCTGATGTTCGGCGTCATCGCCGCGACGGTGCTGGGCAGTCTCTGGGCCCATGTGCCGCCGGCGCTGCGCGCACCGATCGTGGTCTACGTGGTGGCGCTGGCGATCATGGCCTCGCAGGCCTGGGCCTGGTGGCGTCGCCGCGCCGGCCAGCCCGATGAGCCTCGGGCGCGCTGGGCGGCCTGGGGCGGCACGCTCTTCGTGCTGTCGGATGCGATGCTGGCCATCGACAGATTCGCCGGCCCGATGGAGATGGCCAGCTTCTGGGTGCTGGCCAGCTACTGGCCGGCGCAGTGGTGCATGGCCAGCAGCCTGCAGGCCCCGACGACCTCACGGATGGCGGCATGAACTTCATGATTCCGCTTCGTCCGGCGGCCTGGGCGGCGCTGCTGGCCTCGGTGCTGTGCGGCAGCCTCGGCGTGATGCTGGCGCAGCACTATCCGATTCATCCGTCCTGGATGCTGGCCGCCTGGACCGGCATCGCCTTCGCGGCCTTCTTCGGCTGGCAAGCCCTGCCGATGCTGGTGCCCGCGCTGGTGCCGGTGGTCGGCCTGGCGCCATGGACCGGCTGGTTCGCCGTCGAGGAACTGGATCTGCTGGTCCTGGCGGTCGCCACCGGCGGCTATGCCGCGCTGGCCATTACCGAGCCGACCACCCGTCCCGTGCCCTGGCGCTTCCGCGCCCTGCGCTGGCGTTCGGCGGTGCTGGTGCTGATGTCGGTGTTCGCGCTGTCGGCCGCGATCTCGGTCATGCGCGGGCTGGAGCAGGCGGGCGGGCTGCACCTGGGCTGGTGGCAGGGCTATCAGGAATCGATGAACAGCCTGCGCCTGGGCAAGCCGCTGCTGCTCGTGCTGCTGCTGTTGCCGCTGTGGCTGCAGGCATCGAACCTGCGGCCGTCGGCGGTGCTGCGTCTGGCGCGGGGCGCCTGGGTGCTGGTGCTGCTCACCGCGTCGCTCAGCGCGGTGTGGGAGCGCTGGATCTACACCGGCCTGCTGGATTTCTCCACCGATTACCGCACCACCGGCGGCTTCTGGGAGATGCACATCGGCGGCGCCGCGCTCGACGGCTGCCTGGCGCTGAGCGCGCCGATGGCGCTGCTCTGGCTGCTGCGCGAGCGCCAGCCCGCTCGCTTCATCGCCGCCATCGGCGTGATGCTGCTGGCGTTCTATGCCTGCCTGACCACCTTCTCGCGCGGCGTCTATCTGGCCGTCCCGATCGGCCTGGCGGTGTGCGCGGTGCTGTGGGCGGTGCAACAGCGCCAAGGCATTCCGGAGAACGACGCCAGCGGCTCGGCCTATCTGCCGACCGATGCCAAGCTGCCGATCGGCTGGACCCTGATCCTGCTGAGCAGCGTGGCCGTCGCCGCCTGGCTGCTGTTCGGCGCAGGCGGTTACCGGGCGCTGTTGGCGCTGGCCGGCAGTGCCGCGCTGTGGGTGGCGCTGCCGGAACGGCGTGCCACCTGGCCGGTCTCGCAATTGCGCCTGGTGCTGGCGTTGAGCCCCTTGCCGGCGCTGGTGCTGGCGCTGGTCGGCTGGGCGCTGCTGGACGCCGTGCCCAAGCTGGCCTATGCGCTGGACGGCGCCATCGTGGTCATCGGCCTGCTGCTGTGCTGGCGCTGGCGCCACGGCGTCGTGCAGCCGATGCAGGCCTTCCTGGTGGTGGCGTTGTGGATCGCCTCGCTGGCGGGCATCTGGCTGGTGGCGCTGCATTGGGGCGAGGGCCGGGAGGCGCTGCCCAGCGCCGGCGTGCTGGCCGCGCTGGCGATCGGCTGGCTGGCCACGCAATGGTCGGTGCGTCCCGCCGCCGCGCTGCGCCAGGCCGATTGGCGGGTGCGGGGTCTGCTGTGGACCGCCTGTCTGCTCGTCTGCGCCGTGGTGGCGTCGCTGGGCGGCGGCGGCTACATCGGCCAGCGCATGTCGACCGGCCAGCAGGACATGGAAGGTCGCCTGAGTCATTGGGGCATCGGCCTGGGCCTGTTGAAGTCCACCGATGAATGGCTGCTCGGCAAGGGCACCGGCCGCTTCCCCGCCAGCTTCGCGGCCGGCGGACCGTTCGAAGACCGCGTCGGCGACTACCGCTGGAACCCCGGCACCCAGGACCCGGCCCAGGCCGCCGGTGCGCCGGGCATGCTCGGCATGTCGGAGGTGCCGACGGTGACGCTGGCCAGCGGTCTGCATCAGCTCGGCCACGGCGAGATGTTCCGCCTCAGCCAGCGGGTGAGCGCCGTCAGCGGCCAGGTCGGCGCGACCGTGGTGCTGCGCACCCAGCAGCGCACCCGGCTGCGGGTCGAGATCTGCGAGAAACACCTGCTGTATCCGCTGCGCTGCATCGACCGGGAAGCCGACGTCCAGCCGATGGGCGGCGCGTGGCAGTCGGTG
Organism: Burkholderiaceae bacterium; assembly: GCA_913776825.1. Classification (GTDB taxonomy): domain Bacteria; phylum Pseudomonadota; class Gammaproteobacteria; order Burkholderiales; family Burkholderiaceae_C; genus Roseateles. The sequence goes on from CAJYPV010000019.1 coordinate 36,187, forward strand.
CAGCTGCCGCTGGGCACCGCGCCGGCGGACTTCGGTGGCTCGCGCTGGATGCCGCGTCAGCTCACCGCCGCCGTGTCGCTGAACTGGCGCGGATCGCTGGTCGAGCTGCGGGGCGTGCAGATCGTCGACAGCCAGCATGGCCCGCTGCTGCACAACCCCGATTTCTCGGCGGGCATGGCGCGCTGGTTCACCTCCAGCGACCGCATCCACATGCCTTTCCACATGAAGAGCCTGCCGCTGCATGTGCTGTTCGAGCAAGGCGTGCTCGGCTTCGGACTCTGGCTGGGACTGCTGGCGAGCGCGCTCTGGCGCTGCTCGTTGGGCGCGGCGCGACGCCATCCGTTGGCGCCGGCGACGGCGGGCGGCCTGATCGGCTTCCTGATCGTCGGGCTGTTCGACAGCCTGATCGATGCGCCGCGCATCGCCTTCCTGTTCTACGCGATGCTGGCGCTGGCGCTGGGCCTGCGCACGCCGTCCCGTCGCGTGCCGCGTGGCGACGAGCCGGACGACACGCCGCTCGAAACCCAGTTCGCCGATGCGGATGGCGAAAGCGAGCGCATGCCGCTGTCGCCGTCGCGCCGGTCGCGGACCAGCCAGATCTGACGGTCCGCCGCCGGGCGCGCAGGCCCGCGGCGCGATCTCACGATCGCGCCGCGATGCCGATCACATGCCCTTGAACAGGTGGGTGTAGCTGCGGCTGACTTCGAGCTTCTCATCCAGACCACGCACGCCGACCAGCTGACGGCCGCGGAAGTCGCGGGTGATGCCGTTGATCGCCTTCACATTGACCAGCGTCGAGCGGTGGATCTGCCAGAACACGGCGGGATCCAGCTCATCCACCAGCTCCTTGATCGGCTTGCGGATCAGCGCTTCCACCTGCGGCGTTTGCACCCGGGTGTATTTCTCGTCGCTGATGAAGAACAGCACGTCCTCCACCGGGATCATCTGGATCGCCTGACCCACCGAGGCCTGGATCCATTGCAGATATTTCGGTGCGGCGGACGGATTCACCTGGGCCGACAGGCTGTGCAGCAGCTGCTGCAGCGTGCCGTTGCTCGGGCCCTCGGGCTCGGCCTCGCCACTGCGCTGGGCCAGGCGCTTCTTGATGCGCTGCACCGTCACCGCCAGGCGCTCGCGCTCGGCGGGCTTCAGCACATAGTCGCAGACGCCTTGCTCGAAGGCCTCGACCGCATATTGGTCGTAGGCGGTGATGAAGACGATTTCCGGCAGCGGCCAGTCGTCGTCCTCGGGCAATTGGGCGATCTGCTTGGCCGCTTCCACGCCGGTCAGGCCCGGCATGCGGATGTCCAGGAAGACCAGATCGGGCTTGAGCTCGCGGGTCATCTCGACCGCCTCGAGGCCGTTCTTGGCCTCGCCGACGATCTCCAGTTCGGGCCAGGCTTCGCCGATCCGGCTGCGCAGTTGCTCGCGCATCAACCGTTCGTCGTCGGCCAGCACGGCGCGGGGGGCAGGGGCGTGGGTGTCGTTCATGGCGGGGATGTTAGGTCAGGGCCTTCGGCCGGACATCGGGAGTGTCGAGAGGGCCGCGCAGGCGCGCGCCGGGGGCCGGCACGTCGGGCTCGGTCCGCCGAAGGCAGGGTGGAGGAGTCGGCCGATCGCTGCGCCATCGGCCCGTGGGGATCAGATCAGGCGATCAGCGGCCCATCGTCGGCTCGGTCGGCAGGGCGTGGATCGGCGAGGGCGGCACCGCCGGGGCCGCACGCGGGCGGCGGTCGCGCACCAGCAGCCAGACGATCAGGCCGATCACCAGCAGCGGCGAACCCAGCACCGCTCCCACGCCCAGCACCGCGGCCGCAGCCACCGCAAGGGCGCCGAACATCAGCAGCAGCGGCAGGCCCACACCCAGCAGCAACACCAGCGGCAACACCAGGCAGAGCACGCCGAAGGCGATCACCAGGCCCAGACCGGCGCCCATCGCTTCACCCAGGTCGAGGCTGTGCCACAGCATGTCCTCGCCGTTGATGTTGAGATGCACATTGGGCAGGTCGCCCAACAGCCCGATGGCCGCGATGCCCAGGGCGAACGATGCCAACACCAGCACCAGTCCGAGAATCAGCAGCGTCTTGAACAGCGTTTTCATGCGTGGGCTCCTTGGTCATGGGCGAACGGGCTGGACGTGCCGGTCGAGGCGCTGCTCGAGGTCGACGCCGTCCGGTAGGGCACGGTGATGGTCACCACCGTGCCGCTCGGTTGGTTTTCGGACACGGTGACGCTGGCGGTCTTGCCGTACAGCAGCGACAGCCGCTCCCGGATGTTGGCCAGGCCGACGCCGGTGCCGGCGGTGGCGGCGCGGCCGAAGCCCAGGCCGGTGTCGGCGACGGTGACCGTCAGCTTGCCGTGCACCACCTCGGCTTTCAGGCGCAGGCTGCCGCCTTCGGCCTTGGGTTCCAGGCCATGCTTGATCGCGTTCTCGACCAGGCCCTGGATCATCATGGGCGGGAATTCGGCGGACAGCAGGCCGTCCGGCACATCGATCTGGGTCTGCAGCCGCTCTTCCATGCGCATCTGCAGGATGTCCAGGTAGGGACGGATCACCGCCATCTCCCGGCCCAGGTCGCGCACGCCGCCGTTGGCATTCGCTTCGCGCATCGTGGGCATCGAGGCGCGGAGCAGGGCGATCAGGTTGCGCTGCATCTGCGAGGCCCGGGGCGGGTCGGTTTCGATCAGATGGTCGATCGAGGCCAGCGTGTTGAACAGGAAGTGCGGTTCCACCTGGGCCTGCATCGCGGCCATCCGGGCTTCCACCACCTGACGGCGCAGGGATTCGGCTTCGGCGGTTTCGGTCGCCTTGGCGGCTTTCACTTCCGCCTGGATGCGACCCTTGTAGGTCGCCTTGATCAGCGCCGAGGCCAGCACCACCAGCAGCGCCAGCTTGTCGAGGAACTCACCCAGCCGCACCGTGCGGTAACGGATGCGGCGGCCGCTGTCCTCGGCCTGGGCCTCGACGCGGGCCTGTTCCAGCTCGCGGCGCGCTTCCTCGGCCTCGGCCTGGGCGGCGCGGGCTTCCTCGGCGGCTTCTTCCAGGGCGCGCTTGGCGTCCATGACGGCTTCGCGCACCGCTTCGCGCTGCTTCTCGTTGGGGATGCGGATATCGACCGACGGCAGGCTCGGATCCACATCCGACGCCGCTTCCGAGGCGGCTTGCGGATGGCGCGGCACGATGCGCACGCCGCGGCTGTCGATCTGGATCTCGTAGCGCAGGCCGTCTTCGTCGGCGCCGGCGCTGGCGCCGGAGGCGGGCGTGTCCGGCGCGGTGGACGTCTGCGGAGCGGCCGGCTTCTCGGCCTTTTCAGCCGGGGCGGGCTTTTCCTTGCGGCTGGATTTCGGGGGGCGGGACTTGCTGGGGCTGAACTCCTGCTCTTCCTGGACCCGCCAGCTGAACGAGAACGGCGGCAGTTCCTGCAGGATGTTGGCGCCGATGACCAGCAGCACCGAGAGGATGGCAAACCGCTTCCAGGAGATGGAAACCAGCCAGCTCGCATAGACGTGGAAGCCCTGTTCGACCGACTTGGCATAGCCATGCCAGCGCTGGGCGGAGGTGAGGGAGGCGGGCGTCGGGGCGTTCATGGGAGGACCTGTCTGTTGCTTCGCACTGTACGCAAGTCCCCCGGGCCGCTCGCGCAGCGGGCGATGCGCCGTCATCCCGGGGGCATGAACTGCCAGGATTGGCGACAGGCCGGAGGGTCGGTGGGAGCGCTGTGACGAGCTCCTGCAGCGCCGGCCGACGGGGGCAGGCTCAAAGGGTCGAGGGTTTGCGCTCGTGCCATCGTCAATGCCGGTCGCGAACGAGAGGTCCTCCAGACGCCCGTTCAGTGCTGCCCTCGTGCCGTACGGCTTAGTTCCACACTGCCGCCTGATCCCAGTTCGGCCGAAAGCCCGCCGAGGACAGGCTCAAAAGCGACGATTTGGGGAATGTCGCCACATGACGCTTGACACGCTCGTGCCAGTCATCTGCCCGGTGAATTTGTCGTAAGAGCAAGCGCAAGCAGGTAAATGCGGCAAACAGCTTGCGGCGACCTAGCGGATCCTCGTGAAGAGGTTGTAGCAAAGGGCCTTGTTCCAAACTCGGCAGTCTTGCGACATCCGGTAGCGTTCGATTCCAAAGTCGGGCATGGTGGGCCGACGCATTACGGACGAAGTTGAACATCTTCATCCAATTCACCATCACGATGCCATCGACTAGGGCCAAACGACGCGCAATCGCGTCTCTATCGCGCTGCTGCATACCCTCGTAAAACCGCGACAGCAACCCGAAGTCCCACAATTCCACGGCCACCCAGATTGGCATCGCGCCGCCATATCGCTCGAGATGGTGCCGGCGAAACTCTTCCTTGGACTTTTCGCAGGCTGACGTGTAACGGCGTCGCCACTCGGCATATGCGCTCTCGTTGCGGCCAGGTAGGTCCTGCACAAAGCGCTTGTCCAGCAGGTGCGGCTGGAGGTGAGCTTCAGGATGCAAACGACCGAGGCGTTCTGCAATCGCGACGCGGACCGCTACTTCGACGGTCTCGAGTGCTTCGATGGCAAGAATCCGCAATCGCTTGTCGAAGTCCGCGACCTCAATGACTAGATCGAAGGCTGCTCCCGCTGCGAAATCGTCTTGCCGTCCCGGGATACCCACCGGATTTGTTTTGCGCAATGGATAGAAATAGCCTGAGAGCCGGTAGTAACCAAGTCGCTCCAATTCAGAGAGCGCAACGGCTTCATCCGGCACGATGAGTCCTCGCGCTTTGAGCTTGGCGAGGCGAGCTGGAGGGCTGAGGTATGGCTTGATAGGAAGCGTTCCGACGTCCTCAAGCATCGGGACGCTCGCGAACGTAAGGGCGCCAGAAAAGAGAAACCCCCCACGTGAAATCCCGCGCTTGCGCCGGGTTCAGAGGTGGGGGGCGTATTGCTTTGCAATTTGCCACAAGAGTCCCCAGCTGTCCAGTTGCCCTTCTTTTGAAGGCGTCATGGCGTGGGGGCGAACCGCCAAGCCCGTCGGATAAGTATCAAGCGTCGCCGACCTCACGCAGATCGATTGGGGGCAGTGCGAGGGTCAAGTCTGTTGTGCGTCAAACTTTGGTCAACAACCCTGACGAGGTAGCAGTCTGCCCCGTCGGGATTGCTTGAGGCCTCGACAAGTCTGGCAGCGGAGCCAAACGGCTGTGACCCAGCAAAAAGGCCTGCTCACGCAGGCCTTTCGGGTCAGCGACCCCGCCGGAGGGGGCGGGCCGCTGCGCTCATCGGCGGGGCCGACTTATTGCTTGACGGCTTCGACCTGGATGATCAGCTTCACGTCCTTCGAGAAGCCGTAGGCCAGACCGTAATCCACGCCCCACTGGGTGCGGTCGATCACGGTTTCGAAGTCGCCGCCGCAGACTTCACGCTTCAGCATCGGGTTCTGGTAGCAGTTGAAGTTGGTGGCCTTCAGGGTGACCGGCGCGGTCTTGCCCTTCAGCGTCAGCTCGCCGGCGACGGCGGTGACCTTGTCGCCTGCGAAGGTGAACTTGTCACCGACGAACTTGGCGGTCGGGAAGGCGGTCACATCGAAGAAGTCCTTGCCTTGCAGGTGCTTGTCGAAGGCAGCCGAACCGCTGCTGATGCCGTTCATGTCGAAGGTGACTTCCACCTTGCCCGACTTGCCGGCGCGATCGAACTGGACCGAGCCTTCCTTCTTCTCGAAACGGGCACGGTTGGTCGAGGTGCCGAAGTGCATGATCTCGAAGGTGGCGTAGGTGTGCGTCGGGTCGATCGCGTAGGTCGCGCTCTGGGCTTGGGCCAGACCGGCGACGGCGAGCAGGGAGGCCAGGAGCAGGGCTTTCTTCATGGTGTGGGTCCGTTGTGGTTGTTGACGGGTGGGGTGGGGAGGATAAATCCTGGCCTCACAGCGGCGAAACGCCGGTGAACGCCAGCTTGAACTTCACTTGCACATCGTTGGCGACGACGCTGACATCCTTCCATTCGCCGTCGCCGATGTTGTAGTCCAGCCGCTTGATGGCGAAGCTGCCGACGGCGGTGGTCGTGCCGCCCGCCTGGGTCAGGGTGACCGGCACGACGACATCGCGCACCTGGCCCTTGATGCTCAGCTTGCCGGCGATCTCGAACTTGCCGCCGCCCAGGGTCTTGATGGCGCCGCTCTGGAAGGTCGCCTGCGGCGCCTTCTTGGTGTCGAACCAGGCCGGCTTGACCAGCTCGGCATCGGTGGCGGCATCGCCCAGGGTGGCGCTGTTCAGGTCCACGCTCAAGCCGACCTTGCCGGTCTCGGCCTTCTTCGGATCGAACGCCAGTTGGGCATCGAAACGCTTGAAGTGGCCATCCACCGGCACGCCCATCTGCTTGAAGGTGAAGCTGATCTCGCTCTGGGCCGGCACCAGCTTGGCCGCCGCCACCGGCGCGGTCGCGGCGGGCGCGCTCGCCGTCGCAGCGGCGGCGGGCTTGGCGGCCGGCTTGGTCTGGGCGAAGGTCGGGGCGGCAACCAGCATCAGGCCGGCGCTGAGCACCGACAGCGCGGTGATGGACAGGGAAGTGGCCAGGCGAGCAGTCATGGAGAAACCTCTTTTCATCTTGTGTCGTGAACGGAGCGGCGTCACCCGAGGCGGCGTCGAAGGAAAGTGAAGATCCGCGGCGTGTGCCGGCTCAACCGCGGCCGGGCAGCATGCGCTGCAGCAGACCGTCCCGGTCGATGACGGCATGCTTGACCACCGCGCCCAGGTGGGCCAGCACCAGCGCCGCCAGACCGTAGGCGAGCAGCTCATGGGCTTCCTTGAGCGTGTGGGCCAGCGCCTTGTCGGGCGAGACCAGGTCCGGCAGCGGCAGCACGCCGAACCAGACGATCGGGAAGCCCGCCGCCGAGCTGTAGGCCCAGCCGCTGAGCGGCACCGCGAAGAAGGCGAGGTACAGCAGGCCATGCACCAGATGCGCGGCCCGCGCCTGCCAGGCCGGCATCGGCAGATCGGCCGGCGGCTTGTTGAAGAGGCGCCAGAGCAGGCGCAGCGCCGACAGCACCAGGATGCTGACGCCCGCCCACTTGTGCCAGTTGTAGAGCTTCAGGCGCGTCATCGAGAACGGCAGGTCCGACATGTACAGACCCACGCCGAAGGTGGCGATGATCGCCACCGCCAGCACCCAGTGCAGCAGGATGGCGAAGCCGTCGAAACGCCGCTTGGTGGACAGGGAACGGATCGGCTGGACAACGGTGGTCATGGCGAGGGTCTTTCTTCTGGCTGGACCGGGGCACGAGGCCTCGGTGTGGACGGAGTGTCAACGGCCTCAGCGGGTTGTCGGTTCATCGGAACTGAGGCCATTGTTCAGTGCTTTTGAATGCCCCGTGGGTGGTCGCTTCACAGATTCGTCACGGCGGCCCACGAGACTGCAAGACCCGACCCCGGGCGTGCCTGGGGCGCGCCGGGATCGAGCGCGGTCGTGGTCCCTGCGACGACGCTTCCGGTTCTCTCTTGCTGTCAGAGGGTATGCATCATGGATCTCATCGCCAGGATCGAGGCGCTCTTCAATCGCCGCGGCCAGCTGGACTACAGCACCGCCTGCCGCGAGCCGGTGACGGCGCTGGAGCATGCCCTGCAAACGGCCCAGCTCGCCGAATGGGCGCACGCGGAGCATAGCCTCGTCGCTGCCGCCTTGCTGCATGACATCGGCCAGCTGATGGACGGCGCACCCGGCGCGCCGCTGCAGGATGACCAGCACCAGTGCCTGGCCATGCCGCTGCTGCGTGCGGGCGGCTTTGGCGATGAGGTGCTGGAGCCGATCCGGCTGCATGTCGACGCCAAGCGCTACCTGGTCAGCACCGATCCGGCCTATGGGCCGTCGCTCAGCGAGGCCTCGCGGCACAGCCTGACCCTGCAGGGCGGGCCGATGAATGCCGAAGAGCGGCTGCTGTTCATGGCGCAGCGTCATGCGCCGGCCGCGCTGCAGCTGCGGCGCTGGGACGACCTGGCCAAGCGCCCCGGCAAACGCACCCCGCCGCTGGGCTATTACCTGGCGCTGCTGGAAGAGCTGCTTAAGGAACAACGCGCGCCCCGCCGTCTGAGCATCGCCTGAGCCGGTCAGGCGTCTTGCCTGAGCGCGGCGCGCATCGTCGCGGACAGGCGTCGGACCGTCGCCGATGCGGTCGCTCGGGACATCTCCCATGCTTTCGCAACGGCCGTGAATCGACACCGCAGCGGCGGGCAGCCACCGTGCCCAAGGCGTCTCCCTCTTGAGGGGGATGGCTCCGAAAAATCCGGTTGCGCATACTGATTCCCGATCGCTCGCTGCCTGGACCTCAGCGTGGTGATCGAGGGGAGGAGTGCTATGCCGACCTGCCGGAGCCCGTTGGGGCCGAGGGGGTCGGCATAGTTTTTTCTGTCCCCCGCCGGCGCGGCGACGTCCCCTGGGAAGGGGTGTGAGGATGACAGCCACGTCGCCGGCTTGTATAAGCGTGAATGCCCTGCGCGACGCCCTGCGTGCCGATGCGCGGCGGCATGAACGCTCCAATCACGCTGACCCCTGCGCGAGTGAAGAGGCCTCGATCCTGCCGCGGCCAAGGGAGGCTCGATGTCTGGCGATCTCCGATCGGCTGCGCTCGACCTGCTGTTCGACCAGGACCTGCCGATCGGCCTGGCCCTGCTGGACAGCGATCTGCGCTACCTGGCCATCAACCCGACGCTGGCACGTGCCAACGGCCGGGAGGTGGCGGACCATCTCGGCCGCACCGTGGCCGATGTGCTGCCTCAGGCGGCGGCCGACCTGCTGCCGCTGCTGCGCGGCGTGCTGACCACGGGCCAGCCGCATCATTTCCGCATCGAGGCCGAAGTGCCCAGCCTGCCCGGCGTGGCCTCGGAATGGGAAGCCAGCTACCTGCCGGTGCGGGATGGCACCGGTCGTGTGGGCGGCGTGCTGGTGCGCGCAGCCAATCGATCGCTGGAACGGGCCGATGAGGCGCTCGACCGGGTGCGTCGGGAAAACGATGAGCGCCTGCGGCGGGTGCTGGACAACCTGTTCGTCTTCGTCGGCGTGCTGACGGCCGATGGCCGCCTGCTGGAGGCCAATCGGGCCCCGCTGGAAGCCGGCGGCATGACGCTCGATCAGGTGCGCGGCCAACCGTTCTGGCGCACGGCCTGGTGGACCCATGATCCGGCCCTGATGGACTGGCTGCGCGATGCGGTCGACCGCGTCGCTCGTGGCGAGACGGTGCGCCGGGATGTGGTGGCGCGCATGGCCGGCGACACCCGCATGGACATCGATTTCATGATGGCGCCGCTGCGCGACGACCAGGGTCAGGTCACGCACCTGATCCCGTCGGCGATCGACATCAGCGCCCGCCGCGCCAGTGAGCGGGCGCTGGCGCGCAGCGAGGACCGCTTCCGTCGCGCCTTCGAAGGCGCCACCGTCGGCATGGGCCTGGTCGACAGCGAGGGCCGACTCCAGCTCGCCAATGACAGCCTCGCCCGCATGTTCGGCTACACCCGCGACGAACTCGCCGGGATGGCGATCCATGCGCTCGTTCCGCCGCGTCATCGTCCGGCGCATCAGGCGCATGTCCAGCAGTTCCTCTCGCATCCGTCCCAGCGCTACATGGCCAAGCGCCAGGAGCTGGATGCGCTGCGTCGCGACGGCAGTGAGATCGCGGTGGAAGTCGGCCTGAATCCGATGCCGGATTCCGAAGGTCAGCAGGTGCTGGTCACCGTCAATGACGTCACCGAGCGCCGGGCCTCGCAAATCCAGATTGAACGCGCGCTGCAGGAGAAGACGGCCTTGCTCAACGAGGTGCACCACCGGGTGAAGAACAACCTGCAGGTCATCTCCAGCCTGCTCAGCCTGCAGGCCCGGCATGCCGACGATGGCGTGCGGGATGCGCTGCGCGACAGCCAGAGCCGGGTGCATGCGATGTCGCTGCTGCATCAGCTGCTGTATGAACGGGCCGACTTCAGCGCGCTGGAGATGGGCACCTACCTGCGCCGGCTGATCCAGCTGCTGCGCGATACCTACCTGGGCCGCAGCCCGCAGATCGAGCTGCTGGTGGAAACGCCGCAGGACTGTTCCTGGCGGATGGAGCTGCAGCGGGCCATTCCCTGCGGCCTGCTGGTCACCGAGCTGGTGACCAATGCCATCAAGCACGCCTTCCCCGACGGCCGCACCGGCCACATCCGGGTGCGCCTGGGCGGCGTGGCGCAGGGCGAAGTCGGCGGTGAGGCGCCGGATGCCGCGTCCTGGGGCAGTCCCTCGCGCTGGATGGACGCGGACCCGCCCTGGCTGGAAGTCGAGGACGACGGCGTCGGATTGCCGCCCGGGCTCGCGCTCGGCCAGGGTCGCAGCCTCGGCCTCCAATTGCTGCCCTTGCTGGCCGACCAATGCGGCGCGCGGCTGGAGGTCAGCTCGGACGGCGGCACCCGCGCCCGCCTGACCTGGACGCCCGACACCTTGGGAGAGGCTCATGCTTGACGCGATCGCCTCGACCGACCGCCGATGGCGCATCCAGATCGTCGAGGATGAGCGCATCGTGGCGCTGGACCTGCGATCCGGCCTGGAGCAGTTGGGCTATGAAGTGGTCGGCATTGCCTCGACCGAGCCCGAAGCGCTGCGCCTGGCCAGCCGCACCGTGCCGGACCTGGTGCTGATGGACATCCATCTGGACCGCGGCAGCGACGGCATCAGCGCCGCGCGCCTGCTGCGCGAGCAGCTCGCGGTGCCGGTGGTGTTCCTGAGCGCTTATGGCGAGCCCGAAACCCTGCGCCGCGCGGCCGAAGCGGCGCCTTACGGCTATCTGCTCAAGCCATTCGAGCTGCGCGAACTCAATGCGACCGTCCGCATGGCGATGGTGCGCCGAGCCGAGGAGCGCAAGACCGAGGCGGCGGAACGTCGTCTCCGATTGGCGCTGGAATCGGCCCGCCTGGCCGTGCTGGAGCTGTCGCCGGGCACCACGGCAAGTACGACCACGACGCCGGCCGCGCTGCCTGACGCCTCGCCTCGCCAGGACCATGAGCCGCCGCCGCCCGGCCTGGCGCTGCGCTGGACCGGCCACGACGCCGTGCCGGAACTGGCCGCGCTGACCCGCTCCACCGCCCTGGCCGCGCTGCGGGAGGGCCTGGATGGGCGCGGCCAGCAGGCCCTCGATGCGCTGCTGCAAGTCGGCACGCCGATGGATGTGACCTGCTGCTGGCGCGGGCCGGACGAACCGTCCGGCCGCTGGCTCGAGATCCATGCCCGTCATTTCGAGGGGGAAGGCGTGGTGATGGGCATGGTGCGGGATGTCAGCGAGCGGGTCGAACACGAGAACCGCCTGCGCCAGGCCGCCGTCGCCTTCAATGCCACGGAGGAAGCCATCCTCTTCCTGGATGCCGACCAGCGCGTGCTCGGCTGCAACAGCGCCTTCGCCCATTTGACCGGCTGGAGCGAGCCGGATGTGCTGGGCCATCGTCCGGAGGAATTCCTGTTCTGCCGCCGTCACGGCGATTGGCCGGTGGACCCGTCCCCTCATGCGGGTCAGGGCGAGGTCACCTGCCGGCGCCGCGACGGCACCAGTTTCCCCGCGCTGCGGCATTTTGCGGCGGTGCTCGATGACGAGGGCCGTGCCAGCCACCATGTGCTGAGCTTTGCCGACATCAGCGAGATCCGCCAGGCGCAACATGAGCTGCGGCATCAGGCCCTGCATGACGCGCTCACCGGGCTGGGCAACCGCCTGATGCTGCAGCAGGTGCTGCAGGACTGGGCCGCTCAGCCGCTGGCCCTGCTGTTCATGGACCTCGACGGTTTCAAGACCATCAACGACACGCTGGGCCATGACGCCGGCGATGACCTGCTGCGCCAGATCGCCTGCCGGCTCAGCACCCAGCTGCGGCATGATGATGTGGCGGTGCGGCTGGGCGGCGATGAATTCGTGCTGCTGCTGCCTCAGGTCGCGCAGGAAGACGCGGCCCTGGCGATCGCCCGCAAGCTGATCGCGGCCGTGTCGCATCCCGTGCGCCTGGAGCTGCCGTCGCTGCCCGCCGGCGCCCATTCGGTGGTGGTGACCGCCAGCGTCGGCGTGGCGCTGTGTCCGGGTCATGTGGACAGCCCGCCGCTGCTGCTGCGGGCGGCGGATGCCGCGATGTACCAGGCCAAGGCGCGCGGGCGCTCCCGGGCGGTGGCCTTCGAATCGTCGATGGCCGATGTGGCCAGCCACCGGCTGCAGATGGAGCAGGGCCTGCGCTCGGCCCTGGCGCAGCGGGAGTTCGCCCTGGCCTGGCAGCCGATCGTGGACCTGCGCGAGGGCCGCCTCGTCGGCGCCGAAGTGCTGTTGCGCTGGCGGCATCCGACGCTGGGCGACGTGCCGCCCGGGCGCTTCATCCCGGTCGCCGAAGAGATGGGCCTGATCACCGCCATCGGCGCCTGGGTGCTGGATGAAGCGGTCGCCCAAGCGGCGGCCTGGCGTCGCGCGGGACTGCCGGCGCTGCGGGTGGCGGTGAATGTCTCGGTGCGGCAGTTCGAGCAGGACGATGTGCCCGCGCTGGTCGCCGCCAGCCTGCGCCGTCATGGCCTGCCACCCGATTGCCTGGAGCTGGAGCTGACCGAATCCCTGATCGCGCAGGCGGTCACCACCGGCGCCGCGCTGCAGCAGTTGCGCGGTTTGGGCGTCCGGCTGGCGCTGGATGATTTCGGCACCGGCTTCTCCTCGCTGGCCCAGCTCACCGCGCTGCCCATGGACCGGCTCAAGATCGATCGCAGCTTCCTGCAGGCGCTGATGCCGGCCGGCCCCGACCAACTGCCCGGCCCGACCGACGATCCCGCCGCGAGCGGCTCCGCCCAGGCGGTGGTGCGCAGCATCGTGGCCCTGGCGCGCGGCCTGCGGCTGGGCATCACCGCCGAGGGCGTGGAAACCGTGGCGCAGCGCGACTGGCTGCTCTCGCTGGGCGACATGGATGCGCAAGGCTGGCTGTTTCACCGGCCCCTGCCGGCGGCGCAGATGGCGGCCTTGTTGGGACGCGGGCTCGGCGGTCCCGGCGATCCCGGCGGTCCGCAGCGAAGCGGTGAAATGGAGGCGGGTGTGTGACCGATTGATGACGATCGCCCGCGGCAGTGGCGAGGCGGCGAGGCGGCGAGGCGGCGTGGCGGTGTTGCTGTGTGGCGGTGCGGCGCTGGCGGCCGCCGCTGTGACCGTGGTCAAGGGACGTGTTGCTCGTGCGCCAAGGCGCGCGTCCGGAGGTGTTTGTGCTTGGGCCGTCTACCGCCAGGCGCTATATTGCCCGCCCAATACGAGAGTGACAGAAAGTATGATTTCTGCGTTGTGGCAGCGACCAGGCGTTGCCCGTCCCGGCCATGGTTGATCGACTCGCGGAACAGACGAGCGTCGACCTCGAATTGCTGCGGCTGATCGCCAAGCAGGGTCGACGGGTGCCTTACCCGGTGGGCCTGGCGGCGCTCGCCATGGCGCTGATGAGCATGAATGTCGTGCCCGCCGCGGTCGCGCTGGGCTGGCTGGCGGCGGTTTATGTCGTCCTGGCGCTGCGCTGGTGGCTGCTCGGCGCGCTGCCCGACATGCATGAGCGGCCGCTCGCTCAACGGCTGAACTGGGCGGTGGGCCTGAGCCTGCTCAATGGTCTGACCTTCAGCGTGTCGCTCGGCGCGGCGCCCTGGCTCAGCGATTTCCAGCGCCTGGTGCAGACCATCGTCCTGCTCGGCCTGTGCGCCGGCGCGGTGGCCACCACCGCCGGCCATCGGCGGGTCTTCCATGCCTTCCTCTGGCCGGTCACGATCGCCAGCGCCCTGGCCTGGGGCTTGGGGCACCACTCGGCGGACGACCGCTGGCTGGACTGGGTGCTGTCCGGCCTGATCGTGTTTTTCGGCCTGATCCTGATGAGCCTGGCGCGCGACACCTACCGGGTGTTCGCCGAGTCGGTGCTGATTCGCCAGCAGCAGGTGAAGAACAACCAGCAATTGCGGCAGGCCCTGGCCCAGGCGGAATCCGCAATGGCCGCCAAGACCCGCTTCCTCGCTTCCGCCAGCCACGACCTGCGCCAGCCGATGCACACGCTGTCGCTGTTCGGCGCGGCGCTGGCGAAACGCCCGCTGGACAACGAAGGCCGGCTCATCGTCACCCAGATGAATCTGGCGATGCAGTCGCTGTCCTCGCAGATGGATGCGCTGCTGGACATTTCCAAGCTGGATGCGCAGGTGGTGCCGGTCAACAACCAGGTCTTTGCCCTGCAGCCATGGCTGGCGCGCTTGCAGCGCGAGTTCCAGCCCGCCGCGCACCGCAAGCAGTTGCTGCTGCGGCTGGATTGCCCGCCCGAAGCCTGCGTGGAAAGCGACCCGGTGCTGCTGGAGCGGGTCGTGCGCAACCTGATCGACAACGCGATCAAGTACACCCAGCGCGGCGAGGTCTCGATCGAGGTCAGCCGCGGTCAGGACGAAGGCCTGTGGCGGCTGTCGGTGCGGGACACCGGCATGGGCATCCCGGAACATGAGCAATCACGGGTGTTCGACGAGTTCTACCAGGTCGGCAATCCGGAGCGCGACCGGGCCAAGGGCCTGGGTCTGGGTCTGTCCATCGTGAACCGTCTGGTGGACCTGCTGGACCTGCACCTGGCGCTGCGGTCCGCGCCGGGCCAGGGCTCGAATTTCATGCTGAATGTGACGGCCGCCGATCCGAGCGAGATCCGGCCCGGCGAAGCGCCTCGCCACGGTCCGTCGCTGCCGCCGATCCGGGTGCTGGTCATCGATGACGAGGAACCGGTGCGCGTCGCCATGCAGGCGCTGCTCAGCGCGCATGGCTGCCAGGTGCTGCTGGCCGGCAGCACCCGCGAAGGCCTGCTCAAGAGCATGGGCCAGCAGCCGGACCTGTTGCTGACCGACTTCCGTCTGCGCGGCGGCGAAGACGGCATCTCGGCCGTGCGCTCGATCCGCAGCGCCTTCCCCGGCCTGCCCGCGCTGATCGTCAGCGGCGACACCGCGCCCGAGCGTCTGCGAGAGGCCCATGACGCCGGGCTGACCCTGCTGCACAAGCCCGTCACCGAAGAACAATTGATCAACGCGATGCAAGCCGCCCTGGCCGAGCAGCGCAGGGAGGTTCCCGATGGCTCCACCGTCCGAGGAGGCGCGGCCAGCCCCGTCTGAGCGCCCGACGTCGGGGTCGTCCGCAACGGCCTCCGCGCACGCCCGCGACGGCCAACCGCCGCGACCGTTCGGCACGCGCTGGTTGTCGCGTCCGCTGGAGGATTGGATGGCCGAACGGCTGCAGGCCGGATCGGTCGATGCGCCATCCGGCTCCGATGCCGATGCCGATTCGCCGTCGCCATTGCCATCTGCCCAGCCGGCCCCGCGCGGACCGACCGATCGGGCCGACCCCGTGGATGTGCTGATCGTCGGCAGCGGCTATGGCGGCGCGGCGGCGGCCCATGCCTTGGCCGGCCGCTGCGATGCGCAGGGCCGACCGCTGCGGGTGGTGGTGCTGGAACGCGGCCGGGAATACCTGCCCGGCGCCTTCCCCGGCCGCTTCGCCGAGCTGCCCGGCCATGTCCGTTTCGCCACGCCCGAGGCCACCGCGCCGACCGGACGGCGCGAAGGGCTCTTCGATCTGCGCCTGGGCCCGGACGTCTGTGTGGCGCTGGCCAATGGTCTGGGCGGCGGCTCGCTGATCAATGCCGGCGTGATGGAACGTCCGTCGCCGACGGTGTTCACCGAGCCGGGCTGGCCGGCGGCCTTTCTCTCCGAAGACCTGTCGCCGTGGTTCGATCGCGCCGAGCGATTGCTGGGCGTGCGGGACGAGGCCGGCGACAACACCATCGAGCGGCTGCGCGGCCATCGTCCGCGCCGGCTGGAGGCGCTGCGGGCGTGGGGCGGCGCGGAGGTGCGCCCGGTTCGGCTGCAAGTCGCGATGGACGGGCGTCCGCGCGGCGCGGCGCAGTGGTCGCATCAGGCCTGCCTGGCTTGCGGCGATTGCGCCACCGGCTGCAACCATGAAGCCAAGCAATCGTTGGACACCAGCCTCCTGCTGCAGGCGTGGCGCGCGGGCGCCGAGCTGGTCTGCGGCGCGACGGTCGAATGCCTGTCCCGCGCGCCGACCGGCGGCTGGTGGGTGCAGTTGCAGCACAGCGATGAACTGCTGCGGCAGCGCCAGGGCGAGCCCTTCGTCATCAGCGCGCGGCGCGTGATCCTGGCGGCGGGCAGCCTCGGGTCCACCGAGATCCTGATGCGGTCGCGGCGCGCCGGCCTGCCGGTCTCGCCGCTGCTCGGACAGCGCTTCTCGGCGAATGGCGATGTGCTGACCGTCGGCCAGGATCTGCCGACGCCAGTGCATGCGGTTGCGGATGAACAGCAGCCCGCCGCCGAACGCCAGGTCGGTCCGACCATCACCGCCATGCTGCGCGGCGCACCGGACTTCGTGGTCGAGGACCTGGCCATTCCGGGACCGTTGCGCCCGCTCTTCGAAGAGAGCTTCGCGCTGGCCGGCACGCTCGATGCGCTCGGCCGTCCAAATGCAGGACCGCATGAGGAGCGCGCCGAGTTCGATGATCCCTTCGCCGTCCGTCCGGCTCATACCGAGCGCTATCTGCCGATGGCGTTGATCGGCAGGGACAGCGGCACCGGCACGCTGGTCCTGCCCGACGCGAGCGAGGAGCCGGGTTGTCTGGGCGTGCGCTGGCCGGGTCTGAAACATGAGCCGGAGATCGGCCGCCGGCATGACTGGGTCGAGCGTCGATTGCAGCTGCAGGGGGCGCGCCTGCTGCGCAATCCGATGTGGCAGTTGTTGCCGCCGGAGATGGCCTTCCTGATGACCGGCGCGCGCGGTCCGCTGATCAGCGTGCATCCGCTCGGCGGCTGCGCCATGGCGGATCGTGGCAGCGATGGTGTCGTCAATCCCGACGGCCAGGTGTTTGTTGGCGCGGGGGATCGAGTCCACGACGACCTGGTCGTGCTGGATGGCGCCATCGTGCCGACCTCGCTGGCGATCAATCCGGCGCTCACGATCACCGCGCTGGCGCTGAGGGCGCTGTCGCATCTCGCGCAGCGCTGGGATCTGGCGCACGGCCCGGGCCCGGCGCGTCAGGCGCCGCTGCGGCCGCGCTTTCGGGCGCTCGACGCGCCCCAGCCGGCCACGCCCACCGTCATCGAAGTGCGTGAGCGGCTGGGCGGTTTCGTGCGGTGGCCCGGCGCGCCGGGCTCGCCGCTGAAGTACCTCGAAATCGGTGTCGTCTACCAGCCCAAGGTGTTGACCGAGCTGCTGCGGCCGGGTCCGGAACGCCGGCTGGTCGCGGCGCCCGGCAGCTTCCTGCGGGTCTATGAAGCGCGGGAGACCGCGAGCGGTCGGCTGGAGATCGTCGGCCCCCGTCAGGGCGACGGCCGGCTCTGGTGGCATGAGGAACGCGGCGACAGCACGGCGCTGTTCACCGTGCCGCTGAAGGAGGCGGAACTGGTGCTGTTCCAGCGCGAAGCATCGAGCCCGCTGCGGCGCCATGCGCGCGGACTGGCCGCATGGGTGATGAACCGCGGCTATCGCGATGCGGTGCAGGGCGCGATGGACGGCTTGTCCCAACGCACCGCAGCCAAGCCGCCGGGTGAGCCGTCGTCAGGCATCTGGGACCGCATCGTCAACGCCTGGCACCTGTCGGGCCATGCGGGCGAGGCGCGCTTGATGCGCTATCGCCTGCGCATCGATGCCGATGCCGCGCAGGCCCGCGGCGCGCCGTTGCCCGAGTGGGCGCAGGGACTGCGGGACGTGCTGATCCAGGGCCACAAACGCCTGAGCTACACGCGGCGCGGCAATCCCTGGACACAGCTGAGCCGGCTGATGCTGACGCCGGTGGCCGGCCTGGCGCCGCCGCCCGGGCAGCGCGAGATCCGGCTCGAACTGGACCTGCATCACCTGGCCCGCGAGCGCATGCCGCTGCTGCGCATCCGCCAGGCGGAGGACGGCCCGACGGCGGTGCGGGACATCGGTGCGCTGATGGCCTACATCGCCCGCATGACGATCGGCGTGCATGCCTGGACCTTCCGCAAGCCCGATGAAGCGCCGCCGCGCCGCATCGACCGACTGCCCGGCGCGGTGCCGGACCTGCCCACACCGCAGATCCTGGAGATGGCCGCCGGCCGCTGGGGCGAAGCCGGCGCGCAGCGGCAAGACCTGGAACGCCGGCCGCGCGCGGAGGATGACCGTCCGGTGCTGGTGCGCCTGACCCGCTATGCGCGGCCGGGCGGCGCACCGGTGTTGATGATCCACGGCTACAGCGCCAGCGGCACCACCTTCGCGCATCACTCGGTGCGGCCGGGACCGGCCAAGATCCTGTGGGACGCCGGCTACGACGTCTGGATCGTGGACATGCGCACCAGCGCCGGCCAGCCCACCGCGACGTTGCCATGGACCTTCGAGGAAGCCGCCTTCAACGACATCCCGCTGGCGGTGGACCGCGTGCTGCGCGAGACCGGTCGCACGCAGCTGCATGTCTTCGCCCATTGCATGGGCTCGGTGATGCTGCACATGGCGATGCTGGAGCCGCGCCAGCAACCCTGGGAGCACTTCTTTCCGCTGCGGCAGCAGCTGATGTCGCGCGTGTCGAAGCTGGTGATCTCGCAGGTCACGCCGCTGATGATCATGTCGCCCACCAACAGCCTGCGCGGCGTGCTGATGCAGTATTTGCGGCCCTATCTGCCCTTGGGCGATTTCGCCTTCCGGCCCGAGCGCGGCGCGGGTGTGCTTGATCAGGTGATCGACCGGCTGCTGTCCAGCCTGCCGTATCCGGATGCGGAATTCGATGTCGAGAACCCGCCGCCGCCCCGCATCCGGCGCACGCCTTGGACAGCCACCCGGCACCGCATGGACCTGCTGTATGGGCGCGACTTCGACGTCACCAAGGTGCATCCCTCGGTGCTGGACTTCATCGATGACCACTTCGGTCCGCTCAACATGGACACCGTCGCGCAGGCGGTGCATTTCGCGCGCTGTCACGAGATCACCGATTGGCAGGGCGCGAGCGTCTATCTGGACAGCCTGGCCAAGAGCCTGTCGATGCTGCGCGCCTTCCCGGTGCTGTCCCTGCACGGCGAGAACAACGGCCTTTGCAGTGCCGACAGCGCTGAACTGCTGCGGGACTATTACGAGCAGGCCGCGCCGGGTCGCTATCACTACCGGGTGATCGCGGGACACGGCCATCAGGACTGCCTGATCGGCCGCGACATCCAGACCCGCGTGTTCCCCACCGTGCTGGCCTTTCTGGCGGAACCGGATCGCGGGCCACACAGCGGCAGTTCGTCGGCGCATGGCGAGGAAGGCGACCCCGTCCCGCATCGCCCCGCCGCCGACGCCTCGACGCCGGCGCCCGCCGACACCACCGGAGCCTGGACATGAGCAGCCTGCTGGTGAACGCGGAAGCGCCGTGGCATCGGATCGAACGCGGCGAGCCGGAGGGCGACCGGCTGCCGCTGCTGAGCGCGCTCAAGCCCGAACGCGGCTGGCCGCGCTGGATCCTGCAGGTGCCGATGGCATGGCGCGGTGGCTGGCGCTATGAGCGCCTGGCCGGTGAGCTGGTCGTCGATCCCTTCGTGCCGCCGACGCTGGGGCAGCCGGGCGAGCCGTGGCGTTTCGCCGTGCCGGTGTCGCAATTTCCGACGAGCGCGCCGACGCTGTCGGGCGAGCCGATCCCCGTCGCCATCGGCCATCCGCCGAGTCTCGCCGCGAGCGCTGCACGATCGGAGGGAACGGAGGAAACGGAGGACGGCGCGCCGCCGCCCACCGCCGTGCTCGGCCTGCTGGTGCTGGCAATCTATCTGGAGCCCCGCGCGCTGGCGATGGAAAGCGAGCAGGGCGCCTGTCTGCAAACCTGGCTGGGCGATGACCTGAATGGCCAGCTCGACAGCGCCGTCGACGAATTGCTGGCGCTGCCGGCGCATCGTTGGTGGCAAGGCTTCGTCCCGAGCCCCATCATCGCCAGCCCGGCGTGGGCCGGCCCGATCAACAGCGCTCACGACCGCGGCGCAACCGGTGCGACAGATGGCGCCGATGATGCCGCTCATGCCGATGATGCCGATGACGACGCTCATCGCGCAGATTGGCAGGAGCTCTGCTTCGCGCTCGCGGCCTGCCAGTACCCGCCCGGTCTGCTGGATGTGAGCCCGGGTTGCGAAGCCGATCCTGACCAGGCCGGCCCGGCCCTGGCCTCGCTGGCCCGGCTGCATCACTTCACGCGCAGCACGAGCTTGGGCCGTGAGCTGTCGCTGCTGCTGCTGGCGGGCGATCAGATCTATGCCGATGCCAGCGGCGGTCTGGCGGATTCCCGCAGCGGCGTCGAGCGTTATGCGCGCGGCTATCGGGAGTTCAAGGGCGGACCGGTGCGGCATCTGCCCCCGTCGGTGGCCCGCATCGTGCACAGCATCGATGACCATGAGATCGTCGACAACTGGGAGCCGACGGCGGGGCAGGGCAGCGGACCCTGGTTCGAGGTCGCCCGCCAGGCGGCCTGGGACCATCGTTGGGAAGCGGGGGCGCGGGTCGGCGGTCCGCACTGTTTCTGGCACAGCTTCGACTGGCGCGGCGCGGCCTTCTTCGTCGCGGATGCGCGCTGCGAGCGTGAGCCGCGGCGCGTGGCCAACTGGTCGCAGGCGAGGCTCTGGTCGATCGCTCAGCGGGATGCGTTCTCGGCGTGGCTGTCACGCACTGCCGGTCGGCCGCGCTTCATGCTGTGCGGCTCCTTGCCGCTGCCGCGTCGGCGGACCACGGCGGAACATCCGGCCAGTTGTTTGCGCTCGGATGCCTGGGACGGTTATCCGCACAGCCTGCAGGAGCTGTTGGGTGAGGTCTGGCGCCAGCGCGCGTCGGGCCTGGTGTTGCTGTCCGGCGATGAGCACCGCTCGGGCTGCGTGACGGTGACCTTGTCGTCGGTCGAGACGTGCGAGGTCGACGCGACGGTGCGACTGCATTCGGTCCACAGCTCGGCGCTGTATGCGCCGTGGCCGTTCGCGGTGACCGCCGCCGAGGAACTGGCCACGCCGGATGACTTCGAATTCGATGGCCCCTCGGGGCAGCGGCTGCGTTGTCGCGTCAGCCCCTGGCAGGACCATCCGGGCGATGGCTTCGCGGTGCTGAAACTGCGCGGCGAGGAACTGCAGCTGTGGTTCGACCGGGCCCATCGGCCGCTGCATGCGGCGGGCGCGTCAGTGGTGCCGGATGTCCGGCTGCCGTTGCATGCGGGCTGAGCGGGGCGTGAACCGGCCGTGCGGCGCTGAATCTCGATCGGCCGCGCCGCGGACGCGGAGGGCGCGCGGACGGCCAACGCCCCCCACGCCCTCGGCTCAACGCCGATTCATGCAGCGCTGGTTGTAGTTCTCCTGCATCTGCTGCAGGAGTTCCTTCTGGCGGGCATCCAGCGTGGCCATCGCGGCGCGCTTGTCGGCGATCACGGCGCGCATGTTGGCGCATTGCTCGTCCTGCCGACGCTGCTCGGCTTGCTCGGCGGCCAACTTCTGGCGCTGGTCGTCCCGCTGCTGCGACTGCTCGCGGCGGGCTTGATAGAACTTGCGCTGGGCTTCCTGCACATCCTCGTTGCAGCGGGTGCGGAACTCTTCGTTCAGCCCCTGCAGCGTGTCACCGCGCACGCCGCGCGACGGCGCGGTTCGGATCGCCTCTTCCAATTGCGCGCAACCGGCATTCAGGTACTGCGCATATTCCGGCGGCTTGCGGACACTGCCGCCGTAGCTCGACGAATTGCCGTAACCCGAGCCATAGGTCGACGAGCCATAGCTGGAGACGCTTCCGCTGCCGCCGCTGCCGCCACCGGTCGGCCCATACGTCCCGAGCTTGCCCGACTGGGTCGGCGAGGGCGCCGCGCTGTTGCAGGGACGATCCGAGAAATAGGTCGACCCGTTCACATTGCAACGGTAGGTCTGCGCCTGGCAGATCGAACTCGTCAGCGAGGCCAACAACAACAGCAACCAGTAGCGCGCACCCATGGGGATCTCGGATTCATTTCAATTTGTGAACGGCCCGAATTCTCGCCAGCGGCCGCAGCGGCGACCGGCTGGGAAAACCCTTCCGTCCTTGGAGGGGTGGCGATTCGTGACGAATGTCTCGAATCACCTCGACCGCGAGGCGTGATGCAAAGCTCCCCAAGGCCGCCACGTGGCGCGGGACTGACATGCGACACTGCCCCGCGCCATGAAAGAAATCGAACTCCGCTTCCAGATTCCCGCCTCCGAATGGGCCGCCGTGCATCGCTGGGTGCAAGGGGAGACCGCCGGGGCGGCGCGGACCGAACGTCTGCAGGCCGCCTATTTCGACACCCCGGCGCGCGACCTCGCGCGGGCGGGCTTCGCGCTGCGGCTGCGTCGGGAAGGCGAGGTCTGGGTGCAGACCCTCAAGGGCGCCGCGCCGGATGGCATGACCCGGCTGGAGCACAACGTCCCGTTGGGCGCGGACGAGCCGGTGCTGCAGGTCGAGCGGCATGCGGATCATCCGGCAGGCCAGGCGCTGGTGGCGCTGCTGGCGGGACTCGAGGGTCAGGGCTTGACCTGCCTGTTCCGCACCGACATCACGCGGGTCAGCCGCGCGTTCCAGACGCCGCATGGCGAGGTGGAGCTGGCGCTGGACCGCGGCGCGCTGCTGGCGGGCGACGGCGAGGCCACGGACGAGGGCGCCACGGACCGCCGCACGCCGGTCGCGGAACTGGAGATCGAACTCAAGCAGGGTGAGCCGCGCGCGGTGCTGGAAGTGGCCCGCGAATGGGCGATCGAGCGCTTCGGCCTGACCCTGGAGTTGCGCACCAAGGCGCTGCGCGGCGACCTGCTGGCGCGGCGTGAGACCTGCGCGGCGGTGGCGGTGTCCAGGCCCATCGTCTGGGCCGCCGATCACCGCCGTGACCCGGCCCTGACCGCGCTGCTGCGCGGCGTGCTGGAGCCGGTGATCGGCAATGCCTCGCAGGTGCTGGCGGGTGGTCATCGACCGGAACATCTGCATCAATTGCGTGTCGGCTTGCGTCGGCTGCGGGTCGGTCTGCTGCTGCTGGCGGCGCCGGAGGCGGTCGCGCTGCGCGCCTTGGCGGACGGTGCCGCGTCGCTGTCGCGGGCCTTGGCGCCCGCCCGGGACGCGGATGCGCAAGCCCTGGCCCCGTGGCGCGCGGAGATGGACACCGCCTGGCAGGCGGAGCGCGCCGGTCCCTCGGCGCCGCTGCCCACCCCGGCGCGCATCGACGCCGCCGCAGTGCTGCGTGACCGCGCCGTGCAGGGCTGGATGCTGGCGATGATCGGTTGGTTGGCGCTGCCGGTGTCGGAGGATTCCCCCCTGGTGCGGGCGCTGGTGCCGGCCACCCTGACTGCCTGGACCGCGGCCGCCGCCCGGCAGGTCAAGCGCTTCGATCGACTCGAGGCGGCCGGCCGGCATCAACTGCGCCGGCGCCTGCGGCGTCTGAAGCTGGCGCTGGAATTGACGCAGGCGTTGCCGGGGCCGGATGACGGCGAGCGCCTGGGCCGGAAGGCGTCGGAGCGCCGCGCGCAGCGGCTGGCGCGGCTGCAGGCGGCCCAGCAGGCGCTGGGCGCGCTCAATGATCTGGAGCTTGCCCTGGCGACGACGCGCGATGAACTCGCGGTGGCGTTGTCGAGCGGCGATGCGGCCGTGGCCGCGCAGGCCGGCTTCGCGCTGGGCTTTCTCCGACCGCGTCACGCGCGGGCCTTGGCGCAGGCCGCGAAGGCGCTGCGCAAGAGCCGTCGCGCGGATTGAGCGGCCCGGTCGGTGCGCTTGCGTCCGACCGTGCTGCGGCAGCCGCAGAAGCAGCCGCTACCGCAGCCGCAGTCGCACAAACAGAAGCAGCGATTTAGACGGCGCCTGCGCCGGTGACGCGAGCGCTGATCAGCATCTGGTGCACGTCGTGCGTCATCACCGCGAGGAAGGCGGCGAGCGCGAGGTAGTAGGTCGCGTATTCCCACTTCACCGCGGCGGGCACGGCGTAGTAGGTCTGCGCTTCATCGCTGTCGCTGCGGTACTTCCACGCCTTCATCACCTGCGGCGCGGCCAGCAGCGCGATCAACAGCAGCATCGGGCTGGGCATGATGATGAACAGGCCGATCAGCACCGGCACGCCCAGCAACCAGATCCGCGGCGACAGCACCGCGGTGATGCGGCCGCCATCGAAGGGCGACAGCGGGATCAGGTTGAACAGGTTCAGGAAGAAGCCGGCATAGGAGACCGCCAGCAACCAGTCCGCCTGATAGCTGCGGGCCATGAAGTAGCACAGCGTCGCGCCCACCGTGCCCACCAGCGGGCCGGCCAGGCCGATGAAGGCCTCGGTCTGCGCATCATGGGGCAGGTCCTTCAGGTCCACCCAGGCGCCCACGAAGGGAATGAAGGTCGGCAGACCGACCTGCAGACCCTTGTAGCGCGCCGCCATGAAGTGGCCCATCTCATGCACGAAGATCAGCCCGACGAAGCCCACCGCATAGCGCCAGCCGTAGATCCAGGTGTAGGCCACCACGGACAGCAGCATGGTGCCGCCGCTGAGCAGCAGCTTGCCGAACTTGGCGCCGGACAGCAGAAGAAGCAGGAGTTTGATCATCGTGTGAGCAGGGTGACAGACCGGTGGCCGGCCGCAGCGGCGTCGCGTGGTGTCGCCGGGTGTGGCGTGCTGTGGCGTGCTGTGGCGGGGTGTGGCGCCGCCGCGGTCAGGTGAGACCGCCGGGGTCTCAGGCGTCCTTCTTGCGGCCGAGGAACTTCATGAACGCGCCGCCCAGACCGACGACCGCCAGGATGGCGACCTTCGCGAACTTGGCGAGGAAGGCGAAGATCACCGCGAAAAAGCCCAGCTTCTTGGCGCCGACGCCCAGCACCAGCGCGGCCAGGCCGTACTCGGCCACGCGGTCGGTGCTCTTGTTGAAGTCCACATAGCGCTTGCCGTTGTCGAACTCCAGCGCGCCCAGCAGGGTCTGCGCCTCGCCCTTGTACTTCGGCAGCTCGCTCAGGCCGGTGACCAGGTTCAGGCTCATGTAGCCCTCGCGGCCCAGCGCATAGGTGTTGTAGTTGACGCCTTGAGGCTCATTGGCCGGCGCGCCCTTGTCGCGTGAGCTCATCGCCCAGATCAGGCGATGGGTGTCCGCCGCATAGTGCGGCTGCTCGGCCCACCCGACGATCTCCATCGGCGCCACGCCCATCTTCTTGCGCTCTTCGTTGGCGGCTTCGGTGCCCTCGCGGTAGCTCTTGAGCATGTCCGCGGCATTCCAGTTCTTCGCGTCGTCGTCCTTGATGTAGCCGGACGCTTCATAACGCACGGTGGCGAACCAGCTGTCGTCGCCGGACGGGAAGATCAGCCCCTGCAGATGCTCATGCTTGCCTGGATTGCCCATGGCGCGCAGCAGCTGGCCGGCTTCCGGCTGGGGAATGAACACCTTGCCGGCGGGCAGATGCAGCGTCGCCTGATTGGCCAGCTTGACATCCTGCGGACCGGATTTCGCCACCGCCTTGGCGGCGGCAAAGGCCTGCTGCTCGGAAGCGCCGGCCTGGGCATGGGCGCCGCTGACGGCGAACAGGGCGCCGAACGCGATCGCGCCGGCCAGGGCCCGCGTCCAGCGGGTCATTGTGGTGATCATGGAATCCTCCCGAATCGACCCCGGAAGTGGATCGAGGCGCGCGAGTCTATCGATCGCGGTCTGAGGAAAAACCGAACTCCCCCATGAGAGGGGAGCCGCTTGAGACGAATCGCACAAAAACCGCACGTCCTCCCGATGCGCGCGCCCCGACGTGTGGCGCCAACGCCCTGCCGCGTGGCGGTTCAGGTGGCGCGCGGCCCGCTCGATCTTCCGGGCTGAAACCCGGTCCAGGGGCCCTCCACTGACCACAGCCTCCGCCAGCGGCGCATCGCGCGCGGAGCGATGACAACCGGAGTGCAGCATGTGGTCGAACATCAGCGGAGCGGACGCAGGGACCTGGGCGCTGGAGGCGGAGTGGCAGGACATGCCGGACTTCAGCACCCTGACGGCGGCCGCCGCCGACGATGGCCCGGGTGGTCCGGGGATGCCCTTGTCACTCGGCACCTGGTCCGACGCGAGCGCAGCGAGCGGGCAGCGGTCGCCGGCCGTCGACCGGCCACGCGCCGTGCCGCTGTCGACGCCGACGCGTTGTCAGTCCGCATCGCCGCGCCCGATCTCCGCCTCGCTCACCGATCCGCCGGTGCCGGTGAACCCGCCATCGCCCGAGTCGCGCGTCACGACACCGGGGCCTCGCTCGCCCGTTCACCCATCGGGGCGTCCCGCCGCAGTCGAGCGGTCGCTGTTGGCGACTCAGGCGGTCCATCACGTCGAGCCGCCGAAGCGGCCCCTGGCGCCGGGATTTCCGTTGCGGGACCCTGACGACCCAGCGCGCGCGCATCCGCAATTCGCGAATCAGGACGGCGGCGTGTCGTCCTGGGTGCAGGAGCACCGGGCGGTGCTTCGACCGCCCACGGTGGCTTTCCTGCGTCGGGTGGCGGGCCTGTCCGCCGACGAGATGGCGGGCCTGGTGCCCATGCTGCAGACCGATGTGATGGCAGAGCTGAGTCGGCTGATCCGCGGTCGGGCCGTCCTGCCGCGCTACGACGTCCGGCCGCTGCAATCGCATGAACTGCCGCCGCACGAGCAGGGCATGGTCGGTCTTCGCAGCCTCTTCGCGCTGGCGCAGCCGGAGCCGAGCCTGCGCTACACCTTGCGCAACGGCCGCATCCTGGGCTTGTATCTGACCACCTCGCGTGAGCTCGGACCGGGCCAGGGCGCCGCGCTGAGCGCCGATCCCTGCGGTGCCGGCAGCGTGCTGGAGCTCCTGAAGCGCGGCGGCTGGCTGGTCGGGCTCTGCGGGGCAGGGACCTGGAACGGCACCGGCAGCGCTGATGGCGGTCGCGGTGGCAGCGCCGTGCTCGCGGCGAGCAGCCGCGTGGTCCCTGCCCAGACGGCGGCGCGGTCCGGTGCGCTGCCGCGACTGGATGAGGCCCGCTTGAACGCGGTGCTGGCGCCGTTCGATGTCCGGATGACGGATGCCCAGGGCCGGGATTGCGAGGTGATCGTGATGGCCCTGCTGGGTCTGGACGGCCTGTACGACCTCAGCCAACCGACCCTCGAGATCCGCGTGAACTATGGCGATGCGGGACTGCGCGTCTTTGAATCGATGGCCGAGCGCGAGCGGACCGGCGAGATCGGCGCCATCGGCTATGGACTGGCCGATGGGTCGATGGCAACGTCCTCCACAGCGCCGCCCGGATGGACACCCTGCCGTCGCCCCATACCGCCTCTGATGGCGGTGAAGTCGGCGCCGCCGAAGCGAGGGCCGTCTGCGGAGGCAGGCTCGTCCGGCCTGGGGCTTGTCTCAACCTCGACCGAGGCCGACGCCGACGCGTCGTCTGTGCCGGTCCGCAAGCCGAGCCGTCGGCCCAAGCACACGATGAGCTCGATGCCGCCGCTGGCTGAATCGAATGATCCGTCCATCCCCGTCAAGCGGGCGCGCCGGCACCGGCGCAGCTACGTGGCGAATGACGGACTGGCGAACGTGCTCCCGGCGACGCTCCCGCCTCGCGTCGCCACGGACCCTCGCAAACTCGGCATGAGCATGGACCTGGCGGACTGGCAGCCGCTGTCGCTTGACGCCATCGACAGATTGAATCCGGGCGAGCTGACGGCGCCATCGCTCGATGACTTGCTCGCCCTCATGGCGAGGTATCCGTTGCCCGGCGTAGCGGTGCGTATCTCGAAGCTGTTGGCATGGGCGCCGGAGCTCTGGATACGCGGCTGGCGACTGCGCATCGAGGACGTTCACGCGTTGGACAACTGCGCCAGGTTCAGCAGTGTCGTCCTCGACCATCTCTGCAAGTTGGCCTCGCTCAGCCTGTCGCCGACCGTGTTGTCGCTGATGTATCAACGGCCTCGACGAGACGAGGAGCGGGACTCGATGTACCTGCAGCGTCTGCAGTTCTGCGGCCGGCTGCCTGCAGAGGATTTCAAGGAGCTGTTGACCTACAGCCGAAGTTTCGCGATGCCGGCCTACGTCGACAACCTGCCGGTGATCGATGCCCCGCTTCCATCCGGGGCGTCAATCCCTGCCGTTGATTCCGGAGTGACCGCGGTGACCGGAGCGACCGCGGAAACCGGGATGGACGCGGCGTCTCACGCCTGCTCCCGGGGCCCGACGCGCGCGGCGCACGGCGACAGCGCGGGTGAATCGCCGGGCCGCCTGGCCACGTCCGACGAGTTGATTCAGCTGGACGACGCCACCTTGCCTTTCCGGAGCCTGCTCCGGGCGATGAAGCTGTGCCTGGCGGCGAAACGGGCCGGTGTGAGGGTCGCGCCGCCGCAGCTCTGCACCCAGATCGACATCTGCGTCGAGGACGCAGCGCGGGTGGTGTGGGTGTTCACCGAGCGGCCCATGGTCGCCGAGTTTCTCGACAGGTATCCGCGCGAGCGGCGTGAATCTCTGGCGGCCTATGCCCAGCGCGTGAAAGGGCTGGCGGTGGGAGATCGCCGGGCCTTCGACGGATTGACCGCGTTGTTCGCTCAGATCCCCGGCTGCCGGCCGCGCGGGCGAGCGGCCGCGGCAGGCCCGAAACCCATTGAGACCTCGCCGCACTGATGCCGTCGCCGTCGGGCGCGGTCGCGCCGAGTGACATGATCGGAGGTCGGCATGTGGTCGAACATCAGTGGATTGGGCGCAGGGACCTGGATGGCCCAGCTGCCTCTGACGGAGAGGCCCCGGCAGCCCGCTCATGGCGGGGCGGTTCTTGCCTCGGTCGACGACACCGCCGAGCGGCCACCGTCGCCGCTGGATCTTTCCCTGCGCCGGTCCGCACCGGTCACGGGATCGCGCGCCGGATCGGTCGAGCCACCTCGGCTGCCCTCACCCGCCCAGCCCGCACAGCCCGACGAGCTGATCGTGCTCGGTTCGAGCGACGAGGCCGAGTCGCCGGGCCCTGCCGAGCGCGGTGGACGCGCAGCGCGTGAGCGATCCACCACCCCATCCGCCGCGCTGATGGGAGCGGGGACATCGCCTCCGCTGCGTGTCTCGGCGCGACAAGGCTTTCCTCTTCGCCACCCGAACGATTCGAGTCAGGTGC
Organism: Burkholderiaceae bacterium; assembly: GCA_913776825.1. Lineage (GTDB taxonomy): Bacteria > Pseudomonadota > Gammaproteobacteria > Burkholderiales > Burkholderiaceae_C > Roseateles. The sequence continues at coordinate 65,205 of CAJYPV010000019.1, forward strand.
ATCCGCGATTCGCCACGGCCTTCGGCGAGCTGGCCTGCGGCGTGCAGGTGCGGCAAGCGCTCCTGCCTCCCGAAGTGGCCATCGCTCTGGGGCGAAGGATGGGGCTGAGCAAGGCGGAGGTGGCCCGCATGTCGAGCCTGCTGCAGGCGGATGTGCTGAGCGAAATGCAAGCGCTGGTCAGCGGCTCGGGCACGCGGCCCCGCTACACGGTCAGACGGCTTCGTGCGGACGAACTGCAGCCGCATGAGCAAGGGCTGGTCGGTCATCCCAGCCTGTTCGCGCTGCCGGAGGCTGATCCGCTTCGGCAACACACCGCCCGCAACGGTCGCGTGCTGGGTTTGTGTTTGAGCACCTCGAAGCCCCAGGCGCTCTTCCGCCAGAACCCGACCGGCAGGTTCGAGCGGGTCCTCGATGCTGAAGAGCCGTCCGTGCTGTGCGGCCTGCCGGTGCCGGGAGGAAGGATCCACGACGAGCGCCGATCGGTGGTGTTGCCCCACACCGCGCTGCTGCCGGGCCAGCCGTTGCGGGTGGACGATCAGCGGATCAACACCCAGCTCGTGCCCTTCCAGATGGAGCTGGTGGACGCGACGCGCTGTGTCTGCCTGCACACGGTGCACGCGCTGGTCGGCCTGGATGAGCTGTATGGCCCTCAGCATCCGACGCGGGAGGTGCGGATCGCCTTCGGCGACACCCATCTGCGCGAGATCGAACGGGTGAACTCGGCGCAGGGGCTTGATCCGGTGAACCCCGGGAGCCAGCTCGTGGGGCCGGGCGTGTGGCTGGAACCCGTCGCGATGCCCATCAGCGCGGCGCCGACCCCGACGGCGACACCGCCCTCGGAAGCGCCGCGCCTTCAGACGTCGAGGGCGGTCGCGCGGCATCCCACACCGGACCGTGCGACCGGCCATCCACCCATCGGTGCGAGCGCGGCGGCACTGCCAGCGACTGTCACGGAGGCGGTCTCGGTGCAGGCGTCTCCAGACCACGCAAAGCGGCGCTCCGGCATGCCGCGCGCGTTCTTTCCGGCGGCGATGTCGGATTGGTTGCCGGTGGATCTGCAGGCGGCGGAGCTCCAGGGCTGGCCGGCCCGTCCCCGCGCGCCGGTAGAGGTCTTGCACGAGCTGGTCAGGCCGTGGATCCGTGAGCAGCCGATATTCCCCTACTCCGCGTTGATGCCCGTCCTGGCGGAGCTGTGGGCGCGAGGATGGAGCCTGGACAGGGCGGGCCTGCACCATTACATGCGCTCCAGTGAGCTGTCCGAGGACTGCGTCCCGATGCTTTTGAGCCTGACGGCCCTGCGCCTGCCGCAGGTGTTGCTGTGGCTGATCCATCAACGCCCGCGACGCCTCGGTGAGACCAACTCCATGTACATGCAGCGGCTTCAGTTTTGTGCCCAGTTGACCCCGCTCCAATTTCGTCGCCTTCAGCGAGCGGGCGGCAGCGTTCGGCTGCCGCTCTATATGCGCCGGGTGCCCCTGCGGGTACCACGGCATGAGCCGCTCCGCGATCGAGCTGCGCGGCTGGGTCGCGACCCGGATGGCGCCGGTCCTTCGGGTGCGGTGCGGACGACGGCGGGGTCATCCACCGATCGGCAAGGTGAATCCGATCGCGTACCGTGGCGGATGGCCACGCAGGCCGAGATCGAGCGACTGGATGCGCATCGCTGGATGCCCCGGGGCTTCCTGAGGGCCTTGTTGTTCAGCGTGAATGCGCATTGCGCCGGGCTGGACGTCGTGCCACCGAAGGTTCGCGAACTGGCGGGTGGCGAGCCGGACGACCTCGTCCGGATGACCTGGATGATGCATCACTCGCCGCCACTGGTGGAGTTCCTGGTGAACCATCCGCGCCGGAGCACCGAATCCTCGTTGCACTACGCCCAGCGCCTGCTCGTCGAAGCGGCGGGCGATGATCAGCTCCTGGAACTGCTGCATCTGCTGTTCCCCAGCTCGCTCTGCCTCAGGTCCCGCCAAAAGCGCCAGACAGCGCCGGCGGCGGATGCCGCGCCGCCCGAGCATCGGACCACGACGACGACGACGACGACGTCGGTCGCGGCCCCGGACGCCACCGCGCCGGGCGCGCCGTCACGGGACCGTTCGCCCCTTCGCGCGGCGGCGTCATCCCCGCAGGCGATGGTGGCCTCGGACACCCCCGCCACCGCGCCGCCGGTGTGGCGACCGTGGGCGCGAAGCCAAGCCGACGAGCCTCCCGCTGTGGTGCGCGTCGATCTGTCGGGCGACGGGTCTCGAAGTCCGATCGGCCGACCGTGATCGTGTGATGTTGGCAGCCGTCGGGGCTGTCCAGGCGTCATGGAACAGCGCAGGCGGGTACGGCGTGACGCCGGCTGATCGAGCGAGCGGACGATGGTGGCGAATGAAGCCTGCCGAAGGCCGAAACCCGGTCACTTGACGCGGCACTGACTTCCACGCGGTGCGCGGTGGATCGCGGGCCGGACCAATTGGAGAGCAGCATGTGGTCGTCCATCAGCGAAGCCGGCGCGCGACAGCGTCCTCACGAACCCGAGGTTTCCCTGCGGCCGCAGCCGCCGTTCGCGCACCACTACCCCGATGCCGTCCTGCGACGCGATTTCCCCGACGACTGGTGGGCACTGCTCGATCGCTCGACCGAGTTCGTCCCGGCACCGGGGACATCGGCGGCCACGCGATGGGGCGGGCCCAACCGCAGCGAGGGCGGCTCGGTGTCGTGCACGGGCGCGAGCGACCGTCCCACGGAGTGGTGGCCCTTCGACCTGTTGGTGGGCCCGATGCTGGGGATGCATCACTGGGGCGACCTGCCTCAGGTTCCCGCGTCTCGCGCGTTCCCGTTTCGCGATCCGGCCGATCCCCGGTGGGTGGATCCCGGTTTCGCCAATGCGTCCGGCGCGGTGTCGACGCAGGTGTGGACCCGCGCCGCGCGGCTGAAGGCGCCGACCGTGGCGTTCCTGGCCCGGGCCGCCGGGATCGACGACGTGACGATGGCCAGGCTGGTGCCGTTGCTGGAAGCCGATGCGCTGTCCGAAATGCATCGGCTGGTCTCCGGACACGCCGTGCCGCCGCGTTATGAGGTGAGGCCGCTGCGCTCGGAGGATCTGCCGCCGCATGAGCAACTGCTGACGGGGCTGCCCGGACTGTTCGCCCCGGCGGAAGACCGCCCCGAGCGTCGTCCGACCTTGGGCAATGGGCGCATCCTCGGCCTGTACATGTCGACGATCGAGCCGGCGGTTGATCGCCCGTTCGCCGGGAACACCCAGGATCCGCACGGCGCATGCTGCGCGCTCGCGCTGATCCGGCGCGGGGGCAGCCTGATCGGGCTGAGCGGCTCGGATGCGCCCTGGGACGCCTGGCCCCGCGCACTGAACGAGGGTCAGTACCCGATCGTCACGGCCAACACCGCGCTGCTGCCGGGCTTTCCACTGCGCGCCGACGCGCAGCGGAACAATGCGTTGTTCGTCCCCTTCGATGTGCAACTGACCGATGCGACCGGCCGACTGCGCACGGCCATGGTGATCGCGCTGGTGGCCCTCGATCGGACGTACGCCCCGGACCATCCGACGGGGGAGCTGCGGGTCGACTATGGCGAGGAGGTGCTGAACGCCTTCTCTCGCAACTCCCGGGTCACCTCGCTGCCGCTGCCCCCCTCGGGCGACCCGTCTCCACCGGTCTCGCTGTCGGGAACAGCGCCGGTGCCGGTCGTGCCCGCAGCGCCGACCTCTCCGGCATCTCCCGCATCGCCGGCATCTCCCGGGGCGCGGCCATCGCCGCCGCGCACGGAGATGACGATCGAATCCATTTCCAGCACCAGCACCAGCTCCCCCGGCGCGTCTCCCGCAGGGGCCTGCACCTCCGCGCCGGTGTGGTGGCCCGGGCCTGCGGCTCTCCCCGAGATGGAGACGGAGGCTGCACCCGACACGGGACCTGCACGCGAGGTCTCGACGAGCCGCGCGCAGCACGCCGCGACCTCTCGCGAGATCGAGATCGAGACCGAGACCGAGACAGAGACCTCCGCAGGCGTCGACGATGTCGCCATGCTGGACGCTGCCAGCGACGAGGCCCAGCCGATCTCCATCGGCACGCGTCGCGGCCGCCCGCTCTACATGAACCTCGAAGACTGGGACCCGGTGTCGTGGCCCGATCCTGAACGCCATGTCTGGCCGCCGCTGGTGCCGGCGCCAGCCGACGCGGTGCCACGCCTGCTGACGAGCCTGGGCATGACGGGCCGCCTGCTGGCCCGGCCTCATCACATGACCTTGGCGGGCGCACTCTTGAGTCGCGGCTGGCACATGCGCCCGGACGACCTGCGCGTGCTGTGCAACGAGGGCCGGGTGAACGCGCTGGCGCTCAAAACGCTGTGGGGGCTGACGTCATTCGATCTGGACCCCCGGCTGCGATGGCTGATCAGTCAGCGACCGAAGCGGGACTTCGAGAGCAATGGACAGTATCTGCAGCGACTCCAGTTCTGCGGGCAACTCGATCGGGCCCAGTTCGTTGCCTTGATGAACTTCTGTGGCGATAACCGCGTCCAGGGCTACCTGACGCAGGCACCGGTGCGACTGGAGAGATCGACGGACGCGGCGCGATCGACGACCAGCGACCACCCCGTGGGTCAAGCGTCGCCGTCGGACGGCGACAACGCCGCGTCGGCGTCGACTTCCCGCGCCGGTCCATCAAGCGCGGTGGAAGAGGCCTCCCGCGCGACAGCCGACCGTCCCGACCCGTCGACGCTGCGTTACGCCAGCATGGACATCGTGGCGGAACTGGACGCCGGCATCGAGAGCCCGAGCGGCGTCACGCACGCCTTGGCGCTGTGGCTGGCCGCCCGTCGCGCCGGGTGGCGAGTGTCTCCACCCCAGCTCTTTCTGCAGACCGGCACATCCGGGGACGATGCCATGCGCGCCTGCTGGCTGTTGACGCAAAGTCCGGAACTGGCCGACTTCGTGGAGGCGCGTCCCCGGGGCGTGTCGGAAACCGCGAGCGGGTACGTGCGGCGCCTGCGCGCTGACGCGTCGCCACATGCTGAGCTGGCCGTTTTGGTGAACCTGCTGCTTCCGCATGACACCCACCTCGGTCCGGCGGCGCTGCCTCACTCGGCGGTGGTGCCGCGGCCGCCGCAGGCGCGTGCCTCGTGGCGAGCCGCGGTGCGCGAGGCGGGTGTTCCCAACCGCGTCCTGGTCAGGGCCATGAGCCGTGAGTCGGCCACGTCGCCACTGGGGCCGGCCCGTCTGCTCGCGGCGGCGCTGCTGCGCCGGTTGCCGGACTGGCCGCTGACGACCCGACGGCTGCAGGAGGCCTGCAACCTCACCATGGAGCAAGCGCAGACGATGGTGGACATGAGGCACCATCCCGAGGTGGTCAGCCTGATCCTGACGAATCAGCAGCGGGACGACGAAACCGATCTCGCCTACGCGATGCGTCTGCACCGCCTGGGCATGAGTCGCGAATCCGCCTGTCGCTTCATGTTTTGCAACCATCGGGCGTTCGACCTGGCCGTGGCGGGGCAACCGTGATGCCGTTCCCTTCGATGCCGTCGGGCCCGTCGCCCGTTTCCTCCTCCTTGGCCGAGGCGCCCGGCGCGGGCTCGGCGGACGGCGATCCGCCGGACTGCAAGCCCGACGAACTGACCTTGTCACGCTGGCTGCCGGCGCCCGGCTGTCCGCAGCTGGTGGAGGCGCCGCGTGACCAGGCCCGCACCGACTTCTTCGAGGAACGCTGGCGCGGCTGCGACCTGACCCAGGACGCGCCGCAGTGGCAACTCGAACGCTCATCGACGCCCGTGCTGACGGTGCACCACCCGATGCGACCGGACATCGCGGCGGAGCAGGCCTTCCCGTTCCGGGATCCGGCCGATCCGCGTCGGGTGCATCCGCGATTCGCCGACGCGCGCGGCGAGGTCTCGCCCTGGGTCAGCGCGCAACAGGCGCATCTGCTGCCCAGTACCGCCGCCTTTCTGGCGGAGGCGGGCGGTGTGACGGCGTCCACCATGGCCCAGTTGCGACCCTTGTTGCAGGCCGATGTGCTGACGGAGATGCGCCGGCTGATCGTGGGTCAATCGGCGCCACCGCGCTATGACGTGCGCCCGCTGACCTCGAGCGAGCTGCTGCCGCACGAGCAGGCGCTGGCAGGACAGCATGGTCTGTTCGGGCTGCCGGAGCCGGACCCCGCGCGTCGGCATACCCTGGGCAACGGCCGCATCATGGGCCTGTATCTGGGCGCATTGATCGAGACCCAGGAGCAGGAGGAGGCCTATCTGAGCGACTATCCGCGCGGCGCCTCCTACCTGCTGGACTTCCGGCGTCGCGGCGGGCGCTTGGTGGGCCTGTGCGGACTGGGCGTCGCCAATGGCGTGGTGTTCGCCAACACCGCGCTGCGGCCCGGTCGGCCGTTCTGCTACGACGAGGAACGTCTCAACGCGGTTTATGCGCCGGTCGATGTGAGACTCACCGACGCGCGTGGACGCGATCGTTTCGAGACCGTGATCGCCCTGATCGCGCTGGACCGCCTGTATGACCCGCGGAATCCTACCCGTGAAGTGCGGGTGAGCTACGGCGAGGACTTTCTGCGGGAATTCGACACCGACGCCGACGCCGCTGCGCACCCCGCGTCGCCGATCCGGATCAAGCAGGAGGCGCCGGTCTCGCCGGAGCCACGGAGCCTGTCTCCCGCGTTCGGGAGGCTGCCGCGGAGCCCCGTCCCGACGTCGACCTCGACCTCCCCGCAGAAGACCGATCGGCCTGCTGCCGATCCCGTGTCCGTGGCCGTGGACGCGGAGGCGGAGGCGGAGGCGGAGGCGGAGGCGGAGGCGCAGGCGCAGGCGGACGTGGGGTCGCTGAGCCGCCTGGCCGATTCACCGAACGCCGTCCAGGTCCAGCGATCGCCTGCCTCACAAACGGAGGCGTGTGCGCCTGGGCCCTCACGGGCGTCGCCCGGATCGCCGCCGATCGAGGCATCGACATTGACCGCATGGCTGAAGGACGCCAGCGCCGCCAGTCCACCGCTGGACGCGTCGCCGGACGGCGGACGACCGGCCGTCATCGTCGACCTGCTGGACCGGGCCAAACGGGTGGGTCTGGTGTTCAGCACCGATCCAGCCGATTGGCTTCCCTTGGAACCGCCGCTGGCGGACTCAGAGCCGCAGCCGGAGCTCGAGCCGATCACGGCGGAGGACCTGCAGGCGCTGCAGACCGCCTGGCCGCGCACGCACGGGCTGCCGGCGCTGGCCTATGCGATGCAACTGGTGGCGCAGGCATGGGCCAAGGGATGGATATTGAACTCGAGCGACGTCTACCAGATCACGCTGGACGAAAGCACGGATCGGAGGGCCAAGCAATGCCAGGTTGTCCTTCAAATGTATGCATGGCCCGAACTGATGAGGCTGCTCCTGGAGCGACCGCGCCGCCCTCACGAGAGTGGGAGTGTCTACCTGCATCGGCTGCACTGGTGTGCACCGCTGACGCCGCAACGCTTCGTGCGCTTGCAGAAGACCGTGATCGCCGGGCGTTTGCCGGATTACATGGCGGTCGTGCCCGCTGGCCTGGAGGCGTTGACCGCGTGTCTGGCCCGGGACCGAGTGGCGCGGGGGCGGCCCGAACAAGCGGGGGCCGGGCCCGATCCAGCGCGCACGCTGCGCGCATTGTCGACCATGGCCGTCGGCCGGAAAACCGATCGAAACCCGTCACCGTTCGTCCGCGCGCTGCGGCTGTGTTTGAGCATGTTCCGGGCCGGGCTGCTGCCCACGCCGGTGGAACTTTGGCGGGTCTCGATGGCGCGGGACGAGGACGTGGTGAGGATGCTCTGGATCCTCGCTCACGATTCCACCCTGCGCGCGTGGCTGGGCCGCTATCCCATCTTCGACGCCGAACCGGTGGAACAGTATGTCGCTCGCGTCGCGGCGCGTATGCGGATCTCACCTTTCCAGAGTGCCGGCCTGGCGTTCCTGGTCAGGGTGCGGCAGCGGCCGAAGCATCCGTCGACGATTCAGCAGTTCCTGATGCTGGCGCCTGCGCCCGATCGGGAACACTGGTCCTTGTCGGCTCAACGCGCCGGCATCCCTTCGGAGTGGATCGGCGGAATGGTCGATCGCTTCCTTTTCGCCCGGCCCCACCTCGGGCCGGCGCGGATGGTCTGTGCGGCCTGGCGGGGACGGATGCATCCGCAGCGGCTCGACGCTCATATGCTGCAAGACCTGAGCACGCTGACACCGCATCAGGCCAAGGTGCTGGTGTCGCTGCAAGACCACCCCGACATCGCGCAGCGCATGCTCGACGATCCTCAGCATCGGTACGAGTCCGATCTCGACTATGCCGTGCGGCTGCATCTCCTGGGCCTGGACCGCTACGCGGCCTGCCATTACATGTGCTGCGGCTTCGGCGAGTTCGATGCGGCCCTGCGGGATGAGATCCGTCTGGGTCTGGAGCCGCCGCCGTCCAAGCGCGTGATGGGCGACGGCCTGGCTGGGTCGCGCCCGTCGCCTGCCGCATCGGCGAAACCTTTGGTGAGGACGTCGGTGAGGACGTCGCCGGACGCGCCATCGACCGCCTCGTCCTGACCGCGCCGGCAAGACGGGCGCACGATCGCCATGAAAAAACGCCGCGCAGAGGCGCGGCGTCTGGAGGCGCCCGGCTCGCGGTGCGAGCGGGCAGGGACGGGGTTGCGGGGGGGCAGCGCCTCTCGACGCCGCCGCCCGATCACACCCGCCGAAGCGGCCTCAAGCGGCCTTCCATGCCGCGAGCAGCTGGTCCCACTTCGCGCGGGCGGCGTGCAGGTGGCGCTCCTTCACATGGCCATAACCACGGATCTCCTCCGGGATCCGGGCCAGCGCGACCGCTTGCGGCAGGCGCTCGCGGGTCAGGCCCTTGGCCAGCAGGGCGTCGATGGTGGCGCGGTAGTCGACGATCAACTGGCGCTCCATCTTGCGTTCCTCGGTGTGGCCGAACGGATCGAACGCGGTGCCGCGCAGGCCCTTCATCTTGGCCAGCACGCCCATGGCCGGACGCACCCAGCCACCGAACGGCTGCTTCTGCAATTCACCCTTCGCGTTCTTCTTGGCCAGCATCGGCGGCGCGAGGTGATGCACCACCTTGAAGTCGCCCTCGAACTGCGACTTGATCTTGTCCAGGAAGCCGGTGTCGGTCTGCAGGCGGGCGACCTCGTATTCGTCCTTGTAGGCCATCAGCTTGAACAGATAGCGGGCCACCGCTTCGGTCAGCTGCGTGCCGCCGATCGGGGTTTCCGCCGCGCGGACCTTCTCGACGAAGGCGCGGTACTCGTTCGCATAGGCCGCGTTCTGGTACTGGGTCAGGAACTCGACCCGCTTGGTCACCAGCTCGTCGACGCCCTGGCGCTTGACGATGTTGATCACCTGCTGCGCCGCGAACAGCGAGCGCACCGCGGCCAGGTCATGGGCGCAGCGACGGCCCCATTCGAAGGCGGCCTTGTTGTTGTCGATCTGCACGCCGTTGAGCTCGATGGCGCGCATCAGGGCCGCATGGCTCAGCGGCACCCGGCCCTTTTGCCAGGCGAAGCCCAGCATCAGCGGGTTGGTGTAGAGCGAATCGCCCAGCAGCTTCACCGCGATTTCTTCCGCGTCGAACATGCCCAGGTGCTCGCTGCCGACCGCCTTGGCAACAGCCGCTTCACAGGCCGCGCCGGGGAAGGACCAGTTGGCATCGTTGACCAGCGTGGCGGTCGGCGAGCCGTGGGTGTTGAGCGCGACGAAGCTGCGGCCTTCGCGCATCACCGCCAGGGTGGTCTTGTTGGCCGCCACGATGGAATCGCAGGCGATCACCAGATCGGCCTCGGCGGTGCCGACCTTGGTGCAGTAGATGGCGTCGGCGGTGTTGGCGATCTGGATGTGGCTCCAGGTGGCGCCTCCCTTTTGCGCCAGGCCGGCTGCGTCCTGGGTGATCACGCCCTTGCCCTCCAGATGCGCGGCCATGCCGAGCAACTGACCGATGGTGATCACGCCGGTGCCGCCCACGCCGGCCACCACGATGCCCCAGGCCTCGACCGGGTTGGGCACCAGCGGCTGCGGGATCGACGGCAGCGAGGCATCGAACGGGCTGACCCGCTTGTCCTTCTTCGGCTTCTTCAGCTCGCCACCTTCGATGGTGACGAAGCTGGGGCAGAAGCCCTTCACGCAAGAGAAGTCCTTGTTGCAGGTGTTCTGGTTGATCTGGCGCTTGCGGCCGAATTCGGTCTCCAGCGGTTCGACCGACAGGCAGTTCGATTGCACCGAGCAATCGCCGCAACCTTCGCAGACCAGCTCGTTGATGACGGTGCGCTTGGCCGGATCGACCAGCTTGCCGCGCTTGCGGCGACGGCGCTTTTCGGTGGCGCAGGTCTGGTCGTAGATGATGACCGAGGTGCCGGCGATCTCGCGGAACTGGCGCTGGATCGCATCCAGCTCATCGCGGTGATGCACGGTGACGCCGGCCGCCAGCGGCTTGCCGTCGTACTTGGCCGGCTCGTCGGTGACGATGACCAGCTTGCTCACGCCCTCGGAGATCACGCTGTTCATGATCTGGGTGACGCTGTGGCCTTCCGGACGCTCACCCACCTGCTGGCCGCCGGTCATCGCGACGGCGTCGTTGTAGAGGATCTTGTAGGTGATGTTCACGCCCGCGGCGATGGACTGGCGGATGGCCAGGATGCCGCTGTGGAAGTAGGTGCCGTCGCCCAGGTTGCTGAAGATGTGCTTTTCTTCGGTGAACGGGGCCTGACCGACCCAGGGCACGCCCTCGCCGCCCATCTGGGTGAAGGTGGCGGTGTTGCGGCCCGGCATCCAGGTGACCATGTAATGGCAGCCGATGCCGCCCACCGCGCGCGAGCCGTCCGGCACGCGGGTGCTGGTGTTGTGCGGGCAGCCGGAGCAGAACCACGGCGTGCGGTCGGCGCCGCCGGCGGTCTTCTCTTCGGTCTTGAGCGATTGCTCCTTGGCCTCGATCAGCGCGACGCGCGCCTGCAGCCGCGCGGCGGTGTCGGCGTCCACGCCCAGCTTCAGCAGCCGCTTGGCGATGGCGCGGGCGATGATGGCCGGCGTCAGGTCGGCCTGCGGGCGCAGCAGCCAGTTGCTGCTGGGGTTGGGGCGACTCCATTCGCCACCGCTCTGGTCGCCTTCGGTCTCATCGAACTTGCCCAGCACATTCGGGCGCACGTCCGGACGCCAGTTGTACAGCTCGTCCTTGAGCTGGTATTCGATCATCTGGCGCTTTTCCTCGATGACGAGGATCTCCTGCAGCCCCTGCGCGAAGTCGCGGGTGATGGTGGCTTCCAGCGGCCACACCACATTGACCTTGTGCAGCCGGATGCCCAGGCGGCGGCAGGCGTCGTCGTCCAGGCCCAGGTCGTGCAGCGCCTGGCGGGTGTCGTTCCAGGCCTTGCCGGACGCGATCAGGCCGATGCGGTCGTTCGGCGTGGCGATGACGTTGTGGTTGAGCTTGTTGGCCCGCACATAGGCCAGTGCCGCGTACCACTTGAAATCCATCATCCGGGCTTCCTGATCCAGCGGCGGATCCGGCCAGCGGATGTGCAGGCCGCCGGGCGGCATCTCGAAGTCGGTCGGGAGGATGATCTCGACCCGGTCCGGGTCCACGCTCACGCTGCTGGAGGACTCGACGATCTCCTGGATCGTCTTGAGGCCGGACCACAGGCCGGAGAAGCGACTCATCGCGAACGCATGCAGGCCCATGTCCAGGATGTCCTGCACGCTGGACGGGAAGAACACCGGGAAGCCGACGGCCTTGAAGACGTGGTCGCTCTGATGCGCGGCGGTGGAGCTCTTGGCGATGTGGTCGTCACCCGCGATCGCGATCACGCCGCCATGGCGCGAGGTGCCGGCCATGTTGGCATGCTTGAAGACGTCGATGCAGCGGTCCACGCCCGGACCCTTGCCGTACCACATGCCGAACACGCCATCGAACTTGGCCTTCTCCGGGAACAGCGCGAGCTGCTGCGTGCCCCAGACGGCGGTGGCGCCGAGTTCCTCGTTCACGCCGGGCTGGAAGACGATGTGCTGCTTGGCCAGGTGCTTCTTGGCCGCCATCAGCGCCTGGTCGTAACCGCCCAGCGGCGAGCCGCGGTAGCCGGAGATGAAACCGGCGGTGTTCAGGCCGGCGATGGCGTCGCGGGTGCGCTGCAGCATCGGCAGCCGCACCAGGGCCTGCACGCCGCTCATGAAGGCGCGACCTTCGTCCAGGGCGTATTTGTCGTCCAGCGTGACGCGCTCCAGCGCACGCAGGATGTGTTCGGGCAAGGGGGCATTCATGAGGGGGAGGCTCCTGAGGGGTGGCGGACCTGCGATCCCCGCTTGTGGCCGGGACCGTTTGCCGTGTGCTGCCGATCAACCGGGAACGAGGTGTCGAGCAAGAGCAGGCGTGACCGCCAGTGTAGGAAAAGTCACCCGCCGAGTGCTTGCTCTTTGTGCCCGCCTCGCCATCGTTTGAGCAAGAATCTTGCTGTAAATGGCGAAAGGACTGTGAATGGCTTCCAAAAACATGCGCCAAGGGAAAACCCTGAGCGACTCCTCACCGGCTGGGGGCAAACCGCGCACCGAGGTGATGGAGGAGCTGGACGCGCCCGCCAGCGGCGAGCTGGACCGCTATCACGTCGCCATCCTGGCGGCGCTGCAGCGCGAGGCGAGGTTGTCGAACGCAGAGCTGGCCGCGCGCATCGGGTTGTCGGCGGCACCGACCTGGCGACGGGTGCGCTGGCTGGAAGAGCAGGGCTTCATCACCGGTTATCGCGCCGAGATCGATCGCCGCCGCATCGGCCTGGGCGTGCTGGCTTTCGTGCGGGTGGATGCGGACCGAAATAACGGCGCGGCGACCAAGCAACTGGAGGAGGCGATCCGCCTGCTGCCTGAAGTCATCGCCTGCCACTACATCAGCGGCGCCGGCACCTTCGAGCTGGAAGTGATGGCGACCGATCTCGATGCCTTCAGTCGGTTTTCGATCGATACCTTGCTGAACCTGCCGAATGTGAAGGACATCCACACCAGCTTCTCGCTTGGCGAGGTGAAGGCCGCGGGCGCGTTGCCGTTGGGCCATCTGAAGCCGAAGGGTTGAGGCCGCTCGGGGGGATCGGGCCACGACGGCCGCCATGAATCTGATCGCGGTGCGCCCGCGACTGACGTCACTTCCTCTTCCATGAAAGCCGTCGTCGATGTGGAATTCCCTGTTTCCGTCGCTCATCCGCTGGATTGATCCGGTTTGCCCGTCCTCTCCTGATGCCGCTTCAGCCAGCACCGGTCGCCCGACCGGAGCGACCTTTTCCCCCGAAGAAGAGCTGGCCTTGATGGCCTGGGTGGCGGATGCCGACCCACACGCGGATCCGCCTGAGCAGCGAGAGCTCGCCAATGCCCGCGTTCACGATGCATGGATGCGGCGGGCGACGCATCTGTGCCTGGCCGATCTGGCGCTAAGCACCTTGCCGCCGTTTCCCTCGTGGCCAGAGTTGAAGACGTGCGATTTGCCCAGCCGTCCGATGGCGACGGCGGCGACAGCGGATGGCGCGGTCACCGTCAGCGCCCCACGGCCGGGACCCGGACCGGTGCCGAGGCGACCCCGCGGTCCAAGAGAGGTGTCGCGCAGACAGCTCGTCCGCCCGCCGGCAGGTCCGTCGCCGCGCAGCGATGCAGCGGGCGTGGTCACTGGCGCATCCATCGGTGCCATTCCGATGGCGGCGTCCGCCAGCCTGATGCAGAGGCGGGTCCCGTCGACGCTATCGCCCATCGAACGTTTCTGTCGCTTGGTCGAGTTGACGACATTCCCGTCAGAGAACCGCCTGATGGCGGTGCAGCGCGTCCTGATGCAGGCGCAGCGGGACGCGTTGCCGGTGGACTTCGAGACGCTTTCCCGAAAGTGCCGGCTCAGTCAGAAGGCCTGTCGCCAACTGGAGGCCGTGCTCCGACAGCCTCACGGTGCCGAGGCGCTGCGTGCAGTCATCCGAGAGCCCAAGGAGACGATATACGTCTTCCTCGACCGGGTGCGTCTGGCCGCACAACGACTGCAACGGTCGTAGGGAGGCGCTGCAGCCACTGCGGCGTCCGAGGGCGTCGCCACATCCGGGATGTCGAGCACGGCGGCTGCGGATCGCCCGCTGTATCGGTCGGGTTGGCATCTGCCTGTACAGGCCCGCGGCGGCGTGCCGCTGGCATAGTCGGTGCCTTCAGCCCTCGCCATCGGACCGGCCCCATGACGCTTCCCCTTCGCCACTTCCTGCTCGCCCTCTGCGTGGTGGTCATCTGGGGCAGCAATTTCGTGGTGATCCGCGTCGGGCTGAATGAATTTCCGTCGCTGCTGTTCGCGGCCCTGCGGTTCAGCCTGGCCACGCTGCCGGCGATCTTCCTGCTGCCGCGACCGAAGGTCGGCTGGCGCAACCTGGCGGCGTATGGATTGCTGGTCGGCACCGGCCAATTCGCACTGCTCTATCTGGCGATGCGCAGCCAGATCTCGCCCGGCCTGGCCTCGCTGGTGATCCAGACCCAGGTGTTCTTCACCCTGCTGCTGGCCATGCGCACCAGCGGCGAACGGGTGCGCGGCTTCCAGTGGCTGGCCCTGGCGCTGGCGGCGGTGGGCGTGGGCGTGATCGCCGTGCACACCGACGGCACGACCACGGTGCTCGGCCTGCTGATGGTGCTGGCGGCGGCGGCCTGCTGGGCCGGCGGCAACATCGTCGGCAAGCGGGCGGTGGGCGTGAACATGCTGGCCTATGTGGTGTGGAGCAGCGCCTTCGCGGCGCCGCCGCTGTGGCTGCTGTCGCTGATGGTGGACGGGCCCACCCGGGTCGGCGAGGCGCTCTCCCATGCCAGCCCCACGGCGTGGGCGGCGCTGGCCTGGCAGGCCATTGGCAACACCTTGTTCGGCTACGGCGTGTGGAGCTGGCTGCTGTCGCGGCATCCGGCGGCGACCATCGTGCCGATGGCCTTGCTGGTACCGATCTTTGGCATGAGCTGCTCGGCCTGGCTGCTCGGCGAGGGGCTGCCGCCCTGGAAGCTGATGGCCGCCGCGCTGGTCATCAGCGGACTGGCCATCAACCTGCTGTGGCCGCGACTGCGCGGTTGGCTGGCGCGCACGCAAGCGGCTTGAAGGCACGCATCGCGATGCGTCTCGTGGTTTGGATGACCCCCATCGGCGCCGATCGGCGGACGGTAAGTCCGGCCGACGTCGTCCGGCGCCTCCGGCGCGCGCTGGCGGGGCTGGTGCTCGCGGGTCTCGCGTGTACGGCCCCTCTCGCGTGGGCTCAGCGACCCTCAACGCCCACGCCCACGCCCACGCCCGCGACTTCAGGCCCCGCCAGCCAGGCGTCGGCCTCCGTGCGCGATCAGGAGATCGCCAGTTGCCAGACCGGCGAGCTGCGCACCTGGGCCGATGGCCGCGATCGTCCGGCCGCGTCGCGCACGCTGCGCTTCGCCTACCGGCACGACGGCGCGCCTTCATGGTTCACGGCGTCGGCCGTGCTGGCGCTGGTGCAGGCGTCCGCTCAGGCGTGGTCCGCCTGCGGATTGACGCTGCAGGTGCTGTCCGTGCCGCGCGATGGCGTGCCACCGGAAGACGCCATCCAGATCCTCTGGAGCGAGGTGGGCAGCCGGGGCCAGTTCGGTCTGGCGAATCTGGCCGCCCGCAGCCTGTCGCTGAGCCCCGGTTTGTTCGGCGTCCTGCGCCAGCGTCGACCGCAATATCCGGCGCAGGAGACGCTGCAGATGACCCTGTCGCATGAGATGGGCCATTTCCTCGGTCTGATGGCGCATTCGCGCCGCTGCGTCGATGTGATGTCCTATTACGACGACGGTCGCGGCCAGCGCTGCAGCCTGCGCGACCCGGCCAGCTGGGGCACGGTGATCGAATATCGCGCCCAGTTGCCCACTGCCTGCGATCTCGAACGGTGCCGTGCGCTGAATCGGTGAGTCGTGGAGGCGTTGATCGGCTGACCGGTTGATCGGCTGATCCTCGGGATCGATCGATCGGATCGTCTGCTGCGGCATGCGCGACGCGGCGAGGCGGCCGCCCCGTCGCTGGTGCAGGCATTGCCGCGCATCCGGATGCGCGGCGTATGCTGGATCACATGACGCCTCAAGTTCTTCAGAAGATCCCTCGTTGGGTTGATCGAGTCCGCGCCTCCCGCGCCTCGATGCGGATGGCGGTGACATTCGCTGCCGTCGGGCTGGTGATGGGCATGGCGATCTCACCAGCGCCCGCGCAGTCGCAGTCGCTTCCGCGCCAGAACCTCTGGATCGAATTGCGCTGGGTCGAGCAAAACCTCAGCGGCGCCGCCGTGGCTGGCGCAGGCGATGGCAGCGTGGTGGTCAGCACCGGGGGCAGCGTGTCCAGCCGAGGCGGCGTCACGATCAGCACCCAGACCCGCAGCCAGCGCCAGCAAAGCCCGCCGCGGCTGATGGTGCTCAACGGGCAGCCCGCGTCGATCACGCTGGGCGAGGTCATGCCGATCCAGTGGGTCGACATCGGCCTGGAGCGCCGTCCCAACGAAGACCGCCTGCAGGTCACGCCGCGCCAGGGCGTGGTCGAGCGCAGTCGCAGCGTCAGCGTGAAGCCGCAATGGCCCGGCGGGCAGCAGCCGGTCACGGTGGAAGTGCGCACCCAGGACCTGGCGTCGCCGCTGCCGCCGGGTGCGAGCCTCGATCCCGCGCAGCGCGCCGACACCAGCGCGGTGCTCAGCACGGTGCAGGTGTCGATGGGCCAGTGGGTCACCATCGCCCGGACCGGCACGGTGGAGACCAGCGCCAGCCGCGGCACTTTCAGCACGCGGGATGCCGAGGTGCAGCGGCTGCGGGAGCTCCAACTGCGGGTGGACGTCGCGCCCTGATCGACTTGTCTCTGATTGGTATTTGACTGGTCTCTTTTGCGGTAGGCTCCGGGCGTTGAATGGAGCCCTCCGATGATTGCCAGCGCTTGCCCGTCGCCTCTCGTTGTCCGTGCCCCTGCGCCTGATGAGCGCGCGATGTCGGTGTGGAAACGGCGATCGAGGGCGGCCGCAGCGATCGCGATCGGCTGGACCTGTGCGATGGGAATCGCCAGCGCCGCCGAGTCGTCAGGGAAGGCCGAGCCTTCCGCGTCGGTCAGCAAACCCAAGGCGGAGGCCTCGAACGCAGCAGCGGACGCGCGCGTCCGATCGCCCGGTTATCCCTTGTTCGGCGGCCAGCCGGTGGGCTTCGAGCGCACCGGCGGCAAGATCGTCGGCGTGTATGTGCCGAACTGGGAGCCGGTCGAGTTGATCGAGCGGGTGCCGCCGCAAAACCTGACCCATGTGCTGTACGCCTTCCTGCGGATCTGCGGTCCTGGCCAGTTGGAGAAGGATGCGGCCAAATGCCAGGGCAAACGGGATTTCGACCTCGCCACCGGCCCGATCGATGCGCGCTTCAATGACGCCTTCGCCCGCTACAAGCAGCGTGCGCCTCATTTGAAGGTGGTGGCGTCGGTGGGCGGCTGGGGCGGGTCCGATCCGTTCTTTCATCTCGCGTCCGACGCGGCGCGGCGGGCGGTGTTCGTGGCGTCGGCCCAGCAGTTCCTGCGCGAGCATCCCGCCTTCGACGGCATCGACATCGACTGGGAGCATCCCGGCAGCAATGGCTCGGCCAACGGCGTGCCGCTGGGTGGGCCGTCGGACGGGCAGGGCTATGCCGATCTGATGACCGACCTGCGCCATGGGCTGGATGCGCTCACCGCCGAAACCGGGCGTCCCTATCTGCTGACCACGGCGGTGAATCCGACCGCCCCGATCGTCGACCGCATCCCGTTCCAGCAGGCCGCCCGCGCGCTGGATCTGGTGTTCATGATGAGCTATGACTTCTACGGCGGCTGGTCACCGGTCGCGGGCCACCACACCACGCTGCGCAGCTCGGCGCCGGGGGCGGATGACAGCCTCGACCGCGCCGTGCGCAACCTGACCGCTGCGGGCGTGCCGGCCGCCAAGCTGGTGGCCGGCGTGGCGATGTACGGGCGCGGCTTCACCGGCGTGAGGCGGCCGACGGCGGGCAGCGCGAAGTCCGGCGCCTATCCGGGCGCGGAAGGCGCGCAGGCGTACCGGGAATTGGCGGGCCGGGTGCTGGACGGCCGCGGCCAGGGGCGCCAGGGTTATCAGTCGGTCTGGGATCCGGTGACCGAATCCTGGTCGCTCGTCCATCCCGCGCTGAAGCTGTGGATGGGTTATGACGATCCGCGCGCGGTGCTGGCCAAGGGCCAGTTCGTGCGCGACCACGGCCTGGCCGGCGTCTTCGCCTGGGAGCTGAGCCAGGACAACGGCGACCTGCTCAATGCGATGAACCGGGGCGTCGGCAATGAGGTGCTGTCCGCGCCCGCCAAGGCGGCGGCCTCGACCTCGGCGTCGGCCGTGACGCCGACGCAGAAAGAACCTCGTCGGTAACCCGGAGGAGGGGCGCGCCGTTCTGCGGCCGCCCTACCATCACGCCATGATCGACACCACATTTGCTCCCCACGCCGCCGGCCCCTTGCGCCTTGCCCTGATCGCCCACGATGGCAAGAAGGACGACATGGTGCTGCTCGCGGCCGAATTCGCCGACTTTCTCAAGACCTGCGTCCTGGTCGCCACCGGCACCACCGGCACGCGCCTGCAGGTCGAGGTGGGCCTGGAGGTGGAGCGCATGCTGTCCGGCCCGCATGGCGGCGATCTGCAGATCGGTGCGCGGCTGGCTGTCGGCGGCGTGGACGCGGTCGTCTTCCTGCGCGATCCGATGACGCCGCAGCCGCATGAACCCGACATCAATGCGCTGGTGCGCGCCTGCGACGTGCACAACGTGCCCTGCGCCACCAATGTGGCCAGCGCGCGGCTGCTGCTGAAGGCGATTCAGTTGCCCGGCGCCTGAGCTGCGCGGGCCTGAGCCGCTCGGGCCTGAGCCGCGCAGGCCCGGCCCGGGCCTTCCCGCTCAGCGGGCCAGCGGCAGCGGATAGCTGGCCAGGCTGGCATGGCCGGACTTGGACACCGCCTGCACGCCGAAGACCAGGTTGTCCTTGGACAGCGGCAGCGTGACGCGCGTCGCCATTCCCACCGACTTCGCGCCTTCCCAGCCCTGCGATTCGCTGCGGCGCCAGACGATGCGGTAGCCCGCCAGGTCCGGATCCTGGCTGGCGGTCCACTGCAGCGTGGTGTCGTTGGTCAGCTCGCGCGCATCGATGCGCGCGCCCTGCACCGGCGCGGGCGCCCAGGCCAGCGTGGCCAGGCCCGCCAGGTTGATGCGCGCCACATCGGCCACATAGCCGAAGTCGACGAACTCGGCCAGATCGCCATACACCACGCCGTTCTCGGTGCGCAGGTTCTGGTGCTGATGCTGGAAGTTCTCGAAGGGCTCGGAGAAACGCACCGCGGCATAACCGCGCTCCAGGAAAGGCAGATGGTCGCCGCCCCGCAGGTAGCGATCCCGCCGCTGGATCAGATCGACGGTGAAGCCCGGCAGATAGCGCTCGCCCTGTGCCTTCAGATGCCGACCGAACTGCTGTGTCGGCAGATCATCGCCACCGCCGGCCACGGCCAGCGGTTGCAACTGAGCCCGGATGGCGGCATTCGTCTTGACTTCGTCGTCACTGGCGGGACTGTTGGTGCTGGCATTCACTAGCAGCCGCAGCAGCGGATCGAAGCCATCGGCAAACAGCCGCAGCCGCTTGGCATCCCGTTGGCCGGCGTCACCGCGGGAGCTGCCGATGATGTCGTTGGTGATCATCGCCTCGACATTCAGGCCCTGCGCCCGCGCCCGACGCGCCCAATGGCGCGCGCCCAGCAGACCTTGCTCTTCACCGGGCACGGCCATGAACACCAGCGTCGCATCGAAGCGCTGGCGCGCCATCGCGCAGGCCATCTCGATCACGGCGGCGGTGCCGGAGGCATCGTCGTTCGCGCCGGGCGCTTCGCCCTTGGCGTCCATCACATCGGAATTGCGCGAGTCGTAATGACCGCTCACCACCAGGATGCGCTCGCGCGGCGTGCCGGCCGAGGCGCCCGGCAGCGTGGCCACCACATTCACCAGCTCGGTGGCCTGCGTCAGGCGCGGGCCGGGTGGTTCGATGAAGCTGTCCATCGTCACCTCCAACCGGCCACCGGTGCGGGACGCGCAGTCCTTGAGCTGCTGCTCGATCCAGCGCCGCGCCGCGCCGATGCCGCGGGTGTCGCTGGCCGTTTCCGAAGCGGTGTGTCGGGTGCCGAAGGCGGCCAGCTTGCGGATGGTGGCTTCGATGCGCTCGGCCGACACGTCCGCCAGCATCGGCGCCACGCGCGGATCCAGCGCCTGTGGCGCGTCGGGTTGGAAACCGGTGGCGTTCTGGGCCTGGACGCTGGCCGTGAGCAGCAAGGCGGCCAAAGCCAGTGCGGACGTGTGGACGGTGTGTCGCATGAGGTGGAAGGGGGAGGAGGGAGACAACGGACCGCGCGCCAGCCGCTGATGCGCAGCGGTGAGGCGAACGAAAGGAGGGCGACGACGCCGCACGACCAAACCGTGCGGCGCCGGGACCGGCCGGTCAGGCCAGGTGTTGCTTCAGGAAGTCCAGCGTGCGCTGCCAGGCGAGTGCGGCGGCGTCCGCGTCATAGACCTCGGGGCGGGTCGCGTTGGAGAACGCGTGGTCCGCGTCGTAGCGGTGGATGGCCGGATGCTGACCGGCGCCGGTCATGCGCTGTTCGAGCGCGCTGACCTTGTCCGGCGTGCACCAGTCGTCGCGGGTGGCGAAATGGCCCATGAAGGGCATGCGGATCTGGGCGGGGTCTGCGAACTCGGTCGGCGGGATGCCGTAATAGCAAACGGCTGCATCCAGCTCCGGCAGATGCACCGACGCGGCCACCGTCAGCGCGCCGCCCATGCAGTAACCCATCACGCCGACCTTGGCGCAGCCCAGTTGATCCCGCAGGTGATCGAAGGCGCCGCGCAGGTCCTGGTGCGTGGCGTCGCCGAAATCCAGGCCGTTCATCAGATGGCTGGCTTCATCGGCATCGGCGGCGATGCGGCCGCGATAGAGATCGGGCGCCAGGGTGGTGATGCCGGCCGAGGCCAGGCGTTCGGCGATGTCCTTGATGTGCGGCTTCAAGCCCCACCATTCCTGGATCAGGATCATGCCGGGCGCGCCCGCCCCGGCGCTGGCCAGATAGCCGCTGGTGCGTCCGCCATCCGGGCGGTCGAATTCGATCATCTGTCCCATGGAAACTCCAGAAGTGTCAGAGCGCGTCAGCCGGCGCCGGTCGTGCCGGGCCAGCGCGCGGGTCATTGGCTGCTCAGCACGGACCCGCGCACGCGTGCCCATCCTGAGGGAGGAGGACCCGAGTCTGCCTCCGCGCTTCTCCCAATGGACGCTCCCGGACGGGCGGAATGCGACCAGCGCACGCCGCGAGGTGGGCGTTGCGCGAGCAGGTCGCGGATGGCGGACGTGGAGGGACGCCGTGAGGGGACGACGTGAAGGGACGATCGCGGACTGGAGGACGCGGCGCTCAGTCGTCGTGCAGGCCGGCGGGCTCGCCGCCGTCGATCATCAGGTCGATCAATTCGCGCAGGAAGGCGAGGGCTTCCTCGGCGGTGGCAAAGTAGTACTCGCCGCCCAGGTCGGCGGCGTCGCCGTCGGGGCCGATGTGGACGACCGACCAGCCTTCGGCGCCCCCGCCAATCGCACACACGCCAAAGCTGCCGGGCGCCAGATCGCGGGTCGAGCCCGAGGTGATGAAGAGGTCTTTGCCCCGATGGGCGTGATAGCGTTTCAAGGCGATCCGATCATGCGATCCGAGCCGTCGCGAGAATCACCCACTATTCCGCCATCCCCCTTGAATCAGGAGACCAACGCATGAAGGCAATCTGGAACGGCGAAGTCATCGCCGAAAGCGACGACACCGTGGTCGTGGAAGGCAATCATTACTTTCCGATGGCCGCGCTCAAGCGCGAGTTCACCACCTTCAGCAATCACCGCACGTCCTGTCCCTGGAAAGGTCAGGCGCACTACTTTAGCTTGCTGGTCCGTGGCGACATGAACCCCGATGCGGTCTGGTACTACCCGCAGCCCAGCGAGGCCGCCGCCGAGATCAAGGATCGGGTCGCCTTCTGGAAGGGCGTGCAGGTCACCGAATGAGGCGGTGACGGCGAGCGCGGGATCGGCCGATGACCCCGCGCGGTCGCCGACGCGGCGCGCCACCGGCGAGTTCAGGGCGCCGCTGAGCCGGTCGACGATCCGCTCGTTCGCGAGGGCGTCACGGGCGTCACGGGCGACAGGCTGGCCGACGCGCTCAGTTCACGTGGCCACAGCACCCACAAGCGCAATGGTTGCTTCATGCGGCCGGCTTGCTGCTCCGCCTGTTCGCCCCATCCCCAGAAGAAGTCGGCGCGCACCGCGCCGGTGATGGCGGCGCCGGTGTCCTGCGCCATCACCAGGCGTCGCAGCGGCGTGGTGGACAGCGGCTCGGTGGTGTCCAGCCAGACCGGCGTGCCGTAGGGAATGCTGGCTTTGTCCACCGCGATCGAGCGACCCGGCGTCAGCGGCACGCCCTGGCCGCCGCGCGGTCCGACGGCCGGATCATTCAGCGGTTCCTCGCGGAAGAAGACATAGCGGGGGTTGGCCCACATCGCCTCCTTGAGCTTTTGAGGATGACGCCGTGCCCAGTCCTTGATGCCCGGCCAGGAGGCTTCGGTCGCCTTCAACTCGCCCTGCGCGATCAGCCATTGGCCCATCGAGCGATAGGGTTGTTCGTTGTGGCCGGCGAAGGACAAGCGAATCCAGCGGCTGCGGCCGTCGGATTCCGTCACCCGCAACCGGCCGCTGCCCTGGATCTGCATCACCAGCGCATCCAGCGGGTCCTGCACCCAGGCCAGGCTGAGGCGGTTCAGCTGGCTGTTGCTGTCGATCTGCTGGCGGGTGTCATAGGGACGGCGCTGGGCCAGGTCTTGCGGCGGCGCCAGCAGCGGGACGCGGAAGTCGCCCAGCGCCTGCCGGCGCGCCTCGAGCTGCGGCTCGTAATAGCCGGTGGCCAGGCCCTCGCGGTCGCCCTCGGGCGACTCGACGCGATAGGGCTGCAGCCGCTTCATCAACCACGCATAGGCTTCCAGATCATCCGACGGACGCAGCCGCAGCGCTTGCTGGCACAGCGTCGCCCAGCCCGGCATCGGTCGCTCGCAACCGCGCAGCAGCGCCGGCCACCACTCGAGCGCGCGGTCCTGGCCCCAGCCGGGCAGTTCCTGCCATTCCGCAGCGACCCAGCGGGCGCGCTCGCGCGGCAGGATCTGGCGACCGGCGGTGTCCGCGCGTCGGTCATCCGGGGCGGTCGAGGCACCGGTCGGGGAGGTCGTCGCCGCAGCGCCGGCGCCGGGCGTTGCCGGGCTGCGATCGCCGGCGGGCCATTCGCCGTTCAGCAGTCGGGCGGGATCGACCTTGGAGGCGGGCGGGCCGGCGGGGGTCGGCGGGGACGGTCGGGCGCTCGCGGGCGCGCCGGGTTCCCGCACCACCGACGGGCCGCCGCAGCCGGCCAGCAGGCCTAGAATCGTCAGCGCTGCCAGGCCCCACAGGACGGTCGCGCGGAGAACCGGCGCAGCGCGCAGGTCTTGGCGATGAGACGGCGGGACCGAGGTCGGAACCTCGGCCGTCCCGCCCCGACGAAGACCGGCATCAACATTCAAAGGACCGCGACTGATCATGGGCATGATTTTGCTGGAGGCGCTGGCCGCCTTGGCCTTGCTGGTCGTCATCGTCTGGTGGACGATGTTTTCCGGTCGCAAGGGCGGCGAGCCGCCGCAGGACCGCGACGGCGCCTGACGCCGCCTCTCAGGACTTCGGCGGTACCAGGAAGCTCAAGGGCTGCGACCGCACCCGCGCCCAGATGGCCGCGCGCACGCGTTGGCGGTCCGCCAGCTTGATGCCGCGCGAGCGCAGCGCCACCTTGAACGCCAGGTAGAAGCTCACCCCGACATTGAGCAGGCCGGTGCCGAGGATGCTGATCACGCACAGCCAGAACGGCCAATGCTTGAGCACGTCCACGCCCAGCGCGCCCGCCGCGGCCGCGAGCTGGCCGGTGGACAGCGTCACATGCCGCACTTCCACCGGCAGACCGAAGAAGCCCAGCAGCGCCGGCACCAGGCCCAGCATCAGGCCGAGGCTGATGTTGGCGGTGAGCCCGGAGATGTTGTCGCGCCACCAGGCCGACCAGCGCCGGGCGCGGTTGGCGCCCAGCGTCGCGACGATGCGCGGGTTCCAGGCGATGGCGCTGTCCAGCCGATGGAAGACGAACCAGTTCTCCACCCAGCCCGCGATCAGGCTGGACGCGAACAGCAGCACGCCGGTGAAGGCGGCAAACAGCAGCGAGGGTCCCAGCACCGTCAGCGAATGCAGCACGTGCTCGGCTTCCTGCGCGCCGACCAGCGGCTTGCCGAAGCACAGCACCGCGAGCAACTGCACCATCAGCACCATCGGTGCGGCCAGGGCCAGATTGCCCACGATGCCGGCGGTCTGCGAGCGAAACAGGTGAGCCACTTCGTCGACGAAGGCCTGCAGGCCGGCATCGTGATCGATGTGGCGCAGCTTTTCGGCCAGCGCGGGCGCGGTCATCGCCGGCTGCTTGGTGGCGACGGTCCAGTGCAGCAGCAGGATGATGACGAAGCTCAGCGCATAGTTCACGCCGGCCCAGAATCCGCCCCAGAAGGCCGACAGGCCGACCGCCATGATCGCGAACTTGACGAAGGTGGTGCCCGCGATGATCAGGCCGCCGCCGCCCGCGCGGCGCAGCATGTCGCGGTATTCGTCGCGGTTGCGGGTGATGTAGTGCGCGCCGGTTTCGGCGCTGCGCTCGGCCACCTTGCGGGCCAGCAGCGAGTAATGCCGGGCGAACAGGGTGCGGATGCTGCGGCGGTCATGCACCACCGACACCAGGCTGGCGACCAGCCGCAACAGCTCGCGCTCCGGATGCGGCGCCAGCAGCACGGCCAGCAGGTCCTCGATGCGGCGCAGCCGCGCCTGCATCTGTTCGACGCCGAACATCAGGTCCACCGACACGCCGTGCTCTTCCAGATGGTCGGGCACCGAGCGCACCGCGGCGCGGCATTCATCCAGCAAGGCGCGCAGGTATTGCAGCGCGGCCGGCAGCGCGGCGCGCCGGTCTTCGATCAGCGCGTGCTCGACCTGTTCCCAGGCGGTCGCCAGATTGCGGAACGGGCGGCTGGCCAGACGCGCCGGATCCATGCGCGCTCGCAGCGCGCCGGACAGGCCCGCCGCGCGCACCGAGCTCACCAGCACCGTCACAGCGGCGCGCATTTCCTCGCGCCAGTCGCCTTCGGGCGCGCCCGCGAACAGCAGGCTGAGCCGCTTCAGCAGCTCATCGTCGACGGCGTTGATCCATTCGGCGTCGTCTTCATGCGGGAAGAGCAGTTCGAACAGCTCGGCGAGATCGCGGGTGTCGGCGGTCTGCGGCAGCACCCGGCGGCGGACGCGACCGAGGAATTCGCCCCACAGCGCCATCCGGGGCGCGAAGCCGACTTCGGCGAACAGGCTGATCGCGTCCACATCCGCCCAGACGCTCGCAATGACGCCCGCGAACGAGGCCGCATGCTCCGGATGACGCTCCAGCAGATTCAGCAGGTATTTGAGCCGCCGCACCGGCAGCGGCGTGGGCAAGGGCACGACCGGGCCGTCGACCTGGACGCTCAGGGCCGAGCCGGCCGGGACGGTCAGCGACGCGGCGGGGCGGTCATCCTTGAGCGGCGCGTGGCGCAGCCATTCGACCAGCCGCACCAGCCACAGATTGCGCTCCGCCAGCGGCGCACGCGGGTGCGCCGCATTCAGCAGCGCGGTGAGGTCCCAGCCGCGGCGCTTCCACATCAATGCAGGCTGCCGGCCTCGGCCAGCAGGAATTCGGGAACTTCGGCGTAGAACACGTCGGCCGTCTCGGTGGCGCACAGATAGCGGCCGCTCATGCTGCCCTGCTTGGTGGCGATCTGGGCCCAGGAGCTGTACTCGAAGCGCTCGCCCGGTTGCAGCACGGGCTGGTGGCCGACCACCGCCAGGCCGTGCACTTCCTGGGCGTGGCCGTTCGCATCCACGATGGTCCAGTGGCGGCCGATCAACTGGGCGGTCACATCGCCGCGGTTTTCGATGGTGATGGTGTAGGTGAACGCGTACTGGCCGCGCTCCGGAACGGTTTGCTCGGCCAAGGGCTGAACGACGACGGTGCAATGAAAGTGCGGATGTGCCATTGGTCCGATTCTAGGGAAGCTCTGCATCACCCCTCGCGGCCAAGCTGACGCCGCTTCAGACGGTGCGCGGCGTTGAAGATCCTCGCCATGGCGCCCGCCATGGCTGAGGTTCGCGCCTGGCGCTCTATCTCGAATGAGGGTCATCTCGGCTCGCGGGCGTGATGCAGCGCGATGCAGCGCGTCCCTAGGGAAGGTCCGCCCCCTGCCGAGCGCGGCGGGATGGCCGTGCGCAGGAGGGCTCCGGTATGCTGGTCTGAAGAGTCGAAGAACGGTCATGGAGACAAGTCAAGGTCCCTTGGTGGCGTTGAGCACGGCCTCCGTCGTGCGTCGGCGCGTCGTGTTGGCGGGGATCGCCCAGTCGGCCGCTGGCGTGGCCGCATGGGGTGGCAGTGTGGGTGCCGTCGCGGCGGTTCAGCCGGCGTCGCCCTCGGCGTCCGTCTCGACGAGCGGATCGGCGGGCGTCGCGCCGGCGCTCAAGCCGCCTCGATCCGTCGCGCTCCCGTCGCCGACCACCGTGCCCGCGGCCGGCCTGCTGCGTTTGCGGACCGCGTCGCAAGTCGGCTCACCGCTGAAATATGGCTCCAGCGATCCGCAGCGTCCGGGCCTTTGCGGCGAGATCGTCGACGCCTTGCTGCGGGTGGATGCGGACCTCCGGCTCGATGGCCTGGAGCATCAGGTGCCGTTGCGGCGGGTCGAGTTGATGCTCGGCCGGCATGAGATCGATGTGTTCTTCTGCCTGCTGGACGCCGAACACCGCAGCCCGCTGATGCGCTATCTGCCGGTGCCGCTCTATCGGATCCGTCATGTGCTGGCCATGCGTGCCGACGATCCGCGCAACCCGCGCAACTGGGATGAACTGCGCGCCTTCGCCCGCGACGAGCCCTTGCTGGTGCAGCAGGGCACGAAGCTCGCGGCCAGCCTGCGGGAGGCGGATGTGCGGCATGTCGAAAGCGCCCGGACCGACCGCGACGCGATGGAGATGCTGGTCCGCGGCCGGGCGGCGGCGGTGTATGGACAGGATCTCGGCCTGCGCCAGGCGCAGCGCGGGACCGAGCTGGAGCGCCTGGTGCGCCTGTGCCCCACCGTGTTTCAGGAGGAGGCGCAATACGCCGTGGTGTCGCGCCGGGTCTCGGCGCCGGTGGTCGCGCGGCTGACCGAGGGCCTGCGCCAGCTCGCGGCGAGCGGCGAACTGGCGCGCCTGGCGGAGCGCTATCGCTGAGCCGGGGCTTTCCCATCCGGTCGGCGAGGCTGCCAATTCATGCGCGTCCTGCGCACCCGCAGCGGTGCGCCGGCTTCCTACAATGGCGCTTTTCCCGCCTCCGGCCTTCCCGCCGACTTCTGCCATGACGCCGCCGACCCATCGCATCGCTCCCAGCATCCTGTCCGCCGATTTCGCCAATCTGGGCGAGGAAGTTCGCCAGGTGCTGGCCGCCGGTGCGGACTGGATCCATTTCGACGTGATGGACAACCATTACGTGCCCAACCTAACCTTCGGGCCGATGGTGTGCGAGGCGCTGAAGAAGCATGCGGTCAAGCCGGACGGCACCCGCGCGCCGATCGATGTGCACCTGATGGTGCAGCCGGTGGACAGCCTGGCGCAGGCCTTCTGCCGCGCCGGCGCCGATCTGGTCAGCTTCCATCCCGAAGCCAGCCAGCATGTGGACCGCACCATCCAGCTGATCCAGGGCGAAGGCGCGAAGGCCGGCCTGGTCTTCAATCCGGCCACCTCGCTGGATGTGCTGGAGTGGGTGATCGACAAGATCGACCTGGTGCTGATCATGAGCGTGAACCCCGGTTTCGGCGGCCAAAGCTTCATTCCCAGCGCGCTCAAGAAGCTGCAGCAGGCCAAGGCGATGATCCTGGCCAGCGGTCGCGACATCCGTCTGGAGATCGACGGCGGCGTGAAGGTCGAGAACATCCGCGAGATCGCCGATGCCGGCGCCGACACCTTCGTGGCCGGGTCCGCGATCTTCGGCAAGCCGGATTACCGCGCGGTGATCGATTCGATGCGGGCCGAGCTGGCGCGCTGATCCGGTCGCCACGATCCTGGTCCGTCGCGTCATCCGATCCTTTCATCATCCCGCCCCGCCCCGCCCCGCCCCGCCCCGCGCCTTGCCGAGCGGTCGCGCCATCGATCCGCCACCGGCCTGACCGGTGGAAGGTCGATGCCCGCCTCTCGGCCCCGCTACGGGCTTCGTTGAGCCATCGCCGTTGACATCGCTTCTGCTCGTCTGTGCCGCCAACCTGTGCCGTTCGCCGATGGCCGAGGCGGTGCTGCGCGCGCATGCGGCCGCGCTGGGGCTGAGCGCGGTGCAATCGGCCGGGGTTTGGGCGTCGTCCAAGGCCGCGCCGGTGGATCCGCGCGCGCTGCAGGTGCTCGGCGCCCGCGGTTATGCGATGGACCGCCGCTTCCGCTCCCGCCGCGTGCGCACCGAGGATTTCGATCAGCATGATCTGATCCTGGCGATGGATCGCGGCGTGCTGCGTGCGCTGCGGGCCCAGCGTCCGGCGATCTCGCCCGCGCGTTTGGGGCTGTTCCTGAACGGGATGACCGGCCTGGGCCTGGATGAGGTGCCGGACCCGTACTTCGGCACCACCGACGGCTTCGAGCGGGTGCTGGATCTGATCGAGGCCCGGGTGCACACCTGGCCCTCGACCACGCGGGTGTTCAGCGACGGGCTGGACTGAGTCCGCCCGGCCCCCTGCGCCACCGCCGTCATCGTCGTCAGAGTCACCGCCACCACTACCGCCACCACCGCACCACACCGAGGTTCACGCCGATGTCCGATCGACTGCTGACAGGCCCAGATGGCCAACCGCGATGCCGGTGGTGCGAAGTCCCCGGCTTCGACGCCTATCGCGACTACCACGACCGCGAATGGGGCTATCCGGTGGCCGATGACCGACGCCTGTTCGAGAAGCTCTGCCTGGAGGGCTTTCAGTCGGGCCTGTCCTGGCGGACCATCCTGGCCAAGCGCGAGGCCTTTCGCGCCGCGTTCCATCGGTTCGAGATGGACGAGGTCGCCCGCTTCGGAGCGGCCGACATCGAACGTCTGCTGGCCGATGCCGGCATCGTGCGTCACCGCGGCAAGATCGAGGCGGCCATCCACAACGCCAGTCGGGCACTGGCGTTGCAGCAGGAGGCGGGTTCGCTGGCCGCGTTCTTCTGGCGCTTCGAGGAAACCGACCTGCCGCCGGAGACGGTGCGCGCCACCTCACCCGGCTCGCTGCGCTTGTCGAAGGCGCTGAAGCAGCGCGGCTGGAAATTCGTCGGGCCGACCACGGTCTACTCGTTCATGCAGGCGATGGGTCTGGTCAATGACCATGCGCCCGGCTGCATCGGGCGGGCGGCGGTCGACGCCGAACGGCAACGCTTCGTGCCGCCGCGCTGAGCGGCGGCCGTCCGCTCAGGGCATCGTCGGCGGCGGCGGCGTGTCGGGTGTGGGGCTTCGGTGCAAGCCCGGGCTGTCGGCGCCGTCGTTCGGCTGCTGGACGATGATCTCCGGCGGACCGCTGGAGTGACCCTGGAGGTGCTCGATCGCCTCCTGGATCAGGCCGAGAGGCTGCGGACCGTGGCGCGCGGCGATCGTCATCAGCCTGAAGGGCACCTGCGTGGAGGACCGCAGATTCAGCACGTCCTCGATCTCGGCCCTGGACATTGCGCCGCGCTGCCAGGCGGTCAGCATGCCCGACAACAGGCCCTCCAAGGCCGCCGGCGAGTCGTTGACGATCGCCAGATACAGAGAGCTGTTGAGCAGTTCCACCATCTCGCCGCGAGACAGGACGTTGGGATTCACCAGCGCCAGGCGTGACGCGGGAGACACCGGATCCAATCGCAGGTCGGTCAGGATGACGATGTAGCTCCGCAGTGCCTCGCCCCGATCCCCGTGAATTGCCTCGGCCATCGGGGTGATCTCACCCGGATCCCTCGTCGTCGGCATCAGGCAGCGCTTGCGCCACCGGAAGCCCTCGACCGTGTCGTGATGAAACTCGGCACCGCGGCGAATCAACTCGCCCACGGCCTCGACCAGCGCTGCGGAGTTGTGCTGAAGCGCCAGCCGCATCAAGGTTTCGGTGATGCGCGTCGGCACCAGCGGCGTCCACGTGTGAACCTCTTCCGGCCGCAGCAGCGCCAGCCGTTGCTGACTCACCAGCGTGTTGAGCAGCCAGATGCAGCGCCGATCGCTGACCTGGATGTCGCTGTGACGCAGCATCGACTGCAAGGCGTTGTCGTCCAGCCGGCTGCAGAGCATCTGGTAATGACGCTCTTCATCGAGCAGCATGTGAGACGTCAGCTGCGTCAGTTCATGCGGATCGGCGCAGCGCAGCGCGGACAGGAGGGCCGCCGCCGCCGCCCTTCTGGGCAGCCCGCGCGCCCAGAACCCATCCGACCACGGCGCCAGGTCCGTGATCCGCAGCGCGCGCGGTGTCCCGGCTTCCTCGGCCCAGGCCAGCACGCTGTCTTGATGCATCACCATCAGCGTGGTGTCACGACCGGGCAGAAGCGGGTGAGGAATCCGTTGCAGCGACACCGGCTGAGGCTCGCGGTCCGTCGAGACGATGCCCAGGCGACGACACTCGAACAGCAGATGACGCCCGAGGATCGACGGATCCTGCAGGGGCCAGGCGCACAGGCGACCGGCGGCGTCCTCGTTCAGCGACAGGACGGCATGACGCGGCATCTGCCCGAACTCGGGCTCGAGCGCCGCTTCGGCGGCCTGGGCTGCGGCCTCCATCTCGTCGGTCCAGTCCCATGGGGGCGGTGGCGAGTGGCTCAGGCCCAAAGCCTCGGTCAGGCCTTGCTGCCAGCGCTGCAGATAGGCATCGGCCAGGAATTCGCACAGACGCCCAGGAACCAGCTTGCTGCGTACCTCGCGAAGCGTGTAGGCATGGTCCGCCGATGAGGGGATGACCGCCATCCGATCCAGCGGTGGCGGCGGGCGGCTCATCGCCGGATAGATGGTTTGCTGCAGGCCGGCCACCAGGTGGACCTGCGACGCCGGGGCCACCGCCAGCAGGGTTCGATTCACCGCCTCGACCGATTGCACGATGCACTGGTTGAGCAACTGGTCAAAGGCGCGATCGACGGTGGCGATGAATCCGGTGCGCGATCGGTCGAGATCGATGCAGGCCTGTTCGAGGGCCTGCAGCGCGCCTTGCAGACAGACCGTCAGCCGTGGGACGGTCTCCTGCAACGCATTCAATCGATCCTGCAGCGGCATGCGGTCGTCGGCGACGCGTTGGGCAAACAGCGCCAGCAGGTTCTGACCGTGATTGAAATACTGCTCGGCCCCGAAGCCCCAGAAGCGGTGCTGTCCGCTGTCATCCAGGCTGAGCACATGGTCCTTGAATTCATCCAGGTCATGGCTCAACGACTCCGCGGTGCGTGGCGACAGATGCTGATGGGCGACTCGGGTCAGCGCGCTCAAATGGGCGGTCAGCTCGATTTGGAATCGGGCGAAATCGTCGCTCCGGTGAAAGTCGGCAAGCGTGCCGTGAAGATGAGGTTGGTAGCGGGCGGGCTCTTGCGCTGCGGCCGACGGGATGACGCTTCCCGCGACGGTGGAGGTCGGCGCTGGCTGCGCGTTAGCGGCCTCCAGGGGCGTCAGATCATGGAAGGCCTGACGCTGCAGGAAGGCGGGCACGAAGTCGAAGAGGGGCCAGGTCATGCCTCATCAGTCGGCGAGGGGGAAACGAGGTTCTGGAGGGGCGATTCGATGCAGCGACCGTGCCAGCGTCTCAATGGACATCGCCCCGCCTGCGGTGGCAGTGCGGGGCGATGGGGATGGTGAGGCTTTAGATCATGCAGCCCCACGTCCAGTTCGGGGTCTGCGGCGTGTCAATCCAGATCGTGGGAGCGTGGATCGTCACGCTGGGCTCGCTGGGGGCGGCGTAGGGGTCAAAGCTACGCGACGACGAATGGAACAGCGTGGCGTCGGGCCTCTGATATCCCGCGATGCCGCTGGTCACGAGATATCCCGTGAGGCCGCCGCTCACGGCCTCCAGTTGATCCGGGGTCAGGGCTTGCAGGCCTTGCGAGCGGGGGGTGTTGAGTGCGGTCATGAAGACTCCTTGAAACCAGCAACAGCGCTGGCGGCGCCATTCTTCTGACCAACGGCTCGTCTGCCTATTCCCGACCTAAGCCAACTTGACTGACTGGAAGGGGTGATCTCTCCCGCCAATCTGCGGGTCGGCCGGGGACGCTCTGCATCACGCCCGCGAGGCGTGATGCGAGCGTCCTGGACCCTGCTTAGAAGAAGTAGCGCATCGCCTGCGCGATGGCCGCCATGTCGATCCTCACCGGGCTGGTGGTGGTCTCCACGTAGCGGTTGGTGTATCTCGGGGCCAAGTACAGCATGGCGTCGGGGCGCGAGGTCGTGATGCCGCCGCTCACGGCTTCAATCTGAGCGGGGGTCAGGCTTTGCGGGCCTTGGGGGCGGGTGGTGGTGACTGCGGTCATGAAGACTCCTTGGAAACCAGCAACAGCGCTGGCGGCGCCATTCTTCTGACCAAGGTCTCGTCTGCCCATTCCCGAGCTAAGCCAAATTGGCTGACTGGAATGTGTGATCTCTCACGCCAATCTGCAGGTCGGCCAGGGACGCTCCACATCACGCCCGCGAGCCGAGCTGAGGGGTGCTGAGCTTCGCTGGTCCATCGGTCGCCGCGCGTTCACGCGGCCGACAAGGCTTTCGCGAGTTCGGCGCCGACCACCGCGTTGTGC
This sequence comes from Burkholderiaceae bacterium, assembly GCA_913776825.1. Taxonomy (GTDB): domain Bacteria; phylum Pseudomonadota; class Gammaproteobacteria; order Burkholderiales; family Burkholderiaceae_C; genus Roseateles. The sequence goes on from CAJYPV010000019.1 coordinate 98,086, forward strand.
TTGACCAGCGCGATGTTGGTGGCCAGGCTGGCGCCCTCGCTCAGCGCCTTGATGCGCGCCAGCAGATAGGGCGTGACCGACTTGCCGCTGATGTCCTGCTCGGTCGCTTCGGTCAGGGCCTGACGGATGTAGCCATCGATCAGGACCGGGTCCATCGCCTGATCGGCCGGTACCGGATTGCTGATCACCGCCCCGCCGTTCAGTCCGAGCGTCCACTGGGTGCGGAGGAACCGGGCTTGCTCAGCGGGCGAATCGAGGCGGAAGTCCGCCTTCAGACCGCTGTCGCGGGTGTAGAACGCCGCGAAGTTGTCCTGGCCGACCGACACCACCGGCACGCCATGCGTCTCCAGATACTCCAGCGTGAGCGCCAGGTCCAGGATGCTCTTGGCGCCTGCGCAGACCACCGCGACCGGCGTGCGGGACAGTTCCTGCAGGTCGGCGGAAATGTCGAAGGAGGTCTCCGCGCCGCGATGCACGCCGCCGATGCCGCCGGTCACGAACACTTCGATGCCGGCCAGATGCGCGCAGATCATCGTCGCGGCGACGGTGGTGGCGCCAATGCGACCGGTGGACAGGGCGAACGGCAGGTCCCGCCGACTGAGCTTCATCGCATCGGGCGAGCGGCCCAGCAGTTCGAGTTGCGCGTCGTCCAGGCCGATCCGGATCTTGCCGTCCAGCACGGCGATCGTGGCCGGCACGGCGCCTTGCGCCCGGATGATGGCCTCCACCTCACGCGCGGTCTGCACGTTCTGGGGGTAGGGCATGCCATGCGAAATGATGGTGGATTCCAGCGCGACGATCGGCGTGCGATTCAGTCGGGCCTGGGCGGCCTCGGGGGACCATTCGATCAGGTGTTCCAGCTTCAGCATGAGGGTCTCGATTCTTGACGGGTGGATGGCGTGGGGCTGTCCAGCCAGCCGGGGTGGAGGGCGTCACTGACGGTGTGATCGCTTTGCAGGGTGAGCGCGGCCAGCTTCAGACCGAGCTGGCACGCGCCGCGCAAATCGTCGGGCGCACGGCTCAGCGCGGCGACGATGCCGGCCGTCATCGCATCACCGGCGCCGGTGACTTCGCGCACGAGGCGAGCGGCCACGCGCGGCGCGGGCAGGGCGCGCAGACGGTCGCCATCGCTGTAGCGCAGTCCTTTGGCGCCGTCGCTGACGACCAGCCGACGCAGGCCGCGCTCGCGCAGCTGCTGCCAGGCGAGGGTGGCGAGATCGTCGTCGGCGTCGGAAGCGGCCTTTGCCGCGCGATCGGCCTCGCGTTCAGCGTCCACGCGGGCCGCCGCGCTGCGGCGCACTGATCGCCGTAAGGGGAGTGGAAACGCCGCCTGCATCCAGGCCTGCAGCTCGCCGTGGTTCAGCACCAGCAGCTCGACGCCGTCCAATTGATCGCCCAGCCGCTTCATCTTGGGCGCGGACACCGCGACCATCACCAGCGACTGCTGCCGGGTGAGGGCCTCGGCGCGGAGCTGGTCCAGCGTCTCTCGCGGCAGGTTGAGGTCGGCCACCAGCCAGCGTGCGGCGGCGCGTTGCGGCGCGGTCTGGCGGAGGAAATCCGTGTCCAGGCGGTCTGCCAATTCCATGTGGGCCAGCGCCAGCACCAGTTCGCCCTGGGCATCCAGCACGGCGGTGTAGCTGCCGGTCGGCGCATCGGCGGCCTGCAGGCTGCCGGCGCAGTCCACGCCCAGCGCCTGCAGTTGCGCAAGCAGCGCCAATCCGGCCGGATCGCGGCCAACGGCGGTGAGCAGATGCACCGGCAGCCCGAGCCGGGCCAGGTTCTCGGCGATGTTGCGGGCCACGCCGCCGGCGGACTCGGATTGCCGGGCCGGATTGGAGCTGCCCATCTTGAGTGATTCGATCGCGTGCAGCTTGCGGTCCAGGTTGGTGCCGCCCAGGCAGACGATCGGATGACGCGTGGGCAGGACATAGGCCCGCCCCAGGATGCGGCCCTCTTTGACCAGCTGGGCCAGATGGCCGGCGATCGCCGACCTCGACAGGCCCAGCTGTTCGCCCAACTCCTGCTGCGTGATGAAGGGATTGGCTTCCACCAGCGCCAGCAACTGATCCTTTGACGTCGTCATGGCGGCATTCTAGACAAATGTTTGACGCGTTGGACAAATGTCCACTTGGCCGGCTTGATCGGCGGTTCTGTCTTGCCGGATGGATCGCCGCGCTCATCGTCGAGCTCATCGCCGCGCTGTGACTTCGCGCGGCACGACGTCGACGTCAGGCGATCACTGACGCGGGGATCAGTCGATCGCCACGTCGCGCATGCGGCATGTCCGTCTGGGCGGGCGCCGGGTCGCCACCTATTCTTCGATCCATGGAGACGGGATGGTGGCCTGTCCCCAGAGGCGCAAGCCGGACGACGTGGACGTTGTTGGGTGGTTGTTCAGGTAGGCGGGCATCCTCACGGATGTCCGCCGTCGTCTTTTGGGGCGCGCATCCGACGTCCTCGCCGAGCGATTTCGCCATTCGGATCGCCCGCGGACCCCGCTGATGGCGATGGGAGATCGCCCGGCGCGCTCAGGACATTGACATCGGTCGACGAACGCTTGCGGCAGGTCCCCGAAGCGTGGTTCCAGGGTCAGTCCTTGTCATTCCGAAGCCTTGACGGCGCTACATTGGTTCTGCGTCGGGACCTCGGGGCATCACCCTCGATCTCGATCGCGAGGGAGATCCGATGATGCTCAAGTCGCTCGCCGCGATGTTTCAGTATTTCAAGGCCGCCGTGCCTTTTCGTCTGGTGCCCGCGCTGATCACCACGGCGGTGTTGCTGGGCCTGTTGCTGGTCCCCACGCCGGACGGCCTCACCCCGCAGGCGTGGCAACTGGTGGCGATCTTTCTGACCACCATCGTGGCCATCATCCTGAAGGTCATGCCGATCGGCGTGATGGCGATGATGGCCATCGTGATCGTGTCGCTGTCGCAGGTCACCTCGCATTCCTCCAAGGGCGCGATCACCGATGCGCTCAGCAGCTTCGCCAATCCGCTGATCTGGCTCATCGTGGTGGCGATCCTGATTTCCCGCGGCTTGAAGAAGACCGGGCTGGGCAATCGCATCGGCCTGCTGTTCATCTCGCTGCTGGGCCGCCGCACATTGGGCATCGGCTACGGGCTGACCATCTGCGAACTGGTGCTGGCGCCCTTCACCCCGAGCAACACCGCACGCGGCGGCGGCATCGTGCATCCGATCATGAAGTCGATCGCCAATGCGTTCGACTCCGATCCTGCGCACGGCACCGAAGGCAAGGTCGGCACCTATCTGGCGCTGGTGAATTACCACGCCAACCCGATCAGCTCGGCGATGTTCCTGACCGCGACCGCGCCCAATCCGCTGGTGGTGGACTTCGTCGCCAAGGCCACGCACCAGAGCTTTCATCTCAGCTGGACCACCTGGGCGCTGTGCATGCTGCTGCCGGGTCTGGCCTGTCTGCTGTTGATGCCGCTGTTGATCTACGGTCTGTCGCCACCGCAACTCAAGGCGACGCCGAATGCCGTGGACTACGCGCGCGGCGAGATGGCCCGCATGGGGCCGCTGTCGGGGCGGGAGAAGGTGATGCTCGGCACCTTCGGCCTGATGCTGCTGCTGTGGGCGAATGTGCCGCAGATGCTGCTCGGCGCGGCCTATGCGCTGGATCCGACCGTCGTGGCCTTGCTGGGCCTGTTCATCCTCATCATCACCGGCACGATCGATTGGGATGATGTGCTGTCCGAGAAGAGCGCCTGGGACACGCTGATCTGGTTCGGTGCCTTGGTCATGCTCGCGGAGCAATTGAACAAGCTGGGCGTGATCGCCTGGTTCGCGGCCGGGATGAAGGGCGCGATCGTCGCCAGCGGCATGGGCTGGTTGCCGATCGCCGCCGTGCTGGTGCTGGCGTTCGTGTTCTCGCACTATCTGTTCGCGAGCACCACGGCCCACATCAGCGCGATGATGCTGGCCTTCCTGACCGTCGGCGCGCAGCTGATTCCGGCGGCCTATGTCGTGCCCTTCATGCTGATGATGACGGCGGGCTCCGGCATCATGATGACGCTGACGCATTACGCCACCGGCACCTCGCCCATCATCTTCGGCAGTGGCTATGTGACGATGGGCCAATGGTGGCGCGTGGGCGCGGTGATGTGCGTGGTGGAGCTGCTGATCTTCGCGACCGTCGGCGTGGTGTGGTGGAAGGTGCTGGGGCTCTGGTGAGTCCGGCGAGCTCGGGAGCAAGCCCATGAAAACCGCTGTGTTCAGCGCCCGTCGATATGACCAGTCGTTGCTGGCCTCGGCCAACCAGACCGCCGGCCATGAGCTGCGCTTCATCCAGGACCGTCTGACCGCCGAGACCGCCGCACTCGCGGCCGGCTGCCCGGCGGTGTGCGTGTTCGTGAACGACAGTGGCGATGCGCAGGTGCTGTCGATCCTGTCGTCTCAAGGCACGCGTCTGGTCGCCACCCGGTCCACCGGCTACAACCACATCGATGCCTCGGCCGCCGCGCGGCTGGGCATCGAGGTGGTGCGGGTGACCGACTATTCGCCGTACTCGGTGGCGGAGTTCGCGGTGGGTCTGCTGCTGGCGGTGAATCGCAAGATCGCCCGGGCCAGCGTGCGCACCCGTGAAGGCAACTTCGAGCTGGAAGGTCTGATGGGCATGGACCTGCACGGCAAGACGGTGGGCGTCATCGGCACGGGCAAGATCGGGCTGATCTTCGCGCGCATCATGGCCGGCTTCGGTTGCCGGTTGGTGGGCCATGATCCCTATCCCAGCGCCGAGTTCGAATCGATCGGCGGCCGCTACCTGGGCGTCGAGGACTTGATGTCGCAGGCGGATGTGGTCTCGCTGCACTGCCCGCTCACCGACGCGACCCGCTACATCGTCAATGCCGCGACGCTGGCGGTGCTCAAGCGCGGCAGCATTCTGGTCAACACCAGTCGCGGCGGATTGGTCGACACCGAGGCGGCGATCCAGGCCTTGAAGACCGGCGCCCTGGGCGGGCTGGCGCTGGATGTCTATGAGCAGGAAGCCAGCCTGTTCTTCCAGGATCTGTCGTCCACCGTGATCACCGACGATGTGATCCAGCGGCTGGTCTCGTTCCCCAACGTCATCGTCACCGGGCATCAGGCTTTCTTCACCGTCGAAGCGATCGGGCAGATCATGCAGACGACGATCGACAGTCTCACCGCATTCGAGCGTGGGGAGGTGTTGGTGAATCGGATTCCGGCGGGATAAGGGCTTGGACAGACCCACGTCCCAGACGTGGCGCGGATGTTTGGCATCTGAGAGCGCGGCGCTCTTTGTGCGACGCCGGATCGCTTTGTTGACCTTTAATCGACGCATCAAGCGACCATTTGGAGCAATCTAAGTTGATGATTTGAAATGAGTTACTCCATTTCTTCGTAATACGCTAAAATTTGGGGTAAATGGACTTCCATCGATTGCCCGACACCGCTGCGCGACAGACGATCGACTCCACACGGGTCTTTCGTGAATACCTGCGTGTTCGTCGCGAACTGGAGGCTCTGGCGGGTAGCCTGTTTTGGAAATGGGTGGGCGAGTACGAATACCTGGCGCACAAGGTGAGGGGGAGAACAACCTACAGAGGCGTTCGTTCCGCGCAGACCGAGGCCGAGTTCGACAACTTTCACGCCCGAAAGCTGCGCCTGAAGGCGCGCTTGCAGTCCCTGCAGGAGAGCGTTCGGCTGGGGCAGCGGATGAACAAGGCGGTGCATGCTGGCCAAGTGCCCCCCGCGCTGATCGATTTGCTGAATCTCCTGGAGGCGAATGGCCTGGTCGAGCACAGCCTCATGATGGGGTGGCCGGCGTTGTATGCCTATGGCCAGTCGTCCGGAGTGGATCTGCAGCCGGTCCTGAGGCGGCACCCGCATCGGTCGGGATGGCCCCGCCTTCCAGCGTGCGTGCGGTTGCTGATGCGCCTGCCTGCCCAGCGGCAACTTGACATCCGTGGTCTCTTGGTGCGTGAGTTGAGCGGCGTCGCCGATGTCGACGTGGAACCTACTCGGCTCTCTCACTGGATCGACGTGCGGTTGCGTTTCCGTGATAAGGGCGGCGCGGCCGGCTCGTCGGGGTCCGGGGCGACGGCTTCTGGCGGCGCGAAACTGAGCGTGGCACATGGCGGGCTCGCTCGAAAGGCGTCGAGGCGAGCGGCCCCTGTCGAGGCTGACCAGCCATCGACACGGCATGCAGGTGGCGCTGGCATGCACCTGCATTGGCTGGATGAACTGCCATGTTTCGAGCAGGTCGTCGTCGGGAAGACCGGCAAGATGGCGCTGATGAGGACGCTGGACCCCAAGGCCTACGCGACCGTGATGCGGCAAGTGTGGCGGGCCGCGCGTCCGTCGTCGGACGAGGTCGAGCCGCTTCCGCTCAGGGTGGTTGAGGCCATGATCGATGAGTCCATGGTCGCCTCTCAACTGGATGCCTCCGCGCAGCGGTCGCTGGAGCAAGAGGTCGGCGCTTGGGTCGAATCCAGCGATCCGTCCGGTTGGCTGATGGCATGCGGCGAGGACGACGTCTGGACCACTGCGTCGCTTGAGCTGCCGGAGACCGCTGAGTGAGCTTCATTGCGATCGAGCCGAGGGCCCTCCAGCAGTTGGCCGCGTCGCGCACCCTCTTTGACCGCCACACGGAACTCATGAATCAGGCGCCGAGGTTCGCGGCCTCCATGAGGTGGCAGACCGTCGGAGGTGAGGACCGTCTGTGCAAGGTGGACGTGGACGGCCAGGTCCATGACCTGGGGCCACGAAGCGTTGACCGCGCAGGCTTGCTAGAACGTTATGTCTCCGATCAAGGTCAGTGGCGGGAAGCGCTGGAGGCGTGTCGCGTCGAGATGCGGCGGTGTGAGAGCCTCCATCGCGCCCATGGCGTCAATCGGGTGCCTCGCGTGGTGGTGGGCATCCTGAATGCACTGCGGCATCAGGGCCTGGCGCAGTTCTACCGTGTCATCGGCACCCATGCGCTTTACGCCTACGAGGTTGCGGCCGGGGTCACCTTCGATCCCGAGAGCACGGCCACCAATGATGTCGATCTGCTCTGGGATGTGCAGCAGAGGTTGCGCCTCGTGCGTGAACTTCGAGCAGCCGGCATGAGCATGGTGCAGCTGCTGCAAACGGTCGATCCCACCTTCGAGCGGGACGAGATGCAGAAGGAATCGGCCATGAATGCAACCGGATTCGCGGTCGACTTTCTGCGGCGTCAGGAACCCGCCGGGAGCGAGCCGTTTTCCATCTCCGACGTCGAGGGTGATGTCTATCCCGTGCAGGCCGAGAATGCGCAGCAGTTCCTGAATTCGCCGGTCTTTGAGCAACTGGTGATCGGCATCGACGGTTCAATGGCGCTGATGCGGACCGTTGATCCACGGGTGTTCGTTGACTTCAAGCGATGGATGTCGGCACTCCCGACCAGGGACTTCATCAAGCGGAGCCGGGACCGACGTCAAGCCGACGCGGTCGAGCAACTGCTGGAGGAGGGACGACTTCGCTCCTCGATTCCATGAAGTGATTCGACAGAATGCGTGCACGCGCGTGTCGCCCCTATAAGCGGTTCGACTACCCTACGCTGCCTGCTTCTCCTTCAAGCTCAAGTCCATGCCGCCACTCCACCCCACCCCCACCGCCTTCATGATCGACCTCGACGGCACCCTGGTCGACACGCTCGGTGACTTCGTCGCCGTGCTTAATGCGGTGATGACCGATCTGTCCCTGCCTGCCGTCCAGCGCGACTTTGTCGAGCACACCATCGGCCAGGGCAGCGAACACCTGATCCGCAGCGTGCTGGCGGAGGTCGGCGCCTCGGGCGACCGCTACGACGAGGCCTGGGCGCTGTACCAGCGGCACTACGAGCGGCTCAATGGTCAGCATGCCGAGGTCTTTGCGGGCGTGCGGGAAGGGCTGACGGCGCTGCGGGCGCTCGGTCTGCCGATGGCCTGTCTGACCAACAAGCCGGCGGCCTTCGCGCGCGAGCTGCTGAAGCGCAAAGGCCTGGACGGCTTCTTCGACCGGGTGTTCGGCGGCGATGACTTCGAACGCAAGAAGCCCGATCCGCTGCCGCTGCTCAAGACCTGCGAGGCGCTGGGCAGCGCGCCCGCCACCACCTGGATGGTGGGCGACTCCAGCAACGACGCTCGCGCTGCGCAGGCCGCCGGCTGTCCGGTGGCGCTCGTCAGCTACGGCTACAACCATGGGCAGCCGACCCACGACGTGCCGGCGCAGCGGCACATCGATCGGCTGGATCAGTTGCTGGGTTGAGCGCGGGACGGCGCGCGGCGGATCATCAGCGTCCGCTGCCGACCGCGTTGCGGGTGCTGGTCGTGGCGGCGCGGCCGCCGAGCAGGTCGGTCTTCAGACCGCTGTCGGCCGGGGATTTGCCCAGCCAGATCTTCAGCAAGGTGTTGAAGAACTCGGCTTCCTTGATCGGATCACCGGGCATCACCTTGCCGTTCACGAAGATCACGGTGCCGGTGCCGGGGATGTAGTCCACGCCGAAGCTCTCGCCGGTCACCAGCTTCTTCTTCTGGACGAAGATTTCCGACATGCGCAGCACGCCGTTGATCGCGCGGCCGAATTCCTCGCGGGTGGCGTTCTGCTCCATGCCCTTGGTGAACAGCTTGCCGAGTTCCTCGCCGTCGATGTCACGCAGCATCTGGATGTGCATGCGCTTCGGGCCGGTGTTGGCCAGCACGGCTTCGGGCGTCGTCGCCTTCGCGGTCAGGTACAGGCCGGCGGTGTAGACCTTGAAGATGGCCTTGTAGCGGGTGCCGGCGCCGTTGAGCACCAGCTTCTGGCCGGCGACCTCGGACGTGCCCTCGTACTTCACCCCGTTCACTTCCATCGCGGGCGGCGCGTTGGCAGCGGTCGCGGAGGGTGCGGTGGCCGGCGTGGCGGTTTGCGCATGGGCGGCGGGTGCGCCGAGCACTGCGGCCAGGATCAGGCTGGACGCCAGGCGTGCCCCGGGCACGGCTTGGAATGGGTTCATGTCTCTTCCACCTCATTGATCGATTGGCCCGTTGGTTGCGGGCTCTGCGGCGCAGTATGAGCGAAGCGGCCTGGGCGCGGGCCTGGGGATTGCTCCTGCTACACTCGTCCGCACCATGTTTATCACGCGCAAGCACATCAAGGGGTCGAACGACCGGGGAGCCTGGCCCTGGCGACGCCCGCACGACTTCACCTGAAGCCGCCTGCTGCTTGCCGCCCGTCGTCCACCGCTGAACCGCGGACACGGGCCACCGTCACGAATCCACTGCACCCTCATTCCACGGGGCAGGTCCAACAGGCGACCTGAGATTCCGCTTGCGCGCGTCGCCAGGCGACCGGGACCGCCCGGCCACGCCAGCCCGCGCAGCCGCCATGAGGTTTGACGACGTGATCACTGAACTGGAATTCCAAAGCCTGGCCGCCGACGGCTACAACCGCATCCCGCTGATCAGCGAGGCCTTCGCGGATCTCGAAACCCCGCTCTCGCTCTACCTGAAGCTCTGCGCCGGCAACGGCCCGGGCCGCCACAGCTTCCTGCTGGAATCGGTGGTCGGCGGCGAGCGCTTCGGCCGCTACTCCTTCATCGGCCTGCCGGCGCGCACCGTGCTCAAGAGCGAAGGCCGCGTCACCCGCGTCATCCGTGACGGCGACGTGATCGAAACCCATGAGGGCGATCCGCTGGCGTTCATCGAGTCCTACCAGCAGCGCTTCAAGGTGGCACTGCGACCCGGCATGCCGCGCTTTTGCGGCGGTCTGGCCGGTTACTTCGGCTATGACGCGGTGCGCTACATCGAGCCGCGTCTGGGGGACAGCACGCCGCAAGGCGGCCTGCCCACGCCCGATGTGATGCTGCTGCAGTGCGAGGAGCTGGCGGTCATCGACAACCTCTCCGGCAAGCTCTACCTGATCGTCTATGCGGATCCGGGCCAGCCCGAGTCCTACTTCCGCGCCAAGAAGCGGCTCACCGAATTGAAGGACAAGCTCAGCTACTCGGTGGCGGCGCCCCGCGTGGCGCGGGCACAGGCCCATCCGGTGGAGCGCGAATTCGCCAAGGCGGACTTCCTCGCGGCGGTCGACCAGGCGAAGGCCTACATCGCGGCGGGCGACTGCATGCAGATCGTCTTCGGCCAGCGCCTGAAGAAGCGCTACACCGAATCGCCGCTGAGCCTCTACCGCGCGCTGCGCTCGCTCAATCCCAGCCCCTACATGTACTTCTACGACATGGGGGATTTCCAGATCGTCGGCGCCTCGCCGGAGATTCTGGTGCGCCAGGAATCCACGCCGGAAGGCCGCAAGGTGACGATTCGTCCGCTGGCCGGCACCCGTCCGCGCGGCGGCACGCCGGAGCAGGACCAGGCACTGGAAGTCGAGCTCAAGGCCGATCCCAAGGAGCGCGCCGAGCACCTGATGCTGATCGACCTGGCCCGCAACGACATCGGCCGCATCGCCCAGACCGGCAGCGTGAAGGTCACCGACGCATTCGCGGTGGAGCGCTACTCGCATGTGATGCACATCGTGAGCAATGTCGAAGGCCTGCTTCAACCGGGCGTCGGCAACATGGATGTGTTCCGCGCCAGCTTCCCGGCGGGCACGCTGTCGGGGGCGCCGAAGGTGCGCGCGATGGAGATCATCGACCAGCTCGAGCCGGTCAAGCGCGGCATCTATGGCGGCGCCTGCGGCTACCTGAGTTTCGGTGGCGACATGGATCTGGCGATTGCGATCCGCACCGGCGTGGTCATGGACCAGATGCTGTATGTGCAGGCGGCGGCGGGCATCGTGGCCGATTCGGTGCCGGAGCTGGAGTGGAAGGAAACCGAGGCCAAGGCCCGCGCCTTGTTGCGCGCGGCCGAATTGGTCGAAGAAGGTTTCTGAGACACACCGACCTAGGAGCGACGACATGCTGCTGATGATCGACAACTACGACAGCTTCACCTTCAACCTGGTGCAGTACTTCGCTGAACTCGGCGCCGAGGTGAAAACCGTGCGCAACGACCAGATCACCCTGGACGAGATCGAGGCGCTGAATCCCAGCCATCTGGTGCTGTCCCCCGGCCCCTGCACGCCCAAGGAAGCGGGCGTGTGCGTGCCGGCCATCCAGCGCTTCAAGGGACGGCTGCCCATCCTCGGCGTGTGCCTGGGCCACCAGAGCATCGGGGCGGCGCTGGGCGGCAACATCATCCGCGCCAAAGTGCAGATGCATGGCAAGGCCAGCACCATCGCCACCGATACGCAGGGCGTGTTCACCGGCTTGCCGGAGCGCTTCAGCGTGATCCGGTATCACTCGCTGGCGATCGAGGAATCGACCCTGCCGCCCGAGCTGGAAATCAGCGCTCGCAGCGAGGACGGCGAGATCATGGGCGTGCGCCATCGCACGCTGGCCGGCACCGCCACGCCGCTGGAAGGCGTGCAGTTCCATCCCGAATCCATCCTGTCGGAGCATGGCCACGCCATGTTGCGCAACTTCCTGGAGTTGGCCCGATGAGTGACCCGATGAGCTCTCCGACCGTCGCGACGACGTCTTCCCTGCCGATCGTCGATCTGCGCAGCGATACCGTCACCCAGCCGACGGCGGCGATGCGTGCGGCGATGGCGGCGGCGCCGCTGGGCGACGATGTGTTTGGCGACGACCCCAGCGTCAACGCGCTGCAGGCCGCGCTGGCGGAGCGGCTCGGGTTCGAAGCCGCGCTGTTCATGCCCACCGGCACCCAGAGCAATCTCTGCGCGCTGATGGCGCATTGCCAGCGCGGGGATGAATACATCGTCGGCCAGTTCGCGCACACCTATCGATGGGAAGGCGGCGGTGCGGCGGTGCTGGGATCGATCCAGCCCCAGCCGTTGAATCACGCGCCGGACGGCTCGCTGCCGCTGGCCGAGATCGAGGCCCACATCAAGCCGGATGACGCCCATTTCGCGCGCACCCGATTGCTGGCGCTGGAGAACACCATCGGCGGCAAGGTCCTGCCGATGGACTACCTGGCCGCTGCGTCCGAGCTGGCGACGCGTCGCGGACTGAGCCGCCACCTGGATGGCGCGCGCCTGTTCAATGCCGCAGTCGCGGTGGATGCGGCCGATCCGTATGCGGCGGCGCGGCGCATCTGCAGCCATTTCGACAGCGTCTCGGTCTGTTTCTCCAAGGGCCTGGGCGCGCCGGTGGGATCGGTGCTGTGCGGCTCGAAAGCCTTGATCGGGCGGGCCCATCGCTGGCGCAAGATGCTCGGCGGCGGCATGCGTCAGGCCGGCGTGCTGGCGGCCGCGGCGCACCATGCGCTGGATCATCAGGTGCGCCGCCTGGCGGACGACCATGCGCTGGCGCAGCGCCTGGCGCGCGGCCTGCAGGATCTGCCGGGGCTGACGGTCGAAGCACCGCAGACCAACATCGTGTTCTGCGATGTCGCGCCCGAGCGCGCCAATGGCCTCATGGCCCATCTGAAATCGCAGGGCGTGCTGGCGACCGGTTTGTACCGCGTGCGCTTCGTCACCCATCTGGACGTGGATGCCGCCGGCGTGGACCGTGCGATCGCGGCGGTGCGTCAGTTCTTCCAGGCCTCGGCCTGATCGCGGAGTTCCCATGCCCATCACCGACAACGAAGCGCTGACCCGGGTCATCGAGCACCGGGAAATCTTCCATGACGAGATGCTGGCGCTGATGCGCCGCATCATGAGCGGCGAGATGTCGCCGGTCATTGCCGCGGCCATCCTGATCGGCCTGCGGGTGAAGAAGGAAACCATCGGCGAGATCACCGCCGCCGCGCAGGTCATGCGCGAGTTCTCGGTCAAGGTGCCGATCGAGCCGGGTCCGCATCTGGTCGATGTGGTCGGGACCGGCGGCGATGGCGCGCACACCTTCAACATCTCGACCTGCTCGATGTTCGTGGCCGCCGCCGCGGGCGCGCAGATCGCCAAGCACGGCAACCGCAGCGTCTCCAGCAAGACCGGCAGCGCCGATGTGCTCGAAGCGCTGGGGGTGTCCTTGTCGATGTCGCCGCAGGCCGTGGCCGAGTGCGTGCGCGAGACCGGCATCGGTTTCATGTTCGCGCCGAATCATCATCCGGCGATGAAGAACATCGCGCCGGTGCGCAAGGAACTGGGCGTTCGCACCATCTTCAACATCCTCGGTCCGCTGACCAATCCGGCGGGTGCCACCAACATCCTGATGGGCGTGTTCCATCCGGATCTGGTCGGCATTCAGGTGCGGGTGATGCAGCGCCTGGGCGCGCAGCATGCGGTGGTCGTCTATGGCAAGGACGGCATGGATGAGATCTCGCTCGGCGCCTCGACCCTGGTCGGCGAGCTGAAGAACGGTGAGATCCGCGAATACGAGATCCATCCCGAGGATTTCGGCATGCCGATGGTCGCCAGCCGCAACCTGCGGGTGAGCGGTCCGGAGGAAAGCCGCCGCATCCTGCTGGGCGTGCTCGGCAACGAGCCCGGACCGGCGCGCGACATCGTGCTGTTGAATGCCGGCGCCACGCTGTATGCCGGCAATGTGGCCGACAGCCTGGCGGATGGCATTCAGAAAGCCCGTGTGGCGATCGAGTCCGGTGCGGCGCGTGCCAAGTTGGACCAGTTCGTCGCCGCCACGCAGGCGAAGGCGGGCTGACCGCGTCCGGATCCGGCTGCTCTGATGCCCTCGGACCGCACGCTGTGGCAGGCCCTGATTCGCGAGAGCGAGCAGGCGCCCAGCGTGCTGCTGCCGCGCATCGAGCCGCATCCGGCGTCCTGGGTGGTGGGCTTGCTGGGCACCGGGTTGGGTTTATGGAGCACGCGCAGCGCCGCGCTGCCGGAACGTGACTGGCTGGGCTGGCTGGCCTTGCTGATGGTGCTGGCCGGGATGCTGATGTGGGCGCTGTGGCGCCGGCAGGGTGTGGGCTGGCGGCTGGACTTCGATCAACGCCGGCTGGCGCCGGAAGGCGAGTCCGGCGCGCCCGCGTCGATCGACGGACCGGGCTGGCGCCTGGTGTGTGTCGGGGGCAGCAAGCGTCGCTCGTTGGCGCTGGAGTTCCGGCACGACGATGGCGGGCGGCCGTTGCGGGTGTTGCAGACCCGTGCTGGCGCGGATCGGCGCGAGCATGAATTGGTGAGCCGACTGGCGGATGTCATTGCCCGTCGGCTGGCGGTCCCGCGTGAGGGGCTGAGCTTTTGACAGAGAAAGAGTCGTATGTCTGACATCCTGGACCGCATCAATGCCGTCAAGCGGGAAGAGGTCGCCGCGGCGCGTCAGCGTCGCTCGCTGGCCAGTCTGCGTGAGGAGGCGGAATCCCGCACCGAGCCGACCCGTGGCTTTGCCGACGCGCTGCGCGCCAAGATCGCCGCGGGCCAGAGCGCCGTGATCGCCGAGGTGAAGAAGGCCAGTCCCAGCAAGGGCGTGCTGCGCGAGGACTTCCGTCCGGCCGAGATCGCCGCCAGCTATGCGCAACATGGCGCGGCCTGCCTGAGCGTGCTGACCGACGCGCCGTTCTTCCAAGGCTCGGCGGACTACCTGCAGCAGGCGCGCGCCGCCTGCAGCCTGCCGGTGCTGCGCAAGGACTTCATGGTCGATCCCTACCAGGTCTATGAAGCCCGGGCGATGGGCGCGGACTGCATTCTGCTGATCGCCGCCAGCCTGGACGCCGGGCTGATGGCGGAGCTCGAGGACTGCGCGCTGGGCCTGGGTCTGGATGTGCTCGTCGAGGTGCATGACGGTCCCGAACTGGAACGCGCGCTGCGGCTGAAGACGCCGCTGGTGGGCATCAACAACCGCAATCTCAAGACCTTCGAGGTCACGCTGGACACCACGCTCGGGCTGCGGGCGCAGGTGCCGGCGGACCGCTTGCTGGTGACCGAATCCGGCATCCTCGGCGCCGCCGATGTGCAGCGCATGCGTGCGGCGCAGGTGCATGCCTTCCTGGTGGGCGAGGCGTTCATGCGCGCGCCGGATCCGGGCGCTGCGCTGGCGGCGCTGTTTCACTGAGGCGGTCGATGAGCGCAGGATTCCAGCCCATTGACTGGCAGGTGGGCGACGGCTGGCAGCCTTTGATCGACGCCTGGCGGCAGGGCGCGGACGGCCAACGCATCGAGGCCTTGCTCGCCGAGCGTCAGGCGGCCGGGGCGTTGATCTATCCGCCCGACCCGTTGCGCGCCTTGCGGCTCACGCCGCTGTCGCAGGTGCGCGTCGTGATCGTCGGCCAGGACCCGTATCACGGGCCGGGGCAGGCCGAGGGTCTGGCGTTCTCGGTCCAGGCCGGCGAACGCCTGCCGCCTTCGCTGCGCAACATCTTCAAGGAGCTGCAGCGGGACCTCGGTCAGGCGCCGGCCATGACCGGCCACCTGGGGCGCTGGGCGGAACGCGGAGTCCTGCTGCTCAACACCAGCTTCACTGTCGAGGACGGCGCTGCGGGCAGCCATGCCAAGCGCGGATGGGAGTCGCTTTCCGATGCCCTGATCCAGGCGACGGCCCAGGATCCGGTGCCGAAGGTCTACCTGCTGTGGGGCGCTCATGCCCAGGCGAAGGCGGCGCTGATTGCCGCGGCCGGATCGCAGCATCTGGTGCTGCAGGCCAACCATCCCTCGCCGCTGTCGGCCACGCGAGGCCCCACGCCCTTCATCGGCTGCGGCCACTTCTCCAGCGCCCAGGATTGGTTGCAATCGCAGGGCGTGGACTTCAGCTGGGCGCTCGACGACTGACAGGTCGCGCCCCCACCCTCCCACACGTCAACACCGGCAGTCCCCCCAGCCCCACAGCCCAGCGCACGACCCGCTGCAGCGCTCCACGGGCTCGGTCCCCCGGCTCGGTCGCACCGGTGCCCCTTGGAGCGAATGCGAAGGCGTCTGAGCGAAAAGGGGCGCCGGTGCGGCCGAGCTTGCGCCGATGGCGGCAGGCCGCGAGCCACGGCGTCGCCCGAATCGCGCACCCCTTCAACCGAAAAAAAGTGACGTGGAGCGGCCACGAACTCACGTAGCCGCTCGCATCCATCGCTCGGTCCCTCGGCTCGGTCGCGCCGGTGCCCCTTGGAGCGAATGCGAACGAGTCTGAGCGCAAAGGGGCGCCGGTGCGGCCGAGCTTGCGCCGATGTCGGCAGGCCACCCGCCACGACGTCGCCCGAATCGCGCCCCTCCCTCAACCGCAAAAAAAGTGACGTAGAGCGGCCACGCACCCACGTAGGTGCTCGCATCCATCGCTCGGTCCTTCGGCTCGGTCGCGCCGGTGCCCCTTGGAGCGAATGCGAACGCGTCTGAGCGCAAAGGGGCGCCGGTGCGGCCGAGCTTGCGCCGGTGGCGGCAGTAACGATCTCCGCCACCGCCACCGCCACCATGCCCAAACCCCCGTATCGCCAGAAAACCGAAACTGGTACGGTTTTGGTTGTCCGCGCCACGCGGTCCGCTTCCACCCTCTGGTATGGTTCCACACAGAACGCCGGCCTGCCCGATCCCTTGTTCTGACAGCCAGATTTCGACATCGCGCCGCGACCCAATCAGCCGCTGGTATTCCTGGAAGCGCCATCAGGGTTAAGTCCAGTGCGCTACCAATTGACGCTGGCTGATTTTTGGTACTAAACTGGTATTACACATGAACGCAGCCCTTTTGGCGGACGCCTGGTCCGCGCCTTTGCAACCGCGCTTCGACGCCGTCCGCTTCCTGGTCGGTGTGGACGGTGGCGGCACGGGCACGCGGGTGCGGCTCAGCGATCTCACCGGTCGCGTGCTAGGGCAGGGCGCTGCCGGCCCCTCGGCGCTGGGTCAAGGCGTGGCGCAGGCCTGGCGACATATTCAGCAGGCCGTGCAGGCGGCGGCGGAACAGGCGCAGCTCGATCGGCTGGTGCTGAATGAGATGGCCATCGGGCTCGGACTCTCCGGCGCGGGCGTCGTCGCCCAGGCGCAGGCCTTCCTCGCGCAGCAACCGGGTTACGCGCATGTGGAACTGGTCAACGATGGGACCACCTCGGTGCTCGGCGCGCATGCCGGTCGTCCGGGGGGCGTCATCGCTGCCGGCACGGGCACCGTGGGCGAGGTGCTTCGCGCGGACGGCCAGTGGGCCTGCGTGAGCGGCTGGGGCTGGATCGGCGGCGATGAAGGCAGCGGCGCCTGGCTGGGCATTCAGGCGATGCGGCACGCGCAGAAGGCGATGGATGGGCGTGTCCCGGCCGGACCGCTGGCACGCGCGGTGTGGTCGGCCGTCGGGGCGGTCGATGCCCGCGATCGGGACGCGCTTTCCGCCTGGGTCGCTCAGGCCGGGCAGCATGCGTATGCGCAGTTGGCGCCGCTGGTGTTCGACGTCGCCGAGACCGATCCCGCTGCGGACGCGCTGCTCGCGCAAGCCGTCGGCGAACTTGAACAACTCGCACAGGCGCTGGACAGCGCTCAGCAGCTGCCGCTGTCTCTGGCTGGCAGCGTCGCCCAGCGCTTGGCGGAGCGTTTCTCAGGCAACATTCGGGCCCGTTGCGTATCGCCTCAGGGCGATTCGGCCGACGGGGCGCTGCGGCTGATCCGTGGCGCTCTCTCCACCCTCCGTTGAGATCGAGAACCGCCCGATGAGCACCAAGCTGCCCTTCCAATTCAAGCCCGACCCCGCCGCCGCGTCGCCGCTGTACATGCAGCTGGCCCACAAGCTGGCGCAGGCCATCCGCGAAGGCCAGTACCAGGCGGATGAGGCCTTGCCGTCCGAGCGGGTGCTGTCGGAATCCCTGGACCTGTCGCGGGTGACCGCGCGCAAGGCGATCGATCGTCTGGTGGAGCAGGGCCTGATCGTGCGCAAGCGCGGCTCCGGCAATTACATCGCGCCGAAGCTGGAGCAGCCGCTGTCGCGCCTGACCAGCTTCTCCGAGGAGCTGCATCAGCGCGGCTTCAAGCCCAGCAGTCGCTGGCTGACCCGCGGCTTCGCCATGGCGGCGCCGGATGAGCAGCTGTCGCTCGGCCTGACCACCGGCCAACGGGTGGCGCGCCTGGAGCGGCTGCGCCTGGCCGATGCGGTGGTGATGGCGTATGAGCTGAGCGTGCTGCCGGAAGCCGTGCTGCCGGACCCGCAGAAGGTCGACGCCTCCCTGTACGAACACCTGGCCCGTCAGGGCCGCGCGCCGGTGCGCGCGCTTCAACACATTCGAGCCATCAATGCGGATTCGCGGCTGGCCGGCCTGCTGGAAGTTCCAGTCGGCCAGGCGGTGCTGTTCATCACGCGGGTGGGATATCTGGACCTGGGTCAAGCGGTCGAGCTGACCCATTCCTACTGCCGCAGCGATTACTACGACTTCGTCGCGGAGATGAGGCGCGACGGATGACGGACACACAGCACATCGACGGATTCATCCTGACACCGAGCGGCTTTCTCCGCGGTGTGCTGGTTCATCAGGCGGGGCGCATCACCCGCATCGACGGCGATGCCGTCTCCGAATCCGAGGTGCGGCAGGGCAGCCAGATGTTGCCCATCGTGCTGCCCGGTTTCATCGATCTTCATGTGCATGGCGGCGCCGGGCGCGACACCATGGAAGGGCAGGGCGCCGCGCAGGCCATCGCCCGCCTGCATGCGCGGCATGGCACGACCTCGCTGCTGGCCACCACGATGACCGCGCCGCTGGAGGAGATCCGCAGCGCGCTGCATGACCTCACCGAGCCCTGCGCGCATCGTCCCGCCGGTGCCGCGCGCGTGCTGGGCGTGCATCTCGAAGGGCCCTACATCAACCCCGGCAAGCTCGGCGCACAGCCGGACTTTGCCAAGGTCGCGACGCTGGACGAGATCCATGCGCTGCATGCGATCGCGCCGATCCGACTGATCACGCTCGCGCCGGAACTGCCGGGCAATCTCGATCTGGTGGCGCAACTGCGCGCGGCGGGATTCCAGGTCCAGATCGGCCACACGCTCGGCACCTATGAAGACGGCGTCGCTGCGCTCGGCCGCGGCGCGGGCGGCTTCACCCATCTGTTCAATGCGATGACCGGGCTGCATCACCGCGAGCCCGGCATGGTCGGCGCCGCGCTGGCGCATGCGCAGTACGCCGAAGTCATTCCCGATCTGCTGCATGTGCATCCGGGCGCGATCCGGGTGGCGCTGCGCAGCATTCCCTGTCTGTTCTGCGTGACCGACTCCACCGCCGCCGCCGGCATGCCGGACGGCGAGTACAGCCTGGGTCGGCACCGGGTCACCAAATGCATGGGCGGCGTGCGCCTGCCCGACGGCACGCTGGCCGGTTCGACGCTGACGATGGACCAGGCGCTGCGCAACCTGGTGCTGAAGCTGGGCCTGACGATCGACGACGCCTCGCGGCGCGTGTCGACGCATGCGGCCGATTACCTGGGTCTGGACGATCGGGGCCGTCTGGCGCCGGGCGCCTGGGCAGATCTTGTTGTCTTGGACCGTGGCTTGCAGTTGCAACGCGTGGTCGTGGAAGGGGAAGCAATTGACCTCGCGAATGCTGGATGAGGCGCTGAGCGCGCCGCAAGTGGTGGCCCGTCAACTGGCCGCCGATCAGAATGCCTATGCCGCCCTGGGCGAAGCGCTGCGCGATCAGCCGCCCAGCTCGCTGCTGACCATCGCCCGCGGCAGTTCCGACCATGCCTCGCATTACCTGGCCTATCTGGTCATGGCGCGACTGGGCCGGCTGGTGACCTCGCTGCCGATGTCGCTGATCACGCTCTATCAGAGCAAGATCGAGAGCAAGGGGCTGGTCTCGTTCGCGTTCTCGCAATCCGGTCAGAGCCCGGATCTGGTGTCGCCGACCGAGTATTTCCGCGCCAACGGCGCGCGCACCGTCGCCTTCGTCAATGCCGACGGCTCGCCGCTGGAGCAGGCGGCCGAGCATGTGTTCCGTCTGCATGCCGGCGTGGAGCAGAGCGTCGCCGCGACCAAGAGCTACATCGCGCAACTGGTCGCCGGCGCGCGGGTCGTCGCTGCGTGGCAAGGCGATGAAGACCTGGCCGCCGCGCTGCAGCAGTTGCCGCAGGCAATGGAAGCAGCGGCTCGTCAGCGTTGGGATGTGGCGGTCGAGGTGCTCCAGCGCGCGGACAAGCTGTTCGTGATCGGCCGCGGGACGTCCCTGCCGATCGCGCTGGAGGCGGCGCTCAAGTTCAAGGAGACCTGCGGCATCCAGGCCGAGGCCTTCTCCGGCGCCGAGGTGAAGCACGGTCCGATGGCGCTGGTGGACGAGGGCTATCCGCTGCTGGTGTTCGCGCCGCGCGGTCCCGCCCAGGCCGGACTGCTGGCGCTGGCCGACGAAATGCGCGGACGCGGCGCACGGGTGTTGCTGGCCGCGCCGGCCGGCACGCCGGGCGCCGAGCTGCCGCTCGCCTGCACCGGCAATGAGGACCTGGACCCGATCGCCGCGGTGCAGAGCTTCTATCCGATGGTGGAAGCGCTGGCCCAGGCGCGGGGCCTGAACCCGGACCAGCCGCGCCATCTGGCCAAGGTCACCAAGACGCATTGAGCGATTGAGCGATTGAGCGATTGAGCTAATGAGCCATCGAGGCGCGACGGCCTCTCGGCGTCGCGCCATGACATGACATGACGACGCGATCGCGGCGAAGGCGCGCGGCCCACCGTTCGGGCGCTCAGGCGGCGAAACGTATGGCGCATGCGGCGAGGCGGACGGGGCCTCGTCCTCCGATGGACGCGACGCTGCGGCGCCGCGTGACCCCTGCGGCCGCAGTGCCGGAAGAGAGTTGACATGAACGATTCGAAGATTCACCCCGGGCGCCTGGTGATGGTGGACATCCAGGGCAAATCCCTGGATGCCGACACGGCCGCCTTCCTGCGCGCGCAGCAGATCCGCGCGGTCTGCCTGTTCCGCAAGAACCTGGGCACCGAAGCCGAGGTCCGCCAGCTCACCCGCGACCTGCGCGAGGCCATGGGCCCCGACGCGCTGATCGGCCTCGATCAGGAAGGCGGTTCGGTGGTGCGCGCGACCTTCCTGCCGCAAGCGCCGTCGGCGATGGCGCTGGGCGCGGCGGGCGATGAATCGCTGGCCGAAGCGGTGGGCGCGGCGGTGGCGCGCGGGCTTCGCGGCATCGGCATCAACTGGAACTTTGCGCCGGTCACCGACATCAACAACAACCCCGCCAATCCGGTGATCGCCGAGCGCAGCTTCGGCGAGAGCGCGGACACGGTGACGCGTCTCGCCGGCGCCTGGATGCGGGGCTCGCTCGCGGCGGGTGTGGCCTGCTGCATCAAGCATTTCCCGGGGCATGGCGACACGCATGTCGACTCCCATCTGGATCTGCCGACGGTCGACAAGACCCGCGAGGAACTGGATGCGCTGGAGCTGCGCCCGTTCAAGGCGCTGCGCGATCAGGCGCCGTCGATGATGACGGCCCACATCGTCTATCCCAAGATCGATCCGGACTATCCCGCGACGCTGTCGCCGCGCATCCTGGGCGGCATCCTGCGGCAGGAGTGGGGCTATGACGGCGTCGTCATCACCGATGCGCTGATGATGAAGGCCATCGCCGAGCGCTACGGCTATGCGAAGGCGGCGGTGCTGGCCATCCAGGCGGGCGCCGACATGATCCTGGCGCAGGGCTCGCTGCAGGAGCAGGCGCAATCGATCCAGGCGCTGCAGGAGGCGCTGAACGACGGCGCGCTCAGCTCGTCGCGCGTGGCGCAATCGGCCGAGCGGCTGGATCGCATGGCGCGCGCCTATCCGGTGCGTTTCGATGATTACGTCGGCGCCCCTCGCGAGGCCGACGATGCCCTGATGCGCCGCGCCTGGGCCGCCGGCCTGAGCGCGCTGCGCGGCGCCCGTGCGCCGGGACGGGACCAGCCCGTGCGGGTGCTGGTGCAGGACCTGGTGCCCACCGACGGGGTGTCCGAGGCCGGACCGACCGGCACGCAGGCCCGCGCGCTCTTCGATGGGCATCGGGATGTCGAATTCGTGGCGCTGGACGACATCGCTGCGCTGGACTGGGCCTCGCTGCCACAGGACGGACGGCTGAACATCGTCGTCTCGACCCACCGCGCGCGGTATGGCGAGCAGGCCCGCCGCTGGACGCCCGATCTGCATCTGGTGCTGTGGAATCCGTTCCAGGCGCTGGACGTCGCCGCGCCGACGGTGGTGAGCTGGGGTTATGCCGACGGCGCGTTGGCCGCGCTCAAGGACTGGCTGCAGGGCGCTCACACCGCCGCTGGCCGTTCGCCGGTGACGCTCGACTGACGGCCGGCTGAACCCACGCCGCACGACACCATCCGACCACGCGCCCCATCGACACCACGTCGAGCCCATCGAGACGAGGACCTCCGCCATGACTCCCCCGCGTTCACCGATCCGCTGGGTGCCCAGCCTCTACTTTGTGCAGGGCATGCAATTCTTCGTGGTCATGCTGATCGCGGGGCTGATGTTCAAGAACATGGGCGTGCCCAACGACCAGATCGCCCGCTGGACCGGCGTGCTCGGCCTGGCCTGGGCCTTCAAGCCGCTCTGGAGCCCGTTCCTGGAACTGGCGCGCAGCAAGAAGCTGATCGTGGTGTCGATGCAGTTCACCGGCGCGGCCGGCCTGGCGCTGATGGTGGTCGCGCTGCAGTTGCCGATGTGGTTCGCCGCCAGCATCGGCGTGCTGTTCCTGCTGGCCTATGCCTCGGCCACGCACGACATCGCCTGCGACGGGCTCTACATGGCGTCGCTGGATGACCGTCAACAGGCGGCCTATGCCGGCTGGCAGGGCGCGTTCTTCAATGCGTCGAAGTTCCTGACGCTGGGCGGACTGCTGGTGCTGGCGGGCCATCTCGAGCGCGCGATGGGCGTGATGAGCGCCTGGTCGGTGATCTTCGCGGTGCTGGCGGTGCTGCTGTTCGTGCTGGCCACCTACAACGCCTATGCGCTGCCGGGCGCGCTCAACAGCGGGCATGCGCAACTGACCGCCGCCGGGGTCTGGCGGACCCTGCGCGAGGTGATCGAGGATTTCCTGCGCAAGCCCGGCATCGTGATGGCGATCCTGTTCATCGTGATGTTCCGCTTCGCCGAAGGCCAGGTGCAGACCATCGGGCCGCTGTTCCTGATCGAAGCCCGCGAGAAGGGCGGCCTGGGATTGAGCACCGAGCAGGTCGGCGGCATCTACGGCACGGTCGGCACCGGCGCGTTCCTGCTGGGCAGCATCCTGGGCGGTTACTTCACCAGCTGGCTGAGCCTGCGCCGCGCGATGCCCAGCTTGATCGTCGCCATGGCGGTGCCCAATGTGACCTTCTACTACCTGGCCACCACCTTGCCGCAGGACCTGTGGCATGTCGGCGGCGCGGTGGCGGTGGAGATGTTCGGCTACGGCTTCGGCTTCGTCGGCATGATTCTCTACATCATGCAGGCGGTCGCGCCGGGCAAGTACCAGACGGCCCATTACGCGCTGGGCTCGGGCGTGATGCAGCTGGGCTTCATCCTGTCCAAGACGATCAGCGGCGACATCCAGATCGCGATGGGCTATGAACGCTTCTTCCTCTGGACCATCGCCTGCGGCGCGCCCGCCTTGCTGCTGCTGCTGTTCGTGCGTCTGCCCGGTGCGCCTGTGGCCGCACCGCAGGCCGACATCGCCGCGCAGGACGCGGTGAAGAGCGTGCCATGAGCAGCGCTGCTGTGAGGCCCACTCGCTTGGCGGCGCTCGCCATCGCTGCAGGGTCGGCGCTGGCCTTCGGTCTGATGGCGACGCCAGCCTGGTCGGCGGACGCGAAGCCGGACGTTCCGACGGCATCGGCAGACGCAGCGGCCCTCACCGCGCCCTTCCCCGCGCCGAGCGCGGTCTTCTTCGACGATTTCGATTACCCCAATCCCGCTGCGCTGTTCCAGCACGGCTGGACCGCCCGCACCGTCGCCGGTCATCCCGGCATCCCGGGTGCGCGTTGGGCGCCTGAAGGCGTGAGCCTGGTCGACGATCCGCAGCAGCGCGGCGGGCGCTGGCTCCGACTGCGCGCCAGCACCGACGGCACGGGCGCGGGCACGTCGCAGGTGCAGCTGTGCCATCAGCGCAAGTACCTGACGGGGACCTATGCGGCGCGGGTGCGCTTCAGCGACGAGCCGGTGTCCGGCGCGGACGGCGATCCGGTCATCCAGACGTTCTATGCGGTCAGCCCGCTGCGCTTCGATTTCGATCCGGAGTTCAGCGAGCTGGACTGGGAATACCTGCCGAACGGTGGCTGGGGCAGCGACAAGACGCGGCTTTACGGCATCACCTGGCAGACCGTTCGGCTGGATCCCTGGCTGGCCTTCAACCAGCAGCATGAAGAATTCGGCGCGCTGGGCCGACGGGGGCAGGACATGCACACGCTGGTGATCCAGGTGGCCGACGGACAGACCCGATGGTTCCTGGATGGCCGCCCGATCAGCACCCATGGCGGACGCAACTATCCGGTGGTGCCGATGTCGATCAACTTCAATCTCTGGTTCTCGCCGAATGGTCCGTTGCCGCAGGGCGGCGCACCGCGGGTGTATGAGCAGGAGGTCGACTGGGTGCTGCATGCGAAGGATCAGGTGCTCAGTCCCGCCGAGGTCGACGCGCAGGTCAGCCGCTGGCGCGCCTCCGGCGTGAAGCGACTGGACACGGTGCCGGCCGCCCAACCCGCCCTGGAAAGCCGCTGCGACGTCTGACGGTCCCGGTCGCGCGCACGAAGAATTTCATGAGCTCTACTTCCCCACGACTCGCATCGGTCGATGCGCTGCGCGGCCTGGCCGTCGCCGCGATGCTGCTGGTCAACAACCCCGGCGACTGGGGCCATGTCTATGCGCCGCTGGAGCACGCGGCCTGGCACGGCTGGACGCCCACCGATCTGGTGTTCCCGTTCTTCCTGTTCATCGTCGGCGTGTCGCTGTCATTGGCGATGGGCGCGCGGATCGAGTCGGGCGCGACCGCCGGCTTGCGGCGCACCGTGCTGATCCGCGCGATGCGCATCCTCGTGCTCGGGCTGGCCCTGCATGCGCTCGCCTGGTGGCTGATGGACCGACCCGCGTTGCGGCTGCCCGGCGTGTTGCAGCGCATCGGGCTGTGCTTCGGCGTGGTCGGACTGATCGTCCTCCAATGGCGCGCACGCGGGCAGTGGGCAGCGTTGACGCTGCTGTTGGCGGGCTATGCGGCGCTGCTGTGGTGGGGCGGATCGCTGGAGAAGGTCGGCAATATCGCCAGCCGGATCGATGCCTTTCTGCTGGGCGCGCACGGCTATGAATGGGATCCAGCCACCGGCGTGGGGCACGATCCCGAAGGCATCGTGTCGACGCTCGGCGCGCTGGCGACCACCGTGCTGGGCTGGCGCTGCGGCGAGGCCTTGCGTCGGGGCGCCTGGCGCGAGCTGGGCGCGATCGCGGCGGTGTCGGTGGTGCTGGGCTGGGGCCTGGACGCGTCCGGTGTGCTGCCGATCAACAAGAACCTGTGGACGCCCGCCTTCGTGCTGTGGACCGGCGGCCTGGCGGCACTGGCGCTGAGCCTCGCCCATGTGCTGATCGATCAGCAGGGCGCGCCGGCGCTGTTCCGCAGCTTCGGCGTGAATGCGATCGCCGCGTATGCGGGGGCCTGGATCAGCACGGTGCTGCTGGAAGGCCTCGGCTGGATGGGCCCGCTGTATGCGCACGGCTTCGGCTGGCTCGGCCCGATCGTGGGGCCCTATGGTCAATCGCTGGCGTTTGCGCTGGCGTTCGTCGCCGTCTGGTGGGCGGTGGTGCGATGGATGGATGCGCGTCGGTTCTACATCAAGGTGTGAACCCGCAAGACAGGGCGTGACGCAGCGCGGAGAATCGTCGACGGACCGAACCCTTCTCTTTGCGCCGCACGCATGAGCTCACCGTTTTCCATCCGCATGCCGCCCGATGTGCAGTCGCTGCAGATCGGCGCCCACCAGGTGCTGTTGATCGACGACTTTCTCGACGATCCCTCGGCCTTGCTGGAGGCCGCCTGCGCCAGCGCGTTCGAGCTTTGCCCCGGCGTGGCGGAGGGCAAGGGCTATCCCGGCATGCGGGCAACGGCGCCGATGAGCTATTCGCAGGAGCTAGTGGCGCTGCTGGATCCGCTGATCAAGGTGAACTTCGGCATCGACGATGCCTTGCCGCTGCGCAAGACGCCTTGCATGTTCTCGCTGACGACCGTGCCGCCGGCGTCGCTGGGCCCGTTGCAGCGCACGCCACATTTCGACTCGAGCACGCCGCATCACATGGCGGCGCTGTTGTATCTCTGCGGCGAGCAGCATGGCGGCACCGGTTTCTATCGCCATCGCGCCACCGGCCTGCAGCAGATCTCGCCGCAGACCAAGGCGGACTATGAGCAGGCCTATCGCGCGGAGATCGAGCGCCGCCCGCCGCCCCCGCGCTACTTCGACGACTCCGACGCGCACTTCGAGTTCCTCGGCATGGTGCCCGCGCGCTTCAACCGGCTGGTGGTCTACAGCGGCGGCTTGCTGCACACCGCTTGCGTGCATCCGCAGCTGAGCATCAGCGGTGATCCTCGCCGCGGACGGCTGACGGTGAACACCTTCGTGGACTTCTGACGCGCGATCGAGCGCGCATGAAAAAGCCCGGCACGGGGCCGGGCTGGGCGGGGTCGGGCGACGGATCGAATCCGTCGCCGAGGCGCATCAGAACTTGGCGCTCAGACCGACGCGATAGGTCGTCTCGCCCATGAAGGACCAGGCCGGATAGCCGCCCTTGAGCGATTGACGCAGCGTGGTGCCGGACGCGGCCGCGCCGTACTGCACATCGTCTTCCTTCAGCAGGTTGATCGCGTCGAAGGACAGGCGCAGCATCGGCGTGATGTTCCAGCCCAGGCTCAGATCCAGCGTGCCGAAGTCGTCATGCATTCGGTTGCCGTAATAGCCGGTCTCGCGAACCATGTACTTGGAGCGCCAGTTGTAGGCCAGTCGGGCGGAGTAGACCTGGTTCTCCCAGTAGCCCACCAGGTTCACGTTGTGCTTGGAGGACAAGGTGAACACGTTCAGCTGATCCTGGTAGCTGCTCGCCGGGGCCTTGGCATCGGTGTAGGTGTAGTTCGCCACCACGCCGAAGCCGTTGTTGAAGGCATGGTTGATCTGGGTCTCGATGCCATTGATCTTGCCGCCACCGGCATTGATGTAGCGGTTCACCGTCCAGTTGTCGACCTTGGTGTCCGGGCTCACCAGACCGATGGCCTGGTTGATCTGGGTGTCGGTCGTGATGAAGTTGTCGATGGTCTTGTGGAAGAAGCTCGCCGACACCAGGTTGCCACGGCCGTAGTAGTACTCGATGCCGATGTCGAACTGCTTCGACGTCATCGGCTTGAGACTCGGCGTGCCCAGGTTCACCGTCTCGTTGTTGTTCACCTTGTCGTTCCAGCCGAGGACCGCGCCGGCGAACATGTTGTCGTAGTTCGGGCGGGTGATGGCCTTGGACGCGGCGAAGCGCAGCAGGGTGTTGCGGTTCAGGTCATACACGACGTTCAGGCTGGGCAGCACATCGTTGTAGGACGCGTTGTCGCGTTGCTTGGTGGTGCTCCAGCCGACGTTCTGCGCCACGTCGCCGGTGGCCAGCGGCGTGCCGTCGAAGACGTAGGACTCGTTGCTGGCCTTGGTGCGGATGTAGCGCAGGCCGAAGTTGCCGTGCAGCGCATCCTTCTCGAAATTGAACATGCCGTAGATGGACGTGTTCTTTTCTTCGATCTCGCCATAACCGCTGCGCGACTGGACCCAGCTGGCGACGTTGGCATTGGCCAGCGCGAACATCGCGCCCAGATTCGGCTTGGGCACGCTCCAGCCCGGCGTGCCCATCGGGATGGTCCCGCTGAACAGGCTGCCGGTCGGGGCCGTGACCGCCGTGGTCACGAAGGTCGGGCGGTACTCATCCTTCGTGAAGGTGTGCTTGGTGGCCCGCACGCCGGTCTTGAAGGCGGTCAGGAAATTCCAGTCCATGTCGATGGTGACATCGGCCTGGGCGTAGGTTTCCTTGTCCTTGTTGGGGCCGCGCGCCGTGGCCCACGATTCCGGCGACGAGTTGGCGGGCAGGTTGCCCAGGCCGACCGACATGTCGTGACCGGGGTTGATGGAGACGGTCTTGCCGGTTGCGTCGGTGGTGCCGTACCACTTCGGCAGGCCGGGCGCGTTGTCCCAGCCGACATAGCTGTAGTTGGTGGTCAGCGAGGTGCCGCCATCCGCCTTGGTCGAGCCGGCCACGCCGTCGATCTTGAAGCCGTCGCCCTTGAACGAGCCGTCCAGGACGACGGTGTCCGAGGTCATCTTGGCAGCGCGGGCCCAGGTCTGCAGGAAGGTGCTGGTGGCATTCGCCGCGTCGATGCTGGTCTTCTGGCAGAGCAGCGCGGGATCGGGATTCGGCTGGACGCAGGCGTTGGTGTTGGCGTAACCCTTGCCCGGATCCTGCAGCGTGTACAGGTAATGGGTCGTGTTGGACGCGTCGGCGTCGTATTCCAGGCGGGTGTAGGTCAGGCCCAGTTCCACGCCCTGTGCCGGGCGTGCCTGCAGGCTGACGTTCAAGGCCTTGCGCTCGCGCTCCTGCACGAAGGTGCCTGGCGTCACGTCGCCCGCCCAGCGGCCGTCGGCCTCAATGCCGCGGCGCATGTAGTCACCCTTCTCGATCGCGCCGGCCACCAGCACGCCGAGCGTCTTGCTGCTGTCGCGCCAGCTGTACAGGGCCGACGCTTCCTTGTTCCAGTCCTTGCTGACCGTGCCCTTGCCGCCCTTGACGCTGACGAAGACCGCGTTCGGGTCCATGTCCAGCGGCTTGCGGGTCTTGACGATCACGGTGCCGCCGATGCCGCCTTCGGTCAGGTCGGCCTGCGAGGTCTTGTAGACCTCCATGCCACCGATCAGTTCGGCCGGGAGTAGGGAATAGTTGAAGGACCGGTCGATCGCCTTCTGGTCGTACCAGCCGGTCGAAGCGACGGATTGGCCGTTCAGCGTGGTGTAGGTCATCTGCGGATCGGTGCCGCGGATCGAGACCGACGCGCCGACGCCGAAGTCGCGTCCGACCGAAATGCCGGGAATGCGGCCCAGGGCCTGACCGACGTCGGCATCGGGCAGCTTGCCCACATCCTCGGCCGAGACGGCGTCGACGGTGGCGCTGGCATTCTTCTTGATGTTGGCAGCGGATTGCAGCGATGCCCGGATGCCGGTCACCACGACCTGTTCCAGTTGGGCGCTGTCAGCGGATTTGGCGGCCGTTTCGGCCTGTTGCGCATGGGCGGCGAACGCTGCGCTCATCAACGTCAGCGCCACGGCTGCCGCGATTGGGGTCTTGTTGACCTTCATGAACTGCTCCTCGAGTGGCCGATGGATCTGGACGGCCCGGATGAAGACTTGGCACCTGAAGCACGACACCCATCCCAGAGTGGCATTCCGCCGGCGCCCCCGAATACACCTCTAATACAACCAATGCCATGCCACTATAACGGCCGGTAGTGCCACTTTGCTACCAGTTCCAAGGCCGTGTTTTCCCTGCTGTGGCGGGGCCGCGACCGCGATGGACAGCGGTGTCTGAGGCATTGAGGTTAGGCGATGAACCGCGTGTCGAAAGGGTGTCGCTACTGGGTGACTTGGTCGCTAATTGGTATTAGTTGCGGGGCGCTCCCAGCGGTCGACGCGGGGGCAATCGAAATCGGCGGGGCGGGGGGCGATTGGGCTGGTGCTGCTGATGTCGACGAAAGTTGTTGTCGAATGCCGGACATGGCTGCAGGGTGTGGGCGCGATGGGGTGCGCGGCTCTGAGGTCGGCGGAGGGTCCATGTCGAGCAGTGTTCGAGCGAATCCGCCGCGCCAAACTGATGAGCCTTTGCACCTTCCCCTGCGCGAAAAGCGCACGCGCGAAGAGCTGATGGCAAAAAGTGTTTGCGTCTCGAATGAACGCTGCTATAGTCGTGGGCTTGCCTCGGAGGGGTGGCCGAGTGGTTAAAGGCAGCAGACTGTAAATCTGCCCGCTAACGCGTACGCTGGTTCGAATCCAGCCTCCTCCACCAAGGCAAAACAAATGCAAGACTCGAAGCGGGTTATCTGCTTCGGTGTCGAAGCAGATGTTGAAATTGGAAAACTCCCGGGCGGGAGTAGTTCAATGGTAGAACCTTAGCCTTCCAAGCTAATGACACGGGTTCGATTCCCGTTTCCCGCTCCAACGGAAGTTGAAGGTGTTGTCGAGAAATCGACACAGGTTTGCTGATAACGTCATCAATCCTGTGTCGATGCCCATGTGGCTCAGTGGTAGAGCACTCCCTTGGTAAGGGAGAGGTCACGCGTTCGATCCGCGTCATGGGCACCACCTCTTTTCTGTACCCCGTTTCTTGATCTGATCGCCAGGAGCGCAAGATGGCAAAAGGCAAGTTTGAACGTACCAAGCCGCACGTGAACGTGGGCACGATTGGTCACGTTGACCATGGCAAGACCACGCTGACGGCCGCGATCGCGACCGTGCTGGCTGCGAAGTTCGGCGGCG
>CAJYPV010000020.1 GCA_913776825.1 Burkholderiaceae bacterium
TCACACCCCCCTCCTCCCTCCGACGCAATCCGCGACGCGCTCCGAATGGCGTGCCCTGCATCGTCGCTCGGAAGCGCCGCAAGCCGTGGGCTCGGGCCGCTCAGAAGCCATCGCATTCGCTACCCGAGCCCAAGGCTTGCGGCGCTTCATCGGAGGTTGTGTCGATGCGGTGAGGGTTTGCGCTGCTGGGTGGCTGGCGTTGATTGCCGGGTGCCGCTGGGTCATGCGGTCGACCGAGCGTGAAGCGCCGCAAGCCGTGGGCTCGGTCCGCTCAGACGCCTTCGCATTCGCTGCCCGAGCCCACGGCTTGCGGCGCTTCCGAGCGACGATGCAGGGCACGCCATTCGGAGCGCGTCGCGGATTGCGTCGGAGGGAGGAGGGGGGTGTGAGGGACGCGCTGAGAAGGCGGAAGCGGCGCCAGAAAAAAAGAAACCGGCTCAAGGCCGGTTGCTTTACTGGAATTTGGTGCCCAGGAGAGGACTCGAACCTCCACGGAGTTACCCGCTAGTACCTGAAACTAGTGCGTCTACCAATTCCGCCACCTGGGCAAGGTTCAAAAGAAGTCCGAAGATTCTGTGCTCAAGGACACCAATGAAGTTATCCTTGAACCTTCAATCTCTAGAATCGCTTTTGCGTTTCAGGAAAGACTTGGATTCTACTAGCAAAAACTTCAAGGGCGCAAGCGCCTCATCCGGGCAATTGATGGGTGAGGTCGAAGGCACTGTTCAAGGTCATCGCGACGGGCACGGATTTCTGATGCCAGACGACGGTCAGGGAGACGTCTACCTGTCGTCGCAAGAGATGCACGCCGTCATGCACGGCGACCGCCTGCGGGTCAGAGTGGTCCGGCTCGATAAACGCGGGCGTCCCGAAGGCCGCGTGCTCGAGATCCTCGAGCGCCGCAAGAAGCCGATCATTGGCCGCCTGCTGCTCGAATCCGGCATCTGGCTGGTGGCGCCCGAAGACAAGCGCTACGGCCAGGACATCCTCATCCCCAAGAACGCGATCGCGAACGCCACCGCGGGGCAGATCGTCGCGGTCGAGCTGACCGAGCCGCCCTCGCTGTATTCCCAGCCGGTCGGCCGCGTCACCGAAGTGCTGGGTGAGATCGACGATCCCGGCATGGAGATCGAGATCGCGGTGCGCAAGTACGAGGTGCCGCACGCCTTCAGCGCCGACACGCTCGCCCAGGCCGCCAAGCTGCCGGACAAGGTCCGCGCGGCGGACATGAAGAACCGCATCGATCTGCGCGATGTCGCGCTCGTCACCATCGATGGCGAAGACGCTCGCGACTTCGACGATGCGGTGTATTGCGAGCCGCACAAGCAAGGCCGTGGCAAGACGGCGTTCAAGGGATGGCGCCTGCTGGTGGCCATCGCGGACGTGAGCCACTACGTGAAGCCCGGCGAAGCGCTGGACCGCGATGCCTACGAGCGCGCCACCTCGGTCTACTTCCCGCGCCGCGTCATCCCGATGCTGCCGGAGAAGCTCTCCAACGGGCTGTGCTCGCTCAATCCCGAGCAGGATCGCCTGTCCATGGTCTGCGACATGCTCGTGGACGAGGCCGGCGAAGTGCAGGCCTATCAGTTCTATCCGGCGGTGATCAACTCGCATGCGCGGCTGACCTACACCGAGGTCGCGGCCATCCTGGGCAATACCCACGGTCCGGAGGCGGCGAAGCGCCGCACGCTGGTGCCGCATCTGCTGCATCTGCATGAGGTCTACCGGGCCTTGCTGTCGCAGCGCGCCAAGCGCGGCGCCGTCGACTTCGAGACCACCGAAACCCAGATCATCTGCGACGACAACGGGCGCATCGAGAAGATCGTCCCGCGCACCCGCAACGAGGCGCACCGCCTGATCGAGGAAGCCATGCTGGCGGCCAACGTCTGCGCGGCCGACTTCATCGCCGGTGGCAAGCATGCGTCGCTGTACCGCGTCCACGAAGGCCCGACCCCGGAGAAGCGCACCGCGCTGCAGGCCTATCTGCGCGCGCTCGGCCTCGGCATGGGCATCAGCGACGACCCCACGCCCGGCGAGTTCCAGGCCATCGCCCAGTCCACCAAGGACCGGCCCGATGCGACCCAGATCCACACCATGCTGCTGCGCTCGATGCAGCAGGCGATCTACACGCCGGCGAACGCGGGCCACTTCGGGCTTGCCTACCAGGCCTACACCCACTTCACCAGTCCGATCCGGCGCTATCCCGACCTGCTGGTGCACCGCGTCATCAAGTCGCTGCTGGGCAACAAGAAGTACGCGCTGGACGCCCACAAGATGGATGCGGCCAACCCGCTGCCCAAGCGGCCGGGTCGCCCCACCAAGACGCTCAATCCCGCGACCGCGTCCACCGAGGCGGAACGCTGGGAAATCGTCGGCGCGCATTGCAGCGCCAATGAGCGCCGGGCCGACGAGGCCTCGCGCGATGTCGAAGCCTGGCTGAAGTGCCGCTTCATGCGCGACCATCTCGGCGAGGAATTCTCCGGCACGGTCAGCGCGGTCACGAGCTTCGGCCTGTTCGTGCAGCTCGATGCCTTGTATGTGGAAGGCCTGGTCCACATCACCGAGCTCGGCGGCGAATATTTCCGCTTTGACGATGTCCGCCAGGAGCTTCGCGGCGAGCGCACCGGCATTCGCTACGGCACCGGCGCGCGCGTGCAGGTGCAGGTCAGCCGCGTGGATCTGGATGGTCGCAAGATCGATTTCCGTCTGGTGCGCGACCAGGACGATGCCAAGCAACTGCAGCGCGGCATGCGCGACAAGCACGGTGGCGAGGGCCGTCGGCACGACAAGCGTGCGGACAAGCGCGTGCGCCGCGAACTGGCCGCCGCCGCACCTGCCGCGACGGTCGAACCGATGCCGATGCCGCCTCCCGATCCGCCGACCGCCGTGGATGCGCTCGAGCGCATCGAGCAGGCGGATCGCGCGCTGAAGGTGGAGCGTCGCAAGGCCGCGCGAGCGACCAAGGGCGCCTCCACCCATCCGGTCAAGGCCGCGAAGCAGACCGCTCGGACGTCCGCCAAGTCGGTCGCCGGCAAGAGCAGCAGCAGCGCAGCCGCGACCAAGTCGGCGACCCGTCGCAAGCGCGGCTGACCGTCGATCTGGCAGCCCGATCCGGCGACGGATCGTCTGCAGAATCATCCCAAAAGGCGCACGCAGGTCGTGCGCCTTTTGCTTGGTCGGCAGGGCAGGGCAGGTCCGGCAGAGAAGGCGAACCGCGCGGGAAGCGCGGGTCCGTGTGATCGACGATCGACCGGCAGGTGAGGAGCGGGACGACCTCATCGCCATCGCCGTATACGTCTACGTCTACCTCGCCATCGCCGTCGCCGTCGGGCGTCTCGTCAGCTCAGCGCGCGATGTCGTGAAGCGCTGCCATGGCGCTCACCAGATCGGCGGCGAGCATCGGCCCGCGATGCGACTCGGCCGCCGCGCCGTGCCAGCTCACGGCCGTGCAGGCGAGTTCGAATGGGGTCACGTCCGTGGATTGCGCCCACAGTCCCCCCAGCCAGCCGGCCAGGACATCGCCGGTGCCGGCCGTCGACAGGGATGAGGAGCCCGTGCTGTTGATGGCGATCGATATCCGCCCCGGCTGCGCTTCCGCAGGATGAAGCGCGAGGACTTCCTTTGAGGAAGGTTCGTCCGACTCGCTGTCCGTGCCGCGGTGGGATGGGAGGCTCGCGCCGCTGCGCTCATCGCACCGCTCTTCACCGATCGCATCGGCGATGACGGATCCCGACCCTTTCAACACGACCGCGACATCGAAGCGGCGTGCGAGCGATTGCGCAGCGGCGATGCGGTCGCGCTGGACCTCCGCGGCGGTCGACCCGCCGAGCAGCCGCGCCGCTTCGAGCGGATGGGGCGTCATGATCGTGGCGAGTCCGTGAGCGCGACGTGCCGTCACCGCCGCCTGCAGCGCGACATCAGCCGCGATCAGATTGAGCGCATCGGCATCGAGCACGACGCGATGGGCATGCGCGAGCACCAGGCGCAAGGCGTCAGCGATCGCCGTGCCGCCGCCGCATCCGCAGACCGCGATGACGTCCTGCCACTGCTGGGGCGGCGATTGCCATCGCGCGGTATCCCAGTGCATCAGCTCCGGGCGCGCGGGCCAGGGCTGGCCATCATCGTCGGGCAGTGCGGCGTAGACGCGACCCGCGCCCGCAGAGATCGCCGCCGTCGCGGCCAGCCAGGCAGCGCCGCGCATCTGCGGCGCGCCGCCCAGCACGACGACATCCCCGTGTCGCCCCTTGTGGCTGGCGGCGGACCGTGCGAAGCGGCGTTGCCAATCGTCGATGCGCGAGCGCCCGATCAGTTGCGCAGTGGCCGGTGACTCCGGAGAGACACCGAGATCGTCGACCCAGAGTCGTCCGCAGCGATCCCGTCCCTCGCCCGTCAGCAGGCCGGGTTTGATCGTCAGCAGGCTGAGCGTGTGGTCGGCGGTGACCGTATCGGCGCCGAGCGGCTGGCCGGTGTCGGCGTTCAGGCCGCTGGGCAGATCGACGGCCAGCACCGGTGCGCCCGCGCGGCGCAGCGCGTGGACCGCGCGAATGGCCGCGGCCAGATCGCCTTGCGCCGGGCGGCTCGCACCGAGTCCCAGCAGGGCATCGATGACCAGATCGACGCGGTCGTTCGAGACGTCCTCCAGCGTGCCGAATCGGAGTGCGACCGCGGTCGTTTCCCGCGACAGCGCCAGCGCATGCGCCGCGTCGCTGTCGGCCGCGGGTGCTGGGCCGATGCGTACCACCGTGACGCGACGGCCGGCGTCTGCGAGGTGTCGCGCAGCGATCAATCCGTCGCCGCCGTTGTTGCCCGGTCCCGCCATCACGACGATGTGCGCCGCATGCGGCGCGATGGCGAGCGAAAGTCGGGCGACGCTCAGGCCCGCGCGCTCGATCAGCGTGTGAGCGGGATGCCGAGCCAGGGCGGCGGCCTCGATGGCGCGACTGGCTGCGGCATCGTGCAGTGGCCAGTCTCGGGAGGTGGGGAGCAGCGCATGCATGCGTGCGACTCTACCGCTTGAGTCGGCGCGTGTTTCCATGGCGGCATCACGCGGTGATCGTGGCGCTGCGCCAGTCAGCGCGGGTGCGCCGTTGGTCGTGGCGCGCTCGGGCTTACTTGAAGCGGCTGGGTGAGAGCATCGAGACGTCGATCTCCGGATCCCGTTGCGCCAGCCGCGCAGCGAGGAACTGCGCTGCGCCCGCCGCCAGTGCCCATCCCCAGTCGCCGTGTCCGACGTTGAGCCAGACGCCAGGTGCGCCGCTGTCGCCGATCAATGGCAACTCGTCCGGCAGCATCGGGCGCGACGCCTTCCAGCGCTGCTGGCCATTGGCCAGCAAGGCGCCGGGGAACCAGTCGTGTGCGGCCTGATGCAGTGCGCTCATCGACTTGCCATCCGGCTGCTGACCCGCGCCGCCCAGCTCATGCGCGCCGCCAACGCGCACCCGCTGACCGAGTCGAGTCAGGCTGACCGACAGGCTCATGTCCACCACCGTCGCGCGCGGGCCGAGGTCGGGATGCGCCTCCAGCAAGCGCAGGGGTGCGGTCAGGCTGTGCGCATGCACCGTCGCCCACGGCAGGCGCAGGCCGAGCGGCGTGAGCAGGTTGGCCGCACCCTTTCCGGCGCAGACGATCACCGCATCGACACGCGGCGGTTGGCCGGTCGCCAGTTGCAGGCTCGGTGGTGGTCCGGGCTCGATGCGCAGCACGTCCGCATTGAAATGCCACTGCACGCCGAGTCGCTGGGCTTCCTGCTTCAGTGCCTGGCTGAACTGTCGCGCGTTGGCGGCTTCGTCCTGCGGCAGATGGATGCCGCCCGCCAGCGGCGTGTCGGGATTGAGCCCCGGTTCGATCTCGCGGCAGCCTGCCGGCTCCAGCGCCCGATGCGGCACCTGGCGCTCTTGCAGCCTCGCCAGCAGCGGCGTGGCGGCCTTCTGATCCTTGGCGTGACGCCACAGGAGCAGGATGCCGGCCTCGCGCTCGATCTCCAGCTGGAGTTCCCGTCGCCAGACGCCCATCAGCGCCTGGCCTCGCAGCGCCAGCGCATGCAGCCCGGCGGCCACCGGCTGCGACGCGCCGGCGCGCCGCGCACGCCAATGCGCCCAGCGCCAGCCGAGCTGGCGGGGCGCCCCGCGCCAGGCCATCGGCCAGGCCGGCCGACCGGCCATCAGGCCGGGGGCGATCAGTCCGGGCGGCGCGAAGCTGGCGCCGGTCGCCACGCTGGTGTCGCGTTCGAAGACATGCACTTCGTGCCCCTGAAGCGCCAGTTCATAGGCGCAGGAGACGCCGGCCAGGCCGGCGCCGATCACGGCCACTCGCATGTCAGTGCGCCTCCGTGATCGACGTGAGGGCGGCTTCCACCTCGGCCGCCGTGGACAGCAGCTCCGCATCATGGCCACCGGTGCGCCACAACATCAGCCCGATCGGCAATTCATTCGGCCGATGGCAGGGCAGCGAGAGGGCGCATCCATCCAGCAGGTTCACCACCGACGGATTGCGCAGCAGGCGCGCATTGGTGGCGAAGAAGGTCTCATCGCTGTGCTGCAGCGGGGCGATCTCGGGGGCTTGCATCGGAACGGTGGGACTGATCACGGCGTCGAAGCCGTTCAGGGCGAGGGTCATGTCGTGGATCCAGCGACGCCGGGCGTCGAGCAGGGCTTGATGTTGATCGGATGAAATCGTCTGACCGCGCCGGATGCGAAGCGCCACGCGCGGGTCGTAATCGTCGCCACGGGTGGCGAGTCGTTGTTGATGCCATTGCCAGCTTTCATAGGCGGGCAGGCCGCCGCCGGCTTGCAGCTCGCTGATGCGTTGCATCGCCGGCACCGAGCGTTCCTCGATCCGCGCGCCCGCGGCGCTGAGCGTGTGCAGGGCGCGATCGAAGGCCTGGGCGACGGCGGGTTCGAGCTCATCCTGCATCAGCTCGGTGACGATCAAAAGACGCCGCTGAGCCAGGCCGCGTGGTGTCAGCGCGAGCGCTTGCGCGGCGAGCAGCCCATGCAGCAGGGCGGCATCGCGGACCGATCGGCTGATCGCACCGGCGGTGTCCAGCGAGGGCGAAAGCGGCACGCAACCGTCGAGCGGCACGCAGCGCGCCGTGCTCTTGAATCCCACCAATCCCTGCAGCGCCGCCGGAATGCGCAAGGAGCCGCCGGTATCGGTGCCCAGGGCGGCCCAGGCGGCGCCGGTGGCGACGCTCACCGCACCGCCGGAGGTGGAGCCGCCCGGAATGCGGTCGCGCCCATCGATGACGCGGGTCACGGGATTGAGCGGTGTCCCCCAGTGCGGGTTCATGCCGACGCCCGAGAAGGCGAACTCGCTCAATTGGGTGTGGCCGATCAGCGCAGCGCCGGCTCGGCGCAGGCGTGCGACGGCGGGCGCGTCGGCGAGGGCCGCGGGCGCATCGGCCAGCGTGGCGGAGGCGGCGGTGGTCGGGTGTCCGGCGACATCGAACAAATCCTTCACGGAGACCGCCAATCCGCCCAGCGCGGGCAGGGGCTGGCCCGACGCGCGGCAGGCGTCCGCCTGCGCGGCGGCGGCGGTGGCTTCGTCGAAGAAGGTCCGGATGAAAACTCGTTCACAGGCGGGGCTGCGGGCCCGTTCGAGGCTGTGCGAGAGCAGGGTGCGCGCGTCGCATCGGCCCTCGCGCA
This sequence comes from Burkholderiaceae bacterium, assembly GCA_913776825.1. Classification (GTDB taxonomy): domain Bacteria; phylum Pseudomonadota; class Gammaproteobacteria; order Burkholderiales; family Burkholderiaceae_C; genus Roseateles. The sequence continues at coordinate 7,644 of CAJYPV010000020.1, forward strand.
GCTGCGTCAGGGCCTCGGTGAGATCGATCGGCATGCAAAAGTTGGTTATACTCGCCGGGTTTTTGCCGGATAAGCCAACCGTGGTGGTTGGACGCTGGCATCAACGCGGGGTGTGTCAGGTCGGGGTTCACGGGGTTCTGGAGCTTGAGGGCTCAGGCCCCAGGTTCATGGTCGGTCATCGACCATGCATGGGCTTCCTCTGACGTTCGGAGCGGTTCTTGTCGAACTGCTGAGAGCGGAAGGACTTTGGGACACCTCGCAAATTCGCGGATTCGGCAATCAAAGGTGTTGCAGCGATCAACAGTCGTTGCAATTCGTGCCGGATTCTAGAACCAACCTTCGGAGTGAAGATATGTCCGTCACGATGCGCGAGATGCTGGAAGCCGGCGTCCATTTTGGTCACCAAACCCGCTTCTGGAACCCCAAGATGGCCCCGTATATCTACGGCCATCGCAACAAGATCCACATCATCAACCTCGAGAAGACGCTGCCCGCGTTCGAGGAAGCCCTCAAGTTCGTGCGCCAGCTGTCTGCCAAGCGCGGCACGATCCTGATGGTCGGCACCAAGCGCCAGGCTCGCGACATCGTCGCCGCTGAAGCCGAGCGCGCTGGCGTGCCGAGCGTGAACCAGCGTTGGCTGGGCGGCACGCTGACCAACTTCAAGACGGTCAAGACCTCGCTGAAGAAGCTGAAGGACATGCAGACGCAAGTCGACGCCGGCACCCAGCCTTCCATCAAGAAGGAAGCGCTGATGTTCCAGCGTGACATCTCCAAGCTGGAAAAGAACATCGGCGGCATCCAGGACATGGCTGCCCTGCCGGACGCGCTGTTCGTGATCGACGTCGGCTATCACAAGATTGCCGTGGCTGAAGCCAAGAAGCTGGGCATCCCGGTCATCGGCGTCGTCGACACCAACCACTCGCCGGTCGGCATCGATTACGTGATCCCTGGCAACGACGACTCGGCCAAGGCCGTGGCGCTGTATGCCAAGGCTGTGGCTGACGCGGTCCTGGAAGGTCGCGCCAACTCGACGCACGAGCAAGCCCAGCCCGTGGCCGCCGAAGGCGACGAATTCGTGGAAGTCAACGAAGGCGCGTGATTCGCCCGACTGCCCGCGAGGGTTCCACAAGGGGGCTGATTCAGCCCCTTTTTTCCAATCAGATTTCAGCAGGCCGCGCGTGATCGCCGGCCTGTGACCTACGGAGATTGAAATGGCTGCAATTACCGCAAGCATGGTCGCCGAGCTGCGCGCCCGCACCGACTCACCGATGATGGAGTGCAAGAAGGCACTGACCGAAGCTGACGGCGACATGGTCCGCGCGGAAGAGATCCTGCGCGTCAAGCTGGGCAACAAGGCGGGCAAGGCTGCCTCGCGCATCACCGCTGAAGGCGTGGTGGCCGCTGCCGTGGTCGGCAACGCCGGCGCGCTGGTCGAAGTGAACTGCGAAACCGACTTCGTGTCGAAGAACGACGCCTTCCTGGCCTTCGTGAACGCCGTCGCCGGCCTGATCGCCGAGAAGAACCCGGCGGACGTCGACGCCCTGGCCGCGTTGCCGCTGTCGCAAGAAGGCTTCGGCCCGACGGTGGAAGACGTGCGCAAGGGCCTGATCGGCAAGATCGGCGAGAACATGACCATCCGCCGCTTCAAGCGCTATGCGTCGGGCGGCAAGCTGGCTTCCTACCTGCACGGCACCCGCATCGGCGTGCTGGTCGAGTTCGACGGTGACGAAGTCGCCGCCAAGGACGTCGCCATGCACGTGGCCGCGATGAAGCCGGCTGCGCTGTCGTCGGCCGAAGTGCCGGCCGAGCTGGTCGAGAAGGAACGCAAGATCGCTGCCGAGAAGGCCGCTGAATCCGGCAAGCCGGCCGAGATCGTCGCCAAGATGGTCGATGGCTCGGTGCAGAAGTTCCTGAAGGAAGTCTCGCTGCTGGATCAGGTCTTCGTGAAGGCCGCCGATGGCAAGCAGACCGTCGCCCAGATGCTGAAGGACAAGGCCACCACGGTGAAGTCCTTCACCCTGTACGTGGTCGGCGAAGGCATCGAGAAGAAGGTCGACGACTTCGCGGCCGAAGTGGCTGCGCAAGTGGCCGCCGCCAGCAAGGGGCAATAAGCTCCGCGACTCAAAAGGGCGCCTCTGGCGCCCTTTACACTTGTGCCTGCGCCTGCGCTCGAGCGCTGCCCACGAGGCTCTTGCAGGCGCACTCCATGGCTGTATTGAAGAGGTAACAATGCCCGCGCACAAACGCATCCTGCTCAAGCTCTCCGGCGAAGCCCTGATGGGCGATGATGCCTACGGTATCAACCGCGCGACCATCGTTCGCATGGTCCAGGAGATCCAGGAAGTCACGCGTCTCGGCGTGGAAGTCGCCGTCGTGATCGGCGGCGGCAATATCTTCCGCGGCGTGGCGGGCGGTTCCGTGGGCATGGACCGCGCCACGGCGGATTACATGGGCATGCTGGCCACGGTGATGAACTCGCTGGCCCTGGCCGACACCATGCGCCAAGAAGGCATGACCGCTCGCGTCATGTCCGCCATCGCGATCGAGCAGGTCGTGGAGCCCTATGTGCGCCCCAAGGCCCTGCAGTACCTCGAAGAGGGCAAGGTCGTGGTGTTCGCCGCCGGTACCGGCAATCCTTTCTTCACCACCGACACCGCCGCTGCCCTGCGCGGCGCCGAGATCGGTGCGGAAATCGTGCTGAAGGCGACCAAGGTCGACGGCGTGTACAGCGCCGATCCGAAGAAGGATCCCCACGCGACGCGTTACTCGCGGATCAGCTTCGACGAAGCCATCAGCAAGAACCTGCAAGTCCTGGACGCCACCGCCTTCGCGCTGTGCCGCGACCAGAAACTGCCGATCAAGGTGTTCTCGATCTTCAAGGCCGGCGCGCTCAAGCGCGTCGTGATGGGTGAAGACGAAGGCACCTTGGTGCACGTCTGACCGGACCGGTGTGAGAGACCGTCACGGGCCACACGCTGCCCGTGAACGCACCGTCCCCTGATCGAGGAAAAGAACATGACCACTGCCGACATCAAGAAGAACGCTGAAACCAAGATGGCCAAGTCCATCGAGGCGTTCAAGTCCGAACTGCAGAAGATCCGCACCGGCCGCGCCCACCCCGGCATCCTGGACCAGGTGCAGGTCGATTACTACGGCTCGCCGGTGCCGATCTCCCAGGTCGCCAACGTCAGCCTGCTCGACGCCCGCACCCTGAGCGTGCAGCCTTGGGAAAAGGGCATGGGCGCCAAGATCGAGAAAGCGATCCGCGAATCCGATCTGGGCCTGAATCCCGCGTCGCAAGGCGACCTGATCCGCGTGCCGATGCCGCCGCTGTCGGAAGAGCGCCGCCGCGACCTGATCAAGGTGGTGAAGAACACCGCCGAAGACGCCAAGGTCGCCGTGCGCAACCTGCGCCGCGATGCCAACGAGCAAGCCAAGAAGCTCGCCAAGGACAAGCAGATCACCGAAGACGACGAGCGTCGCAGCCAGGACGAAGTCCAGAAGTTGACCGACCGCGTGATCGCCGACATCGACAAACTGGTTTCGGCGAAGGAAGCCGAGATCATGGCCGTCTGAGCGCGCTCGCTTCGTGAGTGCCAACAACAAGGCGGGCGTGCCCCGCCATGTCGCCATCGTCATGGATGGCAACGGACGGTGGGCCAAGAAGCGGTTCCTGCCCCGCTTCTTCGGTCACAAGCAGGGCGTGGATGCGCTGGTGCGGGTGGTGCAGGCCTGCATCGATCGCGAGATCGAGTACCTGACGGTCTTCGCCTTCAGCAGCGAAAACTGGAAGCGCCCCAGCGACGAGGTCTCCGGCCTCATGGGCCTGGTGCTGGCCGCGGTGTCGCGTTATCTCGCTCGCATGGGCGCGATGGGCGTGCGGATCCGCATCGTCGGCGACCGTGAAGCGGTCTCCGACAAGCTGCGGGCCGCCTGGGCCGAGGCTGAAAACTCGACTGCGCACAATTCCAAGCTGACGCTCAATGTGGCCTTCAACTACGGCGGCCGCTGGGACATCGTCCAGGCTTGCCGCCGAGCCATCGAAGCCGGCGTGCCCGCCGCCGAGCTGACCGAAGCCAAGCTGTCCGAATACATGGCGATGAGCTATGCGCCGGATCCCGACCTGTTCATCCGGACCGGCGGCGAGCTGCGCATCAGCAACTTCATGCTCTGGCAGACGGCCTACACCGAGTTCGTGTTCTCCGACTGCCTCTGGCCGGAGTTTGGCGAAGCGCAACTGGACGAGGCCATCGCCGCGTTCCGCGCGCGCGACCGTCGCTTCGGCGGCGTGAACCTCCCGGGCCAGCCCGGCGTCACCCAGGAAGCCTGACATGCTGCTGCAACGTGTGATCACCGCCATCGTCCTGCTGGCGCTGCTGCTGCCCGCGCTGTTCGCGGCGAGCCCGTGGCCCTTCGGCTTGCTGACGCTGGCGATGATCGCCGCTGCCGGTTGGGAATGGTCCCGTCTGAATGGCCATCCCGGCGCGCCCGCGCTGGCGTATGGCGGCGCGCTCGCCGCAGCCTGCGCGGGGACCGTGTATGCGTTCGGCCAGCAGGTCCCGGCCTGGTGCTGGTGGCTGGCCGGCGGCCTGTGGGTGCTGGGCGGCGTGCATGCGCTGCGCGTGGGCGTGGCCGGCTGGCCGCGCCTGCCGTCGCTGCTGCGTCTGGCGCTGGGCGCCGTGCTGTTGTGGGCTGCCTGGCTGGCGCTGATCACCGCACGGGCGCGCGGCATCAACTTCCTGCTGTCGGCGATGTGCCTGGTCTGGATGGCCGACATTGCCGCCTACTTCGCCGGCAAGGCCTTCGGCAAACGCAAGCTGGCACCTGCGATCAGTCCCGGCAAAAGCTGGGAAGGCGCGATCGGCGGCCTGTTCGGCGTGATCCTGCTGGGCTTCGTGTGGGTGCATGTCATCGACGTCCGTGTGGCGGTCGATTCGCCCAGCCTGTACAGCGTGATGGTCGGCCGCCTCGGCGTGGTCGCCATCCTGGCGATGGTGTTCCTCTCCGCGATGAGCGTGGTCGGGGACCTGTTCGAATCGCTGGTCAAGCGCGCGGCCGGGGCCAAGGACAGCAGCCAGCTGCTGCCCGGTCACGGCGGGGTGCTGGACCGTGTCGATGCGCTGCTCCCGGTGCTGCCGCTGGCGCTGGCCTTGAGCTCCCTCTGACCGCGCGCCGACCCATCGCTCATCGATCTTTCACCGATCGTTGACCCGTGCCGGCCAAATCGCCGACCCCTGGCATGTCTGCGACGATGGCCGCCTCCATCGACCAGACCCCTGCGATGGTCACAGCAACCGTTGGGCGTGCTGCGCCTTCGGCCGCGGCCCGTTGGAGGCCTGGTCGACACTTCACGCAGGTCGCGGTGATGGGCGGCGTCAGTCGCCTCCTGCAAAATGCCGCAGCGGGCATCGCTCGCATCACGGTGGCGAAGGCCGCTCCGTGCTTCATTCTTGATCCGACTGTGACGACCTTGTGATGACTGCTTCTTCCCGTCAGCCCCAACAGGTCTGCGTGCTGGGATCGACCGGATCCATCGGCACCAATACGCTGGATGTGATTGCGCGTCATCCCGACCGCTACCGGGTGTTCGCACTTTCGGCGATGAGCCGGGTCGAGGAATTGCTGGCCCAGTGCGTGGCGCATCGCCCGCGTTATGCGGTGCTGCCCGAAGCCGGTCTGGCTGCGCGTCTGCGCGACGGCCTGCGGCAGGCCGGTGTGCCGACCGAAGTGCTCGAAGGCCCCCAGGCGCTGGCGGATGTGGCGGCGCATCCTGAGGTGGATGCGGTGATGGCGGCGATCGTCGGCGCGGCGGGCCTGGCGCCGGCCATGGCGGCCGCACGTGCCGGCAAGCGGCTGCTGCTCGCCAACAAGGAAGCCATCGTGCTCGGCGGCGCGCTGTTCATGCGCGCGGTGGAGGAGGGCGGTGCCACGCTGCTGCCGATCGATTCCGAGCATTCCGCGATCTTCCAGTGTCTGCCGGAAGACCGGCAGACCTGGCACCAGCGCATCGATCACATCGTGCTGACCGCCTCCGGTGGCCCGTTCCGCCAGCGTGATCCATCGACCCTCGCCGACGTCACGCCCGAGCAGGCCTGCGCCCATCCGAACTGGGTGATGGGCCGCAAGATCTCGGTGGATTCGGCGACCATGATGAACAAGGCGCTGGAGGTGATCGAAGCGCGCTGGCTCTTCAACCTGCGTCCGGAGCAGGTCAAGGTGCTGATTCATCCGCAGAGCATCGTGCATTCGATGGTCGTGTGCCGCGACCATTCCGTGCTGGCGCAACTCGGCACGCCCGACATGCGCGTGCCGATCGCCTATGGCCTGTCTTTCCCGGAACGAATCGAATCCGGCGCCGGCATGCTCAATCTGCTGAACACGCCGTCCCTCAGCTTCGAGGAAGCGGATGCGCATCGCTTCCCGGGGCTGCATCTGTCGTGGCAGGCGCTGCGCGCCGCCGAAGGCAGCACCGCGGTGCTGAACGCGGCCAATGAAGAGGCCGTGGCCGCTTTCCTGGAGCGGCGCTTGCGCTTCGATCAGATCTGCCGCGTCAACCGCGAGACCCTGGAGACCGTTTCGCCTGAAGCGGGTGAGGTGAACAGCGTCGAGGGCCTGCTGGCGCTGGATGGTCGCGCCCGTCGTCGTGCCCGGGATTTGATTTCATCAGGGACCGCGACCGCCTGAGTCGCGCACTCATCCTGCCCCCACACTGCCCCAGGCACCGGACTGCATCGTGACCCTGTCTCAGATTCTTTATTTCCTTGTCACGCTCGGCATCCTGATCGTGGTGCACGAGTGGGGCCATTACCGCGTGGCACGGGCCTTCGGCGTCAAGGTGCTGCGCTTCTCGGTCGGTTTCGGCCGCGTGCTGCTGCGTCGTCGAAAGCATCCCGACGCCACCGAATTCACCCTGAGCGCCATCCCGCTCGGTGGCTATGTCCGCATGCTCGACGAAGGCGATGGCAATGTGCCGCCCGAGCTGCGCGACCAGGCCTTCAACCGCAAGACCTTGTGGCAGCGCGCCGCCATCGTCTCGGCGGGCCCGGCGGCCAACCTGATCCTGGCGGTGCTGCTGTTCGCGGCGGTCGGTCTGATGGGGCGCGAGGAACCGAAAGCGGTGCTGGGGACGCCGGTCGCCGGCGGTCTGGCCGAGCGCGCGGGATTGCGTGCCGGCGATTGGGTGCAAGCCCGCTCCGACGATGGTCGCGAATGGGAAGAGCTGCGCTCGCTGCCCGACCTTGGTTGGCATCTGGCTCAGGCGGTGGCCGACAAGCGCCCGCTCTACCTGAGCGTCACCAACGGCCAGGGTCACGGGCACCGCACGGTGAAGCTGGAGACCGACACCCTGCCGAGCCGCGATCTGGATGACAGCACCATGCGCGCGATCGGGCTGGGCGGCGCTTATGTGGAACCCATCATCGGGGACGTGCGCGCCGGTGAGCCGGCAGACGCTGCGGGTCTGCGCGCGGGCGACCGGTTGCTGCGGGTGAACGAGGAGCCGGTGCCGGACATGGCCTGGTTTGTTCAGCGCGTGCGTCGCGCGGTGGTCGATGGACAGCCGCAACCGCTGCGCATCGAGGTGCAGCGCGGTGGTCAGACCCTCAGCCGCGAGATCACGCCGCGCATGGACGGGCAGGCCGATGCGCGCGTGGCCCGCATCGGCGCGAGCTTCCAGGACAACGCGGCGCGGATGACGGTCAAGGATGGGCCGCTGGAATCGGTGACGCAAGGCGTGCGCCGCACCTGGGAACTGAGCGCGCTCACGGTGAAGACGCTGGGCCGGATGTTGATCGGTGAAGCTTCGGTAAAGAACCTCAGCGGGCCCATCACGATCGCCAAGGCCGCAGACCAGTCGGCACACCTGGGCGTGACGGCGTTTCTGAGCTTTCTCGCGGCCATCAGCGTGAGCCTCGGTGTGCTGAACCTGCTGCCGTTGCCGATGCTCGATGGCGGACACCTGATGTATTATCTTTTCGAGGGTCTGAGCGGCCGCCCTGTCTCCGAGTGGTGGCACAAGCAGCTGCAACGCGCAGGTATCGCCGTCGTGCTGCTGATGATGAGTTTGGCCCTTTTCAACGATCTGACCCGCACCTTGGGTCTGCACTGAAGCTTCCGCATGTCCCGATTCCTGCCTGAGCCTATGCGCCCCCATGTCATTCAACTGGCGGTGCTGGCCACCGCGATGCATGCGAGCGCCGCATGGGCCGTTGATCCCTTTGTTCTCAAGGACATCCGCGTCGATGGATTGCAGCGGACCGATCCCGGTACCGTCTTCGCCGCGCTGCCGTTCCGCATCGGCGACACCTACAACGATGAAAAGGGCGCCGCGGCGCTGCGCGCACTGTTCGCGACCGGCCTGTTCAAGGACGTCCGCATCAACATCGACACCGACGCGGTGGTGGTCGTCATCGAAGAACGGCCGATCATCGCCAACGTCGGTTTCGTCGGCCTGAAGGAGTTCGACACCGATGCGCTGACCAAGTCGCTGAAGGATGTCGGCATCGGCGAAGGCAAGCCCTTCGACAAGGCCCTGGCCGACCGCGCCGAGCAGGAGCTCAAGCGGCAATACCTGACCCGCTCGCTCTACGGCGCGGAAGTCACGACGACCATCACCCCGATCGAGCGCAACCGCGTCAACGTCAGCTTCTCGGTGACCGAAGGCGAGCCGGCCAAGATCGCAGAAATCCGCATCCTCGGCTCGAAGGTGTTCAGCGAAAGCACGCTGCTGGGCTTGCTGGAGCAGACCACCACCGGCTGGCTGACCTGGTACACCAAGACCGACCGCTACTCGCGCGCCAAGCTCAATGCCGACCTGGAGACCATCCGGTCGTACTACCTGAACCGTGGCTACCTCGAGTTCAACGTCGACTCCACGCAGGTCACGATCTCGCCCGACAAGCAAAGCATCAGCATCGCGATCACGGTGAGCGAGGGCCAGCCCTACACCGTCAGCGCGGTGAAGATGGAAGGCGAATTCCTCGGGCGCGAGGAAGAGTTCAAGCGCTTGATCGCGCTCAAGGCCGGTCAGCCCTACAACGGCGAAGCGGTGGCCCAGACCACCCGCAACTTCCAGGACCTGTACGGCACCTTCGGTTATGCCTTCGCCCGCGTGGAAAGCCGTCCCGAGATCGATCGCGCGACCGGCCAGGTGGTCGTGACGCTGGTCGGCGAACCGCAGCGTCGCGTCTATGTGCGCCGCGTGCTGGTGTCGGGCAACACCCGCACCCGCGATGAAGTGATCCGCCGCGAATTCCGCCAGTTCGAATCCGCCTGGTACGACGGCGCCCGCATCAAGGCCTCGCGCGATCGCGTCGAGCGTCTGGGCTACTTCAAGGACGTCACGATCGACACCACCGAAGTGCCGGGCTCGCCCGACCAGGTGGATGTCACCCTGACGGTGACCGAGCGGCCCACCGGCAACATCCAGATCGGCGCAGGCTATTCCAGCGCCAGCAAGCTGTCGCTGTCGGGTTCGATCTCGCAGGAAAACGTCTTCGGTTCCGGCAACTACCTGGGCATCCAGGTGAACACCGCCAGCACCGGTCGCTCGCTGGGCGTGTCGACGGTCGATCCTTACTTCACCGTGGACGGCATCTCCCGCGCGGTCGACGTGTTCTACCGCACCGTCAAGCCGATCAACACCCTGGGCGAAGAGTACGAACTCGCGTCGGTCGGTGGCTCGGTGAAGTTCGGCGTGCCGTTCTCTGAAGAAGACACGGTGTTCTTCGGCGTCGGCTATGAGAACACCCGCATCACCACCTCGACCGGTCTGCCCAACAGCTACTTCCTGTTCCGCAACCAGTTCGGCGCCTCGGCGAATGCCATCCCGCTGACCATCGGCTGGAAGAACGACAACCGCGACAGCGTGATCACGCCCACGGCCGGCTCGATGAAGCGGGTCAACCTGGAACTGAGCCCGTTCGGTGATTCGCGCTACTCGATCGCCAACGTGCAGTACCAGCAGTTCCTGCAACTGGGCCGCAAGTTCTCGCTGATGTTCAACGGCGAAGTGGCGTGGGGTTCGGGCCTGGGCGGCCGTCCCTATCCGATCTTCAAGAACTTCTACGGCGGCGGCCTGGGCTCGGTCCGGGTGTTCGAGCCCGGCACGCTGGGCCCGGTCGACGTCACCGGTTCCTACACCGGCGGCAACCGCAAGTTCAACCTGAACACCGAGCTGTATGTGCCGGTGCCGGGTTCCGGCAACGACAAGAGCTTCCGCCTGTTCGGTTTCGTCGACATCGGCAACGTCTGGGGCACCACCGAAAAGCTGGAGTTCAAGGACACCCGCGCTTCCGCCGGCGTCGGCATCAGCTGGCTGTCCCCGATGGGACCGCTGCGCTTGAGCTATGGCTCGCCGGTGCGCAAGAAGCCGACGGATAGAATCGAGCGATTCCAATTCCAGATCGGGACTGCATTCTGATGAAGAGCATGCTGTTGAAGACGGTTGCTGCTGTCGCCCTCGCCGCGACAGCGCCCTTGGCTGTGCAAGCCCAGGAATTCAAGATCGGCTACGTCAACAGTGAGCGGATCCTGCGCGAGACCAACCTGGCCAAGGCCTCCGAAGCGAAGCTGCAGGCGGAGTTCGGTCGCCGCGAGAAGGCGCTGCTCGAACTGGAGACCAAGCTTCGCGGCGCTGCCGAGAAGCTCGACAAGGACAGCCCTGCGCTGACCGAAGCCGAGCGCTCGCGTCGCCAGCGCGAGCTGATCGAGCAGGATCGCGACCTGCAGCGCAAGCGCCGTGAATTCAATGAAGACGTGGCCCAGCGCAAGAACGAAGAACTGTCGGCCGTGGTCGAGAAGGCCAACAAGGTCATCAAGCAGATCTTCGAGCAGGAAAAATACGACCTGATCGTTCAGGACGCGGTTCATGCCAGTCCGCGAGTCGACATCACCAAAAAGGTGATCGACTTGCTCAACGCGCAGAAGTAAGTGAAACAGATCCAGGTTTCAGAGCTGATCGCCGCCTTGGGCGGCGATCTTGTTGGTGCGGGCGATACCGTCATCCGCGCCATCGCACCGCTGGAAGACGCGGGTCCGGACGCGATCGCGTTCCTCTCCAATCCCAAGTACCAGCCGCAGCTCGCCACCACCGGCGCCGCTTGCGTGATCGTGTCGCCGGCCTCGGCCGAGGCCGCCTCCGCCCGCCGCGGCGAGGGCCAGGTCGCCTGCTGCATCGTCACCCGCGACCCCTACCTCTATTTCGCCCGACTGACCCAGTGGTGGGTGCGGAACATGCGCCCGACGCGCGCCGTGGCCGCGGTCCATCCGACCGCCTGCGTTGCTTCGGATGCCCACATCGGTCAGGACGTCGAGATCGGCCCCTTCGCCGTGATCGAATCCGGCGCCCGTCTTGGTGACGGCGTGCGCATCGGCGCGCATTGCGTCGTCGGGCATGACGCGGTGATCGGCGCGGGCACCCGGCTCGAGCCGCTTGTCGTGTTCGGTTTCGATTGCCAGATCGGCGAGCGCGGTCTCATCCACAGCGGCGTGGTGATCGGTGCGGACGGCTTCGGCTTTGCGCCCACCGCCGGCGACGCAGGCGTGAAGTGGGTCAAGATCGAGCAGCTCGGCGCGGTCCGCATCGGCCATGACGTCGAGATCGGCGCCAACACCTGCATCGATCGCGGCGCACTGGGCGACACCGTCATCGCGGACGACGTCATCATCGACAACCTCGTCCAGATCGCCCACAACGTCAAGATCGGGCGCGGCACGGCGGTCGCCGGCGCGGTGGCCATCGCCGGCAGCGCCGAGATCGGCGCCAACTGCATCCTCGCCGGTGCGGCGCGGATCAACGGGCACATCAAGATCACTGACAACGTGCAGATCGGCCCGACGGCGCCGATCAGCAGCAGCATCACCAAGCCGGGCGCCTACGCCGGCATGTATCCATTCGACGAAGCAGGCAACTGGGAAAAGAGCGCAGCAACGCTGCGCAAGTTGTATGACCTGCGACAGCGCGTTCGGACGCTGGAAAAGAAGACGACATGAACGAGACCCGCATCGACATCCACGCCATCCTCGAGAAGCTGCCGCATCGCTATCCCATCCTCCTGGTCGACCGCGTCCTGGAAGTGGAGAAGGGCGTGCGCATCCGCGCCTTGAAGAACGTCAGCATCAACGAGCCATTTTTCCAGGGCCATTTCCCGCATCGCCCGGTCATGCCGGGCGTGCTGATCCTGGAAGCGCTGGCGCAGGCGGCCACGCTGCTGGCGGTCGAAAGCTACGACTTCACGCTCGATGAGAATCATGTCGTCTATTTCGCCGGCATCGATGGCGCGCGCTTCAAGCGTCCGGTCGAACCAGGCGATCAACTGATCCTGGACGTCACGCTGGAACGCGCCAAGGCCGGCATCTACAAGTTCGGCGCCAAGGCGCTGGTCGGTCAGGACACGGTCGCCGAGGCCAGCCTGATGTGCACCATGCGCAAGCTGGACTGCTGAGGCCCAAAGCTTCCCGAACGCGAACATGGCCAAGATCCATCCCACCGCCATCATCGATCCCAAGGCGCAGCTCGATGACACCGTCGAGGTCGGCCCGTACGCGGTGATCGGCCCCGAGGTGCGCATCGGCGCCGGCACCACCATCGGCCCGCACACCGTGGTGGAAGGCAAGACCACGATCGGTCGCGACAACCGCATCTTCCAGTTCGCCTCCATCGGCGCCATGCCGCAGGACATGAGCCATGGCGGCGAAGTGACCGAGCTGGTGATCGGCGACCGCAACACCATCCGCGAGTTCTGCACCTTCAACACCGGCACCTTCAAGGAGCAGGGTGTCACCCGCGTGGGTTCGGACAACTGGATCATGGCCTACGTGCATCTGGCCCATGACGTGGTGGTCGGTGACCACTGCGTGCTGGCCAACAACGCCACGCTGGCCGGCCATGTGCATGTCGGCGATTGGGCCACCATCGGCGGCCTGACCGGCGTGCATCAGTTCGTGCATGTCGGTGCGCACGCGATGATCGGTTTCCAGGGCCATGTGGCGCAAGACGTGGCCCCGTACATGACGGTGGACGGCAATCCGCTGACGGTGCGCGCGGTCAACCTGACCGGTTTGCGCCGGCGTGGTTTCAGCAATGAGCGCATCGGCATGATCCGTCAGATGCACAAGCTGCTGTTCCGCGATGCGCTGACGCTGGAGCAATCGGTCCAGGCGATCGACGCGCTCAAGGCCGACCAGGACGCCGCCACGGTGGCGGACATCCAGCTGATGCTGGACTTCCTCGCGACCGCCAAGCGCGGGCTCGTGCGCTGACATGACCTCCACCACGGATCCTCGTCTGGGCCTGGTGGCTGGCGAGGCCTCCGGGGACTTGCTGGCCAGCCTGCTGATGCAGGGCTTGAAGGCCCGCTGGCCGGCGCTGAGCGCCGCGGGCATCGGCGGCCCGCGCATGCAGAGCCAGGGCTTCGACGCCTGGTGGCCCAGCCACAAGCTGTCAATCTTCGGCTACTGGGACGCGATCAAGAACATCCGCGAGCTGCTGTCGATTCGCCGCCAGCTCGGTGACCGGCTGCTTCAGGAGCGCCCGTCGCTGTTCGTCGGCGTGGATGCGCCCGATTTCAACTTCGGCCTGGAACGGCGCCTGCGCGAGGGCGGCATCAAGACGGTGCATTTCGTCTGCCCCTCGATCTGGGCCTGGCGCCCGGAGCGGGTCCACACCATCAAGCGCAGCGCGGACCATGTGCTGTGCCTCTTCCCCTTCGAGCCCGCGCTGCTTCATCAGCATGGCATCGGCGCCACCTACGTGGGCCATCCGTTGGCCGATGAAATCCCGCTGGAGCCGCCGCGCGCGGAAGCGAGACGCACGCTGGGCCTGGGCGATGACGAGACCGTCATCGCGTTGCTGCCGGGCAGCCGTCGCAGCGAGCTGACCTACATCGGCCCCCCGTTGCTGGACGCGGCTCAGCGCATGGCGCGGGCGCGGCCCGGGCTGCGCTTCGTGATCCCGGTGGCGCCGGGCTTGCGCGCGATGGCGGAGGCGCTGGTGCAGTCGCACGGTGACGGCTTGTCGCTGACGCTGCTCGATGGCCACGCCCATGACGCGCTCGCCGCTTGCGATCTGACGCTGGTCGCCAGCGGCACCGCCACGCTGGAAGCGGCGCTCTACAAGCGACCGATGGTGATCGCCTACAAGCTGCACTGGTTCAATGCGTGGCGGATGAAGGGCAAGGCCTTGATGCCGTGGGTCGGACTGCCCAACGTTCTGGCTGGCGAATCGCTGGTGCCGGAATGCTTGCAGGACGACTGCACCGGCGAGAAGATCGCTGCCGAAGGGCTGGCCTGGCTGGACGACGCGCCGAGGCGCGCACGTCTGCAGCAGCGCTTCCTCGAGATCCACCACACGCTGCGCTGCAATACCGCGCAAAGGGCCGGCGATGCGATCGCGCAAATCCTTGGCGCCTGAGCAACTCGGTCTCGCCTGGGACCGCGAGGGTCTGCTGGCGGGCGTGGACGAAGCCGGCCGGGGTCCGTTGGCCGGTCCGGTCGTGGCCGCCGCCGTGATCCTCGACGATCTGCAACCGATCGTCGGTCTCAACGATTCCAAAGTGCTGAGCGAGAAGAAGCGCGACCAGCTGTTCGAAGAGATCCGCGCCAAGGCGCTGTGCTTCTGCATCGCGGAAGCCAGCGTCGAGGAGATCGATCGGATCAACATCCTGCAGGCCACGATGCTGGCGATGCGCCGCGCCGTCGAAGGGCTGCGTCTGAAGCCCGGCAAGGTGCAGGTCGATGGCAACCGGCTGCCGGTGCTGCGCATTCCGGCGGAGGCGATCGTCAAGGGCGATGCGCTGGTGCCGTCGATCTCTGCGGCCTCCATCTTGGCCAAAGTGCATCGCGACCGGCTCTGCGTGCAGATGCATGAGCAGCATCCGCAATACGGCTTCGCCACGCACAAGGGCTACGGCACCCGCGAGCATCTGGAAGCGCTGCGCCTGCACGGGGCCAGCACCTGGCATCGGCAGAGCTTCGCGCCGGTGCGCTCGACCTTGTCCGAGCTGGTGGCCGCGACCGAGAACGCCAAGCGCGAACGCGGCGCGGATCGCGCGTCGGCGGAGTTCCGATGAGCTGGTTGCCGATCTCGTCTCGCGACAATCCTCATCTGCAGCGGCTGCGCAAGCTGGCGCAAGAAGGCAGCGCTTACCGCAAGCTCGGCGGTGTCTGGCTGGAAGGCGACCACCTGGCGCGCGCGGCAGTGCAGCGCGGGCTGCGTCCCGCACTGGCGCTGATCACCGACGTCGCCGCGCAGGACGACACGCTGCGTGCGCTGGCCGATGAAGCGCCGCGGGTGCTGGTGGTCCCCGCCGCCTTGTTCAAGACCGTGTCGGGGCTGGAGTCGCCGGCGCAGATCGGCTTCGAGCTGAGTCTGCCCCAGATGTCGACGATCGAGCCGCAGGTCGATACCGTCGTGCTCGATCGTCTGCAGGATGCCGGCAATGTCGGCACGATCCTGCGCAGCGCGGGCGCGCTCGGTTTCCGTCAGGTGCTGGCGCTCAAGGGCACGGCGGCGCTCTGGTCGCCGAAAGTGTTGCGAGCCGGCATGGGCGCGCATTTCGGGTTGCGTCTGGTCGAAGGGCTGCAGGAGCAGGACCTGGCCGCGCTGCGCGTGCCGATGCTGGCCACCAGCTCGCATGCCGACGCCATGCTGCACGCCGCGGATCTGCCGCAGCCCTGCGCCTGGGTGCTGGGCCATGAAGGGCAGGGCGTTTCGGAGGCGCTGATGGCCCGCTGCGCGCTGCGGGTCGGCATTCCGCAGCCGGGCGGCGAAGAATCGCTGAATGTGGCCAGCGCCGCGTCGATCTGCCTCTACGAATCGGCGCGTCGGCGTTTGACGGGCGCGCGCTGAGCGCGTGCGGGTGAGCGGGATCGGCCACCGTCGGCGCGGTGAGCCGTGCCACCGCGCCCAGTCCCCGCGCTGATCAATACATCAGCCGATCCGGCCGGATGTCGCGCAGGATGGTGGTGGCGATTTCCTCGATCGACTTGTGGGTCGACGACAGCCAGGAAATGCCGGCCTTCTTCATCATCGTCTCGGCTTCGCGCACCTCGTAATGGCAGTTCATCAGGTCCGCATACTTGCTGCCGGGCCGGCGCTCATTGCGCACCTGGGCCAGGCGCTCGGGATCGATGGTCAGGCCGAAGCACTTCTTCCGATGAGGCACCAGCAGTGACGGCAAGGCGCCACGCTCGAAGTCCTCCGGGATCAGCGGATAGTTGGCCGCCTTGATGCCGTGCTGCATCGCCAGATAGAGCGACGTCGGCGTCTTGCCGCAGCGGCTCACGCCGACCAGGATCACATCGGCGGAATCGAGGTTCTTCGCGGACTGACCGTCGTCATGCGCCAGCGAGAAATTGATGGCTTCGATCCGGTCGTGATATTCCTGGCTCTTGGCCACATCCGAGAAGCGGCCGACGCGGTGGTTGGACTTGATGTTGAGCTCGTCCTCCAACGGCGCGATGAAGGTGCCGAACATGTCCAGCACCAGGCCCTGACATTCCTGGCGCACCACATTGAGCACCTCGCGGTTCACCAGCGTGGCGAAGACGATCGGCCGCAGACCCTCGCGCTGACCGGTCTCGTTGATCTCGCGCACCAGTTGCCGCGCCTTGTCCCCGTTGTCGACGAAGGGGCGCCGGACATGGCGGGCCTTGACGGCAAACTGGGCCAGGATCGAGTTACCGAAGGTTTCGGCGGTGATGCCGGTGCCGTCCGAGACGAAGAACACGGTGTGCTGGGTCATGACTGGCCTTGAAGAGAAGATTCGGGCGGGTGGGGACGGGTGTCCGGGGAGGGGCGACGACCGCTGGCGGGCATCGGTGAAACAGGCGGGCACGTCGCGTGCCGCAGGCCTTCCGGCTCCTGGCCAGTCCCCGACTCAGGTTTACATCATAGAGGCGTGAACCCGTAGAATCGGCCGCAGTTTGCCCCTGTCCATCATGAACGCCGCGCCGCGACTCCCACAAGAATCGACAAGACCTGTCGCGCGCTGCCTCATGTCCGTTCGTCTCCGCCACGCCGCTGGAGGCGGTCTGGTGCAGAGGTCCAACGGCGGCGCCGATGGCGTCGGACGAGGAGCCCCGGTTTTCCAACATCACGGAGTTTTCCCATGTCTGATGCACGCTTCGAGGCGACCGCCCTGGTCGTACCCTTCGAGAAACTGAGGATGACCGACGTCGAGTCGGTGGGCGGAAAGAACGCCTCCCTCGGCGAAATGATTTCCCAGCTGGCCGATGCCGGCGTGCGGGTGCCCGGCGGCTTTGCCACCACCGCCCATGCCTTCCGCAATTTCCTGCGCCACGAAGGTCTGGATGCGCGCATCCAGAAGCGCCTGGCCGACCTCAACACCGACGATGTGCGTGCGCTGGCGCAAGCCGGTGCTGAAATCCGCGGCTGGCTGGAAGCCCAACCGTTCCCGGCGGATCTGGAAGCGGCCATCCGCGCCGAGTTCGCGCGCCTGACCGAAGGCAACCCCGACGCCTCCTTCGCCGTGCGCTCCTCCGCCACCGCGGAAGATCTGCCGGATGCGTCCTTCGCCGGCCAGCAGGAAACTTTCCTGAACGTTGTCGGCATCGAAGACGTCCTGCACAAGATGAAGGAAGTGTTCGCGTCGCTCTACAACGACCGCGCGATCAGCTACCGCGTGCACAAGGGCTTTGCCCACAGCGACGTCGCTCTGTCGGCCGGCGTGCAACGCATGGTGCGTTCGGACCTGGGCGCGGCCGGTGTGATGTTCACCATCGACACCGAATCCGGCTTCAAGGATGTGGTGTTCATCACTTCGAGCTACGGCCTGGGCGAGACCGTGGTGCAAGGCGCGGTCAACCCGGACGAGTTCTATGTCCACAAGCCGGCCCTGCAGCGCGAGAAGTTCGCGCTGATCCGCCGCAACCTCGGCTCCAAGCTGATCCAGATGACCTTCGCGACGCCGGAGGAAAAGGCCGCGACCGGCAAGCTGGTGAAGACGGTGGATGTGGAAGTCGAGCAGCGCAACCGCTATTCGCTGAATGACGACGACGTCATCCAGCTGGCCCGCTACGCCATGATCATCGAGCAGCACTATGGCCGCCCGATGGACATCGAATGGGGCAAGGACGGCAACGACGGTCTGCTCTACATCCTGCAGGCGCGGCCGGAAACGGTGAAGAGCCAGGCCGAAGGCCAGGTCGAACAGCGCTTCAAGCTCAAAGGCCAGGGCACGGTGCTGGCCGAAGGCCGCGCGATCGGTCAGAAGATCGGCACGGGCCCGGTGCGGCTGGTCGACAGCGTCGCCGAAATGGAGCGGGTGCAGCCGGGCGATGTGCTGGTCACCGACATGACCGACCCGAACTGGGAGCCGGTGATGAAACGCGCCAGCGCGATCGTCACCAACCGCGGCGGTCGCACCTGCCACGCGGCCATCATCGCGCGTGAACTGGGCATCCCGGCCGTGGTCGGTTGTGGCGATGCCACCGACAAGCTCAAGGATGGCCAACTCGTCACCGTGGCCTGCTCGGAAGGCGACACCGGCTACATCTACGACGGCCTGCTGGAAACCGAAGTCAGCGAAGTGCATCGCGGCGAAATGCCGTACTGCCAGGTCAAGATCATGATGAACGTCGGCAATCCGCAGCTGGCCTTCAACTTCGCGCAGATGCCCAACAACGGCGTGGGTCTGGCGCGCCTGGAATTCATCATCAACAACAACATCGGCGTCCATCCGAAGGCGATCCTCGACTATCCGAATGTCGACACCGACCTGAAGAAGGCCGTCGAATCCGTCGCGCGTGGTCATGCGTCGCCGCGAGCGTTCTATGTCGACAAGCTGGCCGAAGGTATCGCGACCATCGCGGCTGCGTTCTGGCCGCAGCCGGTCATCGTTCGCCTCTCCGACTTCAAGAGCAACGAGTACCGCAAGCTGATCGGCGGCTCGCGCTACGAGCCGGACGAAGAGAACCCGATGCTGGGCTTCCGTGGCGCCTCGCGCTACATCAGCGGCGAGTTCTCCGACGCCTTCGCCATGGAATGCGAGGCGCTCAAGCGCGTGCGCAATGACATGGGTCTGACCAACGTCGAGATCATGGTGCCCTTCGTGCGCACCGTGCGCCAGGCCGAGCAGGTCGTCGCGATGCTGGCCGAGCGTGGCCTCAAGCGCGCCGCAGCCGGCGGCCAGGACGGGCTGCGCGTCATCATGATGTGCGAAGTGCCGAGCAACGCCATCCTGGCCGAGCAGTTCCTGGAGCACTTCGACGGCATGTCCATCGGCTCCAACGACCTGACCCAGTTGACCCTGGGCCTGGATCGTGACTCCGGTCTGGAGCTGTTGTCCGGCGACTTCGACGAACGCGACCCGGCGGTCAAGGCCATGATCTCCCGCGCCATCGCGGCCTGCCGGGCGACCGGCAAGTACGTCGGCATCTGCGGCCAGGGCCCCAGCGACCATCCCGACTTCGCCGACTGGCTGGCGGGCGAGGGCATCGTGTCGATCTCGTTGAACCCGGACTCGGTGATCGAGACCTGGCAGCGTCTGGCCAAGGGCTGATCCTCTCGCTGCTCGGGTGGGCCTCGTGGCGTTGGGCTGCGAGGTTCTTTCGAGCGGAGGATGACGCGTCTGGTGGCGTCTGAATGAAACCGCTTCTTGCCTTTGGCAGGGGGCGGTTTTCTTTTTTGGCGGTTGTGGGTTTGGGTCGGGATGGGATGGGATGGGTTGGGTTGGGTTGGTGGGATTCTTGGGGGTGGAGTGGTTGGGGTGAGACCGCTCACCTGCACCGCTCGGCGCGCTGGGCCGCGAGGGCATGGGGCCTTGGCAGAGCCAAAACCCCAAGCCCTCCCGTCCTTGCATCACCGAGGACTGACCGGACTGGGTTACCGCGCACATCGGGCGGCCTTTGGGTGGGGTGCTCGGGCTCTTGCTTCTGCTTCTGCTTTTGCGCATCGTCTGGCGGTGCGTTGCTCGGTGGGTGAAACGGAGAGGCCGTCGACCACGAGGGCGAATGCGAAGCGCCTGAGCCAGCGTGGGCGACGGCCTCTCCGGCTGCGCTGGTTGGGGGTGCCTCGATGGTGAACGCCAGCGAAGCGAGAGACCGCCCACCTACACCGCTCGGCGCGCTGGGCCGCGAGGGCATGGGGCCTTGGCAGAGCCAAAACCCCAAGCCCTCCCGTCCTTGCATCACCCAGGACTGACGGAGGAACGTCGAGCGGTGCGTCCACTGCTGCTTACCGCTGTCGCTTGCGCGAAGGAAGGTGGAGGTGGAGGGCGGGTTCGATGTCGAGAACGGTCTTTCCCACCGGGAAGATCGGGATGCCACGCCGTACGTCGCAGCGGATGATTGGGCCCCATGTCGTCCAAGCCCGAGGCTGACTTTCGCCATCGTCTGAATCGCAACTACGCGGCCTACACCGTGGGCTTCGTGTTGCTGGTGGTGTTGCTCGGCGTGCTCGAGCGCTGGGGCATGCCCAAGCAGTGGTTGGGCTTTTCGTTCCTGCTGCTGACGGTGCTGGTCTATGCCTGCATCGGGGTGTTCAGCCGCACCACCGACCCCGTGGAGTACTACGTGGCCGGGCGACGGGTGCCCGCCTTCTACAACGGCATGGCGGCCGGCGCGGATTGGATGAGCGCCGCCTCCTTCCTCGGGATGGCGGGCAGCCTGTACCTCGCCGGCTATGGCGGCCTCGCATTCGTGATGGGCTGGACCGGCGGCTTCTGCCTGGTGGCGCTACTGCTGGCGCCGTATCTGCGCCGCTTCGCTCAATTCACCGTGCCCGATTTCCTCGGCGAGCGCTTCGACAGCCGCGGCCTGCGTGTGATGGGCGCCGCAGCTGCGGTGCTGGTGTCCTTCATCTATGTCGTCGCGCAGATCTACGCGATCGGATTGATCACGACGCGTCTGACCGGTCTGACCTTCGAGATCGGCGTTTTCGTCGGGCTCGGCGGCGTGCTGGTGTGTTCCTTCCTCGGCGGCATGCGGGCCGTCACCTGGACCCAGGTGGCGCAGTACATCATCATGATCCTGGCCTATGTGCTGCCGGTGATGTGGCTGTCGATGCAGCAGACGGGCTGGCCGTTGCCGCAAATGACGGCCGGCCGCCAACTGCATGAGATCTCCGCCCGCGAACAGGTGCTGTTGAACGATCCGGCGGAACGCCAGGTGATGGCCCTGCATGAGCAGCGCGCGCGAGACTACGAGCGCCTGGTGGCGGAGCTGCCGCAGTCGCTCGATCTGGAGCGCCAGCGAGCCTCGCAGTACATCGCGCAATTGAAGGCCGACGACGCACCGCTGGCGCAAATCCAGGCCGCAGAAAAGCAACGCGCGAGCTTGCCCCGCACCGAAGTGGAGGCGCGCGAGCAGTGGCTGCGCGCGGCCCGTCAGCAGCATCAGCGCGCCGAGCCGCTGGCCGGCATGCCACCGCATGCGCGCCCCTTCGCCGGTGACCCGAACGGATCGCCCCAGGAGCGCGAAGCCTTCGACCTGTCGCGCCGGAATTTCCTGGCGCTGGTGTTCGTGTTGATGGTCGGCACCGCCGGGCTGCCCCACATCCTGACCCGCTACTACACGACCCCGAGCGTGGCCGAAGCGCGTCGTTCGGTCGCCTGGTCCCTGTTCTTCATCGCCTTGCTCTATCTGAGCGCGCCCACCCTGGCCGTGCTGCTGAAGTACGAGGTCTTCAATCACCTCGTCGGCATGCCGATCGCCGAATTGCCGCCCTGGGTGCGGCAGTGGATGCGCGTCGACCCCGGCTTGCTGAGCATCCAGGACATCAACCATGACGGCCTGCTGCAACTTGGCGAGCTCCGGCTCGGTGGGGATGTCGTCATGCTGCTCACGCCGGAACTCGCCGGTCTTCCGTACGTGCTCGCCGCGATGGTGGCTGCGGGCGCGCTGGCAGCGGCGCTGTCCACGGCGGATGGCCTGCTGCTGACGATCTCGAGTGCGCTGTCCCACGACATCTACTACCGGGTCATCAACCCCCGCGCCAGCATGACCCAGCGGGTGATGGTGTCCAAGGCGCTGTTGCTGGCCACCGCGCTGACCGCCGCAGCCGTCGCCGCGCAAAAGCCGGCGGACATCCTGCTGCTGGTGTCGGCCGCGTTCTCGCTCGCGGGCGCGAGTCTGGTGCCGGTCCTCGTCGGTGGCATCTTCTGGCCGCGAGCCAACAAACACGGTGCGGCCGCCGCGATGCTGGTCGGGCTGGGCGTGACGCTGTATTACATGATCACCGCCCATCCCGGTCTGCGTCAGGCGATCGGGCTGCCCGGCGATCCGCAGCTGTGGTGGGGCATTCAGCCGGTCTCCGCCGCCTTGTTCGGGCTGCCCGCCGGCGTGCTCACGCTGGTGGTCGTCAGCCTGATGACGCCGCCGCCGTCGGCGGCCGCTCGGGCGGTCCAGGCCCGTGTGGTGTGGCCGGGTTGATCGGTGGATCGGCCGCTCCTCACGCCTCGCATTCCTCGCGCTGGACGTCCACTACCCGAATCGACTAGAATCGCGGGCTTCCCTTGCCGGACCCACGACTTGACGCTGGGGTTCGGCTTTCAGGTCGGCAGGGAGCTTTTCCCGACGATCGTTGAAACCCACAAGGAGTGTGTATGCGTCACTACGAGATCGTTCTGCTGATCCATCCGGATCAAAGCGAACAAGTTCCGGCCATGCTGGAACGCTACAAGGGCCTGGTCACCAACGGTGGTGGCAAGGTGCACCGCGTGGAAGATTGGGGCCGCCGTCAACTGGCCTACATGATCCAGAAGCTGGCCAAGGCGCATTACCTGTGCCTGAACATCGAGTGCTCCAAGGAAATCCTGGTTGAGCTCGAAACCGGCTTCCGCTTCAACGACGCCGTGCTGCGTCACCTGACCGTCGCCAAGGACAAGGCCGAAACCGCCCCGTCCGTGATGATGAAGGCTGTCGAGCGCGAAGAAGCCCGCAAGGCTCCCCAAGAAGCGTCCGCCTGAACTGGCAGGCGCGAGTCTGACGTCCCCGTTTCCCCCATTCGCTGATCAACCGTTCCAGGAGCCGACGCCCGCATGAACCAACTGGTCCTGCAGGCACAGATTCTGGAACTGGCGGCTCTCCGCTACACCCCCGCCGGACTTCCCGCGCTGGATCTGATGCTTCGGCATGAGTCCCAGACCGACGAAGCCGGAACCCGCCGCAAGGTGGTCCTTGAAATCAAGGCGGTGGCCATCGGAGAAATCGTCAAGCGGCTGCAGTCGCTGAGCCTGACCCAAAGCGCGGTATTCACCGGCTTTCTGTCAGCCCAGAAACAAGGTCGCGGCACGGTGTTTCATATCACCGGCCTGGAATCCTGAGATTCCATTGGCGCTGCTTCAAGGTCCGGCTTCCCGCTGGCACCGTCACGAATGACTGAACGGCACGCGTCCCCAACGATTCGCGCACATCGTTTTATCTGGATAGATTCGTAAAGAGGTCAACTATGCCCCCGCCACGTGGTAAAGGTCGGTTCTCCAAGGACCGCAAGCCCAAGCGCAACCAACAATCGCTGCTGTTCCGCCGCAAGCGTTTCTGCCGCTTCACCGTCGCCGGTGTCGAGCAGATCGACTACAAGGATGTGGACACGCTGCGTGACTTCATCAGCGAAAACGGCAAGATCGTTCCCGCTCGCCTGACCGGCACGCGCGCGTTCTTCCAGCGTCAGCTGTCGGTGTGCATCAAGCGCGCCCGCTACTTGGCTCTGCTGCCGTACAGCGATCAGCACAAGGTCTGAGGAGAACACCATGCAAGTGATCCTGCTTGAAAAGGTGGCCAACCTCGGCAACCTCGGCGATGTCGTCAAGGTCAAGGACGGCTACGCCCGCAACTTCCTGATCCCCACCCGCCAGGCCCGTCGCGCGACGGAATCGGCGATCAAGGAATTCGAAGCCAAGCGCGCCGAACTGGAAAAGATCGCCGCTGAGAAGCTGGCAGCTGCCCAGGCTCTGGGCGAGAAGCTGAATGGCAAGTCCGTCACCATCACCCAGAAGGCCGGCGTTGACGGTCGTCTGTTCGGTTCGGTGACCAACGCCGACATCGCTGAAGCGCTGACCAAGGCTGGCCATGCCATCGCCAAGTCGCAAGTGCGTCTGCCCAACGGCCCGCTGAAGACCGTCGGCGAGTTCACCGTCTCGGTGGCTCCGCACACCGACGTGGTCGTGGACGTGACGATCCAGGTCGTCGCCGAAGCCGAGTAAGCACCACGGCACCGCTTCGGCGGTGCTTCCCCAGGGGCGCTACGCAGCGTTCCTGGGACATTCCCCCCTCCCGCCGCCTCGTTCGAGGCGGCAAGATCGGGGCAAGAACAAGAAAGCCGACTGCTGCGAAGTGGTCGGCTTTCGGCTTTCTGGCGCCGGACTTGTCCACCGGATCTCCCGCGCCATCCAGAGCTTTTTCAACGCTTTCCCACAGGGTTGTCCACATGTCCGCGATCCTCTCCACCACGCCTTCCGGTTCCGGCGCCGGTGACGATGAGGTGGCCCGCCTGCGCGTGCCGCCGCACTCGATCGAGGCCGAGCAAAGCGTGCTGGGCGGCCTGCTGATCGACAACACCGCCTGGGACAAGGCCGCTGACACGCTCAGCGACACCGACTTCTACCGCTACGAACACAAGCAGATCTACGCGTCGATCGGCAAGCTGGTCAATTCCGGCAAGCCGGCGGACGTGGTGACGGTGTTCGAGGAACTGACCTCGGTCGGCAAGGCCGAGGAATGCGGCGGGCTGGCGTATCTGAATGCGCTGGCGCAAGGCGTGCCCAGCGCCGCCAATCTGCGCCGCTATGCGGAGATCGTTCACGAGCGCGCGATCCTGCGCAAGCTGGTGTCGACCTCCGACGAGATCGCCACCGCCGCGCTCAATCCGCAAGGTCGCGCCGTCAACGAGATCCTCGACGAAGCCGAAGGCAAGATCTTCCGCATCAACGAGGAAGGCTCGCGCGGCGGCCAGGGTTTCCAGAGCATGGACCGGCTGATGGTCGAGCTGATGGACCGCGTCAATGAGCTGGCCGAGCAGGGCGCCGAAGACGTGACCGGCGTGCGCACCGGCTTCTACGACCTGGACCGCATGACCGCCGGCCTGCAGCGCGGCGACCTGATCATCCTGGCGGCCCGCCCGTCGATGGGCAAGACGGCCTTCGCGATCAACATCGGCGAGGCCGTGGCGATCAACGAAGGTCTGCCGGTCATCATCTACTCGATGGAAATGGGCGCGGCCCAGCTGGCGCTGCGGATGGTCGGCTCGATCGGTCGCATCGACCAGAGCAACCTGCGCACCGGCCGCCTCAAGGACGATGAATGGGGCCGTCTGGCCGAAGCGGTGGACAAGCTCGGCAATGCGCCGATCTACATCGACGAGAGCCCCGGCCTGTCGCCCAGCGAAGTGCGGGCGCGCGCTCGCCGGCAGGCGCGGATCTCGGGCCAGATCGGCCTGATCATCATCGACTACCTGCAGCTGATGAGCGGCAACGGCGGCGGCAGCGAGGAGAACCGCGCGACCGTCGTGGGCGAAATCTCGCGGGGATTGAAGGCGCTGGCCAAGGAGCTGCGCTGCCCGGTGATCGCGTTGTCGCAGCTGAACCGGTCGGTGGAAACCCGTCCGGACAAGCGGCCGATGATGTCCGACCTGCGCGAATCCGGCGCCATCGAACAGGATGCGGACATCATCATGTTCATCTACCGCGACGAGTACTACACCAAGGACGAGTGCAAGGAACCCGGCGTGGCGGAAATCATCATCGCCAAGCAGCGTAACGGCCCGGTGGGCACGGTGAAGCTGGCCTTCGCGCGGCACAACACGAAGTTCGAGAACCTCGCGCCGGGCTACGTCAGCCCGGGCGGCGACGAGTACTGATCGACAGGCACCGCCGCCTCGGCCCGTCCCCGGCCGACATCGGCGCTGAAAATATCCGCCGGTCGGTGCCGGCATGCTGTATAAATAAACAGTATGCCGCGAGACACCCGAATTGCCGCTCCCCCGCTGTATGTCCAGGCCGATGCGCTCAAGGGCCGGGGCAGCGGCTGGGCGATCGCGCATCGATTCGAATCCCAGTCGCGCGAACAGTACGACGACGGCTGGGGCACGCTGGATCAGGAAGCCAGCGAGCAGCATCTGCCGCCACAAACGCAGATCATCGAAGAACAGGCCAAACGCATCGTCAGCGGCAACCAGTCGCCGGACATCGGGTTCGACTACTCGATCAATCCTTATCGGGGCTGTGAGCACGGCTGCATTTACTGCTTCGCCCGTCCCACCCACAGCTATCTGAATCTGTCCCCAGGACTGGACTTCGAAACCCGCATCGTCGCGAAGATGAATGCGGCGGAACGGTTGCGGGAGACGCTGGCGTCACCGGCCTACCAGCCCAGCTATCTGGTGCTCGGCACGGCGACGGACGCCTATCAGCCGATCGAGCGCAAGCTCGGTCTCACCCGCGCGGTGATCGAGGTGCTGACGGAAGCGCGGCATCCGTTCTCGCTGGTCACGAAATCCAGCGGCGTGGAACGGGATCTCGACCTGATCGTGCCCATGGCGCAGCGGCACCAGGTGTCGGTCTATCTCTCGGTGACTTCGCTGGATGCCGGTCTGTCGAGGGTGCTGGAGCCGCGCGCCGCCTCGCCGCAGCGGCGGCTGCGCACCATCCGCACGCTGGCGGACGCGGGCGTGCCGGTCGGGGTGAGCGTGTCACCGGTCATCCCGTTCCTCAACGAACCCGAGCTCGAACGCATCCTGGAAGCCGCGGCCGAAGCCGGCGCCACCCGCGCCTTCAGCATCCCATTGCGACTGCCTTGGGAAGTCGCGCCGCTGTTCAAGGATTGGCTGGCGCAACATCAGCCCGACAAGGCAGCGCGCATCATGGCGCGGTTGCACGACATGCGTGGCGGCAAGGACAACGATCCGCGCTTCGGCACCCGCTTCACCGGCGAAGGGCTCTGGGCTCAGTTGCTTCAGCAACGCCTGCGAAAGGCCAGCCAACGATTGGGACTGGGACGCGAGCGCCACACCTTCGATTTCAGCGAATTCCGGCGTCCATCCAAGGCGGCAGGGCAGCAGTCGTTGTTCTGACCGGAGCGGGACCCCGCGCCCGCCGCAGCAAGGGCTGTGAGGACGCGGTCGCGCCACCCGGCGGCCGGTGCGCAGTGCCTGCGCTCGACGTGGGCTGCGCGATGTCCTGACCGATCAGCGCCGGCAGGAGGCCACCCAATCCCAGTCCTTGCGATAGACGGCGGTCTGCACGCCGCTCAGGCTCAGCACGGTGTGATAGAGCCCGTCATGCGACAGCGGCGTGTCCAGACGCTGACGCAGGCAAGCCTCATCCAGACCTTGCGATTGACGCGTCGCCGGTGGCAGCCACATCACCATCGGCACATGCTTCTGGAATTCGGGCGCCAACGCATAGGGCATGCCGTGCAGGAACAGGTTGTTCTCGCCCAGCGATTCGCCGTGATCCGACACGTACAGCAGGCTGGGATCGAAGGTCGCTTGCTGTTGGCCCAGCCACTGGATCGCTTGCGCCAACACATGGTCGGTGTAGGCGATCGAGTTGTCATAGCCATTGCGGACTTGCTCGACCGGGCATTGCTGCAAGGCGCTGCTCTGGCATTCGGGCTTGAACGGTTTGCGCTCTTCCGGCGTGCGCTTGTAGTAGGCCGGTCCGTGGCTGCCCATCTGATGCATCACCAGCACGACACCCCGCGCCACACGTTGCGGGTCGAGCGCGGCGATGCGGGCGTCGAGGTCATGCAGCAGGGCTTCATCGAAGCATTCGCCGTCACTGCCGCACAGGCTGCCGGGCAATGGATGATCCGGTCGCGCCGGATTGATCGCCTGCGCATTCGGCACGCGGTCGCACACGCCCTTGCAGCCGGACTGGTTGTCCAGCCAGAGCACCGCCAGGCCGGCGCGCTGCAGCACGTCCAGCAGCGTCTCCTGGTTGCCGGGATGGTCGACGAACACCTCGCGGCCGAGGTGCGAGAACATGCAGGGCAGGGACGCGGCGGTGCTGGTGCCGCAGGAGCTCACCTGACGGAAGCTGAGCACCGGCAGTTGGCTCAGCTCCGGATTGGTCGGGCGCTGATAGCCGTTGAGCGAGAAGTTGGCGGCGCGAGCGGTCTCGCCGACCACCAGCATCACCAGTGGCGGCTTGGCACCCGCCGCGCGCGGCGTCAGACGGGCGTCGGCCCCCACCACCTCCGGCGGTCCCTTGGGCGCGCGGGTCTTCTGCGCCGCCAGGGCGCCGGTGGCCCAGATCGCGTTCACCGGACTGACCATCTTGGTCAGCACCTTGTGATTGCGCAGCGTCGAGGCCAGGTCCGCCGTGCGCGTGGCCGCCAGGCCGACGCCGGCCAGCAGCGCCAGCGCCACGCTCGCCAGATTCCAGCCCAGCCGCTTGAACCAGCGGGTGTCGCGAATCCGCTGGCGCCACAGCCACAGCAGCGGCAGGACCGCGATGCCGACGACATGCAGCAGCAGCCCCCAGCCCAGCAGATCACGGGTTTCGCGCACATCGGTCTGCAGCGCGTTGGTGATCATCGCGCTGTCGATCACCACGCCATAGCTGCCGATGAAATAGGCCAGCGGCGCCGTCATCAGCAACAGCAGCGTGACCAGCGGCTTCACCGCGACGCGCCAGGCCAGCAGGCTGAACAGCGCGCCCAGCACCATGATCACGATGCCGGCGAAGACCACGATGAAGACGGTGCCGCGCGCGCCGGCGAAATCCGGCATGCCGGCCATGCGCTCCCACAACGGCCAATTGCCGAACAGCCCGATCCACAGGGCCGCGAACCAGGTCAGCATCAACGGAGAACGGCCCTGCGACCGATCTTTGGCGCTCATGGCGCTGGCGGGGGCAGGGTGGGAATCAGGCAAGGACATCGTGAGAGCAGGCGAACGGGGTCAGGTCAACCAGGCTTGTAGAGCCTGCACCTGAAGTAGCGCTGAAACAGGGCGATCATCGCACCCGGTCAGCGCGCCATCGAGCCTTGGCCGGTGAGGGCAATCCCTCAGCGCCGGATCGTTGGTGGCGCGACGTTCATTCGTGGTGGCCTGCGGCCACGCGTTCGCACTGCACGACGGCACGACTGCGCGATCGCAGCATGCGAGCGACGATCTGCCGAGGGCAACCTTCGCCAGCGCGGGTTCAGCTCCGCAGCGCCATGCCGCCGGCGGCGCGGGCGGCCTTCAGACCCTGTCCGCTGGTCTGCACATAGCGCTTCTGCAATTCCTCAATGCGAGGCTCCAGCGTCTCTGGATCGGCGATGCGATCGCGGTAGCGCTTGAGCACCAGCGCCGCCATGTCGATCAGCTTCGCATTGCGCGAGGTGCTGCCCTGTTCGAGCAGCAGCAGCACGCCGGTGCGGGCGTCGCCGCGCATCGCATGGCGCATCGCGGTTTCCGACACCGCGAAGATGCGGGAATGGGCATCCCGCAGCAGTTGGGTGGTGGGCTCGTAGCCCTCGGCCATGCTGACCATCACTTCGGTGGCCGATTTGGAACTGCAAAAGCGCAGCCCGATCCGCTGAGCCAGGGTTTCCATCTCGGGCAGCTGGATGTCCTGTCGAGCCATCCGGACCCAGAACGCCAGCAGCAAGCTGGCCCCTTCCAGATCGAACGCTTCTTCGTTCGACAACGCCGCGAATTCGCGCGCCAGTTGCAAGGCATCCGCGAGCCGACGATCCATCAGCAGGCGCAGGCCACGCAGCAGCAGGTCGTAGCGCTGCAGGCGCGCATCGTTCGGGCGGCGCTCCATGCCCTGCATCAAGGCGTCCTGCGTGTACTTCAAGCCCTTGTGGTCCTTGGCATCGAAGCGCATCAAGCCGATGAGCGCCAGGCTGTGCCAATCGAAGAGCTTGGAGCGCAAGCCCTGGGCGACGCTGCGTTCCAGCATCTTGAGCGCTTCGTCCCGCTCGCCGGCATAAAACGCGAGCGCGCCGAAATGCTGCTGGCGCGACAGGCAACCCGGCGTCAGCGTGGCGGCGGTGCGGTAGGTGGCGAGCGCGGCGCTGATCTCGCCTTGCTCCATCTGCACCCGGCCCATCAGGTCGTAGGAATCGGCCTGATCCGGCATGTCGCCGATCAGCGTCTCCAGCGTCCGACGGGCCGCGCTGAGGTTGCCGCTGGCGACCTCCGTGCGGGCCACGCCCAGCCGCGCCCACGGCACGGTGCGGGCCGCGATGATGGCCTCGTACAGCTGACGGGCCTCGTCATGGCGTTCCAGCCGCAGCATCAGCTCGGCACCGATGCGCGCGGCATACAGCCAGTACGCGCCGCGGGATTCGAAGCGGGCCAGGCAGAGGTCCGCCGCCTGGGCGAATTCCTTGGCATCGATCGCCTCGAAGATCGCCTTCAGTTCATGCTTGCGATGGCGCGCACTGGCCAGGCGTTCTTCCAGCGCCGCGCTGGTGTAGGGCTTGACCAGGTAGGCATCGAGCGCCGCTTCCGCCGCCTCCGCCACTTTGGCGTAAGAGGCCTCGCCGGTGACCATCACGAAGACGGTCGCATAGGGCAGCAGCTGTTCGCGCCGGAGTTCATCCAGCAGATCCTGGCCCGACAGCTCGGAGCCGTCGAAGTAGTAGTCGCACAGGACGATGTCGTAGGGCTGGGTTTCCAGGATGATCCGCGCATCGCGGATGCGGGTGGCCTGGCGCACATGGCCCACGCCCAGCTCGCGCAGCTGGGCCGTCATCAGGCTGCGCGCATTGGCATTGCTGTCGATGACCAGCGCCTGGGTGTGGGCGAATGCGCCGCTGCCGAAATTCATCGCGGCCTCACTGCCGAGCGGCCGGACAACAAAAAGCCCGCGCCGCTCCAGATCGAGCGAGGCGGGCAATGGGCTGACGCGCGCAGGCTCAGCGACGGGGTCGGAAGACGGCCGTGCTGCCCGTCGAGGCTAGGGGTGGGACTCACCCGTGCATTGTCGACCTCGCTCCCGGGGGAGGTATCCCGGGTTTGCGTGGGGCAGGCCCCGATTCCGATAACTGCGCCGCAGACTGCTCCGATTTACTTGAACAGATCCTTGACGCGGTCGGTCCAGCTCTTGGCATTCGGGGAATGCCGGTCGCCGCCGTCGCGGAAGCTCTTGTCCAGCTCCTTGAGCAGCTTGCGCTGGTGCTCGGTGAGCTTGACCGGCGTCTCCACGCTGATGTGGCAGTACAGATCGCCGGGATAGCTGGAGCGCACGCCCTTGATGCCCTTGCCGCGCAGACGGAAGGTCTTGCCGTGCTGGGTGCCCTCGGGCAGCTCGATCTCGGCCTTGCCGCCCAGCGTCGGAACCTCGATGGTGCCGCCGATCGCGGCCGTGGTCATCGAGACCGGCATGGTGCAGTGCAGGTCGTCGCCATCGCGCTCGAAGATCTCATGCTGCTTGATGCGGATCTCGATGTAGAGATCGCCCGACGGGCCGCCGTTCACGCCCGGCTCGCCATTGCCCGCCGAGCGGATGCGCATGCCTTCGTTGATGCCGGCCGGGATCTTCACTTCCAGCGTCTTGGTCTTCTTGATCTTGCCGGCGCCATTGCAGGTGGTGCAGGGCTCCGGAATGATCTTGCCGGTGCCGTGGCAATGCGGGCAGGTCTGCTGGATGCTGAAGAAGCCCTGGCGCATGTGGACCGTGCCAGTGCCGCCGCAGGAGCCGCAGCTCTTGGCGCTGGTGCCCGGCTTGGCGCCCGAGCCGCTGCAGGTTTCGCAACCTTCCCAGGACGGGATGCGGATCTGGGTTTCCTTGCCGCGCGCGGCTTCTTCCAGCGTGATCTCCATCGCGTAGCTGAGGTCGCTGCCGCGATAGACCTGCTGACCACCGCCCGCGCGCCGGCCGCCTGCCGCCCCGCCGCCGCCGAACAGATCACCAAAGATGTCGCCGAAGGCTTCGGCGAAACCGCCGTAGCCCTCAGCGCCAGCGCCGCCGCGGAAGCCCTGGTTCGGGTCCACGCCCGCATGGCCGTACTGATCGTAAGCCGCGCGCTTCTGGCCGTCGGTGAGCATCTCGTAGGCCTCCTTGGCCTCCTTGAATTTCTCTTCCGCTTCCTTGGCGCCGTCCCCCTGATTGCGGTCAGGGTGGTACTTCATCGCGAGCTTGCGATAAGCCTTCTTGATCTCGTCCTCGCCGGCGTTCTTGGCGACGCCTAGGACCTCGTAATAGTCACGCTTTGCCATGGGGTTTCCTGGGCCTGCTCACAACCTTCAAACCAAAAACGCCGCGCGAGGCTTGCAGCGCTCGCGCGGCGGCTGTCGCACCGACCGCGAGGCCGGCACGAAAGGCTTACTTCGTGTCCTTGACTTCCTTGAACTCGGCATCGACGACGTTGTCGTCCGCCGGCTTCGCGGAGGCCTGCGCCTGGTGGCCCGCCTCCGCGGCACCGGCGGCATCACCCGCGGCACCGGCGCCTTGGGCGGCCTGGGCTTCGGCATACATCTTCTCGCCGAGCTTCTGGCTGGAGGTCATCAGCGCTTCGGTCTTGGCCTCGATGGCGGCCTGGTCGTCGCCCTTGATGGCTTCTTCCAGATCCTTGATCGCGGCTTCGATCTTTTCCTTCTCGCCGGCGTCCAGCTTGTCACCGTGCTCGCTCAGCGACTTCTGCACCGAGTGCACCAGGCCATCGGCCTGATTCTTGGCCTGCACCAGCTCGACCTTCTTCTTGTCCTCGGCCGCATTGGCTTCGGCATCCTTGACCATCTTTTCGATCTCGGCTTCGGACAGGCCGGAGTTCGCCTTGATGGTGATCTTGTTTTCCTTGCCGGTGCCCTTGTCCTTCGCGCCGACGTGCAGGATGCCGTTGGCGTCGATGTCGAAGCTCACCTCGATCTGCGGGATGCCGCGCGGTGCGGGCGGGATGCCTTCCAGGTTGAACTCGCCCAGGCTCTTGTTGGCCTGCGCCAGTTCGCGCTCGCCCTGGTAGACCTTGATGGTCACGGCGGGCTGGCTGTCTTCGGCGGTCGAGAAGGTCTGGCTGAACTTGGTCGGGATGGTCGTGTTCTTCTTGATCATCTTCGTCATCACGCCGCCCAGGGTCTCGATGCCCAGGCTCAGCGGGGTGACGTCCAGCAGCAGCACGTCGGTCCGCTCGCCGCCCAGGACCTGGCCCTGAATCGCGGCGCCCACGGCCACGGCTTCATCAGGGTTGACGTCCTTGCGCGGGTCCTTGCCGAAGAACTCCTTGACCTTCTCCTGCACCTTGGGCATGCGCGACATGCCGCCGACCAGGATCACGTCGTCGATCTCGCCGACCGACACGCCCGCATCCTTGATGGCGGTGCGGCACGGCGCGATGGTGCGCTCGATCAGCTCGTCCACCAGCGACTCCAGCTTGGCGCGGGTCAGCTTGATGTTCAGGTGCTTCGGACCGGATGCATCGGCGGTGATGTAGGGCAGGTTGATGTCGGTCTGCGAGCTGTTGGACAGCTCGATCTTGGCCTTCTCGGCCGCTTCCTTCAGACGCTGCAGGGCCAGCACATCCTTGGTCAGGTCCACGCCTTGTTCCTTCTTGAACTCGGCAATGATGTAGTCAATGATGCGTTGGTCGAAGTCTTCGCCGCCCAGGAAGGTGTCGCCATTGGTGGACAGCACTTCGAACTGCTTCTCGCCGTCGACATCCGCGATCTCGATGATGGAGATGTCGAAGGTGCCGCCGCCCAGGTCGAACACCGCGATCTTGCGGTCGCCGGCGCCGTGCTTGTCCAGGCCGAAGGCCAGGGCCGCCGCGGTGGGCTCGTTGATGATGCGCTTGACGTCCAGGCCGGCGATGCGGCCGGCATCCTTGGTGGCCTGACGCTGGGCGTCGTTGAAGTAGGCCGGCACCGTGATCACGGCTTCGGTCACTTCCTCGCCGAGGTAGTCCTCGGCGGTCTTCTTCATCTTGCGCAGCACTTCGGCCGAGACTTGCGGCGGGGCCAGCTTCTTGCCGCGCACTTCCACCCAGGCGTCGCCGTTGTCGGCGGCCGCGATGGTGTAGGGCATCAGGCTGATGTCCTTCTGGACTTCCTTTTCCTGGAACTTGCGGCCGATCAGGCGCTTCACCGCGTACAGCGTGTTGCGCGGGTTGGTCACGGCCTGGCGCTTGGCCGAGGCACCGACCAGCACTTCGCCGTCTTCCTGGTAGGCAATGATGGACGGCGTGGTGCGCGCGCCTTCGGCGTTCTCGATGACGCGGGTCGTGTTGCCTTCCATGACCGCGACGCACGAGTTGGTGGTGCCGAGGTCAATGCCGATGATCTTCTTTGCCATGGTGAGCTCCTGAATTCGTTTGGATGCGCTGTCGGATCACGCGATCCGTCTGCTGTCTGATCTGTGGATAACTTTGCCGGTTTCAAGGGCCGGCGGGGCGTCGAATCGGGGACAGGTCCCTGGTTTCGGTCGTTCGGCGCCGGTCTTCGCTGGGGCGACCGCGCGTGGCGCGGTGGCGGCGAGGACCGGCTGAACGTCGCCCGGACTTACTTCGGGGCCGCGACGGTCACCAGGGCCGGGCGCAGCACGCGCTCGGCGATCGAGTAGCCCTTTTGCAGGACGGTGACCACGGTGTTGGCGTCCTGGTCGGCCGGGACCATGGAAATCGCCTGATGGTGGTGCGGATCGAACTTGGTGCCGGCGGTCGGATTGATCTCCAGCACCTTGTTGCGCTCCAGCGCCGCGCCGAGCTGGCGACGGGTGGCGTGCACGCCTTCGAGCACGGTCTCGACGGAAGCGTCAGGACGGCCGATCGCGGCCTCCATGCTGTCCATGACCGGCAGCATGGCTTCGGCGAAGGCTTCGACGGCGAATTTGCGGGCCTTGCTCACCTCGTCGTCGGCGCGACGACGGGTGTTTTCGACCTCCGCCTTGGCGCGGAGATAGGCATCCGACATTTCTGCCAGGCGTGCCTCGGTCTCGGCCAGTTTGGCTTCCAGGCCCTCAGGCGCCGGGGTGAGATCGGGTTGCTGAGTGTCAGCGTTGTGTTGGTCGGTGGTCATGGTTGGAATGCCCCAAAGCGAAAGCCCGGCATGCGACTGGAATCAGTCGCGTCGGGCGACCCGCCGCATCTGGGGTGGATGTCCGGAAGTTCAAGAGGGAGATTTTCGCATCCCGATCCGGGGAAACCCGCACAGGTGGCAGCGGTTCCAGCTTCAACCTCGCGCCGGGCGGTCGGCTCAATCGATGCTGGCGCTCCAGCGATCCCATTCGGCCAGGCGCCGGCGGTCCTGCTTGGTCGGACGACCCTGCGCGATGCTGTCCGCCGGTTCCGGCGCCAGGCGACGGGCCTCGGCCGCCCGTTCTCGCGCGCTGATGCTGTCCGGCGTTTCGGCGTACAGCGTCTGGGCCACCGGCGCCGGACCGCGAATCGCGCTCAGGCCGACGACCCGCACCTCCCGCTCGATCGGCCCCTGGCGCAACCGCACCAGATCACCAGGGCGAAGTTCGCGCGAGGCTTTGGCCAGCTGGCCATTCACGGTGACGCGGCCCTTGGTGATCTCATCGACCGCCAGCGAGCGGGTTTTGTAGAAGCGCGCGGCCCAGAGCCATTTGTCCAGGCGCAGGCTGTCGAGGCTGGCGCCCCGCGAGCGGGGCGACACGTCAGAAGAGGAGTCTTTGGAAGCGGACATCGTCACGGATTCTCCGACAAGGCAGCCGCCGATGGGCGGTCGAGCGACGGCGTGGACGGCGAGAGGGCATCCGGCGCGGCGGACGGGGCGGCCGAGACGGATCCTGAGGGCGCACCCGGCCCGAGCGCCATGGGCAGTCGCACGATGGCGTCCAGTCCGTCGATCACGCCATCCCGCAGGCGGTTGTCCAGCGCCAGTTCACCGCCCAGCGAGCGCACGATCTCCTGGCAGATGGCAAGTCCGAGTCCCGCGCCGGCCTGACCGCCGGACGCCGCGAAGGGCTGCATCAGCTGCGGACGCAGGCTGTCCGGAATGCCCGGGCCGTTGTCGCGCACGCACAGCGTCAGCCGATGGCCGTCGCGCTGCAGTTGCACATCCAGCCGGCCGCCCCGCGGGCTGTGCTTGAGCGCGTTGTGCAGCAGATTGCGCACCAGCTCCCGCAGCGCCCAGGCGTGCCCGCGCACCGGCGCGGGCACCGCGTCCAGCTCGAAATCCAGCGCCGCATCCGCAATCAGCGGCGCGAGGTCCAGCGCCACATCCCGCACCGTGTCGGCCAGGTCCAGGACCGGCGGGTCGCCTTGCTGTCGCAATTGCTCGACCTTGGCCAGCGCCAGCATCTGATTGGCCAGCAAGGTGGCGCCGTCGACGGTCTGACCGATCTCGTCGATCGCTTGCGACAGCGCCACGTCGCCGCGCTGCGCCGACTGCACCTGCGCTTTCAGCACCGCCAGCGGCGTGCGCAATTGATGCGAGGTGTCGCGGACAAACCGCTTCTGATGCGCCAGCAGACCCGCCTGACGGCCCCAGGCCTCATTGATCGCGGCCACCAGCGGCGCGAGTTCCGCCGGCGCATGGGCCAGCGCCAGCGGGCGGACATCGGCATCGTCGCGGGCCGCGATCACGCGGCTGAGCTCGCGCACCGGCCGGGTGGCGAGCTGCACCACCAACCACACCACCGCCGCGATCACCGCCAGCAGCGCGGCCTGGCGCCACAGCGTGGCGA
This sequence comes from Burkholderiaceae bacterium, assembly GCA_913776825.1. Taxonomy (GTDB): domain Bacteria; phylum Pseudomonadota; class Gammaproteobacteria; order Burkholderiales; family Burkholderiaceae_C; genus Roseateles. Next base: position 44,180 of record CAJYPV010000020.1, read on the forward strand.
GCAGCACCTGGCTGGCCAGCGTGCTGCGCAGCTCCAGGGTCTCGGCGACCTGGATGGTCGCCACGCCCAGGCCCGCCTGACCCGCCACCGGCTGGATCAGCACGGCCACCCGCACCGGCTCGCCGTGATAGACGTCGTCGTAGAAATCCACCAGCGCCGCATAGGCGCCGCGATCGGGCAGCCGGCCGTGCCAGGCGGGCAGGTCCTCGAAGCCGGACACCCAGCGGCCATCGAAGCCGGTGACGCGGTAGAACATGCGGCTGCGGTTGTCGGCCTCAAAGGCTTCCAGCGCGGCATAGGGCACATCGGCGACCAGCACCGGCGCCTGCGGCGTGCCGGCCACTTCCAGTTGCTCGCCGATGGCCTTGGCGGAGGCCAGCAGCGTGCGGTCGTAGGCGGTGTCGATGGCCCGCAGCGCATCCTCATGCAGCCGGTAGGCATTGATGACGATCAGCACCGTCACCGGCAGCAGGATGCCCAGCAGCAAGCGGCTGCGCATCGACGACAGCCCGTAAGACATGACGCGCTTCAACTCAGTCCGTCGCCTTCAGCAAGTAGCCCAGACCCCGCAGGGTGACGAGCTTGGCGCTCATCGGCGGCAGCTTCTTGCGCAGGCGATAGGCCACCACCTCGACCGCATCCGGCTGCACATCGGCGCTGTCGGCGAACACCAGCTCGGTCAGCCGATCCTTGCCCACCGCCTGGCCCGGCCGCGCCAGCAATGCGCGCAGCAATGCGGCTTCGCGCGGCGGCAGTTCGAGCGGCACGCCGAGGTGGTAGATGGCGCCGCTCTGGTCATCGACCCGCAGGCCGCAGAAGGATTCGGTCTCCGCCGCGCCCTGGTCGGCCGAGCGGCGGTGTCGCCGGGCCAGCGCCCGCACGCGGGCTTCCAGCTCGTCCAGGTCGAAGGGCTTGGGCAGGTAGTCGTCGGCGCCGATGTTGAGGCCGAGGATCCGGTCGCCCACGGTGCCGCGCGCGGTCAGGATGATGACGGGGGTCGCCAGTCGCGCGGCGCGGGCGGCGGACAGGACTTCCAGTCCATCGATGTCCGGCAGCGACAGGTCCAGCAGCACTACATCGGGCGGCTGGGCCTGCCAGCGGGTCAGGGCGGTGCGGCCTTCGCCGCAGCCGACCACCTGGATGCCGCGCCGCTCGAAAGAGCGCGACACGGTGGTCTGGAGTGCCAGGTTGTCCTCGACAAACAGCAGGGTCATGGCATGCATGCCGCCAGTGTCCGGCAGCGCCGCCGGAGCCGGGAGTCGGGGTGAACCCTGAGAGCGTCGACAGCGGTTTGACAGCGTCGATGCGCAGCATCTGCACCACAAGAACACAAGACCACAAGCCCATCGAGGCTGGAGACAAGATGATGCCTGCGAGCCCACCGCCGCGGCGCCCGGCCGTTCGGCCCGCGTCCCGCACCGACGCCTGCCCGAGGCGCCGATCGTCCGCCTGCGCGCCGTCGCTCTACCATGCGTGCGGCGCGGCGCTTGCCCGACTGCCCCGGTCGGACCGGTGAGGTCGCTGACCCGTGGCACCGGCCGAGCGATGCCGGGCGCGCGCTGGACGATCCCCTCACGCTGACATCGCGCCGCTCGCCATCGGACCTGCGGCGAGACCCCTCGACCATGGCCATCGGCCTTGACCCGCGGCCATCCTTCACTTCACACATCACAAATCAACGGAGACCCCCATGCAGATGCGACGAGACCAGTTCCTGAAGTCCCTGATGGCCCTGGCGGCCACGGGTACGCTGCCGCTGTCGGCCCATGCGGCCAACAACCTGAAGATCATGGTGCCGGCCAATCCGGGCGGCGGCTGGGACACCACCGGTCGCGCGCTGGGCAAGGCGCTGCAGGATGCCGGCGCGGCGACCTCGGTGACCTACGACAACAAGGGCGGCGCAGCCGGCGCGATCGGTCTGGCGCAGTTCGTCAACGCCAGCAAGGGCGATCCCAATGCGCTGATGGTGATGGGCGCGGTGATGCTGGGTGGACTGATCACCGGCAAGCCGCCGGTCAGCCTGAGCCAGGCCACGCCGATCGCTCGCCTGACCAGCGAATACAACGTGTTCGTGCTGCCGTCGAGCTCGCCGCTGAAGACGATGAAGGACGTGGTCGAGCAGTTGAAGAAGGATCCGGCCAGCGTGAAGTGGGGCGGCGGTTCGCGCGGTGCGACGGAGCACATCGCCGCGGCGATGCTCGCCCGCGAAGTGGGCGTGGACGCGGCCAAGATCAACTATGTGCCGTTCCGGGGCGGCGGCGAGGCCACGGCGGCGATCCTGGGCGGCAACGTCACCATCGGCGGCAGCGGCTACAGCGAATTCCAGCAGTACATCGAGAGCGGCAAGATGCGCGCGATCGCAGTCACCGCGCCGCAGCGCATGAAGGGCCTGGACATTCCGACCATGAAGGAGCTCGGCTACAACGTCGAGATCGGCAACTGGCGCGGTGTCTATGCGCCTCCCGGCATCACGCCCGCGCAACGCCAGGCCCTGACCGACATGGTGGTCAAGGCGACCAACTCCAAGGCCTGGGCCGAGGCGCTGGAGAAGAACGGCTGGACGCCCGCCGTGCTGACCGGCAAGGCCTTCGATGAATTCGTCGATCGCGAGTTCGCCTCGCTGCGCGCGATCATGGCCAAGTCCGGAATGATCTGAGGCCCGCCATGACCCAGTCTCTCCCGACCGGCGCCACCGGCGCGCCCGTTCCGACCGCCTCGCCGGTCCCGCCCGGCGGCGGCCCGCTGCCGACCGATCCGTCCCCGTCGGACGACCACGGCCCCGGCCCGCTGCATCAGATGCTGGTGGGCATCGGCGCGCTGGTCATCGGCGCGGTGATGGCCGTGGGTGCGGCCGCGATTCCGTCCGACGCCGGTTATGCCGGCATCGGTCCGAATGCCTTGCCGTGGGGCGTGTCGATCGCGCTCATGGTCTGCGGCCTGTGGCTGGTGTGGGAGGCCCGCACGGGCGGTTTCCGTCAGATGGAGCCGCCCTCCGGCGCGCCGCGGGCGGACTGGATGTCGGCGGCCTGGGTGGTGGCGGCGATCGTGGCCAATGCGGCGCTGATCACCGTCATCGGCTTCGTCTTCGCCTGCACGCTCTGCTTCATGCTGGCGGTGCGGGGCATGCGCCGCGCCGAGGGCCGCGTCGGCGGCGGTGCGCGTCAGGTGCTGATCGACGGCATCACCGGCATGCTGATCGCGGCGCCGGTGTTCTGGCTGTTCAACAAGTTGCTGGCGCTCAATCTGCCGGCGATCACCGCCAGCGGCTGGCTCTGAGGGGATCGAGATGACTGAACTCTGGACCCAACTGATGGGCGGTTTCGCGACCGCCGGCACGCCGGTCAATCTGATGTGGGCCTTCGTCGGCTGCGCGCTGGGCACCGCCATCGGCGTGCTGCCGGGCCTGGGCCCGGCGGTGACGGTGGCGATGCTGCTGCCGATCACCGCGCAGGTCGATCCGACGGCGTCGATGATCTTCTTCGCGGGCATCTATTACGGCGCGATGTATGGCGGCTCGACCACCTCCATCCTGCTCAACACGCCCGGCGAAACCGGCACCATGGTGACGGCGCTGGAAGGCTTCAAGATGGCCAAGCATGGCCGGGCCGGCGCAGCGCTGGCCACGGCGGCGATCGGCTCCTTCGTGGCGGGCACCATCGCCACCGTGCTGGTCACCCTGTTCGCGCCGGTGCTGGCTGATTTCGCGGTCACGCTCGGCCCGCCGGAATATTTCTGCCTGATGCTGCTGGCCTTCACCACCGTCAGCGCGGTGCTGGGCCAAAGCACGCTGCGCGGCCTGACGGCGCTGTTCATCGGCCTGGCCATGGGTCTGGTGGGCCTGGACCAGATCACCGGCCAGGTGCGCTATACCGCCGGGGTGCCGGAGTTCATGGACGGCATCGAAACCGTGCTGGTGGCCGTCGGCCTGTTCGCGGTGGGCGAGACGCTGTATGTGGCGCTTTACGAAGGCCGCAGCAACCTGCAGCTCAACACCATGGGCCGGGTGCACATGACCCGTCAGGAATGGCGGCGCTCGATTCCGGCCTGGCTGCGCGGCACCGGGCTGGGCTTCCCGTTCGGCATCATTCCGGCCGGTGGCACCGAGATCCCGACCTTCCTCAGCTATGCGACCGAGCGCAAGCTCTCCAAGCACAAGGAAGAGTTCGGCACCCAAGGCGCCATCGAAGGCGTGGCCGGTCCGGAAGCGGCCAACAACGCGGCGGTGACCGGCACGCTGGTGCCGCTGCTGACGCTGGGGATTCCCACCTCGGTGACGGCGGCCATCCTGTTGTCGGCGCTGCAGAACTATGGCATCCAGGCGGGACCGCAGCTGTTCCAGACCTCGTCGACCTTGGTGTGGGCGCTGATCGCGTCGCTCTACATCGGCAATGTGATGCTGCTGGTGCTGAACCTGCCGATGGTCGGCCTGTGGGTCAAGCTGCTCAAGATCCCGAAGGCGCCGCTGTATGCGGGCATCCTGATCTTCGCGACGGTCGGCGTCTACGGCATGCGGCAGAGCGCCTTCGACCTGTATGTGATGCTGGCCATCGGCGCGCTGGGCGTGGTGATGCGGCGCTTCGATTTCCCGACCGCGCCGGTGGTGGTCGGCATGATCCTGGGCCCGCTTGCCGAGGCGCATCTGCGCAACGGCGTGTCGATCGGTGGCGGCCACTGGACGGTGTTTCTGGAGCGTCCGATGTCGGCCGGCCTGCTGGCGATCGTGCTGTTGGTGCTGGTCTTGCCGCGCGTGTGGAAGTGGCGGGCCGCTCGCCGGGAGGCGACGGCGCTGACGACGTCCTGATCGCATCGAGGACCCTGGCGGCATGCGCGGCCGGGGTCCGAGGATGACGTGACATCGGCGCCCAGTGGGCGCCGATGTCGTTTGGGGTGAGCGGGCTTGGCGCGACGTGGGGGATCGAGCGGTCAGCCGATCAGCCAGTCCGCCGATCAGCCAGTCTGCCGATCAGCCAGTCTGCCGATCAGCCAGGCCGTCGATCAACTGGTCGCGCCGGTGATCAGCGCGGCCTCGCGCTGACGTGCCAGTTCGGCCGGGGAGGGCGGCGTCTGGGTCGGCCAGCCTTGCATGTGGCGCTCGGCCAGGCCGGTCAGCGCGCGCAGATGGGCCGGGTGGTCGTTCAGGCAGGGGATGTAGCTGAACTGCTTGCCGCCGCTGTGCAGGAAGGCCTCGCGGGCTTCCATGTTGATTTCTTCCAGCGTCTCGATGCAGTCGGCCGCGAAGCCGGGGCAGATCAGGTCGACCGAGGCCAGTCCGTCGGCGGCCAGCTTACGCAGCGTGGGCTCGGTGTAGGGCTCCAGCCAGCGCGCCTTGCCGAAGCGGCTCTGGAAGGTGACCTTGTACTGCGCGGGCGACAGGCCCAGCGCCTCGGCCAGCAGGCGGCCGGTCTTGAGGCATTCGCAGTGGTAGGGATCGCCCAGCGCCAGGGTGCGGGCCGGCATGCCGTGGAAGCTCATCACCAGCATGTCGGACCGGCCTTCGCGCTGCCAGTGGGCACGCACGCTGTCGACCAGCGCGGCGATGTAGAGCGGATCATCGTGATAGCGGTTGACGACCCGCAGCTCCGGCACGTGACGATGGCTTTGCATCCAGCGCGACACGTCGTCGATCACGCTGGCGGTGGTGGCGGCGCAATATTGCGGATAGGCCGGCAGCACCAGCAATCGGGTGGCGCCCGCCTCGCGCAGCGCATCGAGCTGCGAAGCGATGGACGGATTGCCGTAGCGCATCGCATGGCGCACGATCACCCGATGGCCGCGCTCGCCTAGATAGCCCTGCAGCATCTTGGCCTGGCGCTCGGTCCAGACCGCCAGCGGCGAGCCTTCCTTCATCCAGATGCTGGCGTACTTGCGCGCCGACTTCGCCGGACGGGTGCGCAGGATGATGCCGTGCAGGATCGGCCACCAGGCCAGCTTGGGGATCTCGATCACCCGTGGATCGGCCAGGAACTGGGCCAGATAGCGGCGGGTGGCGGCGGCGGTCGGGGCGTCCGGGGTGCCGAGGTTGCAGAGCAGCAGGCCGGTGGTGGGGGCGCTGCCGTGTTGGAAAGGCGGTTCGGGGCGAAAGCTCATGGGGTCAGAGGCCGCGGCGCAGCAGCGCGGGAGCCCGCTCGGCTTCGGCCACATGCAGGATCTCGAAGCGGACGGTCGGCGAGACGTTGTCGGCGGGCGGTCCGCCCAGGCCGATCACGCCGGCGCCGTGCAGGGTGCAGGCGCCGCGACGCAGGCTGAGCGTCTGGCCGCCGGCGCCGAAGCGGACGAAGGTGCCGTTGTAGCTGAGGTCGGTCAGGCTGAAGCTGCTGCCTTGCCAGTCGATGCGGGCATGCGAGCGCGACACCCGCACGTCGGTGATGCAGTAGGTGGCCTGGGTGCTGCGTCCCAGCACGATGGGCATGCTGTCCAGATCGAAGACCCGGTCCAGGTCTTGCCAGACCAGCCGGATGCCCTCGGGCGCGGCGGAACGGACGACGTCGCCGAATTGGGTGGCGGCGGCATCGCCGCGGCCATGGTCCAGCACATAGATGTGGACCGGCTCGGCACGGCCGCGCACGCTGATGTGGTCCAGACTGCGGAAGCGGGCCCGTTGGGCATGGGTCAGGCCGTGCACGACTTCCGCGGTGACGACGGTCTCGCCATCGCCGGCATGGTCCAGCAGACGGGCGGCCACATTGACCGCGTCGCCGAAACAGTCGCCGTGGATCTCCACCACCTCGCCGCGGGCCAGCGCGATCTGCAGATGCATGTTGCGCATCCGCTCGGCGCGCAGGGAGGAGGTCAGCAGCAATTCCTGCATCCGCATCGCCGACTTGATGCCGTCACGCGGATTGTCGAAAGCGGCCATCAGGCCATCGCCGAGCGTCTTGATGAGGTTGCCGCGGCATTCGTCCACCGCCTGGCCGACCAGGCTGACCGTCTGGGTCACCAGGCCGGACGCCTCGGCATTGCCCAGGGTCTCGAACAACCCCGTGCTGCCGCGCAGGTCGGCAAACAGGACGGTGCGTTCGCGGATCTGGGTCATCGGGATCTGGGCGTGTGGAGATGTGACGGAAGTCTCAGTGTAGCCGCGGCAGTCCGGCCGGAACCCTGTGAGAAGCCCTCGGCTTGGGGACGTGGTGATGCGGGCGCGACACCCGGGCTCACGCTGGTGCGATTTGCGGTGCCGCCGCCGTGCCGAAGGCCAGAAGAAGGCAAGAAAAAGGCCGGCTCGCGTGGCACGCGGGCCGGCCTGTTCGGCAAGGCCGGTGCCCGAGCGGGCAGACCGGCCGATGCGGGGCGGATTACAGGTTGTCCAGATAGGTCCGCAGCTTGTCCGAACGGCTCGGGTGCTTGAGCTTGCGGATCGCCTTGGCTTCGATCTGGCGGATGCGCTCGCGGGTGACGTCGAACTGCTTGCCGACTTCTTCCAGCGTGTGGTCCGTGCTCATCTCGATGCCGAAGCGCATGCGCAGTACCTTGGCTTCGCGCGGGGTCAGGCTGTCGAGGATGTCCTTCACCACTTCGCGCAGACCGGCCTGCATGGCGGCTTCGATCGGCGCGGTGTTGTTGGTGTCCTCGATGAAGTCGCCCAGATGCGAGTCGTCGTCGTCACCGATCGGCGTTTCCATGGAGATCGGCTCTTTGGCGATCTTCATGATCTTGCGGATCTTGTCTTCCGGCATCTCCATCTTCTCGGCCAGCGTCGGCGCATCCGGCTCGAAGCCGAATTCCTGCAGATGCTGACGCGAGATGCGGTTCATCTTGTTGATCGTCTCGATCATGTGCACCGGGATACGGATGGTGCGGGCCTGGTCCGCGATCGAGCGGGTGATGGCCTGACGGATCCACCAGGTGGCGTAGGTCGAGAACTTGTAGCCGCGGCGATATTCGAACTTGTCGACCGCCTTCATCAGACCGATGTTGCCTTCCTGGATCAGATCCAGGAATTGCAGACCGCGGTTGGTGTACTTCTTGGCGATCGAGATGACCAGGCGCAGGTTGGCCTCGATCATTTCCTTCTTGGCATCGCGCGAGGCCTTTTCGCCCTCGTTCATCCGCTTGTTGATGCCCTTGAGGTCATCCAGCGGCACCACGGCCTTGGCCTGGATGTCGATCAGCTTTTGCTGCAGCTCCTGGATGGCGGGCAGGTTGCGCGACATCACGTTGCTGTAGGGCTTGCCGGCCGCGACTTCCTTTTCCGCCCAGCTCAGGTTGAGCACGTTGGGCGGGAAGGTCTTGATGAAGTGCTCCTGCGGCATGCCGCACTTGTCGACCACGATCTTGCGGATCTCGCGCTCGAAGCGGCGCACGTCGTCCACCTGCGAGCGCAGGATGTCGCAGAGCTTCTCGATGGTCTTGACGGTGAAGCGGATGGTCATCAGCTCGGCGCTGATGGCCGCCTGGGCCTTGTTGTAGTTGGCCGACTTGTAGCCGTCCTTCTCGAAGGCCTTGCGCATCTTGTCGAAGTTGACCGCCAGCGAGTCCAGCTTGACCAGCGCCGCGTTCTTCAGCTCTTCGAGCTTCTTCGTCAGGGCCTTGGAGCCGCCGGCGCCGTCGTCGTCGTCTTCTTCGTCGAATTCGTCGAAGTCTTCTTCCGCGACGTAGTCGTCCGCTTCGTCATCGGAGACGAAACCATCCACGGCCTCGGAGATCTGCATCTCGCCGGCGCGCATCTTGGTGGCCATCGCCAGGATCTCGGCGATGGTGGTGGGCGAGGCGGAGATCGCCAGCATCATGGCCTGCAGACCGCCTTCGATGCGCTTGGCGATCTCGATTTCGCCTTCACGGGTCAGCAGTTCGACCGTGCCCATTTCGCGCATGTACATGCGGACCGGGTCGGTGGTGCGGCCGAATTCGGAGTCGACGGTCGACAGCGCGGCTTCGGCGGCTTCTTCCGCTTCTTCTTCCGTGGCGGTGGGGGAGGTGCTGCCCTGGATCAGCAGGGTGGCGGCGTCAGGCGCCTGCTCATACACCGCGATGCCCATGTCGTTCAACATGGACACGATCGCCTCGAGGATTTCCTCGTTGATCAGCTTTTCGGGCAGGTGGTCGTTGATTTCCTGATGGGTCAGGAAACCACGGGTCTTGCCCATCTTGATGAGGGTCTTCAGCTCCTGACGGCGCTTGGCGACTTCCTCTTCGGTCAGGGCGGTCTCGTCCAGGCCGAACTCGCGCATCAGCGCGCGCTCCTTGGCGCGGCTGACCTTCATGCGCAGCGGCTTGGCCTTGGGCTTGTCCTCGCCGACTTCCTCGACCTCGACTTCGGCTTCTGCCTCCACCTCGGTCTCGCCTTCGATCTCGGCGTCCACGTCGCTGAAGTCCTCTTCTTCCTCCTCGGCCTTGGCCTTGGCAGGTTTCTTGGACTCGGTCTCAGCCTTCGGCTTGCGGCCGCGCTTGGGCTTGGCGTCGTCGCTCACGGCGGCGGCAGCCTTGGTGGTCTTGGCGGCAGCCTTGGCGGGCTTCTTGGTTTCTTCGGCCTCGGGGGCGGCAACCTTGGACGCGGTCTTTTTGGCGGTCATGCAGTTCCTCGGGTGGCTCGTGGAATCGTCATTCGGGAGATTCGGTACGGGCGGGCAACGCAAACGGCCACCTGGATCGTCGGCGGCCGCAAGGGCGGCGCGGACGAGCCCAGGCGGCTCGAACTCGGGCCTTGAGCGCAGTTGGGGGCCACATGGGGGCGATTCCCGACCATCTCAAGGCTTCGCGCGTGAAGGCTAGCGTGAACGTTTGGAATTGCAGCCCAGGCGGTGAAAGGTGGCCACTTGATATGCCCAGGGTCAGTGGGGGGCCGGGGACCGGTTGGCGCTGCCGTCACTCTTGACGCGCGGAAACCCTTGATTATCAGCGAAATTTCGTCAAGCGTCAAAAAGAGGCGCCTCAGCCGGCTTTCAGCTCACGAATTTGTTGGAGCACTGCTTGATATTTGCGCATGTCTGGCGACTTGCTGCGGGCGATCTCGGCGGCTTCCTGTTCCAGGCGCTGGATCCAGAGACGCCGCATGACGATGCGGAATTCCTCGTCGATCTGCTCATCGGCGGGCGGTGTGCTGAGCGGGCCGCCGCAGACGCGTTGGGCCATGTCGATCTGATCGGCCTCCTGCAGGGCGATCTGCAGCACGGCCCAGGGGCTGGGCCCGTGGTCGACCATGAAGCGTTCGAGCCAGGCGATCAGTTGACCGTGTTCTCCGGGGAGTTCATGGAGCAATTGAAGGTCATGGTCACCGACCGCATTCCAGAGGTCGGCATGCAGCAGCAGCATGCGCACCGCATGGTCCATCGGCGCCGGCGGCGCCTTGCGCGGCGTGCCGAGGGTGGGGTCCTGGTCGCGCTTGCGCCAGTCGCCCCATTTGCCGCCCTTGCCTTTGAAATCGCCTTTGCCCTTGAAGTCACCTCGCGGCTCCCACTTCTTGCGCGGCGGGGCGCTCTCCGTGGGCGCGGGCGCGGCAGCGCCGTAGGCCTCATGGGGCAGATGCACGTCGTGGGGGTCATAGCCGCCATCGTCGGCATAGGCCGAGGCGGGAATGTCCTCGAAGTCCGGCATGTCGGCGCCGAAGGCGCTGGCTTCGACCGCGCGCGTGGCGCGAGCGGGGCGATCCTGGCGTTCCGTCCGGCCGCGTGACGCTGCCGGCGACGTGGCGCCTTGCCAAAGCGATTGCAGTTCCTGATCCTGCAGTTGAGCGCGGCGTGCCAGCTCGCCCAGCATCTGGCGCTTGAGCAGCCCGTCCGGCAGCGCGGCCCACAGCGGCTTGGCATGGGTGAGCATGCGGGCGCGGCCTTCCGGGCTGCCCAGGTCGCAGCCCTCGGCGGCGCTTTCCATCAGTTGACGCGACAGCGGCACCGCCTGCTCGACACAGCGCTCGAAAGCCTCCGGGCCGAGCTCGCGCACATACGAATCGGGATCGTGCTCGGCCGGCAGGAACAGGAATTTGATGCTGCGGGTATCGGTGGCATGGGGCAGGGCGGCTTCCAGCGCCCGGCCGGCGGCTCGGCGACCGGCGGCATCGCCATCGAAGCTGAACACCACCGATTCGGTGAACCGGAACAGCTTGTGCACATGATCGGCGGTGCAGGCGGTGCCGAGCGTGGCCACCGCATTGCCGAAGCCGCTTTGCGCCAGGGCGACGACATCCATGTAGCCTTCCACCACCAGCGCGTAGCCGCGCTTGCGCATGTCGGTGCGGGCTTCATAGAGGCCGTACAGCTCCTTGCCCTTGCTGAAGACCGGCGTTTCGGGCGAGTTCAGATATTTGGGCTCGCCCTTGTCCAGAACGCGGCCGCCGAAGCCGATCACCTCGCCCTGCACATTGCGGATCGGGAACATCACCCGATCGCGAAACCGGTCGTAGCGGCGCTGCTCGGCTTCGCTCTTGCCGGGATCGTCCTGCAGGATGACCAGGCCGGTCTCGACCAGCAACGGATCGTCATAGGCGGGAAAGGCACTGGCCAGCGAGCGCCAGCCCTCCGGCGCATAACCCAGGCCGAAGTGGGCAGCGATCTGGCCGGTCAGGCCGCGGCCCTTCAAATAGTCGATCGCGCGCGGGCTGGCCTTGAGCTGCTGGCGATAGTGTTGACCGGCCCGCGCCAGGATCTCGGTGAGCGTCGCCTGTCGCTGTTTGACCGCCTTTTCGCGCTCGCGCTCCTGCGGGCTGCGGTCATCTTCCGGCACCTGCATGCCGGTTTGCTGGGCCAGGTCGCGCACTGCGTCGACGAAGCCGATGCCCAGATGTTCCATCAGGAAGCCCACCGCATTGCCATGAACGCCGCAACCGAAGCAGTGGTAGGTCTGGCGCGACGGGCTGACGATGAAGCTGGGGCTTTTCTCGCCGTGGAAGGGGCACAGACCCTTGTGATTGATGCCGGCCTTCTTCAGATCGACGTGGCGGGACACCACGTCCACGATGTCAACGCGAGAAAGCAGGTCTTGGATAAAGCCGGGCGGGATCACGCGGGCAGTTTAAGGGAAGGGGTTCAGTCGACGCCGGGTCATGGGTGATGCCGGCGCGGACCTTGGACGGCGCGTTCGCCGCGATCACCGTCGCCCGCGCGCGGATGGTCGACCTGCCGTGTCAGCGCGTCATCCGTCCGCCATGGATGGGCCGGGCGCGTGAAATCTGGCGGTGACCCGCCAGACATCGGACCCGTCCATCGCCACAGCGGCGCAGAAATGGAAAAAGCCACCGCAAGGTGGCTTTTCGGTACGAGTGGGCGGGCGGCCAAATCATCGATCCATCACGATCGCCATTCAGTTCACCCAGCCGCATTCCGGAAAGACGGTGAATGAAGCCGCATCGAGTCGCAACCAGAAACGCCAGGTGCGCCGGATTTGGCCGTCACCGAGTTCTTTCACAGAACCCGTCAAATCAAATCGAGAAATCTTCCAGCTTGGCGCCGTTGGCCACAGCGGCCTTCAGCCATTTGGGCTGCAGACCGCGACCGCTCCAGGTTTCACCGGTAGCCTGGTTGCGATACTTGGCGGCCACTTTGGAGGCCTTGCCGGCCGCCTTGGCGGAGCGGGCGGTCAGATCCGCCACCGACAGTCCATATTCGGACATCAGGGACTTCACCTTGGCGATGGCGTCGGAACGCTCACGTTCCTGGGTTTCCGCGATCTGCTGTTCAAGTGCGGCCCGCTGGGCCAACAAGTCTTTGAGTGATGCCATTTATGCAATTCCTCGCTAGGTTCAACGGCCAACGCCCGAAAAAGGGCATGGCGCGATTATAGGCAGGGAATTGGTTTTTTAAGCAATCGGGTTTTGTCGGTAACTCACCGCTTTCACAACTCGTCACGAGAACTCCAGCGAACGAGCGGTCAAACCGGCTGTTAAAGCGAGCCGTTTATGCGGGCCCACCGACGGCCGTGACTCAAAGAGTTGGACCCAATGACGGATCTTTGTCGGCGGAACTCGTGACCGTTATCACGCGGTCGGCGGCACATAACCCGCCGGTTGTTCCGCGCCGTCGCCGAAGAAGAACTGTTCCATCTGACGGGCGAGGTATTGGCGCGCGCGCTGGTCCGCCAGATTCAGCCGGTTTTCATTGACCAGCATGGTCTGATGCTTCATCCAGGCCGCCCAGGCTTCCTTGGACACGTTCTCGTAGATGCGCTTGCCGAGGTCACCCGGATAGGTGGGAAAGTCCAGGCCCTCGGCTTCTTTCTTCAGATAAACACATTGCACTTGGCGGGCCATATCAAACCTCGATGATCAATTGGTGGCGGAAGGATCGCTGGGTTCAGGCGTCCTGGAAGGCTTGCGAGACCCAGCGGTGTGAAACAAACAAGTCGGACGAGCGTCCGTCAAAACCTATGCCCCAACGCCGGTGATGCCGGTCGACATCACCACGCAGCGTCCTCATCGGCTGGCTGTGGCTCGGGGCGGGTGAGCACGCATAGGAGGCGCCTGCGCGGCCTCCCCGCGTTCAGGGCAATTTCTTGACCAGCACCTGCGAGCGCCGATCCCAGTTGTATTTGCGCTTGCGCTCCTCCGGCAGCCAGGTGGGATCCACCGGCTGGAAGCCGCGCTTGATGAACCAATGCATGGTGCGCGTCGTCAGCACAAAAATGCTGGTCAGGCCCATGGCGCGGGCGCGCTGCTCGATCCGCTTGAGAATCCGTTCGCCATCGCCCTGACCTTGAACCGCGCTGGAGACGGTGAGCGCTGCCATTTCGCCGGTGCGCGCTTCCTGATATGGATGCAGGGCGGCACAGCCGAAGATCACGCCGTCATGCTCGATGACGGTGTAGGCCTCGATATCGCGCTCAATTTCGCTGCGATCGCGTTTGACCAGCGTGCCATCGCGCTCAAACGGTTCAATCAGCGCAATCAGGCTGCCGATATCGTCGTGGGTCGCCTCGCGCAGGCTTTCGAGTTTTTCATCGACCACCATGGTGCCAATACCGTCGTGGGTATAGACCTCCTGCAGCAAGGCGCCATCGACGGCGAACGGCAGGATGTGCGACCGTTCCACACCCGCTTCGCAGGCGCGTACGCAGTACTGCAGATAAAACGCCACGTCGGTGGGTTGGGTGGGCGGCGGCAATTTGCCCAGCAGACGCTTCGCATCGGCCAGCGCCAATTCGGTGTCGATGCTGCTTTCCGGATCGTCGGGGTTTTCGCGCACGCCCGGCACTTCGGTCATGAACAGCAGCTTGTCGGCCTGCAGCGCAATGGCGGTGGCGGTGGCCACGTCTTCCATCATCAGATTGAAGGCATCGCCGGTCGGAGAAAAACCGAACGGCGACATCAGCACGATCGCGCCAATATCGATGGCGCGTTGAATCGCGGCAGCATCCACACGGCGAACAATTCCGCTGTGTTTGAAATCCACGCCGTCGACGATGCCGACCGGTCGCGCCGTGAGGAAATTGCCGGACACCACCCGCACCGTGGAATTGGCCATCGGCGTGTTGGGCAGACCCTGGGAGAACGCCGCTTCGATTTCGAAACGCAATTGGCCGGCGGCTTCCTGGGCGCAATCCAGCGTGATGCCATCGGTGATGCGCATGCCGTGGCTGTATTTGGGCGGGTGGCCCTTGGCGGCCAACTGCTCATTCACCTGCGGGCGAAAACCATGGACCAGCACGATCTTGATGCCCATCGCATGCATGATGGCCAGATCCTGGACAAAGCTGTTGAGCTTGCCGGCCTCGATCAATTCCCCGGTCATGCCGACGACGAATGTTTCGCCGCGATACGCGTGGATATAGGGGGCCACCGCGCGAAACCACGGCACGAAGGTATGGGGGAAGACCAGGCTCATGGGGTCGGATTGTGCCGCACGCTGTCCGTTTCACGGGGTGCCAGGGACTCTGCCGTTGTGTGAAGCCCTGACCAACGACGGGCGCGATGCCCGCGCGAGATAATCCGCTCCCCGTGAGTCAGAACAACAACACCCCCGCCCCGCCGTCCGACGATCCGCAGCGCCCCGCGCGCGCGCAGGCCGCTCCGGAACGAGCTTCGTCCGCGTCCCGCTCGTCAGGTCCCGTGGCGACCGCGTCATCCGCGTCCGCCGCATCCGGCACGCCAACAGGCGGCGCGGGCGATCGTGCCCCGGCGCCCCGCGGCGCGTCACCGTCGCGCCGGCCGGAACGCGGCGAGTCGCCCGGCCGATCGCGGTCCGGCCAGGCGCCGGCGTCCGCGCAGGGCGGCGCGGCCTCGCAGCCGCCTCGCGCGCCGCGTCCGTCCCGCGAAGGGCGAGGCGAGGGCGCCCGCCGGCCTGAGGCCGCGTCCCGCGTGCCGCCGACGCCGATCCCGCCGATCGAATTCCCCGAATCGCTGCCGGTTTCCAGTCGGCGCGAGGAAATCATGCGGGCGCTGCAGCAGCACCAGGTGGTGATCGTCTGCGGCGAAACCGGCTCCGGCAAAACCACCCAGTTGCCCAAGATCGCCCTGGCATTGGGGCGCGGTCGCGGCAACGGCGGCGGCCTGATCGGCCACACCCAGCCGCGCCGGATCGCGGCCTCCAGCGTGGCCAAGCGCATTGCGGACGAATTGAAGTCCCCGCTCGGCGACGTGGTGGGCTACAAGGTGCGCTTCCAGGACCGGTTGTCCGGCGGCGCGTCGGTCAAGCTGATGACCGACGGCATCCTGCTGGCCGAGACCCAGACCGATCCGCTGCTGAAGGCCTACGACACCCTGATCATCGACGAGGCGCATGAGCGCAGCCTCAACATCGATTTCCTGCTGGGCTATTTGCGGGAGATCCTGCCTCGTCGGCCCGATCTGAAGGTGATCGTGACCTCGGCGACCATCGACGCCGATCGCTTCGCCCAGCATTTCGCCTCGGCCCAGGGCCCGGCGCCGACCATCATGGTGTCGGGCCGGCTGTTCCCGGTGGAGCAGCGCTATCGCCCCTTCGAGGAATCGCGCGAGTACGACGTCAACAACGCGATCTGCGATGCCGTCGATGAACTCTGGCGCGCCGGTCCCGGCGATGTGCTGGTGTTCCTGCCCGGCGAGCGCGAGATCCGCGAAGCCGCCGAAGCGCTGCGCAAGCACCATCCGCCCGGCGTGGAAGTGCTGCCGCTGTTCGCACGGCTGTCCGAGCAGGAGCAGAACCGCATCTTCCAGCCGCATGGTCAGCCGCGCATCGTGCTGGCCACCAACGTGGCCGAGACCTCGCTGACCGTGCCGGGCATCCGGTATGTGATCGATCCCGGTGTGGCGCGGGTGAAGCGCTACAGCTACCGCAACAAGGTCGAGCAACTGCAGATCGAGCCGATCAGCCAGGCGGCCGCGAATCAGCGGGCCGGCCGTTGCGGTCGGGTCAGCGATGGCGTCTGCATCCGGCTGTATGACGAGAAGGACTTCCTCGGCCGGCCGCGGTTCACCGATCCGGAAATCCTGCGCAGCTCGCTGGCGGGCGTGATCCTGCGGATGAAGGCGCTGCATCTGGGCCAGGTCGAGGACTTCCCCTTCATCGAGCCGCCGCCCCGCAAGGCGGTGGCCGATGGCTATCAGCTGCTGGCCGAGCTCGGCGCGGTCGACGAGCGCAATGAGCTCACGCCGATGGGCCATGAGCTGTCCAAGCTGCCGCTCGATCCGCGGGTGGGCCGCATGATCCTGGAAGCCCGACAGCGGGATGCGCTGACGGAAGTGCTGATCATCGCCAGCGCGCTGTCCGGCCAGGATGTGCGCGACCGGCCGATGGATCAGCAGCAGCAGGCCGACGAGAAGCACAAGAAGTTCGACGACGAGCGGTCCGAATTCATGGGCTATCTCAAGCTCTGGAAATGGATCGGAGAGAGCCGAGGCGGCGAGGGCGAGCACAAGCTGTCCAACCGGCGCCAGGAGCAGTTGCTGCGCGACCACTTCGTCAGCCCGCGGCGGGTGCGGGAATGGCGCGACATCTATTCCCAGCTGCACACGGTGGTGGCCGAGCACGGCTGGCGGCTGAACGGCGCGCCCGCGACCTATGAGCAGGTGCACCTGTCGATGCTGTCCGGCCTGCTGGGCAACATCGGCTGCAAGGCGGATGACGACGACTGGTATCTGGGCGCACGCGGCATCAAGTTCTGGCGCCATCCCGGCGCGCATCTGAGCAAGAAGCCCGGCCGCTGGATCGTGGCCGCCGAGCTGGTGGACACCACCCGGCTGTTCGGTCGCGGCATCGCGGCGATCGAGCCGCAATGGCTGCCCGGCATCGCCGGTCATCTGATCAAGACGCAGCTGCTGGAGCCGCACTGGGAGAAGAAGGCGGCCGAAGTGGTGGCGCTGGAGCGCGCCACGCTTTACGGCATCGTCATCTACAACAACCGGCGCGTGAACTTCGGTCGGATCGACCCGGCGGCGGCGCGGGAGATTTTCATCCGGGAAGCGCTGGTCAATGGCGACTGGGACACCCGGCTGCCTTTCCTGGCCCACAACCAGAAGCAGATCGCCAAGATCGAGGAGCTGGAGCACAAGTCCCGCCGCCAGGACGTGCTGGTGGACGACGAGCTGATCCATGCCTTCTACGACCAGCATCTGCCGGCGGATGTGTTCTCCGGCGCGACGCTGGAGAAATGGTTCCGCGAGGCCAGCAAGGCGAATCCGCGCCTGTTGCAGCTCAGCCGCGATGAGCTGATGCGGCATGAGGCCGCCGGCGTCACCAGCAATGCCTTCCCCAAGACGCTGCGTCTGGGCGGGGTGGATTGCAGCGCCACCTATCTGCATGAACCCGGCGATGCCCGCGACGGTCTGACGGTGACCGTGCCGATCTACGCGCTCAACCAGGTGAATGACGAGCGGGTCGAGTGGCTGGTGCCCGGCATGCTGGAGGCCAAGGTGCTGGCGCTGATCAAGAGCCTGCATCAGCGGCCGCGCTCGCGCCTGATGCCGTTGCAGGAGTTCGTGGCCGAGTTCGTCGCCACCCAGCCGTTCGCGCAGGGCAGTCTGCTGGAGGTGCTGCTCAAGGCCGTGCGAGACCGGACGCAACTGGCGATTCAGCGCAACGACTTCAAGCTGGAGCAGGTGCCCGCGCATCTGTTCATGAATCTGCGCGTGGTCGACGAGCATGGCCGTCAGCTCGGCCAGGGGCGTCAGCTCGCCAGTCTGAAGTCGGAGCTCGGCGGACAGGCGCGCTCGGCCTTCCAGGCGCTGGCCGCGCTCAAGCTGCAAGGCGGTGAGGCGAGCGCGTCGGGCGCCACGGCCCCGGCGCCCGCGCCGGTGGCGGCGAATGCCGCGTCCCGCGCTGCCGCTGGCGACGATCGCGCCAGTGGGCCGCGCGTCGTCAAGGCGACGGTGGCTGCACCGCCCGCCACCGATGCCGCCAGGACCTACACCGCCTGGACCTTCGGCGAATTGCCGGAGCTGATGGAAATCCGACGCGGTCCGCAGACGCTGATCGGCTTCCCGGCGCTGATCGACAAGGTCTCGCATGTCGAGATCGAGGTTTTCGATGAACCCGATGTCGCCGCCGCCAAGCATCGCGCCGGCCTGCGTCGACTGGTCGCGCTGCAGCTCAAGGAGCCGCTGAAGTATCTGGAGAAGAACATCCCCGATCTCACCCAGATGGCGGTCTATTACATGAGCCTGGGGACGGCGGAAGAGCTGCGCGACCAGATCGTCGCGGTGGCGCTGGATCGGGCTTTCCTGGCCGATCCGCTGCCGGTGGACGAATTCAGCTTCAAGGCGAGGCTGGAAGAAGGCCGGGCGCGGCTGAACCTGATCGCGCAGGAAGTCGCGCGGCTGGCGTTCAGCGTGCTGGTCGAATACCAGGGCGCGCTGCGCAAGCTCAAGGACACACGCTCCGCCGCCAAGGAGGTGGTGGACGACATCCAGGCCCAGTTGCAGCGGCTGATGCCCAAGCGCTTCGTGTTGCAGACGCCCTGGGCGCAGCTGCAGCACTATCCGCGCTATCTGAAAGGCATCACCCTGCGGCTGGACAAGCTGCGCGCCGACGCGGCCCGCGATGCCAAGTTGCTCGCCGAGCTGCGGCCGCTGGAGCAGCGCTGGGTGCGCCGGGTCGCGGAGCGCAAGGGCACGGCGGATGCGCGGCTGGACGACTTCCGCTGGCAGCTGGAGGAGCTCCGAGTGAGCCTTTTCGCACAGGAGCTGCGCACTCCTCAGCCGGTGAGCGTGAAGCGACTGGACAAGGTCTGGGCACAGTTACAAAACTGAGGGGAGAATCCCCCGCAGTTTGACCGGCGAGGACAGCGGGTTTTCGGTCCAATCGACAAGTCTGAAAAGGTCCGTCGCTCCGATCCAGGCGGGGCGTCATGCAACTCTCGTGTCTGAAACCAACTCCCATCCCCAGGCGTCGCCCATGAAGCGGTTCGGTCGCTTCGAGCTGCGCGCGTTGCTGCACAAGAGTCAGCGCAGCATGCTGTGGCTGGTCTTCGACACGCACCATCGCCAGGAGATGCTGCTGATGATGCCGCGGGAAAAGCCCGTCGGCGAAGCGGCCATGCTGCACTGGCTGAAGACGATGGACACCGCCGCGCGCATCCATCATCCCAACCTGGCGCATGTGGTGGAGACCGGCCGGGTCGATCCCTGGCCCTATGTCGCCTACGACCGCGCCCTGGGCGAAACCCTGGAAGAGCGGGTCAAGCGCACGGGCGACCCGCTGCCGCTGGATGCCGCCGGCTGGGCCGCGCAGGCGCTCGAAGGTCTGGCCTTCGCCCATGAAGCCGGTCACGCCCATCGGGATCTGCAACTGGCCCATCTGGTGATCGACGCCGGCCACCATGTGCGCATCCTGGGCCTGGAAGTCGCGCAGGACCAGCTGCCGCCGGATGCCGATTTCAATGCCAGCCGCCGCGCCGCGCGCGAGGCCGCCGAAGACGATGTGGCCAGCATCGGCCTGGTGCTGCATCGCCTGCTCACCGGTCAGCCGGTGCTGGATGAAACCGATCTGCAGGTGGCCATGCGCCGCATGCAGCCGCAGGGCCAGGAGCTGGTGCGGCTGGGCTGGGAGACGCCGTATCCGATTCCCGATCCTTTGCGGGCGATCGTCAACCGCGCCACCGATCGTCAGGCGCGCCAGCGCTATCACCTGGCGCGCAGCTTCTGGCGCGCGCTGGATGGCTGGCGGCTGTCCGCGGAACAGGACGACGGCGGACCGATCGCGCTGCTCAAGGACAAGATGCAGCGCTTCGGCCATCTGCCGAGCACCACCACCCGGCTGCTGAGCACCGCGATGTCCAGCGCGATGGCCTCGCAGCACGCCAGCGAGCTCGCCGCCCTGGCGCTCAAGGACATGGCGCTGACCCTGGAATTGCTGCGCCGCGTCAACAATGCGATGCGCCAGCAGGGCCACCCCAACAGCGGCGGCACGGTGCTCAACATGCAGCGGGCCATCGCCATGCTGGGCCTGAACGGGCTGGAAGACGCGGCCCGCGCGCTCAAGCCCTGGCCCGGTCCGATGAACGACGGCCAGGCCAACTTCATGCAGAGCCTGATGCGGCGGGTGCAGCGGGCCGGACTGGTCGCGCAGGCGCTGCGGCCGGCGGGCTATGACGCGGAAGTCGTCTATCTGATCAACCTGATGCAGAACCTCGGGCGGCTGCTGGTGCAGTACCACTTCCCGGACGATGCCCAGCAGATCCGCCAGCTGATGGTCGCGCCCGAGCCCACCGAGGACCAACCCAATCCCCGCGGCATGACCGAGCAATCGGCCGCCTATGCGGTGCTGGGCTGCGACCTGGAAAGCCTCGGCCTGGCCGTGGCGCGCTACTGGGGGCTGGGCGAAGAGCTGCAGCACATGATGCATCGCCCGCCGCAGGACGCGCCGGTGCGGCATGCAGACGGCGATACCGAGATCCTGCGCCTGACCTGCGGCCTGGCCAATGAGCTGATCGAAGCCCTGAGCGCGCCCGAACGCAAGCGCCAGACCGCCATCGAGCTGGCCACCCGGCGTTATGCCCGGGCGCTGAACCTGGGACTGCGCGAGGTGTATGACGCGCTCGGCACCTTGCAGTCGTCCGCCAACGGCGGACGCCGATCCGACAGCGAGGACGAGCCCGGCGTTTCCGATCCGCGCGTGGGCGCCGCGGCCACAGCCGCGCCGCGCTCGCGGCTGCGGGAGCGCGCGGAGCAACAGGGCGTCGCGCCGTCCGGGTCGTCTCGGCCCGGGCCGGGCGACGGGTCCGACAAGGCCTCGTCATGAGCGCCATGCCGCCCGCCATCGGTCGATTCCGGCCGTTGCGCAGTCTGGGGCAGGGCGCGCAGGCGCAGGTCTGGCTGGCCCACGATCCGCGACTGGATCGTGAGGTGGCGCTGAAGGTGCTGACCAAGGCGGCGGATCGCGCGAGCGTCGATGCCTGGCTGCATGAGGCCCGCGCGGTCAGTCGGCTGACCCATCCCAACATCGTGCCGGTCTTCGAAGCCGACATGGAGGGCGGTCAGGCCTACATGGTCTTCGAATATGTGGCCGGCGGCACGCTGGCGGAGCGGATGCGTCAGCGCGGCCGTCTGCCGGCCCGCGAGGCGGTCGCGATGATGCTGGGCATCCTCGACGGACTGCATGCGGCGCATCAGGCGGGCGTGGTCCATCGCGATCTCAAGCCGACCAATGTGATGCTGGATGCGCAGGGCCGGCCACGGGTGATGGACTTCGGCATCGCCGGCCGGCTCAGTCCGACGGCGCCGTCGGGCGGTGTCGGCGCGGGCGGCACGATCGGCGCAGGCGGCACCGTCGGCACTACCGAGGTCGGCGCCACCCGGCCGAACCGGATCGTCGGCACGCCGGGCTATATCTCGCCCGAAGCGGCGCGGGGAGAGCCCGCCTCGCCGGTGATGGATGTGTTCGCCGCGGCGATCATGCTGAGCGAAATGCTGTCCGGTCAGCGGATGAATTACGACCCCGATCCCTGGCGGGCGGTGCGTCGGGTGCTGCAGCAGAACCTCGATCCGCCGGCGGACCTGGGCGCGGACAGCGACGATGCGCTGCGCGCGGTGCTGCTGCGCGGGCTGTCACGGGATGCGGCGCATCGGTGGCCCGATGCCAAAGCCTTCCACGATGCGTTGGCCGCCTGGCTGCATCCTGCCGCGCAGGCGCCGGTGGCCAGCGACAGCGGCAATGCCACGCTGGAATTCCTGCTGCGGCGCATGCGCCATCGCACCGACTTCCCGGCCATGGCTGATTCGGTCACCCGCATCCAGCGCATGACCCAGTCGGAGAACGAGAGCCTGACCTCGCTCTCCAATGAAATCCTCAAGGATGTGGCGCTGACCAACAAGCTGCTGCGGCTGGTCAACACCGTGCAGTTCAGCCATGCGGGGGGCGGCCACATCAGCACGGTGTCGCGCGCGGTGGCGCTGGTGGGCTTCGGCGGCATCCGCAATCTGGCGCTGTCGCTGGTGCTGCTGGAGCGGATGGAGAACAAGCAACATGCGCAGCGGCTCAAGGAAGAATTCCTGCGCGCGTTGATGGCGGGCTCCCTCGCCCGCGAGTTGTGCCTGGTGCCGCGCGAGAACGAAGAGTCCTTCCTCGCCACCATGTTCCAGGGCCTGGGTCGTCTGCTGTCGGAGTTCTATCTGCCGGAAGAGGCCCAGCAGGTGCGCCGCCTGGTGCGGCCGGAGCGCGGCATGGGCGAACAGGCGGCACCGCCGGTCAGCGAGGCGGCCGCCTCGGCGCAGGTGCTCGGCTTGAGCTATGAAGACCTGGCGCTGGGCGTGGCGCGGCAATGGGGCTTTCCGGAGAGTCTGCAGCGCAGCATGCGGCGTCCGGATGGCGATGCGCCGAATCGCCTCATCGACCATGCGACCGACCGGATGCGCTGGCTGGGTCGAGCCAGCAATGATGTGGCGGATCTGATCCTGCACAGCGAGCCGTCGGAGGCGCATGCGAAGGTGCGCGCCATGGCGCAGCGTTATGCGCGGGCGTTGGGCGTGGAGGCCAAGGCGTTCGAGAACGCGGCCGATTCCGCGCGTCAGCGGCTGACCCAGCTGGCGCAGGCCATGGACATCCAACTGCCGAAGAACTCACCGGCGCAGCGCCTGCTGGCGCCACTGGCGCCGTCTCTGGAGGACAGCCTGGCGCCGCACCAGTTGCAGGCCACGGTGGTGGTGCCGGATGAAACTCCGGCCGGTCTGCCGGCCAATGCGATTTCTCCGGAGCAGGCCGCCGCGACGCTGGCGGCCGGCATTCAGGACATCACCAATGCGATGGTCGAGAGCTTCAAGCTCAATGAGATCCTGCGGATGATCCTGGAGACGATGTATCGCGGTCTGGGCTTTCGTCGGGTGATCTTTTGTCTGCGGGATCCCAAGACGGAAACCTTGACCGGCCGTTTCGGCCTGGGTGACGGGGTGGAGAGCGTGGTGCCGCTGTTCAAGGTGCCGCTGCGGGTGATGCCGGGCGCGCAGGCCGATCTGTTCACGGCGGTCTGCACCAAGGGCGCGGACACGCTGATCGCCGACGCCTCGCAGCCGCGCATTGCCGAGCGCTTGCCGGCATGGTTCCTGAGCGGGGCGAAGGCCCACAGTTTCCTGGTGCTGCCGATGGCGCTGCGCGGCGCGCCGTTCGCCATGATCTACGCCGACAAGGCGGAGCCCGGCAGCGTGGTGCTGGACGAGAAGCAGCTGGCGCTGCTGCGCACCCTGCGAAATCAGGCCGTCATGGCATTTAAGGTTTGACCCCCCCCTACCGCCTGACGGCGGCCCCCCCAGGGGGGCGAGCACGAGCCCAGCAAAGCTGGATCTCGATGCTCCGCTGGACGGGGCGGGCCGGGTGGCCCTTCTCGAAGAACGCGTGTGACTGCCTGCGGTGGCTTTCGAGAGGGGGAGTGCGCGGACCCAGCAAAGCTGGATCTCGATGCTCCGCTGGACGGGGCGGGCCGGAGGCCCTTCTCGAAGAACGCGTGTGACTGTTAGCGGTGGCGCCAACACCCATCCGCAGCGCCGCGGTCGTCCTTTCGGCTCAGCGGCGCGGACCCCAGTGGCCATCGACCCAGGCGCGGCGGCCGCCGCGGATTTCCCAGTAGCCGTCGATCCAGACATAGCCCGGCGATGGGGGCGGGCCGTAGCCCTCACCGTAGCCGCGGCCATAGCCGCCGTCACCGTGGTAATGGCGCGGCGGCACCACGATGCAGCCACTGAGCGCGGACGCCAATACCGGCACCGCCAGAGCAAGAACCGCAATTCGAAATGCACGCATGGGGACTCCTGAGGTCTACCCCACGTCAACGCGCTTCACCACGACGCCGATGACGCCGCGCCCACACCCTTACACAACCGAGACGAAGTAACAGGGCGTGTCGTCGCGGTGGAGTGGCAGCGCCCGACGCAGTCGCCGCCTCGGCAGCTGCCTGGCCCCATGCAGGGCGACCCGCGCCGCTCAGTACGGGCCGCTCTCCAGCCAGCGTTCCAGTTGCGGCAGGCGGTCGTTGCCCCAGAAGCGCTCGCCCTCGACGATGAAGAACGGCGAGCCGAACACGCCGCGCGCTTCGGCCAGGTCGATCTCCGCCTTCAGACGCGCCCTCGCGGCGCTGTCGTTCACCAGGCCCTGCAATTCGGCCGGGGTCATCTGGTGCGTCGAACACAGGTCCTGCAAGACCTCCAGCTGCGCAATGTTGCGGTCCTCGACGAAATACGCGCGGTAGACGCATTGCGCGAACGCGCGGCCCTGCGCCGGGTTGCGGTCATTGAACCAATGGAACAGCCGCGCCGCCATTTCCGTGTGCAAGCCCAGCGACGACGGCGTCTTGAACGGCACGCCGACGAAGGTAGCCAGACGCTCCACATCGCGCCGGATGTAATCGCTGCGCATCACGCTGCTCGGAATGCGGATCCGCTCCAGCGACTGGAAATTCGCATCCAGCACGATCGCATGCCAATTGACGCTGCGACCGTGGCGCTCAGCCAGCGCGTCAATCGTCTGCGCGGCAATGTAGCCATACGGCGAAGCGAAGTCGAAATAGAAATCGATGGGTGCCGGCATGCAAAAACTCCTCGTTGCGGTACGCCTCTCCCAGCGACGCCAGGGGCGCCGCATTGTAGAAGCCGCGCCCGCACCAAGCGCCATCCGCCTCACGCAGATCCCCCATCGCGCCGCCATCTCCCCCTTCTGACTGTCACGCTGATCCATCTCCCGGGGGAGGGCGCCGTCAGCAGGCGCCGCCGATTCGTTACGACCGGTAGTCGAGACCGAGGCGGCGACCCGAATGTCCAGCGTTGTCATGCACTCGCTGGCTGGGGATGTGCGCGCGTGACGTCGGGGTGTCGAACCCTCATCCGCCGTCGAGCGCGCTTACGGATGCTCACGATCCCGCTCCTGCGACGAAGGCCGGCGCGGCGAACATGCGCCCGGCGTCATGGCCACGCGCTCGCGAAGACCTCTGCATGGACTTCCGCGGGCGGTCGACGTCCCGACCCTCACACACACCATTTCTAGACCAGGCAAAGCGCGCTGGCACGACGACCCGGACGGCCTCTGCCACCGGGTTCGCGCACCGCGGCTTCAGCGCATGGCACGGGCGGTCGGGGCGAGATCGGGCGCGCCGTCGAAGGGATTGCCGCTCCGTCACGGGACGAGGAGCGCGCCTCGATGAGCGATGCCGGCGTTCAGGCGATCGACGCGTTTGTGTTCAACAGCGGAGGTACAACATGCACCGATTGACATCCCTGGCAGCGGGATTGCTGCTGGCCGGCTTCAGCGCGACCGCGGCCCTGGCCGCGCAGCCGGCCGAACTGAGCTATGCGGTCACCAACAAGTGGAGCGGCGGCTACTGCGCCACCGTGAAGGTGAAGAATCCGAACCCGACGCCCCTGGTCTGGAGCGGCACCCTCGCGGTGAACGGCACCGTGGCCAACGTCTGGAACGCCGAGTGGAAACGCAACGGCGCGTCGCTGGTGCTGTCGGGCATCGGCTGGAACCGCACCCTCGCGCCGAATGCCACCAATGAGTCGGTCGGCTTCTGCGCCACGACGAGTGCCGCGCCCGCGCCGACGCCTGCCCCTGCGCCAAGCCCCGCGCCGGCTCCGGCACCAACGCCCGCGCCTGCACCCGCGCCCGTGCCGACCCCGGCTCCAGCGCCGAGTCCCGCGCCGGCCCCAGCACCCACACCCGCACCCGCACCGGCGCCGACGCCGGCACCTGCGCCCGCACCGACGCCTGCGCCAGCCCCGGCACCTACCCCTGCGCCGGCGCCAGCCCCGGCCGCCGTGGACCCAGGCACCACGCTGACCTCCTGGTTCACCGGCACGCCGCAGAAGCCGGCCGTGACGGCGGGCACCTGGCGGGCGGGCGGTCCGAATCCGGAGCAGGCGTCGTTCAAGCTGGTCAAGGAGACCGCGCACTTCGCGTTCTATTCGGACGAGAACCTCTCAGCCGCCGACCTGACCCTGGCCGCCGAGACGCTGGAGAACACGGTCTGGAAGAATCTGTTCGACAGCAACCTCTACATGCCTGAGCCGTTCTTCAACAAGACGGACAAGATCAAGCCCGCGATCCACATCCATTCCGGATGGGGTCTGACTGGCGGCGCCTGGGTCGATGCGCAGCGCAACCTGCACATGGGCATGTGGATCGCGCCTGATGCGTTGCGTGATCACTGGGGTCTGACCCATGAGTTCACCCATGGCTGGCAATCCTGGGCCAACTACAACGGCGGCATCGCCTGCAACCAGTCCAACACCTGCGGCTGGATCCATGAGAGCCATGCCAACTTCACGCCGCACCAGTTGCCCGAATACCAGAGCAATGTGCACTGCTCGGAAATGCTGCCGAATGCGCCGCATCTCTATCTCGGCTCCACCCGCGACCGCTACTGCAACTGGCAGTTTATGGAGTTCCTGAAGGACAAGTACGGCCCCGAAGCGGTGACCCAGATCTGGACCACCGCCGGCGCAGACCCGTTCACCAACATCCAGAAGGCACGCGGCTGGACCATCGGCCAGCTCAACGACTTCATCGGCGACTGGGCCATGCACAACGTGGTCTGGGATTACAAAGCCACGCCCGACGCGTTCCGCAATACCTACGGCAACATCACGCTGACCGACAAGGCCGAGCGCATGCGCCGACTGATGCCGCTGGAAGCGCTGGATGCGAACTGGGCCACCAACCGCCGATTCGTCTCGCCGTTCTACGGTGCGCCGCAGCGCTTCGGCTACAACGTGGTGCGTCTGTATCCGCAGGCGGGGGCGAGCACGGTGACGGTGAAGTTCCGGGGCATCAATCCGTCCGGTTCCGATGCCGATTTCCGCTGGGGTCTGGTGGCGACGAACTCGCAGTTCAGCTCGGCCCGCTACAGCGCGCTGCAAAAGGGCCTGGACGCGGATCTGACCTTCCGCGTCGTCGCAGGTGAGCCGCTGTTCCTGGTCGTCAGCGCGACGCCGTCGGTGTTCAAGACCGTCACCTGGGACCAGGCCTATCACACGATCTGGCGCTATCCCTACATGGTGGAGCTGGCCAACGCCTGGCCGCAGGGCTTCCAGAACGGTCAGCGTGACCTGTGCCCGACCGGCACCGTGCGTCACGGCAATGGCGGCGGCTGCGCGCCGTCGAGCACACCGTCGACGGTCTATGTGGGCCCCTACGCGACCATCCTGACCGGCGGTCGCGCCACCGGCAATGCCCGCATCGAGGACCAAGCCATCATCGCCAACGGCGTCGTGTCGGACAACGCGGTGGTGGGCGGCTTGAGCGTCATCGGCGTGACCGGCAGCCCGTGGGGCAACAACAGCTTCACCGTGTCGGGTTCGGCGCAGGTGCGCACGACCTTCTATCCGCTGGGCTTCTTCGAGGCCAGCCAGGGCGCGTCCGGCAGCCTGAATCTGCATGGCGACGTGGAATACCGCGGCGTCGGGCTGAATCTGTCGTCGGGTGTGCGCTCGGGCTTCGTGGACGCCACCTCGACGGTGGGCGTCGCGACCGATGTGAACAAGAAGACGACCTGGACCTGGCGGCCTTGAGCCGCGCGCTCAGCCGACCTGGACGGCCAAGAGGGCGTCACAGCGGCTGAGCGAGCTCGCTGACAAGGCGCCCGACCGTGACGTCAACAGCACCCGCCAAGGGCCCGCGTGTGAACGCGGGCCCTTGTTTCATGGGGCGCCCGCAGCGACCTGCGCCACGGCTGCGCGATTCATTGATCGGCGAGAAACACCGCGACCAGCGCATTCGCGTGGCCGTGGCCCATCGCGTGCTCGGTCTTCAGCCAATTCACCAGCGCCATGTGCTTCTGCGGTCCGGCTTGCTGAAGCAGGGCCATCCAGTGGCTGATGGGGTGTCCGTACGTCTTCTCGATGGACGGAAAGTACGAGGCGGGTCCTTTGACGGTGGGGGCGTCGGCCATGAGCGGGCTCCTGATGGTCGGTGGTGAGTATCGATACACCCACGACGATCCGCCAGCGGCGAGATCGACATCCCCCGCGATCTCCCTCGCGACCTCCCGGTCGACATCCCGCTCGCGTGCATTTCGCGATCTGCAGCGCCGCATCGATCGGCGCCTGATCGGGGCCGTCAGCGCTCAAGTGGGCGCGCGGCTCAAGCGGCGCAGAAACACAAAGACCGCCTCGAGGGCGGTCTTGCGCAAAACGAATGAGGTTGACGAGCCTGATCTCGGCACTGGTCACAACGGTTAGGGCTGCTTGGTTCCCCACCTGACCCGGTTGGCCGCGCTTCCATGCGAGGAGGCCCGTCAGGGACAGATTCTACGCGAGCTTTGAACCGCTTCCGGGCGAATGCCGACATGAGCAGGATCAACCACCGCCCGCAGCGCTTGTGTTGTAATGGCGGCCGGATGTTGCGCAGGTCGCGATCTCCACCGCCGATTTACCAACTACTTGCGGGCGGTCAACAAGTACGGCTAAAGCGTTGCGGCTCCGATGATGCCCCGGGCCGGCAAACGCCGGTATCCCTGTGGGCTCTCGGAGTTTTTTCATGTCTGCCTGTCTCGCCCAGTTCGATGCGCTCCTGGCGCGCCGCCGTCTCGATCGCGTGGCCCCGTCCCGCGCCCGGCCCGCCACGCACCAACTCTGCGATCCCTGGGGTGAGCCGGTGGCCGAGTTCACCGCGTTCCCCTCCGAAATGGCGCTGCTGACAGCCGCCTACCGGCTGCAGCCCGAGGATTGGGTGGGTGTGCTCGCCGACGACGCCCACCGCGACGGTCTCCATGCCTGCTGGCGCCTGGCGCTGTGGCGCGCCGATCGGCACGGACAAGCCCGTGTGCAGCGGGATTCCGGCCCGCAATGGATCAGCCCCGCCACGACGCAGCGGCCGGGCGCCCGGCCGTCTGAACTGCGCCGCGCGCTGTGCGCCAGCGCGGTCGCGCAGCTGTGGCGCACCGGCTGGAAGCTGGTGGGCTGAGAGGCGAAAGAGGGCCGAGAGGCCCGCGAGTTCTCGGCGGCCCGGACGGCCCGATAACCTGAGCGGCCCAAGCGGCCGAAGCGGCCAAGAAGGCCAAGAAGGCCAAGAACCGCGCCGCCGCTCGCCCTCCCGGGCGAGCCAGGGGCGCGAAAGATCAGCGCAGTTGCAGGTCGTCGTCGCCGAAACGGATGTTCAGCGGTTCGATCAGCAGCTGCTTGTCGCCGGCTTCCACACGGCCCGCATCCCAGGCGTCGATGCCGCAGGACTGGGCGATCGCCACGACCTGGGCGGCCTGTTCCGCCTTGACGAAGATCGCGAAACCCGCGCCCATGTTGAGCGTGGAATAGGCCTCGCGGTCATCCTGCTGGGCATGCTGCTGCATGAACTTCAGCACCGGCGTGACCGGCGGCACGGTGTGGATGCGGTAAGTGAACTGGCCGGGATGGCGCAGCAGCTTGCGCCAGCCGTGACCGGTGATGTTGGCGCAGTAGTGCGGCGTGATGCCGGCCTTGTAGAGCGCCTCGGTCACGGGCGAGTACAGCGTGGTCGGCGCCAGCAGCGCGTCGCCGTAGGTCAGGCCGGGCTGCACTTCGGTCAGGTAGCCGTTGGGCAGGCGTTCGGTGAGCTTGCGCGCCAGGCTCAGGCCGTTGGCATGGATGCCGCTGGAAGCCAGCAGCACGATCGCATCGCCCGCGCCCAGCTTGTCGCCGACCGACAGACGTTCCTTCGGATTGATCAGCCCGGTGCAGGAGGCGGCCAGATCGATGCGGCCCGCTTCCACGATGCCCGCCAGCGCCGGCGTCTCACCGCCGCCCCAGGCGACCTGGCAGACGTCGCAGGCCTTCTTCCAGCCCGCCACCAGCGCCTGGGCGCGTTGCGCATCGCCGAACCAGTCCGAGCCACCCGCGGCCCAGTAGGCCTGCACCACCAGCGGCGTGGCGCCCACGGTGATCAGGTCGTTGACCGCCATCGCGATCGTGTCCTGGGCGATGCCGTCGTAATAGCTCTTGCCGGTCAGCTGGCTCATCTCATCGGCGACCAGGGCCTTGGAGCCCAGGCATTCGACGATGGACGCGATGTAGAACGGACCCACATCCACCACATACGCCGACTCGCCGCGCGAGGCCTTGACCTCGGTGAAGCCGTGGGCGCTCAGGTGACCGGCCGTTGCCGCGGCGGCGCGCTGGGCGCTGACCTTGAGCGGGTCGATCAGGTCGTAATTGACGCCGGCCTGTTCATAGCTCAGCGTGCCGGAGGAGGAATCGTGCGGGGCGTTCGTGCTCATGGGCGCGGATTATCCGTCAGCGCCGCCCCTGTCTCCTGACAAACCCGGACCGCTGAGCGCCTGCCCGTACGCGGAGCTCTCGAGGCGACCCGTAGAATGTCGCGCCATGAGTTACCAGGTCCTCGCACGCAAGTACCGCTCCCGCACATTCGAGGAGCTGATGGGTCAGGAGCATGTCGTGCAGGCGCTGGCCAATGCGCTGACACAGCAACGACTGCACCATGCCTATCTGTTCACCGGCACCCGCGGCGTGGGCAAGACCTCGGTCTCGCGCATCCTGGCGAAGAGCCTGAACTGCCTCGGTCCGGACGGGCAGGGCGGCATCACCGCGCATCCTTGCGGCGTCTGCGATGCCTGCCGCGACATCGATGCTGGCCGCTTCGTCGACTATGTCGAGCTGGACGCCGCTTCCAATCGCGGCGTGGAGGAAATCTCCCAGTTGCTGGACCAGGCGGTCTACAAGCCGGTCGTCGGGCGCTTCAAGGTCTACATGATCGACGAAGTGCACATGCTGTCGAACACCGCGTTCAACGCGATGCTGAAGACGCTGGAAGAGCCGCCCGAATACCTCAAGTTCGTGCTCGCGACCACCGATCCGCAGAAGGTGCCGGTCACCGTGCTGTCGCGCTGCCTGCAGTTCAATTTGCGGCCGATGTCGCCACAGACCGTGCTGGAACACCTCACCCGCGTGCTGGCCCATGAGCAGGTGCCGAGCGAGCCCGGCGCGCTGCGGCTGTTGGCGCGTGCGGCGCGCGGCTCGATGCGGGATGCGCTGTCGCTGACCGACCAGGCGATCGCCTTCGGCTCCGGTGAGCTGAAGGAAGCCGGCGTGCGCCAGATGCTGGGCAGCGTGGACCGCGGCCATGTGCTCGGCATCCTCCAGGCGCTGATTGCCGGTGACGGCGCCGCGCTGGTGGGCGCTTCCGACCGGCTGCGCGACATGGGCCTGTCGGCTGGCGGCACGCTGGAAGATCTGGCCGCCGCGCTGCAGCATCTGGCGGTGGCGCAGGCCGCGCCGGGAGCGCTCGATGCCAGCGATCCCGATCTGGCGGACCTGCTGCCCTTGGCGCAGCAACTGCCGGCCGATGAGATCCAGCTGATGTACAGCATGGCGCTGCACGGCCGTCAGGAGCTCCCGCTGGCGCCTGACGAATACGCCGGGCTCACCATGGTGTTGTTGCGCATGCTGGCGTTCCGCCCCGAGGGACAGGCCACGCGCCCGACGACCGCGCCGGCGGCGCACGCTCGCCCCATGACACCGACCGGGTCGCACGACGGCGCGACTTCCGCGCCCGCCCAAACGGCGCCGCGCGAGTCGCAAGCGACTTCGGCCCCCGCGCCGGCGGCCCCCGCCGTGCCGCGCGTGGCCGAACCGGCGTCCGCGCCGCCTATCGACCCAGAGCCTGCGCCTGCGCCTGCGCCTGCGCCTGCGCCTGCGCCTGCGCCTGCGCCTGCGCCTGCGCCTGCGTCTGCGTCTGCACAAGCCAGCGAATCAGCGCCGACGTCTTCCGATGCGGAGGGTCCCGAGTCCGCGGCGATCGAGGCCAACGAATCGAATGAGCGTGCTGCGGCCTCGCCTGGCGTTGACGAAGCGGCCGAAGCGGCACCCGCTCAGGCCGAAGATCGCCCGGCGCTCAGCGTCGATGAGCCCGCTACGGCCGAACCCGTGACGCCGCGCTCGGTCGAGGCGGCTGCCGCGCCCGCGCCGTCTATCGCCGCCGACGATCTGCCGCCGTGGCATGACGACGTGCCCACCGAGGCACCGTCGCTGCCGCGCGCCACCGCGTCGGCGACGGCACCGGCGCCGACGCCTGCCGTCGCCGCGCCGACCATCGCGCCCGCGCCCGCGCCCGCACCGCGTCCCACGCCGTCGTCCAGCCTGCGCGCGGCGCCGGCCGGAGCGCCCGCCACGCGCTTCAGCGATCGGCTGCGGCCGCGTGCGCCGGCACCGTCGGTGCAGGCGGCGCAGGCGGAAGTCGATGACATCGAAGACCTGTCGCCACCGCATGATGACGACGGCCCGCCCGCCTGGCTGGATGTGCCGCCGCCGGGCGACGAGGAACTGGGCGACGGGCCTGCGCTGCTCGACGAGCCGTCGGCGGACGAGGGCGGCGGCGCCGGCATCTATCTCTCGACCGCCGTGGAGGAAGTCGCCCTGGTGGCGACGCCGCTGGGCGAGCGCTGGTATGCGACCGTGCCGCAGCTCGGCCTGACGGCTCTGACCCGCGAGCTCGCGCTGCAAGCCGAATGTGTGGAGATCCACGACCAGGAACAGCCGCAGCGCTGGCGCCTGCGGGTGGAGCGCGAATCGCTGCGCCAGCCCGGTCTGCAGGACAAGCTGCAGGCGGCGCTGTCCGCCTGGCTGCAAGCGCCGGTCAAGCTGGAGATCGACGCGGGCCGTGCCACCGATTCGCCGGCCCTGCGCGATACCATGGCAGCCCGCGCGCGGCAGCGTCGCGCCGAGACCATCATCCTCGAAGACCCCGAGGTCCAGCAGTTGCTGACGCAGTTCAAGACCGCGCGCATCCTGCCCGGGTCCATCAAACCTCTCTGAACTCCCCCGAACCACAAGGATCACCATCATGATGAAGGGTCAACTCGCAGGCCTGATGAAGCAGGCCCAGGCGATGCAGGACAACCTGAAGAAGGCGCAGGAAGAACTGGGCAACATCGAGGTCGAAGGCCAGTCCGGCGCCGGCCTGGTGAAGGTCACCATGACCTGCAAGCACGATGTGAAGCGGGTGGCCATCGATCCCAGCCTGCTGGCCGATGACAAGGACATGCTGGAAGACCTGGTCGCCGCCGCCTTCAACGACGCGGTGCGCCGCGCCGAGGAAGTCAGCCAGGAAAAGATGTCCAAGCTGACCGCCGGCATGCCGATGCCTCCCGGCATGAAGTTCCCGTTCTGATCGGGCCGCGGTGACCGCACTCGAGCAACTGATCGAGGCTCTGCGGCGCCTGCCGGGCGTGGGCCAGAAGTCGGCCCAGCGCATGGCCTACCACCTGCTGCAACATGACCGGTCCGGCGCGGAAGCGCTGGCCCAGGCGCTGCAGCAGGCCAGCCGAAGCATTCGCCACTGCGAGCGCTGCTACACCTTCAGCGAGACCCCGCTGTGCCCGATCTGCCAGGACAGCCGCCGTGACGGGCGGCTGTTGTGCGTGGTGGAAACGCCGGCCGATCAGGCGGCGATGGAGCGCACCGCGTCCTACCACGGCTACTATTTCGTGCTGCAGGGCCGGATCAGTCCGCTGGACGGGGTCGGGACTCGGCAGATCGGTGTCGAACCCTTGCTCGCGCGGGCGGCAGATGGTCAGGTGGAAGAGGTCATCCTCGCCACCAGCTTCACCGCCGAAGGCGAGGCCACGGCGCATGTGCTGGCCGAAGCGCTGAAATCGCGCGGCCTGCGCAGCACCCGACTCGCCCGAGGCGTGCCGGTGGGCAGCGAGCTCGAATATGTCGACCTCGGCACCATCGCCCACGCGCTGGTGGACCGACGCGCCACCTGATCACGGCGGACGGTGCAAGCCGCGCAGGCCCATCGCCGTCCCTTCCAGCCACTTCTCCGACGGACCCCCCCATGAGCATGACCCTGGCCAACTACTGTTTGATCATCGCGGCGGTGTTGCCGATCGTCTGCGCGGGGCTGGCGAAGTCGCGGGGCTTCGGCAAGTCGCGTCGCGACGGCGGCTACGACAACCATGAACCACGCGCCTGGCTGAGCCGCCAGACCGGCTGGCAGGCGCGGGCCAATGCGGCGCAGGCCAACAGCTTCGAAGCGCTGCCGCTGTTCTATGCGGGCGTGCTCGCCGCCCAGCAGATGCAGCTGAATCAAGGCCGCATCGACCTGCTGGCGATCAGCTTCATCGTGCTGCGCCTGGTCTACATCGGCCTGTATCTGGCCAATGTCGCGGCGCTGCGCAGTCTGGCGTGGGTCGCCGGCATGGGCGTCTGCATCGCGATGTTCTTCGCCTGATCCGACGCTGACCAGCCACCCCACAGAAAAATGGGCGCCTCAAGGGCGCCCATTTTTTCGTTCGGGGATCGACAGGTCATCGGCCTTGCTCGGCCGCTGGTGAGGCCGTGACCGAGGGGCGCGCCGTCGTGGTCGGCGGCGTCAGCGCACCGACGCCTTCGTCGACACCGTGCTGCCGCCGCCACCCTTCACCCGGCTCGCCACTTTGGCGCTGCGGGTCTTGCCGGAGGAGGCCTTGACCGTCGCGGGCCGGGTCGGGGTCTTGGCGGCGACGCGGGTGGACCGGGTGCTCGTCTTGCGGGTGGCGGTCGGCGCTTCCGCGGCGATGGCCTGGCCTTCGCGCAGGTACACCACCACCGATTGGCCGGGCTTGAAGGTCGCCTTGGTGCTGACCTTGTTCCACTGCGCGACCTGGGTCGTGCCCAGGCGGTAGCGACGCGCCACCACGGCGACGGTGTCGCCCTTGCCGGCCTTCAAGGTGACGCGGCGCATCGGCGGCACATCGGGCGCGAACATGATGCTGGCGTTGTCGGCCAGATGTTCCGAGACATCCTTGTCGCGCGCGCCGCTGCGCGGCACCAGCAGGGTCGAGCCCTGCTTCACCAGCATGCGCGCCGGAATGCGGTTGAGCTCGCGCAGACCGGTTTCGCTCATGCCGACCTGCTTGGCGGCGTCGGCCGGCTTCATCGTCTTGGGCACCACCCACGCGGTCCAACTGGCCAGCGGACCCTTGTAGCGCTCCAGGTTGGTGACGAAGGTGCTGGCGTTGTCGTAGGGCAGCAGGATCTGGCCGCTGCTGGCCGCCAGGATCACCGGCTTGTTCATCGACGGATTGAACTGGCGGAAGGTGTCCTCGTCCAGCTCGGCGAGTTGCGCGGCGCGGGCGACGTCGATGTCGCGATCGATGTTGACCGACAGGAAGTACGGATGGTTCGCCACCGCCGGCAGCTCCAGCCCGAAGGCCTCGGGCCGCATGATGATGTTCTTCACCGCCTGCAGCTTGGGCAGGTAGTAGCGCGTCTCATCGGGCATGCGCAGGCTGTCGTAGTCGATCGGCAGACCGGCCTTCTGGTTGCGCTGCACCGCCTTGGCGACGTTGCCCTGGCCCCAGTTGTAGGCGGCGAGCGCGAGTTGCCAGTCGCCGTTGAACATCTTGCTCAGGCGCTGCAGGTAATCCAGCGCGGCGCGGGTCGAGGCCAGCACATCGCGGCGGTCGTCGCGGAAGATGTTCTGCTTGAGGTCGAAGTCGCGGCCGGTGGCCGGCATGAACTGCCACATGCCGACGGCTTTGGCGCTGGACTGCGCATCGTTGCGGAAGGCGCTTTCGACGAAGGGCAGCAGCGCCAGCTCGGCGGGCATGCCCCGCTTTTCCACTTCTTCGACCACGTGATAGAGGTACAGGCTGCCCCGACCGGTCATGCGGGCGACGTAGTCCGGCCGGCTGCTGTAGTAGTCCTCGGCCTTGCGCACCAGGTCGTTGTCCAGCTCGGGCATGGCCATGCCGGCCCGGATGCGGGCCCACAGGTCCACATGGGTCTTGGGCGCGTTCAGGTCGACCTTCTCGCCGGGATTCAGGTTGTCCTCGAGCAGCACATCCAGCTTGTCGTCGGCATGCGGCGCGGCGGCAGGCGGCGTCGTCGTGGCCGGCTGCACGGCCGAGGCGGCAGCTTCCACCGCGCTCACGGTCTGCTGGGCGACCGCCTTGGATTCGGCATTCGCCGTCGCGGTGTCCTGGCGGGTCGGCGCGGTGCCCGGCGTTGCGCAAGCGGCCAGCGCCAGCGGGATCAGCGCGCAGAGCAGGCGCAGGGCGGGTCGGGCGTGGCGGGTGGCCGGGAGGGACGACGACTCGGCAGCGGCGCTGGCGGCGGTCGTCGGGGCCAAGCGGCGCATCGAGGGCGATGGGGACGTCAGGGGCGACGACAGGGACCAGGCGGTGAGTCGTTTCATCGGAATTCGTTCTTCCATTGGCGCAGCCCGGCCAGGACCGACACGGGTTGCTCAGTGACCTGCGGATCCCGGTGCTGAGCGGCCCGTCGGACCGCCGCATGCCCGCAGCGCAGGAAGGGGTTGATCTGAAGCTCCAGCGACAGCGTGGAGGGCAGGGTGGGCCGATGTTGCGCGCGTTGGGCCAGACACCAGGCCTCATGACGCGCGATCGCCTCGTTCTCGGGCTCGACTGTCCGCGCAAAGCGCAGATTCGACAAGGTGTATTCATGGGCGCAGCAGACGCGCGTCTCGCCGGGCAGGGCCGCCAGGCGCGAGAGCGACTCATGCATCTGCGCCGGCGTGCCCTCGAACAGCCGACCGCAGCCGGCCGAGAACAGCGTGTCGCCGCAGAACAGCAAGGGCGCGCTGCCGTCGCTCGGCTGGCGGATCACGAAGGCGATGTGGCCGGCGGTGTGTCCCGGAACGTCCAGCACGTCGATGGTTTGCCCGAGCAGCTCGAAGCGGTCGCCATCCTGGAGCGGACGGACCGTGATCGGCAGCTTTTCGTGAGCGGGGCCCCACACCTGAGTCGGATCGGCCATCAGCGGCATCAATTCAGCGACCCCGCCGACATGATCACCGTGATGGTGCGTCACTAGAATGCCCCGCAGACCCAGGCCGTGTGCGCGCAGCGCATCGGCCACCGGCGCGGCTTCGCCCGGATCGACGACGATGGCTTCTCGGCCATCGTGCAGCATCCAGAGGTAGTTGTCGGTGAAGGCGGG
Source organism: Burkholderiaceae bacterium (assembly GCA_913776825.1). Lineage (GTDB taxonomy): Bacteria > Pseudomonadota > Gammaproteobacteria > Burkholderiales > Burkholderiaceae_C > Roseateles. The sequence continues at coordinate 81,369 of CAJYPV010000020.1, forward strand.
AAGCGCAACCAGTTCCATGCGGTCCAAGCAATGACAAGAGCGAGCCAGGACGATGACCCGGCGCCAATTGTAGAGGCGCCCCCCGTGCACGGACTCGCCGCCGCCGAGCTCTCGCGCTGGCTGGCCACCCCGCCCGGCCGCTACCTGCTGGACTGGGAACAGCGCTTCATCGATGCCGCCGTGGTCGACCTGTTCGGCTTCCACGCCCTGCAACTGGGCCTTCCGCAACTGCAGGGCCTGCGCGCCAACCGCATGCCGCAGCGCTGGCTGGCGCTGGAGCACCTGCCGGATCCGTCGGCCGGATCGCCGGGCTCGGCCCCCGTCATTCCCACCGATGACCGCCTCGCCGGCAGGGCGATCGATCCGCAGGCCGCCCCCGGCCATCCCCCGCTGCATCCGTTGAACACCCAGCCCGAGCCTCGCGCGGTGAACGCGGCGCCGCCTCAGGCGGCGGTCTACTGCGAATTCGACGCGCTGCCGTTCCCCTCCAGCAGCCTGGACTTGGTGGTGCTGCCGCACACGCTGGAGCTGGCCGCCGACCCGCACCGCTGCCTGCGCGAGGTGGAGCGGGTGCTGCGGCCCGAAGGGCGGGTGGTGATCCTGGGTTTGAATCCCGCCAGCCTGTGGGCGGTGAGGCAGAATCTGGCGCGCGTCAACGGCCGCCTGCTGGGCCGCGCACCGACGCTGTATCTGCCGGAAGAAGGCGAATACATCGGCTACTGGCGCTTGCGCGACTGGCTGCGCCTGCTGTCTTTCGAGGTCGCGCATGCCCGCTTCGGCTGCTACCGGCCGCCTCTGCTGAGCGAGGTCTGGCTGGAGCGCTGGCAATGGCTGGAGCGTCCGGGCAGCAAATGGTGGACGGTGCTGGGCGCGCTGTATGGCGTGGTCGCGGTGAAGCGGGTGCACGGGATGCGGCTGGTGGGCCTGGCCCGCAGCAAGACGCGCGGCGCCAAGGCGGCGCCGGCGGTGGCGATGCATCAGTCATCGCATCGACGTCCGCCCCACGGCCGCACGTGACGGACGATTCGGCGCGGTCAGCGCCGGTCGACCCGGCGCTGACCCTCGCGCCGCTCTCTCATTCTTTTTGAACGATTTCTGGATTCTCATGAGCGACACCCCAGCGGCGACCCCGCCCAAGATCAGCAAGCCCAGCGTGGTGATCTACACCGATGGCGCCTGCAAGGGCAATCCCGGCCCCGGCGGCTGGGGCGCCTGGCTGAGCAGCGGCGGCCATGAGAAGGAGCTGTTCGGCGGCGAGCCCAACACCACCAACAACCGGATGGAGCTGACCGCGGTGATCGAGGCGCTGAGCTCGCTCAAGCGGAGCTGCAACATCGTCATCTACACCGACAGCGAATACGTCCGCAAAGGCATGACCGAATGGATCAGCGGCTGGCAGCGTCGCGGCTGGAAAACCGCCGACGGCAAGCCGGTCAAGAACGCCGAGCTCTGGCAGCGGCTGGATGCGCTGCGCAAGCTGCATCAGGTCGAATGGCGCTGGGTCAAGGGCCATGCCGGTGATCCGGGCAATGAGCGCGCGGACGCGCTCGCCAACAAGGGCGTGCTCGCCGGCGGACGCTGAGCCGACGGCGCCAGGACACGGCGCCACGGACGCCGCGCGACGACCGCGCGCCCACGACAGCGCCCACTACACTGTGGCCCCTTCGCAGAACGGGCCCGGCTGGGTCCGACGAAGTCATGGACAACCAACCGCTGATTGACTGGCACTCGATGTTCATGGGCGTGGCCCTGCTCGCGGGCGCCCGTTCCAAGGACAGTCGCAAACGCAACGGGGCCTGCATCGCCAGCGCCGACAACAAGATCGTCGGCGTCGGCTACAACGGCCTGCCGCGCGGCTGTGACGACAACGACCCCGCCTACTGGTCGGACGACGACCACGATCCGCTGAACTCCCGCCACAGCTACATCGTGCATGCGGAGGTCAATGCGATCCTGAACTGCGTGGTGCTGCCGCTCACCGGCAGCACCATCTACACCACCCAATATCCGTGCCCGCGCTGCGTGCAGTCGATCATCCAGGTCGGCATCCAGCGGGTGGTGTATCTGGAAAAGAAGAGCCACCAGGTCGCGCTGAACGAAGCCTCGGCCAAGATGCTGCGGGATGCCCGCATCGATGTGCAGGCGCTCAACGACCTGGAGCTGCGCGCCGCCGTCTGGTGCACCGAGCTCTCCGGCTTCATCGCCAAGCCCCAGCCCTGAGCGCGGGCGTTCGAGCCCGGCGGCTGCGGGAGGGGGGCTCGATCACCGGCGTGCTTCGCGGGCAAGCGCAGAACAGCAGGGGATTCCGCCGGCTTTTCCCGCTCAAGTTGTCGCCGCTGCCGGCGCATCATGCGATTCACGCCGACATGCCACGTCCCGAGGTCGCCATGCTGAACACCATCCCGCCGCATCTGATGCCCGAATCCGCCCAGGCACCCTGGGGTGTGATGCCGGAACTCGGCCTCACCGTGGGTGGCCCGGCCGACATGCATGAGCTGCTGGAACTGGAAACGCGGATGGCCGCCTGCGGCCTGACGCTTCAGCCCACCCGGATGCTGTATGACCGCCATTACGCGCTGGATCGCCTGATGCAGGCCCATGCGCGCGGCGATGCGCCCTTGCAAGCGCTGGCACAGTCGTTGTTCGATGCCTACCAGCGTCGCGGCGAATGGATCGGGCTGGTGCACTGACCGCCGAGGTCCCTGGCTCGATCAGGCTTCACTGAAGCGCGCGTCGATCGCGCGTCATCGTCATCCATGAAAACGGGCGCCTGGAGCGCCCGTTAGGTCGTCTGGAGGGGCGCAGCGCCGAAGCATCGAAGCACCGAAGTGCCGAAGCGCCGCGACGGCGTCTGACGGCGTGGCGGCCGACGGCTCAGAGCGCGGTCAGCCAATCGCAGCGCAGCCGACCGGCCCGGTGCAGTTGCCGGCGACCGCCGGCATAGGCCATCGGCAGCAGCCAGGCCACCAGACACAGGGGCAGCGCCATCCATTCATGGGTCAGCAGCGCGCCCGGCACGCCCATGAAGCCGAGCATCCAGAGCGTCAGGATCAGGTTCCAGACCGCCAGTTCCACCGGGTGCCGCGCGCTGTGCATCACCATCCAGCGCTTGACTTGGCTGAGCTGCTTGAGGGTCATGACGGTACTCCTGGACGGGGCGATGCGGGCGACGGCCCAGGGCATCGGGCGGGGGTGAAACGAAGGGTGGGGAAGGGCGCGGGGGCTGCTGGCCAGCTCCTCGGCGCGAAAGGCGCTGATTGTAAGTTTGGCGTCAGCGCCTGGCATCCCCCCAAGTTGTGCAGTCTTTCTCGCGGATGCGGGTATGTGCGGGTATGTGCGGGGTGTCGGACAGCACGGGTCAGGCGGTCTCAGCGGGTGTATGGTTCGGCCCTTCTTATTTCGATAGGACAGGAGTCCTGCGCATGAAACGTTTGATGTGGGCCGCGCTGGCCCTCGGCTCGGTGGCCGCTCAGGCCCATGAAGGCATGTGGATGCCGCAACAACTGCCCCAGGTCGCCAAGGACCTCAAGGCCGCCGGCCTGGGCATCGATCCGGCCCGGCTGTCCCAGCCCATCGGTTATCCGATGGGCGCGGTCATCAGCCTGGGCGGTTGCACGGCGTCGTTCGTGTCGCCGCAGGGGCTGGTCGTGACCAACCACCATTGCGCTTACGGCAGCATCCAATACAACTCGACGCCGCAGCGCGATCTGCTGAAGAACGGTTTCCTGGCCGCGACCCTGGCCGACGAACTGCCCGCCGCGCCGGGCAGCCGCGTCTATGTGACCGTCGCGCTGACCGATGTCACCGCCCGCGTGCTGGACGCCAAGACCGCTGCGCTGAAGGGCAAGGCCCGCATCCAGGCGATCGAAGCGGCCGAGAAGGCCATGGTCGCCGAGTGTGAAAAGGATGCCGGCCATCGCTGCAACGTGGCCTCGTTCTATGGCGGTCTGCAATATCAGCTGATCAAGCAGCTGGAGATCCGCGACGTGCGGTTGGTGCATGCGCCGGCGCAAGGCGTGGGCCTGTTCGGCGGCGACACCGACAACTGGATGTGGCCGCGCCACACCGGTGACTACAGCTTCTACCGCGCCTACGTCGGCCCGGATGGCAAGCCGGCCGATTTCAGCCCGAACAACAAGCCCTACCAGCCGCAGCATGTGCTGAAGCTGGCCAGCGTGCCGCTCAACGAAGGCGACTTCGTGATGGTCGCCGGCTACCCGGGCCGCACCAACCGCCATCGCCTGCCGGAAGAAGTCAACTTCGCCTTCGGCTGGGAAATGCCGGAGCGGGTGCGGGTGATGGGTGAGCACCTGGCCCAGATCCGCGAGGCCACCGCCGGCCGTCGCGAGGCCGAGATCAAGCTGGCCAACCAAGTTGCCGGCCTGGGCAACTACTTCAAGAACTATCAGGGTCAACTGGCGAGCTACGCCGGCTCCGACATCCTGGCCCGCAAGCAGGCGACCTATGCCGAGCTGAAGGCCTGGGTCGAGTCCGATGCCAAGCGTCGCGAGCAGTACGGCGCCTCGCTGAGCGAGATCGATCGCCTGCTGAGCGAGCGCGAAGCCATCGTGCGTCGCGAGCTGCTGCTGAGCTCGGCCACGCCGTCGCTGCTGAACCAGGCGCGCGACCTCTACCAGCAGGCGCTGCAGGCGCAAAAGCCGGATGCAGAGCGCAAGGCGGGTTACCAGGAGCGTGACCAGCTGCGTCGTCGTCAGTCGCTGGAAGCGGTGGACCGCCGCTTCGACGAAGTGACCGACAAGCGGGTGGTCAGCCACTTCCTGACGCAGTACCTGGCTCAGCCGGCCGATCAGCTCAATCCGGCCTTCCTGAATGCACTGGGTCTGCGCCAGGGCATGGATGCCGCTGCTGTGACGGCGCGGGTGGACCAGCTCTACGCCGGCACCCGACTGACCGACAAGGCCGAGCGCCTGGGCTGGCTGGGTCGTGACGTGGCGGCCTTCCAGGCCAGCGACGACACGCTGGTCAAGGCCGCCGTCGCGCTGCGTGCCGATGACGACGCGCGCGAGAGCCGCGATCAGGAGCTGGCGGGCCGCATTCAAGAGGCCTATGCCAACACCATGAAGGCGATGATCGCCTTCAAGGCCAGCCGCGGCCAGGCGGTCTATCCGGATGCCAACAGCACGCTGCGCGTGGCCTTCGGCAAGGTCCAGGGCCGCAAGCCGGGCGGGGATGGCGCGGACTGGACCGCCTTCACCACGCTGCGCGGCATCGTCGCCAAGCACACCGGCACCGGCGAGTTCAATGCGCCTGCCGAGCAACTGGCCGCCATCAAGGCACGCCAGTTCGGCAAGTACGGCGTGAAGTCGCTGGACTCGGTGCCGGTCAACTTCCTGGCCACGCTGGACACGACGGGCGGCAACAGCGGCTCGCCGGTGCTCAACAGCAAGGGCGAGCTGGTCGGCCTGCTGTTCGACGGCACGCTGGATGCGGTCATCTCCGACTGGGACTTCAATCCCGCGACGACCCGCAGCATCTGCCTGGATGCACGCTACATGCTGTGGCAGATGACGGTCGTCGACAAGGCGGACCGTCTGCTCAAGGAAATGGGCGCGCAGTGATCAGCGCATGATCCCCTGGCCTTGGCCTTGGCCTTGGCTTGACGCGGCGGACCTCGTTCCGCCGCCCCCGACGCCCCGCATCGCGGGGCGTTTTCTTTTGGGCCGAGCCGCACATCGCGGGGCGTTTTGCTGCGCGAGCCCGGCTCAATCCTTTCGCGTGCAGCCCAATCTGTTGAGGGATTGGCCCGATCGCGGCGGCGTGCCTTCAGCGTGGGTCGAGCAGGATGCGTCGATCCACCGTCTCGATGCGGCGATGACCGCAGAACGCCATCGTCAGGTCCAGTTCGCGATGGATGATCTCGAGGGCGCGGGTCACGCCGGGCCGGCCCATCGCGCCCAGCCCGTACAGGAAGGCCCGGCCGATGTAGGTGCCGCGCGCGCCCAGGGCCCAGGCCTTCAGCACATCCTGTCCCGAGCGGATGCCGCCGTCCATGTGCACCTCGATGCGGTCGCCCACCGCCTCGACGATGCGCGGCAGCGCGCGGATGCTGGATTCCGCCCCATCGAGCTGGCGTCCGCCGTGGTTGCTGACGATCAGCGCATCCGCGCCGGAGTCCGCCGCCAGGCGAGCATCCTCCTCGTCGATGATGCCCTTGATGATCAGCTTGCCGCCCCAGCGCTCGCGGATCCATTGCACATCGTTCCAGCTGAGCTGCGGGTCGAATTGCTTGGCGGTCCATTCGGACAGCGACCCCATGTCGCCCACGCCCTTCACATGGCCGACGATGTTGCCGAACTGGCGTCGCGAGGTGCCCAGCATGCCCAGGCACCAACGCGGCTTGGTCGCCATGTTGATCAGGTTGGGCAGGGTGAGCTTGGGCGGTGCGGACAGGCCGTTGCGCAGGTCCTTGTGGCGCTGACCCAGGATCTGCAGGTCCAGCGTCAGCACCAGCGCATCGCAGCGCGCGGCCTTGGCGCGGTCGATCAGGCTGTGGATGAAGCCGCGGTCCTTCATCACGTAGAGCTGGAACCAGAACGGCGCGGTGGTGTGGGCGGCGACATCCTCGATCGAGCAGATGCTCATCGTCGACAAGGTGAAGGGCACGCCGAACTGCTCGGCGGCCTGCGCGGCGAGGATCTCGCCGTCGGCATGCTGCATCCCGGTCAGTCCGGTGGGCGCCAGCGCCACCGGCATCGCGACCGGGCGGCCGATCATCGTCGTGGCGGTGCTGCGGTCGTCCATGTTCACGGCCACCCGCTGGCGCAGCTTGAGGGACTGGAAATCCGCCTCGTTGGCCCGGTAGGTGCTCTCGGTCCAGGAGCCTGAATCCGCATAGTCGTAGAACATGCGGGGCACCCGGCGGCGGGCCAGCTGCTTCAGGTCTTCAATGCAGGTGATGACGCTCATGCGGCCAATGCTAGGCCAGCCGGGACCGCATCGGTTCGCGCCAGCGCCCCGGGCTTTTCCGGAGGCGCCGCGCGCCGATCCGTGATGGCTGGCGCCCGGCACGGGCGCTCGGCCAGGCGTCGACGCCTGGCGCGTCAGCGATCAGAGGCCGCCGGCCGCGGATCTCCCCGAACACCGTCCCCAGCGCCATGTACCCGCACAGCTACAGTTCGGCCATGACGCCGCGCCCGCTCCCCGACCCACTGTCGCCCTCAGCGACCACGCCGATGACCGACGAGGCGGGCGTGGCGCGCTCGATCGATGCCAGCGAGTCGAGGCAGGCGGTGAGCGCCGCGCGCAGCGATGCCGATCGCCGCGATCCGGTCGATGCCACTGCGACCTTGACGCCCGCCTCGACCCCGACGCCGATCCCGACACGACGCAGCGTCTGGCGCCGTCTGCCATGGCTGGTTGCCGGCGTGATCAGTCTGGCGCTCGGTGTGCTCGGCATTTTTCTGCCGCTGCTGCCCACGACGCCGTTCGTGTTGCTGGCGGCCTTCTGCTTCGCGCGCGGCTCGCAGCGCTGCGAGCGCTGGCTGGTCACGCATCCCCGCTTCGGGCCGATGATTGCCCAGTGGCGCGCGCATCGCGCGGTGCCGCTGCGGGCCAAGCGCGCGGCCTGGCTGATGATGACGCTGAGTTCCTTGATCGCCGCCTGGACCATGCCGACGCTGCGCTGGCTGCCGGCGCTGTGCTGTCTGGCCGTCGGCCTGTGGTTGTGGCGTTTGCCGACGGCGCGCGCGCCGGCGGAGCCGATGGATTCGCCGCCGCTGCCCCATCCGCCGAGCCCGGTCGGACCGCGCGATGCGTGATCCGTCCTGAGCGTCGGGCCGCCTCAGTTGAACAAACGCAGATTCTCCGGCGCCGGCCCGGCGGTGGCGTTGCTGCTGGCGGTCTTCCCGCGACGCGTGGATTCCACATCCCCCGGCCGGCTCAGCTTGCCGACACGCACGCCCAGCAGGCGCAGGCGCTGACTCAGGTCCACCCGCTTGAGACATTCGCCTGCCGCGCGGCGGATGGCGGCCGCATCCTGCACCGGCAGCGGCAAGGTGAGGTCGCGGGTGACGGTGCGGAAGCCCTCGAAGCGCAGCTTGATGCCGATGGTCCGGCCCTGATAGCCCTTGCGCTGCAGGTCGGAGGCGACCTGCTCGCACAGCGCCGTGAAGATGCGTGAGAGCTCCGGCCGGTCGCGCTTGGCATGCAGGTCGCGCTCGAAGGTGGTCTCGCGGCTGATGGACACCGGCTCGCTGTGGGTCACCACCGGCCGATCGTCGAGCCCATGCGCGGCCTCATGCAGCCAGACGCTGTAGCCCGGGCCGAAATGCTCGGCGAGCAAGGCCGGCGGTGCCGCGGCGAGTTCGCCGATGGTGTGGATGTCCAGGCTGTCCAGCTTGGCGCCCGCCTTGGGACCGATGCCGTTGATGCGGCGCACCGGCAGCGGCCAGATGCGGCCGGGCAGGTCGTCGAAGGTGAGCACGGTCAGGCCGTCGGGCTTCTCCAGATCGGAGCTGATCTTGGACAGCAGCTTGTTGGGCGTGACGCCGATCGAGCAGGTCAAGCCGGTGGCCCGCATCACCGAATTCTTGATCTCGCGCGCCAGCGCGCGCACGCCGCCGAGCGGGTCATGGCCAACCGGATCGCGCGCGCCGGGTACGTCGGTGAGGTCGATGTAGATCTCGTCGATGCCGCGATCCTCGATCACCGGCGCGATGTCGCGCACCGCCGCCTTGAACAGGCGCGAGTAATGGCGGTAGGCGTCGAAGTCGGCGGGCAGCAGGATGGCTTGGGGCGCCAGCAGCGCCGCCTTCATCAGGCCCATCGCCGAGAACACGCCCAGCGCGCGCGCTGCGTAGGTGGAGGTGGTGACGACGCCGCGACCGGCGTAATCGGCCAGCTTGAAGAATTCCCGCGTGCCATCCGGCCGTGGCTGCGGCGCATGGGCGCGTCGACCGCCGACGACGACCGGCATGCCCTTGAGCTCCGGATAACGCAGCAGCTCCACGGACGCATAGAAAGCGTCCATGTCCAGATGAGCGATCAGGCGATCGGGCAGCGCTGGCGTCGATTCAGCCATGCGGCATTGTGGCGGCGGTCCGGGACAGGCGGTGTCAGCAGCGAGGCGGCGTCAGCGTCGGAACAGCCGTGCGGACGCGTCAGCGAAAGAGAACACCGATCATCCGGACGACCGACCCGTGACCGCAAGCGACGCGGGGAAGGTCGGCCTCATCGATGCCTGGCTCGATGCGCGGGAGCTCAATGGCCGCAGGACGTCGATCCGCAGCCCGCCGCGCCCTGGGCGCCGTCGGGCGTCTGGACCGGGACCTGGCTGGTGCCGGTGGCGGGGTCGTAGCCGCGTTGCTGCATGGTGTAGACCAGCGCGGCGTCCATCATCTCGGCATGCGACGGGAACCACTGCACCAGCTCCTGACGCACGATGGACAGCGGTTCGCGGTCGCCGAGTTCATCGGCATAACGCACCACTTCCCGCATCACATTCAGCACCATCGCATGCTGGCTGCTGTGGCAGTTCTGCGGCTCGAAGCCGGTGGCCGCCATCCAGCGCTCTTCCATCGCGAAGTGTGCTTCGGTGTGGGCCAGCAACTCGCGGAACGCGGGCAGGGCGTCCTCGCCGCGGTCCAGCGCGTCACCATACCGATTCAGCAGCTCGACGAATTCCTGATGGGTGTGATCCAGCTCCGGCTGATTCAGCACCAGGTTGTCGGTCCAGGCCAGCGAGGGCGTGGCTTCGGCCTGCAGCGCGCTCATCAGACGCCTCCCAGACGTTGTTGATGACGGGCCACCTGCGCCCGCACCTGCGCCGGCGCGGTGCCGCCGAGGATGTTGCGCGCATTCAGCGAGCCCTGCAGCGACAGCACGTCGTAGACGTCGGCCTCGATGCGGCTGTCGAATTGGCGCAGCGCCTCCAGCGACAGCGCCGACAGGTCGATGCCCTGCGCTTGCGCGGTCTTCACCGCATGGGCGACGACCTCATGGGCATCGCGGAAGGCCAGGCCCTTCTTGACCAGGTAGTCGGCCAGGTCGGTGGCGGTGGCGTAGCCCTTGAGCGCGGCGCGCTCCATCGCTTCGGGCTTGACGGTCAGGCCGTCCATCATTTCCGCGAAGATGCGCAGCGTGTCGTTGAGCGTGTCGACGGTGTCGAACAGCGGCTCCTTGTCTTCCTGGTTGTCCTTGTTGTAGGCCAGCGGCTGGCCCTTCATCAAGGTGATCAGGCCCATCAGATGGCCGACCACGCGGCCGCTCTTGCCGCGCGCCAGTTCCGGCACATCCGGATTCTTCTTCTGCGGCATGATGCTCGAGCCGGTGCAGAAACGGTCCGGCAGCGCGATGAAGCCGAAGGATTGGCTCATCCACAGGATCAGCTCTTCCGACAGACGCGAGATGTGCACCATCACCAGCGCGGCGGCGGCGCTGAACTCGATGGCGAAATCCCGGTCGCTCACCGCATCCAGGCTGTTCTGGGCGACGGCCTCCATGCCCAGGCTGCGGGCGACGCGCTCGCGGTCCAGCGGATAGCTGGTCCCGGCCAGCGCCGCAGCGCCCAGCGGCAGACGATTGACCCGCTTGCGCGCATCCTGCAGCCGCTCGACATCGCGGGCGAACATCTCGACATACGCCAGCATGTGATGGCCGAAGCTCACCGGCTGGGCGACCTGCAGATGGGTGAAGCCCGGCAGGATGACGTCGGCATGGCGCTCGGCCTGGCCGACCAGCACCCGTTGCAGGGCATTGAGCAGGCCGATCAGGGTGTCGATCTCGCCGCGCAGCCACAGGCGCACATCGGTGGCGACCTGGTCATTGCGGCTGCGCCCGGTGTGCAGGCGCTTGCCGGCCAGGCCGACCAGCTCGGTCAGCCGCGCTTCGATGTTGAGGTGCACGTCTTCCAGATCCAGCTTCCATTCGAAGCGGCCGGATTCGATGTCGTCGCGGATCTGCGCCATGCCGCGCTGGATCGCGGCCAGGTCGTCCGCGCTGATGATGCCTTGCGCGGCCAGCATGTCCGCATGCGCCAGCGAGCCCTGGATGTCGGCGGCCCACAGGCGCTTGTCGAAGTCCACGCTGGCGGTGTAGCGCTTGACCAGGTCGCTCATCGGCTCGGAGAAGAGGGCGGACCAGGCCTGGGATTTGTTGGCCAGTTGGTTGTCGGCGGGATTGGACATCGCGGGGCTCGGGAGGATGGAACGAGGGCAGGAAGTGGAACGCGGCACACGACAGGCTGCAGGCGACGGGGCCGATGGCCTCGGGCGTTTCCGCATGGAGCGCGGACATCCGCCTGGGCGAGAATCGGCGATCGATTCTAAAGGGCAGGGACGGAGATCCAATGGCCGATCGGGCGCAGCACCCACACACCACGCAACAGGCCTGGGAGGAAACCCGCCTCGAGACCCGGCTGATGACCAGCGCGCCGCTCATCGATGCGCAGCGGCGTTTCGATGTCTGCCATGTCGGCCTGGTGCTGCGGGCGGTGCTGGGCGTGCAACTCGTTCAGGCGCTGGGCCTGGCCATGGCCCAGCCGACCTGGACCGCCTGGATGTGGGCGATGGGCACCGCCACGGTGGCCTCGATGTCGGCGCTGCTGAGCTGGCTGCTGATCGTCTGCGCGGCCAAGCGGCTGTTGTCGCGGCTGCCGGAATCGGCCCAATGGGCGCTGCCGATCACGCTGGGCGCGGTCTGCGCCTACGGCGGCGGGCGATTGCTGGAATTCGTCGGCCTGCCGCCGGTCAGTCCGCTGCAGCATGCGGCGCTGGCCTGCATCGGCGCGCTGGCGGCCGGCGTGCTGCTGGGCTGGTTGAAGCTGCGCGAGCGCGCCCAGGCGCCGGCCGATGCGATGGCGCGGCTGGTGGAGCTGCAGTCGCGCATCCGGCCGCACTTCCTGTTCAACACGCTCAACACCGCGATCGCGCTGGTGCGGGTCGACCCGGCCCGCGCCGAGGAAGTGCTGGAAGACCTCAGCGAGCTGTTCCGCGTCGCCCTGGCCGACAGCGGGCCGCGTGCCGAAGGCGTGCCGCTGACGCATGAGGTCGAGCTGGCGCGGCGCTATCTGGCGATCGAGCAACTGCGCTTCGGCGACCGGCTGCGGGTGTCGTGGCAACTGGACCCGCATTGCGGCGAGACCCGCGTGCCGCCGCTGCTGCTGCAGCCGCTGGTGGAGAACGCGGTGCGGCACGGCGTGGAGCCCAATGACCAGGGCGGCGACGTCACCATCACCACCCGTTCGCGGGGGTCGGAGGTGGAGATCCGCGTCATCAATTCGGTCGGTGCGCCTTCTCGCACACAAGGCCATGGTCTGGCCCTGCGCAATGTGCGCCAACGACTGCGGCTCATGCATGATGTGGCGGCCAGGCTGGAGGCTGCGCCCAGTCCGGGGCGATTCGCGGTCCGCATCGTGTTGCCTCGTTGAAGCATTGGGCCGATGAGCGGCAGCGCGCCGGGGGATGACCGGCGAATGTTGCGTCTGTTACGACCGCTGACGGCCAGGACGGTCAGGAATCCGCAGACTCCCGGTCCGGCACGCTATCCCCAGCCGCCGTGCGCTTGCACGGGGCGACTTCTCCGAACTGATCGACATGCTGACGCATCCTCCGCTCAAGATCCTGATCGTCGACGACGAGCCCCTGGCGCGGCTGCGCCTGCGTGGCCTGGTCGAAGCCAACGAGGAGCCGCGGGCCGAGGTGGTGGCCGAGGCCAGCAGCGGTGAACAGGCGCTGAACTGGCTGCGCGACCACGGCTGCGACCTGGTGCTGCTGGATGTGCAGATGCCGGGCCTGGACGGGCTGGGCCTGGCGCAGCTGATGCGCGGCCGTCCGTTCGCGCCGGCGATCGTCTTCGTCACCGCGCATGCGCAGCACGCGCTGGAAGCCTTCGAGCTGGAAGCGCTGGACTACCTCACCAAACCGGTTCGCCGCGAACGGCTGCAGGCCAGCCTGGCGCGGGCGGCGCAGCGCGTCGAGGAACGCGCCGCCGCCAAGGCGCGCGACCAGCAGACCCAACCAGCCGGCGACGAAGGCCCGGTGATCAACATCACCGAGCGCGGTCGGCTGCTGCGGGTGCCGCTGTCCGAAGTGCTGTACTTCAAGGCCGAGCTGAAATATCTGACCCTGCGCACGGCCACCCACAGCCATGTGATGGATGGCTCGCTGAGCGACCTGGAGCAACGTCTGGGCGATCGCTTCCTGCGGGTGCATCGCAATGCGCTGGTGGCCAAGTCGGCGGTGCGCGAGCTGGAGCGCCATGTGCCGACCGATGGCCCGTCCGACGGCGAAGGCGAGGTCGGCGGCGAAATGGGCTGGGCGGTGCGCATCGCCCATGTGAATGAATGGCTGGCGGTGTCGCGCCGTCAGGTGGCGGCGGTGCGCGAGGCACTGGCCGGGCAGCGCTGACATGCGCTGGCGTCTGGGAGCCGCCTTCGCGGTGCTGACCGTGGTCAGCCTGGTCGGGGCGGGCTGGTGGTGGCTGACGATGATCGCCTCGGGCGGCGCGACGCCCCCGTCCACCGAAGCGATCGCGATGCAGGCCGCCGCCGGCGTCTCGACCGAGGAGGCCGAGGGCGAAGGCGATGGCGCGCCGCCACAGGTCAACACCGTGCACTGGTTGCTGCTGGAAGGCGCGCGCAACAGCGCGGATGCCGCGGCCGCCGCGGCCTCGGCCGCCGCCGCGCGGGACAAATACTGCGGCGCCGATTTCCCGCATGCCTTCGGCGCGGGCGCCGGCATGGACGATCCGCGCAATGCGCAGCTCGCCGCGCATGAGAAAACGGTGCTGGCGGAGCAGTCCCGCCAACTCTCCCTGTCGGGCGATGAACTGGCCCGCATGACGGCCGCGCTGCTGCAGTTCGATGTGGGCCAGGTGACCAACATCGCCGAGCAGACCGCCGATCCGCTGGTGTATGGCCTGGCGCTGCGCCTGTGCCGCAAGGTGGACATGCCCGCCTGCCGCTCGCTCACGCCGGCGCGCTGGCTGCAACTCGACCCGTCGAATGCCGCCGCGCTGTGGCAGTTGGCCGCCGAAGCGCCGACCCTGGCCGAAACCCGCCACTGGCTGGGCCGAGCCCACGAAGCGACCCATGCCACCGTGTTGAAGGGCCGGCTGCTGAAGCGGGTGGTGGACAGCGGCGTGTCCGATCCGCGCCTGCTGCTGCCCATCGCCAACCGGACCATGGGCATGGATGCGGCCGAATCCGCCGATTTCTTCCATGCCGCGAGCCGTGTCTGCGGCCGTGCCGCACCGGCGGATGCCGCGCTGCGCAGCGTCTGTCAGGGCTATGCGAAGGACGCCATCCGCCTGCAGACCTCGATCGAGGATCGCGGCCTGGCCGGCGTGTTTGCCGACCGCATGCTGCTGCCGACCGACGGCCTGGCGGTGACGCCGGCGCAACTGGTCGAGACCATGCGCCGCTATACCGTGATGCGCGCCGGCCGGGCGTCGCCGGAAGAAGGCCTCAGCTGTGCCCGCACCCAGTACAGCGTGGCGCTGGATGTCGAGGCCGCCACGACCGGCGATCTGGCCACCTTCCTGCGGCGCGGCGGCCAGCTGCCCACGCCGGAAGAGGCCGAGGCCAGCATGCCGCGCAAGCGCGCGCCGCTCACCGCCGGTCTGTGAGCCGGCGGCCTCGGGCCCTCAACCGGTGTTGCGCAGGCCCGCCGCGATGCCGTTGATCGACAGATGGATGCCGCGCTGCACCCGCTCCAGGCGCGGGTCCTGATCGCGCTTGTCGGCCGGGATGGCCCGATAACGGCGCATCAGCTCGACCTGCAAATGATTCAGCGGATCGATGTAGGGGAAGCGGTGCTCGATCGAGCGCGCCAGCGCCGGATTGGCCGACAGCCGATGGCCGTCGCCGGTGATCAGCTCCAGCGCCTCTTCGGTGCGGGCGAACTCGGCCTGGATGGCGGCAAAGATCTTCTTCGCCAGACGCTTGTCCTCGACCAGATCCAGATAGCGCTGGGCGATGTCCAGGTCGGCCTTGGCCAGCACCATGTCCAGGTTGGACAGCAGCGTCTTGAAGAAGGGCCACTGCTTGAACATGCGCTTGAGCAGGGTCAGGCGTTGCTCGCGGGTCTCCGCATCGCGGCCAATGAAGGTCTGCACGCCCGAGCCGAAGCCACACCAGCCCGGCAGCGTGATGCGCGACTGGCCCCAGCTGAAGCCCCATGGAATCGCGCGCAGGTCCTCGATCGCACGGGTTGCCTTGCGCGAGGCCGGGCGTGAGCCGATGTTGAGTTCGGCGATCTCCCGGATCGGCGTGGTGGCGAAGAAGAAATCCGCGAAGCCCGGCGTGTCGTAGACCAGGCCGCGGTAGGCGGCGAAGCTGGCGTCGGACAGCACCTGCGCCGCATCCATGAAGGACTTGGGTGCGGATTTGGTCGGATGCAGCAGCGTGGCTTCGAGCGTCGCGGCGACCAGGGTTTCCAGATTGCGCCGGCCGATCTCCGGATTGGCGTATTTGGAGTTGATGACCTCGCCTTGCTCGGTGAGCCGGATCTGGCCATTCACCGTGCCAGGAGGCTGGGCCAGGATGGCCTGATAGCTCGGGCCACCGCCGCGTCCCACCGTGCCGCCGCGGCCATGGAACAGGCGCAGCGTGAGCGGTCCTTGCTGGCGCAGTTCATCGAACAGCTGCACCAGGGCGATCTCGGCGCGGTAGAGCTCCCAGCTGCTGGTGAAGACGCCGCCATCCTTGTTGGAGTCGGAGTAGCCCAGCATGATGTCCTGCTCGCCGCCCGAGCGACGCACCAGCGCCGCCATGCCCGGCAGCGCATAGAAGTCGCCCATGATGGTCGGCGCATGGCGCAGGTCGGCAATCGTCTCGAACAGCGGCACGACGATCAGATCGCTCACCGCCTGGCCGTCGAGCGTGCCGCGCAGCAGGCCGACTTCCTTCATCAGCAACTGCACTTCCAGCAGGTCGCTGACGTCTTCGGTGTGGGAAATGATGTAGTGACGCAGCGCCTCACGCCCATAACGCCGCAGCGATTCGCGGGCGGTCTCGAAGATCGCCAGCTCGCTCTGCGAGCGCTCGCTGTAGTCCACGCCCGGCACGCGCAGCGGGCGGGTCTCATTCAGCAGACCGACCAGCAGCGTGCGGCGCTGGCTTTCGTCCAGCGCGGAGTAGTCGTCGCAGACGCGCGCGGTGCGCAGCAGCTCGGCCACCACAGCCTCATGCTGATCGGAACTCTGGCGCAGATCCAGCGTGGCCAGATGGAAGCCGAACACCTGGACCGCGCGGATCAGCGGCTTCAAGCGCGGCTCGATCAGCGCCTGCGCATGGTGGCTTTCGAGCGAGCTCTGGATCACCCGCAGATCCGCCAGCAGCGCATCCGGCGACAGATACGGGTCCTGCGGCGCGACCGCGTGGCGCAGGGCTTCGGTGCCGGTCAGCTCATGCAGCGTCGCCGCCAACCGCGCATACATGCCGGTCAGCGCGCGCCGGTAGGGCTCGTCCATCCGATGTTCATTGCGGTCCGGACTGCGTTCGGCGAGCTGCTGCATCTCCGGCGACACGCCGGTCAGCCGCAGCGAGATCGACAGCTCGCCGCCAAGCGCATGCAGCTCGGTCAGGTAGTGGCGCAGCGCGACCTCGCTCTGGCGCTTGAGTGCCTGGCGCATCGTGGCCGCGGTCACATTGGGATTGCCGTCCCGATCGCCGCCAATCCATTGGCCCATGCGCAGGAAGGGCGCGATCTGCTCGCCGGGCAGCGCTTCCTCCAGCTCCGCATAGAGCTTGGGGATCTCGCGCAGGAAGGTCGCGTGGTAGTAGCTCAGCGAGTTCTCGATCTCGTCGGACACGGTGAGCTTGGAATAGCGCAGCATGCGCGTCTGCCACAGCTGGGTGACGCGGGCCCGGATCAGCTTTTCATTGGCGGCCTTTTCGCGTTCGGTGTGCAGGCTGTCGCGCTGCGTCACCAGCTCGGCGATGGCGCGCTCCGCATCCAGGATGCTCTTGCGCTGCACTTCGGTCGGATGCGCGGTCAGCACCGGCGAGACGAAACCGTGCTCCAGCGTCTTCACCACCTCGACGGGGCGCACGCCGGCTTCGAACAGCTTGTCCAGCGCATAGGCGAGCGAGCCGGGCTGCAGATTGCCGTCGCGGTCGTGGATCTCGCGGCGGCGCACGTGATGGCGGTCCTCCGCGATGTTGGCCAGATGCGAGAAATAGCTGAAGGCGCGGATCACGCTGACCGTCTGCTCGCCCGACAGGCTCTTGAGCAGCTTGTCCATCTGCTTGCCGGCCTGCGCATCGCGCTTGAGCCGGAAGGCCACCGACAGCTGCCGCACGCGCTCCACCAGTTCATAGGCATCGCGGCCTTCCTGTTCCCGAATCACCTCGCCGAGGATGCGGCCCAGCAGACGGATGTCGTCCATCAGCGGCTGGTTCTTGTCCTTGGCCGATCGGCTGAGCGCCGGCGATAGGCGCTGGGCGCGGCTCGCCGCCGCTTGGGGCGTCTTCGACGTCGGTGTGCGCTTCATGGCAGCGGCGCCGGAGGCGGTGGAGGGGGAGGTTCCGGCGCCGGTTTTGGCGCGGGCGGCGGTGGCGGATCGGGTGGAGCGGGAGGCGGAACTGGCGGGCATGGCGTCGTCGTCGTGAAGAGGCGGATGAACGGATGATGTAACCAAGTTACCTTCGACTGACTTTAGCAGTTTCTCCGTGCGCGAACCGCCCATCACAGGCTTTGGCTTCGCGCAAGGCACGCTTCGCCGAGCATGGCTGGCGGCCGTGGGTCGGCTAGCATGCGCCCCATGATGCATTCCGAAGAATTCGTGATCGCCACCCGTGAGAGCCGACTCGCGCTGTGGCAGGCCGAACATGTGCAGTCCCTGCTGCGGGAGCGAGGGTTGACGGTGTCGCTGCTGGGCATGACCACCCGTGGCGACCAGATCCTGGACCGCACCTTGTCCAAGGTGGGCGGCAAGGGTCTGTTCGTCAAGGAGCTGGAGACGGCGCTGGAAGACGGGCGCGCGCATCTGGCCGTGCACTCGCTCAAGGATGTGCCGATGGAGCTGCCCGACGGCTTCACCCTGGCCGCCGTGCTCGACCGTGAAGACCCGCGCGATGCGCTGGTCTGCCCCGGTTATGCCAGCCTCGCGGATCTGCCGCAGGGCGCGTGTGTCGGCACCTCCAGCCTGCGCCGCGTGACGCAACTCCTGAATGCGCGACCCGATCTGCAGGTCGAGCCGCTGCGCGGCAATCTGGACACGCGCCTGCGCAAGCTGGACGAGGGCCAGTACGACGCCATCGTGCTGGCCGCAGCGGGTCTCAAGCGGCTCGGCATGGCGCATCGCATCCGTCAGATCTTCAGCGAGGACGAGATGATTCCCTGCGCCGGCCAAGGCGCGCTGGGCATCGAGATCCGCACCAGCCATCTGGCGCTTCGTCCGCATCTGGAGGCGCTGTCCCATGCACCGACCGGTCTCGCGGTGACGACGGAGCGCGCGGTCTCGCGCGCCCTGGGCGGCAGCTGCTCCATGCCGCTTGCCGCTCACGCCCGCTGGGGCGACGGCCAGCACCTGACGCTCGACGCGGCGTTGGGCCATCCGACCGATCCGGCTCGTCCGCTGCTGCGGGTGCGTCAGGCCGGCGTCGTGACCGATCTGGAATCGGCCGAAACGCTGGGCCGGGAAGCGGCGCAGGCGCTCAAGGATATGGGCGCGGATGACTATCTGCTCACGCCCTGAGCGGCCCGAGCGATCGATGACCGGCCCGGTCCGTCTGCTGCTGACCCGCCCCGAAGCGCAATCGGGCGACTGGGCGCAGCGGATGGCCGCGCTGGGCGTGCCCACCGCCTCGCTGCCGCTGATCGAGATCGCCGCCTCGGAGGATCCCGAACCTGCGCGGCGGGCCTGGCATCAATTGGCCGAGGCGCGCGTGGTGATGTTCGTCAGCCCGAATGCGGTCGATGCCTTCTTCGCGCAACGGCCCAATGCCGAAGGCGAGGGCGAGGGTGGGGGCGGTCCGCTGCCCTGGCCGGCGCGCACGCTCGCGGCGACCGTCGGTCCCGGCAGCGCGCGCGCGCTCGAAGCGCAGGGCGTGCCGGCGAGCCAGATCGTCCAGCCGCCGCCGGATGCGCCCTCGCTGGATTCGGAGCACCTGTGGCCGGAACTGCAGCGGGTGGCGGGTCCGGACTGGTCGTCCGCACGGGCGCTGCTGGTGCGCGGCGATGGCGGTCGTGAATGGCTGGGCGACCGGCTGCGCGAGGCGGGTGCGCAGGTCGACGCCATCAGCGTCTATCACCGCCGGTGTCCGACGCTGGATGGCGAGGGTCAGGCCTTGCTGCGCACCGCGCTGCAGCAGCCCGATCAGCATGTGTGGCTGTTCAGCAGCGCCGAAGCGATCGGCCACCTGGAAACCCTGGTCGCGCGCTTGAACGCGGTCGGCGCGCCCAGGCTGTCGCCGGAGTCCGGGACGCGCGCGCTTACGGCGGATCCAACGACGTGGAACGGCGACGCAGGGCCGGCATTGCCGTCCCCATGGCCGGGCGTGCGGGCGATCGCGACCCATGAGCGGATCGCCGCCCGCGCGCGGCGGCTCGGCCTGGCGCATGTGGTTTTGGTGCGACCGGATGCGGCGGCGGTGGCCACGGCATTCCGAGGGCTGTCGGGGGCGACCCTAGAATCGCCCAGGTGAGCGAGACCAACACCCCCGTGGCCGACGTTTCGTCGCCCACCCCCACCCCTGTCCCGAAATCCGGCGGCGCCACCTTGACGCAGGCGGTGATCGTCTGCGTCGGCCTGGTGGCCCTGCTGGCCCTGGGGCTGGCCTGGCAAAGCCAACAACGCCTGCGGCAGACCGAGCAGGAGCTGGTGCGCCGTCAGGAGACCAGCCGCAGCGAATCCACCATCGCCCGTGACCAGGCCCGGCAGGCGCAGGATCAGAGCCGCGACACCGCTGCCAAGGTCGCGCTGCTGGAGGCGCGTCTGGCGGAAGTCGCGCTGCAGCGCGAGCAGCTCGAGGTGCTGATGCAGTCCATGACCCGTTCTCGCGATGAGAACGTGGTGGGCGACATCGAAGCCTCCTTGCGCGTGGCCATGCAGCAGAGCGGCATCACCGGCAGCGTCGAGCCGCTGGTCGCTGCGCTGAGCCAGGCCGACGAGCGGCTGGCACGCTACAAGCAGCCGCGGCTGGAAGGCGTTCGTCGTGCCGTCTCGCGCGATCTGGACCGGGTGAAGGCGGTCGGCGTGGTCGACCTGTCGTCACTGACGATCCGCCTGGATGAGGTGGTGCGCCAGATCGACGATCTGCCGCTGCTGGCGGTCGCGCAGGCCGGCCGGGAGCCGGGCGGCACGCCCGCTTCCGGGGCCAAGGCGCCCAAGCGGGCCGCAGCGGGCGCCACGCCGCCCTCAGGCGCGGCGTCCGACGCCGGCTGGTGGTCCCGCGCCTGGGACGATGCGGGCGACAAATGGAATCAGCTGTCGGCCGATGTCTGGCGCGAGGCGCGCGGTCTGCTGCGGGTCACCCGCATCGATCATCCGGAAGCGGCCTTGATCGCGCCGGAACAAAGTTTCTTCTTCCGCGAAAACCTCAAGCTGCGCTTGCTCAACGCCCGTCTGGCGTTGCTGAGCCGTCAGTTCGACACCGCGCAGGGCGACCTGCGTGAGGCCCAGGCGATGCTGGACCGCTACTTCGACGGGCGCTCGCGCAAGGTCACGGTGACGGTCGAGTTGCTGAAGCAGGTGCAGGCCCAGTCGCGGCAGGTGCCGGTGCCTCGTCCGGAAGACACGCTCGCCGCGCTCAGCGCGGTGGCGCGTTGAAGGGGTCGCCATGCGGATGGTGATCTGGCTGGTCCTGCTGTTCGTCGCCGCCGTGGTGGCGGCGCTCACGCTGGGCAACAACGATGGTCTGGCCAGCTTCTATTGGCGCGGCTGGCGCATGGACCTGTCGCTCAATCTGTTCCTGCTGCTGCTGTTCGCCGGCTGCTTCGCGCTGATGACGCTGATGCAGACGCTGGATGCGCTGCTCACGCTGCCCAAACGGGCGCGGTTGTGGCGCATGGCCCAGCGCGAGCGCAGTGCGCAGATCGCGTTGCGGGATGCGCTGGCCGAGTTCTTCGGCGCTCGCTACAGCCGCGCGCAGAAGGCCGCGCAGCGCGCGCTCAACATCCAGTCGATGACGCCCGATCTGGCGCAGGACGGCGCCTTCATGGCGCTGGCGCATCTGGTTGCGGCGCAAAGCGCGCACCGCTTGCAGGATCGGCGTGGTCGGGATGAGCATTTGCGTCAGGCCTTGCAACTCGCGCAGAGCAGCGCAGGCGGACGAGCGCAGGAAGAGGGCGCCCGGCTGCTGGCGGCTGAATGGGCGCTGGATGATCGCGATGCCCAGCGCGCGCTGGCTCTGCTGGGCGAGCTCAATCCCGGCGTGGCACGTCGCACCCAGGCCTTGCGCCTGAAGCTGCAGGGCAGTCGTCTGGCGATGCAACCGCTCGAAGCGCTGCGCACCGCGCGCTTGCTCGCCAAGCATCAGGGCTTCTCGAAATCGGCGGCGCAGGGCTTGTTGCGCTCGCTGGCGTGCGAAGCGCTCGACACCGCGCGGGACATCGACCAACTCCGCAGCATCTGGCAGCAATTGGATGCGGCGGATCGACGTGATGTCTTCGTGGCCTCCCGTGCCGCGCATTGCGCCGCCGCGCTCGGCGCGCCGGAGGATGGCCGCGGCTGGCTGCGACCGTTCTGGGAATCGATCGGCGAGCAGGGCGACGATGAACGCCAGGCGTTGGCCGAAGCGCTGGTGCCGTGCGTGCCCGGTCTGGGCCCGGAATGGCTGCAGCGGCTCGAGGGCGCGGTGCAGCGCTTCCCTCGCGATGTGACGCTCGCTTATGCGTTGGGCCATGCGCTGGCCGAGCGCCAGTTGTGGGGCAAGGCGCGAATGATGCTGGAGCAGGCGGGCGGCGATCGCGGACTGTCGGTGACGGCGCGTCGGCGCAGTTGGTTGCGACTGGCCGAAATGGCGGAGAACGACGGCGATATCGAACGTCGCGCCCGGTGTTTCGAGGCCGCGGCCACGCTGGGGTGAGCGCGTCGAGGCCTGCATTCGAAGAATCTCTTGATGAAAATTGCAGAGATTCTTGCGCAGGTCTGAAAATGCATGCTATAGTCACATTCTTTCAGCGGCTGTAGCTCAGTTGGATAGAGTACTTGGCTACGAACCAAGGGGTCGTGGGTTCGAATCCTGCCAGCCGCACCAGAAATATTGAAAGTCCGGAGTCATCTGGATTTTCAAGGAAGTAAAAGAAAAACCAACAACAATAAAAACCAGAGTTTGCTTGCCACGACGGCAATCTCTGATCGGTAAAAAGTCGCGCGGCTGTAGCTCAGTTGGATAGAGTACTTGGCTACGAACCAAGGGGTCGTGGGTTCGAATCCTGCCAGCCGCACCAAATCAAAAGACCAGCATCGAAAGATGCTGGTCTTTTTCTTTTGGCCCATGCGTTTGATGTGTTTGATGGGTGTGATGTTTTTGATGTGGATGGCGCCGCCAGTGAGCATCGGCATCGCGACATGACACGTCGACGCCTGCCGCGTTGCATGGCGGTTCAGGACTGCGAACAGAACTTTTCCTTTGATGCACTGCTCGGCGCTCGCCCGAGTCGAGGGTGACGCGAATGGGCGATCCGAGGTCCGATCGCTCGACCCAAACAACGTCAAAGGAAATCAGATGAACTTTTTCAGCATGAGCAACGCGCCCTGGATGCAGCCCCCATGCATGCGCGGCATGGGCGGCGGTTACGGACAGGGCTTCTTCGGTGGCGGGCGCCAGCTGGGTTATGGCCTGGCCGGCTCGATGATGGGCCATTGCGCGCATGGCATGTGGGGCGGCTGGGGCGGCTTCGGTCAGCACGGCCATCACGGGCATCATCATCATGACGGCGGTGTGGGCGGTGGCGACAAGTGCCACGGCGGTCACGGTGCTCACGCCCAGCACGGCGAAGGCGGCTGGGACGCCGCCAAGGGCGGTTACGTCGTGGGAAAGGGCGGTCAGTTGGACGTGAAGGTCGGAAAGTCCGATGCCGCCAACAACAACAAGATGCAGTACCGCGTCGGTGAGGGCGACTGGAAGGACATCGGCTACTCCAAGAGCGAAGGCACCACCGCGTCGATCAAGGCGCCTCCCGGCTCCACGGTGCAGTTCCGCATCAACAGCGGCGGCGATAACTTCCAGGCGGGAACCACCAAGAACGTCGACGGCATCGACCATGGCCGGGTCAGCACCTCTAATGGCAAAACCCAGCTGTCGTTTGAGGACCAGCGAGGCGGCGGTGATCGCGACTACAACGACGCCCGCATCGAAATCACGAACGCACGCCGACGCCACTGAGCGAGCGGCTCCCGTCGACCGGTCTCCGGCCCGCAACGAGGATGAATGGGCGAGGATCTTTCTCCCGCATTGACTGACAGCGATGGCCAGCGCCTCACCGCGCTGGCCATTTTTTTCGTGCGGCGCACCTGCGTCGCCGCGCGGTGGCGATCATCCCGCGCCGTTGCGGTCCCTGACCCCGCGCGCGGCCGCGCTCGCGACACAATACGGCCCATGAGCAAGGCCTTCACCAAGGAATCCGACCAGGACGGCGAGGACGACGACAGCCCGTCGCTGCCCGCGTTGCCGCAAGGCACCCGCAACTACATGACGCCCGCCGGCTATGCGCGCTTGCGGGCGGAGTTCATGCAACTGTTGGATGTCGAGCGCCCGAAGATCGTCGAGATCGTGTCGTGGGCCGCCAAGAACGGCGACCGCTCGGAGAACGGCGACTATCTCTACGGCAAGAAGCGTCTGCGGGAGATTGATCGTCGCCTGCGCTTCCTGACCAAGCGACTGGACATCGCGGAGGTGGTCGACCCCAGCGCGCATCACGGCAGCGACCAGATCTTCTTCGGTGCCACCGTGACCTATGCCAATGCCAAAGGTGAAGAGCGCACCATCACCATCAAAGGCATCGACGAGTCGGACAGCCTGGCCGGGGAGGTGAGCTGGGTCTCACCCATCGCCCGCACCTTGTTGAAAACCCGTGAGGGCGACGAACTGCAGCTCGTTACGCCGGTGGGCGTGGAGCCGATCGAAGTCGTCGAGGTGCGTTACCCCAAGCCCGCCGCTGACTGATCCGATCCCTCGCGGGAAGAAGGCCGCGCCGGCCCGAGTCAGGGCTTGACCCGCCAGACCCGCATCACGGCGCTGGCGCGCTTCAAGGTGCGCAAGGTGTCCGCCAGGTGCAGTCGATCGCGCACGGCGAGCAGCAAGGTCATCTCGGCGGTTTCGCGCTCTTGGGAATCGTCGCTCATGGCGATGTGGGTGATGTCCGCTTCGGCGCTGCTGACGGCCGTGGCGATCTGGGCGAGCACGCCCTTGCCGTTGCGCATCAACACGCCCACTTCGGCTTCGAAGCTGCGGGACAGTTCGTCGGCCCAGCCGACCGAGATCCAATGCTCGCTGTCGCGCTGGAACAGTCGGCGACCGACCGCGCATTCGGCGGTGTGGACCAGCAGGCCTTCACCGCGGCCCAGGTAGCCCTTGATGTCGTCGCCCGGGATCGGGCGGCAGCAGGTGGCCAGCCGCACCGACGCGCCTTCGCTGCCATCCAGCAGCACCAGGCCTTGCGCGGGCGCGTCGTCGGTGGCGAAGCGGCCCATGGTCAGCAGCACCGCATCCGGGCGCTGGCCTTGCTCGGACAGTGAGCGCGCCAGCTTCTTGGCGACGATGCCGGCGATCTTGCGGCCCAGGCCGATTTCCACCAGCAACTCATCGACATGCCGATTGCCCGCCCAGCGGGCCAGGTCTTGCCAGAGCTGCGCGGCGGACTCGTCCGCCTCGTTGAGGCTGGGCAGCGCCAGGCCTTCGGCCCTCAGCGCCTGAGCGAGCATCTTGTGGCCGAGCTCGCGGGATTCTTCCTGCTCCAAATTCTTCAGGAAGTGGCGGATCTTGGATCGGGCCCGGCCGGTGCGCACAAAGCTCAGCCAGGCCGGATTGGGGCGGGCACCCGCGGCGGTGACGATCTCGATCACATCGCCACTGCGCAGCTCGGTGCGCAGCGGCACCGGTTCGCCATTGACCTTGGCGGCGACGCAGTGGTCGCCCACATCCGAGTGGATCGCATAGGCGAAGTCCACGGGTGTCGCGCCCTTGGGCAGCGCCATGATCTTGGATTTCGGGGTGAACACATAGACCGCGTCCGGGAACAGGTCGATCTTGACGTGCTCCAGGAACTCGGTGGCATCGCGGGTTTCGTCCTGGATGTCCAGCAGCGACTGCAGCCAGCGCGATCCCAGTTGCTGAGCGCCCTTGGCGTCGCTCTTGCTCTTGTACAGCCAGTGCGCCGCCACGCCCTTTTCGGCGACCATGTGCATCGCTTCAGTCCGCATCTGGAATTCGACCGGCGTGCCCAGCGGGCTCACCAGTGTGGTGTGCAGCGACTGGTAGCCGTTGGGCTTGGGAATGGCGATGTAGTCCTTGAAGCGGCCCGGCTGCGGCTTGTAGAGCTGATGCAGCACGCCGAGCGACCAATAACACTGCGGCAGGTCCTGCACGATCACGCGGAAGCCGAAGATGTCGCTCACCTGCGCGAAGCTGAGGTGCTTCTCGCGCATCTTCTTGTAGATGGAGAACAGCGTCTTCTCGCGGCCCTGCACCTCCACCCGGAGATTGGCTTCGGAGAACGCCTTCAGCACATCCCGCTCGATCCGCGAGACCAGATCCCGCCGATGTCCCCGCGCCTTGGTGACGGCCTTGGCCAGCGCGCCGTGGCGCCAGGGATGGATGTACTGGAACGACAGCTCCTGCAGTTCGCGATAGATCTCGTTCAGGCCGAGCCGATGCGCGATGGGCGCGTAGATGTCGAGCGTCTCACGGGCGATGCGGCGGCGCTTGTCGAAGGCCATGTGCTGCATCGTGCGCATGTTGTGCAGCCGATCCGCCAGCTTGATCAGGATGACGCGCACATCCCGCGCCATGGCCAGCAGCATCTTGCGGAAGCTCTCGGCCTGGGATTCCTCGCGGGTCGAGAACTGCAGCTTGTCGAGCTTGGTCAGCCCGTCGACCAATTCCGCAGTGGGCGCCTCGAAGCGCTCGATCAGCTCGGTCTTGGTGACGCCGCAATCCTCCATCGCATCGTGCATCAGCGCGGCCATGATCGCCTGCGCATCCAGGCGCCAGTCGGCGCACAGGCCGGCGACGGCGATCGGATGGGTGATGTAGGGCTCGCCGCTGGCGCGGAACTGGCCGAGGTGGGCTTCGTCCGCGAACTTGTAGGCCTCGCGGATGCGCTTGACGTCCGCCTTGGGGAGATAGTGGAGCCGGGAGACCAGCGCATCGAAGGAGGAGGCCTCGGTCGATGGGGCGGACGTGACCTTGGGCCCGGCGAGGCCGGTCAGGCCGGGAATGTGAGCGGTAGCGAAGGAGCGGAGACCCATGCTCCGAATTTACCGCATGGATCCGGGGCTTTCGGGGCTGGGGTCACTTTCGGTCACCAAGCAGATCGTCGGATGATCGAGTCATTGACGGGACGATGCTGCAGCGTCGCGTCCGAAGCATGAAAAAGGCGCCCGAAGGCGCCTGGTCATGTGAAGCGGGGTGGGCGGGGAAGGGCGCTCAGCGCGCGCGGCCACCGACCGCTGGGCCGTGCGGCGTGGGTCTCAGACCGGCACGCGGCGCAGCATTTCCAGACCGACGTCGCCGTTGGCGACTTCGCGCAGGGCGGTCACGCCCGGCTTGTTCTTCGATTCCAGCTTGGGCGAGTGGCCCTGGCTGAGCATGCGGGCGCGGTAGGTCGCGGCAAGCACCAGCTGGAAACGATTCGGGATCTTGGTCATGCAGTCTTCGACGGTGATGCGGGCCATGCTGATGTCCTGACGGTTAGGGAATGAGGTCGAGGGCGCGGAACACGGCGGACCGGTTGCGGCTCTGGGTCGCGTATTTTAGCCGTTGTGCCTGCACGATGGCTTTCAGGTCGAACAAGGCGGTGTCGAACAGTGCATTGATCACCACGAAATCGAAATGCCGGGCCTGCGCGACTTCATGACGCGCGTTTTCCATGCGCTTGGCGATGACCGCCGGCTCGGTGTCGCCGCGGCGGATCAGCCGCTCGCGCAGCTCATCCCAACTGGGCGGCAGGATGAAGATCAGCACCGCATGCGGGAACAGCTTCTTGATCTGCAGCGCGCCTTGATAGTCGATCTCCAGCACCACGTCTTCGCCATGGGCGATGCGCTGCTCGATCGCGACGCGCGAGGTGCCGTACAGATTGCCATGCACCTCCGCCCATTCAAAGAAGTCGCCGTGGGCGATCTTCGCGCGGAACTCGTCCGGCGTGATGAACAGGTACTCGCGGCCGTGCTGCTCCTGGCCGCGGGGGGCGCGGGAGGTGTGGGAGACGGAGACGCTCAGCTTGGCGTCCACCTCCAGCAGCGCCTTGACCAGGCTGGATTTGCCGGCCCCGCTCGGGGCGGCCACAACGAAAAGATTGCCGGGGTATTCCATCGCGTGATTTTAGAAGCAGGGCAGCACCGGGCCGACGCCAAGGCGGCGCACAAGTTCACGACGGTGCGCCCGGATGCGGCCTGAACGCAGAGGCCGGTGAGGAGCAGGGCGATGAACAGCGTGAGGCGTTCATCGCCGCAGGCCGCGTCACTCGATGTTCTGCACTTGCTCGCGCAGTTGTTCGATCGCCACCTTCATCTCCACCGAGATATTGGTCAGCTCGATCGCCACCGCCTTGGAGCCCAAAGTGTTGGCTTCGCGATGTAACTCCTGCATCAAGAAGTCGAGCCGCTTGCCGATCTCGCCGCCCTTTTTCAGCAGGCGTTCGACTTCATCCAGATGCGAACGCAGGCGGGTCAACTCTTCCGCGACGTCGATGCGCAAGGCATAGGCGGCGGCCTCATTCACCGCCCGTTCCTGCAGCGATTGCTCGGAGATGGACTGGGTGGCGCCGGTGGCCGTCAAGGCTTCCTGCCAGCGTTCGAGAAAACGCTCGCGCTGGCGCTGCACCGCGGCGGGAATCAGCGGCTCGGCTTGCTGGGCCAGATCACGCAAGGTGGCCACGCGCTGCTTGAGCATCGTGACCAGTTTGGCGCCCTCACGCGCGCGGGCTTCCAGGAAGCCCTCGATGCAGCGGCGGGCCGCATCCATCACGGTTTCGTCCGCCGCGGAGGCGCCGCCCGCACCGCTCTTGCACCACTGCAGCGCCTCTTGCACCGTGAGCCCCTGGGCCTTCGGCAACCAGGCCTGCACCTGCGATTCCAGGCGCGACAAGCGGTTCAACAAATCCGGTTGCGGATTGGGCAGCGAGGTGTCGGTGTCGCGCTGCAGGTTGATGCGCAATTCCATCTTCCCGCGCTTGACCTGGCCGGAGATCAATTCGCGCAACGCGGGCTCCAACGAACGCAGCTCATCCGGCATGCGGAAGCTGAGGTCGAGGAAGCGTCCGTTTACCGAACGAGCTTCGACGGTGACGCCAACGGCGCTACCCAAGTTAGGGGTTTCGCCTGTGTGTGTAGGTAGTGCCGTGGCGCTGGCATAACCTGTCATGCTGTAAACTGGCATCAGCTATCGGTAGAGAAATCGAACCGCGATTATGTCAAAGCCGAAACCGGCGCCCCTGCCCGCAGGCACGGTGGTGGGTGGATATCAGATCATCAAGAAGTTGGCTGCGGGCGGATTCGGCGTTGTGTATTTGGCCGAGGACCCCGACCATCACTTGGTGGCGCTGAAGGAATATCTCCCGTCATCACTGGCCGAAAGATCCCCCGGCGAGCTCACGCCCCGCGTGAAGCCCGAGAAACAGCCCCTCTATCGACTGGGCTTGCGCAGCTTTTTCGAAGAAGGCCGCTCGCTCGCGCAAATTTCGCATCCGAGCGTCGTCTCGGTGCTGAATTTCCTCCGGGAAAACGAGACCGTCTATATGGTCATGAATTACCTGCAAGGCGACACCTTGCAGGATTTCATCGTGACCGCACGCGACTTGAAGCGGGACAAGGTCTTTCGTGAATCCACCATCCGGTCGCTGTTCGACGAGATCCTGAAGGGTCTGCGCATCGTGCATCAGCACAAGATGCTGCACCTGGACATCAAGCCGGCCAACATCTTCATCACCAACGACAACAAGGCCGTGCTGCTGGATTTCGGCGCGGCCCGCGAAGTGCTGTCCAAAGAGGGCAACTTCATCCGGCCGATGTACACCCCGGGCTTTGCCGCGCCGGAGATGTACCGCCGCGACGGCTCGTTGGGCCCGTGGACCGACATCTATGCGATCGGCGCCTGCATCTACGCCTGCATGCAGGGCTATCCGCCCAACGATGCGCCGCAGCGCCTTGAGAAGGACCGCCTGGGCCTGAGCCTGTCGCGACTGCGCAATGTCTATTCCGACAACCTGCTGGAAGTGACCGAGTGGTGCATGTCGCTCGATCCGCTGACGCGTCCGCAAAGCGTGTTCGCGCTGCAGAAGGAACTGTCTCGCGAGACCGAGCGCCGCTACACGAAGCTGAGCTTCAGTGAGCGCCTGAAGCTGCAGCTGGAGAACCTGAAGACCGGAGCCAAGGCGTGAGGTTTTCTGTTTACCAGGTGAGCCGCCGTGGTGGGCGCGAGAAGAACGAAGACCGCATGGGGTATTGCTATACCCGCGAGGCCGGTCTGTTCGCGCTGGCCGATGGCATGGGCGGGCATCCCGATGGGGAAGTCGCTGCCCAGATGGCGCTGCAGAACGTGGCGGCGCTGTTCCAGCGCGATGCCGAGCCCGTGCTGCCGCATCCGCAGCAATTCCTCGAGACCGCGGTGTTGCTGGCGCATCAGCAACTGCTCGCCTATGCGGCCGAGCGCGGCATGAGCGACACGCCGCGCACGACCATCGTCGTGGCGGTGATGCAGCAGGGCCAGCTGTGGTGGGCCCATTGCGGTGATTCGCGCATGTACCTCACGCGGGACACCGAGCTGATCGCCCGCACCCGCGACCATTCCTACAGCGAGCTGCAGGAAGCGCTCGGCCGCCACGCGGCCGGTGCCGAGCGGTTCAACCGCCATGTGCTGTTCACCTGCCTGGGCAGCCCGGGCAAGCCGATGATCGATGTGAACGGTCCGCTGCTGCTGCAGAACGGCGACCGTCTGCTGCTGTGCTCTGACGGCTTGTGGAGTTCGGTCAGCGATGTGGACATCGTCCGCCATCTGACCGAGAGCCGCACCGTCGGCGATGCGGTGCCTGAATTGGTCGAGCAGGCCCTGCGCCAGGCCGGCGCGCGCAGCGACAATGTCACGGCGCTGGCCGCCGAATGGGAAGGCGAGGGCGACGCCCCCGATTCCATTTCGACGCAGAACCTGGAAGACCAGGGTTTCGCCTCCACCATTCAGGGGGCCGGCCAGGAAACCCTGGACGACGCCGAGATCGACAGCGCGGTGCGCGAGATCCAGGAAGCGATTCGTCGCGCCGGCAAGAACCCTCCCCGCTGAAGGACCCTCTCTCATGACTTCCATCGCCAGCCGCCCCTCGGGGCGCGCGGCGGACGCCTTGCGTCCGGTGCGCATCACCCGCCATTACACCCGCCATGCTGAAGGCGCGGTCCTGATCGAGTTCGGCGACACCAAGGTGCTGTGCACCGCGTCGGTCGAAGAAAAGGTGCCGCCGCACAAGAAGGGCAGCGGCGAAGGCTGGGTCACCGCCGAATACGGCATGCTGCCGCGCGCCACCCACACCCGCAGCGACCGCGAAGCCGCGCGCGGCAAGCAGAACGGCCGCACGCAGGAAATCCAGCGCCTGATCGGCCGCTCCATGCGCGCGGTGTTTGACCTGCGCAAGCTGGGCGAGCGCACCATCCAGCTCGATTGCGACGTGATCCAGGCCGATGGCGGCACCCGCACTGCTGCCATCACCGGCGCCTATGTCGCGGCGCAGGACGCGGTGAACTGGCTGCTGGCGCAGGGCAAGATCGCCGAATCGCCGCTGATCGACGCGGTGGCGGCAATCTCGGTCGGCATCAAGGACGGCGTCGCGCTGCTGGACCTGGAATACGTCGAGGACTCCGCCTGCGACACCGACATGAATGTGGTCATGACCGGCGCCGGCCACTTCGTGGAGCTGCAGGGCACCGCCGAAGGCGTGGCCTTCACCCGGGCCGAAGTGGACGTGCTGCTGAACCTGGCGGAAAAGGGCATCCGCGAGCTGCAGCAAGCCCAGCGCCAGGCGCTCGGCCTCTGATCGACACCGGTCTCAACCGGTTGCATCGGTGGGCCCGTCGGGCCGCCGATGCGTGGAGCATGCGATGAAATTGGTCCTGGCCTCCAACAATGCCAAGAAGCTGAAGGAGCTGCAGGCGCTGTTTCTGCCCGTCGGGCTGGAACTGGTGACCCAAGGCAGCCTGGGCATTCCGGAAGCGGAAGAGCCCTTCCACACCTTCGTCGAGAACGCGCTGACCAAGGCGCGCCACGCCGCCCGCGAAAGCGGCCTGCCGGCGCTGGCCGACGATTCAGGCCTGGCGGTCGATGCGCTTGGTGGCGCGCCCGGTGTGCTGTCGGCGCGCTACGCCACGCTGTTCGGACGCGAGAAAAGCGACGCGGAAAACAACCGCGTGCTGCTCGAGAAGATGGCTGATCTGAGCGATCGCCGCGCACGCTTCGTCTGCGCCTTGGTGGCGGTGCGATCGGCCGATGATCCCGAGCCGTTGATCGCGATGGGGCGCTGGCATGGCGAGATCCTGCGCACGGCCAGCGGTGAGGGCGGCTTCGGCTACGACCCGCTGATGTTCATTCCAGCGCTGGACCGCAGCGTCGCGGCGCTCAGTGTCGAAGACAAGAACCGCCTGAGCCACCGCGCACTGGCGTCTCAGGACCTGCTGCAACAGATGCGCGAGAGCTGGCACCTTGGCTGACATCATCCGCATGATGCGTCCGGGCACGCTGAGCCTGTCCGCGCTGCCGCCGTTGTCGCTGTATGTGCACCTGCCGTGGTGCCTGCAGAAGTGCCCGTACTGCGATTTCAATTCGCATGAGTTCCGGTCCGGCCGCGAATTGGACCTCGCCACCGGCAGCGCCTATCTGGCCGCGCTGCGGGCCGACCTCGAGGCCGCGCTGCCGTTGATCTGGGGCCGGTCGATCGTGTCGGTCTTCATTGGCGGTGGCACGCCCAGCCTGTTCCCGCCGGAGCAGATCGCCGAGCTCATCTCGGACCTGCGCGCTCGCCTGCCGATGGAGCCGGGCTGCGAGATCACGATGGAAGCCAACCCCGGCACCTTCGAGCGCGAACGCTTTGCCGGCTTCGCGCAGGCCGGTGTGACGCGGCTGTCGATCGGCGTGCAGAGCTTCGATGATGCGCAGCTCAAGACGCTGGGTCGGGTGCACAATAGCGCTCAGGCCCGCGCGGCGATCGAGGAAGCGTCCCGCGCCTTCCAGACCTTCAACATCGACCTGATGTATGCGCTGCCGGGTCAGGACCTGGCCGCCCTCGCGAAGGACCTCGATCAGGCCTTGGCGTTCCAGCCGCCGCATCTGTCGGTCTATCACCTGACGATCGAGCCCAACACCCGCTTTGCCAACAGCCCGCCCGAGCATCTGCCGAATCCGGACCTGGCCAGCGAGATGCTGGACCTCATCACCGCGCGCACCGGCGCGCAAGGTCTGTCGCGCTACGAGGTCTCCGCCTATGCGCGCGAGGGCCATCGATGCGCGCATAACCTGAACTATTGGCAGTTCGGCGACTACCTCGGCATCGGCGCCGGCGCGCACACCAAGCTCAGCTTCGCCCATCGCGTGCTGCGGCAGGTGCGCTGGCGCGATCCCGCCACGTTCATGACCAAGGCGGCGGAAGGCCAGGCGGTCTCGAACGAGAACGAGGTCAGCCGCGCGGAGCTGCCCTTTGAGTTCATGCTCAATGCGCTGCGGCTGCGCGAGGGCGTGCCGATGCAGAGCTTCCTGGAACGCACCGGTCTGCCGCCGTCGTCGATTGCGACGGCGATGGCCCAAGGTCGGGCGAAGGGGTTGCTGGAACAGGATCCCGCCGTGATCCGGGCGACGCCGCTCGGTTTCGATTTCCTCAGCGACTTGCAGGCCTTGTTCCTGTCGGCATGAGCGGCGCGATCTGCGGGCTCAGGCAGGTGTGAGCGCCGTCCAGTTCCGCGCGTGAGCAGGCCATTTCGTCGCGCAGCCAGGCGATGAAGTCGACCAGTGCCGGCAGCTCCCGCAACGCGGGCGGGTAGACGATCTGATAGCGCTGCGGTTCCTGCTGCACGGCCTGACGTGGGGCCACCCGCACCAGCCGGCCATCCATCAAGGCATCGGCTGCCAGCAGCTCGCGGGTCAGGCCGATGCCCATGCCTTGCTCGGCCGCCTGCAGCAGCAGGCCGGCATCGTTGAAGGTGGCCATCGGCACCACGTTGCACCGCAACCCCGCGCCTTCGAACCAGGCGGCCCATTGGCCGGCGTCGCCCAGCAGCGGATGCTGCGCCAGCGCGGCCAGCGGCTGCCCGATGACTTGATGTGCCAGGGCGGGCGCGGCGACCGGCAGCATCGTGGAATCGAACAGCGGCTCGGCGATCAAGCCGGGCCAGGGACCTTGGCCTTGGCGCAAGGCCAGATCGAAGCCCTCCCGCTCCAGATCGACCACGCGCTGTGAGGCGTCGATCTCCAGCGCCACTTCCGGATGCAGCGCATGCCAGCGCCCCAATCGCGGCATCAGCCAGCGCTGGGCAAACGACGGCAGCACGGTGATGCGCAGACTTCGTTGCTCGGAGCCATGGGCGGCGGTCGCGGTGCGCAAGGCCTGGTCCAGCTCCACATAAGCCCGTTCCACACCCCGCAGCAAGGCCTGCCCCGCCGCGTTCAACACCACGCGGCGGCCCTGGCGAGCGAACACCGGAAAGCCCAGCTGGACTTCCAGCGCGCGGATTTGCTGGCTCACCGCGCTGTGCGTCAGGTGCAGTTGCTCGGCGGCGGCACGCAGGTTCTCGGTCACCGCGGCGGCGCGGAAAGCCGCCAGGTATTGGAGGGGCAGACGAGGCAGGCGCATGGCGACGTGTGTGGCGGGCGGTGATGGGCGACGAACGCTGACGGTGACGTCATCGACGGCGCCGATCACGGTCAAGGTGAGGGGACGCTGAAGCCAGACCATTCCTGCTGCTGGAAAGTTTGGCTACACGATCGCGTGAGGATAAAGCGTTTGGAGCGCGCGCGCTGGCTATCTAGCATGACCAGCATGTCGACATGTCGCACGCCTCTCGCCGCAGTCTCTTGGGATCGCGGCGTCCTCATCCCAACGCTTTTGGTCGCCGTGCTGTGGCGACTCACAGGAGGATCGGCCATGAATGAGCCCGACCTGTCGCCGGCTCCCTTGCCGTGTTCAGGCCATCATCTGCCGCGTCCGGCCCTGACCGGCCGCGTGGTGCTGATCTTGTCGATCCTGATGATCACGCTCGCGCTGGGCAGCTCCGCATGGGCTTTCAGCGACCACAACGCCGAACAGCGCGAAGCGGCGCTGCAACGAGGCGAGCGGATGAGCGCCTCATCCACGGCCGCTGCCCAATTGGCCAGCGGCAGCGCCAATCTCCCGGGCGCCTCGGCCACGGTGGCCACGCCCGTTGAACGGCCGACCTCGGCCGTCGCCTCCAACGACGTCCGCGACGACCTCGCATCGAGGCTGGCCCGCCAGGAGGCCGCCCGGCGTGACGCCGCCAGGCGCTACGCGGCGCTCAGGAAGGTCCAGGACACCCGTCTGTCCCAACCGGCCGCGTTGCCGGCAGCCCGTCGCACGCCACCGGAAGAGGCCTCACGCCATGACTGATCCCACGCCCATCCCCCATGCACCCGAGCAGCGCCCTCAGGGGCATTCGCCCGCTGTCGCCGAAGGCCTTCTTGTGAATGCGGCCGGTCGCGCTGGACCCACGGGTCCCGGCGCTGCGCTTGAGACCGATGCGACCGTTGACGCGTCATCGTCCGACGTGACGTCCGCGCTTCCCGTGCGGTCCGTCACCGATGTGGTCCAGGCTCAACTGGAGGCCTACAACGCCCATGACGTCGAGGCGCTGCTCGCCTGCTATGCGCCTTCCGCCGCCCAGTGGGAATATCCAGATCGCTTGCTGGCGCAGGGGCATGCGGCGCTGCGGGAACGCATGGCGGCTCGCTTTGTCGACATGCGACCGCAAGCCACCTTGCTCAACCGCATCGTGCTGGGCTCGGTCGTGATCGACCATGAGCGCATCCTGAATCAATCATCGGACGGTGCCAGCGTGCGGGAGTTGATCGCCATCTACGAGGTCGATCCCGCCGACCTCACGGCGGTTTCCGCATCTGCAGGTCCCAATGAAAACGGGCGCATTCGAAGCGCCCGTTTCGTGTTTGGCGAGCCCAGGCCCGCGTGAGATCGAGGCCTGGTGAAGCTCAGACGCGGTTCAGCGACATGCCCGAGGTGCTGCGCAGACGCTCCACCAGCCGGGTGGCGATCTGTTGCAGCGGCAGCACTTCATCGGCAGCGCCGGCATTGATCGCTTCGCGCGGCATGCCGAACACGACGCAGGTGGCTTCGTCCTGGACCAGGTTGTAGGCGCCGGCGTCCTTCATCACCTTCATCGCTTTGGCGCCATCCGCGCCCATGCCGGTCAGCATGATGCCCAGCGCGTTCGGGCCGACCACCTTGGCGGCCGAGTTGAACAGGACCTCCACCGATGGCTTGTGCCGGTTGACGGGTTCGCCGTCCTGCACGCGCGCGATGTAGTTGGCACCGGAACGCTCGACGCTGAAGTGCATGCCGCCCGGTGCGATGTAGCCGTGGCCGGGCAGGATGCGTTCGCCGTCCTGCGCTTCCTTCACCCGGATCTTGCACAGGCCATCCAGCCGTGCCGCATAGCTGCGGGTAAAGCCGGGCGGCATGTGCTGGGTGATGCAGACAGCCGGGCAGTCCGCCGGCAGATTGACCAGCACATCCTTGGTCGCTTCGGTCCCGCCGGTGGAGGCGCCGATGAAGATGATCTTTTCGGTCGACAGACGGCCCAGGCTGGCGATCGGCGCGGCCGGCTTGTGGGCGGGCGCGGCGCCACCGGCGGCGGGAGCGCCACCGGCCGCAGTCGGCGCGGGCGCATGCAGGCGGCGGATCTGGGCCTTGGCGGCGATGCGGATCTTGTCGGTGATGTCCTGAGCCAGCGCGCGGATGCCGTCGGCCACGCCGATCTTGGGCTTGGCCACGAAATCCACGGCGCCCAGTTCCAGCGCCTTGAGCGTGACCTCGGCGCCGCGCTCGGTCAGCGTGGACACCATCACCACCGGCATCGGCCGCAGCCGCATCAGCCGCTGCAGGAAATCGAGGCCGTCCATCTTGGGCATCTCGACATCCAGCGTGATCACGTCCGGATTCAGGTTGCGGATCATCTCGCGCGCGGCGAGCGGATCGCTGGCCGCGCCGATGCACTGCATGTCGGGCTGGCGATTGATGATTTCAGTGAGGATGCTGCGCACCAGCGCGGAATCATCCACCACCACGACTCTGGTCTTGGCCATGTTGTCTTCTCCTCGATAGCGCGGGCGTTCAGAACAGATCGATCGATCCGCCCACCGCCGCCACCGGCTGCGCCTTCTGCGCCGCGGCGCGGTCCTGCTGCACCAGCGCATCGGTGTTGGTCGGCGCCAGGCGCTTGACCATCGCCTTGCCGCTCTTGGGCAGGAAGCACACCTTGCGTGGATACACGTCCATCACGTCCTTGGAGACGATCGGGATGCGCTCCAGCTTCAGGAAGTCCATCACGAAGTTGGTGTTGCGCTCACCGACGTTGATGGTGTTCATGCCGGAGATCACCGCGCCGCCGCCAAAGATCTTCGCTTCCATGCGGCCCTTGGAGGCGCCGCGCTTCATCATCTCGTTGATCAGCAATTCCATCGCGAACGAGCCGTATCGCCCGGAGTCGCCGTTGCCTTCGGGCAGCATGAAATGGTTCATGCCGCCGATCTGGGCATGACGGTCCCACAGGCAGGCGGCAATGCAGCTGCCCAGCGTGGTCATGACCAGCAGTTCTTCGTTGTCGACGAAATATTCGCCGGGCAACACCTTGACCGCGGGGCTCTTGAAGTGCGCTTCATAGAAGAAGAACGACGCTTCGCCCTGTTTCCGGGACATGGTCTTGAGCTGGGCCACGCGCGCCGCGCCGGCGCTGGCCAACGCCGTGCTGTTCAGCAGGGCGGAAGAGGCTTGGGGCATGCTCATGAGGTGAGGACGGTTGCTTGAAATGAAGGGGTGCGCCGGCGATCAGCCCACGCGTTCGTAGACGGTCTTGCCGCGCAACTTGAACAGGTCGCGCGATTCGGTGAAGTTTTCCGAATGGCCGACGAACAGCAAACCGCCGGGGCGCATCACCTTGTGGATGCGCTCCAGCACCTTGCGCTGCGTCGGGGCGTCGAAATAGATCATCACGTTGCGGCAGAACACGATGTGGAAAGGCTCTCCGAGCGACCACTGCGCATTCATCAGGTTGAGCGTGCGGAACTCAATCATGCGCGCGAGTTCGGGCTTGACGCGGATCCGCCCCTCGTTCGCGCCGGTCCCTTTCAGGAAAAACTGCCGAAGACGCTGAGGAGACAAGCCGCGCGACTCGCTGGAGTACACCCCGCGACGCGCGGTGTTGAGCACATTGGTGTCGATGTCGCTGGAAATGATCTGCACGCCGCTGCTGGCGCCCAGCGCTTCCTGGCAGGTCATGGCGATGGAGTAGGGCTCCTCGCCGGTCGACGCCGCGCAGCACCAGATGCGGATCGGCTTGCCGGGCAGGGTCTTCAGATCGTCGGCCAGCGCGTGGAAGTGGTGGTCTTCGCGGAAGAACGAGGTCAGGTTGGTGGTCAGGCAGTTCACGAACTCCTGCCACTCCTGATCGCCTTGCGGACCGGTCACGCTTTCCAGCCACTGCAGATAGCTGGCGAAGCTCTTGTGGCCGGTGTCGCG
Organism: Burkholderiaceae bacterium; assembly: GCA_913776825.1. Lineage (GTDB taxonomy): Bacteria > Pseudomonadota > Gammaproteobacteria > Burkholderiales > Burkholderiaceae_C > Roseateles. The sequence goes on from CAJYPV010000020.1 coordinate 119,228, forward strand.
CAGACGGCGCGACAAACGGCTGTAGACCATGGCGTGTTTGCCGTCATGCAGGCTGATGCCCGCATGCTGATAGATCAGCTGGCGCACCCGATCGAAGTCAGCCCGGCTGAAGCTGAATTCATGATCGATGGCTTCAACCGGCGAGGGGGCCTGTGGACCTGGTCGCATGGTGCTGAGGGTTGATGTTGTTGTGGGATGCCGGAGCACCGATGTCCGCCATTGTCGGCATTCGTTAGTTTGAGGGCTAGTCGCTCAAAGGATGTGTGAAAGAGGGCCCAGAGAGCCGTCATTTTTGGGCAGTTGTACCGAAGGCGCACTGCTAGACTGCGTCGAAATCTCGCCCGATGCCCTTGAATCACCCGACCAGCCTCATTGCCGCGCATGCCCTGCGTCTGGACATGGCCCTGCAGTTGCTGCAGCAGGCCGGTGCGATGCTGCCGGATGCCGAGCCCTACAGCGAAGCCTGGCTGCAGGGGATCCTGGATGCCCTGTGCGATCTGTCCAGCAAGGATGCGCTGACCGGCCTGGTCAACCGCCGCAGCTTCGAGATGGCGCTGGGTCGGGAAGTGGACCGGGTGGCGCGTTCGGGCGAGCCGGCCTTGCTGCTGGTGCTGGACATCGATCACTTCAAATTGATCAATGACCAGCACGGCCATCTGGCCGGCGACCAGGTCATTCGGGACGTGGCGCGGGCGATCGGCCAGGCGGTGCGTCCCATGGACACGGTGGCGCGGGTCGGCGGGGAGGAATTCGCCATCATCCTGCCCAACTGCCCCACCACTGTCGGCGTGATCGTCGCGGAGCGGATCCGGGAGCGGGTGGCGGCCCTGAAGGTCGATGTCGGCGAGCCGGCACCGCTCACCACCACGATCAGCATCGGCGGCGCGTTTGCGCCGCAATGGGTGCGGTCCTCCTCGCTGCTGTGGACCGAACGGGCCGATCGCCAGCTCTACCGTGCCAAGGCCGAGGGCCGCAACCGGGCCTGTCTGGAGAGTCACATCGACTCCCTGGTCAGCGCCGAGGAAAAAGGCATGTTGTTCGCCGTAACGCAACAGGATAGTGAATGAGCATGACAACAGCTCCTGCTGCACCCCCCGCCCGCGCAGGCGCGCGCACCTTGGCCATCACCAGTGGCAAGGGCGGCGTGGGCAAGACTTTCGTGACCGCCAATCTGGCGGCTGCCCTGGCCGCGCGCGGCGAGCGTGTGCTGGTGCTGGATGCCGACCTCGGTCTGGCGAATCTGGACGTGGTGCTGAACCTGCATCCCAAGCTGACGCTGCATGACGTGTTCACCGAACGCGCCACGCTGGAGCAGGCCATCCTGCCCGCACCCGGCGGCTTCCATGTGCTGCTGGCCGGCTCCGGCATGGTCGAGTATTCCCGCCTGACCCCGGATGTGCGCGACAAGCTGCTGCACATCCTGGAAGTGGTGAAGCCGCGCTTCGATTACGTGCTGCTGGACACCGGCGCCGGCATTTCCGATGTGGTGCTATTCGCCGTCTCCATGGCCCATGACGTGCTCGTGGTGGCCACGCCCGAACCGACTTCGCTCACCGATGCCTACGCCACCATCAAGGTGCTGGCCACGCAGCAGGAGCGCCGCCATGTCTATCTGGTGGTCAACCAGGCCAACCGCCCGGGCGAGGGCAAGCTGATCTGCGGCCAGTTGCAGCAGGTGCTGCAGCGTTTCGTCGGCGCCACGCCCGGCCACAACTTCAAGCTGGAGCTGCTGGGCGAGGTCAAGAACGACCAGATGGTGCGGCAGGCCGTGCTCAAGCGGCAATTGCTGCTGGAGCATTACCCCGGCGCCGATGCTGCGCAGTCGGTGCGCGGGCTGGCGTCCAAGCTGCTGGAACAGCGCGCCGCGCACCATTGAGACCGCGCGCCTGGGCCGGCGCCGTCCGTGACCGCCACGCCGCCGGTCACCGGCCGCGCGGCGATGTCGCCAGCATCGGTCTTACCGGTCCTGCCGCTGCTCCGACGAGGTGATCGCGCGGCGCCATTCGCTGCCGGCCGTTCCGCGCCGCCTTCCCGTCGCCTCTCCGTCGCCTCTCCGTCGCGCTGCCGCGCGGCTTCCGATCCTGATTGCCATGTCGTCGACTTCCCCACCTTCCGCCTCCAACCCCACGTCCGTCTCCCGGGACGATGCCGCGCCGGCGGAAGCCACCGCCACGTCGACCGCGCCCAGTGCCGCCGCGCCGGCCACGCCCTTCGACTGGGTGGGCGGTGAGGCGGCGGTGCGCCGCCTGGTCGACCGCTTCTATGACCTGATGGACCTCGAAGCGCGTTACGCGCAACTGCGCGCGATCCATCCCAGCACGCTCGACGGCTCCCGGGACAAGCTGTTCTGGTTCCTGTGCGGCTGGCTGGGCGGTCCGGACTACTTCGTCGAGCGCTTCGGCCATCCGCGCCTGCGCGCCCGGCATCTGCCGTATGCGGTCGGCGTGGTGGAACGCGACCAGTGGATGGCCTGCATGGTGCAGGCCATGACCGAATGCGAGCTGGACGACACGCTGCGCCTGCGACTGACCGAATCCTTCGCCAACACGGCGGACTGGATGGTCAATCAGCCGCACACCCGCAAGGTGACTTGAGCCGGGCGCCGGGTCACCGGAGAGCGCGCTGCGGGCGCTCGGTCGACACCGGCTCGGTGACCTGACTGGCCGTCATCCGGTCCCCTCCATCTGCCGCGGCGAGCCATCGCCGGCGCGAGCGCCCTGGCGAGTCCTGACCCTCAGCGCGCCGCTCACACAGCGCACGCGTCCCTGGAACACCTGCGGGCATCGTGCAGAATGTCGCCCGTCCCCGCGCCGACATCGTCTGTTGTCGCCCGTTTGGATGGCGTCGGAGGTGGTCCCGCACGGAGCGCCTCCCTGGCGCCGGTCACCTTTCCGGCCTCGCCGGCCTCACCGGTTTCGCCGGTTGGGTCGACACAAACCATCTCTTCCCCGGTAGTCTTCCGTCCCCGCATGTCCGTCTCTCGCAAGCTGACGCCGCATTGGTTGCTCGCCCTGGCTCTGGCCCTGGCGAGTTTGCTGATCGTGCGCCCGCTTCATGAGGCCCGGCATCTGGCCGAGCCGCTGGCCCGCGCCACGACCTTCGTCGACGCTGCCCAACCGGGCAGCGACCGAGAGGCGTCAGCGGACGACCTCAGCGCCGTTAACGACGCCCTCGACGCGGACGAGGGGACCGATCGCGAGCAGCGCCTGGGCGCTTGTGTCTGGTGTCTGCTGCACGGCCATGCCGCGCAGGTCGGCTTCCATCTGCCCACCTTGCCGCTGCTGCCCGCGTCGCGCCATGCGCAGCCGCTGGCGCCGCCGTGGCGCGCGCCGGTCCTGCCTCGGCTGCCGATTCCGCCCCCGCGCGGACCACCCGTCATCGCCTGAGCCAGCGCGCCACGCGCTGGTCACGGACCCCGGTCCCATCGCCGCGTGACATCGCGCGGGTGGGACACGCGGTCCGTCTGGGCTCGCCCTGACGGCGAGCCCGCATCGGTAAGCTCAGCCATCGCCACAGCCCCGCTCGCCGTTCCGGCGACGTTGGCCTGGCGCCGTCCGTTCGTGAGCGATTCGGGTCTCGGTCGACGCATGTCCGACCTCCCGCCGGAGTTCACGCCTGACGTCTCGTTCCACGGCGCGTTCGACGACCACTTGAACGACCTGCCGACTCGAACGCGCGCGACAGCCCACTTCCCGATCAGGAGACGTTTGCCCGGACACCCGTCCGCCCCAACGTCAATGAATCCAGACGAGGTTTCTTCATGTTCTTTCGCTCCCTCTCCCGTCGCCATGCCGCTCCGGAGGCACGCCTGGCCCTCATCGACAGGCCCGCTCCATCGTCGTCCTGCGAGCGCGTCTCGCTGACCGCCGCGGGGTCAGGCCGCTTCAACGGTTCGCGCGCGCACCGCGCCGATCGTTCCGCTGCTGGCAACGGCGTCGACGCCCGTCCAGCTTTCACCGTCGCTCCGATTGCCCGGGCGATCGCATGGATGCCGCTGCTGGCGCTGTGGGGTTGCCCGGTCGCACGCGCGCAGAGCGAGCCGTCCGCGCCACCTGAGGCGCTGCCCAGCGTCGAAGTGGTGGGGCGCTCCTCTTCGGGCCGCTATCACGCGGCCGATGCGGCCGGTGCCAAAACCGAGCTGCCTTTGCGCGAGCTGCCGCAATCGGTGCGGGTCATGACGCGCCAGGCGATGGACGACCTGGGGGCGACGCGGCTGGATGATCTGCTGGACTATGTCGGCGGTGTCTCGCGCCAGAACAACTTCGGCGGACTGTGGGACAACATCGCCATCCGCGGCCTGGCGGGCAACGAGAACACCGGCATGGCGACGCTGCTCAACGGCTTCGGATCCAACCGGGGTTTCAACGCGCCGCGCGACCTGGCCGGCGTCGAGCGCATCGAATTCCTGAAGGGACCGGCCGCCGCGCTCTACGGCAGCAGCGAACCGGGCGGCACGCTGAATGTCGTCAGCAAGGCGCCGTTGTGGTCGTCCGGCCATTCGCTGGAGGCGTATGCGGGCAGTTTCGGCCAGCGCCGCTTCGCCCTCGACAGCACCGGGCCCTTGGGCGAGCGCGTGGCGGTGCGACTGAATCTGGCCACCGAAGACCGTGACGGCTTCCGCGATCACGTCGGCTCGAAGCGCCGCGTCGCCGCACCGGCCTTCACCTGGCGCCTGACCCCCTCCACCGAGCTCGATTACCGCGGCGAATGGCTGCGTCACGCCACGCCGCTGGATCGGGGCGTGGTGGCGGTCGATGGCCGGCTGGGCGCCATCCCGCGTGAGCGCTTTCTCGGGGAACCGGCGGATGGCGACGTCACCGTGCGCAACAGCAATCACCAGCTGTCGCTCCAGCATGAGTGGAATGCCGACTGGCGCAGCCGCGTGGCGCTCTCGCACCGCACCACCGGCATCGAGGGCTACTCCACCGAAGCCACCGCCCTGCGCGCGGATGGCCTGCTGACGCGCCAGCGGCGCTACCGGGATTACGACTCGGAGGACACCGCGCTGCAGGCCGAGCTGCAAGGCAAGCTGCGCACCGGCGCGATCAGCCACGAGCTGCTGGTGGGCGTCGAGACCTTCCGCTTCCGCATGGACACCCGCATGCTGCGCGCCAATCCGACCGAGGCGGCGCCGTATGCCATCGACATCCATCACCCGCTCTATGGCCAGCCGCAGCCGACCCCGCGGCCCAACACCGACACGCTGGAGCGCCAGCGCGACACCGCCGTCTATCTGCAGGATGCGGTCAGCCTCGGCCGTCACTGGCGCGTCGTGGGCGGGCTGCGTTGGGATCACTACCGGCAGTCCTTGATGAACCGCCTCACCGGTCGCGAGACGCGCCAGTCGCCGTCCGAAGTCGCGCCCAGGGTGGGCGTGTCCTGGCTGCCGTCGCCGGTCTGGACGATCTATGCCAGCGCGGGACGGTCCTTCCGTCCCAACACCGGCGTCGATGCCGCCGGACAAGCCTTCGATCCGGAACATGGTCGCGCGCTGGAGCTGGGCGGCAAGTGGGAATCGGCCGGCGGCCGCGCCGGCGCCACGGTCGCGCTGTTTGATGTCCGCAAGTCCGATGTGCTGACCGCCGATCCTGCCAACCCCGGCTTCTCGATGGCCGCCGGCGAGGTGCGCAGCCGTGGTCTGGAGCTCGACGGCGCGGGCTGGCTCAGCGCGCATTGGCGCGTGAATGCCAGCCTGGTCGTGAACCAGGCCGAGGTGCTGCGCGATCAGACGCTCGCGGTCGGCGGGCGGCTGCTGAATGTGCCCCGCGTCAACGGCAGTCTGCTCGCCGTCTACGAGGGCCGCTTCAGCGGTGCGAACGGCGCGGGCCAAGGCTTCGGCGTGGGCGGCGGCGTCACCCACACCGGTCGACGGCTCGGTCAGGCGCGCACGCAGGCCGAGGTGGCCGCCGGCACCGCCGCGTTCGAGCTGCCGTCCTACACCACGGCCAAGCTGGTCGCGTTCTGGAAGGCCTCGCCGACCGTGCGGGTCAGCCTGGATGTCGACAACCTGTTCGACACCACCTACTACACCAGCAGCTACAGCCGGGTGTGGGTCGCGCCCGGATCCTCGCGCAGCGTCAGCCTCGGTCTGCAGGTGAAGCTATGAGCGACCGCGAGCGAGCAGGGCAGCGGTTGCTCGGCGATGGAGACTCTCGCGCGCCGCGGCAACGCGAGGCGCGCGCAGACCTGTCGCGCCGCCAGTGGATGGGCCGTGCGTTGGGCGTGACCGGCGCGGCAGTGACGGTCCTCGGCAGCGCGCGGGAGGCGCTGGCGAACGGGACGCCCGCGTCCGACGCGGTGGCGCACGGCGTGGCGCCCTCGCGCACCCCGGCGGACATCCTGGAGATCGTCGGCCCGTGGGAAATCGGTGGGCTCTCCGCCGCCCAGTCCGGGCATCTCTATTTGCGGTTGCAGGTGGCGGAGACCTTGCTGGACGCGGGTGCGGACGGTTCGCCGCGGCCCGGGCTGGCCACCGCGTGGGAGGTGCGGGAGGAGGGCCTCGTCTGGCGCTTCCAACTGCGGCCTGACGCCCGATTCCACGATGGTCAGGCGGTCACCGCCGAGTCCACGCTGATGAGCCTGCGGGCCGCGCAGGTCGCGCCGTCGCTGTTGAGCCAGGCGCCGATCGCGTCCATCAGCGCCGAGGGCGCACGCACCGTGGTGATCCGTCTGACGCGGCCGTTCGCGGCGCTGGCCAGTCTGTTGGCCCATGCCAGCACGGTGATCCTCGCGCCGTCGAGCTTTGATGCCGACGGTCGCGGCATCCGGCAGATCATCGGCAGCGGGCCGTATCGCATCGCTCAGCTTCAACCGCCGCAGCGCATGGAGACGGTCTGGCACGAGCAACACGGCGGCGCGGCACCGGCGATCCGGGCGGTGCGTTATCTCAGCGTCGGCCGTGCGGAAACCCGCGCGCTGATGGCGGCGTCCGGGCAGGCCGATCTGGTCTTCACCCTGGACCCGGCCAGCGTGGTGCGGCTGCGCCGCACGCCTGGCCGGCATCGGCTGATCAGCGTGATGCTGCCGCGGGTGATGATGCTCAAGCTCAATGCCGGCCATCCCTCGCTGCGGGACGGTCGGGTGCGGCAGGCCCTGAGCCTGGCGATCGATCGCACCGGCATCGCGCGTGCGGTGCTGCGCGAGCCCGCACTCGCCGCCTCCGAGCTGTTCCCGCCGACGGCCCCGGCCTGGCACACCGCCAGCGAGGCGCCACTGCACCGCGATCTCCATCGAGCCCGGCAACTGCTGTCGGAGGCCGGCTGGCACGAGGCGGAGGGACGCTGGCGGGACGCCTCGGGGCAGCTGGTGGCGCTGACGCTGCGCACGTTTCCCGACCGGCCGGAGCTGCCCATCGTCGCCACCGCGCTGCAGGCGCAATGGCGGCAGTTGGGCATTCCGGTGCGGGTGGCGGTGGGCAACTCGGGCGACATTCCGCTCGGCCATCGCGACGGCACGCTGCAACTGGGCCTGCTGGCCCGCAACTACGCGACCGCGCCCGATCCCACGCCGACCCTGGCCGCTGATTTCAGCCCGCAGGGCGCGGACTGGGGCGCAATGGGCTGGCATGACGCCCGAGTGAGCGAGGCCCTGGCCGCGCTCTCGCGTGGCGGCCTGACCGAGACCCAGGCCGTGCAGGCGCGCCGCCAGGCGATGGCGGTGATCCAGTCCGAGCTGCCGGTGATTCCGGTGGCCTGGTACCGCCTGCATGTGGCGCTGAGCGATCGGGTGACGGGCGTGCAGCTCGATCCCTTCGAACGCCATTACCGCATCGACCAGATGCGCTGGGCGCGGCCCGGCGACACCCTCTGAGGATTGTCATGAACCCGATTTCTATGGACGGCGCCGAGACGCGCCGATCGCGCCCATCGCGCCGAGGGCCTCGCTGGGCGCCGATGCTGCTGCGTCGCGTGATCCAGATCGTCGCGCTGGCGCTGGTCGTCGGCACCTTGAGTTTCGCGATGGCCCGATCGTTGCCCGGGGATGTGGCGACGCGCATTGCCGCCGGCCGTTATGGCTACGACCTGGTCAGCCAGGCGGCGGCCGATCAGGTGCGTGCCGAGCTCGCGCTGGACCGCGCCTGGCCGCTGGCGCTGCTGGATTGGTGGCGCCAGACCGCGACGCTGGATCTGGGTGAATCGCTCGTCACGGGCGAACCCGTCTGGCATGAGCTGACCTCGCACCTGGGCGCGACGCTGACCCTCACCGGCGCGGCGCTGGCCCTGGGCCTGCTGCTCGGCGTGCCGCTGGGCATGCTGAGCGCGCAGCGACCCGGCGGCCTGCTGGATCGTCTGCTGACCGCCGCGACCTTGCTGGTCCGCGCCATGCCGCCGTTCCTGATTGCCGTGCTGTTGATGATGGCGATGGCGGTGCATCTGGGCATGCTCCCGGTCGCCGGTGCGCATCAGCGCGATGGCTGGCTGCTGCCGTCCCTCACGCTGGCCTTGCCGCTGGCGGCGGGCATTGCGCGGGTCACGGCGCAGGCGCTGCGATCGGCGATGGCCTTGCCGTCGCATCACTTCGCCCGCACCAAGGGCCTGAGCGACCGGCAGGCCTTGATCCGCCACGCGGCGCGCCATGCCGGCCTGCCGCTGCTGGCTTACGTGGGCGTGCAGGCCGTGGTGCTGGCGGAGGGCGCGGTGGTGGTGGAGTCGCTGTTCGCCTGGCCCGGCATCGGCCATGCGCTGGTGCATGCGGTGTTCGGCCGCGACGTGCCGATGATCCAGGGCGCCGCGCTGTGCATGGGCGTGCTCTTCATCGTGTTCAACCTGATCGTGGACAGCCTGCAGCTGATGCTGGACCCGCGACGCAGCCATGGGGAGGTGCGCTGATGTCGAGCATCTGGCATTCAAGGTCGGAGGAGGTCGGCGCCGCAGAAGCCGCGCACCTCGACGACGCGCTGTCCCCCCGCCCGGATGACGACGCTCTCGTTGCCCGCACCACGGCTCCGCCGCGACGCACCTGGCGGCGTCGCCTGCCTTCGGCACGCTTTCAGTTCGGCGTGGCACTGCTGACGGGGCTGGCGCTGTTCGCCGTGCTGGGACCGGCCTGGCTGGGCATCGATCCCGATGTGCAGCACCTCGAGCTGAGCCTGTCGCCGCCATCCTGGGCGCAGCCGCTCGGCACCGACCTGCTGGGACGCAGCGTGCTGGCGCGGCTCGCGCATGCCGCGCGTCTGTCCTTGCTGGTGGCGGTGCTGGCGACCTTCAGCGCCGCGCTGCCGGGCGTGCTGCTGGGCCTGTGGGCCGCGTGGCGCGGCGGCGTGGCCGAGCGCGCCACGGTGATGGTCGCGGACGCGATGCTCGCGCTGCCCGCGCTGCTGCTGGTGCTGCTCTTCGCCGCGCTCGCCCCCGGCGCCTTGTGGGCGCTGTATGCGGGACTGTCGCTGGGATTGTGGGTCGAGTACTTCCGCGTCGCCCGGGCGCAGGCCCGGCCGGTGCTGCAGGGTCCGGGCGTGGAGGCCGCGCGCCTGCTGGGTCTGTCCCGATGGACGATCTGGCGCCATCACCTGCTGCCGGCCGTGTGGCCGGTGGTGGCGCGCCTGCTGCCGTTGAGCGTGGGCCAGTCGGTGCTGTCGCTGTCGGCGCTGGGCTTCATCGGTGTCGGCATGCCGCCGCCGTCCGCTGAATTGGGATTGATGATGACCGAATACCTGCCGCATTACGACGAGGCGCCCTGGCTGCTGCCCGCGCCGATCGCGCTGCTGATGCTGCTGGTGATGGGCCTCTGGCTGATCACCTCGTCCGGCGATGCCGATGACCGCAGCACCGACGGCGCGGAGGGCCAGCCATGAGCCGCCATCCGACATGGCACGTGTCCTGGGACGGCCTGAGCGTCCGTCAGGGCCGGCAGGTGCTGCTGCAGCCGCAATCGATGCGGCTGTCGGCCGGCGATCGTCTCGTCGTGCTGGGCGAGAGCGGCGCTGGCAAGTCCCTGCTGCTGAAGGCGCTGATGGGCGCGTTGCCCGACGGCCTCGACGCCACCGGCCAGGTGACGCTGGACGGCACCGCGCATGACGCCCGGTCGCCTCTGGCACGGCGATCGCTGTGGGGACGCTCGCTGGCGCTGTTGCCGCAGGAGCCGAGCGTCGCGCTGGACCCGCTGCGCGCCGTGGGGGCGCAATTGGCGGAGGTCCATCGTCTGGTGCGCGGGCTGCCGTCCGCGCAAGCGCGGCAGCAGTCGCAGCGCGGTCTGGATCAATTGGGACTGGGCGCGAACGGCGCGCTGCGTCCCTGGCAGATCTCCGGCGGCATGGCCCAGCGCGCCTGCGCCGCCATGGCCTTGGCCGGCGGTGCGCGCTGGGTGCTGGCGGACGAGCCCACCAAGGGCCTGGACGCGCGATGGCGCGATCGCGCGGTGGACCAGTTGCATCAGATCGCCGAGGACGGCGGCATCGTGATCCTGGTCACGCACGACCTGGCCGTGGCGCGTCGACTGGGCGGGCAACTGATGGTGATGCGCGACGGTGCCGTGCTGGAAGCCGGGCCCGTCGATCGGGTGCTGGCTCAGCCGACGCACGCCTTCACCCGCGCGTTGATCGCTTCGGACCCGAGCAGTTGGACCGCACGGTCTGTGAGGAGGGGTGGGGGTGTGCCGATCACGACGTCCGCATCCGCATCCGCATCTGCCTCGGCGATGGCATCCCCGTCGTCCAGTCTCGATTCAGAGTTCGGGCGATCCCCCGCCGAGCCCACCGCAGGACAAGGCACGCCGTTGGTCCGCGCGGAGGGTCTCGGGCATCACTGGGATGGCCATTGGCTGTTCCGCGATGTGGACCTGTCCGTGAGCGCCGGGGAGCGCATCGCGCTGCTGGGTGGCAGTGGCAGTGGCAAGAGCACGCTGGGCAATCTGCTGCTGGGATTGCGTCCACCGGCGCAGGGACGGGTGCTGCGTGCACCGGGTCTCGGCCCGCTGGCGCTGCAGAAGCTCTATCAGGATCCGGTCGCGACCTTCGCGCCGCGCCAGCGCCTGGGCGACGCGCTGGAGGAAGTTCGTCGACGTCATCAGCAGTCGCCCGCCGTGCTGCACGACTGGCTCGCAGGCCTGCGCCTGGGGCCCGAGCTGCTGGATCGACTGCCGCAGGCCTTGTCCGGCGGGCAGCTGCAGCGCATGGCGATGGCGCGTGCGCTGCTGGCGAGGCCCGTGATGTTGTTCGCGGACGAGCCGACCTCCCGACTGGATCTGGTCACCCAGCGTCAGACAGCCGAGCTGTTGTCCGCGGCGGTCGATCAGAGCGGCGCGGCCCTGGTGCTGGTCACCCATGACGACGCGCTGGCCCGGGCGCTCACCGATCGGGTCTGGCACATGGACCGGTGGCGGGTGGAGGCCAACGTCGATGCGGGCGTGGAGGTGGCAGCAGCAGCCTGACGGCGGGCGCTTGCAGCGTCGCGTCCCGGCCGTGGGGCGGGTGTCCGCGTGTAAAGGCTTCGCTTGCCGTGCATCTTTAACAACCGTTCGGCTTGCGGGGCGGGTGCGGCGAACACAGGGGCGGGCGCATCGTCTACCGTCACGGCCATGATGTTCACGCCGTATGAAGACGATGTGGTCGGCATCGAATCCAACCCCGACCTGCAGCATGTCCACATCGTGGAGGGCCGCCTCTGGCTGTCGGAGGATGCCCGCCACGACATCGAGGTCTGCGCCGGTCATTGCCCCACGACGGAGAGTCCGCGGCTGATGCTGGAGTTCCTGCGCTCGGCCTGTCTGCGTCTGCAGATGGTCGACATGGACACCGAGGAAGCCGAAGGCGCCTTCATGTCGTTCTGCGTGCTGAAAGGGCTGGCGCATGCCATCGACACCCATTGGCAAGGCGCCGAGGCGGTGGGCGTGTTCCGTCCGGAGCGACTGCTGATGGACTTCACGACCGGCGCCACGCCGTTGTCGAGCATGACCCTGCATTGAGGATTCACGCCTCGCTGGCGTCGTGACGATGGCCAGCGGCGTGATGAGCCCCGTCGCCCTGGGCGGATGACGGGACTCATCGAACCGGGCGCGGGAGGCGCGCCGGTTCTGCGGTCAGCGCGCGACGCGCGCAGTCATTCCACGCGGAAACTGAACTCCTGCTGGAAGCGGTGATCGCCCGGGCAGACGTAGCGTTCCTTCAAGGTGCTGTCGATGGCGTGCGCGAACGCCCGACGGGTGCGCGCATCCATCGCTCCCTGGACCGCCTGAATCTGCACCGCCACCACCCGACTGGCGCGCACATCGGCCACCACGCGGAACAGCGCCTCGCCGGACCACTGCACGGCCGGCATCGTCGGTGAGGCCATGGCGGTGCAGATCGCGCCGGGCAGCACGGTCTCGGAGGAGGACGCCGCCGCTGCTGCGGCCGCGGATCCAGCGGCCGACGTCGTCCCCGCCTGGGTGCCGATGGCGGTCGACGGGGTGATGGCGGCTTCGGTCGTCGTCTCGCTGGTGGCGGTCGCGAGCGGCGGCGTGCTCACTGTCGGTTCGACCTGAACCGGCGGCGGATCGATCCACCGAGGCGTGAGGGTGGGCGCGACCGGCGGCAGTTGCGGCGTCAGTGGCTTCACCGTCGGGGGCGGCGGCGTGGGCCGATCCACCATGCTCAGCTGGATGGGCGGCGGTGGTGGTGTCACCTGCCGATGCAGGCCCTTGACCAGGGCCATCAGGATCAGCACATGCACCAGGACCACGAGCAGCAGCCCGGCGGTGCGTGAATCCGGGGCTTTCAGTCGACCGGCGACCGCGTGGCGAGAAGCGGCGCGGAGGTGGGCCAGCGCGTGGCGGTGTGCAGCGGCGTGCGAAGAAGACATGCGGAAGTCCCTCCCATCGAAACGATGGTGCAAGTTGCGAATGAATCTCAACGCCGGCGTGTCTCGACACTACGGGGCGGACGTCGGCAACGCAAGCTGCGGTTCCGGAAAACAACGTCGATTCCGGAGAGGGATTTCCCCCGCTGTGGGGAAGCGGGTCGGGCGTGGATAGTGGTGGGTTGGATGACCGGGCCTGCGCCGTCGGCGCCGCGCGCGGTGGGGCAGGGGCCTGGGACAGGTCGAGCCCGTCAGGGTGCCTGGAGCAACACCATCAGCGCGCCGCTGCCGCCATCACTGGCCCGGGCCTGCACGAAGGCCAGCACTTCCTGCTTCTGCACCAGCCATCGCCGCACGCGGGCCTTGAGCACGGGTTCTCGGCCTGGTGAGCCATTGCCCTTGCCGTGGACCACCCGCACGCATCGCAGGCCGCGCCGCGCGCTGTCGTGGATGAACTGACCAAGCGCTTCCCGCGCCTGGTCCCGGCGAAGCCCGTGCAGATCGATCTGCGCCTGCAGCGCCCAATGGCCGCGACGCAGTTTGCGCACGGATTCCTGAGCGATCTCGGGCCGCCGGAAGGACAGCGTCTCATCGGTCTCCAGCAGCGAATCGACATCGAAATCATCGGACAGCGCCTGTCGCCAGGCCATCTGCTCATCGAGCGTGCGCTGGCGGGGCTCCGGCTCGGGACGGCCGGGCTGCAGCAGGACGCGATTCGCTTCCGGCAGCAGCGTCACCGGCCCGACGCTCAGCTCAAATAGCCGCGCCTCCTGCTCACGCAGGCGCGCCGCAGCCGCTTCGCGCTCGCGGCGTTCTTCCTCCGCGCGCTGGCGGAGCTTCAGTTCTCGTTGCAGCGATTGCAGGTCTTGCAAGCTGCGCAGTCGATCGGTCACAGACAACCCAGTTCGGCCATGGACACCACACGGCCCGCGCCGACGATGAAGTGATCCAGCAACCGCACTTCCACCAGCGCCAGCGCCTGGGTCATCGTCCGGGTCATCTCGATGTCCTGGGGCGATGGCTCGGGGCAGCCGGAGGGATGGTTGTGCGACAGGATCACGGCGCCGGCATTCAGCGCCAGCGCCCGCTTCACCACTTCGCGCGGGTAGGCAATGGTATGGGATAGGGTGCCTTGGGAAAGGATCTCCAGACGGATCAGCCGGTGGCGGGTATCCAGAAACATCACGGCGAAGCACTCGTTGCTCAGGCCGCCGAGCTGCAGGGCGAGGTAGTCGCGCACGGTGTCGACGTGGTCGAAGACCGGGGACTCGGTCAGCGGCTGGCGCAGCGCCCGCCGTGCGATCTCCAGAACGGCCGACAGCGCCGCACCCTTCGCGGGGCCTACGCCGTGGACCTCGCCGAGCGCCTGCGGGTCGGCCCGCAGCAGACCGGCCAGGCCGCCGAAGTGGTCCAGCACCTCCTGGGCGAAGACCACCACCGAGCGTCCAGGCAGACCCGTGCGCAGCAGGATGGCGAGCAATTCGGCGTCCGCCAGCGCCGCCGGGCCACGCGCCAGGAGTTTTTCGCGGGGTCGCACCTCGGCGGGCAAATGCTGAAGCGGGAGGAGGGCGTCGCCGTGATCCCCCATGCAATCGGGGGACGAGGGGGGATGCAGAGCCCCCACGGCAGGGGGGTGATCCTGAGCGAGCTCCGGCGGCGACACGCCCGGCGGGGGGAGGTGCGAGGGGGAGGGCAGGCGGATCGCCGGCAGGAAGGCGGGGGGGCAGGCAACGGTCGAGCCGGCAGTGAGAGCGAGGGACATGCGGAACTCCAGCGTCAGGGGGCGGCTGGCAAGCCTAAAATCGCCGCTCGTTTTCCAAAATCCCTCCGACTTGTGAACCTCGTCCAACCTGGATCGTTCCTGACCCTGCACTACCGCCTGACCGGGCCGGATGGCCAGGACCTGATCAACACTTTCGACGACAAGCCGGCGACGCTGTCGCTGGGCACCGGCGAGCTCGCGCCTGCGATCGAGGCGCGCCTGGTCGGACTGTCGGAAGGCGTGCGCACCAGCTTCCAGCTGGCGCCGGGCGAAGCCTTCGGCGAGCGCAATCCGGAGATGCTGCAGCGCGTGGCGCGCAGCCTGATGCGTCAATTGGGCGACCCGGATGAGCAATACCATGTCGGTGATGTGGTGCAGTTCCCCACGCCCGACGGTCAGGGCCAATACGCCGGCGTGGTGCGCGAGCTCGGCGAGGACTGGCTGCTGTTCGACTTCAACCACCCGCTGGCCGGCCAGCCGGTAAGCTTCGAAGTGCAGCTGATCGGCGTGCTGTGACGCGCGCCCGGTCCGCCCCGCTTCCAGCCCGCACGGCCCTGTCGCCCCTTCACTGAATCAGCCGCAAGAACAACGAGCATGCCGTCAGACAAAGACATCATCCTGGCCGAACCCCGCGGCTTTTGCGCGGGCGTGGATCGGGCCATCGAGATCGTTGAGCGCGCGCTGAAGAAATTCGGTGCCCCGATCTACGTGCGCCACGAGATCGTGCACAACACGTATGTGGTCAACGACCTGAAGCAAAAGGGCGCGATCTTCATCGAAGACCTGGCCGACGTCCCGCCCGGCGCGACGCTGGTGTTCTCCGCGCACGGCGTCAGCCAGGCGGTGCGTCAGGAGGCCGCAGAGCGCGGCTTCCAGATCTTCGACGCCACCTGCCCCCTGGTGACCAAGGTGCATGTGGAGGTCGCCAAGCTGCACCGCGAGGGCTATGAATTCATCATGATCGGCCACAAGGGGCATCCCGAGGTCGAGGGCACGATGGGCCAGCTCAGCGATGGCATCTATCTGGTCGAAGACAGCGCCGACGTGGCCCATGTGCGGGTCAAGGATCCGTCCCGCGTGGCGGTCGTGACCCAGACCACGCTCAGCGTGGACGATGCCGCCGAGATCCTGAACGCGGTCAAACACCATTTCCCGCTGGTGCGCGAGCCCAAGAAGCAGGACATCTGCTACGCCACCCAGAACCGCCAGGATGCGGTGAAGGTGCTGGCTCCGCAGGTCGATGTGGTGATCGTGGTGGGCAGCCCCACCAGCTCCAACAGCAACCGACTGCGCGAGCTGGCGGAACGGCTGGGAACGCCGTCCTACATGGTGGACGCCGCCGAAGACCTGCAGCCGGCATGGCTGGATGGCCGATCCCGCGTCGGCCTGACCGCCGGGGCGTCTGCGCCCGACGTGCTGGTGCAGGCGGTGATCACCCGTCTGCGCGCCATGGGCGCCACCACGGTGCGGACCCTGCCCGGCGTCGAGGAACATGTGCGCTTCCCGCTGCCGATGGGCCTGGGCGACAAATCCATGGCCGAAGTCACCAGCGACCGATCGTGACGCGCTGACCGCCCGCCATGCCGCCTTCGGGCGGCCACCCGCCACCGCTGCGGTGACCGTGCACAGGATGCGACCCCTTCGATGGGGCGACCCCAGCGGCTCCCTTGACCCCGCGCACGCCGCGACAGGCGTGACCCCGGTGGCCCCTCAGAACATCGAACACCCGACATCAAAGACAAGCCATGCTAGACATCACCCTGCTGCGCAAGGACCTGGACGCCGTGATCGAGCGTCTGCAACGTCGCAAGACGCCTCAGCCCTTCCTGGACGTGGCGCGCTTCAAGTCGCTCGAGACCGATCGCAAGCAGGTGCAGGTCCGCACCGAAGAACTGCAGGCCAAGCGCAACACGCTGTCCAAGCAGGTCGGCCAGCTCAAGAGCAAGGGCGAGGACGCCAGCGCGGTGATGGCCGAAGTGGCCGGCATCGCTGACGAGCTCAAGGCCGGCGCCGAGAAGCTCGACGCCATCCAGGTCGAACTCAACCAGATGCTGATGAGCGTGCCCAACCTGCCGCATGACAGCGTGCCGGCCGGCAGCGACGAGTCCGGCAATGTGGAATTGCGCCGCTGGGGCACGCCGCGCGAGCTGGCGTTCTCGCCGCGCGACCACGTCGATCTGGGCGCGCCGCTGGGCCTGGACTTCGAGACCGGCGCGAAGCTCTCCGGCTCGCGCTTCTCCTTCATGAAGGGGCCGATCGCCCGCCTGCACCGCGCGCTGGCGCAGTTCATGCTGGACATGCAGACCCAGGAACACGGCTACACCGAGTGCTACACGCCCTACATCGTCAACCGGGAGGTGCTCGAAGGCACTGGCCAGCTGCCGAAGTTCAAGGAAGACATGTTCTGGGTGCTGCGCGGTGGCGATGACGACGTGCCGGAGCAATACCTGATCTCCACCTCGGAAATCTCGCTGACCAACAGCGTGCGCGAGCAGGTGCTGGACCCGGCCGCGCTGCCGATCAAGCTGACCGCCCACAGCCCGTGCTTCCGATCCGAAGCGGGCAGCGCCGGCCGCGACACCCGCGGCATGATCCGCCAGCATCAGTTCGACAAGGTCGAAATGGTGCAGATCGTGCATCCGGACAAGAGCTTCGAGGCCCTGGATGAGATGCTCGGCCATGCCGAAGCGGTGCTGCAAAAGCTGGGCCTGCCGTACCGCGTCGTAACGCTGTGCACCGGCGACATGGGCTTCGGCGCGTCGAAGACCTATGACCTGGAAGTGTGGCTGCCGGCGCAGGGCACCTATCGCGAGATCAGCTCGGTCTCCAACTGCGAGGCCTTCCAGGCGCGTCGCATGCAGGCGCGCTTCAAGAACGCGCAGGGCAAGAACGAGTTCGTGCACACCCTCAACGGCTCCGGCCTGGCGGTGGGTCGGGCGATGGTCGCGGTGCTGGAGAACTACCAGCAGGCCGACGGCAGCATCGAAGTCCCGCCAGCCTTGCGGCCCTACCTGGGCGGCCTGGACGTGCTGAAGGCCTGAGCCTCACCGATGCGCCATTCATCCGGCCGGGGAGGTCGGATGGATCGGCGCCACAGGCGAGTCGGGGCCGGCTCGAACGGCATCAACGGCTTGACCGAAGATTTTTGAACTTTCTGCACATCAAAGCTTGCTAAGCCGCGCAAACTGTCGCTATACTCTTAGGCTTACTCGCTAACAACCACGCGAGCACCGACAAGCCCTCGGTTCAGGTGATATTCACACCAGATACTGAGGCAGCAATACCGGAGAGGTGGCAGAGTGGTTGAATGTACCTGACTCGAAATCAGGCGGACGGAAACGTCTCGGGGGTTCGAATCCCCCCCTCTCCTCCAAATTGTGCTGAGCCATCAAGCACTTACGAAACCCGCCAACTGGCGGGTTTTTCGTTTCTGGATCGCTTTGAGGGTCTCAGCTGCTGATCCGGCACTTGCGGATCAAACTGGCGGCGGCTCGAAGCGGCATTCGAGCGGATTCAAGCGAAATTCGAGCGGCATCCGAGCGTTATTCCACCGGCCGCGTGGCGCTGCGGATTTGGCAGGGAAGACCTGCAGGAGTTTCAGCAGTCGCTCAAACTCGGTCGCATGACGTCGCAGATCGTCGGGCGGCCGGTCTGGCGGGGATCCATCAGCCGGCGAGCTGCCCGCCGCGGTCCTTCCGGGATTCCACTGGGCTGCGGTCAGTTCGCGGCCTACGCGCCACGCGATCAGCCCCATCCCAGCGCCCCGCGCGGCAAATGCAACGCCGCACGGACGCACGCGAGGCGGGCGATTCACAAAATTCTCGGCTGCGTTCAAAATTCGCCCTAAAGTCCTGCCGGCTTTGGCCGAAGACACGAATAGGCCCGTAAAGCCATTCGCCGGGTGGATGCCCGTCCGGTCTCCGCTGGCCGAATCGGCGGACCCCTTGTGGAGGCGTCGTCATGATCTCTACCCTCGTCAACACCGCTACCAGCACGTCCTCGACGGCTGCGCCGCAGCGCAGTCGAGAGTCGGAATCCGCCTTCGCCCCGCTCGGCGCTTCTTCCTCGGTCTCCAGCCCCAGCGAAGCCGTCGAGGCATCCGCCGTGGTGACGTTCTCTGCCAAGGGCACCTCGCTGGCCAGCGCCAACGCCACCAACACGGCCACTGCCGCCACGGTCACGACGGTGCCGGCGACCGTCCAGACCTACACCGCCCTGGGCACCGCCCTGAATGAACCGGTCACGCCGACCGCGTCCAGCGCAGCCCTGGCGTCGGCGACGACCGCCCCGGTGCCGGCGACCACGCTGCCCGCCGCAGCCGGTGCCACCAGCGTGCCGACCCCCGCCGCCGCCGCTCCGTCGTCGACCCCGTTGCCCACTGCGACCGCCAATCTCGCCAGCCCGACCGTGTCCGCGAGCAATCGGCCAAGCGCCGGGGGCGCCGCCCAGCCGACCGCACCTGCGACGACCGAAGCGACCGAGCCACGCCAGTCGCCCGCGCTGGAAGCGTCCGCCGCCGCCAAGGTGCAGGTGCCGGAGATCATCAGCCTGGTGCCCAACCTGGTCTACGCCGTGGCGGATACCGATCAGAACGGCGTCATCTCCGCCACCGAGCGCCGCTCGTACGAGCTGACCCATCCCGAGCTGGGTAAACACCCCGAGCCGCCGCCCAACCGCATCGTCGACGCGGAAATCCGCGAATACACCACGATCTCGCAAGTGCGCAGCTGACCGGCCGCCTCGGCCCGGACTCAGCGCGGCTTCGGCCCGCCTCGGCGCTGCCGTCGAGGGATTCGCGCGGCCAAGGCCCATCCGTCCCCCTGCGCCGCTGCGGAAGTCATCACCCCTCGTTTCATCCTCCACCCCCTTTGGAGGGCCCACCTCCGGTGGGTATCTGCGCGCCTCGGATCGGCGCACAGTTCGTCCGTTGGCGACCCCTTCGGCCGCCCATGGAGCGGACGATGCACTTCGCCGAAATCGACACTGGGGACTACCGCATCTATGCCGGCGCCATCGAGCGCCCGCGTCAGTTTGGCTATGTCGCCGCCGTGGTGGTCATGAGCACGGATCAGGCCATCGCCAAACGCGAGGCCTTTCGCGACGAGAACCTCGCCGGCGGCTATGGCTGGGCCACGCCCGCCGAAGCCCTGCGTTTTGCGCTCAATGCCGGCAAGGAAGCCGTGATGTGCCGCATCGGCATGCGGGCGTGAGCCGGACCTCCGTCATTCCATCCGTCATTCGCCCAATGCCGAAGGACCGGCACGGCGTCCCGCAGCGCCGGGTAGGCCATGAAGGGCGCGGCGCGCTGCGGCGCCCGGTGCGCAGCGAGGAGCAAGTCGCCTTGCGGCGCCGCGCGCGTGACGCCGTGGCTCGAGGGGCCGATTCCGTCATTCGTCGCGCCGAGCGGGCTGCAGGCTTGGCCGCACCATCCGTGCCCGTTATCGTGCGGGGATGTCCAGCACCCACGCTGCCCGCAGCCCCAATCCGGCCTGGCAGGGATTCGTCTCCTACCTGACCCCTTATCGGGTGTTGCTGTCGCTCGCGCTCGCCACCGTGGCGGCGCTGATCCTCGCGCCCATCTTCATCACTCCGTTCCCGGTTCTGCTGGGTCGGACCACCTTCGTCAGCATGTTGGCGCTGCTGGCGTTTTCTGCGGCCGGCCAGTGGCCGCGCCGGCTGCCGCGCTGGTGGGCGCGTTGGTTGTTCCAGGTGGTGGTGGTCGCTGCTGCGGTGCCTGTGGCGACGCTGGCGGTGTATGTGGTCGCGGTCGGTGGCGATCTGGCCAGCCTGATCGAGTCCGAAGCCCGCATCATGGGCTTCCTGTGGATCGCGGGCTCCGGCCTGGTGGTCGGACCGCTGCTGGCGATGGGCGCGCTCTATCGCCAGCGGGATGCGGAAGCCCGCAACCAGGCGTTGAGCTTCGAGCTCGAGCGCAGCGAACTGGAGCGCCAGGCCCTCGATGCCCGCCTGCGATTGCTGCAAGCCCAGGTCGAGCCGCATTTCCTCTTCAACACGCTGGCCAATGTGCAGGCGCTGGTGGAAACCGGCTCGCCGCAGGCCGCGCCGGTGCTTCGAAGCCTCATCGCGTATTTGCGTGCGGCGATGCCGCGGCTGCAGGGCGAGTCGACCAGCCTGTCCGATGAAGTCGCGCTGGTTCAGGTCTATCTGGAACTGATGCACCTGCGCATGCCGGACCGCCTGCGATTTCATGTGGCCCTGCCGCCCGAGCTGAGCGGCCTGCGGTTTCCGCCGATGGCCTTGCTCACGCTGGTGGAGAACGCGGTGCGCCACGGCATCGATCCGAGCGAGGAGGGCGGTGAGATCGAGGTCAGCGGCGAGCTGCTGGAGGGCCAGGTGCGGCTGTGGGTCAGCGACACCGGCATCGGCATGGTGCAGGCGATGGGCGGCGGGACCGGCCTGCGCAATCTGCGCGAGCGGCTCTCGCTGTTCTATGGTCGCCACGCCAGCCTCACCCTGACGGAAAACCATCCCCACGGCGTGCGCGCCGAGATGGCCTTCACCCCCCATTGAGCGAGCTGCATCCCCCATCGCCATGACCGCTTCCCGTGTCCCCACCGCCCTGATCGCCGATGACGAGCCGCTGCTGCGCGACAGCCTCGCCCGCAGCCTGAACCGCGCCTGGCCGGAACTTCAGGTGGTCGCGCAAGCGCGGAATGGGCGGGAAGCCGTCGAGCTGTTCGAGGCCCATCGCCCGGACATCGTCTTCCTCGACGTTCACATGCCGGGCCTGAACGGGGTGGAGGCGGCGCGCCAGATCGGCCGGCAGGCGCAGGTGGTGTTCGTCACCGCCTACGAGGAATACGCGCTGCAGGCTTTCGATCGCGGCGCGGTGGACTATCTCGTCAAGCCCGTCGAAGACGCCCGCCTCAACGACACGGTGGAGCGCCTGCAGGAGCGCTTCGCCCGCGCGGCGCCGATGGCGGCGTCATCCGCGCTGGAGACGGTGATCGACGAACTGGCCCGGCGCCTGGCCGGTGCGCCGGCCGGTGAGCTGGGCGGCCTGGTGCAGCAAGCGCGATGGGAGCGCCCGGCCGCCATGCCGGCGCCTGCGGCGGCGGGCGGCGGATTGGCCGCCGAGACCGGCCCGCTGCAGTGGATCCGCGCCTCGGTGGGGTCGACGCTGAAGCTGATCCCGGTCGACGAGATCCAGTTCCTGCGCTCCGACGAGAAGTACACGCTGGTCGCCACGGCGGACGGCGAGGCGCTGATCCGCACGCCGATCCGCGATCTGATCGAGCGGCTGGATCCGCAACGGTTCGTCCAGGTGCACCGCTCGGTGGTGGTCAATCTGCATGCGATCAGCCACGTGACGCGGGGTCCGAACGAGACCGCGGATCTGCATTTGAAGACCCGGACCGAGATCCTGCCGGTCAGCCGCAGCTATCTGCATCTGTTCCGGCAGATGTGAGCGCCGCCCGCGCTGGCGAAGCGTCTCAGCGCGGCGTCGGGCGGACGCGCGCGCCAAAGCTGCCTGCGGATTTGCGGCGGCCCCTCATCGATGCCGCGTGATCCGGCGCCACGCTTCGGCGCGCGGCACGCGGCGCAGCCGCCAGCGCTCAGCGCGGCGCGTGGCTCGGGCTGCTGGGCAGCGGCACCGGCTGCGCCTTGCCGGTGATCACCACCGGCTCCAGTCGCCACATCAGCACGCCGACGCTGAAGGCCTGCACCACGGCCAGCGCGGCCACGGTCAGCACGGCGATCATCAGCGAGCTGTGCAGCGCGCTGTCGGAGAACCGATGGGGAATGTGCAGCGATCGCGAGGGCGAAGGCGAGGGTGCCGAGCGGTCTTGATCCGCGCTCGATCGCGCCGTGACGTGGGGAAAGCGGGTATCCATGTCCCTGTCTCCTTGAGTCTTCTGATCCGTCGATGCCTGTCGCCGTCCGGTGATGCAGAGCTTCCCCAGGGACGGCGCAGGTCACGAATCCACTCTAGTCGGCGCCTCCCGGCGCTTCCAGGGTGATGGCAGAAGAAATGCGGAGACAGACGCTGCCGGTGTGCAGTAGGTCGCACGGTCGCGCCAGACGCGACCGTTGTGCAAGACCGTGACGCCATCGCCGACGAACCGCCGTGTGGCCGGCGGGCGATGGCGCGCTCAGGGCGGGGACGACATCCGCGCCTCGACCACGCGGCAACCGCGATGCACCAGCGCTGGATCAGCACGGCATCAGCGCTGATGCCGCAGGAAGAGCCCGGCGCAGGGGCCCCGGACTCAGCGACGGTTCAGGAGACGTGGGCGCCCGGTCAGCGCGTCAGCGCCTGCGTGCGCGTCTGCAGCCAGGCGAGCGCGTCGCCGTCCACCAGCGGCGCCAGGCGGCGACGCACCTCGTCGTGATAGGCATTCAGCCAGGCCAGTTCCTCATCGCTGAGCAGGTCGATCGCGATGCAACGGGTGTCGATCGGGCAGAGCGTGAGGGTTTCGAAGGCCAGCATCTCGCCGAACTGGCCTTGTTCCGGCGTCTCGCGCTGGACATTCAGCACCAGGTTTTCGATGCGCACGCCCCATTGCCCGGGACGATACAGACCGGGCTCGATCGAGGTGATCATGCCCGGCTCCATCGCCATGTGGGCGTCCGGCACCGCCTTGGAAATGCTCTGCGGACCTTCATGCACATTCATGAAGTAGCCGACGCCGTGACCGGTGCCATGGCCGTAATCCAGACCGTGCGCCCACAGCGGCGCGCGGGCGATGGCGTCCAGCATCGGGCTGAGCGTGCCGCGCGGGAACACGGTGCGCGACAGCGCGATCGTGCCCTTCAGCACCAGCGTGTAATCGCGCCGCTGCGCCTCGCTGACCTGGCCGATCGGCCAGACGCGGGTGATGTCGGTGGTGCCGCCGAGGTACTGGCCGCCGGAGTCGATCAGCAGCAGACCGTCGCCCTCGATGGCGGAGAACGCGTCCGGCATCGCGCGGTAATGCGGCTGGGCGCCGTTGGCATTGAAGCCGGCAATGGTCGAGAACGACAGGCCGACGAAACCGGGCCGCTTGGCGCGTTCCGCAGTCAGCCGTTCGTCGACGGTGAGCTCGGTCAGCGCCTCGCCGCGCGCCTGCGCGGCTTCGAACCAGGCGTAGAACGCGCACATCGCGGCGCCGTCCTGCTCCATGGCCTGGCGCACGAATTGCGCTTCGGCGGCATTCTTGCGGCTCTTCAGCAAGGTGCTCGGGTTGATGGCCTCGATCACCGCCGCGCCCGCCGGCAGCGCTTCCCGCAAGCCCAGCGTGACGCGACGCGGATCGATCAGCACCGCCGCCGTCGGCGACAACGCGCCCAGCGCCGCGCGGGCCTGGTCGTAATCCGTCAGCGTGACGCCGTCGGCGGCGAGCCGCTGCGTCAGGGCCGCGTCCACCTTGCCGGGGCGCACGAACAGCCTCACGCGCTGCGCATCCACCAGCGCATGTGCCAGGAACACCGGGTTGTAGGTGACGTCGGAGCCGCGCAGGTTGAGCAGCCACGCCACATCGTCCACGCTGGAGATCAGGTGATGGCTGGCGCCCTTGTCGGCCATCGCGGCGCGCACCTGGGCGAGCTTGTCCGCACGGCTGACGGTCGCCTGCGGCGCCGCATGTTCATAGATGGGGGCATCCGGCAGATCGGGGCGGTCGTCCCAGGCCTGATCGATCAGATCCAGCTGGGTGTTGATCTGGATGCGACGTGCGCCCAGCGCGGCGCGCAGTTGCTGCGCCAGCGCCAGTCCCAGCACCTGGCCATCGACGGCCAGGGTCTGGCCGGGTTGCAGCCGCTCGGCCAGCCAGCCGATGTGATGGGTGGCGGCGCCGGTCGGGATCTTGAACAGCGCGATGCCGCTGCCGTCGAGTTCACGCTCGGCCTGGGTCCAATAGCGGCTGTCGGCGAACAGCACGGCCTCGTCCCGTGTCACGACCAGGGTGGCCATGGAGCCGGTGAATCCGGAGAGCCACTCGCGACCCTGCCAGCGGCGCGGCAAATACTCGGACAGATGCGGATCGGCCGACGGCACGAGCACGGCATGCGCGTCAGCCGCGCGCAGCGCGTCCCTCAGGCGGGAAATGCGCAGCTTGATCTGGGAAATGCGGGTGTCCATGAGGGAGCCTCGGAGGGTTGGCAGGCGGCGGCGGGATCGGCCGGGCCCACGGGGACGACGGTGCGCCGATTGTAGAAGCGCGCCTGCGCCGCCGAGCGTCCCACGCGGCCCCGAGCGGGCCGCTGATCGACCGTCGCCGACCGGCGGTCCCGCGCGCTCACAGTTCGGTGCGCAGGGCCCAGAGCTCCGGGAACAGCACCACGTCGAGCATCTTGCGCAGATAGCTCACGCCGCCGGTGCCGCCGGTGCCGCGCTTGAAGCCGATCACCCGCTCCACCGTGGTCACATGGCGGAAGCGCCACAGCCGGAAAGCGTCCTCCAGATCGACGAGTTCCTCACCCATCTGATAGAGATCCCAATGCGCCTTCGGATCGCGGTAAACCTGCAGCCAGGCGGCGGTGACGCCGTCGTCCGCGACATAGGGCTGGGTCCAGTCGCGCTCGCGGTGGCTGAGCGGCACCTCGATGCCGCGTCGCTGCATCAGCCGCAGCACTTCGTCATACAGCGACGGCGCTTCGTACGCGGCCTGCACGGCCGCCAGCAGCGCGGGTCGGTGCGCATGCGGCTTGAGCATCGCGGCATTCTTGTTGCCCAGCATGAATTCGATCTGCCGATATTGCGCGCTCTGGAAGCCGCTGCTGTTGGACAGATACGGCCGGATCGCGGAGTACTCGGGCGGCGTCATCGTGGCCAGCACATCCCAGGCATGCACCAGCTGTTCCATGATGCGCGACACCCGCGCCAGCATCTTGAAGGCTTCGGGCAACTGATCCGCCGCCACCTGCGTCACCGCGCCGTGCAGCTCATGCAGCATCAGCTTCATCCACAACTCGGAGGTCTGATGCTGCACGATGAACAGCATCTCGTTGTGGTCGGGCGAGAGCGGATGCTGCGCGCTCAGCACCTGGTCCAGATGCAGATAGTCGCCATAGCTCATGTCCCGCGAGAAATCGAGCTGCGCGCCTTCCTGCTGGACGATGGCCTCACCAGCGCCGCGCGGTGCTGTGACCGCCGATGCGCCACTCGCCGCGGCGTTGGGCGATTCATTCGGCGCGCGGTCCGCGCCGCCGCCCTGTCCGTGCATCGGGCAGCTCATGTCACCGCCGCCTTCTGGTTGAAGCGGGCCTCGCGCCATTGCGCCGTGCTCAGCACCTGGTAGAGATGCTCGACCGCATCCCACACATCGGCGAAGCCCACATACAGCGGCGTGAAACCGAAGCGCAGGATGTGCGGCACCTGGTCCAGCCGGGTCGGATCGCCGGCGCGGAAGTCGCCGATCACGCCGCGCTCGATCAGCGCCTGGATCACCGCATAGCCGGCCTGCGTCAGCGGGTCCTTCAGCGCCAGACAGACCTGGCTGCCGCGCGCCTCGGCATCGCGTGGCGAGACGACGGTCACGCCCAGCGTGCCGCAGCGGTCCTCGGCCAGTTGCGCGAACAGCTCGGTCAAGGCCAGCGACTTCTCGCGCAGCGCGGCCATGCCGCCCAGCGGCTCGGCGGCCAGCAGCGTGTCCACGCCGCATTCCAGCGCCGCCGTCGACAGGATGGCCGGGGTGCCGCAGATGTAGCGCTTGATGCCGGCGGCCGGCTGGTAGCGGGTGCTGAACTCAAACGGCGCTGCATGGCCCAGCCAGCCGGACAGCGGCTGCCAGAAGCGGTCCGCATGACGCGGATGTGCCCACACGAAGGCCGGTGCGCCGGGTCCCCCGTTGAGGTATTTGTAGCCGCAGCCGATGGCGAAATCCGCCTCGGCGCCGTGCAGGTCGACCGGCACCGCGCCGGCCGAGTGCGCCAAGTCCCACACCGTCAGCGCGCCGGCGGCATGAGCAGCGGCGGTGACCGCGCGCATGTCGTGCTTCGCGCCGGTGCGGTAGTTGACTTCGGTGAGCATCAGCACCGCCAGTTGATCGTTCAGATGCGCGGCGATCTCGGCCGGGCTGTCGACCAGCGTCAGCGTCGCGCCATGCTGTTCGGCCAGGCTTTCGGCGATGTAGAGATCGGTCGGAAAGTTGCTGCGCTCCGACACGATCACGCGGCGCGTCGGGCTGTCCGCCTGGACGATGCGCAGCGCCGCGCTCAGCACCTTGAACAGGTTGAGCGAAGTGGAATCCGCCACGATCACCTCACCGGGCCGCGCGCCGATCAGCCGGCCGATCTTGTCGCCGATGCGGCTCGGCAGGTCCATCCAGCCGGCGGTGTTCCAGCTCTTGATCAGGTCCTGGCCCCATTCCTGGGTGATGACCTGCTGCACGCGGGCCGCGGTGCTCCTGGGCATCGCGCCGAGCGAATTGCCATCGAGATAGATGACGCCCGGCGGCAGGCTGAATTGGTCTTTGAGACGGGCCAGCGGATCGGCCGCATCCCGCGCGAGGCAGTCATGGCGTGTGGTCATGCGAGGTCCAGAGGGAAAGCAGGAGGGAAGGCAGGAGCGAAAGCAGGAGGAAAGGACTTCGACGTCACAGCGAGCGCAGCACCGCGCGCACCGGCGAGGCGCAGGCGCCGGCCAGTTTGAGCGGCAGGGCGATCAGCTCGTAGTCGCCTTCGGGCACGTCGTCGAGCACCAGGTTCTCCAGCACCCGCAGATTCAGGCGCAGCAGCTGCTGATGGCTGTCCAGGGTCTTGCTGGTGGCCGGGTCGACCGAGGGCGTGTCCAGCCCGATCAGGCGCACGCCTCGCTCGGCCAGCCAGGCGACGGTTTCCGGCGCATAGGCGCTGAAGTCGGGATTCCACACCGTGTCGGCGCGCTGGTTGCAGCGCACCAGCACGCGCGGCGGCAGGTCCTGCTGCGCATGCTGCAGATGCTCGATGCGGATCAGCGGTCCGCAGTCGATCGCATGGATCACGCGGCAGGGACCGAGATAGGGATCCAGCGCTACCTCGGCCGCGCTGGGCATGCCGTCGGCGTAATGCAGCGGCGCATCGGCATGCGCGCCCACATGCGGCGAGAGCGTGATCGCGCTCAGATTGACCGGACAGTCCGGCGAGAGGCGCGCCGTCCAGCGCAGCGCATACGGCTCATCGCCGGGAAAGATGGGGGCGTCGGGGGCCACCACGGGCGAGATGTCCCACAGGTGTCGTTGGCTCATGGCGTTCATCCGTTCTGGGCCGGTGCCTTCGGACCGACGGCATGTCGGGAGGGACCGGGTTCAGCGCCGCGCACCTTATCGCGGGGGTTCGGGTCGTGGTGTCGGTTAATTCCAACAAGGCCGCGCCGCTTTGGCAAGGCGTCCCCGGGCGATGACCGCGAGCGGGAAGGGGACGATATGGTTGGGCCGTTCGGGCTGCCCACGCGCGGTGCCGATCCCCACGACTCTGGAGCTGACCATGGAGCCTGTGTTCGAACGTGAGGTGCTGGTGCGCTTCGGTCACTGCGATCCCGGCGGGACCGTGTTCTTCGCGCGCTACTTCGAGATGCTGCAGGCCTTCGTCGAGGACTGGTTCAACGAGGGGCTGCAGGTCGACTATGCCGAGCTGATCGGCACCCGGCACATCGGTCTGCCCACGGTGCAGTTGCAGACGCGTTTCGAGCGCATCAGCCGGCTCGGTGAGCGGCTCACCCAGCGGCTGTGGATCGAGCGCGTCGGGCGCAGCTCGCTGACGCTGCGCATCAGCTTCGATGGGCCCGACGGGCCGCGCGCGGCCTTCGGCCAGGTGCTGGTCTGCACCTCGCAGCTGAGCCATCAGTCCCAGGCCTTTCCGGAAGACGTGCGGGCCGCGTTGCTGCGCGCGGTGGGGCCACGGACGCGGCCGGGTGCGGCGGATTGACCCGATCACGCCGCCAGTCCCGTGCGATGCCTGACCTCCAGGTGACGGCGGGCGTGAAGCGTCGGCGGTAGCATGCTTTGTCGGCGGCGCTGGGGAAGCTCCGCCTCACTCCGGCGAGGCGCTTTGCAGAGCTTCCTCAGGAGTGATGCAGCGCTTCCCTGGAGCGTCGTCCATCCACCGCATAGGCCCTGTGCGCTGCGGCTGCCCCGGCAGTCCGGCGCCTCACGAGAGAGACATCATGAGCAAGACCTCCAAGGCGCAGTTTCACTGGGACGATCCGCTGCTGCTGGATCATCAGTTGAGCGAGGATGAGCGCGCCGTGCGCGACGCGGCCCAGGCCTACTGTCAGGACCGGCTCGCGCCCCGGGTGCTGGAGGCCTTCCGCCATGAGAAGACCGATGCGGCGATCTTCCGCGAGATGGGCGAACTGGGCCTGCTCGGCGCGACGATTCCGGAGGCCTACGGCGGCGCGGGCCTGAACTATGTCTGCTACGGCCTGATCGCGCGCGAGGTCGAGCGGGTCGACAGCGGCTACCGCTCGATGATGAGCGTGCAGAGCTCGCTGGTGATGGTGCCCATCCATGAATTCGGCAACGAGGCCACGCGCCGCAAATACCTGCCGCGCCTGGCCAGTGGCGAATGGATCGGCTGCTTCGGACTGACCGAACCCAACCATGGCTCCGACCCCGGATCGATGATCACCCGCGCCCGCAAGGTCGATGGCGGCTATTCGCTCAGCGGCAGCAAGATGTGGATCACCAACAGCCCGATCGCGGATGTCTTCGTGGTCTGGGCCAAGGACGACGACGGCCAGATCCGCGGCTTCGTGCTGGAGAAGGGCTGGAAGGGCCTGAGCGCGCCGGCGATCCACGGCAAGGTCGGCCTGCGGGCATCGATCACCGGGGAGATCGTCATGGACGAGGTCTTCTGCCCGGAAGAAAACGCCTTCCCCGACGTGCGCGGTCTCAAGGGCCCGTTCACCTGCCTCAACAGCGCGCGCTATGGCATCGCCTGGGGCGCCTTGGGCGCTGCCGAGGCCTGCTGGCACACGGCGCGCCAATACACGATGGACCGTCAGCAATTCGGCAAGCCGCTGGCGGCGAATCAGCTGGTGCAGAAGAAGCTGGCCGACATGCAGACCGAGATCACGCTGGGCCTGCAAGGCTGCCTGCGCCTGGGCCGGATGAAAGACGACGGCACGGCCGCGGTGGAGATCACGTCCATCATGAAGCGCAACAGCTGCGGCAAGGCGTTGGACATCGCCCGCACCGCGCGCGACATGCTGGGCGGCAACGGCATCAGCGATGAATTCGGCATCGCCCGCCATTTGGTCAACCTCGAGGTGGTCAACACCTATGAGGGCACCCACGACATCCATGCGCTGATCCTGGGTCGCGCGCAGACGGGCATTGCGGCCTTCTAAGCCGGCGTTCTGAGGCGGCGCCCGCGCCGAGCGGTCTGCGCTCGGCGCTCTGCGCGTCGCGCTCAACGCGAACCTTCAGCGTTCAGCGCTGATCGCTGATCGCTCACGGCACATCTCCTCGCTCAGCGCTTCGGCTGCCGCGCCAGCCACACCCCCACCGCCGTCAGGCCCATGCCGAGCAGGGCCAGCCCGTGCAGGGTTTCGCCGAACAGCGCCCAGGCGATCAAGGCGGTGGTGGGCGGGGTGAGATAGAACAGGCTGGCGACATGCACCGCGCTGCCGCGCCGGATCAGCAGGTTCAGCAAACTGACCGCGCCGATCGACAGCACGCCCACCAGCCAGGCCAGCGCGAACAGGAACTGTCCGGTCCAGCGCACCTGCATCTGCTCGGTGAGCGCCGCCGCCGCAGCGGTCAGCACCAGACAGGGCACGAACTGGATGATCGCGCCGGTGCGCAAGTCGAAGGACGGGCAGAACCGCTTTTGATAGAGCGTGCCGGCCGTGATGCCGGCCAGGGCCAGCACGGCCGGCAGCAGCATGGTGGAGAGCGCCGCCCACGGCACCGAAGCGATCTTCTGCGCCACCACCAGGGCCACGCCGATCAGTCCCAGCGCCAGGCCCGTCCATTGCAGCGGCCGGATCTGTTCTCCGAGAAACGCCCGTGCGCCCAGCGCCGTCACCAAGGGCTGCAGGCCCACCACCAAGGCGGTGATGCCGGCGGGCAGGCCGTGGCTGATGGCGGTGAACACGCCGCCCAGATACACCCCATGCACCAGCAGACCCGAGACGGCGATGTGGCCCCAGGCGCGTCGGTCGGCGGGCCAGGGCGCTCGGGCGGCCAGCACCACGCCGGCCATCAACACCAGCACCGCGGCGTACCGCCAGGCAAGAAACGTCAGCGGCTCCGCATCCGGCAGACCGAATTTCGCGCCGATGAAACCGGTGCTCCAGAGCGCCACGAACAGCAGCGGAAAGAAGCGGTCGGCGGCCGGCGCGCTGGAGCGGCCGGTGGCGGGCGCGTCCTGCGCGCCAGCGGGCGATGGCGTGATGCCGCGGGAGGATGAAGAGCCGGAGCTGGGATCAGGACGCATGAACGGCGCGACGACGTCACGCGGCCGCGGTGGAGCGCGGCGTCGATCGTCGTGGGGTCAGGGGTGAAGGGCGATCGCGGCAGCGCGTGCCGCGATCGTTCAGGCCCCGAGTGTCACACCTTGAAGGAGGCCACCGCAGCGGCCAGCACTTTGGCCTGGTTCTCCAGGCTGCTGGCGGCGGCCGCGCTTTCCTCGACCAACGCGGCATTCTGCTGCGTCACCTGATCCATCTGGGCGATGGCGTGGTTGATCTGTTCGATGCCGCGACTCTGTTCGACCGAGGCGCCCGAAATCTCATTCACCAGCTCGCTGACTCGGCCGATCTGGCCGACGATCTCCCGCATCGTGTCGCCGGCGGCGGCCACCTCGCGTCCGCCGGATTCGACGGTCGCGGCCGATTCGGCGATCAATCCCTTGATCTCCTTGGCTGCGGTGGCGCTGCGCTGCGCCAGGGTGCGAACCTCGCTGGCCACCACCGCGAAGCCGCGTCCGTTCTCGCCGGCGCGGGCGGCCTCGACTGCCGCATTCAGCGCCAGGATGTTGGTCTGGAAGGCGATGCTGTCGATGGTGCCCAGGATGTCGCCGATGCGGCGGCTGCTCTCGGTGATCGCGCCCATGGTGTGGACCACGCGATCCACCACCTCGCCGCCGCGGCGCGCGGTCTGGGCGGCGTCGCCCGCCAGCGAGGTCGCCATGCGGGCGCTGCCGGCGGTCTGGCGGACGGTGCCGGTGATCTCTTCCATCGAGCTGGCGGTTTCTTCCAGGCTGCTGGCTTGTTCTTCGGTGCGGCTGGACAGGTCGAGATTGCCGGTGGCGATTTCGGTCGACGCGGTGGTCACCGAATCCACGCCGGTGCGCACCTGCGTCACCAATCCACGCAGGCTGAGCACCATGCGCTGCAGGCTGCGCTGCAGATCGCCGAGTTCATCGGTGCGATCGGCCACCACGGCCTGGCTCAGGTCGCCAGCGGCGACGGCTTCCATCGACCGCAGCGCCTCCTTCAGCGGCCGCGTGACCGAGCGCGTCGCCATCACGCCAAACGCCACGCCGGCGATGGCGCCGATCACCACGGCGATCAGCAGCAGGCGGGTGGTGTCGTCCACCGCCACCGAGGCTTCTTCGCCGGCGGCGGTCATCAGTTTTTCCTGCTGCTCGACCAGCTTCTGCAAGGCGTCCACATAGGTGAGCTGCAGGGGGCGGAGCCGATTCAGCAAATGGGCCTTGGCGCCGTCCAGGTCCTCGTTGGAGACCAGGCGGGTGAAGCCGTCCAGGCTCTCGCCATAGGCCTTGCGCGCGTCCAGCGCCTGCGCCAGCAACTGGGTGGCGTTGGGATCACGGATGGTGGGGACGAGCGCGTCGTAGAGCTCGGTGGCCTTCTGCCGCGACTTGGCGATGCTCGCCAGTTCCTTCTGGCGCTCGGTGCCGGTATCGACCAACAGGGTGTTGCGGGAGTTGCGCGCTTGCTGATTCAGCTCGTCGTAGATCCGGTTGATGGTGCGGACCTTGACGTAGCGGTCGTCGAGGATGTTGTCGAGCCGGGTATCGATGCGCACGAGGCCGCTGTGCGAGACCGCCGTCATCATGATCATCAGCAGGATCAGCAGCCCGAAGGCCAGCGCGAGTCGTGTCCCGATGCGGAGCTTCAGCAAACCATTCATTTTTTCTCCCTGGTTTTTCCGAACCGATCGGTTTTAGCAGCGTCGACAACGCCGTGGCTGCGCGTGGTTCAGACGGGTCGGGAAAAAGTCGCGCTGAGCGGCTGCGCGCGCGGGCCGCGCTCAGCGAGCTGTCAGGAAGGCGGCGTCGCGCGGTAGATTGGCGGTCATCAGGACCGCAGAGTCCAGACCGGCAGGGGAGGGGAGTGATGGGAAGACACAAGCGCAGCGAGCTCGAAGCGTGGATCGAGCTGCTCGCCCGTTGGCCGTGGTGGGTGAGCGTGGGGCTCGGCGTGGCGGCCTTTGCGCTGCTTCACTGGTTGGCGCAGCCGCCCGTGGTGGACGGGCGCAGTACGGCGACCTTGATCGCCTCGGCGCCACGCGCCATCCGGGCCGAGGTGGCGGGGTGGTTGCAGTACCTGGTACCGCTGATGTTTGGCGTCTCCGCTGCGCTGTCTGCCAGGCGCGCGAAAGCACGTCGGGACTGGCAGTCCCGCGCCATCGATTTGCAAGGCGCCGCCATCACGCATGGCTTGACCTGGCAGGAATTCGAGCGCCTGGTGGGAGCGGGCTTCCGTGAGCAGGGTTATGACGTGGAGGAGACCGGCGCCTCAGGTCCCGATGGCGGTGTGGATCTCCGCCTGAGTTTGCGGACAGACACCGGTCGCGAGACCTTTCTGGCGCAGTGCAAACATTGGCGTGCGCAGCGAGTCGGCGTGCAGGTGATTCGCGAGCTCTACGGCGTCATGGCGGCCGAGGGCGCCACCGGTGGGTTCGTCATCACCTCCGGCGACTTCACGGCAGATGCCCTGCGTTTTGCGGGCGGCCGCAACATTCAGTTGGTCAACGGTGAGGCGCTCAGGGCGATGCTGACCCGAGGGCGCCTCGCCTCGTCGCGCGCGCTGGCGGACTCGCCCTCGTCGGCGACGACGGATCGAGCGCCCACCTCGCCCCTCTGTCCCCGCTGCGCCCAATCGATGGTGTGGCGCACGGCCCGACGGGGCCGACATGCCGGGCAATCCTTCTGGGGCTGTTCAGCCTTTCCCGCCTGCCGAGGGACGGTGAGCGTCAGCGATGCGGCGCCGCGAGGGGCTCGGGACGCCGCGTCTTGAAGCGAGATCCGCCGCGCGTGGCGTTCAGCGCTTGCGCCCACCCACCAGCAACAGCACCACGCCGACCGCGATCGCTCCGGCGCTGATCCAGACCGGCACGTTGACGGTTTCCTTGTCCTTGACGGTGAACTCCAGCGGGCCCAGCTTCACCTGCGACTGGTCCTTGGTGTAGCTGAAGCTGGGATAGATCAGGCCCGCGACACCCGCCGCAATGATCAGGACCGCAAGAATTCGAAGGGGGCTCATCGGAGGCTCCAGGGGATGACGGAAACATGCTGCGCAGGCAGTCAACGGAACCCAGCCAGGCCAGGTCGGTCGGGATTGAAGCACAGGCGCGGGCCGCGACGCATCGGTGGCGATCCCGGGCCCGGTCAGGGTGAGGAGGCGGGCTTCGCGCCTCGCCGGGCGACGCCGTCCCGGTCGTTGCCCAGCGCGGGCGCATCGTCCGCCACCAGCTCGACGATGCGCGCGGACGTCAGCCCCGCATGGCACCAGCCGAGCGCCCGGTGGCTCATGCGCACCAGACCATGGTGCAACGGGCCGTCACCACGCCCCTGCGCGAGGGTCACGTCATGCCCCAGCGCCTTCAGCTTGTCCGCGAATGCCTGCTGGTAGACGAACGGTGTGTTGCCGTCCTGCGGATCGCCGATGAGGATGATGCGCCGCGTCGGACTGGCTGCGACCGTGTCCGTGTGATCGGTGACGTTGTAGATGCCGCACTGGTGGGTGACATCGCAGCCATCCCAGGTCCTGCCGGACCGCTCGGCCGCATCACGTGCCCGTGCCAGCGCATCGAAGGGGCCGGAACTGGCCACGGCGCAAGCCACATCGGTGCGGCCCAGCGTCAGCAGCGCGCCGACGGTGGCCGCACCACCGGACTGGCCTCCCAGATGGACCTGCTCCAGCCCATACCGCTGCTTGATCGCGTCCACCGCCGCATTCATCGACAGGTATTCCTTGCGTCCGCGTCGATCGTTGTGGCGACCCGATGAGCCATACACGCCGGGTCGAGCCACCAGGATGTAGGGCAGCTGATTCGCCCGCGCCGCCACCTCCGACTCCCGCCGCAGCACGGCGGCATGGTTGTTGTCGTAGCTGACGACCTTCACGCCATCGAGCTTGTCACCATGAAAGTAGAAGGCCGCCACCTTGGCGCCCACCACATTGGCAGACGGAAAGTAGCGGATGCATTCCGTGCCCAGCGCATGGCTCACCCACACCGCGTCACGGGTCGCCTCGCAGGCTTCCCGCGTGGTCGTCTTGCCGCCGCGCAGCTCGCTGAGCGAGAACTCTTCGTCGTCATCCAGAGCGGCGGCCGGAGCGAGGGCCGCCGTCATCAGTCCACCGGCGACCAGCGCCCACTTCATTTGATCGACTGCACGCACGGAGCGGTCTCCCAGGTCAGGGCCAACCGCGCGACGCCATGGCAGGCGGGCCGCAGATGGCGCCCCAAAAAAACATCGTCCGACACCCCACCGACGCTCGGTGACGCATGGGACGATGTCGGTGATCGGATCCAGCCCGGGCCGTCACGGTCGTGAGGGCCCGGCGGATCGCGATTTACTTGGTGCCGGTGGTCGACTTGGTGGTCGTCTTCGGCTTGGCGGCCGGGGCCGGCTTCTTCGCGGCGGCGGCCGGTGCGGCTTGCTGGTCCACTTCCTTGGATGCGGCGGTCGATCCGCCGGACACGCCCAGGCGGCCACCGGTTCCCAGACCGCCCTTGACCTGCTGCGCCTTGTAGTTGCGCAGTGCCTTCACCATCTGGTTGAAGGAGTCGGCGAAGGCAGCGGTGATGACCTTGCCGGCCGGGGTCTTGGCATAAGCGCCACCCGCCACGGCGGTGTTGCCGAACAGGCTGCCACCGAAGAAGCCGAAATCGAAGTTCTTGCCCGTGCCTTCGGCCGCAGCGATCTGCACGCCGGAGCGGTTGTCCACCAGCAGCAGCGTGGTCGAGGCCTCGTTCTGGCTCATGTTGGCCGCCACGGCGGTGATCAGGCCGATCGCGCCGGTGCCGATGCCGCCACCGCCGCCGCCGGTCTTGCCGGCGAACTGGATTTCAGGGCTCATCGTGTAGTCGGCGGCCACGATCTGGCCCTGGCCGAAATTGCTGCCCGAGCGGGTTTCGCCGGACTGCATCAGCGCGCGCTCACGCTCCATGTTGGCGAAGGCCTTGCCGCGCTCCACGATCACGAAGCAATTGCTTTGCTGAACCATCAGACGCAGCACCGGCAGGGTCGAGCCGAGCTGGCGCTCGCGCATCTGCGACCACCACGGCGCCTGCGGGTCTTCGAACAGGGCCAGCGTGCCCAGGGTCTCATCGCAATGCTCGAGCTTGCTGTTCTGGTTCTCCGCCTGCGCACCGCCGGCGGCGCCGGACACGGTGCCCTTGTTTTCACCCATGGTCGGGGCAGTGGCCAGGCAGCCGGCCAGCAGCAGCGGCGACAGCACCAGGGCGGACTTCAGCACGGAACGTGCAATGTGTTGAGCAGGCATGGATTCCTCCGAAATTGTTCTCGTGAACAGGCAAAGACGGCCCGGTGGCGTCGTCGACGCACCGAGGCAGACATTCAGGGGGCGGGCGTGGCCGGCGCGATGCCGTAATAGCCGCCGACGACTTGGGGATAGGGATTACCGATCCAGATGCTGGTGCCGAAGACATCGGCGCAGCCGCCCCAGGCGACCTCCGACGATTGCACCTGACCGTTGCCCGATTGGGCATACACGGTGACCGTGCTGTCCGACGGGCCGATGCTGTAGCAGACACGGGCCCAGACCGGGCGCGGCGCCCCGGTGAGCACCGAGGCGGTGGATTCCACCTCGCCATCGGACACCTTGGCCATCCACTTGGTCCCGTAGGAGGGACCGGGGTTGTAGGTGAACACATAGGGCACCTGGGCCATCGCGGAGAGGGACATGCCCATCGCCGTCAACCACAGACCCGAAGCCGCCAGCCATTTGGCCTTCATCTCGTTTCCCTCTACACGCTGCGTGATGTGCCTCACCTGAAGAAGATCTTAGGACGGCTGACACACGCCATTGACGGAAGATACCGATCCCTACAGGGCGATGCGCCAACAATCACACGCGTTGCCTCGTTCCGACGATCGGCTGTCCGGCGCGGGTGGCGTGAAGTCCATCCGGTGCGCATGCTCGTGAATCGGCACACGTCACCAGGCCCGAGGACTTCCCGCCACGCCCGGACGTTGCGGAAGGAGCCGCCGCTGCGCCGCCCCGTGGCGGCCCTGCGGCGGGCTCCTTGGCTCGCGCAGACCGCCGCGAGCCGACGGCAGTGTGGTGGCGGCCTGCACCCCGGTCAAATGACGTAAGCCACATCGTGGTGCGAACACCGCGCCGCGACGTGGCTCCGACACGTCGCGGCCGGGCGCTCACCCGGTCTCCGATGCGGCCGTCGACACGCGTCTGCGTCATCGCCGTGCTGGGGTGCCTGCCGCCAAGGTTTCGCAGGTTGCCACCGAAGGCCGCGGGCGGCGCTCCCACCAACGGGGGAATCGAAGAGGGGTCCTAGGGGGGCAGGGTCGCCAGCGAGGCCGCGGCGACGAGGAGGCTCGCGTCGCCGGACGTCAGCCGCGCCAGGCCGTGACCGTGTCGTCCGGGCCGGGCTCGCAGTGGGCGTCGAGCGGCTGCCAGCCGCGCCGCACCACCAGCCGGTCGGAGGTGGCGCAGAGCTCGACGCGGGACGCGTCGGGGATCAGGCGGGGGACGAACTGCTCCAGCGCAGCCGGCGTCGAGACTCGCATCTGCAACGCATAGAGGTCATCGATTGGATGGTCGTCCAGATGGATCAGCGGCACGAACTGCGCCGCGAACATCAGCCCGTGCGACGGAATCCGGACCGGCGCCGGCGCATAGCCGAGCGCCGCCAGCTGACGCTGGGCCACCGCACGAGCGGTGCCATCGCCCACCGCCGACGGCTGGGCGGCATGGACCGAGTCGGCGTTGCTGGCGTTGCTGGCAGTACTGGCGATGCCGCCGGTGTCAGCGCCGTCGGCTGAATCGGGCCTCGCTGCCGCGGTGCCGTCGGCCCTCGGGTCGTACCAGGCGCGAGCCATCATCTCGGCCACCCACTGATTGCAATTCTGATAACGCGTGCTGTAGGTGAAGGCGTTGGCGCTGTAGCGCGAGGCAAGCAGCGCCAGAGCGGTTCGGTTGTCCAGCGCGGCCGTGGCGAGCTGCTGAGCCGGATGCGCTGGCAGCAGCACCATCGACAGCCGCGTGGGCGCCACCGAGCCGGCGCTGAGCAGGAAGCCGGTCAGGCCCTGATCGAACAGGCGAGGGCGCGATTCATCGCAGGCGTAATAGAGCTGCCGCACCGACCAGGCGCCCTGGGGGCTGTCGCGCAGCGCCAGGCCGGCATGGGAATAGCGGATGTCGAACCGATCCAGATCGGTCCCTGAGCGCGACACCAGCGCCACGGCCGCGTCCTGCTGCTGCAGCACCCGCTTGACCTCGGCGACCAGCCGAAGCTGGCGATCCTGCTCGGCGGCATTCAGATCGGCCGGACGATCACAGAAGACCGCCGCCTGCGCGCTCAGGCCGAGGGCGATCAGCAGCCCACCGAGGCCCCAGCGGAGGCCGGGCCACGTGTGCGGTCCATCGGAGTCGGACGAGTCGGACGAAGCGGACGCGGCGAGTCGCGGCAATGCCGACGTCGCCTGACGGGCGGTCAGCGACGCGGACGCCCTCGCGGCGCCCGAGGCCAGGCTCACAGGGTGACCGGATGCGATTGCAATTCGCGGTGCCAGTCGTCGTGCAGCACGAGGAAGAAGGGCTCGCGGTTCTCGGCACGGGCGAATTCGAAACCGTAGTCGCGCTGGGCAGCCATGACGCGATCGCCGGCCTGCAGCGGTCGACCGCCCATAGCTCGGCTGGGCACCAGCAGGTTGAATTCGGCGCCGAGGGCGGCGTCGGTGGAGCGCAACTGCAGCCGTGTGGTGTCGGGACGACCGGCCACCGGGGCCGCGGCGATCACCTGGTATTCGCCCTGGGCGACCTTCTTGTCCTTGCTGGAGCTGTTGCTGGAGCCTTCCAGCGAATCGGACACGCTGCCCGACGACGCCGACCCGGCGCTGGACGCGGAGGACGCGATGCTTTCTGCGAGCGCCGGTACGCACCAGGCCATCAGCGAGCTCGCGACGGTGGCGGACATCAGCAGCGGAACGAAGCGGGGACGAATGCGCATGGGAGCACCGAAGCAAAAAAGGGAACGACGGAAGGACGACACGCCTCGATTGCGGGATCTCGCCGCAGAGGACGAGACGCTCGGGACGATCGTCCGGGGCTGGCCGACCGCACGCGGTGCGCGGCCGGTCGCAAGGGTATACCAGCAGGGGTGGGGCAGGCGGGAACAAAGTGTGAAGCGATCCACAGGTGGCGACGTGTGGTGCGACGCGTGGCGAGACGTTTGGTGAGACGCGTGGCGAGACGCGTGCGGCGACGTCTGCTAGCACGTCGATGTCGCCGTTCCATCGTCAGCTTGTGTGATTCGCGGACGGTCCGGGATGAGCAAGATCCATCTGTCGCGTTGCGCGCCGACGGTGCGTGGGCGAGGGGCTGACCGGTGGCGGCTCATCGGGGCAGCGATTCATCGCGGGGATCGACATGGTCATGGACAGGGGATCGACGACGGCCACACCTCGTGGCGGATGGCGGCGCATCGCCGTCGGTGCGTCGGGCTTCGCGCGGCTGGCCGCATGGGGCATGCTTGGCGCGCTGAGCGCCTGCAGCAGTTGGGTGCAGCCGGTGCCGATACCCAGCGATCAGGGCTACTTCGCCCGCGGCGGGGTGATCGGACGCAGCACGACGGCCGGTGCGCCGGCGGGACAGCCGGCATCCGGCGCGCAAGCCGAGCGGCGCACGTCCGAGGAACCAGCGCGGTGCCGCATCCGCACCCGCGCAGACCGCGACCCGGCCTGTTTCGCCGATGAGCTCGGCATCGAAATGGATGTGCAGGAGACACGCCGCCGCTTGCTGATGACGCAGGCCAGCGAGGCCGTCAACCTGCAATCGCTCTACAACACGATGGTCTATCCCTTCGGCGCCGTGGCGGTCTATGAAAAGCTGCGCGGCGCGCCGAATCACAAGCTGCTGTTGCCCGCCGTGGCCGGCACCGCGATCTACGCGATGCTGAATGCGCGCATTCCCGACAGCGACAAGCTTTATCTGCAGACGAGCGCGGAACTCCAATGCAGCTTGATGTGGCACGGGCAGTGGTTGTATCTGGATCAGGAGATCAACGACACGAGTGCGCCCGCGGCCAGCTCCGTGACTTCGCTCGGTCTGCCTGACGGAAATGGGTCGGTGGCGAGTCGCAGCGTCGCCGGCGCAAGCCCCGCAAGTCTCGCAAGCCCTGCAACTCCCGCAACTCCCGCGAGCCCTGCAATTGCCGCAAAGGCAGCAAACGCTTCAAGCGCCGCAAGTGCCGCAAGTGCCGCAAGCGCTGTAAGTGCCGCAGGCGCAGCAAAGTCAGTGGGTGCGCCGATCGCCACCGCGGACGCTCGGGGCCTGACGACCACGTCGTCCACTGTGGTGACGGAGACCCTCACGCAGACCACCACGCCGCCCACGCTGGAGACAGGGGCGATGGGCGCTGGCACGACGACGCGACGCACCTCGGTCACGACACAACGTTTCGAGAGCGTGAAGGCGACGCGGACGTCGGGCGATCGCGCGACATCCCGCACGGCCGCATCGGATCGCAAGCTGGCGTCGGTGTGCGACCCCGACCAGGAGGTTCCGGCGCCCGCGTCGGGCGCGCCCAACCT
This sequence comes from Burkholderiaceae bacterium, assembly GCA_913776825.1. Lineage (GTDB taxonomy): Bacteria > Pseudomonadota > Gammaproteobacteria > Burkholderiales > Burkholderiaceae_C > Roseateles. The sequence goes on from CAJYPV010000020.1 coordinate 159,668, forward strand.
GACGCGTGACCTGCTTGCGCTGGAAACCGCGTTGACCCATTTCCGCCGCGAGCGCGCCTGCCTGCGATTGAGCGGGAAGGCCGGCTCGCCGGGCGCGCCCGGGGCGCTGGAGCGGGTGAAGACCGGCGGCGGCAGCGCCGGCAAGGACACCCGCGCGCTGTTGGCGCAGCGACTGGAACAGCAAAGCGCCACCGCGAGCCTGACGCTCATTCAACTGCGCGCCCTGCGCGACGACATCGCCGCAGCCGGACAGCAACTGAGCGCCGATGGCGACATCATCATGGCCACCTTGCAGGAGCGCATCGGCAGCAAGCTGCCGGCGCTGGTCTCGCCGCAGCAGGTGGCCAGGGACATGCTGACCGCCAACCAGTCGCTGGCCAAGGCGCAGGCGGGCGATGGGTCGGCGAGCGTGATGGAACCCGTGATGCGCGACGACGCGCTGCAGGGCCTCGACGCCGCCAGCCTGAATCAGGTGGAAGCGCTCAGCCGAGGCGCGGGCACCCATCTCCACGCCGCCTGGACCCGCGCGCAATCCTGGCTGGATCGGCAGCAACGTCGCCAGACCCAAGTGCTGGCCGCTGCGCAGCGCATGCCGTGCGCGCCGTCGACCGAGGGTCTGATGGGCGAAGGGCGCAAGCCGGTGCCGGTGAAGTCCGGGTCGACTTCAGGCACCAATGCGACGACGACATCAACGGCGACGGCGACCGGCTCCGGCTCCGGCTCGGGTGCCGGCGACAGCAGCGCGGCCACGACCGTGGCAGACAGCGGTGCATCAAGCGGCGGGGTGAAGACCGCGCCGCTGCCCCGTGCGTCGAATTGAGCGACACCATGCGTCGACCGATGCCATCCTCGATCCGCGCCAGTGCGTGCTCGCCCCTGCAACGCCTGCAGGCGGCTTTCCGTCTGGCGAGCGACGCCTGGCGCCGCAGCGACCTGCGGTCATCGCCATCGCCATCGTCGTCGTCGTCAGCTTCACAGACGCCGTGGTTGATCGACCCACCGCCCGACTGGCTGGACACCGAGGCCCTGACCGCGCTGATGCTGACACTGCCCGGCGCCGATGGCCGCCCCGCGCAATGGCAGGTGGCGGTGCGCGACGGCATTCCGCTGCGGGCCGTGCCGCCGCAGTGGCGTTGGCCCGGCCTGAGCGAGCCGGTACCGCTGGTGCGGGTGCGTGCGCCGCGTGCACGGGCCCAGTCGCTCGCGCCCGAGCTGCGTCCGTGTGCGCGTCCCGGGATGGTCGGCACCGCCACGGCGGTGATGCGGTCGGCCGACGGGGGCCAAAGCCGTCTGCTGACCTGCGCCCATGTGGCGATCCCGTCGATGGAAGGCGCCTTCGGCGCGGAGGTCGACATCACCCATGCCGATGCGGTGGGCCGCGCCACCGTGATGGACTGGCGCCCCGCGCCCAGCGCCGGTCCGGCGCATTGCACGATGGATGCGGCGGTGCTGGCGATCGATGACGGCCTGGCCCGCGATCTGCGACGTGACGGGGCGTGGCTGCCCACCGGCGTGGGCGGGCCACCGCTGGCGGACATGGCGGTGACCTTGCGCAGTCATCGCTATATCCAGCCCGGTGTGCTGAAGGTGTTCTGGAGCGGACCGGTCGATGTGCCGGGCCTCACACCGGGTCAGACGGATTACTTCCTGGATCAGGCGATCGGCTATTGCTGCGCGTCTCGAGGCGGTGATAGCGGCTCGGCGATCTGGGATGCGCAGGATCGGTTGATGGGCATGCATCTCGCGGGCCTGGACGGTGTGCCGGCGGGCGAGCCGAATGCGATCTACGGCCCGATCGCGCCGGTGCTGGACACCTTCAAGCTGCGCCCATGGCTGCGCTCCGGCGAGGTGGCGCAGGTCGACGTGGCGGGCGCCAGCACGGTCGTCACGCGAGGCACGACCGGCGGTGCCACGCGCACCGGCAGCGCGCCATCGGCTGGCGGCGCCTTGAGCGAAGCGGAGATCGTGGCCTGCACGCTGTGGGGTGAAGCCCGCAACCAGGGCGAGGAGGGCCTGCGCGCGGTGGCCTGCGTCATCGCCAATCGCTGGCGCACCGTGTATCGGCGCCAGCGCAGCGCGCAGGACGTTTGCCTGGATCCCTACCAGTTCAGCTGCTGGCTCAAGAACGATCCGAATCTGCCGCGCATGCTGGCGGTGGCGCGTCAGCCGGATGCGACGTATCGCACCGCGCTGGCCCTGGCGGATGAGCTGTTGAGCCGCACCCTGGTGGACATCACCCGCGGCGCGCGGCATTACTACGCCACCAGCTTGCGGCAGCCGCCGAACTGGGCGCGGGGCAAATATCCCTGCGTCGTCATCGGCGATCACCTGTTCTTCAACGACATCGCCTGAGCGCGCGGGCGCGCCCCGCAGGAGCAAGTCAGCATGGACAACGTCATCCTCGATGTGGTGCTCGGCCTGGTGCTGATCTACCTGGTGATGGCGCTGCTGGTGACCAAGCTGCAGGAAGTGCTGGTGGGGCAGTTGTTTTCGGACCGCACCCGCAACCTGCACAAGATGCTGGACGAGGCCACCGGCAATGACCCGACGCTGAAGGCCCAGGTGCTGGCCAATCCGCTGATCTTCGCGCTGTCCCGCGGCGACCAGCCATCGCGCACGGGCTTGCGGCCCAAAGGGCCCTCGGCCATTCCGCCCGATCTGTTTGCGCGCACCGTGCTGGTCGAGCTCTATCACGATCGCGGCAACCATCCCAGCACCCGGTTCACGCCCAGCCAGTTCGTCACCCAGATGGGCGCCGGACAGCCGGGACGCATCTGGGGAACCTTGCGCAGTCTGGTGTCAGGCCATGAAGCGAACTGGACCAGCTTCGAGCAGGCGCTGGCCGATTGGTACAAGGCGATCGGCGACCGCGCGGATGGCTGGTATCAGCGCAGCGCGCAAAGCTGGTCGCTGGTGATCGCCCTGGCGCTGGCGCTGATCCTCAACGCCGACAGCTTCCGACTGGCCGAGCGGCTGGCCAATGAACCCGATCTGCGCCGCAGCCTGTCCACACTGGCCCAGAACCTGAATGCGAGCCTGCAGCAGGAGGCCGCGCAGGAGCAGGGCGACGCCGCGAGGAAAGCCGCCGCCCAGGCCACCCAGGCCGCGCTGGCGCCGGACCGCCGCGCGGAGCAGGCGCTCAACCAAGCGGCGGCGCTGCTGACGGCGACCTACTTTCGACATCAGGACGTGGCGACCTTCGATCCGAATGTGGCCAGCATCGGTGAAGGTACGAAGGAGGGGCTCACGCAACGTTGCGCATCGGCGCAAACCAATTCGAAAGAGCTGCTTTCCGGCACGCGCGATGCGAAGAGCCACGTGTTCCTCAGCAATCCCATCACGTGGCTCTACTTGATGCAGTCGCTGCAGACGCAGATCAAGATCTTCCGCCGCCCGATGGACAGCGGTGAGACCTCCGACAAGGCCAGCCTCAAGCGCAGCGTCAATCCGACGCAGATCCACGATTGCATCGCCAACCTGAGCGGCTGGGTTGCGCTGGCGTCGCAACGCCCCGGCAAGGACAGCGCGGCGCAGGACAGCCTGCGCGAAGCCTCCACCCAGTTGAGTCGCGCGGCGGACGCAATGCTCGAAGTGCTGCAGGACCAGGGCGCCCCCACGTCGTTCAAGGCGCTGTTCCTGCTGGACCCGGACACCTTCCTGCGGTGCAACGAGGAGGCCAACATCAGCCGCGATGGTCTGCGTCAATGCGTGCTGGCGGGCCAGAACGGGCGGGTCAATCTGCCGCTGGGCTGGACGCAGGTCAACCGACGGCAAGGCTTCTGCCACATCGAGCAACCGAAGAAGCTGCTGCCCACCACCACGACCGTCCGCGCCGAGGCGACCTCCGCCTCCGGGGCCACCGTGTCCACGGTCACGACCGTGACGGCCAGCACGCCCGAACTGGAAACCGGCGCGAGCGGCTGGATGGCCGACTTCCTGTGCGGCGCCGAGCGGGGCTTCGACGGCAATCCGGCGCTGCGGCTGTCGCCGATGCGCATCGTCGGTCCGAGCGGATGGGAGTTCCTCTTCTTCCTGATCGGCGCCTTCATCACCGCGCTGTTCGTCGCGCTGGGCGCGCCGTTCTGGTTTGATCTGCTGGGTCGGGTGGTCAAGCTGCGGGCAGCCGGCGGCAAGGCGCGGGAGGATGCGCTGTCGACGCCGGACGGAGGCGGTGGAAGCGGCAGCAGCGCCCGTGGCACCGGTGGCCAGGGCGGCCCCGGCGGCGCCAGTGGCAGCGATGGGACCGCGCCGTTCTCCGAGGCCCGCAATGAGCTGGAGCGCATCCTGCCGGTCGGCGATCTGATTGCGCTGCAAGGCGCATTGGGCGTCGAACGCACCGGCCGTTGGGACGCGATGACGCGGCAGTCGATGGCGCTCAAGAGCCAGCAGCTGGGACTGGGCGGCAGCGATGAATTGAGCAATCAGCTGTATGCCGCGCTGATGGGGCAGAGCCTGTCGGGCCTGAAGGTGTTTCAGCCGCCGACCAGCCGGCTCGTCCTGCGTGCGCCGGATGCCCGCGCGGGCACGGTGGCGGCGCAACTGATGAAGCTGTTGGACTTCGAAGGCCGGGTCCCCACCACGCTCACCACAGTCACCGACGACGTGCGCGCCCTGGCGGTGCTGTGGCGCTACAAGCAGCAGGCCAGCCTGCCGGTGCATGAGCGACCGATCGTCAACGATGCGCGCATCAAGCATCGGCTCGACGACATCACCCCGGCCGAGATGGCCGCCATCCAGGCGCAGGCGAGCGCCAGCCCACTGGTCAAGCTGCCGCGTGAGACGCCTTCCTGGCTGGACTGGGCGCTCGGCGAGTTGGGTCAGGCAGAAGCCTGCGAGCCGGCGGCGGGCTCACGGGACATGAGCAATCCTCGGATCCTCGAATACCTGAAGGCGGGCGGAGCGCCGAACGCCAGTGAGTCGACGGCGTGGTGCGCGGCCTTTGCGAGCTGGGTGCTGCAGCGCGGTCAGGTGCCGAATGCGCCGGCGCAGGTCAGCTCCCAGTTTTTCGGCGGCCCCCACTGCACTTTCGCCACCCGGATCTGGACGGAGGGCATGCCTTGGAATCCCACCCAGATCCAAGCGGGCGACATCGTCACCCTGGATGAGAAGCGCGATGGCAAAGGCATCCATCACGTCGGTTTCGTGCTGACGGCCCATCCCGAGGGCGTGTGGGCCATCAGTGGCAACTGGGGCAACCAGGTCAAGATCGATCTGTTCAAGCTTGCCACGCTGGTGGACGTGCGCCGCGTCTGAATCGCGTCGCAGGGACGACGGCAAGACGGGGGGCCGCCTTGCGCGACGCGCATGCTCACGCCGCCGGCCTCAGTCGTCCACCGAGAACACCGCGAAGCTGGCCTCCGGCAGGAACTTGAAATCCCAGCTCTCATTCGTCTGCGGATCTTCGATCTGGATGTTCTGATCGTCATGCCAGCGGGCGATGACGAAATGCGACGGCAGGTAGACGATGAATTCGCTGTCGTCGCTGCTCACATGGTTGCAGATGTGCGCGCGGAGTTCCGCCTTGCTCAGCCCGGCCACGATGTCCGAGACGCCGCGACCGGCCACGCCGAGCGCGAACTGGATGTGTTCCAGACTGATCCAGCGGTGCGGGTCGCCGTCGCTCAGGTTGACCTGGGCCATGTACTGGATCGTCTGGTCCGCGCTGTCGATGCCGAGCACGCTGGCCAGCACGCCATAACCGCAGTTGTTCCAGAAGCCGGACGGATTCCGGTCGCCATGGTCGTCGTTGCGGATGTCGGCGTCCTGGCGCGCCAGGGCGCGCACTTCGGGCGTGCGCTTGCGAAGCATCGTGCGCATCTCCGCCACATCTTTGGCGGTGACCTCCACATACTTGATCATCGTCGACTGGGCATAGGTCATCGTCACGCACAGCACCTGCGGTTCGAGTCCGTTGAAGACGATGCCATGCTGGTCCACATGCCGGACCACCCCGGCGACGAAGAACAGCGGCTGGGTCAGCGGCTCCTGGGGCGCGCCGACGAAGGTGTTGGAGTCCGACGACCGCAGCCGCTGCACCGTGGCGCGACCGGGAGAGGCGGCCTCCGCCCGCTGATCCGCCATCGCCTGCAGCCGCTTGAATTGCCGCGCCTGCTCGCTGCGGTCCGCCAGTTGCTGCAAGGCCTCATGGCTGGGCGGGCCGGCGGGAGCGTGGTGGGCCTCGCGCGTGACGGCCTGGGCGGCCGGTTGCGACACGCGGGCGGTGCGCTGCGCCTCGGCAGAGGGCGGTGCGTGGGGACGGGGCGGGAACGGCGGCATCAGGGTGTCAGGGTCTCATTGGCGCAGGGGCGCAGGGTCTCGGGGCTCAAGCTCGACAGGACAACATCAGAGGACACCCATCGGGCGACTGGCGATCCGGACGGGCGAGCATGGGCCGTCCGGCGCCGGCGTCGATCGGTTCCCCACAGGGCACGCTGCCCGTGGGGACACCGGGGCGGGCGCACAATCGGCGGACTCTAGGGGGCCGGGGCCAGTCCTTGCCATCAGCATCCGTCTGATTTTCGGGTGCCGAGCCTCCGAACCGCCCGGGCGCGAGTAAGTCTTCGGTAAGACCATCGGCCCGACCATGCGACTCCCAACCACTGCCGGAAGCACCGTGAACCTGAACGTGACCTCCACCTCCTCTTCGTCGGCTGCGGGCGCTTGCGTCGCGGCTTCTTCCTCGTCGATCGCCGCGCCGGCGGGCCCGCTGGGCGCGATGACGCCGTGGTTCGCCACGGCCGCGCTGGTGGCGGGCGTGGCCTTCTCGGGCGTGGCCTCCGCTCAGAATCAGCCGCGTGAGGCGCAGGCCAGCGGCGAAGGGATGTCCTCCTGGGCGCTGGGCCTGGGCGTGGCCACCCGTCAGCAGCCCTATGCCGATGCGGACAGCAAGACCAATGTGCTGCCGCTGCTGTTCTATGAAAACCGCTGGGTGCGCTTCGCCGGTACCACCGCCGATCTGAAGCTGTGGCGCCAGCCGGTGGCTCCGTCGCAGGAGATCAGCGGCGGCCTGCGGCTGCGTTACGACCTGACCGGCTACGAGGCCAGCGATTCCCCGCGCCTGGCCGGCATGGCCGAACGCAAGGGCGGCCTGTGGGGCGGCGCGGTGCTGGCCTGGCGCAACCCGCTGGTGCAACTGAGCCTGGACTGGACGGCCGATCTGTCCGGCCACAGCAAGGGCCAGAAGCTGCAGCTCCAGGCCGACCGCCGCTTCGCGCTCGGCAGCGTGGGCGTGACGCCGCGCCTGGCGGCCCAGTGGCAGGACAAGAAATATGTCGATTACTACTTCGGCGTGCGCACCCAGGAAGCGCTGGCGGATCGTCCGGTGTACTTCGGTCGCTCGGCCACCACGCTGGAAGGCGGCTTGCGCCTCGATTACGCCTTCAGCGGCCGCCATCAGGTTTTCCTGGACCTGAGCGTCACCGGCCTGCCCAGCGAGATCAAGGACAGCCCGTTGGTCGACCGCAGCAGCCTGTCGCGGGTGGCGGTGGGTTATCTCTATCGCTTCTGATCGTCGGTGATGAACCGCATCGCGCTGGTCGAGGACCACGCACGCCTGGCCGCGCTCGTCCGTCAGGCCCTGCAGGCTGCAGGCATCCCGACGGATGTGTTTCCTTCGCTGGAAACCGCCTGGCAGGCGCTGCGTGACCTGGACTACGCGGCCATGGTGGTCGACCGCGGTCTGCCGGATGGCGACGGCCTGACGCTGGTCAAGCGCTCGCGCGCCGCCGGCCTGGGGACGCCCTGTCTGATGCTGACCGCGCGCGATGCGCTGCATGACCGCGTGGAAGGACTGGAAGCGGGCGCCGACGACTACCTGACCAAGCCCTTTCCGATGGAGGAACTGGTCGCGCGGGTGCGGGCGCTGATGCGGCGTCCCGCCGGCCTGAGGCCGGAGACGCCGGGCTATGGCGACATCCGCCTGCATCCCGATCAGGGCCTGCTCGCCTGCGGGGAAGAGACCATCACGCTGGCGCCAGCCGAGCTGCAGATCCTGCTCAGCCTGGTGCGCCACGAAGGCCGCACCGTGCGCCGCAGTGCGCTCGAAGCGGCCGCATGGGGCCTGTCCGACGCGGTCACGCCGAATGCGCTGGATGTGGCGCTGCATCGGCTGCGCCGCAAATTGATCGCGCTGGGGTCAGCGCTGCAGATCGTGAATATCCGAGGCCTGGGCTATGCGCTCCGTGAAGACTCGATGGCCGTGTAGCCTGCGCGGCCGGCTGCTGGGAATGTTTGTCACCGGCATGGCCCTGAGCGTGGGCATCGTGGCGGTGGCGGTGTTGACGCTGATGCCCAGCCTCGGGCAGCGCCTGCTGCACAGCGGCATCGAGGACTACACCGAAGCGATTGCCGAGCATCTGCACTTCGATGCGCAGGGCGTGCCGACCGGCGTCGATGAATCGAAGATCGAAGCCTGGCTGTTCACCAGCCTGGCGCAGGAAGTCACCGCGCGGATCCTCGATGACACCGGGCGCGTGATCTACAGCAGCGACGCACCGGTGCCGTCGCATCCGCCCGCCGGAACTGCGCCGCTGTCGGCGGACGGGCAGCCCTTCGATCCGGCGCTGCGCTCCTTCCGCTTCCATCGACACGGCATTGCGATGCATGGCGCGACCGTGCACCTGAGCCATGCCGGCCGCCCCTGGATGTTCCAGTTCGCCACCAGTGACCGCCTGGTGCTGCGCATGCGCGATTCCTTCGGACTGCCGGCGGTGGGACGCGGCATCGCGGCGACCTGCGCGGTGTTCCTGATCATCTTCTTCATCACGATTCACCTGACCCTGAAGCGCGCGCTGGCACCTCTGCGCGAGGCCTCGGACGATGCGCAGCGCATCACGCCGCGCACCCTGGATGAGCGTCTGCAGGTCGAGGTCCAGCCGGTCGAGATCCGCCCGCTGGTCACCGCCTTCAATCAGGCCCTGGACCGACTGCAACAGGGCTTTCGCACCCAGCAGGAATTCCTGGCCAGCGCCGCGCATGAGCTGAAGACGCCGCTGGCGTTGATCCGCGCGCAGGTCGAGCTGATGCCGGACGACGAGCCGCGGCGCTGGCTGCTGGACGATGTCGATCGCATGGCCCGGCAGGTGCAGCAGCTGCTGATGCTCGCCGAAGTCAGCGAACCGCAGAACTACCGCATCGCCACGGTGGACCCGCGCGGCACGCTGCAGGAGGTGTTCGATTACATGGGGCGGGTGGCGGAGCGTCGGCAGGTGCTGCTGGGCCTGCGCCTGGCGGATGACCTGCAGCCGTGGCGGGTGGACCGCAGCGCGCTGTTCACGCTGTTGAAGAACCTGCTGGAGAACGCCATCCAGCACAGCACGCCGGGCTCGGTGGTGTCGCTCACGGTGGACCGACTCGGTCTGTGCGTCGTCGATCAGAGCCCGGGGGTGACGCCCGAGCAATTGCCCCGACTGTTCGATCGCTTCTGGCGCGGGCCGGATCGTCGGGAGGAGGGCGCAGGGCTGGGCCTGTCCATCTGCGCGGAGATCGCCGCCGCGCACGGCTGGCAATTGACCGCGCGATGCGCCGCGCCGGGCCAGGGTCTGACGATGCGAGTGGACATGCCGGGTTCATCGTCGTTGACGCAGGGGCTGCTGGCGCGAACCGGCGCGGCGCAGCAACGTGCGCAGGAAGGTGGGCCGGAGCGCGCGCCGGTCCATGCAATCCAACGACCGGCTTCCTTGGCTCATCAGGCGTCAGGCGCCTCGACGCGACCGGCTGCCGGCAAGGCGGTGAGCGAGGCTTTGTTCTAGGGACGCTCTGCGCCGCGCTCGCGAGCCGCCAAGCGCCAGGCGCCAGGCGCAATCGCAGCCATCGCGAGCGCTGAATGGACGTCCGATCATTTGATCGGTAACATCCGCTCAAAGGAGCGAATCATGATCAAAGAGCCCCACGTCTCTCCCCCGCCCGGTTACTCACGCGTACGGGAGAAAGCCGCGATGTACGGCGGGGCCGCGACCGCGCGGACGCCGGTGGGGTTCTCGTTCCTCGGCCTGTTCCAGGCGGATCCGCTGGAGCGGATCGAACTGGTGAAAAACGGCGTCCATCCGCAGGAGATCGAACACATGGCGCGGCAACTGGCGATGCCCAAGGACAAGCTGCTGCAGATCCTGGGACTGGCGCCGGCCACCGTCAGCCGCAAGGTGCGCGAGAACAAGCCGTTGTCGCGCGACGAGAGCTCGCGGGTGCTGGGCATGGCCCGGCTGGTCGGGCAGGTGCAGGCGATGGTGGAGGACTCGGGCCGGCCGGAAGGCTTCGATGCCGCGACCTGGGTCGCCGCCTGGCTGGATCGCCCGCTGCCGGCGCTGGGTGGGCGCAAGCCGGCGGAGTTCATGGACACCTCGGAAGGCCAGCAACTGGTGGCCAACCTGGTCGCCCGGATGCAGAGCGGGGCCTATTCATGAGCGTGGCGTTGTGGCGAATCGCCACCGATGCGCGCGACTACGGCGCCGATGACCTGTCCGGCAAGGGTGCGGCCAAGACGGGCGGCCGCTGGAACCGGGTCGATCAGCCGGTGGTCTACACCGCCACGTCGATCTCGCTGGCTTGTCTGGAGACCATCGTGCATCTGCAGGCCGACGGACTGCCGCTGAATCGCTTCCTGGTGCGGATCGACGTGCCCGACGCAGTCTGGGCCGCGCGACTCGTGCGAGCGCCCGACAGCCTGCCGGTCGGCTGGAGCGCCATTCCCGAAGGCAAGGTGTCGCTCGATGTCGGCGATGCGTGGCTGCGCTCGATGGACAGCCCCTTGCTGGTGGTGCCGTCGGTGGTCGTGCCGGAAGAGGCCAATGTGCTCATCAACCCGCAGCACGTGATGGCGCAGCAACTGCAGGCCGCCAAGTTGCGGCCTTGGTTCTATGACCAACGCATGAGATAGCGGCGGTGCCGTTCAGCGCCGGTCCTGGAAGACCGGGCTGAACGCGCTCAGCGGCTGTGCGCCGTCAACTTCGACAACGGTGATGCCAGGCTGATGCCCGGCGCCGCGCGGCGAGCCGCGGCGGCGCGGGCTTCTTCGGCGGCCTCGCCCTCGTCCAGCTCTTCCTTCACCGGGGCCGCGCGCAAGGCCTGGCCCGCCGGATCACGCCGCATCGCCACGCCGACGGCGAGCATGTCGATCACCAGCAGATGCAGGATGCGGCTGATCATCGGCAGGTGGGTGGCGACATCCTCGACATGGTCGACGATCAGCGCCGCATCGGCCTTCTTGGCCAGCGGCGACTGGCTGGCGGTGATGGCCAGCACATGGGCGCCGCGTTCCCGCGCGGCATCGGCCACGGCGATCAGTTCCGGCAACTTGCCGCCGCTGCTGATGATCACCGCCACATCACCGCGCCGCAGGGTCTGCGCCGCCAGCAACTGCAGGCGTGGGTCGGTGTAGGCATTGCAGGCCACGCCCAGACGCAGGAACTTGAACTGCGCATCCTGCGCCACCACGCCGTAATGGCCGATCGCGAAGAATTCGATGCGGGCCGCGCCCAGCAGCAATTCGATGCTGCGGTCGATCATGTCGCGGTTGAGCTGGCTGCGCACTTGAAGAATCGCCGAGGCGGTGTTGCCGAGCACCTTCTCGCCCAGCTCGACCATCGAGTCGTCCTGCTTCACCTGCGTGTGGCTGACCGGCACCGTGCCCGTCAGTCCGGACGCCAGCCGGAGCTTGAAATCGGACAGGCCCTCGCATCCCAAGGACCGGCAGAAGCGGATCACCGTCGGCTGGCTGACATTGGCAGCTTTGGCGATCTCAGCGATCGGATCGTTCAGCACCTTGCGGGAATGCGCCAGCACATGGTCGGCCACCCGTTGCTCGGCCGGGGACAGCCCATCCCGTGCACGACGGATCTGACCCACGATCGCCGAGGCGCCACCGCTGTTCTGCAGGCTGCGCAACTGCGCTTCCAGGATCGCGGACGCGCCCTTGAAGGTGGCATGTTCCGCAGTGATGACGTAGGTCGGAATGCCGGCGACGTAACTGGAGAACCGTCCCTTGTCCTCGAACCGGGACCGGAATCGCGAGCGATCGAAATACTCGCCCAGCCGCGGCACGATGCCGCCGCCGATGTAGATGCCGCCCAGCGCGCCCAGCGTCACCGCCAGGTTGGCGGCGGCGGTGCCCAGCAGCGTGCAGAACAGCTCCAGCGTTTCTTCGCTGACCGGATCAGCGGCCTCGAGCGCGCGGGCGGTGATTTCCGGCGCGGTGAGGGCTTCGGCGGGCCGCTTCAGATAGTCGGCCATCGCGCGGTACATCAGCTCCAGGCCGGGACCGGACAGCAGCCGTTCGAAGGAGACATGCTCGTATTCGCCCCAGGCGAATCGAAGCAGGGCGATTTCGCGCTCATCGCGCGGCGCGAAGTTGGTGTGACCGCCCTCCGAGCCCAAGGAGATCCAGCCGTCGCCCGCCGGGATCAGCCCCGACACGCCCAGCCCCGATCCCGAGCCGAGCAGACCGATCACGCTGTGCGGCCGGCTCTCGCCGCCGCCGATCTGGCGAATTTCGCTGCCGCGCAGGCGGGGCAGGGCCATCGCCAGCGCGGTGAAGTCGTTGACGACGACCAGCGTGTCCAGGCCGAGCCGTTGGCGCGCTTCCTCGATCGAAAACTGCCAGTGGTAGTTGGTCATCCGCACCAGATCGCCTTCGACCGGATTGGCGATGGCGATCGCGGCATGCGCGATGTGGATGCGGGGCAGGCGATCCATGTAGGACCGCACGGCGGCATGGAAGTCCGCATGTTCCGCGCATCGCAGCAGGGCGATGTGCTCGAACTCGCCGGACGAGGTTTCCAGAGCGAAGCGGGCGAACGTGCCGCCAATGTCGGCGATCAGCCGGGGACTGTCGAAATCACGCATGAAACAACGGCGGGTTCACCCCGCAAGTGGCGGCCAGCTCGAGGCGGCGGTGGCTGGGAGGCCAAGCGGACACGCCGAGGGAAAGCCGATTATGGGCCCGGCGTTTGGACGCCCGAAAAGGGTTCGCCCTAGCTGCACCGGGGTGCGGATCGAAGTCGGGTTTGTAGTGCGCCTACAGGCGCGAAATCGCCGCGATTTGAATGAAAAATTCCCAAGAAAATCATTCATAAACAAAGACTTGCGACGAATATTGAGAGTCGAGAATCAGGTGTTCATTGGGGCACCTAAATTTCTCGGGTCGCTGCTATTGTGCATTCTATGTAGTTTTGCTACCTTACGGGCTTGCGCATCAAGCCAAACATCGCAGGACAAGCAGCGTGCAAATCAATCAGGGTGAAAGACCGGTGACCGTCGACAAATTCGGCCCGGCAGTGACGGCGGGATCCTCGGCCGTCGGAATCGGCCAGCCGGGGGCGACGTCGTCCGCGGCGGCATCGAGCGCCAGCGCGGCCGTGGCCGCTGCGGCCTCGTCCGCCGCTCAGGCCGCCATGCAGACCGCTGCGGGCTACCCGTGGCTGGTGGCGGACATCGGCGGCAGCAATGCCCGCTTCGGCTGGGTGGCCGGCCCGGGCCAGGCGGTGGCTCATGTGCGCACGCTGCCGGTTGCCCCGCATGAATCGCTGGCGGCCGCCGCGAAGTCCTATCTGGCCGACCTGGCCGGCATGGGCCTGGCGGCGCAGCCGCATCGCGCGTCGCTGGCGCTGGCCACCGCGCTGGAAGGCGATCGCGTCGAACTGACCAACAGCCACTGGACCTTCTCGCGCAGCCAGCTCAGCGCCGATCTGAAGCTGGACGAGCTGGTGCTGCTCAATGACTTCGAAGCCCTGGCGCTCTCCCTCCCGGGTTTGCGGGCCGATCAGGTCAAGCCGGTCGCCGGCCCCGCGCTGGCGGCGCCCAAAGGCACGCTGGCCGTGATCGGACCGGGCACCGGCCTGGGCGTGGGTGGTGTGGTGAAGACCGGGCTGGGCTGGGTCGCGCTGCCGGGTGAAGGCGGCCATGCGACGCTGTCGCCCGCCAATGACTTCGAGGGCGAGCTGCTGTCGGTGGCCCGTCGCGAGCTGCCGCATGTGTCGGCGGAGCGCTTCCTGTCCGGCATCGGCCTGCCCACGCTGCATGCGGCGGTGGCCACGGTGTTGGGCCAGCCGCCCGCACAACGGCTCACCGCCGAGCAGATCCTGGCCGCCGCGCAAGCGGGCGATGAGGTCTGCGGCCGCACGCTGGACCAGTTCTGCGCCTTCCTCGGCGGTTTTGCCGGCAATGTGGCGCTGACGCTCGGCGCGCGCGGCGGCGTGTACATCGGCGGCGGCATCGTGCCGCGGCTGGGTGAGCGCTTCTTCCGTTCGGAATTCCGCGCTCTCTTCGAAGCCAAGGGCCGTTTCGCGTCCTACCTGTCGGCGGTGCCCTGCGTGTTGATCACCGACACGCTGGTGGCGCTCGGCGGTGCTGCGTTCGCGCTGGAGCAAGGCACGCTGCGGCGTCAGGCTTGATCGGGTAGCGCCGGTCGCACGGCGCGGCACATCGACGGGGCGTGGCGTCAAGCGGCGAGCCCCCAAAGCTCAGTCGCCGGGCCAAGCGCCGGTCGACGGGCAAAGCGGCCAAGCGGCCAAGCGCCGCGATTTCACGGGGTTGATGTCTGGGAAGGCATCAACCCCGTTGTCATTGGCGCTTGCCTGTGCGGGGAGCGTTTCCCGCTCTTCTGACAACAGCTGCAAGGCAGCGCCGTCCTCGCGCTCACGGCGATGGCCGGTGAGTCTGAAGCGATACGCAGCGACGATCGGCGGACATCGAATCGCTCGGTCGACCACGACCGCCGCTGCGGCGTCGAATGGCCTCGTGCGTCTCTCAATTTCCCGCTTTCCACCCGCATGCGTCAGAGACGCGTCCTGCCAATTTTTGCGATCCGGCATTCTTGGGGTGATTGCTTGTAGTCGAGCTACATCGACCGCATCACTCAGTCAGGTGGCCCGGTGTAATCTGGCGTTAATCTAGCCAAAAACCAGTAGAAACCCTCGGTGATTGCGCGTAACTTCGTCGTTTTCGCGCCAAATCATGGTCGGCAGGCGCCCTCAAGGGTTTGCGAGAGCTTTGTTGCGAATCTAGTTTTAGTACAGAATTCTTTCGAACGTTGGGTGCCGGGGTCTGCGGCAAGCGATCGGGATGCAGATCCGGGCCATTGCGCCCAACCAAGACGCGGACATCTCGACCCGCGAATGCACAAGCGACAGGAGACAAACCATGAAGACTTCGCACGCCTCGGGCGAGCTGTTCCGTGTCCAGCCGGTGGCTGCCGGCTGCATGTTGCTGGCCTTGCTGGCCAGCGCCGCCCATGCCCAGGTGCAGGCGCCCGCCGCGGCGGCGTCCGCTGCCGCACCGGCCGCCGACAGCGCCCCGGCCGCTCGCAGCGCCGACACCAAAGCCGCTGACCAGACGCTCGACACGGTGACCGTCACCGGCATCCGTCGCGGCATCGAAGCGGCGATTTCGGTCAAGAAGAATTCCGACTCCATCGTCGAGGCGGTGTCCGCCGAAGACATCGGCAAGCTGCCCGATGTGTCCATCGCCGAATCCATCGCCCGTCTGCCCGGCCTGTCGGCGCAGCGCGCGGCGGGTCGCGCCCAGGTGATCTCGGTCCGTGGTCTGTCGCCCGACTTCGCCACCACGCTGCTCAACGGCCGTGAGCTGGTCAGCACCGGTGACAACCGCAGCGTCGAATTCGACCAATACCCGTCCGAACTGCTCAGCGGCGTGACTGTCTACAAGACGCCCGACGCCGGCCTGGTCGGCCAGGGCCTGTCCGGCACGCTGGACATGCTGACGGTGCGTCCGCTGGACTTCGGCAGTCGGGTGGTCTCGCTGAATGTGCGCGGTCAGCGCAATTCCTTGGGCAGCGCGGCCGGCAAGAGCGGCAACGGCAATCGCCTCAGCGCCAGCTACATCGACCAATTCGCCGACCGCACCATCGGGGTGTCGATCGGTTATGCGCATCAGGAAACGCCGGTCCAGGAAGAACAGGTCGGCCTGTACGAGCCCTGGAAGACGCTCACCACCGCCGGTCTGCCCGCCAACACCGTCACCAGCGAAGGCATCAAGGCGCTGCGCCGCACCGGTCGTACCGAGCGCGATGGCGTGATGGCCACCGTCGAGTTCCGCCCGAACAAGATGTGGACCAGCGTGATCGACGGCTTCTGGTCGCGCGCCAAGCAGGAAGACACCGCCAACCAGTTCGAAATGAGCATGACCTGGAACGGCGAGAACCGTCCGCCGATTTCCTGGAGCGGTGCCGGCGTCAACGGCAACGGCACCCACACCGGCGGCGCGGTGACCAACGTCTATCCGTTGATCCGCGGCATGTACAACAAGCGCGATGACAAGATCGTCGCAGCGGGCTGGAACAACAAGCTGCGCTTCGACAGCGGCGTGCAGCTGAGCGCGGACGTCAATTACTCGCGTGCCACCCGCAACGAAATCAATCTGCAGAACAACACCCAGCTGGCGACCACGGTGCCGCTGGACACGGTCAACCTGGCGCTTCAGTCGGGCAATTTCTCGCAGATCAAGGCCGGCCTGAACTACTCGGACCCGAGCCAGCTGTTCCTGCAGAACACCATCTACGGCTCGGGCTACGGCCTGCTGCCCAGCGTCAAGGATGACCTGACCGGCGTGAAGCTGGCCGCCAAGCTGCCGAGCAGCGGCCTGCTGTCGACCTGGTTCGCCGACTTCGACATCGGCCTGAACTATGCCGACCGTTCGAAGAAGAAGCGCCAGCCGGAAGGCAACATCAACCTCGGCACCGCAGGTGTGACGGCCATCGGCTCTGATCTGCAATACGGTCTGGTCGATCTGGGCTTCGCCGGCCTGGGCTCGATCCCGGCCTGGAATGTGCCGGCCGCCGTGGCCCGCTACATGCGCTTCGAGCCGACGGAATCGCTGAACTACCTGATTCCCAAGGCCTGGGAAGTCCAGGAGAAGGCCACCACCGCCTACCTGAAGGGCAACCTCGACGCCACCACCTTCGGCCTGCCGATGCGCGGCAACATCGGCCTGCAGGTGATCCGCACCGACCAGTCCTCGCAGTCCAATTACTGGGACGGCACCGCCAACGGCGGTCAGGGCGCGGTCAAGCCGATCAGCGGCGGCAAGACCTATACCGACTATCTGCCGGCGATGAACCTGGCCTGGACGCTGCCCGGCGACCAGACGGTGCGTTTCGCACTCGCCAAGCAAATGGCCCGTCCGCGGGTGGAGCAGCTCAATGCCGGCATCGAGTTCGGCGTGAATGCCAACACCGGCGAGCCCGGCGCGTCCGGCGGCAATCCGGAGCTCAAGCCCTGGCGCGCCAATGCGGTGGACCTGTCCTGGGAGAAGTATTTCGGCTCCAAGGCCTACATCTCGGCCGCGGCCTATTACAAGGACCTGCGCAGCTACATCTACAAGCAGACGGTCGACAACTTCGACTACTCCGCCTTCGTGGCCGGCTATGTGCCGCAACCGGGTCAGCCGCCCGCCAAGCTCACCGGCAACTTCACCGCGCCGTTCAACGGCGAGGGCGGCAAGCTCAAGGGCGTGGAACTGAGCGCGTCGCTGCCGCTGAATCTGGTCAGCCGCTCGCTGAACGGCTTCGGTCTGACGGCCAGCGCCAGCTTCAACAGCAGCAGCATCCGCATCGTCGATCCGGACAGCGCCAACAGCGTGGGCTCCGGCCCGATCGCGCTGCCCGGTCTGTCCAAGCGGGTCTACAACCTGACCGCCTATTACGAGGCCAACGGTTTCGAGTTCCGCATCAGCCAGCGCAAGCGCTCGGACTTCATCGGTGAGATCGGCAACTTCAACGGCGCCCGCACCCTGCGTTACGTGGTGGGCGAAAGCATCGTGGATGCGCAGATCGGCTACAACTTCACCGAAGGTCCGCTCAAGGGTCTGGGCCTGCTGGCGCAGGTCAACAACCTGACCGACGAGGCCTATCGCACCTATGCGGTGACCAAGGACCGCCCGCTGGAATACATCAAGTGGGGCAAGACCTATCTGCTGGGCGCGAACTACAAGTTCTGATCATCGGCAGCCGGGCGCCCGAGAAGGCGCCCGATCTGCGGGTCTTTGGATCTGCGGGTCTTTGGATCTGAGGATCTGAGGATCTGAGGATCTGCGGATCCGACTCGCCGACGACTCGACTGGATCGCCATGCCGCCGCGCGTTCTGCCCGGCGGCATTTTTCATGCGTCGAAGCGATAGCCGACGCCGTAGATCGACCGGATGCGATCGCTGCCGGCGCCCGCCCGTTCCAGCTTGCGGCGCAGGTTCTTGATGTGGCTGTCCACCGCGCGATCGGTGACCTCCCGGCCATCGACATGCAGCAGGTCCAGCAACTGCATGCGCGCATAGACCCGCCCCGGCTGCGACGCCAGGATGTGCAGCAAGCGGAACTCGATCGGCGTGAGGTCCAGCGGCTGACCGCGCCAGGTGGCGCTCCAGCCGGCCTCGTCGATGCGCAAGCCGTCGTGAGACGCGGTCAAGGGCGTCGCGGCCGTCGCGCCATGCGGTCCAACGGATGCGCCGGGCGTGGGCGAAGCGTTTGCGTCGCCCGTCCGAAGGTCTGCGGTCAAACCTATTCCTGCTGACGACATTGACGAGGACGGCTCATCCGCCCCGCGCGCGCCATGCAGGGAAGCCGCTGAACTGGTGACACCTTCAGCGGCCGCCGCCACCGCCTCCTGCGTCGCGCGCGCGCGGCGCAGCGCGGCCTTCACCCGCGCCATCACTTCGCGCGGGCTGAACGGGTTCTTGGGGATGTAGTCATCCGCGCCCAGCTCCAGTCCGGCGAGGCGATCCGCCTCATCGGCCCGGGCGGTGAGCATCAGGATCGGCACCGCGCTCACGGCGCGCAGCTCGCGGCACAGCGTCAGGCCGTCGACGCCGGGCAGCATCAGGTCCAGCAGGATGAGGTCATGGGACCGCGCCTGGAAGGCCGCCATCACCTCGCGGCCATCGGCGACCCAGTCCGGCTCATGGCCCGCCGCGCGCAGATAGTCACCGAGCAGGGCCGCCAGCTTGGGCTCGTCCTCCACCACCAGCACCCGCGCCGGGCCTGGGTCCATCGGCAGACGCGTCGCCGCAGAGGCGGACAGCGCTGCGGGCGCTGAGGCCGGGGCGCCGGCCGGGGATGGCGTCGGAGTCATCGGCTCAGTCATGGATCGGCAGGACCAGACGCAGCCAGAGACCGCCCATCGGCGAGGCCAACGCATCGATGCGGCCTTCGTGGGCCTCGGCGATGCGCTGGCAGATCGACAGGCCCAGGCCGGAACCGCCGCTGCGTCGACTGCGCGACGGCTCGACCCGATAGAAGCGCTCGAACAGGCGCGGCAGATGTTCCGCATCGACGCCGGGCGCGGTGTCCTGCACATCGATCACCGCCTGCCGGCCCTGGCGCTGGACGCTGATCTGCAGCGCGCCGCCGGCGTCGGTGTAGCGGCAGCTGTTCTCGATCAGATTGCCCATCAACTGGCGCAATCGGCGCTCGTCGCCGAAGACCATCACCGGATCGGTCGGCAGATCCAGTCGCAGTGTCAGGCCGCTGCCGTGCAGGCGTTCCTTGAAGGCGCCGGCCGCGATGCCGACCAGCTCGCGCAGGTCGACCGCCGCCTTGCGGTAGGCGAGGGCGCCCACATCCGCCAGCGACAGCTCATGCAGGTCGTCGACCAGCTTGTGCAGGATGCCGACTTCACCGCGCAGCGAGCGCAGCGCTTGCGCGTCCAGGCGGCGCAGGCCATCTTCCAGCGCTTCCAGCTCGCCGTTGAGCACGCCCAGCGGCGTGCGCAGCTCATGCGAGACATCGGCCATGAACTCCCGCCGCATCGCTTCATTGCGATGCAGGGTCAGCGCGAGCTGATTGAAGTCGCGCGACAGGCGGGCGATGTCGTCATCGCCCTCGGTCTCGGGCACGCGCACCTGGAAGTCGCCCGCCGCCAGCCGGTGGGTGGCCTCCGCGACGCGCCGCACCGGACGCAGCAGGCGACGGGTCGCCCAGAAGGCCACGCCCCCGGCCAGCAGCACGGCGGCGGCGCCGACGATCCAGCCGGAGCGCAACTGCGCATCGTAGAAATGCTTTTCCGCGCCGGGGCTGACCGATTCGATCGGCGTCAGCGTGAGCCACCCCACGGTCAGGCCGTCCACGATGATGGGCCGCTCGACAGCCCGCTCCGACGGCCCGGCATAGCCGGCGATGCGCTCCCGGTCTTCATTGAACAAGGTGAAGCGGCGGGTGGCGCCGGTCAGGTCGGCGGGGCCGAACTTGACCGCGCCCATCTCGGCCTCGGGCACCAGCGGGCGCAGCAGGCGGCCCCAGAGCTCCGGCCTCTCGATCAGGAAATCCCAGCTGCGGCCGTGCTCCCGGTAGCCGGCGGTGACGCTGGTGCGGGCCAGCTCCAGCCGGTTGACCGCCTGCTCATTCAGATAGCCGATGAAATTGCGGCTGAGGTTGAGGTGGGAGAACACGCCCATCGCCAGCGCGACCGCCATGGCGGTGCTGAGAACGGCGGCAAACAGCCGGGCGGTGAGGTTGAACTGGAGCTTCATAAGCGGGTCGAGGGGGCGGCGCATCATGACCGTTGGGCGCTCCTCGGATCAAGCAAGCCCCGGCAGCGGGGGCGACCTTCAAGGTCTCTCCACATTCTGCGGTCAGGATGTGCGGCCATGCTGAAGCTTCTCACACCCCGCGCCGTGCTCCGACCTTCGCTCTGGACGATCCTGCCCCTCCTGCCCGTGGCCGCCCTGTTGTTGACGGCCTGTTCCGACCGCAAGGCCGAGTCGCCGGCCGGCAAGGGCGCGCCGCCGGAAGTCGGCGTGGTGATCGTGAGCGCGCAGGATGCGCCGCTGTCGCTGGAGCTGCCGGGCCGGCTGTCGGCCAGCCAGGTGGCCGAGATCCGGCCGCAGGTCACCGGCATCGTGCTCAAGCGGCTGTTCACCGAGGGCTCGATGGTCCGCGCCGGCCAGCCGCTCTATCAGCTGGACGCCGCCAGCTATGAGGCGGAACGCGCCCGCACCGCGGCCGCGCTGCAGAAGGCCGAGGCCCAGGCCAGCGTGGCCCGCACCCGTGCCGAACGGGATGCCGAATTGCTGAAGGCCGATGCGCTGAGCCGCCAGGCCGCGGACGACAGCGCCAGCGCCCAGCGTCAGGCCCAGGCCGATGTGGCGGTGGCCCGCGCCGCGCTGGATGCCGCGCGCGTCCAACTGGATCGCACCCGTATCAGCGCGCCGATCTCCGGACGGATCGAGGTCTCCACCGTCACCGCCGGTGCGCTCGTGACCGCCAATCAGACGCAGGTGCTGACGACGGTGCAGCAACTCGATCCGATGTATGTGGACATCGTCCAGAGCAGCGCCGAAATGCTGGCGCTGCGCAGCCAGCTCGACGGCGACACCGGCAGCCGTCAGATCCGCGTCGTGCTGGAAGACGGCAGCGTGCATCCGCAGGCCGGCCAGTTGCAGGTCAGCGGCGTGACCGTGGACCGCGGCACCGGCGCGGTGACCTTGCGCGCCACGGTGCCGAATCCGACCGGCACCTTGCTGCCCGGCATGGTGGTGCGGGCCAAGCTGCTGGCCGGTGTGGACCGCGAAGCGATCCTGGTGCCGCAGCAGGGCGTGAGCCGCTCGCCCACCGGCGAGGCGACCGCGCTGGTGGTGGGTGAGGGCAACAAGACCGAAACCCGCCGGCTGGTGCTCAAGCGCGCGCTGGGCAATCAGTGGCTGGTGAGCAGCGGCTTGAAGGTCGGCGACAAGCTGGTCGTCGAAGGCCTGCAGCGGGTCCGCGCCAACCAGGTGGTGACGCCGGTGCCGGCCGGCACGAGCAATCGCAAGAAGGCCGGAGCGGCGGGGGCTGCCGCATCATCGGGTGCATCAGCGGCGACGGCGGATGCCGCGGCGTCCGGCGTCCCGGCGGGCGCCGCCAGCCAGGGCGGGAGCCGCTGATGGCTTCGTTCTTCATTGATCGGCCCATTTTTGCGTGGGTCATCGCCATCGTCATCATGCTGGCCGGTGGCGCGGCGGTGATGACCTTGCCGCTGGAACGCTATCCCGACATCGCGCCGACGCGGATCTCGATCAACACCAGCTATCCCGGCGCATCCGCCAAGGCGATCGAGGATTCGGTCACCCAGGTGATCGAGCAGAACCTCAAGGGCATCGATGGCTTGTTCTCGATCGAGTCCTCCAGCAATGCGTCCGGCGGTGCGAACACCCAGCTGAGCTTCGTCGCCGGCACGAATCCGGATCTGGCGCAGATGCAGGTTCAGAACAAGGTGTCGCAGTCGCTGTCGCGGCTGCCGCAGGCGGTGCAGGCGCAGGGCGTGCGGGTGACCAAGGCCGGCTCCGAGCCGCTGATGATCGTGATGCTGACCAGCGACGATCCGTCGGTGACCTCGGCCGATCTGGGGGACTACCTGTCCAGCACGCTGCAGGACATCATCAGCCGCATCGAAGGCGTGGGCGACATCAACGTCTTCGGCTCCGGCTATGCGATGCGCATCTGGCTGGATCCGGCCAGGTTGCAGCGCTATGCGCTGGTGCCCGGCGATGTGCGCAATGCGCTGCAGGCGCAGAACACCGAAGTCTCGGCCGGCCAGCTCGGCGCGCAGCCGGCGCCGGAAGGCCAGCGGCTGACGGCCATCATCACCGCGCGGGCCAAGCTGCAGACGCCGGAGCAGTTCCGCAACATCGTGCTGCGGGTGCAGAACGATGGCTCGGCGGTGAGGCTCAAGGATGTGGCGCGCGTCGAGCTGGGCCGTGACAGCTACACCACCAACGTGCGCAGCAGCGGCGTGACCGCGGCGGGCATGGCCATCGTGCCGGCCAGCGGCGCGAATGCGCTCAAGACGGCGGAGCTGGTCAAGGCCAAGTTCGCCGAGCTCGAACCCTTCTTCCCGGCCGGGATGAAGATCGCCATCACCTACGACACCACGCCGTTCATCAGCGTGTCCATCGAAGGCGTGGTGCACACCCTGATCGAGGCGATGGTGCTGGTGGTGGCCATCATGTACCTCTTCATGCAGAACCTGCGGGCCACGCTGGTGCCGGCGATCGCGGTGCCGGTGGTGCTGCTGGGCACCTTCGGCGTGCTGGCGGTGGCGGGGTATTCGATCAACACGCTGACGATGTTCGGTCTGGTGCTGGCCATCGGTCTGCTGGTGGACGACGCCATCGTGGTGGTGGAGAACGTCGAGCGCCTGATGCGCGAAGAGGGCCTGAGTCCGCGTGATGCCACGCGCGCCAGCATGAAGGAGATCAGCGGCGCGCTGGTCGGCATCGCGGTGGTGCTGTCGGCGGTGTTCATTCCGATGGCCTTCTTCGGCGGATCGACCGGCATCATCTATCGCCAGTTCTCGATCACAGTGGTGAGCGCGATGGTGCTGTCGGTGCTGGTGGCGATGAGCCTGTCGCCCGCGCTCTGCGCCACGCTGCTCAAGCCGGTGCGTCAGGGCGAGCATGCGGCCCACAGCGGTCCGTTCGCCAAACAGCTGGACTGGTTCTTCGGCGGCTTCAACCGCCAGTTCGACCGCTTCACCGACCGCTATGAACGCCGCGTCGGCTGGCTCACGGCCCGCGGCATTCGCAGCTTCATGGTTTATGTGCTGCTGATCGCGGGCCTGGCGGTGCTCTATCGCACGCTGCCGACCTCGTTCCTGCCCGATGAGGACCAGGGCGGGCTGCAGATCCAGGTCCGCATGGCGCCGGGCGCGACGGCCGAGCGCATGGAAGCCGTGGCGCAGAGCATCGAGGCCTATCTGGCCGAGCAGAAGGAAGTGCGCTTCTACAACCTGGTGCGCGGCGCCAACGGCGACCAGGGCTCTGGCCAGGGCTTCATCCGTCTGACCGACTGGCAGGACCGCAAGGCAAAGAACCAGGGCGCGGGCGCCTTGGCGGAACGCTTCAGCCGCGAGCTCGGCAAGCGGGTGCGGGATGCCAGCGTCTTCGTGGTGCAGCCGCCCACGGTGCGCGGCCTGGGCGGCAGTTCCGGCATCCAGCTGTTCCTGCAGGATCTGGGCGGTGTGGGATCGGAAGCGCTGATTGCGGCGCGCGATCAACTGATCGATGCCGCCAATCGGCATCCGGAACTCAGCCGTGCCCGCACCAACAGCCTGACCGAAACCCCGCAGCTGCAGATCGACATCGATGACCACAAGGCCGGCACGCTGGGCGTGACGACCTCCATGATCAACGACACGCTGTCGATCGCGCTGGGCAGCAGCTATGTGAACGACTTCATCGATCGCGGACGCGTCAAGCGGGTGCTGGTGCAGGGCGAGGGCGCTTATCGGGCCGATCCGGACGCGCTGCGGTATTGGTATGTGCGCAATGCCAGCGGCGAGATGGTGTCCTTCAATGCCTTCGCCAAGGCGAGCTGGATGAATGGTCCGCGTCAGCTGGTGCGCTACAACGGCAGCGCCGCGTATGAGATCCAGGCCGATGTGCCACCGGGCGTGAGCTCCGGCGCGGCCATGCGGGCGATGGAAGAGGTGCTGCGCGACATGCCCAAGGGCATCGGCTTCGAATGGTCGGGCCGCAGCTACCAGGAGCGGCTGTCGGGCGACCAGGCGCCGCTGCTGTATGCGGTGTCGGTGCTGTTCATCTTCTTGTGTCTGGCGGCGCTGTATGAGAGCTGGTCGGTCCCGTTCAGCGTGATGCTGGTGGTGCCGCTGGGCATCATCGGGGCGCTGGCGGCCAGCCATCTGGGCGGGCAGATGAACGATGTGTTCTTCCAGGTGGGCCTGCTCACGACGGTGGGCTTGTCGGCGAAGAACGCGATCCTGATCGTGGAATTCGCCGAGACGCTGCGAGGGCAGGGCATGAGCCTGCTCGACGCGACGCTGAAAGCCAGCCGACAGCGTCTGCGGCCGATCCTGATGACCTCGCTGGCCTTCATGATGGGCGTGTTGCCGCTGGCCTTCGCCAGTGGCGCCGGCTCGGGCTCGCAGCGCGCGATCGGCGTCGGCGTGCTCGGCGGCATGGCCAGTGCGACCTTGCTCGGCATCTTCTTCGTGCCGCTGTTCTATCTGTGGGTCAAACAGCGCTTCAGCCGGGCGCATCGGCATCCGGACCAGCCCTCGCCGAACGGCCCTGCCGATGGCCAGGGCGATCGGCACGGCGACGGAAAGGCGGAGGTGCAGGCATGACGCGCGCCTTTCAGACACACGACATGGACCGTGATGAGGGACGGACTGCGGCGGCGTTGACGGGCTCGACCGCGTCGGAGCGCGCGTTGGCGCTGAACCCGGCCCACGCCGCGCGACGGTCGTTGATTGCTGCGATCGCTGCGATAGCCACGAGCTGGCTCGGGGCCGCGTTGTTGTCGGCGTGTGGCAGTCTGGTCCCGCCGACCGAGACGCCGCGTCCGCCGCTGCGTGAGGACTTCCGCGTGGCGGATTTGCCGTCAGCGACGGCGGCGGCGTCGTCGCCGATGGCGGGATCGTCATCGGGCTCTGCTGCAACCTCGACCGCGACCTCGACCTCGACTGCGACCTCATCGGTCGGCGTCACGGCGACGCCGGCCAGCACGACAGGTTCAACAGGTTCAACAGGTTCAACAGGATCGACAGGATCGGTCTCTGCGACCGGCGCTGCCCGCGCGGCGGATGCCGCGACGGCCGCTCCTGAATGGCAAGGCTTCTTCGCCGATGCGCGACTCGATCGGGTGGTGGGACTGGCGCTGAGTCAGAACCGCAGCCTGCAGGCGAGTGCGGCGGCGGTGGAGCGGGTGCGGGCCCAATACCGCATCGCCGAAGCGGATCGGATGCCGGAGCTGTCAGCGGGCGGTTCGGTGACGCGTCAGCGCACCAGCAATGGCCAGGGCGCGACGACCACCTATGGCGTCAATCTCGGCCTCGCCAGTTATGAGATCGATCTTTTCAATCGACTGGGCAGCCTGGAAGGCGCCGCGTTGGCGCGGTTCCTTGCGCAACAGGAAACCCAGCGCAGCGCGCAGCTGAGCCTGGTGGCGGAGGTCGCCAATGCGTGGCTCACCCTGGCAGCGGAGCGCCAGCGCCTGGCGCTGTCGCAATCGCTGCTGGACAGCCAGCAGCGCAGCCTGAACCTCGCCGAGCGGCAATATCAGTTGGGCGCAACCTCCGGTCTGGTCCGTGCCCGTGCTCGCACGGCATTCGAGTCGGCGCGCGGGGACGCGGCGCGCAGTGCCAGCGCGGTGGCGCAGGCGCGGCTGCAACTGGAATTGCTGGTCGGCCAGCCTGTGCCGGAGGACTGGCTGCCAGGCGAGCAGATCACCGGCGATGTGACCGCGCTCCCGGCGATCCCGGGCGGTCTGCCGGCGGATGTGCTGCTGCAACGCCCCGATCTGCGTGCGGCGGAGCAGCGTCTGCAGGCCGCGGCATTCGATGTCGGTGCGGCTCGGGCGGCGCGATTCCCGCGTCTGACGCTCACCGCCAGCGCGGGCACGCGCAGTGCGGATCTGGACGGCCTCTTCAAGAGCGGCAGCGGGGTGTGGAGCCTGGTGCCTCAACTCGATCTGCCGCTGTTCGATGCCGGCGCGCGCCGGGCGCAGGTGGAGGTCAGCGAGGCGACTCGCCGCGAAGCGCTGGCCACCTACGAGTCCACCGTGCAGTCCGCCTTCCGCGAGGTCGCGGATGCCTTGGCCGTCCGTGATCGTTTGTCCGAGCGGCTGGACGCGCAGCAGGCCCAGGTCGATGCGGCGAGCGAGTCGCTGCGGATGGCGGAGAGCAGCTATCGCTTGGGCGGCAGCAGCCAGTTGGAGCTGCTGGATGCTCAGCGGACATTGGCGACCGCTCAGCAGGGCTTGGTGACGCTGCGGCTGACGGAGCAGTCCAATCGCGTGGCGCTGCTGCGGGCGTTGGGTGGTCGGTGGAATGCGGCGGGGTCGGTGCCGAGGGCGTCGGCGATTCAGCCGTAGATTCGGATGCCGGTGGGGCAGGGGCAGGGGCAGCGGCTTCGGCTTCGGTGGCGGCTGCAGGCACTGCCACCGGTCGAGCAGGCGCGGCAGGCACCGGCCCGCCTGTCCGTTCAGGCGCTCCGCATTCACTCCCAGGCGGGCCGGCGCCTGCCGCTTGAATCACCGAGCGTGTCGGGCCTTGGCGATGCGCGGCAGGGATGTTGAGCGTGGCTTTCGAGGTGCGCGACGATCCGTGGACCTGTAGCGGGGCGACGTCCGACGGTTTGCCGGTTTGCCGGTCTGCCGGTTGGCTACACGGTGCCTCGGGACGGGGAAGCCCATGGCCCGTGGAGCGAATGCGGAGCGCCTGAGCGAAGCGGGCCATGGGCTTCTCCGTCCGCGCTCGGTCCCTCGCATAGGAGCATCCGCAGCCCGGCGCCTTCGGGTCAGACGGGCGCTGCACCGATTGAGATCGTGGCTCCACCCATGCCCGCTGTGACCATGAAGCGTCGAGCCGGCGCGGCAGGCATCGAGCGTGTCGGGAACGGTCACAGTTCGACGACGGCGTCATCCAGTTGAAAGAAGACGCAGAGCGTGTGCGTGACCAGCTTGTTCTTCACGAGGTTCACCGCCAGGATGGCGAGCGCCGAGTCCTCCCGACAATCCCCTCGCTGCAGGCTGCCCCAGCGATTCGGCTGCTGATTCAGGCGCGCCATCATGTCCACCGTGTTTTGCTGTGGGACCAGAACGTCCGTCGTGAAGTGGTACATCACGATGCGGGCATTGGGCAGCTCGTAGCGCTGATTGCTGCTCGCGAGGCTGTTCAATCCCAGCGCGGTGACCAGCGCCTTCTGCTGGCCGGACGCATAGGACGTCAGGAAACTGGGCAGGATCGAGCCATCCGTCGCGAAGACGGTCTTCGGATCCAGGCCGAGATTCTGAGTGAGCCTCATGCTTTCCAGGACCGCCCCGAACCGGCCCGCGACGAGGCTCAAGTCCTCGTCACGGGAGTACGCATCGCGTGCCGCACCCCCGACAGCCCGCAAGTTGGAATCGAAGGTGCGATACACGTCGTATGGCCCCTCCGCAGCGGATACGTAACGGACCTGGCCTTCCATCGCCAACTGAGGCAGGGCGGCCATGGTGGTGAATCCGCCTTCGGAACTGCCCACCACGCGGATGTCGCGGCCCAGTTCAGACTTGAATTGCTGGAGGAAATAGGCCCGAGCGGCACGAAGCATGTTTTGCGTATGTTCCGCAGCCTGGGAGGCCACGAGATACGCTTGCGGCAAGGACTTCGAATCGCCCACACCGATGAGGTCCGGTGCCAGGTAGATGTGGCCTCGTCCCGCGGCGATCATCCCCGGCAGCAGCATCGTTTCCGATGCCGAGGACGGGCCGGCTCTATCGCTGCCTTGGGCGCCTCGCTGCCCGATCAACATCGGCATGCCGTTGTAGTTCACGGCTGGTCCGGTGCCGTCCTGCGTCGGATAGATCAACAGGCCGCTCAGCGTCACCGGTGCGCCGCTGGCATCACTGCTGAGATAGGTCAGCTTGGCCACCTGCGCGCCGAAACGTGCATTCGGCCGCGCAAGATTCGTCAGCTCGGCTTTGACCAACGGTTCGAGCAGCGCTTTTTCCGTCGGATGGTCTCCCACCAGACCCTCCAGCAAGACATCCAGCACGTTGTTGATCTCGGCAATGCCCATCCGGGAGCTGGCCGGCAGGCCCTTGACTGCCACCGGCTGGTCCTTGACGTCCACCAGCGAGCCGCGGCGCGCGGTGCCGGTCTTGAAATAGGAGATGGTCTGGTCGCGCAGCAGCAGCCCATAGGTGGCATTGGGGGTCAGGTCGGTGGTCGGCTCCAGCGTCAGCGTGCCGGCCACCCCGCCTTGAGGGTGCGCCCACTCGCTGGCGGCCACCACGCGGGTGGCGATCGGCGTATGTGCGGCGTCCTGCAGGATCAGCCGGTTGCAGACGTCGAGATTCGGTCCGGTGTACTTCACCGTCAGCAGGGGATTGATGAAGGCGCTGGTCACCGACGTCGTGGGCGAGACCGTCACGACCTCGCATTCGCTGCCGGCGGTCGGCACGACGACGAACGCAGCGCTGGGCGTGGAGGGCGTGTCATCACCGCCGAAGCAGGCAGTGAGCAGCAGCGGGAGACTGGCGATGAGCGCCAGGGCGGGGGTCAGGCGTTGCTTGGCGGGTGGTGTCATCACAAGCGAGGAGGTTGAGGAAGAAATTGATCCTCCTCCTCAGCCCGTTCAGCCACCATGGCCCGGGTGAGTAGCGCGCACAGAACAAGCTCCTGAAACAAGTGGGCACATCACGTGAGTCAGTAGTCATGGCCTGGCACTGAGCCCGGCCCGTCGTGCTTCATCGCCTGGGATGACGGGGCCTTGTTCGCACGCCGTTCGTTTCATCGCGCGACGGCCGGCGCTGACCCCCTCAATCAGGTGGCGCATGCGATCTCTGCACCGCTTGCGGGACATCGCGTCATGCGCCAGCAAGGATGCCTTCTGTAGACTGCGATCCCGATGAATTCGTTGGCCCGTCCTCCCCAGTCGCCTCGCCCTGCCGCCCATCCCTCCGACGTCGTCGACGATGGGGCCGGTGCCAGCAGCGATCCCGCCCCGACGCCTCGCTACGATCGACTCGATGCCCTGCGCGGCTTGGCGATGGTGTGGATGACGGTCTTCCATTTCTGCTTCGATCTGTCGTACTTCCGGCTGATCCATCAGGACTTCTACCGCGACCCGACCTGGACCTGGCAGCGCAGTGCGATCGTCAGCCTGTTCCTGCTGTGCGCCGGCATGGGCCAGGCGGTGGCGCTGTCGCAAGGCCAGAGCGCCGAGCGCTTCTGGCGCCGCTGGGGTCAGATCATGGCCTGCGCGCTGCTGGTGTCGCTGGGCTCCTGGTTCATGTTCCCGCGCTCCTTCATCAGCTTCGGTGTGCTGCATGGCATGGCGCTGATGCTGATCCTGGTGCGCTTCGGATTCGGGCGCCTGCCGCGTCCCTGGCTGTGGCTGCTGGGTCTGGTGGCGGTGCTGCTGCCGCTGCTGATCGCCCATCCCTTCTTCGACACCCGCACCACCAACTGGGTGGGCCTGGTGACCCGCAAGCCGTTGACCGAAGACTTCGTGCCGCTGCTGCCGTGGCTCGGGCCGATGCTGTTCGGCTGCGCGCTGGCCCGGACCGACTCGGTGCGTGCCTGGCTGCGGCGCCCGTTGCCTCAAGGGCTGCGCCCGGTGCTGCGTCCGCTGGCGCTGATGGGGCAGTGGTCGCTCTCCTATTACATGGTGCATCAGCCGATCCTGATCGGCGGCCTGATGGGCGCGCAGTGGCTGGGCTGGTTCTGAGGCGACAATCCGGCGCATGAGCGCTTCCCCCAAGAAATCCAGTCCCGCCGGTGATGCCGGCGGCGTGCCGTCCGGCAAGACCCAGATCCTGTTCGGTTTTCATGCCGTCACCGTGCGGCTGAAGACCGCGCCCGCCTCGGTGCAGGAGATCCTGTTCGACGCCACCCGGCGCGATCAGCGGATGAAGGGCTTCCTGGAGAAGGCCGAAGCGGCCGGCGCCAAGCTGGTCGAAAGCGACGATGACCGCCTGCTCAAGCTCTGCGGCACGCATCGCCATCAGGGCGTCGTCGCCCGCGTGCGGCCGGTGGCGCAGCACCATTCACTGGACGACGTGCTGGATGCGGTCGACGGCCCGCCGCTCGTGCTGGTGCTGGACGGCGTGACCGATCCGCACAACCTCGGCGCCTGCCTGCGGGTGGCCGATGGCGCCGGCGCCGATGCGGTGGTCGCGCCCAAGGACCATGCGGTCGGCCTGAATGCGACGGTCGCCAAGGTCGCCAGCGGCGCGGCGGAAACCGTGCCCTATCTGATGGTCACGAATCTGGCCCGCACCCTGAACGAGCTCAAGGAGCGCGACATCTGGGTGATCGGCACCTCGGACCAGGCCGAGAAGACGCTGTATGACCTGGACCTGACCGGTCCGGTCGCGCTGGTGCTCGGCGCCGAGGGCGACGGCATGCGCCAGCTCACCGCCAAGACCTGCGACCAACTGGTGCGCATCCCGATGCAGGGCGCGGTCGAGAGCTTGAATGTGTCGGTGGCCGCCGGCGTGTGCCTGTACGAAGCGCTGCGCCAGCGTCAGCGCGGCTCGACGGCTGGCTGATAATCGGCCCGCAGCGGCCGGGCCGCCGCAGGGCGGGTCCGCCTCGCTCGCGCTGCTTGCCGCTTCGTCGCGCTTTGTCCCGCTGCTTCCGCTGCTTCCGCCTCTTCCCGCTTTTTTCGCCTCTTCCTCATTTCGCGTCCGCCGCCACCCGCCATGCCTGTCATCGAAGTCAAACATCCCCTGGTCAAGCACAAGATCGGCCTGATGCGGGAGGGCGACATGTCCACCAAGAAGTTCCGCGAGCTGACCGGGGAAGTCGCCCGGTTGCTGGCCTACGAGGCCACCGCCGACTTCCCGCTGGAGACGACCACCATCGACGGCTGGTGCGGTCCGGTCGAGGTCGAGCAGATCGCCGGTCGCAAGGTGACGGTGGTGCCGATCCTGCGCGCGGGGCTGGGCATGCTGGATGGCGTGCTGGACATGATGCCGAACGCCAAGGTGAGCGTGGTCGGCCTGGCGCGGGACCATGAAACCCTGCAGCCGGTGAACTACTTCGAGAAGTTCGTCGGTCAGCTCGACCAGCGCACCGCGCTGATCGTGGACCCGATGCTGGCCACCGCCGGCTCGATGATCGCCACCATCGACCTGCTCAAGAAGCGTGGCTGCAAGGACATCCGCGCCCTGGTGCTGGTGGCCGCGCCGGAAGGCGTGGCGGCACTGGGCAAGGCGCATCCGGAAGTCCGCTGCTGGACCGCCGCCATCGACTCGCATCTGAACGAACAGGGCTACATCATTCCGGGCCTGGGCGACGCCGGCGACAAGATCTTCGGCACGAAGGACGCCTGAGCGCGGCATCCGCCTGCGACCCCGTCGGCGCCCGCGATCGGTCCCGGCCCGAGCGGCCGGTCTGAATCAGACGATGCCGAGCGCGCCCAGCACGCCGCCGCCCAGCACCATCCACACGATGCCCAGCCGGGTGCGCAGCGTCAGGAACAGCGTGGCCGCGATCAGCGCCAGCGTGGCCCAGCGGTGGTCGGGCTCCGCGACGTAGGGCGCGGCCAGCAGCCAGCCGGTGGCCACCATCAGGCCCAGCGTCAACGGCGTCATGCCGACGGTGAAGGCCCGCACGCCGATGTGCTCACGGTTCTTGCGGGCCCAGCGCGTGGCCGCCAGCACCAGGGTGGTGGAGGGCAGCATCATGCCGAACATCGCCGCGGCCGCCCCGATCAGTCCGGACACATTGAAGCCCAGCACCGCGACGAACAGGATGTTGGGCCCCGGCGCAGCCTGCGCCAGCGCGATCGAATTGGTGAAGCTGGTGTCGGTCAGCCAGTGGCGCTCATCGACCAGATAGCGGTGCATGTCCGGCGCGGTCGTGATCCCGCCGCCAATGGACAGCAGCGAGAGCGTCACGAAGTGCAGCGTCAAGGCGCCCAGCTCCGGCCAGGTGAGCGTGCCCATCAGCAAGTTCATGCGGTGCGGCTCCGCTTGAGCGCCAGCAGGGCCAGGCTCATGCCCAGGCCGCCGACGCTCAGCACGATCCAGAACAGCGGCAGCTTGAGCCACACGGTGGCGCCAAACACCAGCGCCGCCAGCACCGCGCCCGGCCAGAAGCCCATCGGGTTCTTGCGCAGCGAGGGCAGCAGCTTCAGCCCGGTCGCCAGGATCAATCCGGCGGAGACCGCGCCCATGCCGCGCAGGGCGCCGCTCATCTGCGGCGAGGCGAGCCAGGTGGTCGACAGCGCCGCCAGCACCAGCACCACCACCGACGGCAACGCCAACATGCCAGCCAGCGCGACCATCGCGCCGCGCAGCCCGAAGAAGCGATCGCCGATCATCAGCGAGAGATTCACGATGTTGGGGCCGGGCAGCACCTGCGCGACCGCCAGCGTCTCGACGAATTCCTCTCGGCTCATCCAGCCCAGCCGCTCCACAAGCTCTCGCTGCGCGACGGCCAGCACGCCGCCGAAGCCCTGCAGCGCCAGCCAGGTGAACGCCCAGAACAGACGCGACAGGCTTTCGGGGTGAGGCGGAGGTTGAAGCTCAGGGACTGGCTCGGGCGATGGCCCGGGCGATGGGGCAGGCGTCACCGCAGCACCTTGAGCGCGTCCGGATTGACGATGTTGGACGGCTGGCCGGCGATGTAGTTCAGGACGTTGTCGAAGGCGGCGTCGAAGTACATCTGATAGCTGTCCTGCTCCACATAACCGATGTGCGGTGTGCAGACGGCGTTTTCCAATCGCAGGAGCGGATGACCCTGCAGGATGGGTTCGCTCTCGAAAACATCGACCGCCGCCATGCCCGGGCGGCCGCGGTTGAGGCCGGACACCAGCGCGCCATCGGCCACCAGTTCCGCCCGCGAGGTGTTCACGAACAGCGAGGTCGGCTTCATCCGCGCCAGGTCCTCGGCGGTGACGATGCCCATGGTTTCTTCCGCCAGCCGCAGATGCAGCGACAGCACGTCCGATTGCTCGAAGAAGTCTTCCCGGCTCTGCGCTGCGGCATGGCCATCGGCCAGCGCGCGCTGGCGGGCGGCCTCGCTGCCCCAGACCAGCACCGACATGCCGAAGGCCTTGCCGTAGCCAGCGACAAGCGCGCCGATCTTGCCGTAGCCCCAGATGCCGAGCGTCTTGCCGCGCAACACCATGCCCAGCCCGAAGTTGGGCGGCATGGAGGCCGACTTCAGCCCCGACTGCTGCCACACGCCATGCTTGAGCGTGGAGATGTATTGCGGCAGCCGCCGCATCGCCGCGAGCACCAGCGCCCAGGTCAGCTCCGCCGGCGCATAGGGCGACCCGCCGCCTTCGGCCACCGCGATCCCGAGCCGGGTGCAGGCCTCCAGGTCGATGTGCTTGCCGACCCGCCCGGTCTGGGCGATGAGCTTGAGTTTGGGGAGTTTTTCCAGCAGTTGCCGCGGGAAGTGGGTGCGTTCGCGGATCGTCACCAGCACTTCGGCGTCGCGCAGCCGGATCGACAACTGGCCGATCCCCTTGACGGTGTTGGTGAAGACCTTGGCGTTCAGCGCGTCCAGCTTGGCGGCGCAAGGGAGCTTGCGCACGGCGTCCTGGTAGTCGTCGAGGATGATGATGTTCATAGGCGTGCTGCAGCCATCCTAACCGCGTCGGCAGGCGCTCCCAAGGCCATCCCTGTCGCGCGATGCAACAGATGCGAACAACCGATAGCATCGCGCCCGTTTTCAGTCCCCCAAGGAGAAACGTGATGGAGATGTTCAACGCCACCGTGCCGGTGTTCGACCGTGTGCTGGCCAACATGCAGACCTGGATCGGCATGGCCCGCGACCATGCCAAGGCGAAGGGTTTCGACGAGTCGGTCTATCTGACGCTGCGTCTGGCCCCCGACATGCTGCCGCTGCCGCGCCAGGTGCAGATCGCCAGCGATTCGGTCAAGGGCGCGGTCGCCCGTCTGTCCGGCCAGGAGGTGCCGAGCTGGGCCGACACCGAGACCACGCTCGATGAGCTGGTCGCCCGCCTGCAGAAGACGCGTGACTTCATCGCCACCGCGACCGCCGCGCAACTCAACGGCAGCGAAACCCGCGAGGTCAGCGTGCCGCGCCGCGACAAGGAGCCGCTGAAGTTCCAGGGCGAAGACTTTCTGCGCTTCTTCGCGACGCCCAATCTCTATTTCCACGCGACGACGCTGTATGCGCTGCTGCGCCACGCGGGCGTGCCGCTGGGCAAGATGGACTTCCTGGGCCGCTGAGCCCGGATCGTTGAAGCGGGCTGGCTGAGCGCGGCCCGCTGAGACTGACACGCCGGCGCGGTCGCGTCGGCGGAATCGGCGGAATCGGTCGTGGCGCGTCGGTCAGCCGTGCGTGCGGACCGACGCCAGCGCAGCACGCATCGCCGGGTTCGAGGCCGGCTCAGCCCAGCAGCCGCATCAGGCGGCGCTGTTGCCGATTTAGCCGGGCGCTCAGCTCGGCCAGCCGGCGGTCGGCTTCGCGCTGGTCATGCACCCGGGCGATCTCGGTGTAGATGCCGGTGCGCAGATGCCAGAGATCCTGCGGATGGCGCGCATGCACGATGTGCTGGAGCAACTGCTGCAGGCGCAGGCCGCTGACCACGTCGTCCGCCTCCTGCGCGGCTTCCACCAGATCCATCAGGCTGCCGCGGAAGGCGGCGCGCAGGTCCGCCATCGCGCGGGCGCTGCCGCGGGGTCGGTGGCGTTCGCCGGGCCAGAGCCGGATCAGGTTCTGCAGGATGGAATCGCCGCTGCGTCGTCGCGGCGGTTGGGATCCGTCGCGTCGCGGCGTCAGGCTGGACATCAGCCGGGAGGCCAGTCCGGTCGACGGCGCGGTGGAGGAATTGGCCGCGCCGCCTGCCGACAGGGCCGACTCCGGCGCCTGGGACGACAAGGACGTGGCGCCCGCGGAGCCGGGCGGCAGGGTGGGATCGCCAGACGGCAGGCTGGCCGGCGAGGCCGGCCCATCCAGCGCATCCGCCGGATAGGTTTCCTGCTCATCCCAACGAGGCAGACTCGCGTTCATGGATGGCTTGCGTGTCATGGTTCGCGCGACCTCAAGGGGTTCTCGAACGACTTCTCTCGCGCGGCGTCCCGAACTCTGACGGTCGGGATCACGAGCGGATTCTGCGTAAGCAAGTGTTACGCAGATGCGGCGAAAAGGGGAGCTTCGGCGCATTCTTTTTCTGCTCAAGTTCTGTCCGCAGCGGCCGATAAGGGTCTGAATGTGCGGCGTCTCGCGGGCTGGACGGCTGGTGGGACGCTTCATGCGGATCGGTGGTGCGGGTAAACCCTTGAATGGAGGCTCAGCATCGCTGGCTGCGACCCGACGACAAGCGTGGAATTGGCCGGTCCGCCACGGCCAATTGCCCCGATCCGATCGACAGGGCGGCCCCGACAATCTGACAGGCGGTCAACAGGCGCGTGCGGACAGGGTCAGCGCGCCCGGCTGCAGTCCCGTCCCGTTCGTGTGAAGGCTTGCGCCTGCCGCGACCCGCCGACGGCCCGATCCGACTTGTGCAACGCCCGGTCACCATGGACATCACCCAGCCCAGCATGCAGCACCTGACCGTTCCCGCCCCGCTGGCTCCGGAATGGGAGCAGTGGCTCCAGCGCGCCCGTGACGGCAGCCTGCCGCTGCCGGAGCTGATGGACCGTGGCAACTTCCTGCAAGGGCAGAACCTCGGTCAGGCGGCGGCGCATCTGTATGAGACCTGGCTCGGCGCTGTCGGCGAGCACAGCCCGCAGCCGGCCGCCGCGCAACTGGTGGCGCTCTACAACTGGGGCACGGTGCTGGGCAACATCCAGCAGCATCAGCAAGCCGAGCAGGCGTATCTGAAGGCGCTGGCGATCAGCCCCAGCTTCGCGCAGGCGCGGCTCAATCTGGGCCATCAGCTCGAGCATCAATCCCGCATTGACGACGCCCTGGCCGCCTGGCGCGCGGTCTATGACAACGACCAGCCGATGGAAGCGCTGGGCGCCGATCTGCTGGGCCTGCGCACCCATGCGTTGAACAACGCGGCGCGGGTGCTGGAGTTGCAGCGCCGTTATGACGAGGCGGAAGCGCTGATGGTGCGCAGCCTGACGCTCAATCCCGAGCAGACCGACGTGATGCAGCATTACGTGCACATCCGTCAGAAGCAGTGCAAGTGGCCGGTCTACCAGCCCTTCGGCGAGGTCACCCACAACGATCTGTTGCTGGCCACCTCGCTGCTGGCCACGCTGAGCGCCACCGACGATCCCGCGCTGCAGATGGCTGCCGCGCAGCGCTTCGTTTATGAGAAGGTCACCAAGCCGAAGGACGGGCCGCTGTGGCGCCATCCGGTCTCGGTGGCGGCGCGGCATCAGGGCGACAAGATCAAGATCGGCTATCTGTCCGGCGACCTGTGCATGCATGCGGTCGGCCTGCTGACCGCCGAGCTGTATGAGCTGCACGACCGCAGCCGGTTCGAGATCCACGCGTTCTGCTGGAGCCGCGAGGACGGCACCTCGCTGCGTCGGCGCCTCCTTCAATCGATGGACAAGGTCTGGCGCATCCATGCGATGGACGACGCCACCGCCGCCAAGGTCATCGCCCAGACCGGGATCGATGTGCTGGTCGACCTGCAGGGCCTGACCAGCGGCGCGCGGCCCAACATCCTGGCGCATCGGCCCGCGCCGGTGCAGGTGAGCTATCTGGGCCTGCCCGCGACGGCGTTGCTGCCCGGCGTCGACTGGATGCTGGCGGACCGCTTCGTCATGCCGCCGGATTACCTGCCGTACTGCAGCGAGAAGCCGATCTACCTGCCGCATTGCTACCAGGTGAGCGATCGGCAGCGCGAAGTCGGCCCCACGCCCACCCGGGCCCAGTACGGGCTGCCGGACGACGGCTTCGTGTTCTGCTCCTTCAACAACAATCACAAGATGAATGCCGAGATGTTCTCGGCCTGGATGCGCATCCTGTCGCGGGTGCCGAACAGCGTGTTGTGGCTGTTGGCGGACAACGAATGGGCCAAGGCCAATCTGCAGCGCGCTGCGCAGGAGGCCGGCGTCGATCCGGCCCGGTTGATCTTCGCGCCGCGCGTCGCGCCACCGGACTATCTGGCGCGCTTCCAGCTGCCGGATCTGGTGCTGGACACCTTCCCCTACAACGCCGGCACCACCGCCAGCGATTGCCTGTGGATGGGCACGCCGATCCTGACCCGCTCCGGCCGCAGCTACATCTCCCGCATGTGCGGCAGCTTGCTGACGGCGGTGGGCTTGCCGGACCTGATCACCTTCTCGCTGGACGAGTATGTCGAGCGGGCGGTGCAGATCGGCCTGAATCCCGGCCGGGCGCGCTCCTACAAGCGCTATCTGCGGGATGAAGGCCGCAACAGTCCACTTTTCGATGTCCCGCAGATGGTTCGTGACATTGAGCGCGAATTCGAGCAATTGGCACTCGCCCATCGCCAGTGATTGAGTGACGATTCCCCCAATGACCCGGCCGCACGACCCTTTCTTCGACGGAGACCCGCACGCTCGCCGCCCCGGCCTGCGTCTGGCCGCCGAGGACGGCCAGCGCGCGCCCGGCATGCCGGACGAGCCGCAGGATCCGCTGGCGGACCTGGCCCAGCAGCCGGCGGTCGATCCCTTGCTGCAATGCCTGGCCTGGCTGACCCAGCATCACGGCCGGCCGCGATCGATTGAATCGCTGCGCGCGGGCGCGCCGATCGAAGGCGCGCTCAGCCCCGACCAAGGCATTCGCCTGATGCGCGAAGCCGGCTATAACGCCGGGCTGCTGCGCAAGGGCATCGAGGAAATCCATCAGCTGCTGCTGCCGGCGGTGTTGCTGCTCAATGGCGGCGACGCCTGCGTGCTGGTGCGCCGACTGGACGACGCGCCCGAGGGCGGCGCGCGTTACGAGGTGGTCTTCCCCGGCCCGGAAGCGGCAAGCTGCGTGGCGCCGGCCTCGGAGCTGGATCAGGAATACAGCGGCTTCATCCTGGCGGTGACGCCGCAGGAGCAGTCGCAGGCCAAGCCGCTGTCCAAGGAAGACCAGCCGCTGCTGCAGCCGGAGAACCACTGGCTGTGGGGCACCTTGCGCCGGTTCGTGCCGTATTACCGCTCGGCCATGCTCGCCGCCTTGCTGAGCAATGTGCTGATGCTGGTGTCGGGCCTGGTGACCTCGGTGATCTATGACAAGGTCATCCCGCACCAGGCCTTCGTGACGCTGTGGACGCTCGCGGTCGGCGCCGGCCTGGCGCTGCTGTTCGACATGTTCTCGCGCCAGTTGCGCAGCCATCTGATCGATCTGGCCGGTCGCAAGACCGACCTGATCATCGGCGCCAAGCTGTTCCGTCAGACGCTGGGCGTGCGCATGGAACACAAGCCGGCCTCGGCGGGCTCGTATGCGCACTATCTGGCGCAGGTCGAAGTGGTGCGGGATTTCTTCACCTCCGCGACCATGTCGGTGCTGACCGATCTGCCTTTCATCGTGGTGTTCGTCGCGATGACCTTCGTGATCGGCGGTCCGCTGGGCTGGGTGCTGATGGGCGCGATCCCGTTGATGCTGCTGATGAGCCTGGGCATCCAGGGTTATCTGCGCCGCGCGATGCGCACCAACATGACCGAAGCGGCCGATCTGCACGGCACGCTGGTCGAGGCGCTGGAAGGGCTGGAGGATCTGAAGACCTCCGGCGCGGAAGGCCGCTTCCTGCGCCGCTATGAGCAGAGCACCGCCATCGTGGCCGAATCCGCGTTGCGGGCGCGGACGATGTCGAGCTGGAGCATGAACATCTCGATGACCATGCAGCAGCTGATCAACCTGGTCATGCTGGTGTGGGGCGTGTATCTGATCAACGATGGCGTGATCAGCGCCGGCTCGTTGATCGGTGCGGTGATGTTTGCCGGCCGCGCCACGATGCCGCTGAACAGCCTGGTCAGCCTGGCCACGCGCTATCAGGGTGCGCGTGCCGCGATGCAATCGCTCAACACGGTGATGAGCGCGCCGACCGAGCGCGAGTCGCAGCGCAACTATGTGCCGCTGCATCAGATCAGCGGCCGCATCGGCTTGAACGATGTGGGCTTCTCCTATCCCGCGCAGGGCGACGGCCAGTCGCCCAAGGTGCTGCGCAATGTCACGCTGCGGATCCAGCCGGGTGAGCGGCTGGCGATCCTGGGTCGCATCGGCAGCGGCAAGTCCACCGTGCTGCGCATGCTGGCGGGGCTGTATCAGCCGACCGAAGGCATGGTCGAAGTGGACGGCATCGACCTGCGCCAGGTGGATCCGGCCGAGTTCCGCAGCAAGGTGGGATTCGTCTCGCAGGAGCCGCGACTCTTCCACGGCACGCTGCGCGACAACGTGCTGATGGGGCGCCATGTGGATGCGCAGCGTCTGGTGGAAGTCGCCAAGCTGACCGGCCTGGACCGCGTGGTGGCGGGCCATCCGATGGGCTGGGACCTGCCGGTCGGCGAGATGGGCAGCCTGCTGTCCGGCGGTCAGCGGCAACTGGTGGCGCTGGCACGCAGCCTGGTCACGCGTCCGCAGATCCTGCTGATGGATGAGCCCACCAGCTCGATGGATGCGCAAAGCGAAATCGCCTTCCTGCGCCAGCTGCGCGATGCGGCCGGGCAATGCACGCTGGTGATGGTGACCCATCGGCCGGCGGTGCTGGAACTGGTGTCGCGCATCCTGGTGGTCGACAGCGGCCGACTGGTGATGGACGGCCCGCGCGATCAAGTGCTCGCCGCGCTGTCGGGCGTGCGTCCGGCCGCGCCGGCGGGTCAGCCACCGGCACAGGCCACGACCGACGGTGGCGGCAATCTGCACATGCATCCGGCGGCTCAGCCGGTGCAGCGCTCGGCGTCGGTCTGACCGGCCGCGCCACGACGACGGTCTGACATTCCATGTCCTCACCCCCCGCACTCTCCCGTGAAGAAGGCCTGTTCATCGGCAGCGTGAATGCCGCGCTGATCGATGAACCCTTGCCGCGCGCGGTGTGGGTGCTGTATCTGCTGGCGGCCGTGCTGGTCGTGGGGATCGGTTGGTCCTCGATCGCAACGGTCGATGAGGTCACCCGCAGCGACGGCCGCATCGTGCCGGACGGCAAGGAACAGATCATCACCAGCCTGGAATCCGGCGTGCTGAGCAAGCTGCTGGTGCGAGAGGGTGAAGAGGTGGAGGCCGGCGAGCCGCTGGTGGAGCTGGACCCGACCCGTGCCGAAGCCGCGCAGAACGAGAGCCAGGCCAAGCGCCTGGGCGTGATGGCGCAGGTGGCGCGCCTGCGCGCCGAGGCGCTTGGCCAGCCGTTGAAGTTCCCGGCCGAAGTGCAGCAGGTGCAGCGGCTGGTGGACAGCGAAACCGAAGTCTTCGACACCCGCCGCCGCGTGCTGGAGGAGGCCGTCTCCAGCATCAACCGCAGCGTGGGCCTGCTGGCGACCGAGCAGAAGATGGCGCAGGACATGGCGGCCAAGGGGCTGATGTCCAACGTCGAGGTCATGCGGCTGACGCGTCAGGTCAACGAGTTGCAACAGCAACGAAACGAACGTATCAGCCGCTTCCGTCAGGAAGCCAGCACCGATCTTTCTCGCGTCCAGACCGAGCTGGCCCAGATCGATGAGCAGATGGTGGTGCGGCGCGACGCGTTGCAGCACACGGTGCTGAAGTCGCCGGTCAAGGGCCTGGTCAAGAACATCAAGATGAACACGGTGGGCGGCGTGGTGTCGTCCGGCGCGCCGATCATGGAAATCGTGCCCTTGGGACCGCGGGTGCTGATCGAGGCGCGGGTCAAGCCGCGCGACATCGGCTTCGTGCAGGTCGGTCAAAGCGCCATCGTGAAGCTCTCCGGCTATGACTACAACGTCAATGGAGGCCTGCACGGCAAGGTCGAATACATCAGCCCGGACGCACTGGGCGAAACCGAGAAGAACGGCGAGGGCACCTATTACCGGGCGATCGTCGCTGCCGAGCGCAACACCTTGCGCATGAAGGGCGAGCCGCTGCCGGTGATTCCCGGCATGACCGCCTCGGTGGAAATCCGCACCGGCGAGCGCTCGGTGCTGAGCTATCTGTTGCGTCCGATGCTGAAGTCTCGCGAGGCCCTGCGGGAGCGCTGAGTGCGGGGCCGGCCGCGCAGTGGGGCAAGGCGCGGAACGGTTGGTTACCGGCGATCGACGGGGTTCTGTTGAACTGTCGTTTTCGCTGCCCTTTATCGAGGCTTCGCCGTGGTCCAGAACTGGTCCAGTACAGGCATGGGAAATTGCTTGCAGTACGCGTGACCATGACCGACACCACTCCGCGCCGGAGCCATCGGCGCCATCCCTTCCTCGCTTCCTGCCTGGCCCTGACCGTGGGCGCTCTGGCGCTGCCGGCGTGGGCGCAAAAGCCCGACGCGCCGACGACGCCGTCCGCGCCGCCAAGCCGTTGCAGCGACGATGCCGCCCTGCCAGCGACGCAGACCGCCGCGCGTGACGCCGCGTTGCTGGAGTCCGGCAATGCGGATCCGCGTGCGCAACTGCAGGAGCTGGTCGAGCGCGCGCTCAACCGCAGCAAGGCGGTGGGCGCGGTCCGTCTGCTGGCGCAGGCGGCTGAAGCCGATCTGGCCGAGGCCAAGGCGCAGCGTCTGCCGACGGTGACGCTGGGGTTGTCCGGCACGCATGTGGGCACCATCCTGCCGGGCAATGGACCGGACAGCCGCCAGAGCGGTCTGCAGGGACGCGGCAGCCTGAGCGTGACGGCGCCGATCTACGACTCGGGCCGCATCACCAAGCTGACCGAGTGGCGGGCGCAACTGGCTGAAGCCGCGCGTTTCGGCACCAGCAATGCGGAAGAGCAACTGGCGCTGCAGACGGTCTCGCTGGCACTGGACCGGGGCCGTTATCAATTGCAGGCGCAGGTCTACACCCAGTACGTGCGCAAGATGGCGTGTCTGGTCGAGGCGCTGGACATCATCACCAAGGCCGACCGTGGCCGCGCGAGCGAGCTGGTGCAGGCGCAGAAGAGCCTGCAGCAGGCGGACCTGTCCTATGAGCAGACGGTCTCCGCCTTGCGCCAGACTGAAGTGCGCCTGAAGCGTTTCGTCGGGGACGACCTGCCGCGCAGTGCCACGATGAGCACGGTGCTGGCGCGCTTGCCGGATCTGAACGAGATGCTGTCGGATGTGATGCTGGCGCCGGATGTGGCGCAGGCATCGGCGAACGCGCAGGCGCAGCGCAGCTATGCGGAATCGGTCCGTGCAGGCCAGCAGCCGAGCGTGAGCCTGCTGGTCAGCGGCGCGGCGACGGTGGGTCAGGCGCGTCAGCAGGACTGGGTCGGCGGCGTGCAGGTCAACATTCCGATCGTGCAGCCGGGCGCGGATTCCGCGCTGACGTCGGCGCGTCGTCGTGCGCAGGCGGCGTCGCTGCAGCGGGACGACACCATCGAGGCCAAGCGGTATCGGGTGCAGGAGATGTACGAGGCGGCGCAGTCCTCGATGGATCGCTCGCGCCGGATCGTCGAGATCCTGCGCAACAGCG
The DNA here is from genome assembly GCA_913776825.1 of Burkholderiaceae bacterium. Taxonomy (GTDB): domain Bacteria; phylum Pseudomonadota; class Gammaproteobacteria; order Burkholderiales; family Burkholderiaceae_C; genus Roseateles. Next base: position 202,530 of record CAJYPV010000020.1, read on the forward strand.
ACCGCGTGCGTGGATTCACCTTGCAGCAATGGCAGCAGCTGGGCAAGCGCTCGCTGTTCGACGTGATGGCGGCGGAGGGGGATTACTACTCGATGCGCATCGCGCATGTGAATGCGCTGTATGACGCGCAGCAGGTGGTCGCGATCATTTGGTCGCAAGGCCGCGGGGTGGTGACGCCGCTGCGGTGATCGTGCGGGCCGGCGATGGCTGGCGGGGTGGGGGATCAGGCGCCTGGGGATCAGGCGCTTTGTTTTTTGGGGCGCGGGAATCGCGAGACTGTGGCCGCAGTCGCGGGCAAAACAACGGGCGACCGGCTGTTGCAGTCTGGTGATGGTCGGGCACCGTTTGATTTGACAGAATCGCGCCGGCTTCAGGGAGGTCGCCGGAGACGCGCGGAGATGCGGTTCGGTGAGTGAAGGACAAGGCATCGCCTTGTTTGGTGATTGGCAAGAGCTGGCCCCACGGGCCGCGCTCTGCGGTCGCATTTGCGTCTTCCTGAACTGGTTCGAGACCGTCTTGGCTCGAAGCGACAAACAGGGATGAACGCATGAGTTGGACTGATCGGGCTGCGTCTGAGGACGTGCCATCGCAAAGCGCTGCCATGGGCGCGGCGCCCTGCCACGCCCGCAAGGCGATTAGGTGGAAAGCTCAGCCATGTCAACGACCTGCAGCCCGTGTGCTGCGTCTGCTCATAGCCATCTTGAGCCTTCTCGTCCTGCAGAGCGCATCGGCGTATGACCGCCTCGTGCCTTGGAATTGGGATAGCCCGGCAAGTCAACTCGACATGTTCGGCGGTAACGCGGGGCCTGTTACCCAGTATCCGGAGACAGGAGATATCTACCGTCCGGGCAATTCGTTGGTTTATGTTGTGGCGCTCCAAGGCGGCGGCTACGGTGTTCCGGAGGACGCCGTGCGGCGTGGCGTGGACTTCGCTAATAAATATTTTGGGGTCAAGCCGCCTTGTGGTACCGCACCCGTATTTACGGCCGAAGCCTGTACAAGTTATGTCACGGAGACATCAGTCAGTTTTGTATGCCCGATCACTGTCACATCAACTTTGCTTGGGCGTTATGTTGGGGATGGGGCGTCCGGTCCAACCTGCGAGCCCGACCCCAATTTTAGCGGGCAGCGTACACATACCGCCAGCCTTGTTATATCAAAACGATGCGAGTATGCGCCTGTCGGAAGTGCTATTTATGATCCGTTAACTCGTCAATGTGTTTGCAGGCCGGGTAAGGTCTATGTTCCAGAACGCAGCGCATGTGTTGAGGTAAATGACCGTTTGATAGTTAAGCCTTGCGATACATGCCACGGCAACCCAATTATGGCGCTTATTGGTGCGAAGACGCAGTCTGTCTCGCTGGGTTGGCAACCTTGGTTTCCATTGCGCGTGACCTTCAATTCCATTCGTCGGGTGCCTTATGAGAATGACGTAGGACGATTCCCTCAAAGTGACTTGCGTACCTTTGGCGAATGGAAATCTAGTATTGATCGTGCGTTATTCGTATTTCCGCAAGCCAATGGCGCGTTGTTGATCAACGCGGCAAGGGGAGATGGCATGTGGACGACTTTCACTGCCGGTCCGAATGGATTGGTTGCGGCTAGTGGCGTGACTGCAGATCGCCTTATGCCGTATGCGGGAGGATTTCTCTACAGAGATATGTCCTCAGGACTGCTTGAGCAATACAACTCGCGCGGTCAACTGGCATCTGTTTGGCGTGCTGACGGAGCGCGGCTGAATATCGAACGTGCTTCGGCCGACGACTATCCAGCGTTTCTCGATATCGGTGCGGTGAAATCGATGACCGATCAGTTTGGACGGAAATGGCGACTGCAGTACGGGGGAGCGGAGGGCGCTACCCGGGTGGTTTCAGTCCAAGCTCCTGGAGAGGGTCAAACTTCCATCGACTACGCGTCGGACCAAATCCGGCGACTTGTGTGGAATGATGGAAATTCCCAACAGTTTCTTTATGAGCATTCATTGTCGTGGCCGCTCACTGGCTATGTGGACGAAAGTGGAGTTCGCGCTGGGACCTATACGTACGACCAGGAAGGGAGAGCTATTGGGACAGCTCGCGCAAGAGGGTTGGACGCTTATTCAGTCACTTGGTCCGCCCCCAGCCGTTGGTCAGTAGTTGAGCAATATGATCCAACGGCCTACACGGTATGGCGTGATCACACGCTGATACCCGCGCAGAACGTGCGGGTCCTACTCCCTAATGGTGAAGTCGAGCAGGTGACTGGCTCCCCGAGGTTCGGCTCGGTGAAATGGACCTCCAAAACCCAGTCCGCCGGCGCAGGCAGCGCCCCGGCCACTGCTCGCCGGGTGTTGGACGCCAATCAAAACGTGACCCAGTCGGACGACTACAACGGTCATCGCAGCTGCATGCGTTTCGACACCGACCGCAATACCGAGACCGCTCGCATCGATGGATTGACTACCGCCACCGAATGCGCGGCCGCTTGGTCGTCGCTCCCCGCCGAAGCCCGCCAAACCAGCACGCAATGGCATCCCGTGTGGAATCTCGTGGCTCGCACGGCGCAGCCGGGCTTGATCACGACCTGGGTCTACAACGGACAGCCCGATCCCACCCAGGGCAATGTGGTGCTGAATTGCGTGACTGGTGGTGCCACGGTATTGCCGGACGGCAGCCCGCAGGCGGTCCTGTGCAAGCGCATTGAACAGCCCACCACCGATGCGACAGGCGCGTTGGGCTTTGCTGCCGTATCTCAGAGCGGGGTGGCTGCACGGACTTGGCGCTGGACCTACAACGGCTTCGGGCAAGTGCACACCGAAGTGGATCCGCGTGGCAAGACGACGCTGATCAACGAGTACTACACCGACACCACGTCAGACCACACGATCGGCGACCTGGAGAGCACCGCCAATGCGATGGGGCACATCACCCGCTTCAACCGCTACAACGCCTACGGACAGCCGCTGGAATTGGTGGATCCGAATGGCATTCGAAGCGAATACACCTACGACGCGCGCCAGCGAGTCAGCACGGTGACGCAGGGGGATTGGAGTGCTCGCTACGAGTACTGGCCGACCGGATTGCTGAAGCAGGCCTCGCTGTCAGATGGCAGTTTCGTGCTCTACGAATACGACGATGCCCAGCGGCTAGTCGCGGTGTCGGATCAGCGTGGCAATCGGATCGAATACACGCTGGACAGCAGCGGCAATCGAGTCAAGGAGTCGGTGAAGGATGCGAATGGCGCGTTGAAGAAGACTTTGGACCGGGTGTATGACGCATTGGGACGATCTAAGCAGGCGATCGGGCGAGAATAAATATATGCGAATTACCCCATCTAATTTCAATGGCTGCATTCGTATGCTTCATGATTGTATTTCGCCTTTTAACCTGTTTTTAAAGCTGCTTATTGCGGTGGCAGTTTGGACTAGTTTATCCGTTGCGCATGCTGAAGGTATTCAGTCTGGCGAGCGTTGGTGCGTGTACAACTCCTTTGATTGGATTCCGAAATCGGGAGAATGCGCCACCTCTGCGCAAGAAATGGCGGACAAATTCTTTTCTTATGCTTCTCAGCATTTCGAGCCTGTTCATGATAGCGAATTTACTCTATATCGATCGTTCCAAAATATCGAGCCTTGCGAAGAGAAGAATATATATGATCTGATTGGTGGGCGCTGCCCGTTTCAGTTGCGAATGAAGTATATTCATTCGTATACTGGTGATCCGGGTTCAGATACACTTTATGATCTTGAGTTGCAGGTATTTCTAGCTTGCGGCCGCGCGTTGGGCACCGCTTGGGATCCTGCGAGAAAGATTTGCGTTCAGACCAATGATGTTGCTAAAGAAGAGATCAAGCAGTGTCCGACGGTCGGCAATCCAGTGGGGCCGCTTAATGGCGTCAAATATCAGCGGCAGCCTATTCTAATCTGGGGACGTGGACATGCTTTAAACGCTGACTACAACTTCATGCGTGAAGGTTTTGCTGATACCTTGCACTTCCAGGGTCAGATGTCGTTTGGTGATGGCTGGTTCAGTAATTTGCATAAGCGTGGAATTTGGCAAAATAATTATCGCGACTCCGGTGTGCTTTTTCAGCGGGGTGGGGGAGTATGGAAATCATTTTTCCAAAACTACCGATCTGACCGCAATGTGCTCGATTGGGATCCGCATCCTCCTGTTGACTCAAACCTTGGTCGTTTTTATTACGATGCGGAGTCGGAGGCCGTGGAGACGTATCAGCAGATCAGCCGGGATCCACGCATCGCGTCCATCTTGACGCAGGTATATGTGGACGGTCGGAGACTGTCATACTTTTATGCAGACTTCAAAATCAGCACGCAAGCCACTGTTCAAGTGATCGACTCGGTCAGCGACGAGTCAGGTCGGACAGTGAGGTTTCAGTATGAAAAAGTGCCTTTCCGCTTTTTTAGAGTGAGAGTGAAGGCGGTGACCGATCCGGCAGGGCAAGTCTACAGCTTTGGATATTCGGCGTCAGGAATGTTGACGACCATCGATTTTCCGGACGGCACACGACGCACGTATATCTATGATTCGCCCGGGAAACCTTGGCTCATTTCCTCGCTGATCGATGAGAATGGTTCGGTTTATGGCAGCTATGAATACGATAGCCAGGGCCGGGCCATATCAACCCACACCGGTGGGGTAAGCGGTCCGAAGTGGACGTTCGAATGGCCAGCCCCGCCGCAATGGCAATTCATTGAGGAATACGACGAAAGTCGCCAGGCCTTGGTCCGTACCCTGCGCAGGGGAAGTCCTACCTCGGTCGTAGTCAACGGCCCCGACGGGCAGGTCAGCGAGATGACTAGCGCCATCATCGACGGTGCGACAGTCCTGAAAAGTCGCAGTCAGCCTGCAGGCGCTGGATGCGATGCGGCGACGTCCAGTGCCGAGTACGACGCCTTCGGCAACCAAACCCGCAAGGTGGATTTCAATGGCATGCAGTCATGCCACGCCTACGACGCTGGTCGGCATTTGGAAACACGGCGCGTTGAAGGCGTTGCCGCAGGCGCCTCCTGCGCGCCTTTCGTCGCTTCAAATCCGCAGCTTTCCGACGGAGTCCGGATGGTCAGTTCCGAATGGATCCCTATCTGGCGCAGGCAAAGCCGAGTCGCGGAACCGCGTCGAGTCATGACCTACGTATACAACGGCCAACCGGACCCGCTCAATGGAAATGCCGTGGCGTCATGTGCTCCTGCGGATGCTCTTCTGCCTGATGGCAAACCTATCGTCGTGCTCTGCCGGCGTGTTGAGCAGGCGACCACGGATGTCAATGGGGCTCTGGGCTTCAATGCCGTTTTGCAGCCTGGCGTGGCAGCGCGAATTTGGAACTGGACTTACGACGCGCAGGGCCGGGTACTCACCGAGGTCGACCCGCGCGGTAAGACTGTGCTCTCAAACGAGTACTACTCCGATCGAACATCGGACCATTACCCGGGTGATCTCAAATCCTCGACGAATGCTGCCGGCCATGTCACACGCTTCTCTCGTTACGACGCCTTTGGACAAGTCCTGGAGATGGTCGATGCCAATGGGATCAATACCGTTTTCACCTATGACGCGCGTCAGCGGCTGACCTCGGTCACGCGAGGCGACGCGACGACGGCATACAGCTATTGGCCGACCGGATTGCTCAAGCAGGCAACACAGCCTGATGGCAGTTATGCGGC
>CAJYPV010000021.1 GCA_913776825.1 Burkholderiaceae bacterium
CGCTTCGCGATCCAGGGCTTGCCCGTCTTCGGATCGGTCGAGGCGGCGTTGTACAGGATGCGCCGGTTGGCCGGCCAGGCCCAGGCCCAGTCCTGCACCATGCCGATGCCGTAGGGGTCCGCGTTGCCGCGGCGGCCCATCTGGTTGCCGGCCTGGGTCCAGGCGCCGGCATAGATCCAGCAGCCGCTGGCTGTGGTGCCGTCGTCGCGCAGCAGGCCGAAGCCGGCCAGCTGCTCGCCGGCCTTGGCCAGGACCTTGGTCGGGTCCTTGGGATCGGTGACGTCGGCCAGGGCCTTGCCGTTGTATTCCATCGCCAGCTCTTCGGGCGACGGCGAGTGCGGGATCTTGTAGTTCCAGGCCAGGTTGAGGATCGGGTCCGGGAAGGCGCCGCCCTCCTTGGCATAGGCCGCGCGCAGCCGCGTGAACAGCTCACCCACGATCTCGGTGTCGGGCAGGGCCTCGCCCGGGGGCTCGGCGCCCTTCCAGTGCCACTGCAGCCAGCGGCTGGAGTTGGTGACCGAGCCGTTCTCCTCCGCGAAGCAGGTCGACGGCAGGCGGAACACCGTGGTCTGGATCTGCTTGGGATCGACGTCGTTGTGCTCGCCGAAATTGCGCCAGAACTCGCTGGTCTCGGTCATCAGCGGATCGATGGTGACCAGGAACTTGAGCTTGGACAGGCTGCGCACGATCTTGTGCTTGTCCGGGAAGGAGCCGACGGGGTTGAAGCCCTGGCAGATGTAGCCGTTGAGCTTGCCCTGGTCCATCAGCTCGAAGGCCTGGAGCACGTCGTAGAGCTTGTCGATCTTGGGCAGGTAGTGGAAGGCCCAGTCGTTGTCGGCCGTGGCCGCCTTGCCGAACCAGGCCTTCTGCATGCTGACGAAGAACTTGGGGTAGTTCTGCCAGTAGCTCATCTGGTTGGGCCGCAGCGGCTTGAGGGCGCGCGGGCGGTAGTAATCGTCCAGCGTCTGCTCGGTGTCGCGCGCCAGCGAGAGGTAGCCGGGCAGCGAGTTCGACAGCAGGCCCAGGTCGGTCAGGCCCTGGATGTTGCTGTGGCCGCGCAGCGCGTTCATGCCGCCGCCAGGGGCGCCGATGTTGCCCAGCAGCAGCTGCACGATGGCGCCGGTGCGGATGATCTGCGAGCCCTGGCTGTGCTGCGTCCACCCCAGCGCATACATGATGGTCATGGTGCGGCCGGGCACGCTGGTGCTGGCGATGTACTCGCAGACCTTCAGGAACTTGTCCTGGGGCGTGCCCGTGATGCGGCTGACCATCTCGGGCGTGTAGCGCGAATAGTGGCGCTTCATGACCTGCAGCACGCAGTTCGGGTCCTGCATGGTCATGTCGACCTTCGCATGGCCCTGCTCGTCGAGCGCGTAGCCCCAGCTCTTGTTGTCGTAGCTGCGCTTCTCGGCGTTGTAGCCGCTGAAGATGCCGTCCTCGAACTTGTAGTCCGGGCCCACGATGAAGGGCGCGTTGGTGTAGTTGCGGACGTACTCGGTCTGGATCTTGTCCTGGCTCAGCAGGTAGTTCACGACGCCGCCCAGGAAGGCGATGTCCGAACCCGCGCGGATGGGCGCGTAGTAGTCCGCCACGGCGGCCGAGCGCGTGAAGCGCGGGTCCACCACGACGAGGCGTGCCTTGTTGTGCTTCTTGGCCTCGATGACCCATTTGAAGCCGCACGGATGCGCTTCTGCGGCATTGCCGCCCATGATCAGGACCAGATCAGCGTTCTGGATGTCCTGCCAATGGTTGGTCATCGCACCGCGGCCGAACGTCGGGGCCAGACTGGCCACCGTCGGTCCGTGTCAAACGCGGGCTTGGTTGTCGAACGCCAGCATCCCCATCGAGCGCATCGCCTTGTGGGTGATGTAGCCCGATTCATTCGAGGAGGCCGAGGCACAGAGCATGCCGGTCGAGAGCCAGCGGTTGACGGTCTTGCCGTCGCCGTTGGTGGCGATGAAGTTGGCGTCGCGGTCGGCCTTCATCAGCTTGACCAGGCGAGTCATCGCCTCGTCCCAGCTGACGCGCTTCCATTCGGTGGCGCCGGCTTCGCGGATCTGCGGGTACTTCAGGCGGTTGGGGCTGTGGACGAAGTCCAGCAGGCCCGCGCCCTTCGGGCAGAGGGTGCCGCGATTGACCGGATGGTCGGGGTCGCCCTCGATGTGGATGATTTCGCTGGTGACGTTCTTGGCCTTGTCACCCAGCGAATACATGATGAGTCCGCAACCCACCGAGCAATACGGGCAGGTGTTGCGGGTCTCGGTGGCCCGAGCGAGCTTGAATTGACGCGTTTCCGCCAGTGCGGCGGTTGGGGAGAATCCCAACGCCACGAGGCTGGAGCCCATGACGGCCGCCCCGCTCACCCGGAAGAAATGTCTCCGGTTCATGTCCATGTTGGCTGTGCCTCCTGCCCGGGGACGAGGTCGTGTCGCGTGTCGCCCAGGCCAATTCGCGGCCGGCACGCGGCCCGCCCCGCTATTTCGTCATAAAGCCCCGGGTTTGTCCAACCAGCGGACGGGGGGAAAACGCGTGGGGAAACCACAGGACGCACAGTACTTCACGGCGACTGGAACTTGTGCGCTGCAGCGTGCCGCGCGCGCGGACCGACACGCCGCCAGACGCCCGCATGAGCGCCAGCTCGCACGCCGCGCATGAAGCGCGGATGACGCCGGAACGGCATGCGGCGCGTGGTCGCCGTCGCCCGACATCCCCGTCGCCATCGACCTCCGCCGCCATCGCAGGCGCGAAACGCGGACGCACCCAAAGCAAAGGGCGGCACGATGGCCGCCCTTCGGGTCGATGCGCTCATGACGTCGAGCGCGCGCCGTGCTCAGGCGCTCAGGTGCTCAGGCGCTCACGTGCCCTTGGAGATCGTGATCGTCGGGAACTTCGACGAATAGTCCTTGGCCTGGCCGGCCAGCTTGACCGCGACCTTGCGCGCGATGGCCTTGTAGGCTTGCGCATGCGGACCGTCCGGATCGGCGACGACGGTCGGACGACCACTGTCGGCCTGCTCGCGGATCGACAGCGCCAGCGGCAGCGCGCCGAGCAGGTCCTGTCCATATTGATCGGCCATGCGCTGACCGCCGCCACTGCCGAAGATGTGCTCGGCATGGCCGCATTGGCTGCAGATGTGGATGGCCATGTTCTCGACGACACCGAGGATGGGCACACCCACCTTCTCGAACATCTTCAGGCCCTTCTTCGCATCGATCAGCGCGATGTCCTGCGGCGTGGTGACGATCACCGCGCCGCTGACCGGCACGCGCTGGGACAGCGTCAACTGGATGTCGCCGGTGCCGGGGGGCATGTCGATGACGAGATAGTCCAGGTCCTTCCAGCGGGTCTGACGCAGCAACTGCTCCAGCGCCTGGGTGGCCATCGGACCACGCCAGACCATCGCCTGATCGTCCTCGACCAGGAAGCCGATCGACATCAACTGCAGGCCGTGCGAGACCAGCGGTTCCATCGTCTGGCCGTCAGTGCTTTCGGGGCGCCCCTGGATGCCCAGCATCATCGGCAGGCTGGGGCCGTAGATGTCCGCATCCAGCAAGCCGACTTTCGCGCCTTCAGCCGCGAGGGCGAGCGCGAGGTTCGCAGCGGTGGTGCTCTTGCCGACGCCGCCCTTGCCCGAGGCCACGGCGACGATGTTCTTCACGCCGGGCAGCAGTTGCACGCCGCGCTGGACGGCATGAGCAATGATCTTGCTGGTCACGGTCACGCTGACATTGCCGACGCCCGGCACCGCGCGCGCGGCGGCCACCAGGGCGGCGCGCAGGCCGTCGATCTGGCTGGCGGCGGGATAGCCCAGTTCCACATCGAAGCTCACCGCATCGCCGTGCACCCGCAGATTGCGAAGTTGTTTGGTCGTGACGAGGTCGCGGCCGGTGTTGGGATCAACAACCTGCTGCAGGGCCTGCAGCAGCGTGGCTTCTTGGATCTGGGACATGGAACGGAACGCCTTGCAGGCAGGAAAGAATCGGAGTGATCGGCACGCGACCACAGTGGCCGGCAGTCTAGCCGAGCGAACCAATCCCCTGAAAACCAAGGGCGACCGGTCCCAAGTGAAGCGCCCCAAGACCCGTGTCCCAGCCATCACTGCAGCTGATGGCAAGAGGCGCAGTTGCCGCTGGTCGAGCATGGCTGCTGGCGCGGTTGGCAGCGACAGGCACCGGGGGGCCTGGCGATAGGCGCCGAAAAGCAAAAAAGCCGCAGCGTTCGCTGCGGCTTTGTCTGCCGGATCTGCGTCAGCCTGCGCTGAGCGATCCAAAGTTGGTGGGCCCTGAGTGACTCGAACACTCGACCAACGGATTAAGAGTCCGCTGCTCTACCAACTGAGCTAAGAGCCCGTATCTTTTGACTGCGCCGAATCGACGAGGTCAGCGGTAGTTTCTAATCTACCTGCAACATCACGATAACTCGCTGGATGCCGCTATTGCGATTCAAATCACATCGCAGTGTCAGCATTATCACCGAAGTTTTTGCTGAGTATGTCGAAAACTAACGACACCTGGCGAAATACTTTGAATTTCTTCGATCCTGTCGACGCCTCGACAAGAAAGGTTGGTGGGCCCTGAGTGACTCGAACACTCGACCAACGGATTAAGAGTCCGCTGCTCTACCAACTGAGCTAAGAGCCCCCGTGCAATTCAAACTGATCAGACGATCCCGACGAGACCCTCACCGATCGAGTTTCGATCGCCCGATATTCTCGATGAACTCTTGAATATCTCGCGCCAAAACCAGTCAGTGGTGGGTTGTGCAGGATTCGAACCTGCGACCAACGGATTAAAAGTCCGCTGCTCTACCGACTGAGCTAACAACCCTCAAGCCCTGGATCCAGGCCACGACTCAAGTCCGCAGTGACATCGAACGCCTGGGTTACTCAACCCGAGCTTTCAACCTTCATCCGATCCTGCAGGTCTTGTGCCAGACAACGCCAACCACAATCCACTAGCAAGACTTGCGAACCCAAGCTGTGATCATTCACTGATCGGCTTGTATTCAAGTCTCTTTGAGGTATCGCCCCTCAGCAGAGCCACAGATTATAGGACGGTTTTTTGTTGACGCGCAAGCGTCTTCAAATATTGTTGAACCAACTCGGCGGCGGCCACCATGCCGAAGCCCGCCGTGACCGCCACGCTGGAGCCGTACCCATGGCAATTCAGGCTGCCGTCGAGCTCGCAGGACTCCGGCGGCCGCACCACCGGTTCACGCGAGAACACGCAGGTCACCGACATCGCACCCTGACGCGGCGCGCCATGCTCCTTGCGCAGCCGCTGACGCAGGCTCGCGAGCAGCGGGTCATGGGTGGTGGCGGAGAGGTCCAGCACTTCCACCGCCTGCGGCCGATGCTTGCCGCCCGCTGCGCCCACGCACACCTGCGGCAGCTTCAAGGCGCGGGCCCAGGCAGCGATCTGGGCCTTGGCGCGGACCTGGTCGCAAGCGTCGACGATGCCATCCACCGCCACGTCGCCGAGCAGCGAGGGCCAGTTCTTGTCATCGACGAATTCTTCGATGGTGATGACGTCGCAGCCGGGGTGAATGTCCAACACCCGCTGCTTCAGCGCTTCGGCCTTGGCCATGCCGACGGTGCTGCCCAGCGCCTGCACCTGGCGGTTGATGTTGGACTCGGCCACATGGTCCAGATCGATCAGCACCAGCCGCGCGACGCCCATGCGCGCCAGCGCCTCCACCACCCAGGATCCCACACCGCCCAGCCCGACCACCGCGAAGCGCCCTGCCCGCAGGCGCGCATAGTCGCGCTCGCCGTGCAGGCGGCGCAGTCCGCCGAAACGTCGTTCGGCATCGGCCTGGAGGGAGTCGTCGATCATGGTCATCAAAAGCGACAAAGCCCCGCGATCACCGCAGGGCTTGGAAGTGAGTGTCCGCGCACCCGCGACGCGGCGGGATCTGATGGATCCCGCGTCAGGTCATGCACTCAGCGCAGCGTCGCCGCGCGTTCCTTGGCGGCCTTCGCGGCTTCGCTGTTGGGATAGGCCTTGATCAGGTCGTCCAGCGTGCGGCGGGCCGACTTGTTGTCCTTGAGTTCGATCTGGCAGTTGGCGATGGCCAGCAGGCTTTCCGCAGCTCGCGGATGCTCGGGATTGGCCGCCACGAAACTCTTGAAGGTGGCAATCGCCGCCTTGTAGTCGCGCTTGCCGTACTGGGCATTGCCCAGCCAGAAGCGGACCGAATCCGAATAGCCGCTGGCCGGGAAGCGCTGCAGGAAGGACGAGTAGGCCGACACGGCTTCATTGAAGTCGCCATTGCGGATCAGACCCATCGCGGCATCGAACTGCCGCTTCTCTTCCGGATCGGCCTGGAATTCCTTGCCGTCCAGCGCCACTTTCTGCGGCTCCAGCGGACGCAGTCGGGAATCCAGCGTGGCGGACTGATCCGACACCTTGCGCTGGGTTTCCGACAGGTCGCGCGCCAGCTGCTCGTTTTGACCGCGCAGCTTGGCGATTTCATTGCGGAGCGCGTCGATCTGGCTGGACAGGTCCAGCAGCCCCCGCTGAGCGGTGGACAGCTGGTTCTGCAACTGCTCGACGCGCGCACGCTGCGCTTCCTCGTTCTGTGTCTGTTTTGCGCGCAGGTCCAGGATGGCCTTGCGAGCCTCGTCATCCTCGAACAACGCGGCGCGCGCGGGCGAGCTCACGCTCATCGCGAGCACCGTGGCCAGGGCCAGGGCGGACAGTCGGGGGAAACGCAGCATGCTCATCTCACTTGTCCCGCAGTTCGACGCGGCGGTTCTTCGCCCAGGCGTCTTCGTTGTGGCCGTTGTCAGCCGGACGCTCCTTGCCGAAGCTCACCGGCTCGACCTGGTTGGTCGCCACGCCCAGCAGCGTCAGCGACTTCGCCACGGCTTCCGCGCGCTTCTGACCCAGGGCCAGGTTGTACTCGCGGCCACCGCGCTCGTCGGTGTGACCTTCCAGGCTCAGCACCAGCGACTTCTTGTTGTTCAGACGCTTGGCGTGGTTCTCGACCAGGCTGCGGTAGTCGTCCTTGACCACGAAGCTGTCGAAGTCGAAGTACACGATGCGCTGGTTGGACACGGCCGCGTCGAGCTGGGCGCCCAGGTCCACGGTCGTGACCGGACGCTGGCTGGTGGTGTCGGTCTGGGGTTGCGGTTGCACGACCGGGGGGGCCGTCTTGGTTTCCACCGGCGCGGGCTCATCCAGCTTGGTCGAGCTGCAAGCCGCCAGGGCCGCCGCGGCCACCAGGCTCAGCATCAGTTTTTCGAATTTCATTTGCATATGCTCCTATCGATCAAAGGGCAGGCGGAGTTAAACGGCAGGTCGCCGGGGAGGAAAAACGAGGATTGTGTCGCAATCGCCAGGACCGCAGCGATAGGCCAACAGCGCCTTCAGCAGCCAACCCTCCAGGTCGCGAACGCGGCTCGCACAGCGAGTTCACGAACGCGACGGCAGGGTGAGCAAACCGCGTGCCTGGACACGCGGCGTGCGACACGCCGGAGGTCATGAGGTGAACGGTCCCCACGCGGGTTCGCGGATGTCGGCCACGCTGGGCGTCGCCAGCTTGGCCTTGACCTTGCCGTCCAGCGTCGTGGTCATCAACACATCGCGACCGCCGGAGCGGGTGGCGAACACAATCAGTTTGCCGTTGGGCGCGAAGCTGGGGCTCTCGTCATCCGTGGTGTCGGTGACCTGCTGCACCTGGCCGCTGCCCAGATCCATCACGCACAGCTTGAAGCTGCCGCCGCCCACCCGGGTGATGTAGGCCAGGGTGCGGCCGTCCGGGCTGATCGTCGGGCTGATGTTGTAGTTGCCGCTGAAGGTCACGCGCTCGGCGCTGCCGCCGGCCACCGGCATCTTGTAGATCTGAGGGGCGCCGCCGCGGTCGCTGACGAAATAGATCGACGCGCCGTCCGGTGCGAACGCGGGCTCGGTGTCGATGGCCGAGCTCTGGGTCAGCCGGCGCACGCCGCTGCCGTCGCGGTTCATGATGAACAGTTGCGAGCCGCCGTCGCGCGACAGCGTCACCGCCAGTTGCTGACCGTTCGGCGAGAACGCCGGCGCGCTGTTGCTGCCTCGGAAGTCCGCCACCTTGCGGCGCCGACCGGTGCGCAAATCCTGGATCCAGATCACCGCCTTCCGAGTCTCGAAGGACACATAGGCCAGCTCGTTGCCATCGGGCGACCAGGCGGGCGAGATGATCGGCTCCGGGCTGGCCAGCACGGTTTGCTCGCCTTCGCCGTCCGCGTCCGACACCCGCAGGCTGTAGCGCGGACCTGCCTTGTTCACATAGACGAGCCGGGTCGCAAACACGCCGCGGTCGCCGGTGAGCTTCTGATAGATCGCATCGGCGATCTTGTGGGCGGCCAGACGCAGATCCGCCGGCGGCACCGGCAGGCTTTCGCTGCCGATGTCCTGACCCTTGACCACATCCCACAGGCGGTAGCGCACGTCGAAGCGGCCATCGGCCAGACGGGTCGCCGAGCCCGCGACCAGCGCATCGGCGGCACGGGTGCGCCATTCGGAGAAGGCGGGCGTGGAGGTCTCCGTCATGCCGGACTGCCCGGGCACCAGGCTGAACTGCCCGCTGCGCTCCAGGTCGGCGCGGATGATCGCCGCCAGCGGCTGGCCGGTGGCTGTTTCATCCCGGAAGTCATTGATCGCGATCGGCAGCCGGGTGGCGCCGACACCGGCGATCTCCACACGGAATTGCGACCAGGCCGGCAGTGCGAGTCCGGCGGCAGCGCCGCCCAGCAGGGCCCGGCGCGTCAAAGGCAAAGCAGTCGTCTTGGTGCTCATGACTTTCGCAACGAATGGAGGCCCGCATTGTGCCCGAGTGCCGAACTTCGGTTGCGGACCGTTGGAGTTACAAGGCGCTACGAAAACTCCACGATCGCCATCGAAATTTCCGATGCGATCGCGACGGCGGGCGCAGTGATGACGCCCTCCTCGGCAAGCGCGCTGCCCAGCCCCTCATTCAGGTGGGGCGTCGACGGGCAGTCTGAACGAAGCCGGGAGCGGTTCAAGCCGAAGAGCGCACACGCCGCAGCCGGCGCGCGGCGTCACCGGGCTCACATCAGGACGATGTCGTAATGCTCGGTCTGATTGGCCGGCTCGGCGGTGAGCGAGATCGGCTTGCCGATGAAGTCGGACAGGCCGGCCAGATGCTGGCTCTCCTCGTCCAGCAGCATCTCCACGACGTTCGCCGCGGCGACGACGCGGAACTCACGCGGATTGAACTGGCGCGACTCGCGCAGGATCTCCCGCATGATTTCGTAGCAGATGCTGCGGGCCGTCTTGACCTGACCGCGGGCCTCGCAGGTCGGGCACGGCTCGCACAGCATGCGCGACAGCGATTCCCGCGTGCGTTTGCGGGTGAGCTCGACCAGCCCCAGTTGGGTGAAGCCGCCGATCGTCACCTTGGTGCGGTCGCGGTTGAGCTGCTTGCGGAACTCCTGCAGCACGGCGGTCTTGTGCTCTTCGCGGGTCATGTCGATGAAGTCGACGATGATGATCCCGCCCAGGTTGCGCAGCCGCAGCTGCCGGGCGATCGCGCCGGCCGCTTCCAGGTTGGTCTTGAAGATGGTGTCGTCGAAATTCCGGGCCCCGACAAAGCCGCCGGTGTTGACGTCGATGGTCGTCATCGCCTCGGTCTGATCGATGATCAGGTAGCCACCGGATTTCAGATCCACCCGACGCGCCAGCGCGCGGGCGACTTCCGCATCGATGTTGTGCAGATCGAAGATCGGCCGCTCACCGCGATAGAGATCCAGCTTGGCCGTCGCGGCCGGCATGTAGGTCTCGCCGAACGCGCGCAGCACCTCGTACTGCAGCTTGGAATCGATGCGGATCGAGTTGGTGCGCTCGCTGGCCAGGTCGCGCAGCACCCGCTCCACCAGGCTCAGATCCTGGAACAGCAGGCTGCCGGGCGGCAGGCGCAGGCTTTTCTCGCGGATCGAGCCCCAGGTCTTGCGCAGATAGGCGATGTCGGCGCCCAGCTCGTCGTCGCTGGCTTCTTCCGCATTGGTGCGCAGGATGAAGCCGCCGGTGTTGCCGTCGTTCACGCCCACCGCCACCAGACTCTGCATGCGCGAGCGCAGCGCATCGCGTGCTTCCGGCGAGCCGATCTTCTGCGAAATGCCGATGTGGTTGTCCTGCGGCAGATGCACCAGCAGACGGCCGGCAATCGAGATCTGGGTCGACAGGCGCGCGCCCTTGGTGCCGATCGGGTCCTTGATCACCTGCACCGTCAAGGCCTGACCCTCGTAGACCTGGCGCTCGATCGGGATCGCATGGGCGCCATCGCCGTGATGGCTGCGCGGCGAGACCCCGTTCAGATGCAGATCGGCCACATGGAGGAAGGCGGCTCGCTCCAGACCGATGTCGATGAAGGCGGACTGCATGCCCGGCAGCACCCGGGCCACGCGGCCCAGATAGACGTTGCCGACCAGGCCGCGTTCGAGCGTGCGCTCGATGTGCAGTTCCTGCACCGCTCCGTTCTCGACCACGGCCACCCGGGTTTCCTGCGGTGACCAGTTGATCAGGATGTCTTCCATGTTCTTGTGCTCCAGCGCTCCCGTCAGCCTCGGGGCTGACGGCAACGCTCCAACGTCGCCTGCCAGGATCATCACACGTCGAAACCCGCCTGCCGCAGCAACTGCGCGGTCTCATGCAAGGGCAGACCCATGATGCCCGAATAACTGCCCGCGATGTGGGCGATCCAGGCGGCTGCCTGGCTTTGTATGGCATATGCCCCGGCTTTGCCCATCGGCTCACCCGAGTCCACATACGCCTGCAGTCGGGCCGTCGGGACCGAATCGAAACGGACCTGCGACACATTCAGCGCGGTCAGCACCTGGCCGTCGGGCAGCCCCAGCGCCAGCGCGGTCAACACCCGATGCTCCCGGCCGCTCAGTCGCTGCAGCATCGCCAGCGCATGGGCCGCATCGTCGGGCTTGCCGAAGATCTCGCCGTCCAGCGCCACCGTCGTGTCGGAGCACAGCACCGGCGCGGGCGGCAGGCCGCGGCGCTGCCGCCGAGGACAGGCCGCATCCAGCTTGGCACGGGTCACGCGGCAGACGTAGTCATCGGGCGTCTCACCGGCCCGCACCGCTTCCAGCGCCTCCGCATCCTCCTCCTCGCCCGGCAACAGCAACTCATGGCGGATGCCGAGCTGCTCCAGCAACTGGCGACGACGGGGACTTTGGGAGGCGAGGTAAATGAAGCGGTTCATGGCGGTAGCGCAGTAGAAAGAGCCGGTCACCGCAGACCTGCGGCACCGGGCGCGGACATCCTGCCATGGCGCAGGCACGGACGCCGGTATGAGCGCCGGTGTGAGCGCCGGTCCAGGCGCCGGAATGGGCCCGTCAGGCGCCAGCTCCGATCACTCCCGGTGATAGGGATGGCCTTCCATCACCGACCAGGCGCGATAAAGGCCTTCGGCCAGGAGCACCCGCACGAAGGCATGCGGCAGCGTGAGGTCGGACAGCCGCAGCTTTTCATCGGCACGCGACTTGAGGCTGTCGTCCAGTCCGTCCGGACCGCCGATGAAGATCGCAACATCGCGGCCATCGCCGCGCCAGGCTTCCATGCGCTGGGCGAGCTGCATCGAGGTGACCCGATCGCCGCGCTCGTCCAGCACCACCCGCCGCGCGCCCTTGGGGCAGGCGGCGTCCAGGCGCTGGGCTTCGGCGGCCATCAGTTGCTCGGTGCTCTTGCCCATGGTGCGGGGCTCGGCCTTGACCGCCTTGAGCTCCAGCCGCATTTCCGGCGGAAAGCGCTTGGCGAAGTCCTCATAGGCCTGATCGGCCCAGGCCGGCATCTTCTGGCCGACCGCACACAGCACCAGCTTCACAGGGACCGCTTCCGTGCAGGCAACTCAGGCGCCTCAGCCATCTCAAGCATCAAGCCTTGGGCTTGGACTTGGTGCCGGTCTGCACCGTCGTCTTGCGCGCCGCCGGACGGGCTGCCGACTTGGTGGCCGGCTTGGCCGCCTTCACCGCGGGCTTGGCGGCGGACTTGCTGGCCACCTTGGCCGCCGGACGGGCTGCCGACTTGGTGGCCGGCTTGGCCGCAGCGGTCTTGGTCGCGGGCTTGGCGGCCGGCTTCTTGGCGCCCACCTTGACCGTCTGAGCAACCGGTGCGCGATCGATCACGCGCTTGGCGGCGGCCTTCTTCGCGGCTGGCTTGGCGGCGGTCTTGGTCGCGGTCTTCGCGGCGGTCTTGCCGGCGGTCTTGCCAGCCGGCTTGGTGGCGGCCTTGGCCGTGTCGGACTTGCTGCCGGTCGTGCGGCTCGGGGCGCGCTTGGCGGCCGGGGCCGACTCCGCGCCCGCCGCCTTGGCGACGGCCTTCTTGGCGGCGGACTTCTTCGCGGGCTTGGCCGGGGCGTCGTCCTCGTCCTCATCCATCGGCTCGGAGGCCTTCACCAGACGGGTTTCGCCGCTGCCGGCCTTCATCTTCACCGGCTTGCCGCCCCAGAGTTCTTCCAGGTGGTAGTACTGGCGGATGGCGGGCTGCATCACATGCACCACGGCCGCGCCGCAGTCCACGATGATCCATTCGCCGTTGTCTTCGCCTTCGGTGCGCATGACCTGCATGCCGCGCTTCTTGACCGTCTCCCGCACGCTGGAAGCCAGCGCCTTGGTCTGGCGGTTGCTCGTGCCCGAGGCGATGATCACGCGCTCGAACAGGGGCGACAGATGCTCGGTGTTGTAGACCTGGATGTCCTGGGCCTTCACATCTTCCAGACCATCGACGATGGCACGTTGCAGTTTCTTGATGTCCATTCAGTGCTCACTGTAGAGACGGTGCCGGGCAATATAACCGGTCACCTCTTCGCCCACCACGGGCCTCACGTCCCCGCCCGTGGCCGCCAGTCGGCGGACCTCGGTGGATGACCATTGCAGCGCCGGCATCGCCAGCCGGTGCAGCCGATGCGGCCGCGCCAGCAGCGCCTGCGGCGCTTGAATCTCGTCCTGCGCGCGGGCGGCCACGGCCAGTCCCATGCGCGCAATCAATTCCTCCCACCCCCGCCAGCTCGGCAAGCCGGCCAACTGATCCTGACCCAGGATCAGCCACAACTGGTCCTGGGGATGTTCGGCCTGATAGGCCTTCACCGAGTCCAGCGTGTAGCTGGGCCCGTCGCGCAGCAGTTCCCGATCGTCGGGCACGAAGCGCGGTTCCTCGGCCGTCATCAGCCGCACCATCGCCAGCCGATCCGCGGCCGGTGCCAGGCGCCGACCCGCCTTCTGCCACGGCTGGCCCGCCACCACCCAGCGCACCTCATCCAGCGCCAGTTGATCGAGCGCCGCCTGCGCCAGCGCCCGATGGGCCAGATGCACCGGATCGAACGAGCCGCCGAACCAGCCGACCCGCCGCTGCGCGCCACCGACGGCGCCCTCGACACCGCCACCGGGCCGATCGTCGGGCGATGCGACATCGCCCGGCGCAGCATCGTCCCCCGCTGGCGCCATCGCAGCGGGCGCCGCAGCGCCCGTCTGGTCGTGCGGTTCGGCGTCGATCGTCATGGACAAACCGCCTGACGCGCCGCCCCGCGGACGGACCTGGATTGGATCAGAACCACAGATGGCTGGCGGTTTCATCCGCCCAATCGCGCGGACGCAGGAAATCGGTGTAGAGCCGTGCCTCGGGCGTGCCCGCCTCCGGCATCCAGTCGTAGCGCCAGTTCGCGACCGGCGGCATCGACATCAGGATGGACTCGGTGCGTCCGCCCGACTGCAGCCCGAACAAGGTGCCGCGGTCGAAGACCAGGTTGAACTCGACATACCGACCGCGTCGATAGGCCTGAAACTCGCGCTCCCGCTCGCCATAAGCCGCCCCTTGGCGACGGGCGACGATCGGCTCATACGCGGGAATGAAGGCGTCACCCACCGATTGGAGCATGCCGAACGACGCGTCGAAGCCGCCCTCCGCATAGTCGTCGAAGAAAATCCCGCCAATACCACGCGGCTCGTTGCGGTGCTTCAGATGGAAATACTCGTCGCACCAGGCCTTGAAGCGCGGATACAGCGCCTCGCCGTGAGGTTCGAGGGCGCTGCGGCAGGTGCGGTGGAAATGCTGGGCATCGCGCTCGAAGCCGTAATAGGGCGTCAGGTCCATGCCGCCGCCGAACCAGACGACCGGCTCCGCCTCGGCGGGCAGCGCGGCGAACATGCGGACATTCATGTGCACCGTCGGCACGAACGGATTGTGAGGATGCAGCACCAGCGACACCCCCATCGCCTCGAACGGCGCACCGGCCAGTTCCGGACGGTGAGCGGTCGCAGACGGGGGCAACACCCGACCCCGCACATGCGAAAAGTTCACGCCGCCCCGCTCGAACACCGAGCCCTGCTCGATCAGCCGCACCAGGCCGTCGCCTTCCAGCCGTCCGCCGGGCTCGCGCTGCCAGGCATCGGTGAGAAAGGACTGGCCATCCAGCCGCTCCAGCGTCGTCACGATCCGCTGCTGCAGGCCGAGCAGATAGTCGCGCACCAACTGCGTGTTCATCGCATGCACCTCATCTTGTTTTTACAGGCTGTGTCTCAGGGCCGGTGGGGTGGCGGGCATCGTCGGACCGACCGGTCCGGCGCATCCACCACGCTGGATTGTCGCCGCGGACGCGGCGGGCCTGAATTCGATGAGCGTCGGGCCGACGATCGGCGGGCTCTGGGTCGTTGCTCAGCGCCGCAGCCGGATCGCGCCGGCCTGGTCCTGGTACTTGCCCTGGCGGCCCTTCAGCACCTCGGCGAAGAGCGCGAAGTCCAGATCGACATCGCCGCTGACCTCGACGAAATCGCTGAACATCACCGTCTTGGTCGGATAGTCGAAGCTGGCCAGCGCCACCGGAACGCCGGACTGCACCGCCACTTGATAAGCGCCGGACTTCCAGCTGTCCACATAGCCGCGTGTGCCTTCGGGGGCGACGACCAGCCAGTACCACTCGTCGCGGGCGCGCGCCTGGCGGATCTGTTCCACCGTCTGCCCGACCATCCCGGTGGCGGCGCGCCGATTCACCGCCACGCCGCCGATGCCGCGCATCCAGTGGCCGACGATGGGCAGCGTGAACAGGCTGTCCTTGGCCCAGAAACGCAGTTGCATTCCCAGGCTCCATTTGGTGAAGACGCCGATCGGGAAATCCCAATTCGAGGTGTGCGGATAGACCATCACCACGCCCTGTCGACCCGGCAGCCCGTGGAAATCGATCTTCCACCCGCACAGGCGCATCAACCAACGCGCCAGGGCGCTGCCGCCGGTCAGCGCGATCAGCGGCGCAGTCCAGCGGCGCGGGCCGCGGGCGCCGAACACCGGCGCCTCGGCGGGCCCGGTGGCCGGCGAGGTCGGGCGACCGGTGTCGCCCGTGGGGACGTGGCCAGACGTCAACGCTTCACCGCCCGATGGCCGATGTCCTGGCGGTACTGCTTGCCGTCGAACTGGATCGAGGTCAGCGCCCCGTAAGCCCGCTGCTGGGCATGGCGCACCGCCTCGCCCAGCGCGGTCACGCACAGCACCCGACCGCCGCTGGTGACCAGTTGGCCGTCCGGTTGCAGGGTCGTGCCGGCGTGGAAGACCATCGCGTCTTCGGCATCCTCGGGCAGGCCGGTGATCGCATCACCCTTGCGCGGCGACAGCGGATAGCCGCTCGCCGCCATCACTACGCCGAGCGCGGCGCGG
Organism: Burkholderiaceae bacterium; assembly: GCA_913776825.1. Lineage (GTDB taxonomy): Bacteria > Pseudomonadota > Gammaproteobacteria > Burkholderiales > Burkholderiaceae_C > Roseateles. The sequence goes on from CAJYPV010000021.1 coordinate 15,651, forward strand.
CGATCCCATTGCAGCTCGGCCTGGTCGAGCGTGCCATCGGTGGCATGCATCAGCACCTCGAACAGGTCACTCTTGAGCCGCATCATGATGGGCTGGGTTTCGGGGTCGCCCATGCGGGTGTTGAACTCGACGGTGCGCGGCTGACCTTGCGCGTCGATCATCAGACCGGCGTAGAGGAAACCGGTGAAGGGCGAGCCATCGCGCGCCATGCCCTGGATGGTCGGCATGATGATTTCATGCATCGCCTTGGCATGCACATTGGGCGTGACGACCGGCGCGGGCGAGTACGCGCCCATGCCGCCGGTGTTGGGGCCCTGATCGCCGTCCTGCAGGCGCTTGTGATCCTGGCTGGTGGCCAGCGGCAGGACATTCTTGCCATCGCACAGCACGATGAAGCTGGCTTCCTCGCCTTCGAGGAATTGCTCGATGACGACGCGGGCGCCGCCTTCGTTGTGCACCACGCCCAGCTTGTTGTCGGCCAGGATCCAGTCGATCGCCTCGTGCGCTTCGGCCAGCGTCATCGCGACTACCACGCCCTTGCCGGCCGCCAGGCCGTCGGCCTTGATGACGATGGGAGCGCCTTGCGCGTCGACATAGGCATGCGCCTGGGTCGCGTCGGTGAAGGTCTCGTAGGCGGCCGTCGGAATGTGATGGCGCTTCATGAAGGCCTTGGCGAAGGCCTTGGACGACTCCAGCTGCGCCGCCGCCTTGGTCGGACCGAAGATGCGCAGCCCGCGAGCGCGGAATTCATCCACCACGCCAGCGGCCAGATAAGCCTCGGGGCCGACCACCGTCAGCGCGATCTTTTGTTCCTGCGCGAAGTCGGCCAGCGCCTTCACGTCGGTGATCGGAACATTCTTGAGCTTGGCATCGCGGGCCGTGCCGCCGTTGCCAGGCGCCACAAACACCTGGCTGACGCGCTCCCCTTGCGCCAACCGCCAGGCCAGCGCGTGTTCGCGCCCGCCGTTGCCCAGAACCAGGACCTTCATTGTGTTTCCTTCGTCCTCACGACCATCCTGTGGCCGCTCGTCCTCGGCGTTCCTTGCGGAACGCCCATCATGGGTCGCGCATGACGCCAGCCGCCGGGGGATGACCCGCCGGACCGCTCGCCGCCGCGCGCGCTCAGGCCCGCTTACTGATCCAGGCTGGCGTTGTGAAAGACCTCCTGGACATCGTCCAGGTCCTCGATCACATCCAGCAGCTTCTGCATCCGGGCCGCATCATCGCCGGCCAGATCGATCGTGTTCTCGGCGCGCATGGTGACTTCGGCAATTTCCGCCTTCAGGCCGGCAGCTTCGAGCGCGTTTTTGACGGTCTCGAAGTCGCCGGGCGCGGTCAGCACCTCGATGGCGCCATCGTCATCGGTCACGACGTCCTCGGCGCCGGCTTCCAGGGCGACTTCCATCACCTTGTCTTCCGACGTGCCGGGCGCGAACACCAGCTGGCCGCAATGCTTGAACTGGAAGGCCACCGAGCCTTCGGTGCCCAGGTTGCCGCCGTACTTGGAGAACGCGTGCCGGACTTCCGCCACGGTGCGGACGCGGTTGTCGGTCATGCAGTCCACGATGATGGCCGCGCCGCCGATGCCGTAGCCCTCGTAGCGGATTTCCTCGTAGGTCACGCCGTCCAGGTTGCCGGTGGCCTTGTCGACATTGCGCTTGATGTTGTCGGCCGGCATGTTGGCCGCCTTGGCCTTTTCAATGGCCAGGCGCAGGCGCGGATTCATGTTGATGTCGCCGCCGCCAGCGCGGGCCGACACGATGATTTCACGCGTCAGACGGGTCCAGATCTTGCCGCACTTCTCGTCCTGACGGCCCTTGCGATGCTGGATGTTGGCCCATTTGGAATGCCCTGCCATGTCCTGGTTCTCCTATGACGACGGCCCGGGAAAAACTCCGGGCCGGCGTTGTTGATGCTTCGTTAGACTGCGATTTTAGCTTTTTGCCTCTGGAGACTTCCGCATGGCCGACCCCATTTTGCTGGCCCGCCACGGCGACACCGAATGCCAGCTGTTGCCGGCCCTGGCCAACCGGCACGGCCTGATCACCGGCGCCACCGGCACCGGCAAGACCATCAGTCTCCAGAAACTCGCCGAATCCTTCAGCCAGCTGGGCGTTCCGGTCTTCATGGCGGATGTCAAAGGCGACCTGACCGGCATCTCCCAGCCCGGCCATGCCTCCACCAAGCTGCTGGCGGTGCTCAAGGAACGCGGTCTGGACGCGCCGGCGCCGCTGGCCTGCCCCACCACGCTGTGGGACGTCTTCGGCGAGCAGGGCCATCCGGTGCGCGCCACCGTGTCGGACATGGGCCCGCTGCTGCTGTCGCGCATGCTGGCGCTCAACGAGACCCAGTCCGGCGTGCTGCAGATGGTCTTCAAGATCGCCGATGACCACGGTCTGGCGCTGCTGGATCTGAAAGACCTGCGGGCGATGCTCCAGCATGTCGGCGAGCACGCCAGCGAATTCACCACCCAATATGGGAATGTCTCGGCCGCCAGCGTCGGCGCGATCCAGCGCGGGCTGTTGCAGATCGAAGCCCAGGGCGGCGACCGGTTCTTCGGTGAGCCGATGCTCAACATCCAGGATTTCATGCAGACGGTCGACGGCCGCGGCGTGATCAACATCCTGGCGGCCGACAAGCTCATGGCCGCGCCCCGGCTCTACGCCACCTTCCTGCTGTGGCTGCTGTCCGAGCTGTTCGAAACCCTGCCCGAGGTCGGTGACCTGGACCAGCCCAAGCTGGTCTTCTTTTTCGACGAGGCCCATCTGCTGTTCAAGGATGCCCCGGCCGCGCTGGTCGAACGCATTGAACTGGTGGTTCGGCTGGTGCGCTCCAAGGGCGTCGGCGTGTATTTCGTGACCCAGAACCCGCTGGACATCCCGGACACGGTGCTCGGCCAGCTCGGCAACCGGGTCCAGCATGCGCTGCGGGCCTTCACGCCGCGTGACCAGAAGGCCGTCAAATCCGCCGCCGACACGATGCGGCCCAAGCCGGGACTGGACATCGCCATGGCCATCACCGAACTGGGCGTCGGCGAGGCGCTGATCAGCCTGCTGGACGACAAGGGGCGCCCCTGCGTCACCGAGCGGGTGTTCGTGTTGCCGCCCGGCAGCCAGATCGGCCCGATCACGCCGGAGCAGCGGCGTGCGCTGATGGCGGACTCGCTGGTCGCGGGCGTTTATGACGAGCCGGTGGATCGGGACTCCGCGTATGAGCGTCTGACCGGCCGCGCCGCCGCAACACCGGCCGCCGCCGAAGCCCGCGACGGCGCGCGACCGGCCGATCGCGCTGGCGCCCGCCCCGGTACCGCCGGCTCGATGGCGGATGAGGCCGACGACGCCTTCCGGCAGAGCAAGCCGCTGCCCGGTCGCGAGGCGCCCGCGCCTCAGGACACCAGCGGCGGCATGTTGGACGGCCTCAAGGACATGCTGTTCGGCAGCACCGGCCCGCGCGGCGGCCGGCGCGAGGGCCTGGCGGAGACGGCGGCCAAGTCGGCGCTGCGGTCGATCGGCTCGTCGGTCGGCCGGGAAATCGTGCGCGGGGTGCTGGGCAGCCTGCTGGGCGGCGGCGGCAGCTCGCGCTCACGTCGTCGCTGATCGGACGCCTGGATGCAGCCCGGATCGGCGGTGAACGGCGGTGTTCCGGCCCCGATCCCGCCTCGCCGGGGCGAGTGGGCGACGGCGCGCCGCGGCGGCTGCGGCGGTCGTCGGGCCACCAGGCACCACCGTTCGCGCCGGCTCGACACCGTTGGCGCCGGAAATCCTCGCTTCGTCGCGCCTCGCTGGGCAATGCAGGCGGTGGCGCGCACAGTCAGGGCCATTCCACAGCCCACCGACTCACGGAGCCCGACATGCCGACCACGCCTGACCTGATCACCGTCCTGCGTCACATCCCGACCTTCGTCTGGTTGATCCTGATCTTTGTCCTGATGATGGGCCGGCGTCAGAGCCGCCCGCAGGCGATGAGCCGCACCCGCCTCATGATGTGGCCGGCCGCCTGGCTGCTCTTCGGGGCCTGGGGCGTGGCGAGCAGCTTCGGCGCCGGCCCGGCCGCGCTGGTCGCCTGGGCGGCGGGCGTCGTTCTGGGCGCGGTGCTGGTGCGTGCCACCGGCTGGCCTCAGGGCGCTCGCTGGGATGGCGCGTCCGCCCGCTTCCTCGTCCCCGGCAGCTGGTGGCCGCTGGCGGTGATGCTGGGCATCTTCTGCTGCCGGTTCGCCGTCGGCATGAGCCTGGCCCGGCAACCGGCGCTGGCGCTGCAGCCCTGGTTCGCCGATGGCTTCAGCCTGCTGTTCGGCCTGTTCGGCGGCCTCTTCCTCGGCCGTGCGCTGAATGTGCTGCGCAGCGCATCGCCCCGCACCGACGGCGCCGCACTGGCCTGATGGCGTGGCCTGAATGTCCTGCGCCTGCCCCTGCCCCTGCCCCTGCCCTCGATGACTTCGCCCTGGATGGCTGAGCCCATGACCTCCCTCCCCCATTCCCTCACCCGACCCTGCGACGAGGACACGGCCCGCTACGCGCCCCGTCTGCCCACCCCGGGCGAGGCGGGTCGTTGGGTGCTGCGCCAGTTCGGGTTGGTCGTGGTTCTCGCGCTCGGCATCACCGCGCTGCTCGTCGTGGTGTTCGGCCAAGCCCTGAAGCCCACACTGATCTACTGCTTCTTCATCTCGCTGGCCTGCTCGCTCTGCTGCCAGTCGCTGCGTTACCTGCTGGGTTGGGCGCAATGGACCGTGCGTCGCCGCATGGGTTGGCCGATCACCGGACCCTACGACTGGCCGGGCTGGCCGTTGATGATGGTGTCCTTGTTGGTCGGCTCTCTGATCGGCTACAGCCTGGGCGTGGAGATGGCCAATTTCTTCACCGGCTTCCAGGAAAAGGGTCTGCTGAACACCACCTGGCGCCGGGCGATGACCGGGATGCTGTTTTCACTGATTCCGGGCATCGGGCTGACGCTGGTCTTCCTCGGCCGCAGCCGGGTGGCCCACGCGGAAGCCAAGGCCGAGCTCGCGCGCCTGCAGGCCGCCGAGACCCAGTTGCGGCTGCTGGAGTCCCAGCTGGAGCCGCACATGCTGTTCAACACGCTGGCCAATCTGCGGGTGCTGATCGGCATGGACCAGGACCGCGCGCAAGCGATGCTGGATCACCTGATCGCCTTCCTGCGCGCCACGCTGTCGGCGTCGCGCGCGGAGCGCCATGCCTTGCGCGATGAGTTCGCCCGGCTCGGCGACTACCTGGCGCTGATGCAGGTGCGCATGGGGTCGCGGCTGCGCTTCTCCTTCGATCTGCCGGACGCCCTGGCCGACACGCCGGTCCCGCCGCTGCTGCTGCAGCCGTTGGCCGAGAACGCGATCAAGCATGGACTGGAGGCCCATGTCGGCGGCGGCCTGCTGCGGATCGGGGCTCGCGTCGAGGACGCCACCCTGATTCTCGAGGTCGATGACGATGGTCGCGGTCTGGACCCCGAGGCCCGCCCCGCGCCCGGCGGCGGGTTCGGCACGCAGCAGGTGCGGGAGCGACTGGCGGTGGCCTACGGGCCCGGCGCATCCCTGGACCTGAGCGCCCGCCCCGAAGGCGGCACCCGCGCCCGGATCCGGATTCCGCAAGCGGCGCTGCAGCCCGGAGCCGCATTCTGAATTGCTCAACCGCTGAATTGCAGAACCGCTGAATCGCTGAATCGCTGAATCGCTGAGCCGCTGCCTCCAGGTACCGCCTCCTTCCCCTTCTTTCCACCCGCCACTTCCACCAACCGCCTGTTCAGGATTGCGCCATGCCCACCGCCCTGATTGCCGAAGACGAAGAACTGCTCGCCGCGCATCTGCGGCAGGAACTGACCGCCCTGTGGCCCGCGCTGCAGATCACCGCGATGGCCAGTCATGGCCAGGAAGCGGTCGATCTGGCGCTGCGGCATCAGCCGGACATCTGCTTCTTCGACATCCGCATGCCAGGCATGACTGGGCTGGAGGCCGCCGCCGTGCTGGCCGACGAGTGGCCGCAGGAGAAGCCGTTCCCGCTGCTGGTGTTCGTGACCGCGTACGACCAGTACGCGCTGCAGGCCTTCGAGCGGGCCGCGGTCGATTACGTGCTGAAGCCGGTGCAGCGGGAGCGGCTGTCCCAGACCGTCGCGCGGTTGCAGCAGGCACTGGCACAGCGTCAGCCCGCGCCGCAGGCGCTGGACGCCGCCCTCGCGCAACTGCGCGGGTTGCTGGCCTCGGCGGGCGCCGGGCTGAGCGCGAGCGGCGCGAACGGCTCGATCGGCGCTTCCGGCGTGGCCGGCGGCGCCTCCGGGACTTCATCGGGCGACGCGGGCTCGCCGGGAAGTGGGTCGTCGCCCGCCGGCGCCGGCTCGGCGACCCGACTGCGGCATCTGCAGGTCGGCGTCGGCGACAGCATCGTGCTGCTGCCGGTGGATCAGATCGTCTTCCTGGAGGCCGCCGACAAATATGTGCGGGTGCTGACGGCTGATCAGGAATATCTGGTGCGGATCTCGCTCCGCGAATTGCTGCCGCAGCTGGATGCGGACCGCTTCTGGCAGGTGCACCGAGGCCACATCGTGCAGGTGGATGCCGTCGACCGGGTGCTGCGGGACGAGTCCGGCCGCCTGACGCTGAAGTTCCGGCAGCGGCCGGAGAAGCTGGCGGTCAGCCGGATGTATGCCCATCTGTTCAAGGCGCTTTGATGCGCCCGGCCGCGCACACGGCGGCCGCATGAGCCGGGTTCTCGGCACTGGGCGAAGCGGGCGATGGCGGCGGGACGACGGCGGTCGATCGCCGCGCAGGGCGATGGCGCCAAAGCCCGCGAATGTGACGACCGCCCTGCGGGATGGAGCCACGTAGAATCGCCCGCCTCTTCCGCACACTTTCCACCGATGTCTGCCAGCCACGACAAGACCGAAGGCGCTGCCGCGCACGACAAGACGGACGGCGCCGTCAAGCCCAGCAATTTCCTGCGCGCCATCATCGAGCGCGACCTGGAGCAGGGTTTCCAGCCGCCCCGTCATTTCGCCGGCACGCCCGGCGACGCGGCCCACCATGCGGCCGGTCCGCTGGACCCGGCCCGCATCCGCACCCGCTTCCCCCCCGAGCCCAACGGCTACCTGCACATCGGCCATGCCAAGAGCATCTGCCTGAACTTCGGTCTGGCCCGGGATTACGGCGGCGTCTGCCATCTGCGCTTCGACGACACCAATCCGGAGAAGGAAGAGCAGGAATATGTGGACGCCATCAAGGAGATGGTGGCCTGGCTGGGCTGGAGCTGGGAATCCCCCGCCGCGTCCGATGCCGCGGCCCCGGGCGCGGCCCATCACCTGTTCTACGCCAGCGACTACTTCGACCTGATGTACCGCAGCGCGGAGTATCTGGTGAGCCAGGGTCTGGCCTATGTGGATGAGCAGACCCCGGACGAGATGCGCGCCAACCGCGGCGACTTCTCCACGCCCGGCAAGAACAGCCCGTTCCGCGACCGCACGCCGGAAGAGAACCTGACCCGTCTGCGCGAGATGCGCGATGGCCAGCATCCGGACGGCGCGATGGTGCTGCGCGCCAAGATCGACATGGCGTCGCCCAACATCAACCTGCGGGATCCGGCGCTCTACCGCATCCGCCGCGCCACCCACCACAACACGGGCGACCGCTGGTGCATCTATCCGATGTACACCTTCGCGCATCCGATCGAGGACGCGCTGGAGTGCATCACCCACAGCATCTGCACGCTGGAATTCGAAGACCAGCGGCCGTTCTACGACTGGCTGGTCGAGCACCTGGCCCAGGGCGGCCTGCTGGCCCGGCCGCTGCCGCATCAATATGAATTCGGCCGGCTGAACCTGACCTATGTGGTGACCTCCAAGCGCAAGCTGCGCCAACTGGTCGAGGACGGCCATGTGAGCGGCTGGGACGATCCCCGCATGCCCACGCTGGTCGGCATGCGCCGTCGCGGCTACACGCCGGAGTCGATCCGCGCGATGGTGGAAAGCACGGGCGCGTCGAAGACCACCGCCTGGATCGAGTATTCGGTGCTGGACGGTTACCTGCGCGCCGACCTCGAAGGCAAGGCCGCCCGCGCGATGGCCGTGCTGGACCCGGTGCGCCTGAAGCTGGAGAACTACGCCGAAGTCTTCGGCTCGCTGGATCATCGCGAGCCCTGCCAGGCGCCGGCGCATCCGCATGTGCCGGAGCTGGGCACTCGGCAATTCAGTCTGGGCCCCGAGCTGTGGATCGAGCGCGAGGACTTCCTGGAAGTTCCGACCAAGGGCTACCACCGCCTCTATCCGGGCAACAAGGCCCGCCTGAAGTACGGCTACATCATCGAGTGCACCGGCTGCGAGAAGGATGCGGACGGCCGCATCACGGCGGTGCTGGCCAAGCTGGTGCCGGACACCAAGAGCGGCACGCCGGGCGCGGATGCGGTCAAGGTCAAGGGCGTGATCACCTGGGTGGGCGCGCACGAGGGCATCGCAACCGAACTGCGTCTGTACGACCGCCTGTTCACCGAAGCGCAGCCGGACGCGGGCGACCGCAACTTCCTGGAGCTGCTGAATCCGGACTCCAAGCGCGTGGTCCAGGGTTACCTGGAACCGTCGCTGGCGCAGGCCCAGCCGGACCAGAAGTTCCAGTTCGAGCGCCACGGCTACTTCGTGGCCGACCGCGTCGACCATCGGGCCGACCAACCGGTGTTCAACAAGATCACCGGACTGCGCGACAGCTTCGCAAAGTGAGCGCCGGCCTGATCGCCTCGAACGGGGCGATCAGGTCAGGCATCACCCCAACAACGGCGCCTGCTCCGTGGTCCACACGCTCGGGAGAGCCTGCGCCCACAGATCGGTCGGCAGCGCGGCCTGCGCCAAGGCCGATGCGACGCCTGTCGCGGACGTCGATGCCGAGCCGAGGGCCAAGCTTGGCGCGCCAGGCGCCTGCGTGTCGAGGGTGAAGCTGAGGCTGGATTCGGTCCGGTTTCCCGCGGCATCGAGACGGGCCACCGTGACGCGGTGCAGGCCATCGCGGGTGAACACGCTGTGCGCAATCTCCTGGGTGTCGGTGACCGTCCGCCACTGAAGCTCGTCATCGATCTGGAACAGCCAGGTCTCGCCGTCGTCGAGCCCCTCCACGACCACGGTCGCGTCGCGGGTGAGCCGGTCGGTGACATCGATCCCGGTGTCGTGTTTCAGACGCAGGGTGAAATCGGACGGCGGGGTGCGGTCCAGCGTGAACTGGAAGGCGGGACCTGCGGCGCTGATGTTGCCGGCCACATCGATCTGGCGGGTCAACACGGTCCAGACGCCATCGCGGTCGAACACGCCAGCGCCATTGAAGCGGCTGCTGCCCGGCTCGTTGCTGTCGATCCAGTGCTGGCCGTTGTCGACGCTGATCGACCACCGCGCCTGGGCCTCGAGCCCGGTGAAGACCAGCGCGGGTTGATTTGTCAGCCGATCGCCGTCGTCGTCGCCGGTGTCGGCGTAGAGACGCACCCCCGGGCTGACCGGCGCGGTGGTGTCGCGGGTGACGCGCACATTGGTTGACGCGCTTTCATTGCCCACGGGGTCGCGCACCACGATGCGGATGTTGTGGGTGCCATCTGCGCCCACGGCTGAGTCCGGCAGCGTGTCGCCCTGGCCTTGCACGAAGTCGGCACCGTCCACGCTGTAGAACCACTGGTCATTGCTGTCGACACCCGCGATGACGAGGCTCGCGTCCTGGCTGATGCCGTCGCCCTGCACGCCGGTATCCCGTTGCAGTCGGACGCTCGCCGGATCAGATGCCACGGTGTCCAGCAGAAAGGTCAGGCGGGCGATGGCGCCGTCATTGCCGGCCGCATCCATCTGATAGACCTCGACGGTGTGCTCGCCCTGGGTCTGGAACAGCGCCTTCGAGATCTCGGTGCCGACGCCCCGGGTCCATTCGGTCGCGCCATCCAGCCGATACCACCACCAGGCACCGGGCTCGAGATGACCGACCGTGATCGTCGCGTCGCGGGTGGCGGGCATGCCGGTCGGCAGATCCATCACCGCTGCATTCAGCATCAGTGTCGGCGTGGGCGTGGGCGCGGGGTTCCCATCGGTTGGCGATGGACCCGCGCTCGCCGAAGGGGGCGTCTCGACCGTGGGCGGTGTCAGCGCTGGCGTGCCGGATGGCCCGGCGCCCTCCGCGCGGCTCGGGTCGGAAGAGGATGGATGGCCCGGATGGTTTTGGCCACCGGCGGTCGTCCCGCTCGTGCCGCCCGACCCATTGGCGCCAGCGGCCTCACTGGTCCCACCCGCTCCGCTCGCTCTGCCTGTCTTGCCGGTTCCGCCGGATGCGGACGTGCCGTCACCGACCGTCGCAGGCGTGTCGCTTGGGCCGCCCGCCGAAGGCTGACTCGCCCCAGCGCTGCTGCCGCTGGTGGGGTCAGGCACGGACTCGCGACTCGATGGGCGATCGACATCGGCATCGGCATTGGCATTGGCATCGGCGGACGAGCCTGAATAGGACGGGCCGCCGACACCTGGCCTCGCGCTGCTCCCGCCTCCTGCGGACGCCGGCGTGTCGCTGCCGATCCCCATCGAACGGGACGATGTGCCGCCTCCGCCGCCACTGGCCACGCCCGCAAGGAGCAGGCCGCCGAGACCGAGGCCCCATGCCCCACCGCCTGCCGGCCCGGCGCTGGCTCCGGCGAGCCCGGATCCCACACCGCTGGATCCGGAGGTGATCGCCGCCTCGGCGCCACGCCCGGATCCGATGGGGAGCACCGCGCCGTCCTCGCGGTCGTCATCGCCACCGTTCGAGGAGGGCGATGACGTTCGCTGAGACGGCGCTGCGCTCCCGGGGTCGCCCGACACGGCTGCAGGAGGCTCGCCCGCGTCGGCCGCGTCGTCGGCGTCCGTGCCGGCGGCGCCGGCTGCATCGCGCGCCCGCTTGAAGCCGGCCATCCGGCGCAGGCCGACGCGCTGGGCCGACATGGCCGCGTCGGGATGATTCAGCCACGCCGCGATCTCGGACGGCGCTGGCCGCAGTGGCGCGCTCGGCTCAGCGGAAGGCTCAGCGGATGGATTCGACGAGTCGGCTCGTGATGACTTCGCAGACGCGGCGCGCGTGGGCGTGGGCGTGGGCGTCGCGGAGGCGACGGAGCCGATCGTTGCCGCAGTGCCGATGGCGACTGGAGACACGTTGATCGGATGCATCGAAGAGATCGTGGAGATCGTCGAGGTCGACGAGGTCGCCGTCGAGGTGGATGAGGTCGCGGTCATGGTCAGCTCGCTTCGCCGTGGAAGCGTCGTTCAGTGAAGGAGCGACGAGTATTCGATCGGGCGCCGGATCGCGCATCTGCTCAGCTCAGTCAGATGACGTCACTGCTTCACGGCAACCAGTGGGCGGGTGACTTGGTCAAGTGCGATGGGGGGAGAAGAGCGACTCGGCATCCCCCACGCCACTCGCGCATCGGGGTGATGGCGTGGCGGTCTGCGCTGATGAAGTCGGCATTCCCACGCACGTGTCCCATGGCGCATCGCCTGTCACGCAGGGTGCCTCGATCGGGACGACTGGCTGATGGCGAGTCCCTCACTGCCTGCGCGTACGTGGCGCCCTTCGCATGCACCACGGCGCAGAGGGCTGCCGCCTTGGCAGGCTGACAGGCGAGTACGGGTCCGGTGTCCGGTGTCCGGTGTCCGGTGTCCGGTGTCCGGTGTCCGGTGTCCGGTGTCCGGTGTCCGGTGTCCGGTGTCCGGTGTCCGGTGTCCGGTGTCCGGGAAAGTGTCCGCGGACAGTGGCGGCATGCGCAGCCATCAAGGCAAGTCGTTGATTTCATGCGGCTTTTCACCGAAGCCATCGATGGCACGGCGCTTGCGTTCCCAGGTCGCAACAACCCTCGGACCTCACCATGATTCGCGACACCTCTGCCCAGGACCGCCCCCTCAGCGCCTCGCCCGGCTTCTTCGGCCATCGGCGGCGGTTGATTCCCGCGCTGATCGGCGTGACCTTGCTCGTGGCAGCGGCGGTGGCGCTGCCGGCCGTGCAGCGGATGATGCGCAGCGATGCGTCGGTGAGCCTGCAGCGCCTGAGCATCGCCACCGTCGAGGTCGGCCCGCTGGTGCGCGACATTGCGGGCGAAGGCAAGGTGGTGGCCGCCATGAGCCCGACCGTCTATGCGCTGCATGGCGGCAATCTGGTGCTGAAGGTCAAGGCCGGTGACCAGGTCGCGAAGGACCAGTTGCTGGGCGAGATCGACAGCCCCGACCTGCGCGCCAAGCTGGCCCAGGAACAAAGCAATGCCGATGCGCTGCGGACCGAGCTGATGCGGGCCGAGGTCGATGCCCGCGAGCAGCGCTCCGCGCTCAAGAGCAGTTGGGAAAGCGCCGCGATCGATCTTCAGACCGCCCGCAACGACCTGGAGCGCCAGACCAAGGCCTTCGAGGCGGGCGCGGTGGCCGGCATGCAGGTGGAGAAGGCGCGCGATGCAATGGAGAAGGCGCGCATCACGCTGAACCATGCGCAGGCCGGCGTCGGTCTGAAGGACGACAGCCTGAAGTTCGAGCTGCAGGCCCGGCAGCAGGCGCTGCAACGCCAGCAGTTGCTGGTGCAGGACCTGCAGCGGCAGGTCGATGAATTGAAGCTGCGCTCGCCGGTCAACGGCCAGGTCGGTCAGTTGCTGGTCGCCGAGCGGGCGAATGTGGCGGCCGGCACCGGCCTGCTGACGGTCGTCGACCTGACCGCGCTGGAAGTGCAGATGCAGGTCGCTGAAAGCTTTGCGCGCGACCTCGCCATCGGCATGCCGGGCGAGATCGGCGGCAATGGTCAGCAATGGCGCGGGCTGGTGAGTTCGGTGTCGCCGGAAGTGGTCAATGGCGAAGTCGCCGCACGGCTGCGTTTCGACGGCAAGGTGCCCGATCAGCTGCGTCAGAACCAGCGCCTGTCGGTGCGGGTGATGCTCGATCAGCGCGACAAGGTGCTGACCGTCAGCCGAGGCACCTTCGTGGAAGAAGGCGGCGGGCGCTTCGCCTATGTGCTGCAGGACGGTCAGGCGGTGAAGCGGCCGATCCGGCTCGGTGCGCAGAGCCTGTCGAAGGTCGAAGTCCTGGAGGGGCTGAAGGTCGGCGATCAGGTCATCGTCGGCGGCACGCGGGCCTTCGATGGCGCCGAGCAGGTCGCGATCAGCCAGTGAGCGGGCCGCGAGGCTCCAGCTTTCAACCCTTCCGCCTTTCCAGCTTTCCAGCTTTCCACCTTTCCAGGTTTCCAGCTTTCCACCTTTCCAGATTTCAACGAACGCGAGAGAACTCCCATGCTGAAGATGCAATCGCTGTCCAAGGTCTATCGCACCGAGATGATCGAGACCTATGCCCTGCGCGACTTCAACCTGCTGGTGCGCGAAGGTGAATTCGTCGCCGTGACCGGCCCGTCTGGCTCGGGCAAGACCACTTTCCTGACCATCGCGGGACTGCTGGAGGCCTTCACCGGCGGCCGCTATGAACTCGATGGGGTGGATGTGAGCGGCATGAACGACACCCAGCGGTCGAAGATGCGCAACGAGAAGATCGGCTTCATCTTTCAGGCCTTCAACCTGATTCCCGATCTGAATGTGCTGGACAACATCGAGGTGCCGCTGCGCTATCGCGGCATGAAGGCCGATGAGCGCCGCCGCCGCGCCCGCGAGGCGCTGGCGCGGGTCGGCCTCTCGGCGCGGGAACGTCACTATCCGGCCGAGCTGTCCGGCGGTCAGCAGCAGCGGGTCGCGATCGCGCGGGCTTTGGCGGGACAGCCGCGCCTGCTGCTCGCGGACGAGCCGACCGGCAACCTGGACAGCGCGATGGCCCGCAGCGTCATGGACCTGCTGGAAGAGCTGCATCGCGAAGGCGCGACCATCGTGATGGTCACCCATGATCCGCAGCTCGCGGCGCGCGCGCAGCGCAATGTGCATGTGATCGATGGCCAGGTGGTGGACATCGCGGCCGAGCTGCATCTGGACCCGGCGCAACTGCGCGCGGCGACCGTGGAATGAAGGCTCATCCCACCCCGGCTCGCGCGGGCGCCGCTCGCCTGGCCACGCGACTCGGCGCGATCGCGCTGGTGCTGCTGTGCGTCGGCTGCTGCCTGCCCGCGGCGGCACGCGCGGAGGACCTGCTCGACATCTATGCCCAGGCGCGCGCAGCCGATCCGCTGCTGGCGAGCGCGCGGGCCGTGCGCGGCGAGCAGGCCGAGCTGGCCGTCCAGGCCCGCGCGGCGCTGCTGCCGCAATGGTCGGCGCAGTTGGCGGAACGCCGCCATCAAGCGGACGGTCAGCGCGAGCATCAGCTCACCCACAGCCTGAGCCAGGTGCTGATCGACCTGAGCCGTCTGCGCAGCCTCGACGCCGCGACCACGCTGGTCAGCGCCGAGGACGCCCGTGTGCGCGCGGCCGAGGCCGAACTCTGCGCGCGGGTGGCCAGCGCCTATTTCAATGTGCTGACCGCGCAGGCCAGTCTCGACACGGCGCAGGCAATCGAGAACGCCTATGGTCAGCAGGTGGATCAGGCGCAGGCGCGCTTCGAAGCGCGCTTGTCCGCCTCGCTCGATGTGGAGCAGGCACGCGCCTATTTCGAGCTCTCGCGCGGATCGACCGCCGCCGCCCGCGAAGCGCTCGCGGATGCGCGGCAAGCGCTGGCCCAGATCACCGGTCGCATGCCCGGCGACCTTCAACCGCTCGCCCCTGAACTGGCGATGCTGCTGCCCGATCCGGCCGATCCGGCGGCGTGGGTCGCGCAATCCCTGCGAGACAACCCCAGCCTGCGTGCCGGCAGCCTGACCCTGCAGGCCAGCGAGCAGCGCATTGCCGCGGCGCGGGCGGCGCATCTGCCGACGCTCAGCCTCGGACTGGACGGTGAGCGCCTGTCCGGCCCGGCCGTGGCGCCGCAGGACGCGGGTCGCTACAACAGCACCGTCGGTCTGCGGCTGACGATCCCGTTGTTTGCCGGCGGCGCGATCGAGTCGCAGAAGCGGCAAGCCGTCTATCAGCGGGAACAGCGGCGGGAAGACCTGGAAGCGGCGCAACGCGCGCTCACCCGCGAGACCCAGGCGCAGTACCAGGCGGTGCTGTCCGCGCTGAGCCAGATGCAGACGGCCGGTGCCGCGGTGCAGGCGGCCGACAAGGCACTGGCCTCCACCCGCAGCGGTCTGGACCTGGGCGCGCGCAGCATGACCGATCTGCTGCTGGCCATCCAGACCCAAAGCAATGCCCGCAATGCCTGGGAACAGGCGCGTCACCGCTATGTGCTGGCCAAGCTGCTGTTGCAGCAGGCCGCCGGCGCCTTGGGCGAGCCGCAACTGGCGGCCGTGAATCAGCTCCTCACCGCGAGACCCTGACATGCTGACCTACTACCTTGAACTCGGCCTGCGCAGCTTCCGTCGCCATCGCGGTCTGACCGCGCTGATGCTGCTGTCGATCGCCATGGGCGTGGCCGCTTGCATGACCACGCTGACGGTGTTCCATGTGCTGTCCGGCGATCCGATTCCGGGCAAGAGCGACCGGCTCTTCAATGTGCAGCTGGACGCCGAGCCGATGCGGGACTACCAGCCCGGCGGCGAACCCGCGCTGCAGCTCACCCGATTCGATGCGGAAGCGCTGCTGCGCGACAAGCGCGGCGTGAAGCAGGTGATCATGACCGCCGGCAACATCGCGGTCGATCCGGCGGGTTCGGGCGATGCGGCCCAGGCGCCGTTCTTCAGCCGCTCCCGCTACACGACGGCGGACTTCTTCTCGATGTTCGAAGCGCCGTTCCGCTTCGGCCAGGGCTGGAGCGCAGCGGAGGACACGGCGGAAGCGCGGGTGGCGGTGATCTCCGACGAGCTCAACCAGCGGCTCTTCGGCGGTGTGGACAGCCGTGGCAAGACACTGCGCTTGCGCGACAAGGACTTCACCATCGTCGGCGTGCTGAAGCCCTGGCGGCCGGCGCCGCACTTCTTCGATCTGACGCTCGGCCCGTATGCCAAGGCGGCGGAGGTCTATCTGCCGCTGGCCACCTCGTATGCGCTGCGCCTGGGCGGCTCCGGCAGCATGAATTGCTGGGGCAACAGCGGGTCCGATCAACGGGCTCTGAATACGCCGTGCGCCTGGCTGCAGTACTGGGTGCAGCTGGACACGCCGCAGCAGCGACGCGATTACTTCAGCTACCTGACGCAGTACTCCGAGCTGCAGCGTCAGGCCGGACGATTCGAGCGTCCCGCCAATCCGAAGCTGTGGGCGGTGATGGACTGGCTGGCCGTGCGCAAGGTCGTGCCCAGCGACATCCGGCTGCAGGTGTGGCTGGCCTTCGGTTTCCTGCTGGTCTGCCTGACCAACACCGTCGGCCTGCTGCTGGCCAAGTGCCTGCGCCGCAGCGGCGAGATCGGCGTGCGGCGCGCGCTCGGGGCGCCACGGCGACAGATCTTCCTGCAGTTTCTGGTGGAGGCGGGCAGCCTGGGTCTGGCGGGCGGCCTGCTGGGCCTGATGCTGACCTGGGTCGGGCTGTGGGTGGTGCGGATGAATCCGGCGCCCTATGCGCGTCTGGCCCAGCTGGATGGGCAGATGCTGGCCACCACGCTGCTGCTGTCGCTGCTCGCGAGCCTGCTGGCGGGTCTGCTGCCGGCCTGGCGCGCCTGTCAGATCACGCCGGCCCTGCAACTCAAGTCGCAATGAGGTGACGTCATGGACATCCTGCCCATTCTCTCGACGCTCAAGCGTCACAAGACCGCCGCGGGTCTGATCGTGCTGCAGATCGCCTTGACCTGCGCGATCGTCTGCAATGCGCTGTTCCTCATCAGCCAGCGGATCGAGCGCATCAGCGAGCCGTCCGGCATGGCCGATGCGGAGCTGCTGATGCTGCAGGTCTCTGGCATGACCCGCACCGAGAACGACGGCCCGCAGACGCAGGCCGATCTGCAGGCGCTGCGCCAGATCCCCGGCGTGAAGCAGGCCAGCATCGTCAATCAGATCCCGTACGGAAATCAGTCCAGCTACTCGGGCGTGCGGCTGCGGGCCGGCGGTGAGGAGAACGCGGTGGTCTCGGCCGCCAACTATCTGGCCGGCGAGAACTTCCTGGAAACGAGCGGGCTGCGGCTGACCGAGGGACGCGACTTCCTGCCGTCCGAGTATGTCGACCTGGCGCTGCTGCAGAGCGCGAATCCGCCGCAGGTGCCGGCGATCCTGATCACCCGCCGCATGGCGCAGCGTCTGTTCCCGGACGGCTCGCCCTTGGGCAAGCCGATGTGGGTGTTCAGCGATGAGCCGCACCGCATCGTGGGCGTGGTGGACCGGCTGGTGGCGCCGCATCCGGGGGCTGAAGATGGCGAAGGCGAGGACACCATGATCCTGCCGCTGCGGCCCAGTTATCGATCGGGCAGCTATCTGCTGCGGGTCGATCCGGCGCAGCGCGATGCGGTGCTGAAGGCGGCGAGCGCGCTGCTGCTGAACAACAGCCCGGGCATCAAGCGTCTGGTGCGCGATCAGGCCACCCTCAGCGATCAGCGGCATGACTACTACCGGCAGGACCGTTCGATGATCCAGTTGCTGGCGGGTGTGTGCATCGGGCTGCTGGTGGTGACGGCCTTCGGCATCGTCGGGCTGGCCAGCTTCTGGGTGCAGCAGCGCACGCGGATGATCGGGACGCGACGCGCGCTGGGCGCCACGCGGGGCCAGATCCTGCGCTACTTCCAGACCGAGAACCTGTTGCTGAGCACGGTCGGCATCCTGCTGGGCATGGTGGGCGCTTACGGCATCAGCCTGTTGCTGATGCGGTATTACGAGCTGCCTCGCCTCCCGGCGATCTATCTGCCGGTGGGAGCGCTGGTGCTGTGGACGCTGGGGCAGATCGCGGTCTTCGGGCCGGCGCGACGGGCTGCGGCCTTGCCGCCGGTGGTCGCGTTGCGCGGCGGTTGAAGGTTGATATGCTGCGCCGGCCATGCGTACCGTCCTGATCATCGATGACCATCCCGCCGTGGGCGAGGCGCTGACGCTGCTGCTCTCGCTGCACGACATCACGCCGCTGTACGCGGCCGATCCGGAAGCGGGGCTGGCGGTGCTGTCGCGCCAGCCGGTGGACCTGGTGATCCAGGACATGAACTTCAGCGCGGACACCACGTCCGGTGAAGAAGGTCGGGCGCTGTTCCAGCGCCTTCGCGCGGCCCATCCCGACCTGCCGGTGATCCTGCTGACCGCCTGGACCCAGCTGGAACAGGCCGTGGCGCTGGTGAAGGCCGGCGCGGCCGACTATCTCGCCAAGCCCTGGGACGACGCGAAGCTGCTGGCCACTGTCGAGAACCTGCTGGAGCTGGGCGAGAACAACCGCGAGCTGCGGCAAACCCGTCAGGCCTTCCGGCAGCGTCGAGACGCGCTGACCCAGCGCTATCGGCTGAATGGTCTGGTGGTGGAGTCGCCCGCGCTGCTGCATTGCCTGGAGCTGGCCTGCCAGGTCGCCCGGGCGCCGGCGCCGGTGTTGATCACCGGGCCCAACGGCAGCGGCAAGGAGCGCATCGCGGCCATCGTCCATGACAACTCGGCGGTGCGGGATGGTCCCTTCGTCGCCATCAATTGCGGCGCTCTGCCCGGCGATCTGATCGAGGCGGAGCTCTTCGGTGCCGACAGCGGCGCCTACACCGGCGCGGCGCGGGCGCGCGACGGTCGTTTCGAGCGGGCCGATGGCGGCACCTTGTTCCTCGACGAGATCGGCAATCTGCCGCTGGCGGGCCAGGTCAAGCTGCTGCGGGTGCTGGAGACTGGTCAGTTCGAGCGGCTCGGTTCCAGCCGGACCCGGCACACCACGGTGCGGGTGCTGTCGGCCACGAATGCGGACCTGCGCGCGATGGTGCGAGCCGGCAGCTTCCGCGAGGACCTGTACTACCGGCTGAATGTCATCGAGATCACCTTGCCGGGCCTTGCCGAGAGGCCGCAAGACATCCTGCCTTTGGCCGAGCATTTCCTGGCCGGTCGCGCACAGCTCGGCGACAGCGCGCGCGACGCCTTGATGGCGCATGCCTGGCCGGGGAATGTGCGGGAGCTGAAGAACGTGATCGAGCGCGCGGCGCTGCTATCGCCGGGTCAGTCCATCGGCGCGCAAGACCTGGCCCTGCCCCTGGTGGAAGCGGCGGCCTCACGGAATCTGGATGAGCCGAGCCGGGAGGCGGTGGTCGCGGCGCTGGAAGCCGCATCGGGCGTGGTGAGCCGTGCGGCGCAGCGGTTGGGGCTGTCGCGTCAGGCGCTGTATCGGCGCATGGAACGTTACGGTCTGGACGCCTGATGCGCGGCGGCTGGCGTCACTCGCTGCGCTTGCGTCTGACGCTGTATTTGCTGTCGGCGGGCGGCGCGGCCTTGCTGCTGCATGCGGGCCTCACCCTCTGGCCGATGCCCGCGATCGCGCGCAGCCTGGGCTACGCCGGCTTGACGCCTTGGGGCTGGCCGGCCCTGCTGCTCACCATCGTCCTGCTGCTGCCGTTGGCCTGGGGATTGGCGGGGGCGCTGCTCTCACCGCTGCGGCGTTTGCTGCGCGCGCTGGAGAGCACGGTGCTGAGTTATCGCGACGGCGAATTCGGCAGTGCCATTGCGGCGGATCCACCGGGTGGGCTGTCCGAGCTGTCCAGCTTGATGCAGTTGCACAGCGAGCTGGGTCAGGCCTTGCGGGAGCAGCGACGGCATCTGGCGCAGCGTGAGCTGCTGCTGGACACCGTGGTGCAGAACACGCCGGTCGCGCTGGTGCTGACCGATGCGCAGGAGCGAGTGGCCTACGCCAACATTGCCGCACGCCAGTTGCTGGACCAGGGCCGTGGCCTGGCGGGACGGTTGCTGGCGGATGTGCTGGCGCAGGCACCGCCGGACTGGCGCGCCGCGCTCGCCGATGTCGAGGACGGTCTGTTCAGCGTGATGCTCGAGGACCAGGAGGAGCGATTCCACCTCTCGGTGCGGGACTTCCGTCTGCAGGGACAGCCGCATCGGCTGCGGCTGCTGCGCCGCATGACGCGGGAGTTGTCGCGCCAGGAGGTCGCCAGCTGGAAGCGGGTGATCCGCGTCATCAGCCATGAGCTGAACAACTCCCTCGCGCCGATTTCTTCGCTCGCGCACAGCGGTGCCGAACTCGCACGCCGCGGCCAGTTCGATCGCGTCCCTGGCGTCTTTGCCAGCATCGGCGAGCGCGCCCGGCATCTGCATGGCTTCCTGGCCGGCTATGCCGCCTTCGCCAAATTGCCGGCGCCGGCGCTCGCGCCCATCGACTGGCGCCCCTTCCTCGACCGCCTGGCCGACCACTACCGCTTCCAGCTCGTGGGCGACTTGCCGCCCACACCGGGCCGCGCCGATCCGGCCCAACTGGAACAGGCGCTCATCAACCTCTTGAAGAACGCCCATGAATCGGGCGGTCCGCCGGACGAGGTCAGCGTCAGCCTCAGCGCGCCGCGCGCCGAGTGGCGCATCGAGGTCCAGGATCGCGGCCCGGGCATGAGCGAAGCGCAGCTCTCGCAGGCCCTGCTGCCGTTCTATTCCACCAAGCGCAGCGGCAGTGGTCTGGGCCTCGCGCTCGCAAGAGAAATCGCCGAGGCTCATGGCGGCCGCATCGCGATGGGCAACCGAGCCGGCGGCGGACTTTGGGTCGCGATCAGTTGGCCGAGGGCCTAAGACCCCACGCCACACCCCGTCGCCCAGTGCCCCAGGAAGGCCTGACAGCAACGCCGCCGAAGCAAAACAACGCACCGCACGCCACAGCACCCATCCGAAACAGGACACCAATGCCTCTGCGGTATGGGATGGGGGTATTCGTGCTTGGCGCGAATGCCTCCATCCCGTGCCGTCGCCAGACGACGGCATGAACGCAGCGCCCCGCAAAGCGCCACCCCCCAAAAATCCAGGACAGAAGAAGAGACCGCTAACCCAGCAGTCTCGACCACCGAGATTACTTGTAGAACGCCTCGACCTTGCCCTTGAGCTTGATCATCATCGGCTGACCCTTGCGGTCCAGCGTGCGCCCGGCCGGCACCTTGATCCAGCCTTCGCTGATGCAGTATTCCTCGACGTCGGCGCGTTCCTTGCCGTTGAAGCGGATGCCGATGTCGTGTTCGAAGATGGCGGCCACATGATGCGGGCTGCGTGGGTCGACGGAGAGATGGTCGGGCAGTTCGGGTTTTTGTTGATCGCTCATGACAGGTGATGCGAGGGTGAATCGGATGCTCGCATTGTCCAGGACTTCCGCAGGCTCACGTTCGCGCCGTGAGCCGCTGTCGTCCGAGTCCCGTTCTGAGCGATCTGCCCATCCGGTGGGCGATCAATCGTCGCAGCACTGCACCACGGGCGTGGCGTATTCGTGTCCCACCACGGCGCGGGCGAAGAGGTAGTTCTCACGGGCCTGCTCGCTGAGGTGGTCCATCACCACCTGACCGCGCGCATCGCACGGGAAGGACAGACCGCGGCCGCTGTGGAACAGCGATTCGAAGCGCAGCAGGTAGCGTCCGGCGCCGGCGGCACGGGTCCGCTCGGACGGCTCGTGGCACGGTGAGGTGGACGGTACGGTCATCAGTTGACCGAACGTGGACAAACTCATGGCGGGTCTCCGAAGGCCTCGGGGAGCTGAGGCCCAGACACCCCAACCTTAGGCGGACGACGCCCGCCGCGCGCGTGCAAACGTCGCAAGCGTCCCGCCTGTTTCGGGGGCTGCTCCCGCGTTCAAGGGGTTCGGGAAGTTTTGCGCGTTCCGCGCACCCGGCATCCCGTTTGCCACATCGGGCCATGCGCCACGACCGCGATCCGCCCTCACCGCCCGAGATCTATGGACTCGACCTCACCGAGGCCGATTTGCAGATCCTGGGTGGGCTGCCGTTCGACCCCTCCCGCGTCAGCCCGTTGACCCTGGCGACGATGGATCGGCTGCAGCGGCTCGGCTATGTGGAGAAGGCGCCGGATTCCCAGGCCTGGCGCCTCACGCCCAAAGGCACGATGACGATGAGTCTGGTCTCCCGACCACCGACGCGCGCTGAGGTGCCCTCGCCGCCCACCGCCGATGGGATGGCCGCGCGCCGCAATGGGCGGAAACAGACGAGCTGACTGGGCCGCATCGTTCACGGTGCACGGTTCACGGTTCACCGGCCACCGTTCCTCGTTGACCGGGCCAGATGGATCGCTCGTCGGGCCTCACCCGCCCGCCGAGTGCCCCGTGCTGAACGGCTTCCTCGCTCCCCTCGCCTCCAGCCCGAACGCGAGACACAGAGCGGCGACATGGTCCAGTCCCTCGCCTTCCGCCCGGCACTGCTGCAGCCGCGACTTGCCCATCGCGGGCCGCAAGCCCGCGTTCAAGCGCTGCTGATCGACCGCTTCATTCGGCTGACGGGCCTCCTGGCCATGGTCGCGAAACGCCCGATCAGCGGCACCCGCCAAGCGTGCCGCCGTGTCGACCGATCCGCGCTTCAAATGCAGCAGGCCCAGCGTGTCCAGCGATGTCCACACGCACGCATCGAAGAGCAACGGCCCCATGCGACGCGCGCATTCCGCGCTGACCTCCGACGCGTCGTCGACCCGATCCACCGCCAGCAAGGCGCCGATCAGATTGGTCAGCGCGGTGCCGAGCAAGCCGGTGGCCGGCGCGTCGGACAGCTGCGCGCGCAGGGCCTCGCCTTGCGCCACCGCCTCGTCCAGTCGCCCTTCGACGCGCGCCAGATCGGCCAGGTTCACCAGCCCGCGCAGGACGCCCAGCTCATGGCCATCGCGCCGGCATACTGCGACGGCCGCTTCGAACGCACGTCGGGCCGCCTCGTGGTCACCGGCGGTGGTGTGGATCATGGCGTCGGTGGTCCAGCCGCGCTCCAGCACGGTGGCCGGCCAGTCGGCGTCTTCCAGCCGCTTCGCCTGCGACAGCGCCTCGCGCGCCTGCGGGCCATCCACCCGCCAGTTGAAGGCCAGCTCCACCAGGGCCAGATACTCGCCGCGACGATCGCCCAGCTGATGGAACAGCGTCGCCGCCCGCCGGGATGCTTGTCTCGCCACCGCGGGGTGATCCAGCGAATGCCCGCGTGCCATGGCTTCCCAAAAACGCGCCTGCAAGCCGGGATCGTCCTGCGCATCGGCCCAATCGATCAGACGAGGTGCGATGGCCCGGGCGCGGTCCTGCGCTTCGGCGAGCGTCCATACCGGCCAGGATGAAGCGAACAGCCCCACCGCCACCTCCGGGCAGAGCGTCAGCGCAGTGTCGAGCGCCGGCCACAAGTTGGTCAGCTCGGGCTCATAACGCGCCCGCCAGACGGCCTGTGGCGCGTTCCAGTATTCCTCGTAAGCCTCGTCGACAAGCCACCGCACGCCTGCGCACCATCGGCGTCGCATCGCTTCGGTTTCGCCGGCGGCGTCCATTTGCGACAGCGCGAACAGGCGCATCGTCTCCATCAATCGGAAACGTCGCGGCACCACCGGCTCGACCGCCACCAGCGATCGGTCCACCAGCGCGAGCAGGGTGTCGCTCACGCGCGCGGCGGGCAGCAGGTCATCCGCCAGCGCCAGCGCCGCGCCCTGCAGCGAGAAGCTCGCCGGGAAGACGCCCAAACGTCGCAGCACCGCGCGCTCGCGGTCGGACAGCAGGTCGAAGGACCAGTTCAGCGCGGCCGCCAAGGCATTGCGTCGGGTCACTCGCGTCGTCTCGCCGGGGGCCAGCAGCGTGAGACGCTCCGGCAGTCGCGCCTCCAGGCCGTCCAGCCCCAAGGCATGCACCCGCGCCGCAGCCAACTGAATCGCGAGCGGATTGCCATCGAGCCGTTCGCAGATGCGGGCGGCGGTCCGGGCGGCGCTTTCCGTCCATGGCAGAGCGCTGCTGTCGACATCGCGACCGCGATCACCATCGCCACGGCCATCCTCGCTGTCATGGAGCTCGACATTCGATGACCTGTCGCCCTGCCGGGCGGCGGAGCGCGCCCCTTCTTCCGCCGGACCGGAGGCTTCGATCGACCTCGACCTCATCTGCGACGGCGTCCAAGCCAGTCCTGCGCACTGCGCCAGCAGTTGCACCGCATCCGCCAGCGGCAACGGGCCTAGCCGCATCAGTTGCTCACCGTCCACGCCCAAGGGCTGCTGACTGGTCACCAGCACCGCCACCGACGGCGTGTCCCGCACCAGCCGTTGCGCGACGCGACCGGTCTCGTCGATCAGATGCTCCGCGTTGTCCAGCACCAGCAGCAGCGCGGCGGTGGCCAGCCGCGCCACCAAGGTGTCGAGCCGATCGCCGTCCGACGGCATCGACAGTCCCAACGTGCGCGCCACCGCCGCCGCGACGTCGGTTCCTGCAGGCAATGCGGCCAGATCGACCCACCAGACGCCGTCCGGCCAATGCGGCCGCTGGGTCATCGCCAGCGCTTGCGCCAGGCGGGTCTTGCCCACACCGGCTTCACCACACAGCGTCAGCAATGGCGCGCTCGCCTGCCGATGCTGCAGCGTCGCCAGCTCTTCGCTTCGGCCCATCAGCGGCGGCAGGCGCAGCGGCAGGTTGCCGGCGCTTCTGACGGGTGGGGCGTCGTCGCCGTCGACCCCACTGACCGGCATCGCGAACCGGTAGCCGCAGCCCGCGATGGTCACGATGGCGGACGCGCCCAACACCTTGCGCAGCGTCGCGACCTGCACCGCGAGGTTGTTCTCTTCCACCACCACGCCCGGCCAGACGCGCCGCATCAGCTCGTCCTTGGACAGCAGACGTCCCGCCTGCTCGACCAGCGTCACCAGCAACTGAAACGACCGCGCCGTCAGCGCCACCGACGTGCCACGCCGGAACAGCTGGCGCTCCGCGGGCAGCAGCTTGAATTCGCCGAATCGGTAGTGGCGCGCCGTGACGGCCGTGGGCGGGTCGACGAGCATGCGGACGGGCTCCCGGCTCCCGACCTGAGCGGGATTTCAGGCCGATTTCATGGCGGTTAAAGGACGGTGGCAGGCACCGTGACGAGCATGACGCCAGGCCCGCCAAGGGGGCGTGGCCGACTCATCACACAGGAATCCATCATGCCGAAATACGTCATCGAACGCGACATCCCGGGCGCGGGCGCGTTGTCGCCGGCCGATCTGCAGGCCGTCTCGCAGAAGTCCTGCGGCGTGCTGCAGGACCTGGGGCCGTCGATCCAGTGGCAGCACAGCTATGTCACCGACGACAAGCTCTATTGCGTCTACATCGCGCCGAACGAGGCGCTGATCCGCGAGCACGCACGGCTGGGCGGATTTCCGGCCGACCGCATCTCGCGCGTGCGCCGGATCATCGACCCGACCACGGCGGAGGGCTGACGCCGGCGGGCCGGCGCCGAGCGCCGAGGTCGGCGTGCGGAGCGCCGCGTCGCCTCAGCCGCCGGCCTTCTTCGGCGCGTGGCCGGCCTGGGTGAGCCACTGCATCACCTTGTCCACATGGTCGCCCTGGATCTCCACCGTGCCGTCCTTGACCGTGCCGCCGGAGCCGCACGCGGCCTTGAGCTTCTTGGCCACGTCGGCCAGGCCGTCGGCGGTCATCGGCAGGCCCAGCACCACGGTGACGCCCTTGCCCTTGCGGCCGGCCGTTTCGCGGCGCACCCGCACCTTGCCATCGCCCAGGATGGCGTTGCTGGCCAGGGCCTTGCAGCGGCAGTCCGCCTGCGCCTGTCGGCAGGTGGGACAGGTGCGGCCGCCGTTGGTCGAATAAACGAGTGCCATCGTCAAACTCTCTCAGGGAAGCGGCGCGCGCGCCGGTGCGGCGCTGGTGGCCAGCTCGCGCGCGAAGAAGGCGTCGATCATCCGGTACAGGTGCAGCCGCGCGCCCCGTCCGGTGATGCCATGGGCCTTGCCGGGATAAACCATCATCTCGAAGGGCTTCGAGCGCTGCTGCAGGGCCTCGGTCAGCCGCAGGGTGTGCTCGAACAGCACGTTGTCATCAGCGGTGCCGTGGATCAGCAATAGCGGCTTGCTCAACTGGTCCGCGCGCGCCACCAGATTCGCCTGCTGGTAGGTCGATGCGCGTCCCTGATCCGGAAGACCGAGGTAGCGCTCGGTGTAGGCGGTGTCATAGAGGGTCCAGTCGGTCGGCGGCGCGCCGGCCACGCCGGCGGCGAACGGGGTGTCCGCATCCAGCATCGCCCGCACCGCCAGGAAGCCGCCGTAGGACCAGCCGAAGAAGCCGATCCGTTGCGCATCCACGCCGGCCACGCGCTGCGGCAATTGGCGCACGGCCGCGAACAGGTCCTGCACATCGACCACGCCGAAGGCATTCAGATGCGCGCGGGTGAACTCGCGATCGCGGTTCTGCATGCCGCGGGTATCGACGGTGAACACGCCGAAGCCGCGTCGCTGCCAGTAGGCGATCAGCGCGGTGTCGCGATGCCAGTTCCAGTTGACGGTCGCGATGCCGGGACCGCCGTAGGCCATGGTGATCACCGGATGCGGCCCGCTGCGGCCATCCAGCGGCGGGAAGTACAGCGCATTCAAGCCGGTGCGGCCATCGGCGGCGGTGATGTCGACGACCTGCGGCTGCGGCGCGATGCGCGACAGCAGCGGATCGGGCGCATCGCCCGGCAGATCGATCGGTCGCGCGCCGGGCTGCACCGACTGCAGCATCAGACGCGGCGGCTCGGCCCAGGCCGCGCGCGAGACCAGCAGCCGCTGGCAATCGCCGTCGCCACGCGCATCCCGCCATTGACGATCGGCTGCACCATCCAGCGCCCGCGAGCGTCCTTGCAGGTCGATGGCGAACAGCTCCCGGCTGCGACCGCGGTCGCGCGCGGCGGCATAGACGACGGTCTCGCCATCGCTGCAGACGCGGTGGGCCACCGCCTCGGGCTCCGAAGTCAAGGCCTGGCGCTGACCGGTGAGGCGATCAATCAGCTCCAGCTGACGACGGCCCGACGCCTCGCTGGACCACAGCAGTGCCGGCCGCCCCGACAACATCCGACCGCTGATCTCCTGCAGATCGTCGTGCACATCGACCCAGGCGGGATCGCGCTCATCGATCACGATCCGGCCGATGGCCGGGCCGCTTGAGGCCGTCGCGTATTCGGTCAGCGCGAGACGCTTCTGATCGCGCGTCAGCCACTGCAGCCACGGCGCGCCATCGCCGAACCAGCCCGCGCGGGCGATGTATTCGGCCTCGGCCGGCAGCGGCAGTGCGACCGGCGTCGGCAGTCGATCGGCGGGCCCGTCCACCGCGAGGGTCCAGGCGGTGACGCGTGCATTGCGTTCGCCAGCGCCGGGATAGCGCTGCTCGGTCATGGTGGTGTGGTCGGCAAAGATCTGGGCGCGGATCTTGATGGGCACCTCGGATTCGTCAACCTTCAACGCCAGCAGCCGACGGCCATCCGGCGACCACCAATAGCCGCGCTGACGACCCAATTCTTCCGCCGCGATGAATTCGGCCAGGCCCCAGAAGCGGGTCTCGTTGCCGTCGCGCGTAAGCGCGCGCGCCGCGCCGCCCTCCAGGCCCTGCACCCAGAGATTGCCGCCCTTCACATAGGCCAGTTGCCGGCCATCGGGCGAGCAGGTGGGATCCTGCTCGGGCACCTGCTCGTCCTGGGTCAGCCGCTGCGCGCGCGGACCCTCGGCACTCAGCCGCACCAGGTAGAGATCGCCGGAGAGCGGGAACAGCAGCGTGCGGCCATCCGGTCCGCACCATTGATAGCTGGTGATGCCGCCCTGGGTGATGCGCTTGCGCTCCAGCGCCATGCGCTCGGCTTCGGTCAGTTGCTGGCTGCGACCGCCCAGCACGTCTGCGGCGGACACCAGCCGGCGCGGCTCACCGCCAGCGGTCGGCTGAGCCCAAAGCTCGAGTTGCTCGCTGTCCGCAGCGGAGGGCCGCAGATAGCTGACCCACGCGCCATCCGGCGAGATCTCGGCCTGACGCGTCAGCCGACCTTGCAGCGGCGGATCGGCATAGACACGCTCCAGCGTCAGCGGCGTCACGGCCGTGGGCGAGGTGCCTGCAGTGGCTGCGGGCGCGGCGGTCGACTTCGCGCTTCGGTGGAGCGCGGTGCTCGATCCGGATTTGGCCGAGGCGCCGGTCGCCGCGACCGTCGTCAGGGGCGCCGTCGCCGCGGCAATCAAGGCAGCAGCGGTCAACGCGCCGCGCAGCGCGATCTGACGCGCGGTGAAGAATGGAACGTTCATGCGACGAGCAGCGTGGACGCGTCAAGCGACGCGGGAGTGTCGAAGGAAGCGGGCGCGACGCGTGCGTCGGCCGGCGCGATCGGCGTCAGGTCGCCGAACAGTGCGGTCGAGAGCGCCTCCGCGTCGTTGATGGTGCGGACGCGCTGATAGGCGGCCTCCGCTTCCGGATAGCAGCGGCGCAGATAGTGCAGCCACTGTTTGAGCCGGCCGGCCTGATGGCGTGCGGCGACCTGCCGACGGACCTGCGCGAAGAAGCCTTGCATCAGCGGCAGCAGCTCGTCCCACGGCAGCGCGGACGGGGCGGCAGCGGCGCCTTCCGTGATCGTCGACGGCGCGGCACGTCCCGCCGTCGCGCCGGCCGCAGCGCCCTGCCCCGCCCACGAGGCGCGCAGCGCGAGCGCCAGGCCGGGATCGGCCACCATGCCGCGTCCCAGCATCAGTGCATCGCAACCGGATTCAGCCAGGCAGCGGTGGGCGTCTTCCACGGTCCAGACTTCGCCGTTGGCCACCACGCGCAAGCCGACGGCTTCGCGGATCACCGCGATCTGGTCCCAATACGCGGGCGGCTTGTAGCCATCCCGTTTGGTCCGTCCATGGACCACCAGCTCCGACGCACCGGCCGAGGCGATCGCGTGCGCGCATTCCAGCATGCGGCCGCGGTCTTCATTGCCCAGCCGCATCTTGGCGGAGACCGGCATGTCCGCCGGCACCGCGCGGCGGACGGCGGCGACGATCTCATGCACCAGCGCCGGTTCGTCGAGCAGCACCGCGCCGCCGCGATGACGGTTGACGGTCTTGGCGGGGCAACCGAAATTGAGGTCGATGCCGGCCGGCGCCAGGGTGGCGAGCCGGGCCGCGTTGTCCGCGAGACAGGCCGGATCGGAGCCCAGCAACTGAGCCCGCACGGGGACGCCCGCGGCGGTGCGACCACCGTGGAGCAGCTCCGGCACGATGCGGGTGAAGACCCGACGCGGCAGCAACTGGTCGGTGACGCGGATGAATTCGGAGACACAGCGGTCCACGCCGCCGACGCGGGTGAGCGTGTCGCGCAGCATGTGGTCCAGCAAGCCCTCCATGGGCGCCAGAAGAATCATGAGGATCGAGACCCGGCCGTCATCACGGTCCCACGGTCAGCGGGGCAAAAGCCGAGCAGCATAGCGGAAGCCTTCCGGGCGGCATGGCGTCAGGGACAAGCGGATGCGGCGCTTTGAATGACTCGGGCACGACCCGGGGCCGCCCCGGGCGCGCAGCAGGCAGCGCGGTGCGTGATGCCTGTCGTTCTTCAGCGGCGTGGCGCAGCGGAAACGACTTCGCGCCGGCGCGCGGGCGACGCGCCAACGACGCGACGCCCATGAAAAAAGGTCGACCGAGGTCGACCCTTTTGGAGATGCCGGAGATCCGTAGACGGCCCACGTCAGCCAAGCCGACGCCGGAGCCGATGCGCGGGATCGTGGTGCAGCGCGACGGCGCGGGACCCGAGGGTCTCCGCCGCCGCGCCTGCGCCGCGATCTCAGCCGCGCCAGCGCAGCACGATGGCGCGGACGCTGGTCGGCGCCACACCGGTCTGACGCTTCAGGGCGGTCAGGGCCAGCGCGGAGACCAGGTCCTCGCCCAGGCCGGCGGCCTCCGGCGAAGCGCTGACGCGCAGCGTGCCATCGCCCAGCAGTTCCAGGTCCAGCGTCGCATTGACGCCTTCACGGATCGTCACCGGCGTGCTGAGGCGACGGGTCACCGCCACCGACGAGCGGTCGGTCGACGGCACCGTCTGCTGCACCGACTTCAGCGCCAAGCTGTCGCCCAGGTCGTCGACCCGGAAGGCGCCCAGCGGCTTGAGCGTCGGCTCGCCGGCATCGATGTACACGGTCAGCTGGCTTTGCAGCGGCTGCTGATAAGGCGCCGCTTCGACCGCCAGACTGATCTGGCCGCCGTCACGCAGCGTCTGCTCCAGACCCAGCGGGGTCACCGGCTGCGTGGTGCGATCCTGGCCTTGCGCGCCATCGGCCGCGTTGGCATTGGCGCCGTTGCCCGATCCATTGCTGGAACCGTTGCTGGAACCGTTGCCGGAGCCGTTGGAAGCGCCACCGCCATTGCTGGAACCGTTGCCGTTGCTGCCGTCGTTGCCGGCACCGGCGTTGGTCCCGCCGTTGCCGCCGTTGCCGGAGCCGCCATTGGCGCCATTGCCGTTGCCGTTGCCGTTGCCGTTGCCGTTGCCGTTGCCGTTGCCGTTGCCGTTGCCGTTGCCAGCGCCGTTGCTGCCGTCGGCCGCACCGTTGCCAGCGCCATTGAGGCCACCGTTCGCGCCGCCATTGGTGCCGCCATTGGCACCACCGTTCGCACCGCCGTTGGCTCCGCCATTCGCGCTGCCATCAGCACCGCCAATCAGGCCGCCACCGGCACCACCGTTGCCGGAGCCGCCGTTGCCTGCGCCGTTGCCCGCGCTGCTGCCACCGTTGCCACCGTTGCCGCCATTAACGCCGTTGCCACCGTTGCCGCCGTTAGCTGCGGACGCATCCGATCCACCGGTGCCACCGGTTCCGCCCGTGTTGATGGCGACCGTGCCGGCCGGATTGCCCGACGGGCCTGCGGCCACGGTCGAGATCGTGGTGCCCTGGCCGCCACCGGTGCCGCCATTGCCGCTGCCACCGTTGCCGTTGTTGCCGTTCTTGGTGCTGTTGCCACCCACCGGCTGGACCACCAGTGCATCGACCGCCGTCAGCGTCGCTTGCGGCGCGACGTTGCCGAGCGTCGTCACCGTCGCGGGATCCAGGCGATAGTTGCCCGCATCCGCGCCGCCCAGCGTCAGGCCGACGGTCACCGTCTTGTCGTTGCCGACGAACGGCGTCGCATAGCTCGCCGTGCCGCTGGCGGTGACCTGGTCACCCGCCAGCACGCCCGGCACGGTGCCGACGCCGACGATCGCGACGCTGCCGCCGTCGAAGCGCTTCTCGATGACGGTCACCGACGGCGGCGAAATCGTGCGCTGGGTGATGTCACCCGTGGACATCAGCGTGCCGGAGGCCAGCTGATAGTTGCCCGCGTCGGCGCCCTGCAGCAACAGGGCGACGGTGACGGCCTTGCCGGTGCCGGCATTGCGGTTGTCGTAGACGCCCTTCGCGGCAGCGCCCACCTGATCACCGCCGATCAGGCCTTGCAGCGTGCCCGCCGTCACAGTCGCCACGGTGTTGCCGTCATAGGTTTTGGTGGTGACGGACACGGTCGGCGATTGCAGGGTCTTCGGCGTGATGTCGCCCGTCGACTGCAGGCTGGTGTTGGCCAGCGTGTAGTTGGCGGCTTCCGCGCCGTTCAGCGCCAGACCCACGCTGACCGACTTGCCGGTGCCGGCATTGCGGTTGTCGTAGGTGCCGGTGGTGACGGTGCCCACCTGGTCGCCCGCCACCACGCCTTGCAGCGCGCCGGCGGTCACGTTGGCCACGGTGTTGCCGTCGTAGGTCTTGGTGACCACCGACACGGTCGGTGCCAGCAGCGTCTTGGGCGTGATGTCGCCCGTGGTGACCACGGTGCCGTTGGCCAGCTGGTAGTTGCCGGCGTCAGCGCCTTGCAGGCTCAGGCCCACGGTGACCGTCTTGCCGGTGCCGACGAAACGGGTGTCGTAGGTGCCCGCGCCGGTGGCGTCGAGCTGGTCCGACCCCAGCACGCCTTGCAGCGCGCCGAGGGTCAGGTTGGCCTGGGTGTTGCCGTCGTAGGTCTTGGTGTTGACCGACACGGTCGGCGCCTGCAGCGTGGCGGCGGTCACATTGCCGGACGACTGGATGGTCGTGCTGGCCAGCGTGTAATTGCCCGCATCGTTGCCCTGCAGACCCAACTGCACATCCACTGACTTGCCGGTGCCGACATTCTTGGTGTCGAACTGCGCGGCGGTCGAGACGGTCAGGTCATCGCCATTGATCGCGTTGTTGACATGGGTCGCGCTGACCTGGGCCGCGCGGGTGGCGTCGTAGACCTTGGTGGCGATGTCCGCGGTGACGGTCAACTGGCGCGGGGTGATGGTCGCGGTGGACTGCGTCGGCAGCGCGTAGTTGCCCGCATCCGCACCGGTCAGGCCCAGCTGCGTCAGGTCGACCACCTTGTTCACGCCGGCATTGCGGTCCAGGAAGGCGAGCGTGCCGCCGATCTGCACCGTGTCGCCGCCGACCACGCCGCTCACGCCGCTGCCGGACAGTTGCGCCGTGGTGGTGCCGTCATAGACCTTGTCGAGCACCGCACCGCTGACGACCGTCAGCGTCTTGGGCGTGATCTGGCCGATCGCGCCGCTGGCGTCGGTCGAGGCCAGTTGATAGCCGTAGACCTGCGTGGCGCCCTGGGTGGCGTTGGTGATGCCCACGCCGTTCACCGTCACCGTCTTGGCGGTGCCGACGTTCTTGTCGGCGTAGTTGGCGGCGCCGTTGTAGGCGAGGTTCACCGTGTCGCCATCGATCGCGCCGAGCGCGCTCAACTGCGAGCCCGCCACCGTGGCGCCGGTGTTGCCGTCATAGATCTTCACGGCCGAGCCGGTCAGCGTGCCGGTGATGGTCGGTGCCACCGTGTAGAGCATGCCGTTGCCGGTTCCCAGCACGGCGGTGCCGGTGTTGGCGTTGTACTGCTTGAAGTCGGCGATCAGTCCGCCGCGGGTGTCGTTCAGCGGCGAGGTCGAGTAGACGCGCCAGTTGCCCGAGCCCGTCTGCAGCGCCGTGACGCCGACCGAGTTGATGAAGTTGCGACCGGCCGCCAGCAGCAGCGGCGTGGCCGCGCCGCCCAGGTTGCCCGCCACCACCGGGCGGGTCAAGGTGATGTCGGACGCGCCGACCGTGCGCAGATCGACGCTGAAGTCGGCGGTGATGCCTTGCAGGCCATCGGCCGTGCCGACGGTCACCGAGCGACCATTGACCATCGTCAGCGCGCTCACATCGGCCGCGAGCGTGCCGACCTGATGGGTGCCGTGCAGGGTCGCATCGCCATCGGTGCGCAGCGCCAGCGCGCCCGCCGTGATCTGGCCGCTGCTCGCGCTGATGCCGACCGAGCTGCGGTCGTCCAGCGACACGGTGCCCGCCGCCGTGATGTTCCTGGACACATCCAGACCCGCCAGCTGGCTGCGCACCAGCAGGCCGCCGGTCGCCACGTTGACCGTGCCGTTCTGCAACCAGTTCTTGGTGAGCAGCTCCAGCCGGCCGGTGAGGTTCACGGCCAGGTTGTCGGTGAGCAGTTGGCGATCGGAGGCTTCCACCCGGACGATGTTGCTGCCGTTGAAGCCCGCCAGCGTGGCCTGCGTCAGCGGATCGGTCGCGCCTCCGATCAGGCTGATGCCCATGTTGTCGTTGAAGTCGAACACCGTGGTGGCGAGGCCGCCATTGCTGACCACCAGGCCCGCGTTGCTGGTCCAGCTCGGCGCCTGTAGCGTCAGCGTGGAGGCGCCGCCGTTGTAGTTGATCGGACCATTCAGGCCCAGCGCGCCCGTGCCCGAATCGATCGTGGCGTTGGCGCCGTTGCGCAGGCTGACGCCGGCGATGCCATCCACCGTGCCGATGTTGTAGCCCGCCGCGCTGACCGGTCGGATCACCGTGTTGCCGCCGCCCAGGTTCAGGGCCAGCGTGGTGAAGTTGAAGGTGTTGTCGGTCAGGGTCGCGCCCTGGCCGGCGGTCACCGCCACGTTGGCGGCCGCGACGCCGCCGTTCACGCCCAGCACCTGCTGGCCGCTCTTGAGGCTGACGGTGGTGGCGCTGGTGGTGATGTCGTTGTCGAACACCAGGTTGCCGCCGTCCACACGACCGACTTCCAGCGTGGCCGCATTGACCTGGCCGATCGACGAATTGCTCAGGCCCGAGCCCAGATGCAGTTCGTTGGCTGCGGTCATCTGCCGGATGGTGACCTTGCCGGTGCCGCCGTTGGCGGTGACGGCCTGGCTGATGTTGACGGTATCGCCGGTCAGCGTGACGTTGCCGGTGGTGTTGGTGACGGTGCCGGCGGAGATGTCGACGATCTTGTTGACCATCTCGAAGCTGCCGGACGCATTGAAGCTGAAGTTGCCCGGCACGCTGATGGTGCCGGTGCCGTCTTCACGACCGATGGTCAGGTTCTTGATGCCCGGCAGCTTGTTCAGCGTGGTGGCCGAGGCGAAGCCGTTGGCATCGCCCAGGATCATGTTGGTCGCGGGATCGAATGGCTCCAGGCGCAGGGACGCGGTGCTCAGGTTGCTGAGCACGGCGGTGCCCCAATCGATGCGCGCGGCGCGCAGCGTCAGCACGCCGGTGCCGGTGTCCAGATTGACGTTGACGCCGTTGCCGAAGGTGATGGCGCTGTCGGTGTAGATGCTGGAGCCGCCCTTGAACACGAAGGGCGTGTCGATGGTGACGTCACCGCTGACGCTCAGCAGGCCCGCCAGGATCTTGTTGCCGTTGGTGTAGGAGCCGTCGGCGCGGAAGAACACCCGGCCGGTGCCCAGCGTCATGCTGGAGTTCAGCGTCACGTCACCGCTGCCGGTGGACACATACAGGTTGCCGCCAGCGGTCGAGACCGGGGCGTTCAGGGTGAAGAAGCCCGCGCCGCCGTTGTCGGAGTCGGCCCAGATCCGGACATAGCCGCCATTCGTGGTCAGCGAGCCGCCGACCGTGGCGCCGTCGGCGCCGTAGATGGTGATCGATCCGGCCGCCGGCGTGCCGCTGCCCGGCGAGGTCACGGTGTGGGTCGGCAAGGTGCCGACGTTGGCGCCCGCGCCGTGCGCGATCATGACCGGCGCATTCAGCACCCGGCCCGAGTTCTGGGCGCCGGCCACCAGCATCAGGCTGCCGGTGCCGAAGACTTCCAGCGTGTTGCTCGCGTTGGCGAACATCAGGTCGGTGTAGGCGGGGAAGCTGCCATCGGTCAGGTTGGACGGCGGGGTCAGGTGGCCGCCGTTGGCGGTGCCGGCCTCGATGCGCAGACTGACGTTGTTCTGCATCGAGATCTTGCCGTCGCCACCGTTCAGGTTCAGGTCCTGCACCAGGATGTCGCCGGTGGCCTGCAGCAGCACATTGGCCTGCTGGGCTTCGATGTCCTTCTCGAAGACGACCGAGCCGGTCAACGCGCCGGTGCCGTCACCGCCGCCGCGGATTTCCAGCGTGGACGGGTCCAGCAGCAGATCGCCGGTGCGGCCCTTGGCGGCGCGCGCATCGGTGCGGCCGCTGTAAACCAGGTCCTGCTTGCCCGAGACCTCGGCGCGACCGCCGTCACCGCCCTGCTCGCCGCCGCGCACCTCGATGCGGCCGGCGAATTGGGTGCGGCCGTCCGACCAGGTCACCACCTCACCGCCCTGGCCGTTCTGCGTGGCATTGGCACGCAGCGTGGTGGCCGCGTCGGCGCTGACCGACTGGGCATTGATCATCGAGGCATCCTGGCCCTGCCAGCCGCCGCCGATGTGGATCTGGCCGCCCGCGGTGGCACCGCTGGCGTCCATCGACGCGCCCTGCAGGCGGATCTGGCCGCCGGTGACGCGGATGTCACCGCCCTTGGCCTGCGCCGAGCTGGCATCCATCTGGCCACCGACGGTGACCTGGCCTTGCGCGCCGCCATCCAGCACGATGCGGCCGCCTTGCTGCGACAGGCCCTTGGCCTCGATCACGCCATCCATGTTGATCACGCTGGCGCGCAGCGCGCTCGCGCTGGGGGCGCTCAGCACCACCTGCTGGCCCTGCACCAGGCCGCTTTGCTGCAGCGCGGCGTCCAGGGCGGACTTCTCGACCTGCACCTGCAGCAGGCCATCGCCGCTGAAGTCCAGCGCGACCTGCTGAGCCGCGACCATCGCGACCTGCTGCCCGCTGACGCTGCCGGTGTTGGCCACCGACGCGCCCAGGAAGGCGACCACGCCATCGGCATGGATCGCGCCTTCGTTGCGCACCTGGGCCAGGCTGCTGCCGCTGAAACGCTGGCGGCCGGCGAGGAAGTCGTTGTCGCTGATGTCCAGCGTGCTGGCGACCAGGCCGCCGACGTTCACCGTGGCGCCCTTGCCGAACACGACGCCGCTGTTGTTGATCAGCCAGACCTGGCCGTTGGCCGACAGGTCACCGAAGATCTGGCTGGGCGTGCCACCGAGCACTCGGTTCAAGGCGATCGCTTGCGCGCTGGGCTGGCTGAAGCGCACCGAGGCGCCGCTGCCGATGTCGAACCGGTCCCAGTTGACGATCAGCTTCTGGGTTTGCTGGTCGATGCGCAGCTGGCTGCCCTGCTGGTTGAAGCTGGCCTGACCGGCGCTGACCTGCGCGCCGGCCGGCAAGGCCCCGGCATCGAGTGCCAATGCCGGCGA
This sequence comes from Burkholderiaceae bacterium, assembly GCA_913776825.1. Lineage (GTDB taxonomy): Bacteria > Pseudomonadota > Gammaproteobacteria > Burkholderiales > Burkholderiaceae_C > Roseateles. Next base: position 51,951 of record CAJYPV010000021.1, read on the forward strand.
GGCCGCAGCCGCGCCCACCACCGCCGCCAGCACGGTGCGACGCACGGCACGGCTGACGCGCTTGCCACGGCCGCGCGCATGCTCGGGCACCGCCACGAAGGCGCCGCAGAGCTCGTTCCAGACCAGACGGTAGGTGTGATTCATCGATCCCATGGTGTTGTTCTCTTCTGTGATTCGTTGTCTCTAGCCGTGTGCGGCCCGCCCGTTCGACCGGGCGCCTGCGACACGGGCGCGCAGGCGCGCCACGGAGTGGGCCTTCGGCCCGGCGACGTTGATGTCGATCTCGAGGTGGATGGCGCTTCCGATCAGTAGCGGTAGCTCGCCTGCAGCCAGAAGCGCTGGCGATCGCTGCGGCCATCGGCATCGCGGCCGGCGGCATTGCGTCCCGGGTTGCTGCCCAGCGCATGGGCCCAGCTCGCACGCAGGGTCCAGCGGTCGCCCGCCAGGTTGGCGCCGAGACCGGCACCCGAGAGCGAGTAATCGTTCGGCTGATTGCCCAGCGCGCCGGTCCACGGCTGCTGGTGCTGCTCGACGCGGCCGTGATCGACGAAGGCGATCAGCTGGGCGGACAGGCCACCCACCGTGCGCAATTCACGCCGCAGCTCCACGGTGCTGATCCAGCCGTTGTCGCCGCTGGCCTCGCCGACCGGATAAGCCCGCACGCCGGACGGACCGCCCAGCAGGAACTTCTCCGACGAATCCAGATTGCGGGCGCTCACCTGGCCGTAGGCGCCGACATACAGACCCCAGCCCGGCAGCGCCTGCGCGGTCTGCAGGCGCGAGACGCGCCAGGTCAGCTTCTGATAGCTGCCGGCGGTGCGCGCAGTCAGCGAATCGGCGAAGGCGTCGCCCGCCTCACGCAGGGTGACGGTGCCCGAGGTGACGCCGAGGCCCGCATCGGTCTGGGCGCCGCCCAGCCACTGGTCCCAGCCGTTGCCGTACAGATTGACCGAGAGGCGATTCAGGCGGCGATCGCGCAGGGTCTGGCCGAGGGCCTCGTCCACCAGCGTGCGGTGTTCGACGTCGGTGGAGACCCACAGGTTGCGCTCGCGGCTGCGGATCAGCGGATAGCTCAGGCCGGCGGTCACGGTACCGGCGCGGCCGCGCAGGTTCAGCACCTCCAGCTCCTGGCCGACGTGGTAGTCCATGTAGGTGGCGCCGAGCTGCGCGCGCAGCCCCGACGCGCCCACGCCGAAGCCGTAGGCCAGGGCGGCCTGGCGGCTGCCTTCGGTGCGGGACACCGTGGCCTGCAGCAGGTCTTCGCGATTGAGCGGACGGTACAGGCTGGCGGCGGCGCTGACGCGCCAGTCGCCGGTGTAGCGGTTGTTGAAATTGTCCACGGAGCCGTCCAGGCCCCAGCTGCGGCCGGTGTCGGCACGCACCACCAGGCGGCTCGTGCCGGGCTCATCACCACGCTCCAGCGACGCACGGGCCTGCACACCCGGCACATCGTTGATCAGCAGCAGCGCGCGCTCGAGTTGTTCGTAGCGCACCGGGCCCTGTTGCAGGGCGTTGTCGGCGATGGCGCCCAGACGCGGGGCCAGCGAGCCGTCCACGCTGACCACCTGCACCCGCTGCACGCCGCTTTGCAGACGGCCCGACAGCAGCGCGATCTCCAGTTCACCTTGGGTCAGGTCCTGGCGCGGCAGATAGGCGCGGGCCAGCACGTAGCCGCGGGCCTGCAGCGCGGCGGTCACGCGAGCGGCCAGCGCCTGCAGTTGACCGTGCGAGAGTTGGCGACCCTTGACGTCCGCGACCAGGGCCTGCAGCTCGGGCTCGGGCAGCAGATCGTCGGCGCCGGTGAAGCGGATGCGATCGATGCGGGCGCGCAGGCCGGGGGCGTTGTCGTCAGCGAGCGGGGTGTTGTTGGCGGCGCCGACCGGCATCTCGCCACGCTGGCTCGGAGAACCCAGGCGGCGCTGTTCATTGAGCAGTTGGCCGGCGTCCGGTGCGGCGGCCCAGGCCAGGTTCATCGCGACGCTCAGAATGCTCAAACCGAGACCTGCCGCGCTCAAGCGCGTGCTGTAGTTCATCCCCAACTCCTGTTGTATTGCAATGAGGCGGGGTTATCGCTGCAACGCGAGGCTCACGGTTCTTTCAATTCACCCTGTCCTTTTGCGAAATGCACCGGTCAGGTCGCATGGACCGCAGCGCTTGAGATTTCCGGTATTTTTGCCACCCCCTCAGGTGGGCGTTTTGCACGCATCGCGCCCGAGGGCTGCCACAGCGGCGGGTCGCGCGTCCGACAATTCAAGCCATGAATTCCAACGTCCCTGCCCCAGAGCCCCGGCGACCGCTGCTGCTGCTGGTGGACGATCAACCTGAAGAATTGAAGTGGCTGACCGAGCTGCTGCAGCCGCGCTATCGGCTGGCGTTCGCGGACAGCGGACGCAGCGGTCTGCACAAGGCGCAGGCCTTGCGGCCCGACCTGATCCTGCTCGACATCAACATGCCGGACATGGATGGCTTCGCGGTGTGTCGCCTGCTGAAATCGGACCCCGCCACGATGGCCGCGCCGGTGCTGTTTCTCAGCGCACAGGGCGATGTGAACAGCCGCGTGGATGGCCTGACCGTCGGCGCCGTGGACTTCGTCACGAAGCCCTTCCATCCGGAAGAAGTGCTGGCCCGCGTGCGGGTGCATCTGCAGTTGGCCGCAGAGCGTCAAGCGGTCGGTCGCGACGCGGACCTGTCGGGCGAGGGGTCAGGTGTCGCCTCCGGGACCTCGGCACCGATGGGCGCCTTCAGCGCCGGGGCGGCGGTCTCGTCCAGTTCACCCGAGCAGCGCCTGGCCACCGCGGCGCAGCGCTACATCCAGGACCATCTGGCCGAGACCCTGACGGTGAGCCTGGTGGCGAGGCAGGTGGGCTTGTCCGAGCGCCGTCTGCTGGCGCTGTTTCGTGAACAACTGGGGCAGACCGTTTCCGGCTTCATCAGCGAAGAACGGGTGCGCACCGGCCAGCGGCTGCTGGCCGACACCGACATGAGCGTGCAGGATGTCGCTGCGCATGTCGGCTTCTCCAATCCCGGCAACTTCGCGACCGCCTTTCGCGAGCGCCATGGCGTGAGTCCGCAGGCGTATCGCCAGGCCTTGCGCGCGGGCCAACGCGGCAACGAGGCCGCGTGAACAGCCGCGCCGCCATCGCCTCCCGCCAACGCGCTTTGCCATTGGGCGGCCTGAGCCGGTGGCTCGGTCGATGGATCGATCCGTCGCGGATGAGCCGACGGATTCCGGCGTGGTGGTGGCTGATGGTGGCGATGTGGCTGGGGCCATCGATGCCGGCGACTGCGCAGTTCATCGATCCACCGTCGAGCGTGGTCTCACCGTCCACCGATGCCTCGGCGGCTCGCGCCAACGCCGCGCGGGATCGACGTGTGATGCCGCCGGCCGACCGTGTCCCGACGGACACTCGCTCCGCCCACGAGCGTCCCGTCGATCCGACCAGCACGCGGGACGGCGTGGTCGAGCTGCGGGAGTCCACGCCGGATCAACTGGACCTGTCCAGCAGCGGGCAACTGTGGATCGAACCGAATGCGGCGGCGCTGCCGGGCGGTCGACACCGGGCGCTGTCGCCGCCGGTCGTGCCAGAGGATGGCTGGCAGCCGATGAACCGCGCGCGCCTGACGCCGGGCTACACCCGCGATGCCTATTGGCTTCGCTGGACGCTGCATGAGACCGGGGAGGCGCCGCAGCGCCATGTGCTGATGCTGGATCCGGCGCGCATCGAATCAGTGACGCTCTATCAACGGCGCCTGTGGCCGGGCGGTGGCGCCGAGCCGTGGCGGATGGCGGAGGCCGGCACGGACCTGCCTTTCGCCGATCGGCCCTTGCCGCTGCGGGAAAGCGCCTTCGCGGTGACCCTGGAACCCGGCGAGACGCGCGAGCTGTGGCTGCGCGTGGCGAGCCGCAGCTCGCTGGCGGTGTCGCCGACCTTGTGGGTCTCCGAAGCGCTGGTGGCGGAGCAGCAGTGGCGGGTGATGCGCGACGGCATGCTGTCAGCGGCCGGCTTCACCCTGGCGCTGCTGGCGGCGGGATTGGCGCTCACGCTGCGGGATCGCGGCTATGGCTGGATCGCCGCCTTCCTGGCCGGCGCGATGGTCTATGAGATGACGATGCGCGGCACCGCCTTCGCCCGCTTCTGGCCCGAGGCCACGGATTGGGCGCAGCGGGCGCTGGGCACCAGCGGCGCCTTGACGACGATGTGCCAGATCCTGGCGTTGTCGGCGGTGCTGCATCTCGCCAAGACGCAGCCGCGACTGCACCGCGCGATCCAGGTCGTGATCGCGCTGGGGCTGGTGGCGGTGGCGGTCTGCATCTGGGGCGACTATCAACTCGGCACGCGGCTGGCGGGCCCGGTCAACCTGGGCCTGAGCCTGCTGGGACTGGCGGCCAGCATTCGCGCCGCGCGCCGTCGCGATCCGGTGGCCGGGGTGTGGCTGTGCGCGCTGTTGGGCGTGATGCTGGGCATGGCGCCGCGTTATGCCAGTTTGCTGGGCTTTCTGCCGCATGCACCTTGGGTGGATCTGGCGCCGTCGGTGGTCGGCACCGGCGGTGCGCTGGCGGTGATCGTGGCCATGCTGCGCCTGCTGATGCAGGAGCGCCGTCGCCATGCGGAGGCGCTCGAAGCCGCCGTGGCCGAGCGCACCGCGGAGCTGGCGCGCGCCAGCGCCCATGCGCAGGCGAGCGACGCGGCGAAGGGCCGGCTGCTGGGCCACATGGGCCACGATCTGCGCGCGCCGCTGGCCTCGATGGTCCAGTTGACGCGTCGCTTGCGGCCGGGCCGGGATTTCGAGGCGCATCGTCAGGCCATCGAGCATGGCGGGCTGATGCTGCTCGACACCATCGACGAACTGCAGCGCTTCGCCCGCAGCCCGAATGCCGAGGCTGACACCGAGGTCGTGGCCGCGCCGGTCTATCTCTACGGCTTGCTGCATGAGCTGGCGCTGCAATCGCAGTCCTTGATGCTGGCCAGCACCAATCGGCTGAATCTGCAGGTCGATCCGGCCCTGCCGGCGGTGGTGGAAGTGGATGCGCGCCGGCTGCGGCAAGTGATGCTGAACCTGCTGTCCAACGCGGCGAAATACAGCCGCGCCGGCGAGATCGCGGTGCGCGCCCGCGCGGTGCCGAACGGGCTGGCGCTGTCGGTCATCGACCATGGTCCCGGCATGACCGCCGACGAACTGGCCCGTGTCTTCGAGCCCTTCATGCGTGGCCGCGCCGCGCACGGGGTGCCGGGGCTGGGACTGGGGCTGAGCATTGCCAAGCAGACGGTGCGGGCGATGGGCGGCGACCTGACCGCCACCAGCGCGCCGGGTCGCGGCGCGCAGTTCACCGTCGAGCTGCCGCTGGTGGCGGCCGACGAGCACCAGGTGCAGTGGCCGCGGCTGACGTCGGCGGGTCTGGACGGTCTGGGCGAAGGCTGGTTCGCCGTCGTGTGGGACCACACGCCCGGCGTGAAGGATGTGCTGCTTGAACGGCTGCTGCAATGCGGCTTCGACGCCAGTGCCGCCGATGAAGCGGGCGATGTCGAGCATCAGTTGGCGCAAGCCTCCGATGACGGGATGGGCCTGCTGCTGGTGACCTCGCCGGAGTCGCTGCCCTCGCCCACCTGGGTGTCGACGCTGCAGGCGCGCTGGCCGCAATTGCGCGTGCTGCTGTGCGCCGCTTATGCGCAGCGCGGTCGCGTCAGTGATGACCGATTGGCCTGGATGCCCAAGCCCGCGCCGCAGGAGCTGTGGGTGCCGGTGCTCAAGCGGCTGTGTCCGACGGTGGATCTGCCGGCCTGAGCGGGTGGGCGTCGGTCGTGTTCGCTGCTGCGGAAGCGGAAGCGGCCGCCGAGCCGGAGACCGACGCAGCGGGGACCGCGCTTGCCGCCAGCGCGTCACGGCAGCACAGCCACAGCCGCAGGTCGAATTCGAGCTGGGCGTAATCCGGCGCCATGTGATGGCAGAGCTGATAGAAGGCCTTGTCGTGATCGGGCTGTTTGATGTGGGCGAGTTCGTGGACCACGATCATCTTCAGGAAGTCCGCTGGCGCCTCGCGGAACAGGCTGGCGACGCGGATCTCCCTTCGCGCCTTTAGCCGGTTGCCTTGCACCGTGGTCGCTCGCGTGTGCGTCCCGAGCGCATGCTGGATCACCTTGAGCTTTGCGTCGTAGCTGACGCGCGCGAGCGGATCGGCATTGCGCATGAAGCGCTGCTTGAGGGCCTGGGTGTAATCGAACAGCGCCTTGTCGCTGCGGATCTCGTGGCCGTCCGGGTACTTGCGGGCCAGCAGCGGCGCCAGCTCGCCGCGGTCCATCAGCTCGCGCGCCTGCGCCACCAGGGCCGGCGGATAGCCCTGCAGATACTTCATGCTCATGGCGGGATTGTCGGTGATCGTTCTTCGGCCCATGCGCCCATCGGCACATCGGCACATCGGCACATCGGCACATCGGCCCAAGAGCCCATGAGCCCATCGCCCGACCCATGTGGCCGCCTGCCCGGTCGGTCGCCACTGTCGCGCGAGCGGGCATGATGGCGGCATGAGCCACGCCAAGCGTCCCCTCGACTTCATCCCCTGCGCTGACAGTGCCGATCGCACCGACAGCGCCGCGGCGGGCCATGACGCTGCCCCGCCCACAGCCGCATCGCAGGATGGGGCCGCACTGACCGCACCAACCGCAACGACCGCCGACGTGTTCGAGGTCACGCTTCAACCGCAGGGTTGGCGCTTCGAGGCACCGGCCGATCAATCGCTGCTGCTGGCGGCGCTGGACATGGGGCTGCGCTTGCCGCATTCATGTCGCAACGGGACCTGCCGGGCTTGCATCGCGCGCCTGACGTCGGGCCGCATCGCCTACCGGATCGAATGGCCGGGGCTGTCGCGAGAGGAAAAGGACGAGGGCTGGATCCTGCCGTGCGTGGCCTGTGCTCGTTCCGATCTGGTGCTGGAGGCGCCGGCCGCGATCAATCTGTTTGAGGTCGAGCCATCGGGATCGACGACGTCGCCGACATCGGCCACCGCATCGCCAACCGCCCAGGATCCTCGCCAGTCGCCCCAAGTGGCTCGGTCACCGACGTGAAAAACGTACGGTGTCAGTGACGCCACCGTGACAGAAGCGAAGGTTCGCGTCGCAATTCACAAAGCCCCCTCTTTTCCATGCATCAGGTTGAACCCTGAGGGGGCAGCATGTCGATGGTCGAGCGCGATCGGGCGCTCGCTGGGGAAGCGCTGCGTCACGCTCACGAGACATGACGCCGAGCTTCCCTCGAGACATTCAAGAAGAAGCAAACCATCTGGGAAAAGGATGTGGAGATGATCAAGCTCAATCAATGGCGCCTGCGCAGCCGCGTGCTGGCGGGTTTCGCTCTGGTGATCGTGCTGATGGCGGTGGCGTCCACCGTGGGCATCGTGCGCGTGTCGATGCTGCATCAGCGCATCGAACGGCTGGTGGAAGTCGACATGCATGCGCTGGAGATTTCCCGCCAATGGGCTGGCCTGACCGAGGGCAACATTCAGCGGCGCATCGTGCAAATGGTGATGGACGACGAGGCGTTCGTGAAGGCCTTCACCGCACGCTCCAAGGAACTGTCCGCGCGCATCGACAAGATCCAGAAGGAGCTCGACGAGAACGTCAAGGAGCCTGAAGGCGCCAAGCTGATCGATCAGATCGGCGAAGCCCGCAAGAAGTACCAGGAGGCGCGGGATGCGCTGGCCAAGGTCAAGGCGAGCGGCGAGGACATCAAGGCGCGCGCGGCGACCGAGCTGATCCCGGCGATGAATGCCTATCTGGAAAGCATCGAGAAATTTGCCGACCATACCCGTGACCTGCTGCAGGCGGCGCGCGTGGAAGCGCAGGCCGAAGCGCAAAGCACGCGAGTGCTGGTGATGTCGCTGATGGGCGTGGCGATTCTGCTGGGCGTGGGCATCGCGCTGGTGATCACCCGCTCGGTGACCGAGCCGCTGGAGCAGGCGCAGACCCTGAGCCAGGCGATCGCCGATGGCGACCTGAGCCGCAGCGGTCATGCCGAGGGCCGGGATGAAGTGGCGGCCTTGAACCGATCGCTGCTGGAAATGCAGGCCCGTCTGGCCACCACGATTGCGGGCGTCCGCAGCGCGGCGGATCAGGTGCGCCATGCCTCCAGCGAGATCGCGACGGGCAATGCCGATCTTTCCAACCGGACCGAGCAGGCGGCGAGCAGCCTGGAAGAGACTGGCGCGGCCATGGCCCAGTTGGGCGAAGGCGTGAAGCTGAATGCCGAGGCGGCCCGTGAAGCCGACAGCCTGGCGCAGACCGCCTCTCAGGTCGCGGGGCGTGGTGGCGAGATGGTGGAGCAGGTCATCAGCACGATGAACGAGATCCAGCAGTCGTCCAACAAGATCTCCGACATCATCGGCGTGATCGACGGCATCGCCTTCCAGACCAACATCCTGGCGCTGAATGCCGCGGTGGAAGCCGCGCGGGCGGGTGAGCAAGGACGTGGCTTCGCTGTGGTCGCGAGCGAAGTGCGCTCGCTGGCGCAGCGCAGTGCGGAGGCGGCGAAGGAGATCAAGTCGCTGATCTCGGCCTCGGTGGAGCGTGTGGATGGCGGCAGTCGCCTGGTCGGTGACACCGGCGCCACGATGCGCGAGGTGGTGGAAAGCGTGCAGCGCGTGACCCGCATCATTGGCGAGATCTCGTCGTCGAGTGCGGCGCAGTCCCTCACGCTGGGTGAAATCGGCCAGGCCGTGCACCAGCTCGACCAGATGACCCAGCAGAATGCCGCGCTGGTGGAGGAATCCGCCGCCGCTGCCGAGAGCCTGCGGGATCAATCGGCCCAGTTGGTCGAAGCCGTCGCCAGCTTCAAGCTGCGCTGACCCACCCCGACCATCACGACCCTCACGACCACCTCGGTGCCAGGTCGTGTCCGTCCTCGGTGCCAGGTCGTGTCTGTCCTCGGTGATCGAGGACGGGAGGGCTTGGGGTCTTGGCCCTGCCAAGGCCCCATGCCCTCGCGGCCCAGCGCGCCTAAAGAGGCAGGTGGGCGGTCTCACGACAAGCTGCGTGCGATGCCCACAGCCCCAACGAGCGCAGCCGGCGAGGCTGTCAGCCCCGCTGGCTCAGGCGCTCCGCATTCGCCCTCGTGTCTGACAGCCTCACCGGCTTCAACGACCGAGGTCGATCCCGCAAACAGCCCGAAGCGAAGCGCTTCTGGACCACCTCGGTGCCAGGTCGTGTCTGTCCTCGTTGATTCGAGGACGGGAGGGCTTGGGGTTTTGGCCCTGCCAAGGCCCCATGCCCTCGCGGCCCAGCGCGCCTCAAGAGGCAGGTGGGCGGTCTCACGACACGCTGCGTGCGATGCCCACAGCCCCAACGAGCGCAGCCTGTGAGGCTGTCAGCCCGGCTGGCTCAGGCGCCCCGCATTCGCCCTCGTGTCTGACAGCCTCACCGGCTTCAACGACCGAGGTCGATCCCGCAAGCAGCCCGAAGCGAAGCGCTTCTGGACCACTCGGTGCCAGGTCTTGTCCGTCCTCGGTGAGTCGAGGACGGGAGGGCTTGGGGTTTTGGCCCTGCCAAGGCCCCATGCCCTCGCGGCCCGGCGCGCCTGACGAGGCAGGTGGGCGGTCTCACGACAAGCGGCGATGCCAACAGTCGGGCAGTCCCACAGCCAACTGCGACGCCAACCCGGTCGGCCGGCCTACATCAGCCCCCGAACGACCGAAAGGTCAGGCCTTCCGCCCCTCCGGCAATTCGATCTTGACCTCCAGCACCTCAAGGTCGTCCTGGCGTTCCATGTGGACCTTGATGTCGTCCGGATTGATGGCCACGTATTTGGAAATCACCGCCAGCAGCTCACGCTGCAGTTGCGGCAGATAGTCGGGGCTGGCGCTTCGGCCATTGCGTTCGTGGGCGAGGATCAGCTGCAGGCGCTCCTTGGCAACGCTGGCGGTGCTTTTCTTTTCGCCCAGGAAGAAGGACATGAATCCCATGATCTCTCCCGGTGAAGGTCAGCGACTGAACAGACGCTTGAAGAAGCCCGGCTTGACCGCTTCGATGAATCGCATCGGCTTGTCTTCGCCCAGGAAACGCGCCACGACGTCGGCATAGGCCTCGGCCACGTCGGAGCCCTTCATGTGGATCGCCGGCAGGCCCTGGTTGGACGCTTGCAGGACGATCTCGCTTTCCGGGATGACGCCGATCAGCGGTGTGCGCAGGATCTCGTGGATGTCTTCCAGCGAGAGCATCTGTCCGCCTTCCACCCGGTTGGGGTTGTAGCGAGTGATGAGCAGATGCTCCTTGACCGGCTCCTTGCCCTCGATCGCGCGCTTGGTCTTGCTGTTGAGCATGCCCAGGATGCGATCGGAGTCGCGCACCGACGAGACTTCCGGATTGGTCACCACCAGCGCTTCGTCCGCATAGTGCATGGCCATCAGCGCGCCGGTCTCGATGCCGGCGGGCGAGTCGCAGACGATGTAGTCGAACTCCATCGCCTTGAGCTCTTCCAGCACCCGCTCCACGCCTTCCTGCTTGAGGGCGTCCTTGTCGCGGGTCTGGGAGGCGGCGAGGATGAAGAGCTTGTCGAGCTGCTTGTCCTTGATCAGCGCCTGACCCAGCTTGACCTCGTCGTTGATGACGTTGATGAGGTCATACACGACGCGACGCTCGCAACCCATGATGAGGTCGAGATTGCGCAGGCCGACGTCGAAATCGATCACGGCCGTCTTGTAGCCGCGCATCGCCAGTCCGGTGGCAAAACTGGCGCTGGTGGTGGTCTTGCCCACGCCACCTTTGCCGGAAGTCACCACAACGATCTTGGTCATGGGTCGAGGTCCTTTCAGTGAGTCGGTCGCTGTCGTCGCAGCTCAATCGGATTCGTTCGCGCCGTCCTTGGCACGCGGCGCGCCAGGGTGGGTCGGCCAAGCCGTCAACGCGTTCATGGATGCACGGATTCGATGATGCGGCATGCCGGTGAGTCGTCGATTCAAGGATTCAGCGGTTCCATCAGCAGCTTCTCGCCTTCCAGCCGCACCTGAGCCGCCTTGCCGAGCACAGCTTCGGGCAATGGGTTCTCGGTGGTCCGGTAAATCCCGGCAATGGCGATCAGCTCGGCTTCCAGACTGGCGGCAAAAATGCGCGCGCTGGTGTTGCCCCGCGCGCCTGCGATGGCTTTGCCGCGCAGCGGCGCATAGACGTGGATGTTGCCGTCGGCAATCACTTCGGCGCCATGGTTGACCAGCGCCAGCACCACGAGATCGGCGCCCTTGGCATAGACCTGCTGACCGGAACGCAGCGGCTTGTCGACGATCACGGTGCGCGATTCCGTCGGCACCGCGACTTCGACCTGGCGCTCCACCACCACTTCCTTGATGACCTGCTGAACGATGGTCTCCACCCGCGGCTCCGCGCGTGGCGCCGGCTGGCCGTGATCGGGGACCTCCGCCAGCCCGAGCTCAGCGGCCTGCGCGAGCTCCAGCGCATTCGCGCCGATCACGCCGACCGGCTGCAGTCGATAACGACGCAGCACCGGCAGCAAGGCCGCCAGATCGATCCGCACCGAGGGACTCGCGGGTGCCACGGCTGCGGACTCGCTTGCTTCGGCGTCGTCGGCGGTCGGATGGAGGCTGAGCTGTCCGTCTGCCTCGACCACCGGGGCGGCTGGCACCTCGGTCGGCGCCGTGTCCGCAGCGGGGAGCTGGCTCAGATCCAGCAGCAGCGGATCGTGATGAAACGCGTCCGGCGTCTCGCCGAGTCGGCTGTCCAGCGCCTGGGTCAGGGTCGCCAGGTCCGAGGACTTCAACACGAGGGCGAGCAGGCTCAACGAGGCGCTCTTCAGTTCAAACAGTTCCGGCGACTTGCCAGCCGAGGGACGTCCGCTCACCGATCCCGACAAAACCTGCGCCATGTAGTGCTTGGGTGCGATTGCAAAACGCGGAGTTTAGCGGCGCGCCACGGCCTCTCTTCCAGGGTCGATCCCTTGCCGTCGAGATTCCGGCCTGGCAAGGCCCCCAGGTTTGGGGGGCCGATGGCAGGCCGCCGACAGGCCGGGGCCTTCCGTCATCAGGCTGACAAATGAATCAGCTGCACTGACAAGCACTTGGGATCGAGTCTTGAGATGCGGCCTCGATGACGTGGCCGCGCCGCCATCGGCGGGGCGTCATCAGGGTCGCTGCTTCCGGGGTCAACCGGTACCTGTCAAGAAGAAAATCATCGATCGGGGGCTTGACTTATCCCCACTGCCGCGTTCCCCGCTCCATGAGGTCCCGGACAGGTTACGACATGTGAAGGTTTTCCCGCATCGTCGCTAAGTGATTGATTCATATAGAGCAAAACGTCATGCCTTGAAATGAGGCAAGGAACCTCGGGGCACGGTCAATCAAGGGTTTAGGAAGTTAGTCGGCAGGTTTCCCACACAGTTATCCACAGGCTCGGTGGATAGCTGCGACACGCTTTGAAAATCAAGCATTTAGCGCCGAACGTTGAACCGCACATGGAAGTCAGGCGGCTGCAAAGTGGAGTCGGTCGGGCCAGCGAAGAGCCGCCATCGAGTGGGCGATCAGCGCCAGCGATGCCTTTTCGCGCGCCGATCGCACGAGTTGGGAGCGGCGCGGCGTCCGGCCTTCGAGGGACTCGTTCAGGATCCGGTCGGCAGCTCCGGCCTCGAAGTGCAGAAAAACGCTAGTCAATGGGTCAGGGTCCGCCGCGCGCGTTCGCTCTGCGCTGTCCGGGCGACGGGCTGGGGCGCCGATCCCGCTAGAGTGCTCGGATGAGCAAGTTGGCCGATCTGGGAACACGTCTCCGCAAGGAGTGGTTTTTGTTGGCGCTGGTGGGTGCCGTCGCACTCGCCAGCGTGTGGCCGGAGCTCGGCCGCAGCGGCGGGCTGCTGCGACTGGAGGTCGTCAGCAATTGGGGGGTGGCGCTGGTCTTCTTCCTCACCGGTCTTGGACTGTCGACCGCCGCGCTGCGCGATGGCGCGCTGAAGTGGCGCATCCATGTGCTGGTGCAGCTCTGCACCTATGCGCTGTTTCCGTTGCTCTGGTGGGCCTTCACCGCACTGTTCGGACGCTGGCTGCCCACCGACCTCGCGCTGGGATTCGCGTATCTGTGCGCGCTGCCGTCAACGATCTCTTCTTCCGTCGCGATGACGGTGCTGGCCCGCGGCAATGTGCCGGCGGCGATCTTCAATGCGAGCGCATCCAGCCTGCTGGGCATCGTGCTGACGCCTGCCCTGGTGGCCCTGATGGCAGGCACGAGCGGCGCCACCTTGCCGTTCGGCGAGGCCGTCTGGAAGCTGACGCAACTGCTGCTGCTGCCGCTGGTGGCGGGTCAGTTGATGCGGCCGCTGCTGCTGTCCTTCCATCAACGCCACAAGAGCCGGATCTCGCTGGTCGATCGCTGGGTGATCATCCTGTTGGTGCTGTCCGCCTTCAGCGATTCGGTCGCGTCGGGCCTGTGGCGCGACCACGGCGCCGAGCTGCTGGTGAAGGCCGCCTTGGGCAGCGCCTTCTTCCTGGCAGTGGTGGTCGGCCTGAGCCGACTGGCGGCGCGCGCGATGAAGCTGCCGATCGAGGACGAAATCACCGCGGTGTTCTGCGGCTCGAAGAAGACGCTGGCGTCCGGTGTGCCGATGGCCAAGCTGCTGTTTGGCGCGCATCCAGCGGTCGGCGTGATCGTGCTGCCGATCATGTTCTATCACCAACTGCAGCTGATCCTCTGTTCCTGGCTGGCTCAGCGCTATGCCGCCCGGCCGACCACGCCGACGGAAGTCCCCGGATCGAACCGCACGCGGGCGTCCGTCTGACGCCTAAAATCGCCGACTCTTCGCCAGCGCCGGCCGACTTCCGACCTCGCGCGCCGCGCTCTCCCCGCACGCCCACTCCGCGCCATGACACGCAAGCTCTTCGTCACCACCGCCCTGCCCTACGCCAATGCGAATTTCCACATTGGCCACATCATGGAGTACACCCAGGCCGACATCTGGGTGCGGTTCCAACGCATGCAGGGCCACGAGGTGCACTTCGTCTGCGCCGACGATGCCCACGGCGCGCCGATCATGATTGCCGCCGAGAAGGCCGGCAAGACGCCGCAGCAGTTCGTGGCGGACATCGCCGCCGGTCGCAAGCAGTATCTGGACGGCTTCCACATCAGCTTCGACAACTGGCATTCCACGGACGGCGAGGAGAACCACGCGCTGTCCAAGGAGATCTACAAGTCGTTGCGCGCAAATGAGCTGATCTCGGTGAAGACCATCGAGCAGTTCTTCGATCCGCAAAAGTCGATGTTCCTGCCCGATCGCTTCATCAAGGGCGAGTGCCCGAAGTGCGGCGCCAAGGATCAATACGGCGATTCCTGCGAAGTCTGCGGCGCGGTCTACACGCCCACCGAGCTGAAGCATCCGTTCTCGGTGCTGACCGGCGCGACGCCGGTGCTGAAGAGCTCCGAGCACTATTTCTTCAAGCTGTCCGATCCGCGCTGCGTGGAATTCCTGGAGCAATGGACCCAGACGCCGGGCCGCCTGCAGCAGGAAGTGCTCAACAAGATCAAGGAATGGTTCACCAAGGACGATGACGGCAACGGCGGCCTGGGCGACTGGGACATCAGCCGCGATGCGCCCTATTTCGGCATCGAGATCCCGGATGCGCCGGGCAAGTATTTCTATGTCTGGCTGGATGCGCCGATCGGCTATCTGGCCTCGCTGAAGAATTACTTTGCCAAGACGAATCGCGACTTCGACGCGTTCTTCCAGGACCCGGCCGCGGAGCAGGTGCATTTCATCGGCAAGGACATCACCTACTTCCACACGCTGTTCTGGCCGGCGATGCTGCATTTCAGCGGCCGCAAGACACCGAACCATGTGTTCGTGCATGGCTTCCTGACCGTCAATGGCGGCGAGAAGATGAGCAAGAGCCGCGGTACCGGACTGGATCCGCTGAAGTATCTGTCGCTGGGCATGAATCCCGAGTGGCTGCGCTACTACCTGGCCGCCAAGCTCAACAGCCGCGTCGAGGACGTCGACTTCAATCCGGAAGACTTCGTGGCCCGCGTCAATTCGGACCTGGTCGGCAAGTACATCAACATCGCCAGCCGCGCGGCAGGCTTCCTGTCCAAGCGCTTCGATGGGCAACTGTCGGCGGATGTGGGTGTCGAAGGCCGCGCCCTGCTCGACGGGCTGCGCGCGCACAAGGCAGCGATCATCGAGCTGTATGAAACCCGCGAATTCGGCAAGGCGCTGCGCGAGATCATGCTGCTGGCGGACCGCGTCAACGAATACGTGGACCAGAACAAGCCTTGGGACATCGCCAAGCAGGCGGGTCAGGATCAGCTGCTGCAGGATGTCTGCACTGTCTGCATCGAGGCATTCCGGCTGCTGTCCATCTATCTGAAGCCGGTGCTGCCGGCGCTGGTGGCGAATGTCGAGACCTTCCTGCAGGTCGCGCCGATGGACTTCCATGATGCGGACCGCGCGCTCGGCGCTCACCGCATCGGCGGCTATCAGCATCTGATGCAGCGGGTCGATCCGAAGCTGCTGGAAGCGCTGTTCGAGCCGCCCGCGCCGCCGAAGGTCATTCCCGGCGGTGAAGAGCTGGCCCCGGAGATCAAGATCGACGACTTCGCGAAGGTGGACCTGCGGGTGGCCAAGATCGTGAAGGCGGAGCTGGTCGACGGATCGGACAAGCTGCTGCGCCTGACGCTGGATGTGGGCGAAGGCCGGTTGCGCAATGTCTTCAGCGGCATCCGCAGCGCGTTCCAGCCTGAGCAGCTGGAAGGCAAGCTGACGGTGATGGTGGCCAACCTGGCGCCGCGCAAGATGAAGTTCGGCGTCTCTGAAGGCATGGTGCTGGCCGCCAGCCATGCCGACTCCGCCGCCCACCCCGGTCTGTACCTCCTCGAACCCTTCCCCGGCGCCCAGCCTGGCATGCGGATTGGGTGAAGGGCTCCCCCCCTACCGGCTGGCGCCGGCCCCCTCAAGGGGGCGAGCCCGTTGGTCGGGCAGAGTCCGACCAAGGGCTCTGCTGGGTTTTGGGCGGTGCCCTAGCCCCCTCCAGGTTGTGGCGTTCGGGTGAATGTGCCGGTGGCGGCGCGCTTTACCGCGCCTGTTGACACTGCCCTTGCTGAAGGCGCGAGCGCGATGAGTGGCAGACCACTTCACGCGCTGCGCTGGATGGGTCGGGCGGTGCACTCGGTGCTTCGCGTGGGCGGCAGCCGTCGCCCTTGGCGTGAATGCGAAGCGCCTGAACGAAAAGGGCGACGGCTGCTGCCCACGTCGCTCGGTGGTGGACGACTCCCCCTTACGGATGTCCTCGTCCCCTCGGCGGACCAGCGCTGTTCGGCCGAGCGCTCCTGCCACGGTCGCGGATCCACGCTCAAGGCACCACCACGATGGCGCGCCGGCCCCGCAACGGCGCAAGGTCACAACGATCGGCGATGCGGTTCGCGCGGGCGGGAGCGGGCCACTAGAATCGCGTCCTAATTTCCTCCTAGATAATTTCGCCATGCCGCTGTTCTGGAAGCCCTACAAGTCCGAGATCACCAACTTCATCGACGAGCTGAAGGCCAAGAAGCCGACGCTGGAAGCTGAACAGCGCGCCGGCCGCGGCCTGCTGTGGGACCGCGAACTCAACCGCGAAGACCAGGCGAACTACCGCGCCGCCCGCGTGGATCAACAACCCTACGTCTACCAGACCAAGTCGGACTGACCCGTCCACCCGGCCCCGACAGCGCCGCCGCGCGACTGACACGCCCCCACCGCCTGCCCCCGGTGAGCGAGCCCGCTGACGCCCCCGACACCGCCCTGTCCCTGCCGGACGCCCCGGCCGGCCAGGGCGTTGATCCGTCCACGCCCGACACCGTCGATGGCGTGGCCGTCGCCCGCCTCTACGGCGAGCCGCTGTTCGCGATGCCGCAAGACCTCTACATCCCGCCGGATGCGCTCGAGGTCTTCCTGGAAGCCTTCCAGGGTCCGCTGGATCTGCTGCTCTACCTGATCCGCAAGCAGAACTTCAACATCCTGGACATCCCGCTCGCCGAGGTCACGCGCCAATACCTCAGCTACGTCGAACAGCTCCGCCGCCACAACCTGGAACTCGCCAGCGAATACCTGCTGATGGCGGCGATGCTGATCGAGATCAAGTCCCGGATGCTGCTGCCGCCCAAGAAGACGGACGACGGCGCCGAGCCCGAAGATCCGCGCGCCGAACTCGTGCGCCGGCTGCTCGAATACGAGCAGATGAAGCAGGCCGCCCTGCGACTCGACCAATTGCCGGTGCTGGGACGGGATTTCCTGCGCGCTCAGATTCACATCGAGCAATCACTGGCGCCCCGCCTGCCCGAGGTCCATGTGGACGACCTGCGCGCTGCCTGGGCCGATCTGATGCGTCGAGCCAAGCTCAACCAGCATCACAAGATCTCCCGCGAGCAGCTGTCGGTGCGCGAATACATGAGCCACCTGCTGCGCAAGCTGCAGGGTCAGCGCTTCGTGGAATTCGAGGACCTGTTCGAGCTGGACCGCGGCCCGCAGGTGCTGGTGGTCAGCTTCATCGCGATGCTGGAGCTGTCTCGCGAACGGCTGATCGAGATCACGCAAGCCGAGGCCTTCGCGCCGATCTACGTGCGGCTGGGCTACTCGCCGACCTGATCCGGATGGCGCGGCCGGCCGGCCATCCCGCTCAGCGGAAGGTGGTGAACGCGGCGTTCGGCTGACGCTGGACCATCTGACCCACCGCCAGCACCGCCTGGGTGCGGGAGCTCACGCCGAGCGCCTTGAGCACGGCGGCGACGTGGTCCTTGATGGTCTCCACCGACACGCCCAGCTCGCGCGCAATGATCTTGTTCGGTTTGCCTTGCAGCAGCAGTGCCAGCACGTCGGTCTGACGGGGCGTGAGCTGCAGCCCTTCCAGCCCGGTCGCCGTCTGATAGCCCGCCTGGCTCGCCAGCGCATGCACCTGCTGCAGCTTGTCGGCCATCGAGGACGTGGGGCCCTCGTCGAGCGGGGCGGGTTCGGAGTCGCGGGCGTCGGAGCCCAGCGACATGGGCGGCACATAGATGCCGCCGGACATGACCAATTTCAGTGCTTGGGCCAGCACCTCGTTGCTGGTGCGCTTCGGAATGAAGCCCATCGCGCCCTGGTCGATCGCGCGGATGACGTCACTGGCGCGATCGGATGCCGAAATCACCACCACCGGCAGCGACGGGTACTGCGCCCGGAATTCCTCCAGCACATCGAAGCCGCTGGCATCGCCCAGATTCAGGTCGAGCAGCACCAGATCAAAGTCCTGACGGGCCTGCAAGGTCTCACGGGCCTGGGCCGCGCTGTCGGCGCCCAACACCTGGACGTCGTCGCCCAGACCTTGGATCACGGTCTGCAACGCGGCAAGGATCAGGGGATGGTCATCGATCAGCAGAACCCTCACGCGCTTGTCTCCATGTGCCGTTTCAACGGCTTGGCTTCGGAAGGCGCGATCATAGGCGCCGCCTTTGCGCCACACACTCCCCCTTACGGTGGCATGCGTCAGGCGTACATGTTCGCTTATCGATCGAAATTCAGGTTTTCGTTGCCGCGACTGACGTTCACGTCAATTGGCGTCGGCGGCACCTACTTGAAAGTGCCGTCCGAGCTTGTCATCGGTATTGCCGTGTGAGGGATTCGGCGACGCAGACCGGCTTGCCAGGCGCCCCGTCCGAGGCTTCGCGCTCGACGCTGACTTCCATGGTGATTTGGGCGCCGCCCTCGATGACGTCGAACTGTCGGAGCACAAATCGCCCGCGGAGCCGGCTGCCCGCCGGCACCGGTGCCGGGAATCGCACCCGGTTCAAACCGTAATTCACCCCCATCCGAACCTCGCTCACCCGAAAGGCGGTCTCATAAAACCGCGGCAACAGGCTGAGCGTCAGGAATCCGTGCGCGATGGGGGTGCCAAAGGGGCCTTGAGCGGCTCGGGCCGGATCGGTGTGGATCCATTGCTGATCGTCGGTGGCATCGGCGAAAGCCTGAATGCGCGATTGGGAGACCTCGATCCAGTCGGAGACGCCGATCTCCTCACCGATCAGCGAAGCCAGCTGGTCCAGTCGTTCGAAGGTGCGCATGGGTCGGTCCTTGGGGCGATCGGATTGATCGAAGGGATGCTGCCACACGGTCCCCGCCCGGCCCTGACGCCAAGGTGCCACCGGATGCGGGCCTATCGACCCGCAGCGCACACGGCGATCGACGATTCGCTTCCGGCCCGCTCACGCCACGGACGTTGGCGTCGGCGACTCCAGCCACGCGGTGAGACCTTCCCACTGCGCCAAGTCCCTCGCCACGCGGCCAGGCGCGATATCCCAGAGCGTCAGCCCGCGCGCCGCGAGCTGCACGTAGTTCTGGGTATCGCGCAATTCGGCCAGCAGGGGGAGGCCCAGTTGCGCGATGAACTGCTGCAACTGCTGCTGCGAGAGCGTGCCCTCCCGCACCCGCATCGCCACCAGGCCGACCGCCGGCATGCGGCCGGACGCACCGGCCTCTCGCAGCGCCTGGACGAAATCGAAGGTCGCCTGGATGTCGAACAGGCTGGGTTGCAGCGGAACGACGACCCGGTCGGCGACCTTCAGCGCCTGTGCCAGCTTCTTGCCATGCAGGCCTGCCGGCGTGTCCAGCACCGCATGCGTCACCTCTTTGGGGGTGCGCAGTTGATCGCTCGACTCCAGCGCCCAGCCCCTCACCAGCGGCAGCGAGGCCGGCCGCTGGGCCAGCCAGCGCGCCGAGGACTGCTGGCGATCGACATCCCCCAACATGACCGCATGGCCACGGTGCGCGAGATAGCCCGCGATGTTGCTGGACAACGTGCTCTTGCCAACGCCCCCTTTGGGGTTGGCGACCAGGATGACGGGCATGGCGCTCCTCTCCTCGATGGGTGCGTGCGGATGTTAGGCGATACCGCATACTCCGGGCCCATCACCTGCCCTCGCGGAGTGCGCCTCGGTGCGCGCCACCCCTTGAATGCTCCGCGGTGGCTGACCCGCCTCGCCCTCACCCGCCCATGAACGAACCCGCTGCATCCCCCACTTCGCCGGCCCCTTCACCGGCCACTTCGCCGGTCGCTTCTCAGCCGTCGTCCCCCGCCCCGACGGGGGCGCCATCGCCTGCTGCGGCTGCAAGCGCCGCTGCGTCCGCCGCCTCCCCCGCCTCGGACGCGGGCCAGCCGGCGAAAGCGTCAGGCCAGGCGCCGATCCTGATCCTGGCGGCCCATCCCGATCTGGCGCATTCCCATGTGACGCGCGGCCTGCTGTCGGCGGTGCATGGCATGCCGAATGTGCGGGTGCGCGACCTGTATGCGCTCTATCCGGATTACGCGATCGACGTTCATGCCGAGCAGGAGGCCCTGCGCGATGCCGAACTGCTGGTCTGGCTGCATCCGATGCATTGGTACAGCATGCCGGCGCTGATGAAGCTGTGGGTCGACGAGGTGCTGAGCGTCGGATTCGCTTATGGCCGCGAGGGCCACGCGCTGCATGGCAAGGATCTCTGGCTGGTGATGTCGACCGGCGGCAGCGCCCATTCCTACGGACCGGACGGCTACAACCGGCACGCGGTCGACGATTTCCTGCTGCCCTATTCGCAAACGGCCGCGCTCTGCGGCATGCGCTTCCTGCCACCGCTGATCGTGCACGGCGCGCAGCGCGCCACCGACGCGGACATCCGCGCCCACGCGCAGCGCTTTGTCGACGGCCTGAAGGAATTGCCGCAGTGGTGCGAGCGGCAACCCGAGCCGGCGCAAGAGGATGTCCCGACTGAGGACCGTCCCGTCAGCCAGGAAGGAGTGCCGGTCTGATGGAAGCGCATGGCAATTGGTTGATGACGCCGCTGGTGCTGCTGGCGGCTGCAGTGCTGGCGGTGCCGCTGGCGCGTGGATTGAAGCTGGGCGCGATCCTCGGTTATCTGGTGGCCGGCGTGCTGCTCGGGCCGCAGGTGCTCGGGCTGATCAATCATCCGGCGACGGTGCTGGAGATCGGCGAATTCGGCGTCGTGCTGATGATGTTCCTGGTCGGCCTCGAGCTGGAGCCCAAGCGACTGTGGGCGATGCGCCGGCCGATCTTCGGCTGGGGATCGGCCCAGATGCTGGGCTGCGCCGCCTTGCTGCTGGCGCCGGCGTTCCTGCTCGATGCCGACTGGCATGCCGCCGTGATCGCGGCGCTGGGTCTGGCGATGTCGTCGACGGCGGTGGCGCTGTCCACCCTGAGCGAGAAAAACCTCGGCGGCACCCGCGCCGGTCAGAGCGTGGTGAGCGTCGCCCTGCTGCAGGACATCGCCGCCATCCCGGTGCTGGCGCTGGTGCCGCTGCTGGCGTCGCAAGGCCGACCGGCGGGCGGACAGTCCAGCGCCAAGCTGTGGCTGGGACTGGGTGCGCTGGTGGCGATCGTGCTGGTCGGCCGGCTGCTGCTGCGCCCGCTGCTGCGCTGGATCGCCCGCAGCGGCACGCCGGAAATCTTCACCGCAGCGTCCTTGCTGCTGGTGCTGGGCACGGCGGCGCTGATGCAGAAGGTCGGGCTGTCGATGGCGCTGGGCGCCTTCGCGGCGGGCGTGCTGCTGGCCGAAAGCGAATACCGCCGCGCGCTGGAGGCCGACCTGGAGCCGTTCAAGGGCCTGCTGCTGGGCATGTTCTTCATCGCCGTCGGCATGGGCCTGGACCTGGCGGTGATCTGGCAGCGACCGCTGGCGGTGCTGGGCTTGCTGGCGGCACTGTGGATCTGCAAGGGACTGGTGCTGTGGACCCTGTCGCGGCTGATGGATCTGCCCCGGGCGGAACGTCCGGTGTTCGTGATCCTGCTGGCGCAGGGCGGGGAATTCGGCTTCGTCGTCTTCCAGCTGGCGGAGCAGGCCACGCTGCTGGATGCCGGTCAACGCTCGGTGCTGGTGGCGGCCGTCGCCTTGTCACTGGCCTTGACGCCGGCCCTGCTGGCCTGGGCGCAGCGCCGCGCCGGCAAGGAGACGCGAAGCTCGCCGCATGCGCTGAACGAGCCGCAAAGTTCGCCGGTGATCATCGCGGGCTTCGGGCGTTACGGCCAGATCATCGGCCGGATGCTGAATGCCAGCGGGGTGTCGGCCACGGTGCTGGACCATGACGCCGACACCGTCGAATCCCTGCGCCGCTTCGGCTGGCGGGTGTTCTGGGGCGACGCGACGCGGCTGGAGCTGCTGCGCATCGCCGGCGCCGATACCGCGCATGTGCTGGTGATCGCGGTAGACGATGTGACCCACAGCCTGAAGATCGCCGAGATCGCTCGCCAGCACTTCCCGCATCTGACCCTGGTGGCTCGGGCGCGCAACGTGCAGCACTACTACGCCTTGCGCGACCTGGGCGTGAGCCTGATCGAGCGCGAGACGCTGGATTCCGCGCTGATGAGCGCCCGCAGCGTGATGGAGCACATCGGCTGGACGCCGCATGCGGCGCGGCAACTGGCCTGGCGATTCCGTCGGCACAGCGTCGAGCAGATGGAACAGATGCGGCCGCATCGCGGCGATCTGGACACGCTGATCGCGCTGTCCAAGCAGGGTCGCCAGCAGCTGGAAGAGCGGCTCGCGCAGGAGCGCCGCGCGCTGGCGGATGGTCAGGGGCGTCGCCACTGGCAGGAATCCGAACAGCCCCATGCCGACACGCGTTGAGCGGGGCGGCGACAATCCGGCTCATGTTCGCACCTTCCCAACTCGAGGTCCGGCGCTTCTTCTGCGAGACCTATCGCAAGCGCCGCGACAGCCTTCCGCTGACGCCGATGGAGGCGATTGCCGCTGACTGGATCGACCAGCATCCGGAATATCACGACGACCTGTCCGACACCGACGCCGCGCTGGCGGCGGTCTACACCGTCGAGGAAGGCCGGACCAATCCGTTCCTGCATCTCTCGATGCATCTCAGCCTGATCGAGCAGCATCAGATCGACCAGCCGCGCGGCGTGCGCCAGGCGCTGGACCTGCTGGCGGCGCGCCGCCAGTCGCTGCACGACGCGCACCATGAAGCGATGGAGTGCCTGGGGGAAATGATCTGGACCTCGCAGCGCAGCGGCATGCCGCCGGATGGTCACGCCTATCTGGATTGCTTGAGGCGCAAGGCAACGCGTTGACGGAACTGCACGCTGGCGCGCGACGGCTTTGCCGCATGCGGCGGAGCGGCGCAGGTCACGGCCCGATCGGCGCCGCGGGCTGACAACCGGCTCAAAATGCAAAAAGCCACGCAGAGCGTGGCTTTTTCATGGGTGGATCTGGACGACTAGGCCCAGGCTGTCGCGTGGCTCACGCCTGAATCGACCCACCCAGCGCCGACTTGCGCTCGTTCTTGCCCGACGCGCCATACAGCCCCGTCGGCTCGCCCGGCATCAGCACATCGATGGCGCGATCCAGCGCAGCCGTGGCGCGAGCCAGCGATTCGCGCTGGGCGGCCACGCGTCCGCCGGCCTGCATCAGGCGGGTGCGCAACACCGCCGGGACGGCGCCCGTGCGGGCGGCTGCAGCGAATTGCTCGATGGCGCGGGCCAGCGCGACATGCAGCGACGCCGCATGCAGTTCGATGGCCTGGCTGTCACGGCGATGCAGCGCATCGCCCAGCAGGTTCAGGCAGCTTTCGACTTCCTGCAGCGGCTGCTCCAGGTCGGTGGAAGGCTGGGAAATCGCGTTCAGAGGCGTGACTGACATGACGGCACCCGGACGTTGGGCTCAGGACTGGAACGATCGGCGACGGACAAACCCGCCCGATCAGTGCGGCATCGCCCGAGCGACCATCTCGCTCGCATTGGCAATGAGCTTGTCGGCAATCGCTTCGGAATTGATGGTGAATTGGCCCTTGGCAATGGCGTCGGCAATTCGCTGCACCTTTTCGGTGTCGAAGCTGCCGTCGTCGCCCGCCGCGCCGGAAATCAGGCTGCTGGCCGCGCTGGACAGCTCCACCTGCGACGATCCCGCCGCGGCCTGCCCGGTGGGCGCGGCTTTGGCGGTCGCACGGCCGGCGTCCGAAGCGCCAGTGCGCTCGTTGCCTACCTTGGTGTAGGCCTGCAATTCAGGGCTGTTACCGATCTTCATGGCAAATCTCCGAGCGTCCGGAACAGGGCCGGACCACATCCAATATTCGGTATATCGGCCCGCATAGGGCGAACTTTAGGGGTTGGGTCCGGAAAATGGACAGCAAAGTGCGCCAATTTTCCCTGCCTTTTCACGTTTAGGCGGACATCAGGGACATCGCCACCGCTCACAGCAGCACCTCCACCCGACGTTCTCCCACCGTACGCCCGGTGACCATGCGCCCGTTGTCGAAGCGCACCCGCACATCCTGGCCTTCCAGACCGACGCCGATCGCCTGGCCTTCGCCGGCGACGGCATAGCCCTGGCCGGTGGCCATGACCTGCACCCGGTCGCCCGGTTGCACCCATTGGCGCAGCTTCAAATCGGACGACCGCAAGGCTTCACCCGCCGCCAGCGGCTTGGCGAGACGACGCCCCACCCAGCCGTCCGGCTGCTGAAAGACCGCGCCCGCATCCCCGGCCAGATCAACTTCGGCCAATCGCAGATGTTCTTGAGTCAATTCGGTGCCGACCGGCAGATCGGCCAGTGACACATACGCCTGACCGTACACCTTGATCGTCAGCGGCAGGCTGACATTCCATTTGGTCGGGCCCGACAGGCAACGCAGCCCGATCCGGGTGCGGCCCCACATGCGCAGGCCGGGCGGCAGATACGGCTGGATCTGCTCGCAAGGCGCCAGACGCAGCCGAGGATCCAGCCGGCCGAGCTCAATCTCCACCCGCGCCTGCATGGGCGCGACCTGGCGTGCGCCGGCCATGGCGAGCACCTGCAGGCGCTGCTGCAGCGCATCGTCGATCGCGCCGCCGCCGCCGGGCGCCATCGCGGGCGTGGCCATCGCGGTGCCCGGCGCCGCGGGGATCGCGGGCGCCTGGGCGCGCGCCGATCCGGAGATCCCGAACCACAGCATCAGCGCGACGGTCCACAGCGTGAGGAAGCGCACCGACGCGGCGCCTGCGACGGCGATCGTCGGACGGGGCGCCTGGGCGGGCGCGTGAGCGTGCGGGCGTCTTGACATGGACCCAATGTAGGTCGCGCCCGGCCGCCGCATGGCATCGAAATGCGCCGCAAAGGCCTGTCTTATCCCGCTCATGTTTTCCGACCCGCCCAACACAATGACCGAACCTGATGAACCCCTGCCAGCCGAGCTGCCCCGACCGGGGCGGCGGCCTCACCGGTTCGAGAGGAGCCCCAGCATGATGAATCGACTCACCGACGCGATGGATTTCCAGGCCCAGGCCCTGACCCTGCGGGCGGAGCGTCAGCGCCTGCTGGCCAGCAACATCGCCAATGCGGACACGCCGGGCTATCAGTCCCGCGACATGAACTTCGCTCAGGCGCTGCGCCAGGCGACGTCGGACGTGCAGCCCGCCGGCACCCTGAGCAATCAGACCCTGACCCAGCGCACCGCGAATGCGCTGCAGAGCTCGCTCAGCGCCATGACCAGCATGGACAGCAACACGGTGGACATGGACCGCGAACGCGCCAGCTTCGCCGACAACACCGTCAAGTACGAGGCCTCGCTGCGATTTCTGAACGGCAGCATCCGCACCATGATGGATGCGATGAAGTCGCCGAACGCGGCCTGAGGCTTTTGCCTGACACGAGGAGGACCCGCCCATGTCGATGTTCAGCATCTTCCACATCTCCGGCAGCGCCGTCAGCGCGCAGAGCCAGCGTCTGAACGCCGTGGCCAGCAACATGGCCAATGCCGACACCGTCGCCGGCACCGATGGCCAGGCCTACAAGGCCCGCCAGGTGGTGTTCCAGAGCGTCATGGCCCAGAACGGCACCGATCCGACCGACGTCGGCGTGCAGGTCGTCTCGGTGCAGGAAAACCAGCAGCCGGGCCGCCGCGTGCACGACCCCAGCCATCAGCTCGCCGATGCGGACGGCTATGTCACCTACAGCAATGTGAATTCGGTGGAGGAGATGGTCAACATGATCTCGGCCTCCCGCTCCTACCAGAACAACCTGGAGGTCATGGGCACGGCCAAGTCGCTGCTGCTCAAGACCTTGCAGATGGGCCAGGGCTGATCCCCGCGCCATCGCCCTTAGCGAATCAGGAAGGCCCCCATGGACTACACCAGCCTCAACGTCAACAGCAGCACCAACCGGACGACCTCCACCACCGCCGCCCAGAGCAGCGGCGCGGCGGACACGCAGGACCGCTTCCTCAAGCTGCTGGTGGCCCAGATGCAGAACCAGGATCCGATGAATCCGATGGACAACGCCGCGGTCACCACGCAGCTGGCGCAGATCCAGACGGTCACCGGCGTGGGCACGCTGAACAACAGCATCCAGAGCCTGGCCGGTCAGTTCAGCCAGATGCAGGCGCTGCAAAGCGTCAGCCTGGTCGGCCGCACCGTCACCCTGCCGGGCGACCAACTCACCGTCGACAACGGCAAGGCCGCCATCAGCTTCGATCTGGCCGGCAATGCCGACGCCGTGAAGCTGGAAGTGCTCAATGGCGCCGGCACGGTCGTCGCCACCGAGAACCTGGGCAAGCTCAAGGGCGGCAATCAGACCTACACCTGGGACGCCAGCAAGACCGGCGAGACCACCAACCTGCATTACCGCATCACCGCCACCAACGGTTCTACCGCCGTCTCCGCCACCACCCTGACCCGGGACGTGGTGAAGGCCGTCAACACCAGCGGCAGCACCCTGCAGCTAGAGCTGAAGAACGCCGGCATCGTCGATTACGACAAGGTCCGCTCGCTGGGCTGACCGACCGCCACCGACCGCTTCCACCGACTTCCTCCACGGCCCACGCCGCACCGACTGACCCGTCCAAGGACCCGCCATGAGCTTTCAACAAGGCCTCTCCGGACTGAACGCCTCCAGCAAAAGCCTGGAAGTGATCGGACACAACATCGCCAATGCCCAGACCTACGGCGCGAAGTCCTCGCGCGCGGAGTTCGCGGACATGTATGCCACCGCGCTGAACGGCGCCGGCACCAACCAGATCGGCATCGGCGTGCAGATCCAGGCGGTGGCCCAGCAGTTCACCCAGGGCAGCATCACCGTCACCGAGAACCCGATGGATCTGGCCATCAACGGCAATGGCTTCTTCCAGGTCAGCGACGGCAAGAGCCCCACGCTCTATTCCCGCAATGGCCAGTTCAAGGTCGACAAGGACGGCTTCATCGTCAACAACGACCAGCTCAAGCTGCTGGGCTATCCCGCCGATGCGAACGGCGTGATCCAGCCCGGCCTGGCCCAGCCGCTGAAGCTGCCCACCGGTGGCATCGATCCCAAGCAGACCGGCGACATCGCGATGGAGTTCACCCTGGACTCCCGCGCCCCCGCCACGGCGGCATATGACCTGACCGATCCGGCCGATCCGAACTCGGCCAAGATCGACAAGCTGGGCATCACCCTCAAGGATCCGAAGACCTACAACAACGCCACCTCGATGACGGTGTATGACGCCAAGGGTCAGCCGGTCGCGGTGACGATGTACTACCAGCGCGCCAACAACGACGATGCCAACGGCAACACCGTCTGGAACGTGTACGTCACCGCCAACGGCAGCGCGGTGCAGTACGACGCGCAAGGCAACCCGATCGAGACCAGCGACGGCACGCCCAGCGGCGACCCGCTGACCCCGTTCACCCAGGTCACCTTCCTGCCGACGGGCGGCAAGCCGGTCTCGCCCGGCCCGAGCGAATTCCTGAACCTCAAGATTCCCGCCGGCGTGAATTCCCAAGGCGCGCCGACCCTGTCGATCCCGCCTCCGCCGGCCGATCTGTCGGATCCGTCGGTCCAGGGCATCTCGCTGGACATCCGGAATGCCACGGAAAACGGCTCCAACTTCGCCGTCACCGACCTGACCCAGGACGGCTACGCGCCGGGTCAGCTGGTGGGCATCAAGCTGGAGGACAACGGCATCGTCACCGCCCGCTATTCCAACGGCGAATCCAAGCCGGCGGGTCAGGTGGAGCTGGCCAACTTCCGCAATCCGCAGGGCCTGCAGCCGCTCGGCGGCAACATGTGGGCGCGCAGCAATGCGTCGGGCTCGCCGGTGGTCGGCGTGCCGGGCGACGGCAACCTGGGGTCGCTCAATCCCGGCTCGCTGGAAGAGTCGAATGTGGACCTGACCTCCGAGCTGGTGAACATGGTCACCACCCAGCGCGTCTATCAGGCCAATGCCCAGACCATCAAGACCCAGGATCAGGTGCTGCAGACCCTGGTCAACCTGCGCTGATCGCGCGCATTGAGGAGGCCCGGCCATGGACCGCATGATCTATCTGTCGATGAGCGGCGCGCAGGCGGCGATGTCACGTCAGGATGTCCTGTCCAACAACCTGGCCAATGCGTCGACCAACGGCTTCCGGGCCGAACTGCAGGCCTTTCGCTCGGTGCCGATCCGCGGCGAAGGCGCGTCCACCCGCGCCTTCGCGCTGGAGACCACCACCGGCCACGACCTCGCGCCCGGTCCGATCCAGACCACGGACCGCAACCTGGATGTCGCCATGAAGGGGCGCTCCTGGATGGCGGTGCAGGCCCTGGACGGGACCGAGGCCTACACCCGCGCCGGCTCGCTCGATGTCGATCAGGACGGCGTGCTGCGCATGCGCAATGGGCTGCAGGTGCTGGGCGACGGCGGCGCGATCACCGTGCCGCCGAATTCCACCGTCGAAATCGGCGATGACGGCACCGTCGTCGCCAAGAGCGGCAACCAGCGCCCGGTCAACATCGGCCGCATCAAGCTGGTCACCGAGGACGGCCGCTTCACCCGCCGCGACGACGGCCTGTTCACCGCCGCCGGTGGCGATCCGCTGCCGGCCGATCCGGCCGCCCGGCTGAAGTCCGGCGCGCTGGAAGGCTCCAACGTGAGCCCGGTGGAAACCATGGTCGGCATGATCGCCGCCGCCCGACAGTTCGAACAGCAAATGAAGTTGCTGTCGATCGCCCAGACCCACGGACAGGCCGCCTCCAAGCTGCTGTCCGACAACTGACGCCCCGCCCGGCCTCAATCAGGAGTACCCGATGCTTCGTTCCCTCTGGACCGCCAAGACCGGCATGGAGACCCAGCAGACCCAGCTGGACGTCATCTCCCACAACCTGGCCAACGTCTCGACCAACGGCTTCAAGAAGTCGCATGCGGTGTTCGAGGATCTGATGTATCAGACCCTGCGTCAGCCGGGCGCCAACAACACCGAGCAGACCACCCTGCCCACCGGCCTGCAGATCGGCCTGGGCGCACGGGCGGTCGCGACCTCGCGCAGCCATTCGCAGGGCAGCCTGCAGCAGACTTCCAACTATCTGGACGTGGCGGTCAAGGGCAACGGCTTCTTCCAGATCCAGATGACCGACGGCACCACCGCCTACACCCGCGACGGCAGCTTCCAGCTCGACGCGAACGGCCAGCTGGTGACCAACAACGGCCTGACGGTGCTGCCGGGCATCATCGTGCCGGCGGATGCGAAGTCCCTGACCATCGGCGCCGACGGCACGGTCAGCGTCACCACTGCCGGCAACACCGCGCCGACGACGCTGGGCCAGCTCCAGCTCGCCAACTTCATCAACCCGCCGGGGCTGGAGTCGCTGGGCGGCAATCTGTATGCGGAAAGCGTCGCCTCCGGCACGCCGCAGACCGGCGCCCCCGGCACCAACAGCCTGGGCACGGTGCAGCAGGGCTTTGTCGAAACCTCCAACGTCAATGTGGTGGAGGAGCTGGTGCAGATGATCCAGACCCAGCGCGCCTACGAGATGAACTCCAAGGCCATCCAGACCACCGACCAGATGCTGCAGAAGCTGTCGCAGATCTGAACGATCTGAGATTCAAGAGATCCGAACCCCCTGAGCGCGGCCGATCGGCGCGCGCTCCCGGCCGGCCTCGCGCGGCGCACCGATGTCGGTGCGGCGGCCGGCACCCGAATCGCCGCGATTGAAGGAGTTGTCCATGTCATCGCCCCGTTCCCTGTTCTCTCTGGTGGCTGCTTCGGCGGCGATCGATGCCGTCCCGCCCGCGCCGACCGTGCCCAAGGCCCGGCTGGCGGACACCGTCCGCCACATCGCTCGCGCGGCCCTGCGGCTGAGCGTCGTGCCCGGTGCGGCCCTGCTGATGAGCGCCTGTGCGCCGCTGTATCCGCAGCCGCATGTGGACATGCAACCCGCCCCGGTGGTGAAGATGCCGGAGCCGATCCCGGCCTCCGCCAACAACGGCGCGATCTACCAGAACACGAACTACCGGCCGCTGTTCGAGGATCACCGCGCGCGGCTGGTCGGCGACATCGTCACCGTGCAGATCACCGAAAAGGTCAGCGCCACCCAGAAGTCCAGCTCGGAGCTGAACAAGACCGGCGCCATCGGCGCCTCGGTCAGCGCGATTCCGGGCATCGGCCCGAGCTCCTTCGCGGCGGGACGGGCCGAACTGACAGGGTCGTCGTCCAACAAGAACACCGGCAAGGGCACCAACGAGAACAGCAATGACTTCTCCGGCACCATCACCGCGGTGGTCACCGGCGTGCTGCCCAACGGGCATCTGCTGATCTCGGGCGAGAAGCAGGTCGGCGTGAACCAGAACGTCGACGTGCTGCGCTTCTACGGCCAGGTGGATCCGCAATCCATCCGCACCGGCAACACGGTCGCCTCGACCGCCATTGCCAATGTGCGGGTCGAGCAGCGCGGTCGCGGCGCCACGGCCGACGCGCATGGAATTGGCTGGCTATCCCGCTTCTTCTTGAACCTTTCGCCGATTTAAGTTTCCCCACAATCGGTCACACGAGTCTGCCAACCGTGTGACCGAGATGTACCCCAACACCACTCCCCTCTTCCTCAGCCGCTCCCTCCGCTCTGCCCGCCATCTGGCGGCCGGCCTCCTGAGCCTGATCGCGCTGTTGTCCGTGGCCACCCCGGCCGAGGCGACCCGCATCAAGGAAGTCGCGGCGGTCCAGGGCGTACGTTCCAACCCGCTGACCGGCTACGGCCTGGTGGTGGGCCTGGACGGCACCGGCGACCAGACCACCCAGGCGCCCTTCACCGGTCAGAGCATGACCGCGATGCTGCAGCAGTTCGGCGTGCTGCT
Organism: Burkholderiaceae bacterium; assembly: GCA_913776825.1. Taxonomy (GTDB): domain Bacteria; phylum Pseudomonadota; class Gammaproteobacteria; order Burkholderiales; family Burkholderiaceae_C; genus Roseateles. Next base: position 82,984 of record CAJYPV010000021.1, read on the forward strand.
GCCGCCCGGCGTGACCATGCAGCCCCGCAATGTGGCGGCGGTCATGATCACCACCTCCCTGCCCCCCTTCGCCCAGCCGGGCCAGCCGCTGGACATCGTCGTGTCCTCGATGGGCAATGCCAAGAGCCTGCGCGGCGGCACCCTGATCGCCACGCCGCTGCGGGGCGCGGATGGTCAGGTGTATGCGATTGCCCAGGGCAATGTGGTGGTCGGCGGCGCAGGTGCGTCGCAGGGCGGCTCCAAGGTCCAGATCAACCACCTGAGCGCGGGCCGCGTGCCCGGCGGCGCGCTGGTCGAGCGCAGCGTGCCCACGCCGCTGCAGCAGAACGAATATCTCCAGCTGGACCTGAATGCCTCGGACTTCGGCACCGCCCGCGCGGTGGCCAAGGCCATCAACAAGGCCAAGGGCGAAGGCACCGCGATTCCGCTGGACGGCCGCGTGGTGAAGGTGCGGGCACCGCTCGCGCCGGATGCGCGGGTCGCCTTCCTGGCCGACATGGAGAACCTCAACATCGATCTGGAAACCCCGGCCGCGCGGGTCGTCATCAATGCGCGCACCGGCTCCATCGTGATGAACCAGGCGGTCACGCTGCTGCCCTGCGCGGTCGCGCACGGCAATCTGGCGGTGACGATCTCCAGCACGCCGCAGGTCAGCCAGCCGAATGCCTTGTCCGGCGGCCAGACCACCGTCACCGAGAAGACCGACATCTCGATCAAGCAGGACCCTGGTTCGCTGATCCAGATGCCGGCCGGCACCAAGCTCAACGATGTGGTGAAGGCGCTCAATTCGCTGGGCGCCACGCCTCAAGACCTGCTCGCGATTCTTCAGGCCATGAAGAGCGCCGGCGCCCTGAATGCCGAGCTGGAGGTGATCTGACATGGCACTCTCGACCCCTTTGAGCCACGCGCTGGGCACTGGCGGCCTGAGCAGCGATTCGCGCTCCATCGATCAGCTGAAATCGGTCGCCAACCGCGATCCGAAGGCCGCGGTCAAGGAGACCGCCAAGCAGTTCGAAGCCCTCTTCATGCAGGAGGTGATGAAGAGCATGCGCCAGGCGACGATAAGCTCCGGCATGATGGAAAACTCCGCCACCCAGCTGGGCGGCGAGATGCTGGACCAGCAATACGCCAGCAAGATGACCGGGCTGCCGGGTGGGCTGTCGCAGGCGATCGAGCGCCATCTGCAGCGCCAGCTCGGCGTCAAGGACGGCGAGCTGCCCAGCGCCAAGAGCGCCACCACCGTCCCGCAGTTGCCGCCGCTGGCCACCAAGAATGTGCAGCCGCATGTGCAGAGCTTCATCCTCAAGCACGACGGCGCGGCCAAGGCGGCCGAAGCTGCCACCGGCATCCCGGCCAGCTTCATGATCGCCCAGGCGGCGCATGAATCGGGTTGGGGCAAGCGCGAGATCCTCAACAAGGACGGCAGCAGCAGCCACAACATCTTCGGCATCAAGGCCGGCTCGAACTGGAACGGCCCGGTTGCGGAAGTGCAGACCACCGAATATGTGGATGGCAAGGCCGTCAAGGTCACCGCCAAGTTCCGCGCCTATGCCAGCCATGAAGAAGCCTTCAAGGACTACGCCAAGCTGATCAGCGGCAATGACCGCTATCGGGATGTCGTCGCCAAGGCCAACACCGGCAGCGCGGAAGGTTTCGCCAAGGGCCTGCAGAAGGCCGGCTATGCCACCGACCCGGACTACGCCACCAAGCTGGCCCGCACCATCAACACGACCATGCGCGTTCAACGCGCCATGGCGTGAGCGGCCGCCGCTGAACCAGGATCGAGGAACGGACCATGGGAACTTCCGCTCTGCTGTCGCTCGGCATGCGCGCCATGTTCGCCAATCAGGCGGCATTGCAGACGGTCGGCCAGAACATCGCCAATGCCAACGTCGCGGGCTATTCGCGACAGCAGGTGGTGCTCACCACGCCGGAAGGGCAGTTCACCGGCGCCGGCTATTTCGGCAAGGGCGTCAATGTGCAGACCGTCACCCGGTCGCACAACGAGTTCCTCACCCGCGAAGCCGCCGCCGCCAAGTCGCAGGCCTTCATGGACACCGCCATGCAGGCCCAGCTGGCGCAGCTGGAAAAGGTCTTCCCCACCGGCGAGGACGGCCTGGGCCAGGCCACCAATGATTTCCTGAACGCGATGGTCGATGTGACCAGCCGCCCGTCCGATCCCTCGGCCCGTCAGGTGGTGCTGGGCAAGGCGCAGGAGCTGGCGGCGCGATTCCAGAATGCCGGCCAGCAACTGGCCGACCTGCAGGCGGGCGTGGTGAGCGACCTCTCCGCCGACGTCAAGATCGTCAATGAGCTGGCCAAGCAGATCGCCGCGGCCAATGACCAGATCGCCCGTTCCGCCGGCACCAGCCACACGCCCAACGACCTGCTGGACAAGCGCGATCAGCTGATCTCGCAGCTCAGCCAGTATGTGCAGGTGAGCACGGTGGAAAGCAGCCGCGATGGCTCGGTCGGCGTGTTCATCGGCGGCGGCCAGCGGCTGGTGCTGGGCGCGCAGGCGGAGCAATTGGTCGTCACCGCCGATCCGTATGACGGCGCGCGGGCGCAGCTCTCGGTGACCGAGGCCAACGGCAATCGGGTGCTGGACGACAGCACCCTCACCGGCGGCTCGCTGACCGCGCTGCTGCGCTACCAGAACACCCATCTGCAGGATGCCCGCAACCTGCTGGGCCAGATGGCCACCTCGCTGGCCACCCGCGTCAATGAGCAGCAGGCGCTCGGCGTGGATCTGAAGGCCCAGGCGGGTGGACCGCTGTTCACCCTGGCGCCGCCGACCACGCTGCCGGCCAGCACCAACAAGGGCGATGCCAAGCTCAGCGCGACCATCACCAACGGCGCGATGGTGCCGGCGCTGTCCTTCGTGATCAGCGCCGATCCGAGCGGCACGCCGGACAGCTACCAGGTCACGGTGCGCCCCAGCGGCACGCCGACGACGATGAACAAGGACCAGATCGAGAAGGCCTACGGCATCAGCCTCTCGATGACCGGCACCATGCAGCAGGGCGACAGCTTCCTGCTCGAGCCGGTGGCCGGCGCCTCCGCCAGCTTCAAGCGCGCGCTGGACGATCCCGCCGGCCTGGCCGCCGCCGCGCCGATCGTCGGCACGGCCAATGTCAACAACAAGGGCACGGCCACGATCGATTCGCTCTACGCGGTCAACAAGAACTTCGACAAGAGCAAGCAGCCCGCGACCATCCAGTTCGGCGCGGTGAATCCGGCCGACCAGAGCATCAGCTACACCATCACCCTGGCCGACAACAGCTCCTACACCGGCAGCTGGAAAGCGGGCGGCACGATCGGCAACGACCCGGCCAACGGCATCGATCTCGGCTTCGAGCTGCGCTTGAACGGCGCACCCCGCGAGGGCGACACCATCGCCACGCAGGTCTCGGATGCGGTCGTCTCCACCAACAACGGCAATGCCAAGGCGTTTCTCGCGCTGCAGACCGACACCTTCGTCGGCAAGCAGTTGCAGGCCGATGGCACGCTCTCGCGCGGTCAGACCGTCACCGAGGCCTATGCCGCCGCCATGGCCGACATCGGCTCACGGGTGCAGGGCGCGCAATACCTGGCGCAGGTGTCGACCTCGGTGGCCAGCGATGCCGAGGCCACCCGCGCCGGTCAGGCGGGCGTCAACCTGGACGAGGAAGCGGCCCGCCTGATGCAGTTCCAGCAGAGCTACCAGGCAGCGGCCAAGGTGCTGCAGACCGCCCAGAACATCTTCGACGAACTGCTGAGCATCGTGCAGCGCTGACGCGCCGCGATGACCTGACGACCGGAAGGAACCCCCATGCGCCTGTCTACCGCCAACATGTTCGAGGCCAGCATCTCGACCCTGCAACGCCGCCAGGAGGAAATGCAGTCCGCGCAGGAGCGACTGACCTCCGGCAAGCGCATCCAGCGCGCCAGCGACGACCCGACCGGCGCCGCACGCGCCGAACGGGCCCGCACCACCATCGGACAGGTCGACGCCAGCAAGCGGGCGCTGGAAGCCAGCCGCAACAGCATGACCCTGGCCGAGAGCGCGCTGGGCGATGCCAACGAGCTGCTGCAGCAGATCCGCGAATCGCTGGTCGCGGCGGGCAATGCCAGCTACAGCGACCCCGAGCGCAAAGGTCTGGCCACCAAGATCCAGGGCCTGCGCGACCAGTTGCTGGCCATCGCCAATCGCGGTGACGGCGCCGGCGGCTATCTCTTCTCCGGCCAGGGCGCTGCGGGCACGCCCTTCCTGGACAACCCGGTGCAACGCGATGCGGCCGGCAACCGGATCGGTGGTGGCGTCGGCTTCGACGGCATCTCCGGCTCGGTCAGCACCGGCAACCTGGAAAACTATCCGCTCAGCGTCGATGGCCGGCTGGCCTGGGAGCAGGCCCGCAGCGGCAACGGCACCTTCGAGACCGGCGCCGCGCCGAATGTGCTGACCGGCGCCTCGGCAGCCGGCTGGATCGACACCGGCCGGGTCACCGATCCGACCGCCGTCACCGGCGATACCTATGCCATCGTCATCAGCGGCACCGCGCCGGCGCAGACCTACACCGTCTTCAACGAAAGCCAGGGCCATGTCCCGGTCGCCAGCGACAACTACGCGCCCGGCAATGCGATCAAGTTCGACGGCCTGTCGATGACCGTCGGCGGCAGCCCGGTCGATGGGGATGCGTTCTCGGTCAAGCCGTCGACCGCCGACCTGAAGCTGTTCGAAGTGCTGGATCGCACCATTGAATCGCTCAAGGTGGAGGGCCGCACCGGCAGCGAGATCACCCAGGCCAACCTGATCAATCTCCGGGATCTCGACGCGGTCAGCGGCAACCTGTCCAATGTCCGCAGCCAGGTCGGCGAACAGATGAACAACCTCGACGGCTCGGAAAACCGACTCGCTTCTCTGAAGGTTTACAACCAGGCTGAGCAATCTGCCGCAGAGGACCTCGACATGACACAGGGCATTTCGGACTTCCAGAACCAACAGACGGGCTACGATGCGGCGCTGAAGACCTACGCCATGGTGCAGCGCATGTCGCTGTTCCAGTACATCAACTCTTGAAGCCGCCACCCGCATGAATTCGACTCACGCCGTGCTGGGCCAATTGGCCCTCGGATACACGCCCCTGGTTTCCAAGCAACTCGACATCGAAGCCACCCGTGTGACCGTGTTCGCTCTGCGCCCGGAGGTCTCGCCTGCCGCCAGCGATCTGGTGACCGCGTTGTCCGAGGCCTTCCCGGACAAGCCCGTGCTGCTGAACATCGCGCACGAGGGGCTGCTGAAGGGCTTGCTGGCGTCCGCGCTGCCGAAGAACATGCGGCTGGAGATCCCGGCCTTCCTGCTGGGCGATGCCGAGCTGGCCGCCCAGGTCCAGGCCCGCGCCGCCGAAGGCGCCACCGCCATCCTGAAGGGCCGTTCCGACGCGGCCGGCTTCAAGCAGATCATCCTGGACCTGCCCGACCTGGCCAGCGGCCCGGCGCCGGCCGGCAAGTCGGTGCTGGTCTCCGGCGCCCGCAGTGCGGACGACTTCAAGCAAGCCTGGGACAAGGGCGCCGCCGGCGTGCTGGGCTGGCCGATGCACGGCGAATTCGAAGCCCCGACCACCCCGCCGACCGCCAAGGACACCCAGGCCGCCGACCTGCAGGTCATCGTGGAGCTGATGTCGCGCGTCGATCAGGGCGAGGACGTGGAGCGCCTGGAGCAGACGCTCAAGCGCGATCCCAGCCTGGCGTTCAAGCTGCTGCGCTACATGAATTCGGCGGCATTCGGCCTGTCGGTGGAGGTCTCGTCCTTCCGCCACGCCATCATGCTGCTGGGTTATGCCCGCCTGCGTCGCTGGCTGGCCCTGCTGCTGGCCACCGCCAGCAAGGACCATGCGATGCGTCCCGTCATGTTCGCCGCGCTGCGCCGCGGCCTGCTGATGGAAGAGCTGGCCAAGGGCATGGCCGAGGCCGAGCTGCGCGATGAAATGTTCATCTGCGGCCTGTTCTCGCTGCTGGACCACATGCTGCGCCAGCCCTTCAGCAAGCTGCTGCAATCGATCCCGGTGCCGGAGCGGGTGCGCCAGGCGCTGGTCGACAAGACCGGCCCGTACCACGGCTATCTGGAGCTCGTGCAGGCGATCGAGAACGAATCGGTCTTCGACGTCCGCGCCGCGATGGACCAGCTCATGCTCGGCCCGGAAGAAGTCAACGCCGCCGTGCTGCGCGCGCTGCACAAGGCCGCCCAGCTCGAGTGACCCTCAGCGCGCGCGAGGCCGACCGCTCGGGCGGCCCTCGCGCCGGCGCGCCTCGCCTGAAACGCCCGCCACCGCCCCGCGCGGTGCCGTCGGGACCGCCCCGGCCCGCACAGGGCCGGCGGCTTGCGGATCCTCCCGCCTCGCCGGCCGGCTTCGGTCGCGCCCCTCGCCCCGCCCCGCCCCGCACCCAGCGTTCTGACGCGACTTGAAACCGCTTGGGTCGATCCGACGCGGTCAAGCGCCCGGGCCCGCCCTACACTGCGACCGTGTCGCCCCAGCTTCCGCTTTCCTCCCCCGACCTCGATGCGCTGCGCGCCCTGCTGCGTGCGCGCTCGCTGGAGCTGCCGGCACTGCTGGCCGGTCTCTGGGAAGGCCCCTGGCCGGCCTTCGTGCTCGACGGCAAGGGCCAGGTCTTGCTGACCAATGGCCGATTGCAGGATCTGATGGGCAGCATCTCGCTGCGCGGCCGCCGGCTGCTGCCCAGCGGCCGGGCGCAGGAGCTGCGACTGGTCGACGACCAGGCCCGCGAACACCTGTTGCAAGCCTGGGTCCATCCGCTGGATGGCGGCGGCCTCGGACTGGCGCTGCTGCAGGATCACAGCCCCGAACTCGCCGCGCGCGAGCGGGCCGACCGCATGCAGACCGAGATCGACCAATGGCTGGATCTCTGTCCGCTGCCCACCCTGATGCATGACGAGCAAGGGCTGCTGCTGCGCTTCAACAGCGCCTTCGGCGCGCTGTGCCGACGGCTGAGCCCGCAGCCGCCCGTCAGCCTGGATGAGCTGCCGCCCGACTGGCGCGACCTGCTGGCCGGCAACGCGCCCGCGCCCCAGGAAGAACGGCTGCGGGAAGCGCTGGTCACCGAGCCCAATGGCCACACGCGCTGGATGCGCGCCCGCGTGCGCCGCATGGTCGGCCCCTGGCCGCGCGCGCGGTTGATGGTGATGCTGGAAGACCGGGGCGATGCGCAGGCGCTGGAACTTGCGCAGTTGCAATTGCAGGCGCTGATGGACACCGCAGGCGTCGGCCTCGCGACCTTCCAGACCGATGCGGGCTGGTCCCGGCCGGGCGCGACGGCGGGGCAGTCCGCGCCGCCGCCGACCGTCGGATCGCCGTCCGCTTCGCCATCGCACACCGTTTCGTCCGGCGCGGCCGTTCCCGCGCCGCCCTCGAGCGCCGCCTTGCCGTCTGAGACCTCGCGATCGACGTCCGCCGCGCTGCAGGGCGTCAACCGCGACATGGTCGACCCCGCCTCCCGCACCGAATACGAGAAGCTGCAGACCGCGCTCAAACAGGGCACGGCCACCGTCGCCCGCTATGCCGTGCGGCATCCGGAAGCCGGCCTGCGCTGGCTCATGACGCGGGTGGAGCCCGGCCAGCTGTCTTCCGGCCAGCGCACCACCTCGGTCCTGACGATGGATGTCACCGACACCCACCAGGCCCAGGCCCGCTATGAGCTGCTGTTGCGCGAGCTGGGCACGATGCTCGATGGCGCGGGATTGGGCCTGGCCTACTTCCGCAAACAGCGGCTGCTGCGCAGCAATGGCGCGCTCGGCCAGATGCTGGGCCTGGCGGGCGAGCCCGAACCCGGCACGCCGTTCGAGTCGCTGTTCCAGGCCTTGCCGCTGCTGCATGGCGAGGTCATGGCCGCGCTGCCCGGGCTGGGGGACGCCGGTCTGGAATTCGAGTTTCAGTGGCCCGGCGCGGCGAGCGGCGAAAGCCGCTGGCATGCGCTGTCGCTGCGGCGGGTCGTGCCGCCGGAAGCGCCGCAGGAACAGGCGCTGGTGGCCGTCGTCAGCGACATCAGCCGATTGAAGGCGCAGCAAGCGCAGCTGGAAGCACTGGCCCAGGATCGGGAGCTGATGTTCAGCCTGTCCGATGTCGGCATCGCGATCATCCGCGATGACCAACTGGTCCGCGCCAATGAAGCGCTGGCCGCGCTGCTGGGCTATCGTCCGGAGGACATGGCCGCGCTGCCGCATGCGGCGCTGTTCGGGTCGCCGGGCGAGTTCGAGCATGAGCGGCGCGTCGTCTCCCGCGCGCTGAGCCAGGCCGGCCAGTGGCGCGGTGAACGCCGGGTGCGGCGCCGCGACGGCTCCAGCCTCTGGGTGCAGATCAGCAAACGCCATGTGCGGGCCGACGACCCGGACGCCGGCATCATCGCCACCTACCTGAGCGTCGACGACCGCCACCGCGCCCAGCAATCGCTGCTGCTGCAGACCGAGCGCGAGCGCGCGGTGCTGGACTCGGTGCTGGTCGGCATCGTCACGGTCGGCCGACGCGGCATTGAATGGATGAACCGATCCGCGCGCCGCATGTTCGGCGGCGACCTGGCGGAATTCGCCGGTGAGCCGATCAGCATCGTCGCCACGGATGCGCCCGACCATCCGTTCCGTCAGGCTCACTATCTGGACGAGCTGACCGAAGGCCAGGCCGAGACCTTCGAATGCCGACTGGTCGCGCGCGATGGCCGCGAGTTCTGGGTGGTCGGCAATGCGGTGGTCACCGGCAGCGGCGCGGACGGCGGCCGGCAACTGACCTATGCGCTGCTCGACATCGAGCGCCGCCGCCAGGCCGAAGCGCAGACCCAGCAGGCGCAGGCCTCGCTGCGACGCATCATCGAGGCCGCGCCGATCGCCATCAGTCTGCATGACGCCGACACCCTGCAGGTCGAGCAGATCAATCAGGCCGCCGCCGAACTGGCGGGGCGACCGGAAGAAGCGCTGCTCGGCGCCAGCCTGGAAACGCTGTTCGGCGAGGAGCAGGCGGCCGTCATCCGCGACGACATGGAATTCGCGCTGCAAAGCAGCGAGGTGATGCAGCGCGAATACCGGCTGCAGGTCGGCGGTCAGGCGCGCATCTGGGACACCCGTCTGCTGCATCTGGCCGGGGTGGATGCCAGCGGCGAGGTGCAGCCGGAGCAGCTCCTGCTGGTCGCCAGCGACGTCACCCAGCAGCGCGCCCAGGAAGCGGCCCGCCTGGAGGCGGCCATCGCCCAGCGTGAGCTGCTGGTCAAGGAAGTCCACCACCGGATCAAGAACAACCTGCAGGGCGTGGCAGGGCTGTTGCAGCAGATCGCCGATCGGCGGCCCGAGGTGCGCAGCGTCATCAACGAGGCGGTCGGCCAGGTGCAGGCGATCGCGCAGGTCTACGGGCTGCAGGTCGGTGCGACCGGACCGTTGCGGCTGCGATCGGTGATCGAGGCGGTGCTCGGCTCGGCGCAACGGATGTTCGGACGGGACATCCCGCTCAGCCTGGGCGGCTCGATGGCCGACCAGTCGCTGCGCTGGAGCCTGCCGGAAGCCGAGGCGATCCCGATCGCGCTCACCCTCAACGAGCTGTTCACCAACGCCCTCAAGCATGGCGGCGATGCGCCGGTGCAGTGCGAGCTGGTGTTCGAGCCGGAACAGGTCGTCCTGCGCCTGCGCAATGCAGGTCGGCTGCCGGACGGCTTCGACCTGGCGCAGATTCGCGGCGGGGTGTCCGGCCTGGGCCTGGTGCGGGCGCTGCTGCCGCGACGCAGCGCGCTGCTGGGCCTCAGCCAACAGGGCGACGAGGTGCTGTGCGAACTCAGCCTCTGGCCGCCGGGCGTCAGCCTGGCCGCCGCCGGTTGATCGACGGACCGGTGCCGTCCGCCCCGGTCGACGTCATCCAGGCACCGGCGGGGTGCATCGGTCGGCCTGGGCCGCGGACTCCGGGTCTTCCACATGTGACCAGCCGCAACCAGAGCCTCAGCGCCACGGCCAATTCGGTCACAATCGTCGATCACCATTCGGGTTCGACAACAGCGTGGACAGCGTGAACAGCAGCCGACACAGGACCTTGCCCTCGCAAGACGCCGCAAGCGCCCTGGGTGGCTCGGCCGGTCTGGGCGCGAGCGGCAGCAAGGGCCGCATCCTGGTCGTCGACGACGACCGCCTCGTGCTCGCCACGCTGACCCATGGCTTGGCGCAAGCCGGCTATGACGTGCTGGACGCCGACAACGGCGACGACGCGATCCTCATCGCCCGTCAGCATCGGCCCGATCTGGCGCTGCTCGACATCCGCATGGAAGGCCTGACCGGTTTCGACGTGGCCGGTTATCTGCGGGACTATCTGCAGCTCCCGTTCATGTTCCTCTCCGCCTTCGCCGATGAGGCGACGGTGACCAAGGTCCGCGAGCTCGGCGCGCTGGCCTATCTGGTCAAGCCGCTGGACATCCACCAGATCGTGCCCGCCGTCGAAGCCGCCTTTGCCAACCGGCCCGCCCGGGGCGACTCGGCCAAGCCTGCGGCACCGGCGCTCACGCCCGCGCCCGCGACTGCGCCCGCAGCGGCTTCCGGCATCAGCGCCGAGACTCGCGCCACGGCCCTGGCCATGGACGAGCAGGAAGCCATCGCCGTCGGCATCCTGATGCATCGCTATTCGCTGAACCGCGCCCAGGCCGTGAACCGGCTGGCGCGCATGGCGCAGGAACAGCAGGTCGCTCGCGCCGAACAGGCGCGGCGGCTGGTCGAGGCGCTGGAGCAGTTGTCGCTGGGCGGGAGTTCGGCGCCGCTGCGCTGAAGCCCTCGGTCAGGACAACGCCGCGCCGGCGGACGCGTGGCCGCGCCGACCGCCGGCCACCGGCCCGATCAGGGCAGCTTGAAGAAGAACCGCGCGCCCTGCCCGACTTCCGATTCGGCCCACATGTCGCCGCCGTGCCGACGCACGATGCGACGGGCCGAGGCCAGGCCGACGCCCGTGCCCTGGAAATCGCTGGCGCTGTGCAGGCGCTGAAAGACGCCGAACAGCCGGTCGGCGAAGCGCATGTCGAAGCCGGCGCCGTTGTCGCTCACCACGAACACCCGATCGCCCTCGACGATCACCGACTCCAGCCGGATCTCCGCCTGCTCGCGCTTGCTGCTGTACTTCCAGGCATTGCCGATCAGGTTCTCCAGCACCAGCCGCAGCAAGGTGGGATCGCCCTGCACCCGCAGCCCGGGCTGCACATGCATCTGCACCTCGCGATGCGGCGACTGGCGGCGCAGTTCGTCCGCCACCTGCGAGGCCATCAAGGACAGATCCACCGCCTCATGCCGCAAGGCCTGGGACGACAGCTGGGACAGCGCCAGCAGCGCATCGATCATGCTGTGCATGCGGGCCGAGGCCCCCAGCACCCGTTCGAGGTGATCGTTGCCGGCCCGGTCCAGCAGTCGGCCGTAATCCTCTTTGAGGATGCGGGTGAAGCCTTCGACGACCCGCAGCGGCGCGCGAAGATCGTGTGACACCGTATAGCTGAAGGAGGCCTGGTCCGCGCGGGCCTGCTCGGCCGCCTGCATGGCGAGCGCGGCGGGCACGGTGTCGATCGCGCCCTGCGGCCACAGGCTCAGCAAGGCCTGGCCCCCGCGCGGCATCGCGGTCAGGCACAACCACCAGGCGCCACAGGCGCAACCGGACTGGAAATCGGGCTGCGCCAGCGCCTGGCGCAACTCTTCGGGCAAACGCTCCTCGCAGGCGCGCCACAGCTGGCCCCGCGAAGCGCCCGCGCCACCCATGATGTGGGCGGCCGCGTCATTGAAATCGATCAGCCGCGTCTGAGCGCCCGCCTGCGCATCGCTCAACAGCCAGGCGGGTCCGGGCAGCGCCTGCAGCCAGTCGGTGGCCAGGGCGGGCTCGGCGGCCAGCGCGGAGGAGGCGCTGTCCGGGCTCGCGTCGGATGCTGCGGTGGTGGCGGTAGCGGCGGTGGCGGCGCTGCGGGTCGTCGCTTCGTCCGCCGGCGGCGTGGCGTCCAGTTGACGCGCCGTGCCCAGGTAACCGTTGAATCGCCCTTCTTCATCGGTGATCGCCTGACCGCGCAGGCACCACGACCGACCTTGGGGATCCTTCAGTTGCAACTCGCTGAACGATTGCTGCGCCTGCAGCCGGGCGATGGGATTCTGGTGCTCGTCCAGAGGCTGGAAGCGTTCCCACAGCAGTTGGGTGACGGCGCCGTGAGGCGACGCGCCGGCCCAGTTGGACGACGGCGCCCCTTGCGGCGCCTGCCAGCGCACCAGGTGGTGGCCGGCATCGGTCTGCCACAGCCAGTCCGGCTGCAGCAGGGTCAGGTGGTGGGCCTGCTGGCGGGCCTCCCGCAGCAGGCCGCCGAACTGCACCCGGGCGAGTCGGACCGCCAGGTGCCAGGCGACCGCCGCGACGAACAGCATCAGCACCGCCCCCGCGACCAGCGCGGTCAGCACCAGTCCGGGGCCGGCGGGCTCCAGGTTCAATGCCAGCAGCAGGACCAGCGCGAGCGATGCCAGGCCCAAGGCCAGCATGGCTCCCCACGGTCGACGCCGGACGGCGCTCCCCCCCAACCTATTCATGTTGACGATTGTATGTAGGCTCACCCACCCCAAAGAGGGAGCCGGGCCCACCAGATCCGGCGACATCCGGACGCTGCTCCCGCCCCGAAAACAAGGGCTAACCCCCGGCTGTGGCCGCAACACCACCAGATTTGCCGGCTTTTTTGCGCGCTTGCCGCCTTGCGCTGAACGACAATGGACGAGCCCCTGCGTGAAACTCTGCACGCAGATTCCTCATTGCAAGATGTCATTCGATCACGCTCTGACCATGCCGCCCCGCCTTGCGCCGACGCCCACCGTCCTGGATGAGCAGGCGCTTGCCCGCCTGCGCGAACTGGATCCGGGCGGCGCGAACCAGCTGGTGCAGCGGGTGGTGGATGCCTTCCTGAAGTCCCTGGACCAGCACGCTCCCGTGCTGGCCCGGGCGCTGGACGGCGCGGCGGACGCCACACCCGGTGACCTCGGCGCCCTGCGGCATGTGGCCCACACCTTGAAGTCCGCGGCGGCCAGCCTGGGCGCCACGACCTTGTCGCAACGCTGCGCCGAGATCGAAGCCCGCGCCCGGGACGGCCAGCCCGACGGCATGCCCGAGCTGCTGGAGGCCGTGCTGGCCGACATCGATGGCGTACGCATCGCGATGCGCCCCTTGCTCCAACCGACCCGCTGAGACCAAAGAGTCCCCACGTGAAGGAAGGCGAACTCAACGAACGACCCCGCGTCCTGCTTGTGGACGACGACCAGGTCAATGTGATCTTGATTGAAGCCGCCCTGCGCGAGCACGGCTTCGACGTCACCTCGACCCACAGCGGCGAACAGGCGCTGGAACAGGTGGCGCAATGGACGCCCGAGCTCATCGTCATGGATGCGCTCATGCCGGGGCTGGATGGCTTCCAGACCTGCGAGCGCCTGCGCGGCCTGGCGGGTTTCGAGAACTCGCCCATCCTGATGCTGACCGGCCTGGACGATGAAGCCTCGATCAACCGGGCCTACCAGGCCGGCGCGACCGACTTCTTCGTCAAGTCCACCCAATGGCGGCTGCTGGCGGGCCGCTTGCGCTATCTGTTGCGCAGCTCCCGCACCCGGCAGGAACTCGAGCGCAGCAAGGCCAAGCTGGCCCGCGCGCAAGACCTGGCCCGGATGGGCAGCTTCGAATGGCAATCCGGCCAGGGCTTCAAGCTGGCCAATGAAGCGCTGCGGGTCTTCGGCCGCAGCACCACCGATCCGCTGGACTTCATCGGCGTGATGCGCATGGTCCCGCGCGAGGAACGGCTGCTGTTCATGCGCCTGCTGCGGGACGTGGTCGCCCACAACTCGGTGCTGGTGACCGACCTGCCCTTCACCCTGCTGGATGGCCGCCAACGCGTCATCCACATCGAAGCCGAACCCGAATTCAACGAACACGGCAATGCCTGCGGCTACACCGGCGTCATCCAGGATGTGACCGACCGCCGCATGGCGGAAGACCGCATCCGTCAGCTCGCCAACTTCGACGCCCTCACCGGCCTGCCGAATCGCCGCCAATTGATCTGGCGCGCCGAGCGCGCCATCGAGGCCGGCCGCCGCATGGGCCATGAAGTCGGCCTGCTGCTGATCGACCTGGACCGCTTCAAGGTCATCAACGACACCCTCGGTCATGCGGCCGGCGATGAGCTGCTGATGGAAGTCGGCCGCCGGCTGCGCTCCTGCGTGCGCCACTCCGATCAGGTGATGGAAGGCATGCTGGAATCCGTCGGCACCCGCTCGCACCGCACGCTGGAAGCGGTCGGTCGGCTGGGTGGGGATGAATTCGTGGCGCTGCTGCCCGAGGTCGGTGACGAGAGCGATGCCGAACGCGTCGCCGATCGGGTGCTGGAAGCCCTGCGCGAGCCGATCTTCATCGCCGGGCAGGAATGTTTCGTGACCGCCAGCGTCGGCATCTCGCTCTATCCGCGTGATGGCCTGACGATGGCCGATCTGCTGCGCAATGCCGACGTGGCCATGTACGCGGTGAAGAACCAGGGCCGCAATGCCTCGGCGCTCTACACGCCGATGCTGGCCGGCCGCGGCCGCGAGAAGCTGGAGCTGGAATCGGCGCTGCACAAGGCCATCGAACGGGATGAGCTGGTGCTGCATTACCAGCCCAAGATCGATGTGCGCAGCGCCAAGATGGTCGGCGCCGAGGCGCTGATGCGCTGGCGGCGCGGCAACACGCTGGTGCCGCCGGGCGACTTCATCCCGCTGGCCGAAGAAACCGGCCTGATCGTGCCGCTGTCCGAATGGGCGCTGCGCGAGGCGGCGCGTCAGGCCAAGGTCTGGCAGCTGAATTTCGGCTTCTCGGAATCGATCGCGGTGAATCTGCCGAACCGGCTGTTCGAGCGCTCGGATCTGGTCGAACACATCCATCAGTTCGTCAGCCAATGGGGCGTGCCGCATCGCGCGATCCAGCTGGAAATCACCGAGACCGGGCTGATGAAGGATCTGCAGGCGGTGATCCCCGCGCTGCACCGGCTCAATGAGGTCGGGGTGGAAATCTCCATCGATGACTTCGGTACCGGCTATTCCTCGCTGGCCTATCTCACGACGCTGCCGATTTCCGAAGTGAAGATCGACCGCAGTTTTGTGAGGGATCTGGGCATTACGCCGCAGAGTTCTGCCGTGGTCACTGCCATCATTGCGTTGGCGCGATCACTGGGTCTGCAGGTGATCGCGGAAGGCGTGGAGACCTTGCGCCAGATGGAAGTGTTGCGCCGGCTGGATTGCAGCCTGATGCAGGGCTTCCTCTTCAGCAAGCCCCTGCCGCCGGATGACCTGGAACGCTGGCTGGCCCAGACCGTGCTGCCGCGCAAAGCACCGTGGATTCTTCCCGCCGCCGATCTGGGCGACGACCTGAGCTCACGCTGATCAACGCTGATTTCGAGCCTGACCGATGCCGCAGCAGCCTCCCGCCCTGATTGCCAAGGCGGCCTTGCGCCGACTGGCCCTGGGCCAACTCGAACCCACCCCTGAAAACTACGCCCGCGCCTATGCCCAGGAGGCCGGCGAATCGCCCCGCGATGCCGCCGCCGCGCAGACCGTGCCCGACCGCGCCCAGGTGCCGCTGGCGAGGATGCTGAGCCTGGCGGTGCCCGAACTGCAGCAGCGCCAGAACCTGGCCACCCAGATGCGCGAAGGCCGCTGGGACGAGCTGCAGCGCTCGCTGGAAGCCCTGCAGCAGACCCACGGCCCCGGCGCGCAGGCGGAACAACTGGCGCAACTGGTCGAGCGCCTGATGCGCGGCCTGGAGCGCGGCGGTCGCCAATGGACGCTGGCCCGCAAGAAGGACGGCGTGCTGCGGGTGCTGTCCAGCAACCGCAGCGACCTGCAGCGACTGATGCAGCGGCTGCGCCAGCTGGTGACCAGTTGGGACAGCGACACCAGCGACGCCCGGGTCGAAACCCAACCCGCGCCGCTGGACGACGGCCAGGACGATGACGACCGCAGCGGCGGCACGCCCAGCCAGTTCTTCACCGAGGACGAGGCCGACCTGCCGCCCGCAGCGGCACCCTCGCCAGAGGCCTCGCCGCGATACGGCGGGCTCGACACCCTGCTGTCTCCGGACGGCGGCGACGCGACCTCCGCCTCGGCGGGCGGCCCCGATCTGCGCGCCTGGCCGGAGATCGGCGGCAGCCTGTCGCACACGGTTCGCCATGCGCTGCGCGGCGACGATCTGCGCGCGCAAGAGCTGGTCGAGGCGCTGGATGCGGCGCATGCCGAGCTGGTCCGCGACGGCGCCACGCCCGAGCGCGCGGCCGAGATGGAAGCGCTCTGCGTGCGGGTCCGGCGGTGGCTGGACCACCGCGGCCATGCCTTCAGCGAGCTGGGCAAGCTCTGCGGCGAACTGACCGACAGCCTGGCCGATCTGGCCGAGGACGATTCCTGGGCCCAGGGCCAATGCGTGGCCATGGGCGAGACCCTGGCGCAGGGCCTGACCGCGCGCAGCGTGCGCTCGGTCAGCGAGCTGCTGAGCAGCACCCGCGCACGCCAGCACAGCCTGCGCGAGGAACGCAGCCGCGCCCGCGATGCGCTCAAGGGCCTGATCAACCGCATGCTGCAGGAGCTGGGCGAGCTCGGCCAGCACACCGATCGCTTCACCGACAGCGTCGGCAAATACGCCGAGGTCATCGAACAGGCCGACACGCTGGAAAGCCTGGCCGGCGTGGTGCGCGAGATGGTCGAGGAAAGCCGCAGCGTGCAGTCGCTGGTGCAGCAGACCCGAGGCCGGCTGCGGGATGAACACGACCGCGCCAGCCAATTGGCGGAACGGGTCGAGCAGCTCGAAGGCGAGCTGCGCAAGCTCTCCAGCGAAGTCCAGACCGATCAGCTGACGCAGGTCGCCAACCGGCGTGGCCTGATCGCCACCTTCGAGACCGAAAAGGCCAAGCTGGAGCGCGATCCGAAGCCGATGGCGCTGGCGCTGCTGGACATCGACAACTTCAAGAAGCTCAACGACAGCCTCGGCCATGCGGCCGGCGACGAAGCGCTGAAGTCGCTGGCGGCCCGCGTCTCCGGCATGCTGCGGCCCGGCGACAAGGTCGGCCGCTGGGGCGGCGAGGAATTCGTGCTGATTCTTCCGGAGGCCCCGCTGGAGGAAGCGCAGGCGGTGCTGCTGCGCCTGCAGCGCTCGTTGTCGGCGAGCCTGTTCATGCATGAGGGCCGCGATGTCTTCGTCACCTTCTCGGCCGGCGTGACCCTGTATCGCCCCGGCGAAACGATGGAGCATGCGCTGGACCGCGCCGACGAAGCGCTGTACGAGGCCAAGCGCACCGGCAAGAACCGCGCGTGCGTCGCTTGATGGCCGCGACGTGCTGCGGCGCTTGAGCGAACGTCATCCGTCGGCGCCCTGCGTCCCACACGGTCGACGCAGGCCCACCGGCTCAGGCCGCGCCTGAAGCGCGACCCCGTTTAACCAGCGGAGGCCGCACGCCGGGCACCATCGGGTCGACCACAATCTCCCGATGATCTCCGTTTTGTCCTTGAGCGCTGGGGCCCCGATCGTCGCGGTCGCCAGCGCGTCCGCCAGTTCCTCCGTCAGCTCATCCGTCAGCGCCGTCGCCCAGCTCGCCGCAAGCCCGGCCAGCGCCGCCCTCGCCGGCGCCGCACCGCTGTCGGCGGCATCGTCCGTCGCCTCGGAGGCCGCGGTCGCCGTTTCGTCCACAGCCGCCACCGTGCCGGACGGGCTGGGTCCCTGGCTGTCCTGGGCCGGCCAGGCCGGCGCCCACGCGCCTTGGGTGTTCCTGAGCCTGTCGACGCTGCTGGCGCTGCTGGCCTTCGGCGGCGGCCGTTTGCTGTTGAGGCAGCCGCATCCCGCGCCCACCATCGGCAGCACGCCGCCCGGCTTGATGTTGATGCTGCGGCTCGGCGCCGGCTTCGGACTGATCGTCGGCTGCGCCGCGCTGTTCGCCGAGATCGCCCAGGCGCTGCAGGCCGGCGCGGTGTTGGGTCGGCTGGATGAAGCCTTCATCCTCGGCATGATCGACCATGTCCCCGCCGGCTTGCTGCAGGCCTTTTACACGGTGACCTTCCTCTCCAACCGGGAGACGCAGTACGCGCTGGGCATCGGCGTGACTGCGCTGCTGCTGTGGGGACGTCGCCCCTGGCTGGCGCTCGGCTGGGCGCTGGCGGTGGCGGGCAATGGGCTGTTGAACACGACGCTCAAGCATGTGTTCGAACGCGCGCGACCGGAGCACCCCACCACCTGGCTGACCGAAACCGGCTTCAGTTTCCCGAGCGGCCACAGCTCGGGCGCGGTGGTCACCTTCGGCATGCTGGCCTATCTGGCGACGCGCCTGCTGCCGCCGCGCTGGCACCTGCCCGCGCTGGTCGCAGCGGTGCTGCTGGCCTTCACCGTCGGCGCCAGCCGGATCTTCCTGCGGGTGCACTTTCCGAGCGATGTGCTGGCGGGCTTCTCGTCCGGACTGGCCTGGCTGACGGTCTGCATCGTGAGCATCGAGCTCTTGCGCTGGTATCGGCGTCCGCGCGGCTGAGGCGCAGCGCGGGCGCGCCAGCGTCTGAGGGCGTCGACGATCCAGCGGGCGCCACGGAGCGGACGGCGACGCTCAGGGCAGCACGGGGGTGGCGTCGACCTCGACGAATTCGTTGCGGCCCTCATCGTGATCCCAGCGCTCGATGCGTCGATCCACGCCCAGCCGGATCAGATTCACCGAATTGGCAATGCCGCCGCGCACACGGGTGCTGAGCGCGGTGCCGGCCTGCACCGCCCACATCCGGCGCGGCAGATCGGGCCAGCGCTCATGCAGCGCCACCACGAACGGCAGATGGATGTGGCCGCCGACGATCAGGTCCGCGCCGGCGTCCGCCCATTGCCGCACCGCCTCTTCGTGGCCGCGCAGCAGGTTCTCCTGATCGCTGGCGCGGGTGACGGCCACCGGCTGATGCACCGCCACGACGCGGCATTGCGCCGGGGTCGCGTTCGCGAGCCGGCGCGCGACGCGGTCGATCTGGGATTGGGCGATCTCGCCATCGGTGTGGCGGTACCAGCGGGTGGTGTTGAGCGTCAGCACCAGCGCCTGCGGGCTGTCGAACTCACGTTCCAGCGAATGACCGAAGACTTTGCGGAAGCGCGCATACGGGTCCCAGATCCGTGCCCAGAGATTGAACAGCGGGATGTCGTGATTGCCCGGCAGCACCAGCGTGGCCGGCACCGCCAGCCGATCGACGAAGACGCGGGCCGCGGCGAATTCCTCCGGCCGCGCCCGTTGGGTGATGTCGCCGGTCATCAGCAGCACGTCGGGCCGCTGGCTGCGCACCAGTGCCTCCAGCGCCGCCATCACCGCCGGCCGTTCCGTCCCGAAATGCGGGTCCGACACCTGCAGCACGACCGTCATGCATCGGCCTCATGCGGGGACCGCGGCGCGGTCGGGCGCTCGGCCGGCGAGACCGGGGCGGAGGTCGCTGCGCGGGCGTTTGCTTGCGTCGGCGTCGCGGCCGGATCCTGCAGCGCGGCGCGCTCGGCGGCCAGGCCGGACGGGCGGATCAGCCACAGCGGTTCGGGCGCCACGCTGAAGGTCAAGGGCAGCCGCATCCAGACGATTTCGCCATCGGTGGCGACCTTGACCCGCCGACCACCAAACCGACGTGCCCGAACGGTCAGGCGCTGGAACGGGAAATTGATCACCTGATCGGCCTCGCCCAGCTTGCGGAAGGCCCCCCGGGCCAACAGCCACAGCAGCGTCCATCGGCCCACCGGGCGCAGCATGATGCCGGCCAGTTCCCCCGAGTCGATCGCCTGCGCCTCGGGCAGACCGACCTGCTCCATCTGCAGCGCGTTGTTGCCCACGAACAGCGTCGGCGTGCGCACCTGGCGCGGCTCCCCCTGCATTTCCACCGTCAGCCGCAGATTCCGGTGGCCGCGCAGCACGGTCGCGATGCCCGCGCCCAGCGCGACCAGGCGACTGCGACCGAACTGCTGCTTCCAGGTCTCCCGGTCTTCCAGCAAGGTCGGATAGAGCCCGAGGCTGGCATTCACCAGGAAGGCCCGGTCGTTGACCAGGCCGACCTGCACCGGCTGCGGCGTCTCATGGAGCAACACCTGCAGCGCTTCTCGGATGTCCGCCGAGATGCCATGGGTGCGGCTGAAATAGTTGAAGGTGCCGCGCGGCAGGATGCCGTAGGGACAGCCGCTGCCCAGCGTGGCCTGCGCGACCGCGCTGAGCGTGCCATCGCCGCCGGCCGCCACCACGATGCCGCCGGCGGCCTGGGCGCGCCGCACCGCATCGTGCGCCACGTCCATCAGCGCATCGGGCCGGTCGACGGGCAGCAGCTCGAAGCGGCGACCGACCGCCTCGCAGGCGATCTTGACCTCGCGCGCCACCTCGTCCCGGTCGCCACGACCAGAGGCGCGATTGAAGACCACGAACAGCGGCGCGTCACTGACCGACGGGGCGCGGCCCGACGGGACGGACGCGGCAGGCGCGGACGACGCCGAGGCGCCGGGCAAGCCCGGTGAGGCGGTCGAGGCACGGGGGTGATTCATGGGTCTTGTCTGAAGTGGAAACGTGGTCAGTGGTCCGGCGCGGGTCAGGCACTCAGGGCGACATCGGGCGTGTCCACGGGTCCGTGGGCATCCAAAAGAGGTGTCGGAGCCCCCTCAGAGCAAGCGGGATGCCTACCTCGCCGCCGCGTGTCCATCGCGCGCCGGACACCGCGTCCTCACCCAGCCAGCGCGGACGCGATGACGAGAGCCTGCCCGCGCGCGCCGCAGGAATTCTGCCCGGCCGCGCAGCACTGCACGAGGCCGCGAACCGCGCACGCCGGCGCAGGTCCCTGCGCGGCACGCCGCTTCCTATCATGGCGCCCTGATCGCTTCAGCCTGTCCCCGGCACGACGGCTGACCATGTCTTTCCTTCCTCCGTGCCGATGTCGGGCCCCTTGCCATGAACCACCGCCACCACGCCGCTGTCCAGCCGGTGAGCGATTCGCTGTTGACCGCCCTGCCGGAGCCGAGCCCTCTCGCCGTGTTGAAGGGCGGCGAGTTCCAGACAAGCCGCTCGCTGAGCCGGTTGCCTGGCGCGACGATCACGGGT
The DNA here is from genome assembly GCA_913776825.1 of Burkholderiaceae bacterium. Classification (GTDB taxonomy): domain Bacteria; phylum Pseudomonadota; class Gammaproteobacteria; order Burkholderiales; family Burkholderiaceae_C; genus Roseateles. The sequence goes on from CAJYPV010000021.1 coordinate 104,083, forward strand.
GACACGACCGGTGAGGCCTCGCGTCACTCGATCAGCGCCGTCCGCCCGGCCCGGCTCGCGCTGATGGCGGGTGCCCTGCTGCTGGCCGGCATCCATTCGGCGTCCCAGGCCGCGGGCGGCCATTTCGCGGTCGACGATGCCGCGCTGCTCGACCCCGGCCAGTGCCAGGTCGAAGCCTGGCAGGAGCGCGGCGATGCGCATCGGTTCCGGATCGACCATGTGGGCCCCGGCTGCCGTCTCGGCGCGCTGGAATGGGGTCTGAACCTGGACCGCTACCGCCTGAGCGAGGGCAGCCGCGGCACCGCCTTCGGCCCGCAGCTCAAGTGGGCCATGCCGGTCAGCGAGAGTTTCAGCCTGGGCCTGAGCGCCGCGTCCTATTGGGACCGCAGCCGCACCCACGGCACGCATTTCGCGGGGACCAGCCTCGTGGTGCCGCTGACCTGGCAAGCCCTGTCGAGCGTGGCCGTGCATGTCAATCTGGGGCAGGACCTGCACCCCGGTGAGTCGAACACGGCTCGGCGCGGCCTGGCGCTCGAATGGACCCCGTCGGCCCAGTGGTCGACCCAGATCGAGCGTTTCGATGACAACGGCGAGCGCCGCCTCCGCGCCGGCCTGCGCTACAGCCTGACGCCTGCGCTGTCGTTCGACCTGAGCCGCGCCCGCCATCTGGGCTCGGACAGCCGGCCCTGGTGGGCCGCCGGCGTCAATTGGGCGTTCGATCGCTGAGCGTGGCGGATCGGGCCGCGCGGCCCTACCGAATTGGCCGGTTGACGGCCTCGTAAAACGGCCTCGATGGCTCCGTGGGTGACCCGCTTGACGGCCCGATGGACGGTCGGTCGCCGGTCCGCTGGACGACCAGGTCGCCGGACCGGTCGACGGCCCCGATTTCCCGCGACGTCGTGAACGATGTCACTCCCGTATGCGGCACGGTAGCTCAAACAGGTGGTGTCTTGACCCAAGTCAATAGGTCAGGCGCATGATCGCTGTCTAGTCGAGCTGTTGATGTCCGAATCGCAGATCGCACCAGCAGTCAGGGTGGGACGAGCCGGCCGGCATTGCCAGCATCAGATCCGCCATGACAGGGAGCGATCCATGAGGATGAACACGCCGGTGACGCAGCGGGAATTCCCCTTCCCGCCGGGCAAGACCTTGGTCTCGGTCACCGACCTCAAGGGACGCATCGTCTACTGCAACAGCGCCTTCATCGAAGTCAGCGGCTACACCAAGGAAGAGCTGCTGGGCCAGCCGCACAACCTGGTGCGGCATCCCGACATGCCGGAAGAGGCCTTCCGCGACATGTGGGCCACCATCGGCGCCGGCCAGCCCTGGACCGGCCTGGTGAAGAACCGGCGCAAGGATGGCGACCATTACTGGGTGGTGGCCAATGCCACACCGATGTTCCGGGACGGCCGCACCGTCGGCTTTCTGTCGGTGCGCATCGCCCCACAGCGTGACGAGGTCAGCCAGGCCGAGCAGCTCTACACCACCATGCGGCAAGAGGCCGCCGATGGCCGCCAGGCCACCGCGCTGGATCACGGCCGCGTGGTGCGCCGGGACGGCGCGGGTCGGCTGATCCGACATCTGCAACGGCCGCTCTCGGCGATCGGCTGGCCCGGCCTGCTGGCAGCGGTGGCTGCGGCTGTTGCCTTCGGACTGGGGCAGTTCGCCTCGGCGGTGTGGGCCTTGCCGCTGGCGATCGCGCTGGGGCTGATCGCCCCGGTGCTGCAGCGGCGCGCGCAGGCCGAGGCGCTGAGCGACCTGTCCCTCGCGGCGATCCAGCTGGCGGGCGGTGATCTGGATGTGCGCATCGCCGCGCCGGATGCCTCACCGGTCGGCCAGCTGCGACAGATCGTGCGCCAGCTCAGCGTCAACCTGAAGACGGTGATCGGCGACGTGGCCGGTGAAATGGACCAACTGCGCAAAGCGGTGGCGGAGATCTCCGCCGGCAACCTCGACATGTCGTCCCGCACCGAAGCCCAGGCGGGCAGCGTGCAGCAGACGGCGGCCTCGATGGAGGAGATCAACGGCACGGTGCAGAACAGCGCGGCCTCGGCGCAGCAAGGGGCGGAATTCGTGCGGCGCTCGGCGGAAAGCGCCAAGGAAGGCAACCGGTCGGTGGACGATCTGGTCGGGGTGATGACCTCGATCTCGGAATCGTCCAACCGCATCGGGGACATCACGCAGGTGATCGAGAGTGTCGCCTTCCAGACCAACATCCTGGCGCTGAATGCGGCCATCGAGGCGGCCCGGGCCGGGGAGGCCGGTCGCGGCTTCGCGGTGGTGGCCTCCGAAGTGCGCGCGCTCGCCGCCCGAACCAGTGGCGCGGCACGCGAGATCAAACAGCTGATCGAAGAAGCCGGCAGCCGCGTCGAGGCGGGCAACCGCCAGACCGGCCAGGTGCGAACCCACATGCATGACGTGGTGAACAGCTTCACCGAGGTGCAGGCGCTGCTGGACCGGGTCAGTCATGCGGCGGTGGAGCAGCAAGGCGGCGTGGCGCAGGTCAACAGCGCGGTCGCCCACATCGACGGCCTGACCCAGCAGAACGCCGCCATGGTCGAAGAGCTGGCCGCGTCCGCCCAGGCGCTGACCCGCCAGGTGGAGAACGTCAGCGACTCGCTGCAGCTGTTCCGGCTCGATTCCAGCAAGGCCACCCTGGCCGAGCGCGACGCGGTGGCGCTGCGCAAGGGCGAGGCGGCGGCCTAGCGGCCAGTGTCCGCACGTCATCAAGATTGAGGACGTCCCTGGCGCGCGCTCTTCGGAGGCCCGGCAAGACGGCCCGGTTTCAGCGGCTCGCGCGCTAGAGTCGTTGACGAGGGTGGGAGCGACAACACAGGGGGAGGCTTCATGCGGACACACGTCGCAGCGGGACGTGGTCAGATCCGGGCAGCGCTCAGCGTGTTCGCGCTCGGCCTGCTGCTGACCGCCGCCGTCGCCTGGCGGGTGGCGTCGCAGCATGAGGACGCCTTGCGGGCGCGGTTTCAGGAGCGGGTGAATGCCGCCGCCGAGAGCATCAAGGAGCGCATCGAGCGCTATCAGTTCGGACTGCGCGGCGCCCGCGGCGCGTTGGTCGCCATGGGTGAGGACAACATCCGCCGGCCCGCCTTCGTCCGCTACATGCTCAGCCGCGACATGGCGCTCGAATTCCCCGGCGCGCGCGGCTTCGGCTTCATCCGTCGGGTGCCGGAAGCGCGGCTGCCGGCGTTCATCGAGGCCGCACGGCACGATGGCCTTCCCAGCTTCGATGTGCGCCAGCTCGCGCCCCATGACGGTGACCGCTACGTCATCGAATACATCTATCCCGACGCCCAGAACCGCGGGGCGACCGGCCTGGACATCGCTTCGGATGCCGATCGCCGGCGCGCGGCGGTGGAGGCGATGCTCAGCGGAGAGCCGCGGCTTACCGCGCCGATCACCCTGGTCCAGGCGGACCAGCGGGCGCAGCAAGGCTTCCTGTTCCTGATGCCGATCTATCGCGGCGCGGTGGTCGCTGCCTCGGCCGCGGAACGGGATCGGCAATTGATCGGCTGGAGCTATGCGCCGCTGGTCATCGACGAGGTGCTCGCCGGCATGGCCGATCGGCTCAAGGCGCTGGATCTGGAACTGTGGGACGAAGGCACCGGCACCCGCTTCTATGCCGCCAATGAGGCCGAAGAGAAGTCGCCGAATGCGCTGCAGATGGCGGTGTCCTTGCCGGTCTTCGGCCGCACCTGGCGGCTGGATGCGCGCAGCACGCCGGCGATCGCGGCCTCGGTCGGCGCGCCGCGGGTGATGGAGACCTGGATCGATGGCGTGGCGTTGTCGGCGCTGGCGGCGCTGGTGGTCTTCCAGCTGCTGCATCGTCAGCGCCAGGTGCGGGCCACGCTGGGGCTGCCGGACGTGGTGCATGACGCCACCCTGCGCAATTTCCTGGTCAGCCCGCTGGCCCGGGGCGCCTTGTCCTTGTATGTCACCGGCGTGGCGCTGTATGCGGGTCTGGGCTACCGCACGCTCTGGGACGAAGCCGAGCGCAGCTGGGAAGAGGACCTCAACGAGGTCGTGACCTCCCGCGCGCGGCAGGTCGAGCGCGCGCTGGCCTCGCGGCGTCGCGGCATGGAGTTCCTGGCGGCCACGCCGACCGCCTCCGCCCAGACCCTCGGCGGCTGGGACCGCAGCGCCACGCTCGACCGTACCCAGGCGATGGCCGCCGCCTATCTGCGCGGCGCGCCGGAAGTGGTCGCGCTGGACATGATCTGGCTGCGTCCCGCTCGGGACGCCCGCGCGCTGGAGCTGTCCGACGCGGATGCCGTCGACGAAGCGATCGGCACCGGCGCCACGCCGATGCGTCGGCTGATGCGGGACGCCGGCGGGCTGCTGCAGCGGGTCGATCTGCCGCTGTCCAGCGATGCCCGCGATCTGGTGCAGCAACTGCTGAAGCGCACTGGCAGCACCGTGGCCTATTCGCCACTGCGCAAGGAATCGCTGGGCGGCACGCAACCGGCGGTGGTGTTCAAGGCCGCGGTGATCTCGCGAGACGAGGCGGATCGACCCGTGGCGGCGCTGGTGGCCACCGTCGATGCGTCGCGTCGCGCCACCGATCTGGCGCTGCCGGTGCCGAGCCGCGTGTCGCTGGTGGCGATCAATGACCGCGACGAACTGCTGTCGCCGCCGCTGGCCGGATCGACCGAGCGGAATGCCTCGCAGCATGAGGTGGATGTCTTCGCCGCGGCCACGCCGGTCCCGGGACATACCCGCCTGAGCCAGGTGAATGGTCCGCGCGAGCCGCATTGGAGCGTGCGCAACACGCTGGCCTACAACCCGGACTGGCCGGCGGCGAATGTCACCTACATCGCCACGGTGCCGGTGTCCGCGGTCCGGCAGGCGGTGCATCACGAACTCTGGCATCGGCTGCAAGTGCCGTTGGCGGCGGGCGTGCTGGGCGGCGCGCTGCTGTTCTTCTACTGGATGGGCCTGCAGCGCCAGCTGCTGGTGCGCGCCCAGCATCTGCATCAGGCCGCGCTGCTGGATCAGACGCACGACGCGTTCATCGCCCTCGATCCGGACGGCCGAGTGCTGTCCTGGAACAAGGCCGCCGAACAACTCTTCGGCAAGACCGCGCGGCAGGCGCTGGGGCAGACGCTGCTGAGCGTCGCGCCGATCGAAGCCCCGTGGCCGACCGACCTCGACCTCGGTCAGGAGGTGCAGTTCACCACCGCGCTGCTGGCCTCCGGCGCCTCGCCATCGACCTCCGGCGCATCGCCGCCTTCGGATCGATCCGGCGCTCACGAGGCGATGGCGGAGCCGACGTCGAACGAATCGACGCCTCGGTGGCTGTCGGTGCACTGCCTGCGCATGGACGCCGTCGGTCCGTGGGGCACCGATGTCATCGTGATCGTGCGCGATGTCTCCGCCGAACGCGAGGTTCGCCACCGGCTGGAAGCGCTCAACGACGAACTCGAACGCGAGGTGCAGGCCCGCACGCAGGATCTGACGCAGGAGCGGCAACGGCTCTACAACATCATCGAGGGCACCGCCGTTGGCACCTGGGAATGGCAGGTGCAGAGCGGCCAGGTGCTGTGCAACGACCGCTGGGCCACGATGCTGGGCGTGCCGCTGGCCGAGCTGGCGCCGATGACGATGGCGCGCTGGCGCGAGCGGCTGCATCCACAAGACTTGCCGCTGTTCGATCTGGCACTGGAGCGACACCTGCATCGACGCGATCCGGTCTTCTCCTGCGAGATCCGGATGCGCCATCAGCAGGGGCATTGGGTGTGGATCCAGTCGCTGGGTCGGGTGATGTCCTGGACCGACGACGGCGCGCCGGAATGGATGGTCGGCCTCCATCAGGACATCAGCATGATCAAGACCGCGCTGGAAGAGCTGGCCAGCACCGCATCGCTGCTGCAGGGGGTGCTGCGGGCCGCGACCGAGGTGTCGATCATCGCGACCGATGAGCAGGGCACGATCACCGTCTTCAACTCCGGCGCGGAGCGGCTGCTGGGCTATCGCGCCGAGGAAGTCGTCGGCCGTCACACGCCCGCGCTGGTGCATGTGAAGGCGGAAGTCGACGCCCGCGCCGAGGAGCTGTCGCGAGAGATCGGACGACCGATGAACGGCTTCAGCGCGCTGGTCCGCATCCCGCAGCTGCTGGGCTCCGAGATGCGCGAATGGACCTATGTGCGCAAGGATGGCAGCCGCTTCCCGGTGTCGCTGGTGGTGACGACGCAGCGCGATGCGGAAGGCCGTCTGCTCGGCTATCTGGGCATTGCGCAGGACATCACCGCCCGGCGCGAGGCCGATCAGGCCTTGCTGCAGGCCCGCGACAACGCCGAGGCGGCCAGCCGCGCCAAGAGCAGCTTCCTGGCCAACATGAGCCATGAGCTGCGCACCCCGATGAATGCGGTGCTGGGCATCGCCCACCTGCTCAACCGCACCGCGCTCAATGAGGCGCAGCGGCGCCTGCTCGGCAAGCTGGAGACCGCAGGCAAGGCGCTGCTGGGCATCATCAACGACGTGCTGGATCTGGCGAAGATCGAGGCCGGCGGCCTGCAGGTCGAGTGGGCCGCGGTGCAGCCCCGCGCGGTGCTGGCCGAGCTGGGGGATCTGCTGGAAGCGCAGGCCGGGCCCAAGGGCCTGCAGATCCTCACCGATTGCGCCGATGACGTGCCCGACGAGATCGCCAGCGATCCGTTGCGGCTGCGGCAGATCCTGCTCAATCTCGGCGGCAATGCGGTGAAGTTCACCGGCAGCGGCAGCGTGCGGGTGTCCGTGCGTCGAGAGCGCCCATCCACCGGCCCGGCGCTGGTCTGGACCGTGGCCGACACCGGCATCGGCATCTCCGAAGAAGCGCGGCTGCGGCTGTTCCAGCCGTTCGTGCAGGCCGACATCTCCACCACGCGGCGCTACGGCGGCACCGGGCTGGGTCTGTCGATCGTGCGCGAGCTGACCGGGTTGCTGGGCGGCACGATCCAGGTCAGCAGCACGCCGGGTGAAGGCAGTTGCTTCACCCTCACCTTGCCGGAGCATGAGTTGCCGGACGAGCGCCCGGCCGGCGATCTGCACATCCTGCTGCTCGGGCCGGTGGATGACCATCAGGCGGAGATTCGCCGGCTGTGCCAGCGCATGGGGTGGTCCACCCAGATCGCCCATCAGCCCGCCGCACTGCCGCAGCATGTGCCGGTGGACGTGGTGATCGCCCAGGCGCCCGTGCTGGAGGCCCTGCCCGCGTCCGAAGCGGCCGAGCGGCTGGCCGACGTGCCGGCCATCCGCGTCGATGCCGATGGTCTGGGAGAAGACACCCAGAGCACGGCGGACCTCGATGGCCACGGCGATCCGACACGGTCGACCCCGCGGAGCGGCACCCCGCCGGTGCTGCGCCCGCCGATCAGCGCGTCGCGACTGTTCAATGCGGTGGCGGCCGCGCTGGCACCGCGCCAGGACTACGAGCGTCTGCTGCGCGGCACCCGCATCGAGGAAGTCGACGTGCAATGGCTGCGCGGCTTGCGCATCCTGGTGGTCGATGACAGCGACATCAACCTGGAGATTGCCCGCAGCCTGCTGGAGCGCGAAGGCGCGGTGGTCGAGACCGCCGGCGATGGCCGTGAGGCGCTGACGCGGCTGGGCAGCGCGGCCGAGCCCACCGTGGATGCGGTGCTGATGGACGTGCAGATGCCGGTGATGGATGGCCTGCAGGCCTGCCGCGTGCTGCGCCAGGAGATGAAGCTGGCGCTGCCGGTGATCGCGCTGACCGCCGGCGCGATGGACGACGAGCGGGAGCGGGCGCTGGAGGCCGGCATGACCGACTTCCTCTCCAAACCCCTCGACCCTGCCGCTGTCGTCCGGTCGTTGCGGCTGCACATCGATCGTGCGGCCTCGGAGGCCGTGACGGATCGCATGGCGGCGGCGTCCCACGCGCTTGACAGTCCTGTCGATCAACAGGAAGCTTGACGGCATCGATCAGCGTCTGCGCCCGGCGTTTCACGGTGCTCACACCGGTGACGCGGGGCGGTGCGGCCACAGGGAGGCAACACCATGTCCATGACTCCGGAGTTCGATGTCGACGGTGCACTCAGCCGTTTGGGTGGCGACCAACGCCTGCTCTGCCGTCTGCTCGACCGCTCGCGAGAGGATCTGGAAGGCGCGCTCGCGCGTCCGCTGGACCTGGCGCCCGGCTCGGTCATGGCCGCGGCGCTGCACCGCCTGCGCGGTGGTGCGCTCGGCCTGGGCGCCTCGGGCGCGGTGCGTGAGCTGGAACTGGCCGAATCCGCCTTGCAGCAACACGACGCCGATGAAGTCCATCTGCACCTCCGATGCGCGCTGGAATCGGTCCGGCGCTATCGCGACCGAATGTCCCGACCGGGCGATCCGGACCCTCGTTTGAACTCGTGACCTTGTCATCCCCCACCTCCCTGGAGGCGCTCGTGCGGCCCTCGTCGACCGCCCAGCATCTGCTGGTCGTCGACGACAACCCCGCCATCATTCAGTTGATCGCCCGCCTGTTGCAGGGCGTAGGCCGGTTGAGCTTCGCCACCAGCGGCGCCGACGCGCTGAGCCGCATGCGCCAGCAGCCGCCGGATCTGGTGCTGCTGGATGCGGAGATGCCGGAGATGTCCGGCTTTGATCTGTGTCGTCTGATGAAGGCGGATCCGGATCTCAAGGAGATTCCCATCATCTTCGTCACCGGCCATGGCGAGTCGGATGTGGAGGTGCGGGCCTTCGAGGCCGGCGCGGTCGATTTCATCACCAAGCCGCCGCAGGAGACGGTGCTGCTGGCGCGGGTGCGCACCCAGCTGCGCATCAAGCGGCTGACCGACGAGTTGCGGCGCATGGCCACCACCGACGGGCTGACCGGCGCGAGCAATCGCCGCCACTTCGACGAGCTGCTGCAGCGGGAATGCCAGCGCGCGGCGCGCAACGGGACCTCGCTGTCGCTGCTGATCGTGGACGTGGACCACTTCAAGCACTACAACGACCATTACGGCCATCCGGGCGGTGATCTCTGCCTGCAGGCGGTGTCGGGCGCGTTGGCCTCGGTGGTGCATCGGCCGGGCGATCAGCTCGGGCGCATCGGCGGTGAGGAATTCGCGCTGCTGTTGCCGGAGACCCATCTGGCCGGCGCGATCGAGGTGGCCGAAAGCGCCTTGCGGGCCGTGCGGGCCCTGGCGATGCCGCATGCCGCGTCGCCGACCGCGCCGCATGTCACGGTGAGCATCGGGGCGGCCGCGCTGCCGCTGGCCTCCACCGAGACCCATGCGGCCAGTCTGCTGATGAGCCTCGCCGACAAGGCGCTGTACGAGGCCAAGGCGCATGGCCGCGACCGTTGCGAGCCCCGATCGGTTCCGGATGCCTGAGCACACCATGAGCAAGCTGACCCTCCGCAAGCTGGGCGAGATGAGCCTGATCGAGCGATCGGTGATCGTGGGATTCGCGCTCTTGTGCATCACCGCCGCGACGGCGGCGATGGTGTATTTCCAGATGAAGGAGCAAAACCATCAGGAGGAGCTGCGTCGGTTCGACCGCATCAAGAGCCGGGTGGTGGACGAGATCACCGCCCGCATGCGGCTGTACGAGTACGGGCTGCGCGGCACCCGCGGTGCGGTGGCCGCGGTGGGCGAAGGCCTGGACCGCGCCGCCTTCGCCCGCTACGGCGCCAGCCGGGACTTTGCGCATGAGTTCCCTGGCGCGCGCGGCTTCGGCTTCATCCGACGCGTGACACCGGCGCAGCAACCTGCCTTCCTGCGGCAGATGCAGCAGGAGAGCCGCTCCGGCGCCGTGGGCCCGATCGCCGAAGCGCGCGCGGAGGATCTGCTGATCGTGCAGTTCATCGAGCCCACCGCGCGCAATCTGCCGGTGATGGGCCTGGACATCTCCCATGATCCGATTCGACGGGAAACCGTCCTGCGCGCGATGCATTCCGGCGAATCGACGCTCAGCGCGCCGCTGACCCTGCTGCAGGACGCGGGCGCGCCCTCCAGCGGCCTGTTGCTGGTGCTGCCGGTCTACCGCTTCGGCATGCCCATCCGCACGCCGGACGAGCGCGAAGCCGCCCTGTTCGGATGGGTCTATGCGCCGCTGCGCATGGATGAAGTGCTGCGCGGCCTGGATATCGAAAGCGAGAACTTCGAGCTGCGCATCCGCGATCGCGCGGCAGCACCCGGCAACTGGCTCTACAGCAGCGCACAGGATCCGTTCTCCAGCGTGGCGGTGCTGCCGCCCGCGATCCTGCCGCTGTTCGGCCGGGAGTGGGAAATCGACATGCAGCCCACGCCGCAATTCCTGCAGACCCTCAATCTGCCCGCGCCGGGCCGCGAGGTGCTGGAGATCTGCGTGCTCGGGCTGGCCATCACCGCGCTGGTCGTCGGCTATGTGCACCTGACCGATCGCGGCCGCAACGAGCGGCTGGAGCAGTCGCGCCGCGCCGCCATCGTGCAGGGCTCGGACGACGCGATCGTGGTGCAGACGCTGCGCGGCGTGCTGACCGACTGGAACGACGGCGCCCGGCGCCTGTTCGGCTATGAAGCGGATGAAGTGCTCGGGCACACCGCCCAGGAGCTGCTGGTGCCCGCCGGTCGCGAAGGCGAGGATGAATTCATGCTGGCCGAGGTGGCGCAGGGACGCCGCGTCAAGGCGTTCGAAACCTTGCGTCGGCATCGGGACGGCTCGCTGATCGAGGTGTCGATCTCGGCTGGTCCCATCGTCGAAACCGACGGCCGGGTCGTCGGCCTCGCCAAGACGCTGCGGGATGTGCGCGAAGCCCGCGCGGCGGCGCGGCGGGTGTCGGAGCTGAATGCCAATCTGGAAGGCGAAGTGAAGTCCCGCACGGCGGACCTGGAAGCCGCGCGCCATGCGCTGCAGACGGTGCTGGACGCGATGCCGTCGCAGATCGGCTATTGGGACACCCAGTTGCGCAATGTGGTGGCCAACAAGACCTACGGCACCTGGTTCCACCTCGATCCTCGGCAGGTGCCGGGCATGCATCTGCGCGATCTGATCGGGCCGGAACTGTTCGAGAGCTCCCTGCCCTATCTGCAGGCCGCGCTGCGCGGCGAGGCGCAGCGCTTCGAGGAAACCACCGCCGCCACCGCCACCGAGCCCGCGCGACATGCGCTGGTGCATTACCTGCCGGATGTGCAGGAGGGCGAGGTCAAGGGCTTCTATGCCTTCGTGCATGACGTCACCGAACTGACCGAGAGCCGCTTGCAGCTCGCCGCGGCCCAGCGCGACAACGCCGCGTTGCTGCAGACGCTGCATCAGCATGCGATCGTGTCGGTGGCCGATCGCGAGGGCCGGATCCTCGACGTCAACGAGGCGTTCTGCCATGTCTCCGGCATCGAGCGCGCGCGGCTGCTCGGACAGAACCATCGCGTGGTGAATTCCGGTCAGCATCCGCCGTCGTTCTGGGCGGAGATGTGGCAGAGCATCTCGGCCGGCCGCATCTGGCGGGCTGAGGTCTGCAATCGGGCCAAGGACGGCACCTTGTACTGGGTCGACAGCGTGGTCGCGCCCTTCCTGGATGCGAAGGGTCAGGTCGAGAAGTACGTGGCGATCGGCACCGACATCACCGACCGCAAACACACCGAGATGGAACTGCAGCGCACGATGACGCTGCTGCGCACCGCGATGCATGAGGCGGAAACCGCCAATGCCGCGAAGAGTCGCTTCCTGGCCAACATGAGCCACGAGATCCGCACGCCGATGAATGCGGTGATCGGGCTGTCCCACCTGCTGGAGAAGACCTCGCTGGATGCCGATCAGCGCGGCATGCTCAAGCGGGTGCTCGTGGCCGGCAAGGCGCTGCTGTCGCTGATCAACGACGTGCTGGACCTCTCCAAGATCGAAGCCGGCGAGATGACGCTGGAGCGCATGCCGGTGGACCTCGATGAGGTGGCCCGCGATGTCTCGTCGCTGATCGAGCTGCAGGCGCGCGACAAGGGCGTGTCCTATGTGCTGGTGCCCGAGCCCGGCGGCCCGTATCTGGTCGAGGGCGACCGCACCCGACTGCATCAGGTGCTGCTGAACCTGCTGAGCAATGCGGTGAAGTTCACCGAGAAGGGCGAGGTCCGCCTGACGCTGCGCCAGCAGCCGGTGAACGACGAGCTGATGGACGTGAGCCTGGAGGTGCGCGACTCCGGCGTGGGCATCAGCGAGGAATCCCAGCGGCGCCTGTTCTCGCCGTTCGTGCAGGCGGATGCGTCCACCACGCGGCGCTACGGCGGCACCGGGCTGGGGCTGTCCATCGTCAAGCAATTGGTGGAGATGATGGGCGGTCAGGTCACGGTCCAGAGCGAAGTGGGCCACGGCAGCCGCTTCACCGTCTCCCTGCGACTGCCGCGACTGAGTGCCGAAGCGCATCCGTCCGAATGGGCGCACCCGGCTGCCGAGGGCCAGCGGCTTGCGGGCTCCCGCCTGCTGGTGGTCGACGACAACGAAATCAACTGCGAGGTCGCCGCCCGCATCCTGGCCGCCGAAGGCGCGGTGATCGAGACGGCCTCCAACGGCCGACAGGCGCTGGACATGCTCACCGCCCGACCGCAGGCCTTCGATGCGGTGCTGATGGATGTGGACATGCCCATCCTGGACGGACTCGATGCCACGCGGCAGATCCGCAATCCGCTCGGCTTGTCGCGCCTGCCCATCATCGGACTGACAGCGGGCGTGTCGCCCTCCGAGCGCAAGCGCGCCCTGACGGCCGGCATGGACGCCATCATCGGAAAGCCCTTCGATCCGGATGCGCTCATCCGAGACATCCAGCGACTGCTGCCTGAGGACGGCCAGCGGCGCCTCGCCAGCGACGGCGCGGCGCCGGTCTCCGATGCGTCGATCGTCGCCTCGGCATCCGCCCTGGACCGTGCTGCGACCTCGGCGGACGGAGCGAGCCACGCATCGAGCCGGCACGGCGCATCGGCCGCCGACGGCGGTGCGGCGGTCGCTGCTGATGACGAACTCGGCGCCTGGCCGCGTTGGGAAGGCATTGCCGCGGAGCGCGCCTTCCGGCAGCTCAAGGGACACGAGCCGCTGTTGCATCAGTTGGCCGAAGGCATCCGCCAGCGGCTGGATGCCCTGATGACCGACCCCGCGCTGGCGCCCGAGGTGCGCAGCCGCCATCTGCACGACATCAAGGGCATGGCGGGCACGCTCGCCGCCGACGCGTTGCGGGCGATCGCGGCCTCGGCAGAGACCGCTCAGCGGGAGGGTCGCTGGACCTCGTCCAGCGATGACCTGGCCGAGATGCATCGATTGATTGCGCCCTGGCCGCTGCCGCCCCGCGCGGAGGTTGACACCCCATCGGCGGGAGACGCGGCCGCGGAGGGAGACGGCGCGTCGGCGGAGGGCAGCGCCGCACGTTATGCCTCGGTCGATGCCGCCGCGCTGGACCAGGTGCTCACGCTGTTGAGAACCCAAGACCTCGGCGCGATGGATGCCTTCGAGTCGCTCCGCGGTGACTTGACCGCGTGGCTGGGCAGCGCTGAAACCGCCGCCCTCAGCACCCAGCTGAATCAGCTGGCGTTCGGGGCCGTCGCCCAGCGACTGGCCGAGCGGCAGGCGCAAGCGCAGGCGCAGGCGCAGGCATCGTCGACATCGACATCGCCGTCTTCGTCGACAGGCCTGACGAACGAGGCCAACGCGGAGACAACGTCCTGAACGACACCCCAAAGCAAAACCGCCGTCCCCGATGAGGGAGACGGCGGTCGATGCCGGGGCGGCCAGCCAATGCGGACCATCGACGCTTCAGCGTCATGCGCCGAGGCCGATGGATGGCGCGCAGGATCAGTCCAGTCGCACGTTCAGACGCAGCCAGGTCACCACGCCCTCGGGGCGGTTCTTCACGGCGAATTCCTGCATGGTCTTGAAGTCCACGCCCCAGTTGCCGCTCTCCGCCAGATAGGCGATGACCGGACCCACCGACAGCGCCTGCACCTTGTTGGCACCGGCGGTGCCGCCGTGGTCCGCGGTGAATTGCTTCAGCACATAACCCTGCAGACCGAACTGCCACTGGTCGTTCAGGCGGTAGGTGCCGGCCCAATCCGCATGCAGGTACTGGCCCGAGCGCACACCGGTGTCGTCGTTGCGGGTGTTGAAGGAGTAGGTCGCGCGCATGCCCAGCGAGAAGCCGTTCTCCCAGGCGCGCGAGGCCACGATCAGCGGCTTCACCGTCCAGTACTTGCCCGAGCCGGTATTCACCACGCGGTTCTTGTCATAGCTGCCGAGCGGAGCATTCACCGCCACGCCGGCGACGAAGCGGGATTCATCCTGCTGCCAGTCGAGGTAGGTCGCGAATTCCGGATCGGCCAGGCCGGTGTGGCTGCCCGAACGCGCGGCACCCGCTTGCGCCAGCGCGCCGTTGACCGCCGCCACGGCCGCCGCCGGCGTGCCGGTGGGCAGGTCGGTCGACAGGCTCACATGGGTGGTCTGCTTGACGATCGGCAGCGCGGCGGAGAAGCCGAGGTGGCCGTCGAAGATCACCTGCTCGCTGACGTAGGTCAGACGCGGCGCAAGCACATCGGCCCGCACCGTGCCCTTGACCTTCACCGGCAGCGTGCCCAGGCCCGGCGCGGTGAATGCGGTGGTGGGTTCATCGCCCTGGCTGTCGCGCAGCTTGGTGGCCTCGTAGTGCTGCAGCCAGAACTGGCCATACCAGCCCGGGAATTGCGGATTGGCCAGCTCATACGACGGCGCGCCCAGCAGGCCACGCACCTGGCTGTTCTCGGTCGCGTGGACACCGACGGCCGCGACCAGACTGAAAACAGCGACAGCGACGTCACGGAAACGATGCGAACTCATGGGGGAAATCTCCTCGTGAACTTGTTCTGTGGTGAGGTCTTCTCAGCGACGCGTCATCCGCAGATCCCCGATGAACAGGGACTTCTCGGCGGTCGCTCAAGCCGGTGCGCATCATGCCGGGGAGTTGCCGGCATCGACGTGCCAAACGTCACAAGCCATGGCGATTAGAGGCGCGGCCCCAGTGTTCGGGGGTGGGCGCGCGGTCCGGCTTCCGTTGTAATGCGCACCGCCGCCGATCGGGTGGTCGCCTGCGTTCGCCCTGTTCATGGGGTCTGTCGGCGATCGATGGGTTCGGCGCGACCATAACCACAACACCATCACCTGCCTTGAGGAGCCAAATGAATCCCGTCCACTTCCGTTCCCTGTTCGCCTCGATCGGCCTGTCGCTGATGTGCAGTTGGGCCTCGGCCAATGAGATCGATGTCGAGGGCTACAAGTTCCAGGACACCGCTGCGGTGCTGGGACAAACGCTGCAGCTCAATGGTGCGGCGACGTCGAGCATCCTGTCGGCCCGCTCGACGGCGGTCGGCTTCTATCTGCCGCGCAAGCAGACCACGATGGAAGGCGCGGTGGCCGAGAAAGGCGTCAAGCGCATCCAGTTCTACATGATGCGTGACGTGTCGGCGCGCGACCTGTCGAACGCCATGCTCGACCGCATCCGCCAGAACGCCAAGGAAGAGTTCGAGAAGAACATCATCCAGACGGCGCAGCTGGGCATCGTCTTCGGCACGCGGCCGAAGCTGCTCAAGGGCGATCTGGTCACCATCGACTACAACCCCGCCAAGCTCACCACCGAATTCGCCGTGAATGGTCAGAAGGTCGGCGACACCATCGAGGGCGAGAGCTTCTTCCCGATGATGATGAAGGTGTGGATCGGACCCAAGGTCCGTGGCAGCACCCGGGACGGGTTGCTGGGCGCGCCGGCGAAGTGACGCGCGACGGCCGTGCGTGGGCCGCGTGATTGCGGCCGTCTCAGTGAGATCGACCTGACCGCACCACGCGGCGCCATCACGGCGCGGCGTGGGTGCGGCATCGGCGTTCAGACCTTGAGCGAGCGCTCGATGTCGGTCAGCTTGTAGCGAGCCAGGGCCAGATTGCCCTTGGCCTTGTCCAGCACCAGGTACAGGAACAGGCCCGTGCTGTTGGGCACCAGACGGATCAGGTGGTATTGGTCGGACAGGGTGATGAGGATGTCCTCGATGCCGCGACGCAGGCCCAGCGATTCCATGGTCTGCAGCTTGGCACGCACCACCTGGGTGTTGCCGGCGGCGGCCAGATCCAGATTCATGCCGCTGCCGGCCTGGGCCAGGCACATGCCGCTTTGGTAATCCACCAGGGCGGCGGCCAGGGCGCCGTCGATCGACATCGCAGCGTCCATCGACTGCTTCAGGTTGGTACTCATGTTGTCCTTCGTGTTGATTTGCGCGGGTTGCAGGGCATCGAAGCCGTCGAGCCGGGAGAGCTTGGAAAATTCCTCCATGAGGATGAACCAGAGCGTCTCCGGGCTGCTGTCAGGCAAGCGATAGAGATGGGTGGTGGCGGCATGCTTGGGCACCAGCGGCTGCAGCGTCATTTCTTCGACGATCGCGCTGGGCATCAGGAAGAACCGGATGAACGGAACCTCCGCGGCGGTCGCCCGGGTCAGCAGCTCCTCGGCTGCACGCACCGAGCCCGGCCCCACCACAACGATCAAGGCCAGCGGACCGGACCCCGGTTGCAGATCGCTCTGAGGTTCCGGCGGACGCGTCCACTCAATCGCCGGCGCGCCAGGTGTATTGCTCAGCGCGATGCGCTGGCGGGTCTCCGTGTGGGAGAGCGTTGCACCGATCTGTCCCACGGCCTGAGCGCCCAGACGGGCGGTCAGATCCACGACGCGCACGCCGGTTCGACTCATCTGTTTCCTTCGAGAACGACAAGGCGCTGGTGGCCTCAAGGTCGCGCAGTCTGAGGGGCTAGCCTCGGTGCGCCAGCCCCCTGCTTCGGGGGGGACGCCTTCGGGACGGCCACACTTCACACATATGTCACGACCACGGGCGGCGCTTCAGCACTTTCGAGACAGCGCCGTCGCATCATGAGCGGGTGGGTCGCGCATCCTCCATGTTGAGGATGACCCGTCACCATCGCCGGTCGCCTGATGGCGGCAAAGAAGCGGTTCATCGGGTCGTCATTGCCTGTCCCAGGGAGGGACTCCATGGCTCAACTGACACAAAGCTCGGAACACCTCATGGCGTCGGAGACCGCCGCGCCGGATCAGCGGGATCAGCGCTTGCGCCGCGAGACCGAGGAGGTCGCGAAGCCGCTGGCGCGCGCTCGACGCCACTGGCGTTGGACCCTCGCCCTGGTGGCGGCGGCGATCGGGCTGCTCGCGCATCTGCTGACCTGGTACGACCGTGACGCCGATCCGGCCACCTGGCGCCTGCTGCTCGATCCCACCGCCCAGTCCGAAGCCGCCGGGCTGGAGGCCTTGTGGATGCAATCCAGCCCGCGGCAGGGACTCTCTCTGCTGCTGGTCGCGCTGGCGCTGCTGGGCGGACGCCTGGCCCTTCGGCTTTGGCGAGATGCCGACATCGATCGCCACATTCGGACGCTGCTGGTCGGACTCATCGTGCTGTGGCTGGCCGCGCCGTTGGTGTGGCAGGTGCAGTGGCACCGATGGGAACGGCTCGCCACCCAGTCGCCGGTGGCGTTGGCCGTGCCGAAAGCGACCACCGCCTCACCCCGCCTCGCCCCGATGGCCTCGATGGTCCCGACGGCCTCGATGGCCCCGGCAGCCCGTACCGAACCGCGCACGGCTCAGCGCGTGAGCGCGGAGGCGGATCTGCTGCACTCGCTGCGCCGCAGCTCGGACCTGATCGTGAAGGCCTGGCTGGTGATTGGTGTCGGGCTGGTGGTGGCGGTCGTGATGGTCCGGAATCCGTAGCCTGCCGGCGGGCGGGTGGGCGGGCGAGCGAGCGGGCCGCGCGCGGCAAGCCCGCTGGGCTCATGCCACGCGTCAGCCAGTCCAGGCCAGGCCACGCCAGCTCAGAAAGACGGCATGCAGACGGGCCGGTCCAGCGAGACGGCAGGCAGACGGCATGCAGACGGCACAGTACCTCTCAGCGCTCCGCCCACCAGGACGCCGCATAGAGCAGCAGCCCGATCAGGCCGCCGACCAGCGTGCCGTTGAGCCGGATGAACTGCAGGTCGCGGCCGACGCTCAACTCGACCTGCTGCACCAGGCTGCGGTCATCCCACGACTTCACCGTCGCGGCGATGTGCTCGGTGACGCCGCTGCGCATGCGCTGCACCAGGCTCGCGGCGGTGGACATCACATGTTCGTTGATGGCGGCCGCCAGGCTGTCGTCACGCCCCAGGCGGTCGGCGAAGGCGGCCAGGGAGCGGGTCAGGTGCTGGACCAGCGCGGAATCCTCACGCGCGATGTCGGCCTCGATGGCTTGCCGCACTTCGGTCCAGACACTGTCCAGATACTGGCGCACTTCGCCGCCCTGCACCACCCGGTCCTTCATCGCATTGATGTCGCGGGCGAAGGCCTCGTCATGGCGCAGGCGTTCGATGAAGTCCCGCAGCCAGGCGTCGAACTGGTGTCGGACCTGATGATCCGGCTGGGCCAGGGCGTCCTTGACCTCATCCACCAGCTGCAGGGCGAGCTTGTCGGACAGGCTGTCGGCCATCTTGTCGACATTGGAAATCGCATCCACCAGCGAAGTGACCTTGGGCCACTGCTGCCGGGAAAACTTCACCAGGCGGGCCGCCACCAGATCGCGCACCTCTGGCGTGGCCAGGTAATCGCGCAGCTTCTCCAGCGCCCCATCCAGCACGGCCTGATGGCGGCCGTCCTTGGTGAGCACGTCCAGCACGGTCGCCGCGGTGGTGGTCGCGTCCCAGCGCAGCGCGCGGCTGACGAGGAACTCGCCCATCGCGCGTCGCACCGCCTGCTCATTGAGAAAGGACAGCGCTTCCAGCGCGACCGAGCGCGCGGAGCTGCCCACCCGTGCCAGGTTCTCCGGCGATCGCAGCCATTGCCCCAGTCGCTCCGCCGGATTGAAGACCGCCAGCTTCTTCATCAGCGCGTCGGGATGAAGGAAGTTGTCGCGGACGAATTCAGCCAGGCTGTCGGCGATCCGATGCTTGCCATGCGGGATCAGCGCCGTGTGGGGAATGGGCAGCCCGAGCGGATGACGGAACAGCGCCACCACCGCGAACCAGTCGGCCAGCCCGCCCACGGCCGCGGCCTCGCAAAATGCCTTGAACCAGGCCCATCCACCGCGCCCGCCCATGGCGATGCTGAGCGCGAGCCCGCTGAGCGCCAGCAACAGGCAGGCCAGCGCCACCGCCTTCATTCGCTTCAGCTCCGCGACGCGTGGGTCCACGCGGCTGAGGTCGCCCGGTGACCGGGAAGGATCGTCGGGCGGGAGAACCGGGGGCACATCGGTCGTTGGCGAATCGCTCGGCGAATCGGTCGGCGATTCGTTCGGCGATTCGTTAGGCGATTCGGTGAGCGATTCGGTAAGCGAGTCGATGGGCGAAGCGGTAGACGAACCGGTACGAGAAGCGACGGGCGGCGGCGTGACGGACATGGACGGCTTTGGCAATCGGTGTGCGCAAGCCTCATCCTACGGCCGCCTGTACGGAGATGGGCGGGGATGGGCGGGGACGGGCGGTCCACCGGCCCGTCGCGACCGGGCGGGGTGGCGGAGCGCTAGGCCGTGCCGGCCGTCGGTGGTGCGGGCGCGTCGCTCCCCAAGAGCGGCGTCGCGCGGTCAGGCGGATCCGGCTCGGCACGAGAGGTGCTCGAGCCAGGGGCACTCGGTACCGCGTTGGCCTGCCGGGTGCGGAAGATGTCAGCGCCTTGCAATGCGAGCAACGCGAGGATCAAGGTGATCATCCAGGCCCGAAAGCTGGAGATCGTCTTGTGCATGTCGATCTTCATCTCGGACACGGTCCGATCGAGGCTGAGCCGCAATTCACCGAACTCGGACGACAGGCCCTGCACCGACTGTTCCAGCTGACGCAAGTCGTGCCGCAGCGCGCCCTCTCCTTCGCGGATCGTCCGCTTCATCTCGGTTTCGGATTCCGCCAGCCGAGCGGTCATCGAGGCTTCCGAGCGTTTCACCTCCTGCCTGAGCAGATGATCCATGCGGGACAGGTCGGCCTTGAGCGCCTGGTGCGAGCGCTCGATGTCGAGGGTGTTCTTCTGGCTGAAACGCTGCAGCTCCTCCTTGGTCTCGACCCTCAACTGCTCGATATCCGCTTTGGTGGACACCCGCAGGCCTTCGATGTCGGACCGCGTGGCCTGTTGCAGTTGGACCATGTCCGCCTGCAGTCGCTCCAATTCGGTGGTGGTGGCCGTTTGCAGCCGTTCCATGTCAGACCGTGTCGCTGTCTGCAGCCGCTCCATGTCCGACCGGGTCTCCATCTGCAGACGCTCCATGTCGGACTTGGTCTCCATTCGCAGACGCTCCATGTCTGACTTGTTCGCTTGCTGAAAACGATCCAGGTCAGATTTGGTCGCCAGCTGCAGGCGTTCCAGGTCCGATTTGGTCGCCAGTTGAAGGCGCTCCAGGTCGGCCTTGGTGGCCAGGGTCGGGATCACGGCATCCCATTTGGTTTCAAGGGCGGTCATTCGTTGTTCCATCGCTCATCGACTCCTCCGCCGGTGGGGCGGGACTGCGAGTGTTCAAGGCTGGCGCAGCGCCGGGTCGTGCGGGCGACTGCCTGGTCAGGGCGCGCACGACGGCAGCATGTGCGAGCAGCGCCGGCCCTGACATGGCCGGCTCCGCTTCACCGGGACCGCTGATGCGCCGTCATCCAGCGCCCGAGGAACCTGGTTGTACCGGCTCACACGAAAAAAGCCAGCGAGCGTGCGGACGCGAGAACGGTTCCGTCAAGGGCGCGGCGCGCCCCCCGGAATCGCATTGACTTGCATGCGTCATCCCGACGCGATGGCCGCCCTTGATTCAGTCGGTCGATGCCTGAAAGAAGGCGCTCAAAAACCGAAGGCCAGACGCACCCCACCCCAGTGCTTGCCGGCGACCGTGACGGGGGCCGAAGCCTCCTTGAGCAGGACGAACTGGCCACCGCCCATGTCGCGCCGATAGGTCTGAAGCAGGAACGGCCGCTGGTTGCGTGCCGAGGCCAGGCCGGTGCGGTCGTTGAAGATCCGGCGATAGCGGCTGTTGGCGGTGTTCCAGGCGGTCTCGCCGGGGCGCTGCGGCTGGCAGTAGCGCTTGTTGTGGGTCGCGACATAGCCGTTGCGATCCACGGCGATGCAGAACACCACCTTGTCCGAAAACGTCAGCATGCGCTCCTGCACCGAAGGAAAGAGCCGATCGGCCAGCTCGGTGAAACGGGTCAGGTATTGCTGCGGATCGGTGCCCGCCAGCTTCTGGTACTTGTCATCGAAGAGCGCGGACAGATCGATCTGGCGCTCCTGCACCGCGGATTCCAGCAGCGCGGAGATGTCCGCAGCGGCTTGCTGCACCGCCTCGATGTAGGGCGAGTCTTCCACCGCCACGCCGCTGGACGCGATCTGCTCGATCATCTGTTCCGACAACCGCAGAAAGCGGTCGCTGCAGGCGAAGGCGGCATCCAGATTGCGCATCGCCTGCTGGATCTCCAGGCCCAGCGTGCCGGAGCGTTCCGCCAGTTGCTGGGTGGTCGATTGGCTTTCCTGCGCCGAGCGCGAAATCAGGTCCACATCCGCCTCGACATCGGCAAAGGCCTGGTGGATGGAGCTCTGATGCACCCGCCCAGCGCCATGACCCGCGCGGCCGGACGTCCCTCCGCCGGCGGGCTGGCCGACGTCATCCGCCTGCAACTCGCGGCTGAAGGCTTCGATGCGGGTGTCCAGCGCGCCGACGGTGCCCATGATCGCCTTGGACGAGGCCTCCACCTGCGCGGCCAGATCCTTCACCGCATCGGCGACGACGCCAAAGCCGCGACCGGCATCGCCGGCTCGTTTGGCTTCGACCGACGCATTGAAGGCGACCAGACGCGTCTGCAGGGCGATCTTGGTGATCTCGGACGCTGCATCCGACACCTGGCGCAAGGTGGCGACGATGCCGCCCACCTCGTTGCCGACGCCTGCCAGCGCCGCCCGGGCGCGGCCCACGGCTTCGCGGGTCTGGTCGGTGGACTGGTTGATGCCGTCCTGCGCATGGCGGACCTGTTCCAGCTCGCCACCGAGGGCCTGCATGGCTTCGGCCTGGGCCTGCACCACCTTCTGGGTGTCTTCCAGCAGGCCTCTCACCTCGGCCGCATCACGGCCCAGCTTGGACACGCCGCCCGACAGCGCCTGCACCACCTGCGCATGCGGCTCGGTCGTGCGGCCCGTCGCGGCGCCTGCGCTGGATCCGTGGCCGGTCTCCGACATGCCCGGCTCGCTCCCGGCGCGTTTGCGCCATGTCTCCCACATTGCCTCTCCCCTTGCGTTGGGTGGTGGCTCTCGCCGCCTTTGAGATGGGTTGTATCAGCGACGAGTGCGCACGCCAAGCCGGGTATCGACTGACGTCCGTTCCCCAGGGTCGACGACACTGAATCCTGTGACCGATGCCACGGCCACGCGTCGACAGCTGACTGATTCCGACGACGATTAGGCTGCGAGATGGGCCCGCAGAAGCCACCGCAGCGTTGCGGCAGGCGACATGCCCACGATGGCCGTCCCCACGCTGGCGACGCCCCAAAGCCAACGACCTCCCTGCGCACGACGAGTCGGGCGCGATCCGGGAGGTCGCTTGTGCAGGGGATGGCGCACGGCCTGTGCGCGGTGATCGGAGCCGGCGGCTGCAGGCGAAGGCGATCGCCGGCGTCGGCGCCGCCGAACCGCCGATCTCACCAGTCGCGCAGCTTCACCCGCAGTCGGGCAATGGCCTGGCTGTGCAGCTGGCAGACGCGGGATTCGGTCACCTTCAGCACCGCCGCGATTTCCTTGAGGTTCATGTCGTGCTCGTAGTACATCGACATGACGTAACCCTCGCGCTCGGGCAGGTTCTTGATCGCTTCCACCAGCGCGGTGCGCATGCGGTGGTCGCGCAGCATGCTCATCGGGTCTGCGGATTCGTCGCCGACATGACGATCCAGGTAATCGTCGCTGTCGTCGTCGCCGGAGATGTCTTCCAGATAGACCAGTTGCGTGCCGCGCACCTTGGACAGCATGTCCTGGTACTCGGTCAGGCTGAGGCCCATTTCGGCGGCGATTTCCGATTCCTGCGGCGCACGGCCGAGCTTCTGTTCCAGCTTGTGGACCGCACTTTCGATCGAGCGCTGCTGGCGACGGCTGCCACGGCTCATCCAGTCGGAGCCGCGCAGTTCATCGAGCATCGCGCCGCGGATGCGTTGGGTGGCGAAGGTCTCGAACTGCACGCCCTGCGCGGTGTCGAAGCGCGACAGCGCATCGGTCAGGCCGATCAGGCCGACTTGAATCAGGTCATCGAGTTCCACATTCGCCGGCAGCTTGGCGATCATCTGATGGGCCAGGCGGCGCACCAGCGGGCTGTACTGGCGAATCAGGCTGTTGTTGTCGAGTTGGCCCTTGGCGGTGTACATCGTGGTCTCCAATCCCAAGGTCAGTGCGCGACATCCAAGGCCGCATGGCGCTGGGCTGGCGAGGCGGCGCGCCCGGACTGGGGCTGCCACATCGGTCGCGGCCGCAACGGCATGGCTTCGGCAGCCGCATCCAGCGCCGCACCCGGCACCGAGGCCAGCAGCAGCTCGCGGGACAGATGCCGCATCTCATGGGCCAGCGGGGCGCTCACCGGTTGGCGGGGATCCAGGCAGGCCCAGTCGCGCAGCACCGCGCCAAGGAAGCCATCGCCGCAGCTCGACAGCTGCTGGGCGATGCGTTCGGCCAGGCGCAGTTGCGGGGAACAGGCCATCAGCAGGCTGTAGACCATCAGGCCGGCGCGCTGGCTCAGCCACTTCATGCCGGCATAGGCATGGGTCACGCTCTGCACATCGGTATCGGCCAACAGCACGGGTCGCACCGCCCGAGACACCAGCACCCGCGACAGCTCGGCTGCACTCGCATGCAGCAGGATGACGTCGGCGAACGGCGCCGCATCGGTCACCGCTTCCAGGAACTGGGCGGCGGAGCCGTGGGCGTTCACGTAGCGTAGCGGCAGGCCGCGCGCGCTCAGGAAAGACACCTTGGCCGACAGGGATTCCACACACGCCGCCAGGTCCACGGCCGCCAGCTCGGAAGGCTGGCCGGCGCGTTCACCGGCATCCACCACCAGGGTGTGCAGGCCGAGTTCGCCGAAGGCGGCGCACAGGCCTTCGAGCAAGGCGCCGCTGCCCACCACATGCGGATTGCTGACCACCGGCACCACCCGGACCCGGGCCGTGGCGAACAGTCGGCGCAGGCCATCGGCCTGGTCTTTCGGCGCATTGCTGAGGCTCATCGGATCGCGCATGGGCAACTCTGTGTCTGGACGGTCGGGTGAGGCGCCAGGTGCATGCCGGATTCGGCGATGCGCGCTCTGGTGCCGTTACCGGAAGTGTCACCGGGAGGCCCGGTTCGCAACGCGGGATTGAAAGGGGGAAACACCCCGCTTTTCTCTCTCCTTGCCGACGGGCCAATCAAGGCGGCAGGCCGGACTCCTTCCTCAGACGACATTCAAGACGCATCCCCGAGGCCGCGCCGCGCGCGGACCCCACAAAGGCCATCGGCCGGCGCTCCGAAGAGTGACCGGCCGATCCGTCCCCGCTCGCTGACCTGTCGATCAGCGATCGTTCAGGCGCTCAGTTGATGCCCATGGGCGTCGCGGCACCGCCGTGGCCATGCAGCGCCGAGCCGGCCGCGAAGATCAGGTTCACGTCCGAGGCATCCATGCGCCAGGCCGATTGGCCATGGCTGCGCAGCGAGCGCTGGACCAGTGCCTGCGAGGACAGGCGGTGCCAATCTTCCGGCACCCGCTGGCCGTTGGCGACGCCAAGGACGCGCAGCTTGTGACGGATCACCGTATCCAGCGCCGGGGCCAGCTTCACCGCCTCGTCCAGCTTGGACAGGATGACGCCCTGGGCCTCGGAACCGCGCCAGGCGGTGACCACATCCTCGATGGTCTCGCCCTGCTGGGCGGCATTGACGACCAGGATGCGGCGGATGCTCTTGTGGGCCAGCATGTCGAGCAGCTCGGCGGTGCGGCTGTCGCGCTGGGCCGTGCCGGCGGTGTCGATCAGCACCATCCTCTTGGACGACAGCAGATCCAGCAGGTCTTCCAGCGAGGCGCGGTCATGCGCGGTGTGCACCGGCACGCCCAGGATGCGGCCATAAGCGCGCAGCTGTTCATGAGCGCCGATCCGGTAGGCATCCAGCGTGATCAGGCCGAGCTGGCTCGCACCGTACTTGGTGGCGAAGGCGGCGGCGATCTTGGCGGTGGTGGTGGTCTTGCCCACGCCGGTCGAACCGATCATCGCGAACACGCCGCCCTGGTCTTCCAGCGGCGGCATCTGCTCGGCGGTGGCGACATTGCGGGCCAGCACATTCGACGCCCAGGCGTTGACCTCGGATTCCTCGGTCACCTGCGCCGGCAAGCCTTCCACCATCTTGCGCACCAGCGCGGGCGAGAAACCGGCATCCAGCAGCTTCTGGGTCAGACGGGCCTGGGCCGGCTGGCGCTGCAGCTTTTCCATGAAGGCCAGCGCGCCGAAGCGTTCTTCGATCATGCCCTTCATCGCGCGCAGCTCGGTCATCATTTCCTGCTCGCGGCGCGAGGACGGCAGACCGTCGTTCAGGCTGTGGTGGCCGTAACCGCCGAGGTCATTCGCATGGGCCTGCTGCACACGGATCTCATCGCGCAGCACCGGCGGCACGATGCGGGCCGAGGGCGCCGGCGCCGGTTGCGGCGCGTAAGCGGGCGAGTGAGCCGGTGCATCGTCCAGGCGGCGGGCGCCCAGGGTCTGCATCGCGGCGCGGGCGCGCTGGTCGCGCATCTGCGCCATCGACGCCACGGACTCCTGCATCGGCGCGGCGGCCGGCAGATCGTCCATCAGCGGATCGGGATGGCCATGCAGCTCGGCGGCACGGCGCTTGAGCATGCGCTCACGCACATAGTCCTGGAAGGACAGCGTGCTCATCGCCATCGCATTCACATCCTCATGGATGCTGGGCTGCGCAGCGGTCGAGGGACCGAAACCGGGTTCCTGACGCGATGCGGCGCCGGTCGAGCCGGTCAGGCGTTGCTTGAGCGCCTGGCGAGCGGGCGGTTCCTGCGACGGCATGGCCTGGCGCTGCGGCGCGGGCTGGCGAGCGGCCGGTGCCTGCGGCGACTGGCGCGACGCCGGTGCGGCCACGCGCGGCGCGGACGCGGCCACACGCTCGATCTGGGACATGCCTTCCGGGGCCATCGCCAGCACCTCGACACCTTCCGGGCAGGGCTTGTTGGAGAGCACGACCGCGTCGTCGCCAAAAGCCTGGCGGACCAGGGACATGGCTTCGCGGGTGTTGCGGGCGGTAAAGCGCTTGACGTTCATGCCGTGCCTCCGATGATGGAGCCGATGCGGATAGTGTGCGTTTCAGGAATCTCGCTGTGCCCCAGCACCTTGAGGCGAGGCGCCGCGCGCTTGAGCAGCCGGGCCAGCGGCGCGCGGATCAGGTCAGGCACCAGCAGGCAGGCGGGCAGGCCACGGTCTTCCTGAGACTGCGCCGTCTGGGCCGCGCTGCGGGCCAGGGTGTCGGCCACGCCCGGGTCCAGGGCGGCGCCGTGCGGCGAATTCAGGGCCTGGGTCACCAGGCGCTCCAGCTCGGGTTCGAGCGCGATCACGTCCAGCTCCTTGGCCGGTCCGTAGATCTGCTGCACGATCGCCGGAGCGATGTGGATGCGGATGCGACGGGCCAGCTCGGCCGGATCGTTGTTCACCTGAGCGGCGTTCTCCGCCAGGCTTTCCACGATGGAACGCATGTCGCGGATGTGCACGCCCTCTTCCAGCAGGAACTGGAGCACGCGTTGCAGAGTGGCGACATTGATCATCTTGGGAATCACGTCTTCGATCAGTTGGGGCGCTTGCTTGGTGAGGTGATCCACCAGCTGCTGGGTTTCCACCCGGCCCAACAAACGAGCCGCGTGTACTTGCAGCAAGTGTGAGAGATGTGTGGCGACCACGGTCGAGCAATCAACGACGGTAAAGCCCGCCATTTGCGCCATTTCACGTTGCCGGTCCTCGATCCAGACCGCGGGCAGTCCGAAGGCGGGATCGGTGGTCTGGGTGCCGATCAGCTTCTGGGTCGCATGGCCCGGATTGATCGCCAGCCACATGCCGGGATAGGCCTCGGCCTCGCCGATGACGGCGCCGCGCAGCGTCACGCGGTATTGGCTGGGCCGCAGCTCGAGGTTGTCGCGGATATGCACCGACGGCGGCAGGAAGCCCACCTCCTGCGCGAACTTGCGGCGCACGCCCTTGATGCGGCTGAGCAGATCGCCTTCGCGGCTCTTGTCCACCAGCGAGATCAGCCGGTAGCCGACCTCCAGGCCCAGCGTGTCGACCGGCACCAGGTCGTCCCAGCTGGCTTCGGCATCCGGATTCGGCGCACCGGGCACCGGAGCGGCCGGCTTGGTGGCTTCCGCGACCTTGGCCTGCTCGGCCTTCTCATGCATCCAGTACGCCAGATAGCCCAGGCCACCGGCAATGATCAGGAACACCAGGTGCGGCATGCCGGGAATCAGGCCCAGCGCGAACACCACGCCGGCGGTGATCGCCACCGCTTTGGTGGAGCCGAACACCTGATTGCCGATCATCTGACCGACGTCCTTGTCCTTGCCCACCCGCGACACCACCAGCGCCGACGAGACCGAGATCAGCAGCGCCGGAATCTGCGCGACCAGCGCATCACCGACCGCCAGCAGGATGTAGCTGTCCGCTGCCTGGCCAGCCGACAGGCCGTGCTGGGCCACGCCGATCACGAAGCCGCCAATGATGTTGATGAACAGGATCAGGATGCCGGCGACCGCATCGCCGCGCACGAACTTGGACGCACCGTCCATGGCGCCGAAGAAGTCCGCCTCGTCGCCCAATTCCGCGCGGCGGCGCTTGGCTTCCTTCTCATCGATCAGGCCGGCGGACAGGTCGGCGTCGACCGCCATCTGCTTGCCGGGCATGGCATCCAGGGTGAAGCGCGCGCCAACTTCCGCGATCCGCTCCGCACCCTTCGTGACCACGATGAAGTTGATCACCACCAGGATCGCGAACACGATCAGACCGACCGCGAAATTGCCGCCGATCAGGAAATGGCCGAAGGATTCGATCACCTGACCGGCCGCGCCGGCGCCGGTGTGGCCTTCCATCAGCACCACGCGGGTGGAGGCCACGTTCAGCGACAGCCGCAGCAGCGTGGTGATCAGCAGCACCGTCGGGAAGGCGGCGAAGTCCAGCGGCCGCACCATCTGCGAGGCCACCAGCATCACCATGATGGCCATGGCGATGTTGAAGGTAAAGAACAGGTCCAGGGCGAAGGCCGGCAGCGGCAGCACCATCATCGCGAGGATCATCATGATCGCGATCGGCGCACCCAGGGCGCCGACGATGGCGCCACGGGCTCCAAGGAGGTTCTGCAAACGGGCCATCAGCGCGTTCATGTGTGCTCAGCCTTCAGACAGCGGTGGGGTTCACGACGCAGTGCCGTCGCCCCGCCATTGTTCGGCGATCACCCCCGACGCTTTAGCCCGATAAGCGGGGCAAAAGCCTGGGTTCTTCCTCACGCCGGCGCGCGGTCCTCGGGGAAGCGGTCGTCCAGCTCGTCCTCGGGCGGCGTCCAGCCGGGCTTCTTGTGCGGATCGAGCTCGTCCGGCACCGGCGGATTCGGCACCGCCTCGGGTGCCAGGCCACGGCCGGCCAGCGCGGCCTTGAGCTGATAGACGTACGCCAGCACCTGCGCCACGGCGCCGAACAGCGCGCCGGGGATCTCGCGGTCCAGCTCGGCATGGGCGTACAGGGCACGGGCCAGCGCCGGTGCGCGCAGCACCGGCACCTTGTTGTCCTTGGCGATGTCGCGGATCTTGAACGCCAGCAGGTCCAGGCCCTTGGCCACGACGCGGGGCGCGCCCATCTTGGTTTCGTCGTACGCGATCGCGACCGCATAGTGGGACGGGTTCATCACCACCAGATCGGCCTTCGGCACCGCGGCCAGCATCCGCCGCTTGACCAGCTCGCGCGCCTTGGCGCGCATGCGGTGCTTCATCTCGAGGTTGCCCTCGGCTTCCTTCATCTCGTTCTTGGCCTCTTCGCGGGACATCTTGAGGCGCTTCAGATACAGATGGCGCTGCAGCGGCACATCGATGATGGCGAACAGCGCGAGCGCCAGTCCCAGCAGCGAGAGCCCGCCCATCAACTGCTGGCCGGCGAAGGCGAGCGCGGACGGCAGCGGCACCGACATGATGCCGACGAACCCGGCCACCCGGTCCTTGAGCGCCAGGCCGCCGATGATGCCCAGCACCAGCGCCAGCGCACAGGCCTTCAGCGCTTGCGTCAGTTGCTGCCACTGGAACAGTCGGCCTATGCCGGTGATCGGATTCAGGTGGTCGAACTTGGGGCGCAGCGGCTTCATGGTGAAGTTCCAGCCGCCGCCAGCCAGATGGGCAGCGATCGCCGCAGCGGCCAGGATCAGCAGCGCCGGCAGGCACAGCATCGCGCCCTGCCAGGTCAGCGCGGCCAGCCGCTCGGTCATCATGCCGTCGGTGCGCAGGCTCTGGGCGTCGAAGCGCAGCGCGCCTTCGAGCATGCGCTGCAGCCGATCCACGGTTTGCGGCGCCGACAGCGACAGCAGCGCGCCGCCGGTCGCGATCACCGCGAAATGCGGCAGATCGCGAGAGCGCGGCATCTGGCCTTCGCGTCGAGATCGTTCGATCTTCTTCTGCGAGGCGGGTAAGTTGCGGTCCTGGGAGTCTTGGTCGGCCATGAGGGGAGCACGGCGTCATGCCGTGGCCCCGCCATTGTTCGACGACGGGCGTCCGTCCCTAGGGCGGATAAGCGGGGGAAAACCGCGCTTCACCGAATCCTCGTCGCCGGCCGCGCGTGGCGATCAGCGCGATCGGCGCAGGCCGATCGCTGCAGGGGATCGATGCGATCGACGCGCCGCCAGACGATCGCCCAAATGAAAACGCCGCAGCCTCGATCGAGGCTGCGGCGTTGGGGCGGGTCGCGCTCAGCGTCTGCGGCAAGCCGCGACGCGCGGTGGGCGCGGTGTTCGCGGGATCAGAAGCCCAGCGACGCCAGCAGGTCGTCCACTTCGGACTGGTTGGCCACCACATCGGTGCGGCCTTCCGGGCTGACGACCGGGCCTTGCAGGATGCTCGGATCCACCTTCTCGCGCTGGTCCGGCGGCACGACCGACACCAGCAGCTTGACCAGGCTGTCTTCCAGGTCATTGGCCAGGGTCACGACCTTGGCGACCACCTGACCGGTCAGGTCATGGAAGTCTTGCGACAGCATGATGTCGGTGAGGTGGGTGTCGATCTTGGAGGTCGAGGCTTCGACTTCCTTGACGAAATTGAACACCGCGCCGCTGGCGACCGCCTTGACCGGATCCGCGGTGATGGCCTGGGCCATCGCATTGGCGGCGTCGGTGATCTTGGCGTGCTCGGCCTTGGCCTGGTCGACCGAATTCAACACCTTGTTGGCGGCGTCGGCGGTCTTGTTGGCGATGTAGGTCAGCCGGCTGCGGGCATCGGGCAGGCCGTCGGTCGCGACCTGCAGCTTGGGCATGACGCCCAGTTGCTGCATCGTGTCATGCAGCACCCGGGTGATGGTGCCGATCTGTTGAAAGACTTCCGGCGACACGGTCAACGAGTCTGAACCGGCGCTCAGTTTGGCCAACTCTTCCATCTGCATGGTGCAACTCCAGCGTCAGGCCGCAGCGGCCAGTTTCTGCATGATCTTCTGGACTTTTTCTTCCAGAGTGGCCTTGGTGAAGGGCTTGACGATGTAGCCAGCCGCGCCGCTCTGGGCCGCCAGCACGATGTCTTCCTTGCGGGCCTCGGCGGTCACCATCAGCACCGGCAGGTGCTTGAGGGTGGCGTCTTCCTTGATGGCCTTGAGCAGCTCAAAGCCATTCATGTTGGGCATGTTGATGTCCGAGACGACGAAGTCGTACTTCGCCTGCTTGAGCATGCTCAGGGCCTCGACGCCGTCTTCCGCTTCTTCGGCGTTGTTGTAGCCGATCTCCTTCAGCAGACCGCGCACGATGCGGCGCATGGTCGAGAAGTCATCGACGATCAAGAATTTCATG
Organism: Burkholderiaceae bacterium; assembly: GCA_913776825.1. Classification (GTDB taxonomy): domain Bacteria; phylum Pseudomonadota; class Gammaproteobacteria; order Burkholderiales; family Burkholderiaceae_C; genus Roseateles. The sequence continues at coordinate 135,059 of CAJYPV010000021.1, forward strand.
TCAGTGCTCATGGCGTTCCTCTGAGGGGACTGGAGGTCTGGAAGACGGTCTCTCGCGGCGGACGGAAGACGGGGATTCGAGCGTTATCGGCTCACCGGTGCGGAACTTGAGGCCGGAGCCTTGGGCTCGGGGGCGGCGGTCGGTGCCGCATCGGCGGGTGCATCCTCGTCGTCGGTCAGGTTCTTCAGCACCGCATCTTCGGCATCACGGTTCATGACGATGATGCTGATGCGGCGGTTGATCGGGCTTTTGGGATCTTGTGTTTCAAGCAGCTTGCTGGACGCCAGGCCCTGCACCCGCAGCACCCGTGTATCCGGCAATCCACCGGCCAGCAACTCGCGTCGCGAAGCGTTGGCCCGGTCAGCGGACAGCTCCCAGTTGCTGTATCCGCGCTCACCTCCGGAAAACGGCTGGGCGTCGGTATGGCCTTCCAGCGTGAGCCGGTTGGGCACCTCCGACAGCACATATCCGAGTTCCTGAAGCAGCTCGCGCATATACGGCTTCACCACGGCGCTGCCACTGTCAAACATTGGACGATTATTCTCGTCCACGATTTGGATACGCAAGCCCTCGCGAGTCATGTCGAGGCGGATTTGTCCACCTAATGCCGCAATTTTTGGGTTGTCCGCGATGATTTTCTCGACCTTGTCCTTGAGTTGTTGCAAGCGCACACGCTCCGCGCGTCGTTGCTCTTCCTTCAGGGCCTTCAGGTTGATGGTTTTGCGCGGCGATTCCACATCCCCGGCCTTGACCTGGCCGGTCTGGCGGGTGAGGTCCTGACCGCCGCCCTTGATGATGTGCGAGGCATCGCCCGAACCCGAGCCACCGAACATCGCGACCTTCAGCGGCGAGGCGAAATAGTCCGCGATGCCTTTCTTGTCGCCCTCGGTGGTGGAGCCCAGCAGCCACATCAGCAGGAAGAAGGCCATCATCGCCGTCACGAAGTCGGCATACGCGATTTTCCAGGCGCCGCCATGCGCGGCATGGCCGCCCTTCTTGACGCGCTTGATGATGATGGGCTGGAGTTTCTTGGCGTCACCGGCCATGGGGATCAGCTCCGAAAAGTGGCGAGTTCAGGACTGCGGCGGGGCTTATTTCTTGCCCTTCACATGGCCTTCCAGCTCGGAGAAGGTCGGACGTTCGGTCGAATAAAGCACCTTGCGGCCAAATTCAATCGCCACCTGCGGCGCATAACCCTGCATCGATGCCAGCAGCGTGGTCTTGATGCACTGCAATTCCTTGCCGGCTTCATCGACCTTGGCCTCCAGCGCTCCGGCCAGCGGCTCGGCAAAGGCATACGCCAGCAAGATGCCGAGGAAGGTGCCCACCAGCGCCGAGCCGATCATCCCGCCCAGCACCGCCGGCGGCTGGCCGACCGAGCCCATGGTGTTGACCACGCCCAGCACCGCGGCCACGATGCCGAAGGCCGGCAGGCCACCGGCCAGTCGCTGCAGCGCGATCACGGCCAGGAATGCCTCATGGTGGTGGGTATCGATTTCCGCATCCATCAGGGATTCGATTTCATGCGCGTTCAGATTGCCCGAGACCATCATGCGCAGGTAATCCGTGATGAATTCCGCGACATGGTGATCGTTGCCCACCGTCGGATATTTCTGGAACAGCGGCGAGCTGTGCGGATCCTCGACATCCTTTTCAATCGACATCAGGCCTTCCTTGCGGGCCTTCTGCAGGATGTCGTAGAGCAAGGCCAGCAACTCCATGTAGCGGGCCTTGGTGTACTTGCTGCCCTTGAAGCAATCGCCCAGGCCCTTCATCGTGGCCTTCATCACCTTGGGCGGATTGGTCGCGAGCATGCCGCCGATGGCGGCGCCGAAGATGGTGGTCATCTCGAACGGCAGCGCATGCAGCACCACGCTGATGTTGCCGCCGTGCGCGATGAACACGCCGAAGATGCAGGCCAGGGCCAGAAGCCAACCAATGATGACAAACATGGAAGTTGATCCGTCCTAAATGCCATTGCCGTCGTGTCTGACATCGACACGACTCGTCTCATCCCATATCGACCGATTCACCGCCCGCTTGAGCGGCCGCGCCACAGGGCGGATGCCGATCGATGCTGCCTGCGCGACGGGCGCCGTGGCGGCGTCTTCGGGTGTCGCGCGCTCATGGCGCTTGTCTCCACAACGGTGCGCCTTCCGGCCTCCAGCGCCAACCGTACAGGGTGCGCGGACCCGAGTGTCGATGGCGCCCGCGACCGGCGTATGGGCCCGACTCGTCGGTCAGGTCCCGGCCGTGCGCAAATCACGGATTCTGTAGACATGCAGCTGATGGCGTGTCCCTGTCTCCAGTTGCACATGCGGTCGCTGGTCCGGCAGCGGGAAGTCCAGGCTCACCAGCCAGCTCTCCGGGCGCATCTCGTGGCGCGCCTTGTCCAAGGCCTTCGGCATGGATTCCGGCCGCTGGAACAGATAGACCAGGTCCATCTCCGCCCACGACTGCGCCCACAGATCGCCGCGCGCCACCGTCGCCCAACGACACCGCCAGCGCGCCAGACACCACAGCACGGCACTGTATTCAATGCCCTCCAGCCTGGCTCGCGGATAAGCATGGCGAAGCGCCATCAATCCATCGCCCAGACCGCAACCGGCGTCGAGCACGCGCGCCCCCTCGTGCAGCGGCACGGCGGTGGGCAGGCGCGACAGCGCCTCATGCGGGGTGGGATACAGCGGCGCGTCGGTCCAGCCGCGGCGCGGATAGGCCAGCAGCAACAGCGCCAACGCGATCAGCCAGCCCCAGGCCGGCAAGGCCGCGCCGGTGACGACCAGCGCCAGCGGAAAGCCCGCCGCGACCATCAGCCGCCGCCAGGACTGCCGATGCGGCATCGCCAGCGCCAGACCCAGGCCGCTGGCGGCCAACGCCGCCGGCCAGCCGGGGCCGAAACCTCGCCAGACCGCCCAGCAGGCTGCCCAGCTCGCCAGCGCCATCAGCGGCCAGCGCCACGGGGACGCGGTGTACACCACCGCGCTCAATGCATCTGGATGCCGCCAGCGGCCTTGCCCTTGCCGGCACGGGCCGGCGGATTGCACAGGCCACACACGTAATGCTTGGCGACTTCATGCGGATGGGTCACGAAATGACCGCCGCACTTGCTGCACTTGGTCATCGTCAGCATGCCGTTGTCGACGAACTTCACGAGGCGCCAGGCGCGCGTCACCGACAGCAGCTGCTCCAGGTTCTGCGCCTTGGTCTGCTCGTCGTACAGCTGATAGGCCTTGATCACCACATCGATCTCATCCATCTCCGCCACCTTGTTCAGGTATTCGTGGATGTTGAGAAACAGGCTCGCATGGATGTTGGGCTGCCAGCTCATGAACCAGTCGGTCGAGAACGGCAGCTGGCCCTTGCTCGGGCTCTTGCCGGAGACTTCCTTGTACAGGCGCAGCAGGCGCTCATAGCTCAAGTCCGTCTCGGATTCCAGCACCTGCAGCCGCGCACCCAGTTTGATCAGGGTGACCGCACGCTCGATCTGCTTGGCTT
>CAJYPV010000022.1 GCA_913776825.1 Burkholderiaceae bacterium
TTGATGGCGCCGCTGGGCTACATCCCGCCGGCCGAGTTCGAGGTCAACTACCATCGACAACGCGCTGGTCAGGCCGCGACCGTCTGACTTAAACCAACGGGCCTCCGCGATACCCGGGGCGCTTCACCTAGCAGAGAACCGGAGAAGAACCCAGAAGACGCTCTACCACCTGATGCAGGCGCTGTTGGCACTCGACTCGGACGTGAAGACGCAGGACTGGGGCCAGGAGGGGGTGGTTCGCCTGGTGTCGATGCTTAGGAACTCCGACGAAGTTCAGTTCAAAGTACCAAGCGAAATTCAATCGGCAGTGGACCGCTGGCTCGCAGTTCAGCTTGTAAGCCCGGCCAGTGACTTAGAGAAAATGCTCGAGATGGCCGCCCAGGCGGGGGGACCGAACTCGGTGCATGGTGAACTTGCGCGGTACCTGACCAGGGAGGCGGTCCAGAACCCGTTCAATCGAAGTGAGGAGCCGTTCGTTCCTGACTGTGCCTGGCTTGAACGCATAGGCGCGCATGCCGACTCCGGTGTGATCGTCCGAAGGTTTGTCTCTGAGCTCCTCGGCAGGGGGCGGAATGAATACCACGCCGACTTCTCTTCGCATCTTGTCGCACTGGCTGGCGACCTGACTTTCGAGTTTGTTTCGGCCGCTGCACACGTTGTTGAAGCTGGTTCAATTCCGTCGCCGGCTAGTGTTGTCTTTGGTCCGGCATTGCAGGACCTCGACCTTGCGCGTTCAGTTACTTGCGTTGCACTGCGTCTAGCCAAGACTTTCGAGCATGATGAACAGCAATCTTTGGCTATCGAGAACGGGCACTACAGCGAAGGATACGTTGAGACATATTCATCGGCCAATGCAGAGAGCTGGTCGCCGATAGCGGATTGGCTAGAGGGCTACGTTGCCCAGTTGCGAGCCGTTCGTGGATGGAAGACGTTGGACGAAGACCCTCTATCCGACGAGCTTCTTCCGTGGTGGCTGGACGCTGTATGCGTTAAGGATGCGACGCCTGCGCCGGACCGAGCGGAATTGGAAAGATTGCTAGAGCGCGCGTACGGAACGCGGCACGAGGAGAAGCTTTGGACGGCGACGTCTGCTCACTGGAGCGAAGTCTTCCGGCCAGCTCTGGAGCAACGGCTTGCGGATGGCGAACGAGACGCTGGCGTCCAGACTGCAGCCGTCAAATGCCTCCTTCAGGCATCCAGTTCATCGCTTGAAGGTGTCGTGGGGCGGCTGGTGTCGGAAGGGCAATCAACAAGGCTGTTTGAACTGTTTTGCGTCATCGATTTAATTACTCACGAAGGTGAAATTGCCGACGAGGACGAGCGCTACTTTGCGGCGTCCTATCTGGATTCGTTGCGCACATGGAGAGCGCAAGCGGCGCAAGGCATTTCAGCCTTGCCTCAACCGTTGCAGGCAGTGATTAGGCTGCTTTTTTCCAAGCACGGTGCGAGGGATGCCGCCGGTGAACCGGAAATGAATCTTTTGCGTGACCTCCGCTGCGAAGGCGACATCGCCGAGTTGGCGCGCCTGGAGCTGTTGGCGGAGAACGGGTGCATTACATCCGAGGACGTCAGGAGTTTCTTGGCACGCGTAGGTGACGGAGTTCGTGCCGGTAGGGCGGTTGAGTTGGCTGAAGCGGCTGGGCTGGCCGACGAGGTTAATGGTGCGCTCCGCCACAGATTTGCGAAGGCCCGGGCTGCGGCCGTCGCGGCCCAAACAATGGACGCTGAACGGCCCTTGTCGCCCTCTGTTTTGCACCTTTGTGGTGACGAGAGCCGATTTGTGAAAAACGCTCTGCTGGATGCGCTTGAGCAAGAGTTCCATCAAGCGCACGCCCCGGTCCTGGTTGCACTATGCGCAGATGTATTGACCCAGTGAAAACCTGCTCAGGTGTTACCGTTGAGAGGAAGACACCATGAGTACGTTGATGGACGAAGAAATCAAGCGCTGGACGGCCAAGCGCAAGACGGCGTTAGTGCTGGAGATCATCCAGGGCAAGACCAGCGTTTCCGAGGCCAGCCGAACCTACGACCTACCCCCGTCAGAGATTGAGAGCTGGGTGGAAGACGGTCGCAAGGGGATGGAGAACGCCTTGAAGGCCAACCCACAGGACGTTCGCGAGCAATACGAGCGGCAGCTGAAGGACCTGCAGGAGGCCTACGGTGAAGCGATGCTGGAGCTGCGTGCACGAAAAAAATTGCAGTCCCTGCTGGGCGAGGACGAGAAGTGATCGAGACGATCCGCCAGGGACTGCAAGCCGACGGCATCACCGTCTCGATCAGCAAGCTGTGCCGGTGGTTCGACGTGCCGCGGCGCAGCGTGTACTACCGCCCCGTCAAGGCCGCGCCGACGCTGCAGGAGCGCTTTGTCGCCCCGATCAAAGCCATGATTGAGGAGAACCCGTCCTTCGGGTACCGGACCGTGGCTCACTTGCTGGGCTTCAACAAGAACACGGTGCAGCGCATCTTCCAGCTCAGGGGCTGGCAGGTACGCAAGCGCCCGGTGGGCTTTAGGCCGCGGATCCAGTCACTGCCCTCTGTGGCCAAGGCGCCCAACGAGCGCTGGGCCACCGACATGTGCCGGGTCTGGGCGGGGCGAGATGGCTGGGCGACGATGGCGCTGGTCATCGACTGTCACAGCCGGGAGCTGCTGGGCTGGCATCTGTCGCGCAGTGGCAAGTCCAAGACAGCTGAATCGGCGCTGGAGCAGGCCTTGATCGCTCGCTTCGGAACGCTGGGCCGGGTGCCGGCGCCATTCCTGTTGCGTTCAGACAATGGCTTGGTCTTCACCAGTCGCAACTTCACCGCCCTGGTCAGGAGCTACGGCCTGCGACAGGAGTTCATCACGCCGCACAGTCCCGAGCAGAACGGCCTGGTCGAGCGGGTGATCCGCACACTCAAGGAGCAGTGCGTGCATCGCCACCGCTTCGAATCGTTGCAACACGCCAGCCGCCTGATCGGTGACTGGATCCACTTTTACAACCACCGGCGTCCGCATCAGGCGCTGAATATGAGAACTCCCGCTGAAGCGTATGCATTAGCGGCCTGACCTGAGCAGGATTCGCTGGGTCAATACACAGACGCGTACATGGACGGGGAAGAGTTTCAGGACGAGGGCTATTGCTATCCATTTGCGCGGCGTGCGGCCAAGATGCTGCGTATCGAAGACAAGGTCGAGTTGTCCAAGGAACTGGAGGCGAAGCTACTGGACGTTGGCCTCGGCGCCGACGACGAGACGCTACAGGCAGAAGTGTTCGCGGCCGTGGCGGTGCATGGCAGTCGACCCAGCCGGGCTCGGCTACTTAACCTTTGCGAGCGAGCGGGGGCGGTAGCTCCGAGAATTGCGGCTGCAGAAGCTCTTTTAGCCGCGGCTTTATTGCAACGATTGGAGCTTGAGCTCGTCGCAAAGATTGACGAGCGTCACGCCGAACAGCTTCACGCATTCATCGCCTTCCCGCTAGCACTGAGTGTGGCCAAGGGGGGCACTGACGAAGCTGTCGAAAAGCTCGCCTTCAAGCTGTCACAGAACATGGACCGGCGAGTCATGCTTGGAGGGATGCTGGCAGCATGCGACCGCGGCACGATGAAGAACATCATCCGCTCTTTGCTGCCGGAAGGGCACCCTGTGCGCCAGGTAGGTGAGGGAAGCGCTTCGCCGATTCCTCGCGCCGCCCTCAACGACCTGGGAGATGTCGACACCGTTCGCGCCGCGATGAGATGGCTTGATCGCTGGTTGGAGCCTGCTCGTAGACCAGGTGCCCGAACGCTGATGTCCCTGCAACTTCCTGCTTAGCGTTCGCCGATGGACCGGCGGCGGCTGGCGCGCACAGCAACTGGTCAACAGAGCCGATAACGCCTCAGTTGCGTAACGACGCGCGACCTCGAGCATTCTTCGAAGTTCCGCCCTGGCGATGGGAAATTTCATGACGCCTCACGTTCGCATTTGGCCGACCAGCCAGCGGAGCTAACGCAGGCCAGCTTGAGCTGAGGAGAATCCTTCGAAGTGAGCTGTTGGACCATCCGCCAATCGATCACTTCGATCGGCAGGCTGCGGGCGCCGCGAGGCGTCTCTGAGATCCTTCTACTTGAAGGCAGAAACTGCCTGAATAACCAAAGGTTGGATCTAACGGATCAGACGGTGTGACGTTAAACGAAACCAAATAGAGCTCGCCAGGGGTCAACTCACGCGCAGCCTTTCCCTCCGCACCTGAGACCGCTCCTCCGTACACATAGCAGCTTCCCGCTTTGATAGGAAGGCCTTCTGCGCTGCCTGCTTGTATCAGCCACACCTCTCGAAGAGGATCAGTCGCCGGAACGACTTCAATGGACTGCAGGCGCTGCCTCGGGTCACGTTTCATTTCGGCGCCAGGGATCAGAAAACACGGAAGGCCGTCTTGTATCGCGATGTCCAAGGCCGGACGACGGGCGCCGGACAGCACAGGAGAGATGGCTGTGGCAAGCGCGACGACGAACACAAGGTCACGGAAGGTGCGCATGGTCAGCTGGATCCTTGAGGAATGACTGTAAAACCGCTTCGAACAGTGGCAAATCATTCTTGTGGTCAGGGTTGGCGATCGATTGCGGCTTCCCAAGATGTTTCAGAACGAAGTAGTCGGCAATCAAGTTACCTTGTGCTTCCATGTTGAAGTCTCCAAGCGACTTCCCCTTCTGAAGCTGATACTTGTAGCTAAGGCCCAGGCGAATTGCGCCTCGTGCCATCACCCAGTAGCCCAGCTGAAACTGCCACACGTGCGTCATCTCATGCACAAACCACCATTGATCTGCAGCGTCCCCTTTTGAGAAGTCTTCTTTGAAATGTTTGTAGTTAAAGTAAATTTCTCCGTTGGGCGTCATGGCGGTGCTGTCGTCCTGAAGTCCAAAGGGAAGAAATTCTTTGCAATGGACCCAGACTTTCGCGTAGTCGATAGAGTCCTTGAAGATCAACTCGCAGATTTTTTGCTCGCCCTCCGTGAGCTGCCGTTTGCCATCCAGTGGGGTGAGGTGCCGAAGTGCTGGCAATGATGCTGGCAAAGCTGCAATGTTCAACAGTCCAATTGGCGCCCCGAACCTCAGAGGCTTCATCGTGGCTGACGAATGGACTTGGCCAAATTGTTGAAGATCATCCCGCACGTCAGACGCTCGATCGGCATCCATTCCCGCCGGTCCAGGAATTACAAAGGTCGGCATAGCCTCAACTTCGGTTGGAGTCAATTGGTCGATCCTAGAGCCAAATGTGCAAGTCGAGGCATCGTCTTTCAACAGATCCAATAGACATTGCGTCAGCTTTGGGCAGTGTAGGAGTGGTCCGGTCCTGAATCAAAACGCCGGAAGTCAGTCACGGCGCGATCTGCGCCGTGACTGACGTTGGTCATTCAGCTCTTCAGATACTTCTCAAACACATCCCCGAAGTCCCGCTTCAGGTAGCGATCCAGCTGCATCGTGTTGACCGCATGCATCAGCGCCTGGAAGTGCTTGACCAGAGTGGCCTCGCTGTCGACCTCGCTGATCTTGTGCATGGCGCCGAGGGCATGCAGGCAGGGCTGCACGTTTTCCTGAGACAGCTGGTTGCGATGCTGAATGCGGCCGATCGTGTGCAGCGCTTTGTAGATGTCCTTCAGGATCTCCAACTGATCCTTGCGGACGTCGATGCTGAAAGTCGGGCCGTCGGCCAGCGCGAACTTCAGCTCCACGTCGCGGTCGATCGTGCCTGCGGTTTCAATGGACACATCGCTGACCTGATGGCTGGCGAAGTCATAGCGGCGAATGCTGCGCTTGGACGACACCGCCGAATCACCATCCACATGGATCAATGCCAGGTTGGTGAAGCAGTACTCGTCCTTCTTCGACTTGATCAGGAAGAAGATCTTCTCGTCGTCTTCGTGGAAGAGATAGTCGTCGGCATCGACCTTGTCGTAATCCTTGGGCGAGACGATGACGCCCAGATCGCTCAATCCCAGCGCTTCGGACGCAAGACGTTTGAACATGAACACTCCCTGTTTCCACCGGCCAGACGCCGGCGCGGGGATCTTCGCATGGCCCCCGCAGCGCGATTCAGGAGCGGGCTGCTGCGCACGTCGGACAAACCTGCGGCAGTCGTGCCCGCCGCACCGGGCACCGCGTTTGCTCGCCCCTCTCTCAGGCCGCACGTTGCGTGCCGTCCCACCATCCCAGCCCATCCGCCAGGAGACCTTCATGCCCTCATCCTCGACCGCCACGTCCGCCCGCACCGCTCGCAAAACGGCTCCGCGCCGCAGCGTGAGCAAGAAGACCCCGGATGCCATCGCCCTGCTGCGGGCCGACCACAAGAAGGTCGCCGATCTGTTCGATCAATTCGAGAAGTCGCGCTCGGCCACCAAGAAGCAACAGCTCGTCGCCGAGATCTGCCTGGAGCTGACCGTCCATGCGCAGATCGAAGAAGAAATCTTCTATCCCGAAGTGCAGGTCGCGCTGAAGGACAAGACGCTGGTCCCCGAAGCGAAGGTCGAGCACCAGAGCGTCAAGGACCTGATCGCCGCCGTCGAAGGCGTGGCGCCGTCCGGCGAGGACTACGACGCCAAGGTCAAGGTCATGAGCGAATGGGTCAAGCACCACGTCAAGGAGGAGCAGAACGAGATGTTCCCCAAGGTGAAGAACTCGCGCTTGGACCTCGCCGACCTGGGCGAGCGGCTGATGCAGCGCAAGGAAGAACTGATGGCTGAGCGCCTCGCCACGCATTGAGTCGGTGACGGATCTCCCGGTGGACGCCGTGATACCCATGGCGCCACCGGGGACGGGCCTGTGGCGACGGGGCTAGTGTCGACCCACCCGGCGGGACGGTCCCGGCGTTGGTCATAGCCAACGCCAATCTGCCCGATACAAAAAAATGCGGCGCGCCGCGACGGGGCGGGAACGACGACTGCTCTTCAACCAGTCCACGTCCAGACCGATTGAGGAAGACCCCATGCCCAAGAAGCCCAGCCCGAGTGCCGACAACCCGTCCGCCGGCCGCTCCGCCAGCCCCGCCTCGCCGAAGGCTTCCGGCCCCAAGGCTGCCGCCCGGAATACCGACAGCGCCTCGTCTCGCATGCCCTCAGGCAGCGAAGGCGATCTCGCCCTGCAACAGGCGGTCGAGACCGAAGCCATGGTCGCCGCCATGCCCTTCAACGCCAACAAGGCCGGTGAGCATGGCTTTGAGAACGGCGTGAATCCGCAGCCCGGTGAAACGGTCGATCCCGCCTCGCGACTGCCCACCGGCAGCACGCTGTCCGAGTCGCAGACCAACGACAAGGTCGGCACCCAGGCGCCGGAAGGCGTGAATGCGACGATCGCGCCGCTGGATCGCGTCCGTGTCGATTCCTCGGGCCAGCGCCTGACGACCAACCAGGGCGTGCCGATCGCCGACAACCAGAACTCGCTCAAGGCCGGCCCGCGTGGCCCGGTGCTGCTGGAGGATTTCATCCTCCGCGAGAAGATCACCCACTTCGACCATGAGCGCATCCCCGAGCGCATCGTGCATGCCCGCGGATCGGCGGCCCATGGCTACTTCGAAAGCTATGAGGCGCTCACCGACCTGACCCGCGCCGCGCCGTTCCAGGAAGCCGGCAAGCGCACGCCGGTGTTCGTGCGCTTCTCCACCGTCGCCGGCGAGCGCGGCAGCAAGGACACCGCGCGCGATGTGCGCGGATTTGCCGTCAAGTTCTACAGCGACGAAGGCAATTGGGATCTGGTCGGTAACAACATCCCGGTGTTCTTCATCCAGGATGCGATGAAGTTCCCGGACCTGGTCCACGCGGTGAAGCCGGAGCCGCATCATGCGATGCCGCAGGCCGCCAGCGCCCACGACACCTTCTGGGACTTCGTCTCGCTGATGCCGGAATCGACCCACATGCTGATGTGGGCCATGTCCGACCGCGCGATTCCGCGTTCCTACGCCACCATGCAGGGCTTTGGCGTGCACACCTACCGTCTGGTCAATGCGGCCGGCGATTCGGTGTTCGTGAAGTTCCACTGGACGCCCAAGGCCGGCACCCATTCGCTGGTCTGGGACGAGGCGGTCAAAATCTCCGGCGCCGATCCGGACTTCCACCGCCGCGACCTGTGGGAGCGCATCGAGTCCGGCGCCTATCCGGAATATGAGCTGGGCCTGCAGATCTTCACCGAAGAGCAGGCCAATGAGTTCAGCTTCGACATCCTGGATGCGACCAAGCTGGTGCCGGAAGAACTGGTGCCGGTGCGCCCGGTCGGCCGCATGGTGCTGAATCGCAACCCGGACAACTTCTTTGCCGAAACCGAGCAGGTCGCCTTCTGCGTGGCCCATGTGATTCCCGGCATCGACTTCACCAATGATCCGCTGCTGGCCGGCCGCATCCATTCCTATGTGGACACCCAGATCAGCCGACTGGGCGGCCCCAACTTCCACGAGATCCCGATCAATGCGCCGGTGGCGCCGGTCCACAACAACCAGCGCGACGGCATGCATCGCCAGGCGGTGCATCGTGGTCGTGTGTCCTATGAGCCGAATTCGCTGGGTGGCGGCTGTCCGTTCCAGGCCGGTGCGGCGCATGGCTTCACCTCGGTGGCCGCGCGTCAGGATGCCAAGGCCGAACAGGCCAAGGTGCGCGCCAAGCCCGAGCTCTTCGCCGAGCATTACAACCAGGCCCGCCTGTTCTTCGAAAGCCAGACCACGGCGGAGCAGAACCACATCGTCGCGGCCTTCCGCTTCGAGCTGAGCAAGGTCACCGTGCCCGCGATCCGCAAGCGCATGGTCGCCTCGCTGCGCAATGCGTCGGAAGAGCTGGCGGCGAAGGTGGCCGACGGCCTCAACATGCCGCTGCCCGATCCGCTGCCGCTGGCCATCGGCCAGGCGCCGGAGCCGGAAGTGCGTCTGTCGCCGTCGCTGTCGCTGATGGCGCGTCCGGGCGATGGCTCGATCGCCGGCCGCAAGGTGGTGATCCTGGTCGGGGACGGCGTCGCGGGGCAGGAGGTCAGCGATGTCCATGCCGCGCTCTTCGCGCAAGGCGCGGTGCCGCGCTTCGCCGCGCCGCGCATCGGACCGGTGCAGACCTCCGACGGCGTGCCGGTCGAGGCCGATGTGTCGCTGGAGAACGAGCCCGGCTTCCTGTTCGATGCGCTGGTGGTGCCGGACGGTGATGCCGCGGTGCAGACCTTGTCGCAGGATGCGCATGTCTTCGAATTCATCCGCGACCAGTTCCGCCATTGCAAGCCCATCCTGGTGTTGGGCCAGGGCGTGGACCTGCTGCTGGCGGCGGGCCTCGGCCCGGCGCTGGAGCCGGATGAGCGCGCACCCGGCCTGATCGTCGAAGCCTCGGCCTCGGCCGGCGCGCAGGCGCTGATCCAGGCCTTGGGCTCGCCGCGCTTCTTCGAGCGCGAGACCGATCCGCCGAAGGTCTGACGCCAACGTCGCTGCGTCGCCGGCCCCGATCGCACGTCGATGCCGGGGCCGGCCCGCAGGGCGCCACTGGAGCGCCGTTTGAACGCCTGACCGCAGGCAGGATGTCGGCGTCATGGACGGCTGGCGAAGGGCGCCGCGTCGTGGGGACTCGTTATGCTTCGGTCTTGTCAGCAAGAACGATTCTGGAGTCCCCATGCGCGGCGCCCTTTCCATCATTGGCCTGGTGATCGTCTTCGCGATCGTGATGATCAGCGCCAAAAACCAGATGGCGGCGGTCAAGCCGTCGGCGCCGGCGTCGGTGGGCAGCTCGTCCTCCAATGGCAGCAGCACGGCGAGCCCGTCCGCTGCCAATCCGCGGTCGCCGCAAGCCGTCGGCCAGCAGGTGCAGGAACTGATGCAGCAAGGCGAGCAACGCGCCTCCGAGGCCGGCAACTGACGCAACGGCCCAGCCCGCCGCGCTGAGCCTTCCGCTGCCAATCATGACGGTCCACGCGCTGTTCTTCTGCCTCCGTCCGGATGAGGCCACCGCGTCGCGCTTGTCGGCGGTGTCCCGTCAGGTGCTGCTGCGGTTGGGTTTGCGAGAGCGTCCTGATCGCACGGAACGGCTGCATCTCACGCTGCATCACCTCGGCTGGTTCGACGACAGCCATCCCGATCAACGCGACGCGATGGCGGCGGTGCTGGCCGCTGCCGGCCGTGCAGCGGACTCGATCGTCTGGCCATCGATCCCGCTGCACTTTGACGAGTTGCTCAGCTTCACCCGCAAGCCGCGCAATCGGCCGCTGGTGCTGTCCGGCGGCACGGGGTTGGAAACGGTGCGGCAGTTTCGTCGGCATCTGGGCGAGCGGCTCGCGGCGGAGGGCCTCCCCATCGATCCGCATTTCACGCCGCATCTGACGCTGACCTACGACGATCACGCCGTGTCGCCGGAGCCGCTGGACGTGCCGGGATGGACCGCCACCGACTTCCATTTGGCCGACAGCCTGCAGGGCGAGTCGCGGCATGTGATGAAGGGATGCTGGCCGCTGGCGGGCAGTGGAGAAGCGACGCGGGCGATCGCCGATGACGCTGCCGCCGCGGCCCGCCACGAGAATCCGCGCGCCCCCGGCGACTGACCGCCAGCGACTATCCGCCGGCAGTGGAACCCGACAGCGCCACCACCGCCTCCGCCAGCGCCTTCACGCTGCGCGGCGCCGAGCCTTCCGCGTGATTGCTGACGGTGACCAGCACCGGATGCCCCGCCTGCGCGGTGGCGTGCATCACCTTGGCCAGCACGGCGCGGGTGTCCGGGTCGGGGTCCATCAGGTCGGCGTACTCGCCATAGCGCTTCTGCGCGTCCTCATAGCCGAACGGGCCATGGCGACGATGCAGGTTCCAGCGGCAGACCAGCGGCCCCGGCCACATCGCGCGCAGCAGCGGAAGCTGGTCGTCGATGGGCGGCAGCTTGGGATGCAGACCCAGACAGTACCGAGTGCCATGCGACAGCAGGATCGACACGAAGTCGGGCGTCAGCCATTCGGGATCGCGCACCTCGACGGCCACCACCGCGTCGGGCGCCTGGGCGCGCAGCGAGGGCAGGGCGCCCAGCAGGGCATGCAGCCGATCCAGTTGCGCCGGCAGACGATCCAGCATCTGCAAGGGCAATGGACTGAGCTGGAAGACCAGCGCGCCGATCTTGGGCCCCAAGCCCTGGAGCGCGGGTTCGATGAACTCCTGAATGGCCAGACGCGCATCCAGGAACGCGTCATTCAACTGCCGGCCGCGACCGTCTTCGCTGCGCACCATCGCATCGGTCACCAGGCTGGGCGCCTTGACGGTGAAGCGGAAGTCGTCCGGCACCTGCTGCGCATAACGCTCGTACTGGCTGGCGGTGAGGCCTTGGTAGAAGCCGCGGTCGATGCTCACCGCGCGCATCAGCGGATGCTGCGCATAGACGCTCAAGCCCTGGCGCGCCAGCGACGATTCGCCATGTCGTCCCGCCCAGACCAGCCCCTGCCAGCCTGGATAGCCCCAGGACGAGGTGCCCAACCGGATCTGCGGGGACAGGGCTTGCGCCAGCGCGAGCGTGTCATCCTCGGGCGGTTGGGCGACGATGCCCGCGCGGCGTCGACGGGGCGCCGGCCCATTGGCGGTGCCAGCGGCGCGGGGGGAGGCCGACGCATCGACGGCGGCCTCCTCCGCGTCGCTGTCGTGATCCCCGTCGTCATCCCCGTCGGCCTGCTCAGTCATCTCGGGCAGGCCGAGATCGAGTTCAGCGCTGGCCGGAGCGTCGGGCTCGTCACCAGCGAGGGCCTCATCGCGACGCGCGCGGGACGAGCGGGACGACGCCGCGCGCTCCGGCGCAGCGGGCTGCGGCGGCGCGGCGGCGATCAGATCGCCGAACAGGTCATCCTGGGTCGGCGGTGGGGCGTCATCCGGTGGCATGGGGCGGCAGCATAGCGCTGGCGGCTACACTGCCGCGCGAAGCTGCACACCATGACCGACGTCCCGTCCACCCCCTCTCACCGCACTGCCAATCACGGGTCGACCGATGGGTCCGACAACGGGTTGGGCGGCGCGGCATCGATCTCGTCGGCGGTATCGCCGTCGCTGTCCGCGCCAGCGGCCGGCGGCAGCTCGCTGTTGTCGACCTTCGGACCCGCCCAGCCGGGCGACGACTATGCGATGCGGCTGGCGCTCGATCAGGCCCAGAACGCCTGGCTGGTGGGCGAGGTGCCCGTCGGCGCGGTCATCATGCGCGGCGGGCAGGTCATCGCCACCGGCTACAACCGGCCGATCACCACCCACGATCCCACCGCGCATGCGGAGATCGTCGCCCTGCGTCATGCGGCCCAGTTGCTCGGCAACTATCGGCTGCCGGAGTGCGAGCTCTTTGTGACGCTCGAACCCTGCGCGATGTGCGCGATGGCGATGATGCATGCGCGGCTCAAGCGGGTGGTGTTCGCCGCGCCCGATCCCAAGACCGGCGTGGCCGGCTCGGTGCTGGACCTGTTCGCGCAGAAGCAGCTCAATCACCACACCGCGCTGCATGGCGGCGTGCTGGCGGAACCGTCGGCCCGGCTGCTGCGCGAATTCTTCGCCGAGCGCCGTGAAGCTGCCCGCCAGCGGCGCGGCGAACGTCGTGCGGATCCGCTGGCCGTCTTCGGGACGCGTCCGTCCGAGTCCGCCGCCGGTGCGGCCGTGACGGCGACAGCGGCCGCGCTGCCACCGCTCAATGATCCGCTGAGCCGTCCGCAGATTGACGCTGCGACCGATCGCGTCCGCGATCCCGCCACCGATCCCGCGCCCCATCCGCTCGCCGACGAGCCCGACAACATTCCCGTGGGCGAAGCGCTGTATCTGGCGCATCCCATCGATCCCCCTTCCGACGAGCCGCAGCGATGAGTGACCTGACCCTCTACACCCCCTCCGGCGTGCTCGCCCAGTCCCAGCCGCTGAAGCGCGCCGCCAAGCGCCTGACGGCGCTGGGCTTCGACGTCACGCTGGACGAGAGCGCGCTGGCGCGCCATCAGCGCTTCGCCGGCGACGACGAGACCCGCCTGGCCGCGCTGCATCGCATCGCGGCGGCAGCGCCGTCGGTGGCGCTGGCCACGCGCGGTGGCTATGGCCTGACGCGTTTGCTGGATCGCATCGACTGGGCCTTGCTCGGCGAGAGCGTGGCGCAGGGCACCCGCTGGGTTGGCTTGAGCGATCTGACCGCGCTGCAGCTCGGCCTGCTGGCCCATACCCGCCAGATCAGCTGGGCCGGTCCCTTGGCCTGCGATGACTTCGGTCGCAGCGACGCCGAGGGCGGCGTCGACGAGATCACCCGCGACTGCTTCCTGGAAGCGATGGATGGCTCGCTGGAAGCCGTCGGCTTCCGCACCGAGGCCGGTTTCGACGGCCTGGAAGCGCGCGGCACCTTGTGGGGCGGCAATCTCGCCGTGCTGTGCTCGCTGCTGGGCACGCCACACTTCCCGCGCATCAAGGGCGGCATCCTGTTCCTGGAAGACGTGAACGAGCATCCCTATCGGGTCGAACGCATGCTGCTGCAACTCTGGCAGGCCGGCGTGCTGGACGCGCAGAAGGCGGTGATCCTCGGCCAGTTCACCGGCTGGAAGAAGTCGCCGCTGGACCGCGGCTACAACTTCAAGAGCTGCGTGCAGGCGCTGCGCGAGCGGACGAAGGTGCCGCTGCTCACCGGCCTGCCGTTCGGCCATGTGCCGACCAAGGTCTGCCTGCCGGTCGGCGCGAAGACCGAGCTGCTGGTCGAGGGCCGCGACGTGTTCGTGGCCTGGGGCCATGTCGGACCTGGTCATGACCATGGCCACGACCACGGTCACGATCACCACCACGACCACGACGGCCACGACGACCACGATCATTCGCACTGATCCGCTTGGGCGATCCTTGCTGTGGCGTGACCGGCGTTCTCAGCGTTGCCCGCGCGGCTCGCGCTGCGCGGGAGTTTCCATCGGCAGGACCGGACGAGTCCTTCGGACCGTGCGTCCGGCCTGAACTCCGAAGGGGCCATCGCCCGATCTTCGGATCGCCCGGTGGTCCGCCGTCCGTCTGCGCGAGTGCGATCGTCGAGCCCGACCCCCTCCCGCCCGCGAGGCGCACCGCTATGATGCGTGCCCAGCATTGGCGGGCCCGTGAGGGGCCTGTGATGGCAACAATCTGGCAATGCCGCATCCGCTCGATGCGGCTTTGTTTTTGGAAGGATGACGATGTCGTCGGGGCAGTGGATGGCGGGAATCGGCTGGCGCAAGGCGCTGGTCTGGCTGGGCAGCGCATGTGCCGCGGGACTGCTGGCCGCATGCAACAACAGTCCCTATCCGGCCGGCGCGGCCAAGGACAACACGCTGTATCTGTCCTTTGATGAGCGCTCGCCGCGTTATCTGGATCCGACGGCGTCCTACACCGCGCCCGAGAGCGTCTACACCTATCAGATCTTCGAGCCGCTCTACGGTTACCACTACCTGAAGCGGCCCTACGAGCTGATCCCGCGCGCCGCCGCCGAGGTCGTCAAGCCGTATTACCTCGATGCCAAGGGCCAGCGTCTGCCGCAGGACGCGCCCGCCGACACCATCGCCCAGAGCGTCTATGAGGTGCCGATCCGCGCCGGCGTGACCTATGCGCCGAGCCCGGCCTTCGCCAAGGATGCGCAGGGCCATTACCTCTATCACGGGCTCACCGAGAAACAGCTCGGCGACAAGCGCTCGCCCTGGCAGTTCGACCACACCGGCACCCGCGAGCTGGTGGCCGACGACTTCGTCTATGCGCTCAAGCGCCACGCGACGCCGCGCATCGAAGCGCCGGTGTTCGGGC
Organism: Burkholderiaceae bacterium; assembly: GCA_913776825.1. Taxonomy (GTDB): domain Bacteria; phylum Pseudomonadota; class Gammaproteobacteria; order Burkholderiales; family Burkholderiaceae_C; genus Roseateles. Next base: position 14,699 of record CAJYPV010000022.1, read on the forward strand.
TGTTCTCGGAGCATGTGGTCGGGCTGAAGGAATACGGCCAGCTGATCCGCGAGGAAAACGCCAAGCTGCTCAAGGGCCTGCCCGAGAGCAGCGCCGACAAGCCCTTCCTGGACTTCCGCCGCTGGCCTCTGGCGGGCGCGGAAGCGGTCAATCCGCATCTGCTGCGCATCCGCATCAAGGGCAAGTATCCGCAGTGGTCCTACTGGATGGCGACGACCTTCCTCTCGCCCGTGCCCTGGGAAGTGGATCGCTTCTATGCGCAGCCGGGCATGGTGCAGCGCGGGCTGTCCTGGAACCAGTGGCCGGTGGGAACCGGGCCGTACATGATGACGGAGTACCTGCAGGATCGCCGCCATGTGATGTCGCGCAATCCGAATTACCGGGTCGACCTCTATCCCTGCGAGGGCTCCGAGCATGACCGCGAGGCCGGCCTGCTGGCCGACTGCGGCAAGCGCATGCCCTTCGTGGACCGCATCGTCGCCACGCTGATCAAGGAGCGGGTGCCGCGCAAGGAGCTGTTCAAGCAAGGCTATCTGGACCTGCCGGACATGGAACGCGCCGATTGGGGCGTCGAGTTCCTGGCCGATGCGAGCGATTCCGACGAAGTCACCCAGTTCTTCCAGCAGCGCGGCTTCAAGTTCCCCCGCGACACCGATCCCAACAGCTGGTACCTCGGCTTCAACTGGCTGGACCCGGTGGTGGGCCGCGGCGACACGCCGGCCCAGCAGCAGCGCAATCGCAAGCTGCGCCAGGCGCTGTCGATCGCGGTCGACTGGGAGGAAGGTTATGGCCGGATCTTCAAGAACCGTGGCGGCGTGGCGGCCTATGGGCCGGTGCCTCCTGGCGTGTTCGGCTCGCGCGAGGCGGAGCCCGGTCATTTCAATCCGGTCACCCATCGGCTGGTGAATGGTCAGGTGCAGCGGCGATCAATCGAGGAAGCGCGGCAACTGATGGCCGAGGCCGGTTATCCGGATGGGCGCGATGCACGCACCGGCCAGCCGCTGGTGCTGAACTACGACTTCATGCGGGTGGTGACGCCCGAGGTGAAGGCCGAGAACGACTGGATGATCAAGCAGTTCGCCAAGATCGGCGTGCAGCTGGATGTGCGGGCGACCGACTACAACCAGTTCCAGGAGAAGGTCCACCAGGGCAAGCATCAGATCTTCTGGTGGGGCTGGTTCGCCGACTATCCGGATGCGGAGAACTTCCTGTTCCTGCTCTACGGGCCCAACAGCAAATCGCTGCATGAGGGCGAGAACTCGGCCAACTACCAGAACGACGAGTACGACCGTCTGTTCAAGCAGATGCAGACCCTGGACGACGGTCCGGAGAAGCAGAAGGTGATGGACCGGATGATCGAGGTCGTCCAGCAGGATGCGCCCTGGGCCTGGGGCTACTGGCCCTACACCGCGCAGGCCGCGCAGCACTGGGTCTACAACGCCAAGCCCAGCATCATCATCCGTGACGCGGCCCGCTACTACCGCGTCGATGCGGCGGAGCGCGCGAAGAAGCAGTCGGAATGGAATCACCCGGTGTGGTGGCCGCTGATCATTCTGGTGATCGGCATCGCCGTCATCCTCTGGCTGACCCGCCGCAGCTTCCAGGCCCGCGAGACGGCCACCGCCCGCGTGACGTCGCCCGCGCAAGGAACTCCCTGATGTTCAAGATCATCTCCCGTCGCCTGGCCTACGGTCTGGCGATTCTGGTGGGCGTGAACCTGCTCACCTTCTTCCTGTTCTTCAGCGTGAACACGCCGGACGACATGGCCCGCCTGAACATCGGCGGCAAGCGGGTGACGCAGGAACAGATCGAGAAGTGGAAGGCCGAGCGCGGCTACGACAAGCCGCTGTACTGGGACGCCCAGCGCCAGGGCAGCGAGAAGCTGACCCACACCGTGTTCTGGGAGCGCTCGGTCTCGCTGATGATGCTGCAGTTCGGCCGCTCGGATGCACGCCAGGCGGTGGACATCGGCCATGAGGTCAAGGTGCGCATGGGCGTGAGCCTGCAGCTGGCGGTGCCGATCTTCATCCTGCAGCTGATCATCAGCGTGGCCTTCGCGTTGCTGCTGACCTTCTTCCGCAACTCCCGCATCGACTTCTGGGGCGTGGTGCTGTGCGTGCTGATGCTGTCGATCTCCAGCCTGTTCTACATCATCGTGGGGCAGTATTTCTTCTCGCGGGTGTTGCGGCTGGTGCCGATCAACGGCTATGAGCCCGGGCTGGATGCGATCAAGTTCCTGGCCCTGCCGATCGCGCTGTCGCTGCTCTCCCGGCTGGGCGGCGAAGCCCGCCTGTACCGCGCGATGCTGCTGGAAGAAGTGGGCAAGGACTATGTGCGCACCGCGCGGGCCAAGGGCCTGTCCGAGCCGGTGGTTCTGCGTCGTCATGTGCTGCGCAATGCGCTGATTCCGATCATCACCAGCGCGGGCGCCTATCTGCCGTATGTGTTCCTCGGCAGCCTGGTGTTCGAGAGCTTTTTCGGCATTCCGGGCCTCGGCGCCTTCGTCATCGAAGCGATCACCGGACAGGACTTCGCCATCGTCCGCACCATGGTGTTCCTGGGCGCGCTGCTCTACATCGTCAGCAATGCGCTGATCGATGTGATCTACACCTGGGTCGATCCCCGGGTGCGGCTGTCATGAGCCGCTGCGCCCGCGGCACCTGCACCGATATCGGCACCGATACCGACACCGACACCGACACCGACACCGACACCGACTGAGACCGACATGGGATTCAAGATCGTCATTCTCTGGACCGACGTCGCGCTCTGGGCGCTGGCGGCGGTGCTGGTGGGCTACCTGGTGCGGCTGGTGCGTCGTCCGCATCTGCGCGCGAACTGGCAGCGGGTGCTGCGCGATCCCGCCGCCCTGAGCGCCGGCGTGGTGTTGTCGCTGTTCGTGCTGGTCACGGCGGTGGACAGCCTGCATTTCCGTCGCGCGCTGCCGGATGGCCCGGCGGGCGAGCGCTTCTATGAGACCCGGACCGAATCGGTGCTGGACCTGGTGCTGGCGCGGCAGATCGCGATGCGCGAGACCAGCTATTCCGCGCCGCTGGCCTATCAGGGCTTCAACAAGGACAGCGTGGCCCACGGCAGCGAGATCGTGCGGGAGTTTCCGCGTCTGGCGTTCGGCGGCGCGCATCTGACGGACCCCGCCACGCAATGGTCTGGCGACGTGATCCGGCGCGGCCTCACCGGTCTGGCCGGTGGCGCGCTGACCGCGATGCTGCTGGCCGCTGCGATGGCGGCCGGGCTGGCGCGCAGCCATGGCGGCTGGCGCCAGGCGCTGGGCGATCTGCTGCGGGACCGCACCCATTACCCCTGGCGCGCGGCGCTTGGCACGCTGACGGTCGTCGCGCTGCTGGCCGGGCCGGTGATCGCGTGGATGGGTCACTACCATGTCTTCGGCACGGACCAGACCGGCAATGACGTGCTGGTCCAGTCGCTCAAGAGCATCCGCACTGCGTTCGTGATCGGCGCGCTGTCCACGCTCGCGACGCTGCCGTTCGCGCTGGTGCTGGGCATCCTGGCCGGCTACTTCAAGGGCTGGGTCGATGAGGTGATCCAGTACTTCTACACCGTGCTGACCTCGGTGCCGAATGTGCTGTTGATCGCGGCCTGTGTGCTGATGGTGCAGGTCTTCCTGGACAAGCATCCGGAAGCCTTCGAGACCGGGGCCGAGCGCGCCGATCTGAAGATCTTCCTGCTCTGCGTGATCCTGGGCGTGACCGGTTGGGCCACCTTGTGCCGGCTGGTGCGCGGCGAAACCTTGAAGCTGCGCGAGTCCGATTTCGTGCAGGCCGCGACGGCCTTCGGCGTGGCCGACACCCGCATCATGGTCCGCCACATCGTGCCGAATGTGATGCACCTGGTGCTGATCAGCCTGGTGCTGAACTTCTCCGACCTGATCCTCTACGAGGCGGTGCTGACCTATGTGGGCGTGGGCGTCGACCCGACGATGAACAGCTTCGGCGGCATGATCAACCTGGCCCGTTCCGAGATGAGCCGGGATCCGCTGGTGTGGTGGAGCTTCGCCGCCGCCTTCGGCTTCATGGTCAGCCTGGTGCTGGCGGCCAACCTGTTTGCCGACGGCGTGCGCGACGCCTTCGATCCGCGCTCCCGCAAGCTGCGCCCGCAGGTGTTGGCGCTGCAGGCGCGTCAGGCCCGGGCGGCGGCGCTCGCCGCACAGAACAAGCAGGAGGCCTGAGTCCATCATGCTGAAGATTGAAGACCTCCAGGTCCATCTGGATGCCGAGGCGGGCCTGGTCCGCGCCATCGATGGCATGCGGCTGACCCTGTCGCGTGGCCAGACCTTTGCGCTGGTGGGCGAATCCGGCTGCGGCAAGAGCATGACCGCGCTGGCGCTGATGCGGCTGCTGCCGGACAACGGCCGCATCGCCGGTGGCCGGCTGGACCTCGATGGCCAGGATGTGTTTGACCTGAGCGAAGCCCGCATGCGCCAGGTGCGCGGCGGGCGCATCGGCATGATCTTCCAGGAGCCGGGCACCAGCCTGAATCCGGTCATGAAGGTCGGCGACCAGATCGTCGAGGCGATCGAGGCCCACACGCCCCTGCGCGGCGCGCAGGCCCGGGCGAAGGCGATCGACTGGTTGCGCCGCGTCGGCATTCCGGAGCCGGAACGCCGCATCGACGAGTACCCGTTCCGCCTCTCCGGCGGTCAGAAGCAGCGCATCATGATCGCGATGACGCTGGCGGCCGAGCCGGATTACCTGATCGCCGACGAGCCGACGACCGCGCTGGATGTGACGATCCAGGCGCAGATCCTGGAGCTGCTGAAGGACCTGCAGCGTGAGCGCGGCCTCGGTCTGCTGCTGATCACCCACGACCTGGGCGTGGTGTCCGGCATGGCGCATCAGGTGGCGCTGATGTATGCAGGCCAGATCGTCGAGGTCGCGCCCGCTGCCGACTTTTTCGAGGCGCCGCGCCATCCCTATGCGCGGCTGCTGCTGCGCGCGCTGCCCGATGCCGATCGGCGGGGCGAGCCGCTGGCCGCGATCGCCGGCACGGTGCCGCCGCTGTGGCAGACCTTCGAGGGCTGCCGTTTCGCGCCGCGCTGCGACCGCGCGATGGTGCACTGCGCGACCACGCCGCCCGCACTCACGGGCGTGCCGGACCGTCCGGTCGGCCATGAGGTCCGCTGCCTGCTCTATACCGATGTGAGGGAGCCGCTGCCCCGCGCCGCGGCGCAGCCGACTGTGGTCAGCGAGCCGAATCAGGACGCGCGCCGGCTGCTGCTGGAGGTGCGGGATCTGAAGGTGCGTTATCCGCTGTCACGAAGCCTGCTGGGCGGTCGCACCCGCTATTTCGACGCGGTGGGCGGCGTCTCCTACCGCATCGAGTCGGGCCGCACGCTGGCGCTGGTGGGCGAGTCGGGCTGCGGCAAGACCACGTCCGGCAAGGCGATCGTGCAGTTGCTGCGCCGCCAGGCGGTGATCGAGGGTCAGGCCTTGCTGTATCCGTCCGGCGTGGTCGGGCAGGGCGCTGCGTCGGACCTCAGGGTCGACGGTCAGCCGCAGGATCTTTTCCAGTTGCAGGGCGAGGCGCTGCGGGCGGCGCGTCGTCAGATCCAGATCATCTTCCAGGACCCGTTCGCTTCGCTGAATCCGCGACTGCGGGTGCAGGAGGTGCTGGAAGAAGGGCTGCTGGCGCTGCGGCCGGAGCTGGATGCGCCGGCGCGGCTGGCGCTGCTGCATGAGCTGGTCGATCAGGTCGGCCTGCGGCGCGATGCGCTGGGTCGATTCCCGCATGAGTTCTCCGGCGGCCAGCGCCAGCGGATCGCGATCGCGCGGGCGCTGGCGGTCGAGCCGCGGCTGATCGTCTGCGACGAGCCGACCTCGGCGCTGGATGTGTCGGTCCAGGCGCAGATCCTCAACCTGCTGCGGGAGCTGCAGCGCAGCCGCGGGCTGTCCTTCCTGTTCATCACCCACAACATCGGCGTGGTGGAGTACGTGGCGGATGAGGTCGCAGTGATGCAGGCCGGACGCATCGTCGAATCGGGCGATTGCGATGCGGTGCTGGGTCGACCTCAGCAGGCTTACACGCGCAGCTTGCTGGCGGCCGTGCCACGGGTGGAGCGGCGCATGGCGGGTTGAATCCGCGAGCGACGCCGAGTTACAGAGTTTCCGATGTTCCGAAAGGCCGCACTTGCGGCCTTTTTCTTTGCCTGAATTTGGGACGCAGATTCCCCGTATTCGGGCGTTTCGCGCCAAAACCGTTCTACCGTATTTCCCGGTCGATTGTCAGTTTGGTGCGCAAATGCACAAGAGATTAAACAGACGCGCCATATTCGACCTCGATGCACTGATTTGGAAATCAGCTCGGACGATATTCGCCCATTGATTTCACGGCTGTCGAGGCGTCAAGAAATCGCATCGATTTCGAGCATTCGCGCTCGCAGGAAATGCATTTTCTGCACCGGTTTGGGCGCCGTCGTATCTCGGCAACGGAGGATTCCGTCACGCTTCTCAGGAGTTTCCCGCGCTTAGGGGTGAGTTTTGGCACTTCCCATCCCGGGGGAGGGTGAATCCCAGGCGGCAGATATCTTCGCGATCAAGAAACTCGAGCCGCTTGAAAACTTTGATGAATGCAAAGGTTTCAACAGCTCGGGATGGAAGCCCGACAAGGGCTGGCCAGTTTCTTTATCAAGGAGTGACGATGTTCAAGAGAAAAACGATCAACCTCGCGGCATTGGTGGTGATGGGCGCGGCGCTGCCGGCGATGGCCCAGCAAAGTGGCGCTGCGGCGCCGACGCCGGAATCGCTGCAGCGCGTCGAGGTGACGGGCTCGCGGATCAAGACGATTTCGGTGGACACCGCGTCGCCGGTGGTGACGCTGGGCGCGGAAGCCATCAAGGTCGAAGGTCAGCGGGATGTCGAAGCGCTCTTGAACAACCTGCCGCAGGTCTTCGCGGACCAGGGCGGCCAGGTGTCGAACGGGTCCACCGGCACCGCCACGGTCAACCTGCGCAACCTCGGCGCGTCGCGCACCCTGGTGCTGATCAACGGCCGTCGTCTGCCGGCCGGCAGCCCGCGCAATCTGGCCACCGACCTCAACCAGATTCCGGTCTCGCTGATCAAGCGGGTGGAAGTGCTGACCGGTGGCGCGTCCGCCATCTATGGTTCGGACGCGGTGGCGGGCGTGGTGAACTTCATCATGAACGACTCGTTCAACGGCCTGCAGCTGGACTACAACTTCCAGGGCTACAACCACCAGCAGCACAGCGATGTGGCCTCGGTGGTCAGCGGTCGCAACTTCCCGGTGCCGGGCGACAAGGACATGGATGGCAAGTCCCATGACTTCAGCGTCACCATGGGTGCCAACTTCGCCGACAACAAGGGCAACGCGACCCTGTTCATCGGCCACAAGCGCCAGGATGCGCTGCTGCAATCGGAACGCGATTTCTCCGCCTGCGCGCTGACGGCGCCCACCACCGGCTACTTCGGTTGCGGCGGTTCCGGCACCAGCTACCCGGGTCGTTTCACCACGCTGGACACGACGATGACGGACTTCACCATCGCCGATGCGGCCGGTGCGACGCGTCCATGGAGCGGCACGACCGACCTCTACAACTTCGGCCCGATCAACTACTTCAATCGTCCGTCGAGCCGCTACACCGCAGCGGCCTTCGTGCATTACGACGTGAACGAGAAGGCCCGCGTCTACACCGAATTCAACTTCCACGATGACCGCACCGTGGCGCAGATCGCGCCCTCCGGCGCCTTCGGCGTGCCCTTCACCGTGGAGTACGACAACCCGCTGCTGACCGCGTCCTCGCGCGCCGCGCTGGGCCTGACCGCGCCCGGGCAATCGAAGGACATCTATCTGTTCCGGCGCAATGTGGAAGGCGGCGGCCGGCAGGACGATCTGCGCCACACGTCTTACCGCGGCGTGCTGGGCGTGAAGGGCGACATCAACAATGCCTGGTCCTACGACGTGTCGACGCTGGTCGGCCGAGTCGTCTATCAGGAAACCTACAAGAACGATTTCTCGATCGCCCGCACCTCGCGCGCCCTGGATGTCGTGACCGATCCGAAGACCGGCGCGCCCGCCTGCCGCAGCTTCGTCGATGGCAGCGATCCCAACTGCGTGCCCTACAACATCTGGAAGCTGGGCGGCGTCACGCCCGAAGCGCTGAACTATCTGCAGACGCCGGGCTTCCAGAAGGGCCACACCTCGACCAAGGTGAGCACCGCGACCATCAACGGCGACCTGACCGATTACGGCATCAAGCTGCCGACGGCCACCAGCGGCCTGGGCGTGGCGCTGGGCTTCGAGCGTCGTCAGGAGGAAATGGAGCTGAGCACCGATGCCGCCTTCTCCACCGGCGATCTGGCGGGGCAGGGCGGTCCGACCATCGGTGTCGGCGGCAAGTACAGCGTCAACGACGTGTTCGCCGAAGCGCGGCTGCCGCTGCTGGAAAACGCGTTCATGGCCAAGCAGCTCAATCTGTCGGCCAGCTATCGCAACTCCAATTTCTCGACCAACCAGAAGACCGACACCTACGGTCTGGGCCTGGAATGGCTGCCGGTCGATGCGGTGAAGTTCCGCGGCAGCTATCAGCAGGCCAGCCGTGCGGCGAATGTGGTGGAGCTCTATTCGGCGCAGGCGATCGGTCTGTACGACATGGACGGCGACCCCTGCGCCGGTGCCACGCCGTCGGCCACGGCCGCGCAGTGCGCGCGCACCGGCGTGACGGCCGCCCAGTACGGCCAGATCGCCGACAGCCCCGCACAGCAGTACAACGCACTGTTCGGCGGCAATACCCAGCTCAAGCCGGAAACCGCCAAGAGCGCGACGCTCGGCGTGGTGTTCTCGCCGACGCGAGACCTGACCCTCTCGCTCGATTACTTCACCATCAAGGTCGAGGATCTGATCTCCACCGTCAGCGCGCCCGTCACGCTGCAGCAATGTCTGGAGACCGGCGCCGCGGTGTTCTGCGACAAGGTCAAGCGCGACGCGGTCGGCACCCTGTGGGCGACGCCGCAAGCGTCGATCACCGCCACCAACACCAACATCGGCTCGCTCAAGACCAATGGCGTGGACCTGGCGGCGGATTACTCCACCGCGCTGCCGGGCGGCTGGGGCCGCGTGGATGTGAGCATGGTCGGCACCTACCTGAAGAAATTCGAGGTGCAGGACCTGCCGGGCCTGGACAGCTATGACTGCGCCGGCCTGTATGGCTCGATCTGCGGCACGCCGATGCCGGAATGGCGCCACAAGCTGCGCACCACCTGGGTGACGCCGTGGAATCTCTCGCTGGCGCTGACCTGGCGGCATCTGGATGAAGTGACCTTGGACAGCAGCACCAGCCAGACGCGTCTGCAGGCGGCCAGCTATCCGGCGCTGATGAAGACGCTGGGCGCGCGGGATTACTTCGACCTGGCGGCGTCGTATCAGCTGACCAAGAGCATCGTGTTGCGGGGTTCGATCAACAACCTGTTTGATCGCGACCCGCCGCTGCGCTCGAATGGCTCCGGTCTCATCAACGGCAATACCTATCCGGTGGTTTATGACTCGCAGGGTCGTCGCATCAGCGTGAATGTGACGGCGACGTTTTAAGGGATGGAGATTCGCCTCGGACGCCGTGACGGCGAATGGGGCGATGAATATCGCGCTGATCACCCGGTCCGACGGCAGATATTCGGGCCGGGTGCCTTCCGAGTCATCTCGGAATTCGCCCCAGGATGGGGATGGATGCACCGGAAACGAGCGGCCCGACGCCCCGTTTTGAATCATTCCGGTGCGATTTGCGCGCGCATTTGTCCGTGTGACCGTGCAATAGCAACGTTTCGCGCCGGAAAGAAACGTTTCTCGCCCGCTGGTGCCAGCTGTGTCGTTGCTGTGAAGCAACGACAAACGCCTATCGCCCTCCTGGGGATTACCCGTGTTTTGGGCTCAGTTTGGCTCGTTCGCAGGGCGGAGTAGGGGTTCCCCCGAGCGCCCTTGTCAGGTCAGAAATCACACTGCGTCCACCTAAATCTGAGACGGATGCTCAGGCACAGGTCTGACCTTTATCGAGGTCTGCCGCGTGTTGTCCAACACGTCACAAGTGTTTTCTGGAAAAGGAGTTTCCAATGTTCAAACGCAAGAGCGTCAATATCGCTGCCTTGCTGGCCCTGGGAGTGGCACTGCCTTCCTTCGCGCAGCAGCAACTGGACAGGGTGGAGATCACCGGTTCGTCGATCAAGCGCATCGACGCCGAAACCGCGCTGCCGGTCAGCGTGATCAACCGCGACAGCATCAACAAGAGCGGCGCGGCCAACGTGCAGGAGCTGGTCGACCGTCTGAGCTACAACAACGGCGGCGGTCTGGCGCTGGGTCAGTCGATCGGTGACGGCTCGGCCAACGGTCAGGTCGGCGCATCGCTGCGCGGCCTGGGTCGCTCGCGCACGCTGGTGCTGCTGAACGGCCGCCGCATGCCGGTGTATCCGTTCTCGGGTCAGGGCGTGGATCTGAACTCCATCCCGCTGGCGGCCATCGAGCGCATCGAAGTGCTGCGTGACGGCGCCTCGGCCACCTACGGTTCCGACGCCATCGGCGGCGTGATGAACTTCATCACCCGCAAGGACTATCAGGGCGGCGAGATCACCGTCGGCTTGGAGTCGCCGCACAAGGTGGGCGACGTGTTCACGGCCTCCGGCGGTTTCGGCTTCGGTGACCTGAGCACCCAGAAGTTCAACGTCATGGGCTCGTTCAACTACCAGACCTATGACGCGATCCGCGCGGCGGACCGTGGCTTCGCCTCGACCGGCAACCGGCCGGATCTGGGCATCGTGAAGGATTCGGGCAATACCTTCCCGGCCAATGCGGTGATCCCGAGCACCGGCCAGTATGTGCCGCTCGCCGCCAACTATCCGGTGTGCGCGCCGCCCGACTCCTTCCCCGGCGCGACCAACTGCCGCTACGACTACACCCATTACATCGACCTGATTCCTCAGCAGGATCGCTATGGCGCGTTGGTCAAGGGCACCTTGGCCGCGACCGACACCAGCACGCTCTTCGCCGAAGTGGCTTACAGCCGCAACGAGATGATCCTGGGCTCGTCGCAGACGCCCTCGACTACCACCGGCAAGCCGCCCTACCTGTACCCGGGCGGTGGCAAGTGGTATCCGACGGCCGCCGTGGATGCGGTGCTGCCCGGCTACCGTGGCCCGCTGCGCATCTCCTGGCGCATGGTCGACGGCGGTCAGCGTCGCACCAAGGTCACCAATGACGTGACCCGCACGGTGATCGGCGCCGAAGGCTCGGCACCCGGCCTGTTCGATTACAAGGCCGCCTTCGTCTATGCGGAGGGCAAGGCGCGTGAGGACTACGTCAGCGGCAACTTCTCGGACGCCCGTCTGGTGCAGGCGCTGGCGACCGGCCTGATCAACCCGTTCGGCCCGAACGACGCCGCCGGTCTGGCCGCGCTGCAGAGCGCGCAACTGAGCGGCAATGCGCGGAACTCGAAGACCAGCAACACCGGCTTCGATGTCACGCTGTCCCGTGAGCTGTTCAATGTCGGCGCTGGCAATGCGGCCATCGCCGTCGGCGGTGAGTTCCGCAAGGAAAAGTACAACGACGGCTACTCCGCGCTGGCGGGCTCGGGTGACATCGTCGGTGGTTCCGGCACGGCGAGCCAGGTCTCGGCCAATCGCAATGTGACGGGCCTGTTCGCGGAAATGAACTTCCCCGTGCTGAGCAGCCTGGAGCTGAACGCCGCCGTGCGGAGCGACCGCTACAGCGCCACCGAAGGCGGATCGCGTGACGGCTCCTACAAGACGCCGAACCTGTCCTCCACCAGCCCGAAACTGTCGCTGCGCTTCACGCCGATCACCGGTCTGCTGTTCCGTGCCGCGGCCGGCAAGGGCTTCCGTGCGCCGGCGCTGGACAACATGTTCGCGCCGTCCTCGCTGACCAACACGGGTGGCAACTTCACCGACCCGAACTACGACACGGTCACCGGTTGCACGGCCAAGCCCAACACCGACTACTGCAACACGCAGCTGACGACCCAGACCAACAGCAACACCGGGCTGAAGCCTGAGAAGTCGAAGACCTTCACCGCCGGTGTCGTGTTCGAAATGATCAAGGACACCACCATCGGTGTCGATTACTTCGACATGAAGATCACCAACGGTCTGCGCTACCTATCGGGCGATGACATCATGCGCGACTGGCTGCGTCATCGCACCGGTCCGAACAGCAGCACCTCGATCTTCGCCAACCGACTGGTGGTGGATCCGGCCACCGGCTACCTGGACTACATCCGTGGTTCGTGGGAGAACGTCGGCAAGATCAATGTGTCCGGCTTCGACTTCAGCGCCCGCACCCGCGTCCGCACCGACTTCGGCAGCTTCACGCCGGGTTGGGAAGCCACGCTGCTGACCAAGAGCGAAGAGTCGATCGTCGGCACCGGCGCGGTCCGTGACAACCTGGGCAAGTACAACCTGGGCGGTCCGGTGGTGCGCTTCAAGCAGACCTTCACCCTGGACTGGGATCTGGGCAACTGGGGCGCGAGCGCGCGCTACAACCGCCAGAACGGTTACGAGGATTACGACGAGGTCAGCAAGGTCAAGGCCTACGACCTGTTCGATCTGCAAGGTCAGTACCGCGGCATCAAGAACATGACGCTGACGGCGGGCTTCCGCAACCTGTTCGACAAGAAGCCGCCCGCCACCGTTCAGGCGGACTACTTCCAGGTCGGCTTCGACCCGACCTACGCCGATGTGAAGGGCCGCACCTTCTATCTGCGTGGCACCTACAAGTTCTGACCCAGGCGATTCATCGCGCTGATCTGAAACTCGGCGGGCCCTTCGGGGCCCGCTTTTCATGGGTGAATGCCATGGACTACCTCAATCCCTCGCTGGACGAGGCCGCGATCGCCCAGACCCTGCATGCCAAAGGGCGCGTGCAGATTCGCGATTTCTTCTCCCCGCCGGTGATCGACGCGCTGGAAGCCGCGTTGCAGTCGATCGACTGGCAGTTGGTCTACCGCGATCTGCGCGGCGATCAGAAGCTCACCGGCGAGCAACTGCGGGCGCTGACGCCGCCGCAACGCATGCAGCTCACCGAAGGCATCCACGCCGTGGCGCGGCAGGACTTCCAGTTTTCATTCTTCTCGGATTCGCTGGTGGACGCCGTGAAGGGCGGTCGCACCGACCTGCTGGCGCGCTTCATGCGCTGGATGGCGGGCGACGAATTCCTCTCCCGCATGCGCACGCTGAGCGGTGACGACCGGATTAACGGTGTCTACGCGCAGGCGACGATGTACTCGCGCGGCAATTTCCTGACGACCCACGACGACCATGTCGACCGCGAGGATCGCCGCCTGGCCTATGTCATCAACCTGACCCGCCAGTGGCGTCCTGACTGGGGTGGCTTGCTCCACTTCGCCGACGAGGATGGCTCGGTCGGGGATACCTTTTTCCCGCACTTCAACTCGCTGTCCTTGTTCAAAGTGCCGCAACGTCACTTCGTGTCTTACGTGACGCCCTTCGCGATGAGCGAACGAACCGCGATTACAGGCTGGCTCATTGCTGCGTAACTCGCCTGTACTTGGCCTGTAACCCATCGGTACTCGCTTGCATCCCAGGGCGGCGCGCGGACCGGGCCCGGTTTTTGCTGATGCAGAGGGCAGTGGGTCAGGATGACCGGGTCGGGAAAGCACTAAGGTGGTGCTGCCTCGGTGAGGAACTTCAGACCACTAAAATACCAGGCTGCTTTGGAAGCCCGTCCTGACGGACATTCCCCTCCAGTTCGGACGGATCCAGGGCCTGGGCGAAGCGCGCATGCTGGGGCAAACCCCATGGCTTCTGCGTGAAGCAAGTCGTTTATGATCAGCGTCGCGCAAGGTGGTCAATCCTGTAGTTTTGCTACGGAATTGGATCAATCCTTGAGACGCCCGTAGCCACAAGCTCACGGGCATTTTTGTTGAGTCGGGTTCGTATCGTGCCCAGGGTTTCGAGTCTTCGTGTGTCCATCCTGCATTCGGCGGGGCGGCGGTCTGTGGCTCACGGCGTGGCCACGGCATCGGTCGTTTCCCGTCGCTCGCACAGCCGGCAAGACAGGCGCTGCTGACCCTTGGGTCGTGGCGCGAACACCTGATCAGTCCCTGGTGCTGTGTTGAGTCGAACTCCCCGGTCGTCTCGATGAAAGAAATTCGCAGTTTGATGAAGGAGCGCGCATGAACTTTGCGCAGGATAAAGGCGGGTCATCGCGCCTGACGGGTCTTGGCCTCGTCGTGCTGGTCCACGTCCTGATCATCGGCGCCCTGGCCAGCGGCCTGGCAACGAAGATCAAGGAAGCTGTCAAAGGCCCGATCGACGTCAAGGTCGTCGAGGAAAAGGTCAAACCGCCGCCGCCCCCCGAGAAGGTGATTCCGCCTCCGCCGGACATCAAGGCGCCGCCGCCGCCGTTCGTGCCGCCGCCCGAAGTGGTGGTGACCGCACCGCCGCCGCCGACGCCGACCGTGGCGGCGCAGTCGACCACGCCGCCGCCGCCAGCCGACTTCCGTCCGCAGCCCGCGCCAACGCCGCCGGCACCGCCCGCACCGGCGCCCACGCAGCGGCCGCGGCAGGCCCTTGGCAACTGCACCAAGATGGGCAAGCCGGACATGCCGGCGCTCAACTGGTCGGGCCAGGCGAGCTACAAGGCCACCTTCACGGTGAAGGGCGGCAAGGTCACGGAAATCTCGCTGGCGACGCTGCGCGGCGCCAATGACCGCAAGGCCGATCGCGCGCTCAAGAACGCGATCACCGCTGCACTGACCGAAAGCTACGAATGCCCCGGGGATCTGATCCTCGAGCAGGAGTTCGTGTTCAACATGGAGTGATCCCACGCGGACGCCCCCGGTCCCGTGATCGTTCCACGGGGCGCCTGACGCGCCCCGGTCCCCCTCAACCTGAGTTCAAGACTTTTTGCGTAGGAGCTAACTCCATGATCTCTCGTCTGTCTGCCTTGTTTGCGGCCCTCGCTTGCGCCGCGACCCTGGCTGTGTCTCCCCTGGTTGCTCACGCGCAGGATGCCGCTTCTGCTGCCGCTTCGTCCGTCGAAGCTGCTGCCCCCGTGATGGACGCCGCCCCCGTGGCCGCTCCGGAAGCGGCCTCTGCCCCCGCCAAGGCGGTGGACAACCCCTACAGCCTGGGCAACATCGTCGCCCACGGCAACATCGTGGACCAGATCGTTCTGGCGATCCTGTTCATCATGTCGCTGGGTTCCTGGTACATCCTGTTCACGAAGCTCTGGGACACCTCCAAGATCGCTCGTGAAGCCAAGGAAGTCCGCGCTTCCTTCTTCAAGAAGGCTTCGCTGCAAGAAGGCATCAAGGGCCTGAGCGAAACCGGCGCGTTCCGCTTCATCGCCCAGACCGGTGTCGAGGCCTCGGACCACCACGAAGGTGCGCTGACCGAGAACATCGACCACAACACCTGGGTGACGATGAACATCGACCGCGCTGTCGGCGAAGTGAACTCGCGTCTGCAAGGCGGCCTGGGCTTCCTGGCGACCGTGGGCTCGACCTCTCCCTTCATCGGCCTGTTCGGTACCGTGTGGGGCATTCTGCAAGCGCTGACCCAGATCGGCGTGGCCGGTCAAGCGTCGATCGACAAGGTCGCCGGCCCGGTGGGCGCTGCGCTGATCATGACCGCCATCGGTCTGGGCGTCGCGGTTCCCGCGGTGCTGGGCTACAACTGGCTGGTCAACCGCAACAAGTCGGTGATGGGTCAAGTCCGTGCCTTCGCTGCTGACCTGCACGGCGTCCTGATGGGCAGCCGCAAGGTCGCAGGCCGTTAATTCACAGTAGTCCTGGAGGACTCACTATGGGGATGAACGTCGGTTCGTCCGGTGGCGATGACGAGGTGGTCTCGACCATCAACACCACACCCCTCGTGGATGTGATGCTGGTGCTCCTGATCATCTTCCTGATCACCGTGCCGGTGGTGACGCAGTCGGTGGGGGTCACCCTGCCGAAGGAGACCAATGCGGTCCGCGTCACCAAGCCGGAAAACATTGAGATCGCGGTGACCAAGGATGGCGACATCTACTGGGGCGTGCAGCCGATTCCGGACACGGAAGCGCTGGTGGCACGTCTGAAGAAGGTCGCCGTGTTGAATCCGCAACCGGAAGTCCACATCCGTGGCGACGAGAAATCGCGCTATGAGAACGTGGGCAAGGTGATGGTCGCGTGCCAGCGCGCGGGCATCATGTCCATCAAGTTCGTCACCGAGCCGCCGGCTCGCGGTGGCTGAAGGAGCTCACCATGGGTATGAATGTCGGGAGCTCCAACGGCAGTGACGAGCCGGAAACCATGCTGGACGTCAACACGACGCCGCTGATCGACGTGATGCTGGTGCTGCTGGTGATGCTGATCATCACCATCCCGATCCAGCTGCACTCGGTCAACCTGGACATGCCGCCGCCCAACAACAATCCGCCGCCTCAGGACCCGATCGTCCATGAGGTCGCGATTGACTTCGACGGCACGGTGTTCTGGGACGGCGTCGCGATGCCGAATCACGATGCGCTGGAATCCAAGCTGACGGAGGTCGTCGCGATCCCCGATCAGCCGGAAGTGCACATCAAGCCGAACAAGCTGGCCGAATACGGCTATGTGGCGTCGGTGATGGCCTCCGCGCAGCGCCTGGGCGTCAAGAAGATGGCCATGGTCGGGAACGAACAGTTCCTCAACTGATGGCTGCCTGATTTGGTGTTAGAACAGAACGCGCTGCCCGCGAGGGCGGCGCGTTTTTTTTCTTCGTAGGAGAGCAAGCGAATGAAACTGAAACTGCTGGCTACGGCCGCTGTTGGCGCCGCGGCGCTGTTGATGGGTCAAACGCCCGAGGGCACGCTGGGTCTGATGAGCCAGTCCGCCGCACAAGTGCGTCCGGACGTGGGCAAGCACCTGAAGGCGGCGTCCGACCTGCTGAAGGCGGGCAAGGCCGCCGAAGCGCTGGCCAAGCTGCGTGAAGCGGAAGCCGTGCCCGGCCGCAATGCGGACGAAAACGCCGCGCTGGAAGGTCTGCGCATTTCCGCTGCCTCGCGCACCGGTGACGCCGACGCCATGGTCAAGGCCTTCGACGCGCTGAGCGCCGCCGGTCGCCTGCCCGCCAACCAGAAGCTGCCGATGATGGAATCCATCGCCGGTACCTACGCCCGCGCCGGCAACAGCGCCAAGGCGCTGGACTGGGCCAACAAGTACTTCGCCGCTGGCGGCAACAGCGCCGCGATGAAGCAGGTGCAGACCTCCGCTCAACTGCGCGCAGGCGATGTGGGCCCGGTGTTGAAGGACACGCTGGCCGAGATCGCCGCCGCTGAAAAGGCCGGTCGCGCGCCCGAGAAGGACAAGCTGGACCTCGCCCTGTGGGCGGCCAACAAGAAGGGTGATGGCGCGACCGAGTCGGCCATGGTGCAGAAGCTGCTGCACTACTACCCGACCAAGGCGCTGTGGAACCAGGTCCTGGGCACGCTGCAAAGCAAGAAGGGCTTCTCCGCCGCTCGCTACCAGCTCGACATCCTGCGTCTGCGCCTGGCCACCGACAACATGGGCGGTGCGAACGACTACATGGAACTGGCCCAGCTGGCCGGCGCCGCGGGTTATCCGGACGAAGGCAAGAAGGTCATCGACAAGGCGTTCGCCAGCGGCGTGATCAAGCCGACCGATGACAACGGTCGTCCGAAGCGCCTGGTGGATCTGCTGGACAAGCGCATCGCCGAAGCCAAGGCCGGTCAGGCCGCCGCTGAGCAGTCGGCCCGCGCCGCCCGCGAAGGCGATGACCTGGTCAAGCTGGGTCTGGCACTGGCCCACCGCGGCCAGGGCGCGCAGGGCGTCAAGCTGATCGAAGAAGGCATCGCCAAGGGCAACCTGAAGCGGCCGGAAGACGCGAAGCTGTACCTGGGCATGGCTCAGTTCCTCGCCGGCGACAGCGCCAAGGCGCAAGCCACCTGGCGCACCGTCAAGGGCACCGACGGCTCGGCGGACATCGCCGGCATGTGGGCGGTCTACGCGCGCGGCGCCAAGAAGTGATCAGGCGGGTGGCGGCCGAACAGGCTGACGCCCGGTGCTGACACCGCCGCAAAAAGAAAGGCCTCCCGGCTGACGTCGGGAGGCCTTTTTCCTTGGCGGGCCGGTGTGGCCCGTCGCCGCCAGATTTACTTCGGCGCCATGCGGATCGCGCCGTCCAGGCGGATCACCTCACCATTGAGCATGTCGTTGGTGATGATCTGGTGGACCAGCTTGGCATAGTCTTCGGGGCGTCCCAGACGAGACGGGAAGGGCACGCTGGCGGCCAGCGCATCCTGAACCTCCTGCGGCATGCCGAACAGCATCGGCGTGCCGAAGATGCCGGGAGCGATCGTCATGTTGCGGATGCCGTTGCGCGCCAGGTCGCGGGCGATGGGCAAGGTCATGCCGACCACGCCGCCCTTGGAGGCCGCATACGCCGCCTGACCCATCTGACCATCGAAGGCGGCCACGGAGGCGGTCGAGATCATCACGCCGCGCTCGCCGGTGGCTTCGGGCTCATTCTTCGACATCGCTTCGGCCGCGAGGCGAATCATGTTGAAGCTGCCCACCAGGTTGACCTGGATCACTTTGGCGAAGGTGGCCAGCGAATGCGCGCCTTCCTTGCCGACGGTCTTCGCGGCCGGCGCGATGCCGGCGCAGTTCACCAGGCCCATCAGCTTGCCCAGCGAGACCGCCTTGGCGACCACCGCCTGGCCATCGGCTTCCTGGCTCACATCGCACTTCACGAAGGCGCCGCCCAGCTCCTGGGCCAGCGCTTCGCCGCGCTCGACCTGCAGGTCGGCGATGACCACCTTGGCGCCTTCACGCGCCAGCATGCGGGCGGTGCCTTCGCCCAGGCCGGACGCGCCGCCGGTGATGATGAAAACCTTGTTCGCGATCTCCATGGCTTGTCTCCTTCCGTTGACGTTAACGTCAATTGCGAGTTGAAAAAAGAGCGACTCTGCGGTCGCCCTTGTCATCCAGCGGATGCCTGACGGACCGTAAGGTCCGCCCGGCGCTGGATGGAATCAGTGGGGTGCGGTCAGGCCGCTTCTCAGGCCAGCGCCGCCAGGGCGCGACCGGTGATTTCGTCCACCGAGCCGATGCCTTCGATGCGGCGGTATTGAGGCGCCTGGGCATCGCCACTGGCCGACCACTGGGAGTAGTAATCCACCAGCGGACGGGTTTGCGATTGATAGACCTCCAGGCGCTTCTTGACGGTCTCTTCCTTGTCGTCGTCGCGCTGGATGAGGTCTTCGCCGGTCACGTCGTCCTTGCCCTCGACCTTGGGCGGATTGAACTTGGTGTGATAGCTGCGGCCCGAGCCGGGATGCACGCGACGACCGCTCATGCGCTCGACGATGGCCTCGTCCGGCACGGCGATTTCCAGCACGTAATCGAGCTTCACGCCGGCGCTCTTCATCGCGTCCGCTTGCGGGATGGTGCGCGGGAAGCCATCGAACAGGAAGCCCTTGGCGCAGTCCGGTTGGGCGATGCGTTCCTTGACCAGGCCGATGATGATGTCGTCGCTCACCAGGCCGCCGGCATCCATGACCTTCTTGGCCGCCAGGCCCATCTCGGTGCCCGCCTTCACTGCGGCGCGCAGCATGTCGCCGGTGGAAATCTGGGGGATGCCGAAGCGTTGGCAGATGAAGGCCGCCTGGGTGCCTTTACCGGCGCCAGGGGCGCCCAGAAGAATCAGTCGCATGGGTCTCCTCGATACACGGAGAGGGCACGTGGCTTGCGCACGCGCCCTCGAAAACTGCGGGCGAGAATAGCATGCGCTGGCCTTCACCCCGCTGACGCGGCAAGGGAATGAACCGGTGTGTAACCCTAGCGAGCTACTCGTCGCGAAACCTGGACACGCAGGGGTTGTCGAGCTTGTCGATACGTCGCCCGACGGTGCCGCCGCGCGGGCTGTCCGATCGACGATTCAGCCCTGGCCGCCCTCGGTGGCGGTACCGCCGGCCATCAGGCGGCGCACGCGCGCCAGGTCCTCGGGCGTGTCCACGCCAGGCCCCGGCCGCTCATCGCTCACATGCACCGCGATGCGCTCGCCATGCCACAACACACGAAGCTGCTCCAGCGCTTCGATCTGTTCGAGCGGACTGACGCTGAGCGTCGGGAAGCGCCGCAGGAAACCGGCGCGATAGGCATACAGCCCGACATGCCGCAGCACCGCCGCCGGCTTGATGCGGGCGCCACCGCCGGGCGCATCGCGCCACCAGGGAATCGGCGCGCGCGAGAAATACAACGCCAGCCCGTTCGCATCGGTCACGAGCTTCACCACATTGGGATTGGCGAATTCTTCATCGCTGTCGATGGCGTGAGCGACCGTCGCCATCACGCACTGCGGCTTGTCGGCCAGCAGCGCGGCGCAAGCGCGAATCATCGACGGTTCGATCAGCGGTTCATCGCCCTGCACATTCACCACCACCGCGTCATCCGGCAGGCCCAGCAGCTCGCAGGCTTCGGCCAGGCGATCGCTGCCGCTGGCATGGTCGGCGCGGGTCATGAGCGCGCGCACGCCGTGCGCCTCGCAGGCGGCCCGCACGGCCTCGGCATCGGTGGCCACCACAACCTGGACCGCGCCCGCCAGCGCCGCGCGCCGCGCGACCTGAACGATCATCGGCGCGCCGGCGATGTCCGCCAGCGGTTTGTCAGGCAGCCGGGTCGAGGCCAGGCGTGCCGGGATGATGATGTGGAACGCGCTCACGCCGCATCGCTTTCAGCGTCCAGCGCGCGCGCCTCGTTGGCGAGCATCACCGGAATGCCATCCCGCACGGGAAAGGCGAGGCGGTCGGCGGTGCACACCAGTTCGCGGGTGGGCAAGCCGCTGTCCGCCGCATGGCGGCGGTCTTCCAGCGGGCCCTTGCAGACGGGGCACACCAGCATCTCGATGAGTCTAAGGTCCATGATCGGGCAGCAGGCGCCGCAGCTCTCGCTGAAGCGCATCCTCAAAAGCGGGTTCGGGCCGGAAGTCTAGCGCCACCACCCAGATCCGGCAGCCTTGCAGCGGCTCGGGTCGAAGCTTGATGGCGTCCTTCTCGGTGATGACGACCTCATCCGTGCGGGCCCAGGGCAGCGGGTCCAGCGTGGCATGGTCCGGCAGGGGCAGGGCGCGGAAGGTCAGGCCCTGATCCCCGAGCATGTCGAAGAAGCGTTGCGGCCGCGCCAGGCCGGCGGCGGCCGTCAGCGACTTGTTGCGCAGCGCATGCAGCCGTTCCATTCGGGCCGGCTCACCGCGCCACCAATCCGCGAGTGCCACCGCCCCCGCGAGTTGACGGGTACCGACATAACCGGGCAGGGCGGTGCTCGGGCGTCCGGTGCTGTAGAGCACCAGTTGGTCCGAGGTGCTGCCCGGCGTCGGCGGCAGCGCGCGCGACTGGCGCAGCGGGCCGGCGGGCAGCAGCCGCCCATTGCCCAGCCCGCGTTCGTCGAAGACCAGGATGCTGAGCTGGCGAGGCAGCCGCCAATGCTGCAGACCGTCGTCCGACACCAGCACCTGCAGATCGGGATGGGCGTCCAGCAGCGCACGCGCCGCAGCGACGCGGTCGCGCCCGACGGCCACCGGCACGCGGCCGCGGCGGGCGATCAGCAGCGGCTCGTCGCCGACGTCCTCCGCTCGGTCGGTGTCCTGGACCAGCCGAAGCTGGCGATCGTCCTGACGGCCGTAGCCGCGCGAAATGACGCCCGCGCGGATGCCGAGCCGCGCGAGCGACTCCAGCAAAGCCAGGGTGGTGGGAGTCTTGCCCGCACCGCCGACGACCCAGTTGCCGACCACGATGACCGGAACGGGCAATGAGGCGGTGCGCTTGAGCCGCAGGCGGTAGAGCAGGCTGCGCAATCGCAGGATGCCGCCGTGCAGCGTCGAGAGCGGGCGCAGGGCCCGTGCCAGACGATCATCGTCTCGCCAGGCGCGCTGCAGCCGCTCTTCCAGTCCTCCCCGGTTCATTCCCGGGGTTTGTTGGCGGCGAAGGTCAGTCGCGGCAGGTTGGCGCGACGCGCCGCATCCATCACGTTCACCACCGCCTGGTGCGGCGTGGCGGCGTCGGCCGAGATGATGACCACCGGATCCTGCCGGCCTTGGGCGGCCTGCTGGAGCGCAGCGGTCAGCAGGTCGACGCTGCGGCCTTCCACCGCCTGGTGGTCGATCGCGTAACGTCCATCGGCCGCGATCGCGATGATGATTTCCGCGGGGCGGTCCTTCATCGTCTGCGAGTCGGCGGTGGGCAGCGTCACCTGAAGTTCGGTGAACTTCGAATAGGTGGTCGACAGCATCAGGAAGATCAGCACCACCAGCAACACGTCGATGAACGGGATCAGGTTGATCTCCGGTTCCTCGCTGTGACGACGGCGGAACTTCATTTCGTGGCCGCCTTCACCACCGGCTTCGCCGCCGCAGAGGCCGCGACCTGCGACGCCGGCAGACCGGTGCTGGACGCCGACGACTGCGCGCGGTTGACCAGATGCGTCACCAGACGCTCGCTGGCCTGTTCCATGTCGATGACATAGGACTCGACCTTGCCGCGGAAGAAGCGGTAGAACATCAGCGCCGGGATGGCGACGATCAGGCCGAAGGCGGTGTTGTAGAGCGCGATCGAGATGCCGTGCGCCAGCGCCGCCGGGTTGTTGCCGGTCGGACTTTGGCTGCCGAAGATCTCGATCATGCCGACCACCGTGCCCAGCAGGCCCAGCAGCGGGGCGGCGGCGGCGATGGTGCCCAGCGTGTTCAGGTAGCGCTCCATCTGGTGGATCGCATGGCGGCCGGACAGCTCGAAGACCTGACGCAGACGCGGCTCATTGCCGCGCGGATCGGCCTGCGCCGCACGCAGGCCCGACGCCAGCACCTGGCCGAGCAGCGAGTTCTCGGCCAGCTTGTTGACCACGTCCGGACTCGGCATCTGCAACTGGGTCACGCCCAGCACTTCCTCGATGAGGCTCGGCGGCGCCACGCGGCTGGCGCGCAGGCTCACGAAACGCTCGATGATCAGGGCCAAAGCCACCACAGAACACAGCAGCAGCGGCCAGATCGGCCAGCCGGCGGCTTGTATGATCGAAAACAAGGCAATCCCTCCGTTCGGCCATCTTGAGGCCCGGCGCGCATTATGGCGCCAGCGGACCGCTTCGCAGTCGGCCGAAAAGCCTCCTCACAAGCCCTTACAAACATCCACCGTTCCTGTGGATAACTTTGTGGAAAAGCGCACGCGGAAGTCCGCCGAGGCCGATTTCTACAGGGCGCGAATTGGCTTGCCACAAAAAACAGCAGAAAAAATCCGTTGAAAAACAAGCGCTTATCGTTATGTGACGCCCGCGTGACGGGCAACATGGCCCGCGAAGCCAGTATTGACGCGGCTGTGGAGTTCCCAACCCGCGCCACGCCTGGGTTTGCACGTGATTGACGGCTCGAAACCCGCATCAGGACGGATGGTCTGGGGTGTCGGCGCCCTGTTGACGGCACTTTCCGACGCGCTGCAGGCCCGATTCCCCGTGCTGACGGTGCAGGGCGAGCTGTCCGGCTTCACCCGCGCCACCAGCGGCCACTGTTACTTCAGCCTGAAGGATGCCGACGGTCAGCCCGCGATGATCCGCTGCGCGATGTTCCGACGCGCGGCCAGCCTGGTCGACTTCGCGCCCCGCGACGGCCATCAGGTGGAAGTCCGCGGACGCATCGCGCTTTATGAGCCGCGTGGCGAGCTGCAGTTCGTGGTGGAAGCGATGCGCCGGGCCGGCGAGGGCGCGCTGTATGAGCAGTTCCTTCGCCTGAAGGCGCGGCTGGAGGCGCAAGGTCTGTTCGATCCGGACCGCAAGCGGGTGCCGCCGCCTTTTGCGCGGCGCATCGGGGTCATCACCTCGACCGGCGGCGCCGCGCTGCACGATGTGCTGACCGCGCTGGCGCGTCGCGCACCGCATGCCCAGGTGTTCGTCTATCCCAGCCTGGTGCAGGGCGCCGAAGCGCCCGCAGCGCTGGTCCGTGCCCTGAATCTGGCCAACGACCGCGCCGATGCCGAAGTCCTGTTGCTGGTTCGCGGTGGCGGCTCGCTCGAAGACTTGTGGGCCTTCAACGACGAGCGGGTGGTGCAGGCCATCGCCGAATCGCCGTTGCCGATCATCTGCGGCGTCGGCCATGAGACCGACATCACCCTGGCCGACCTCGCCGCCGATCTGCGCGCGCCCACGCCCACGGCGGCGGCGGAGCTGGCGACGGTCTCACGCGCGCAGTGTCTGGAGACGCTGGCCGCGCTGGAGCGCCAACTGCATCGGCGGATGGAGCAGCGTCTGGATGGCGCGGCCCAGCGGCTGGATCGGCTGGCCTTGCGGCTGGCTCGCCCGGGCGATGCGCTGGCGCGGCAACGGCGGCGGCTCGATCTGCTGTCGCAGCGCGCGGGTCAGGTCGTGCCGCGTCGGGTGGCGATGCAGCAGCAGCGGCTGGATCATCTGGCGCAGCGCCTCGGGCGGGCGCTGCCGCAGGTGCTGCAACGTGGCGAGCACCGGCTGGATGCACTGACGGCGCGGCTCGAAGCGCTGGATCCTCGCCGGGTGCTGGCGCGAGGCTATGCCTGGCTGGACGATGGCCAGGGTCATGCGCTGGGGTCGATCGATCAGCTGTCAGAGGGTCAGGACTTGCGCGCCGTGCTGGCCGATGGCGAAGCCCAGTTGCGGGTGCAGCAACTGCATCCCCTCAAGACGGATGGGCTTGCTTGACGGCTTCTGTCGACCGCGCAGGCAAGCTGCCTACAATCGCCGCGATCATTGTCCAAACTCAATAGAGGAGTGCCTCATGGAACACATTCTTCCCGACCTGCCTTATGACAAGGGTGCTCTGGCGCCGCACATCAGCGCCGAGACGCTGGAGTACCACCACGGCAAGCACCACAAGGCTTACGTGGACAACCTGAACAACCTCCAGAAGGGCACCGAGTTCGAGAACAAGACGCTCGAAGAGATCGTCAAGACCTCCAGCGGCGGCATCTACAACAACGCCGCCCAGATCTGGAACCACACCTTCTTCTGGAGCTGCCTGAAGCCCAACGGCGGCGGCACGCCGACCGGCCCGCTGGCGGATGCGATCAATGCCAAGTGGGGCAGCTACGACGCCTTCAAGGAAGCGTTCCAGAAGAGCGCCGTGGGCAACTTCGGTTCGGGCTGGACCTGGCTGGTGAAGAAGGCCGACGGCTCGGTGGACATCGTCAACATGGGTGCCGCCGGCACCCCGCTGACCACCGGCGACAAGCCGCTGCTGACCATCGACGTGTGGGAGCATGCCTACTACATCGACTACCGCAATGCGCGTCCGAAGTTCGTCGAGACCTTCCTGAAGAGCCTGGTGAACTGGGACTTCGCGCAAGCGAACTTCTGATCATCGGCCTGGCTGACGATCCGCTGCGGCGCGTAGGCGTCCGTTGCGGATCGATCCAGGCGGCCCAGCAAAAACGGCCCGGATCGTGAGATCCGGGCCGTTGTCTTTGGGGCGCTGCTGAACGAGGTCAGCGGCTCACTTGGGCCAGGGGCCGCCGCGCAGTTTGGTGCCGGCCTTGAGCGCGCGTTTGGTGAACCAGCCCTGGTTCATTTCCAGCACATAGCGCACGGGTTTGGCGGAGCAGTGGGACGCGTCGGACAGCGGCTGCATTTCGTCCAGGTTGATGATCGTGCCGTCGTCGCCGACGAACGCGACCGCCAGCGGGATCAGGGTGTTGCGCATCCAGAAGCACTGCACGCCGGGCTGCTCGAAGACGAACAGCATGCCGGCATTGGCGCCCATTTCCTTGCGGTTCATCAGGCCGATGGCGCGCTGTTCTTCGGTGCGCGCGACCTCGGCATGGATCAAGTGCATGCCCGCGCCGAGCTCGACCACCGGCAGTCCGGTTTGCGGTCCTTGCTGCGCGTGTGCGACCGGCAAAGCGGAAGCAAAAATCAGGGTCAGGGAAGCGACTGCAAACTTGATATTGACCATGTTCAAACCTTTGGACATGTCGCATTATTACCGGCATGCCGCCGCCCACCGCCTGCGCCGTTCATGAAGCAACGTGCAGCTCATCCGACCCTCGCCCGACGGGTTCGGGCGGTGATGACGGCCCGGCCCCCAGCGCCCCAGCATCCTACGCAGACGCGCATCGTCTGACGTCCTCCAGCTCTGCTGCGGCGCCCATGCCGACGGCCGGCGATCTCTCTCCCACGTTGTCGAGCTTTACGGACTGGATCCCGGTCGGATCGCCCGACCATCCGGCCACCGAGGCTGTGCCGCCCGGCGTGACAAGGCGTGTCCCTCATGACAACGCTGCCCTTGAATCGCCACAGCCGGGTTTGCCCGCATCGCCCGATCGCTCACCGACCGCCGCACCGCCGCTGGCGCGTTCGCGGCTGCGGCTGTCCGGCATGCACTGCGCCGGTTGCGCGGGTCTGATCGAGTCCTTGCTGAGCGAGCAGCCCGGTGTGGTGCGCGCGCGGGCGTCGGGCGCGACCCACCGGCTGACGCTGGACTGGTTCCCCGACCAGACCCGGCTGGCGGCGCTTCGGCAGGTGCTGCAGGCGGCGGGTTATGACCTGGCCCCGGATGTCCCGGATTCCGCCCAGGACCTGCGCCGCAAGGAGCACCGCCAGGCGCTGTGGCGGCTCTTCGTCGCCGGCTTCCTGATGATGCAGGTGATGATGCTGGCCTGGCCGGCCTACATCGCCGAGCCCGGCGAGATGACGCCCGATGTGACCGCGCTGCTGCGTTGGGGCCAATGGGTGCTGACGCTGCCGGTCATGCTGCTGGCGGCGGGACCGTTCTTCCGTGCCGCCTGGGCGCAGGTGCGGGGCGGGCGCGTCGGCATGGATGTGCCGGTGGCGCTGGGCCTGGCGGTCGCCTTCGTGGCCGGCACCGGCGCCACGCTGGACCCCGGCGGCGCATTCGGACACGAGGTCTATTTCGACTCCATCACGATGTTCGTCTGCTTCCTGCTGGCCGCGCGCTATCTGGAGCTGCGCTCCCGCCATCGCGCCGCCCAGGCGCTCGAGCAGGCGGTCGACGTGCTGCCCGACCAGGTGGCGCGCTGCCTGCCGGATGGCGAGGTCGAGTGGGTCCGAATCGATCAACTCCGTGTTGGCGATCTCCTCCGCGTCGTGGCTGGCCAACGCATTCCCACCGATGCCCGCATCGACGCCGGCCAAAGCGAGACCGATGAATCGCTGCTGACCGGCGAGTCGCATCCGATCCACAAGCAGATCGGCGACGCGGTGCTGGCGGGCAGTCTCAATCTGACCGGCGCGCTGCGGCTGCGCGTGACCTCGCTCGGTGCCGACACCCGCCTGGCCGGCATCCAGCGCCTGATGCAGCAGGCCTTCCTGGACCGGCCCGGCAGCTTGCGCCTGTCCGATCGTGTGGCGGGCGGATTCTTGTGGGTCGTGCTGCTGCTTGCCGGCGGCTCGGCGCTCGCCTGGCAGTTCATCGACCCTTCGCGCGCGCTGGCGGTGAGCGTGTCGGTGTTGATCGTCACCTGTCCGTGTGCGCTGTCGCTGGCCGCGCCGTCGGCTTGGGTCGCGGCGGCAGGTCGGTTGGCGCGCAAGGGGCTGCTGCTGTCTCGACTCGATGCCATCGAGCACCTCGCCCGGGTCGACCAGGTGGTGATGGACAAGACCGGCACGCTGACCGAGCCCTCACCGTCGCTCGCAGCGCAGTGGCCCGCTGTGGCGGATCCCACCGCACGCCAGGTGGCCGTGAGCCTGGCGAGCGCGTCGCATCATCCGTTGTCTCAGGCGCTGGTCCGAGCGCTGGGTGCCACGGCCGCGCGCTCCGTCGCGCCGGGATCCGTCGAGCGTCGGCCCGGTGCGGCGGGTGATCTGTCGGTTCACCTGCTCGATGTCCAGGAACATCCCGGCCAGGGTCTGGAGGCGCGGGACCGCGCTGGCCAGCGCTGGCGGCTGGGCGCGGCGGCCTGGGCGTCAGGGTCCGGCGAAGGGCCGGCCGAGATGCCGCGGGCGCAACTTGTCCTCAGCTGCGAGGGTCAGGTCTTGGCCGCGTGGACCTTCGAGGAACGCCTGCGCGACGCCGCCGTCGGTGCCGTGCGGGCCTGGCAGTCGATGGGGCTGAACGTTTCCCTGCTCTCTGGGGATCGTGCCGAACGGGTGGAAGCAGTCGCGCATCAGGCGGGCATCGCCACCTGGCAAGGCGGTGCGAGCCCGGAGGACAAGCTGGCCAACGTCGTCGATTTGCAACGGCAGGGCCGCCAGGTGCTGATGCTCGGCGACGGCATCAATGACGCGCCGGTACTGGCGCGCGCGCAGGTGTCGGTGGCGATGGGGCAGGGCGCCGATCTGGCCAAGGCGCGTGCCGATGCGCTGCTGGTCGGCAACCAGCTGGACGCCATCACACAAGCCTTGGCGCTGGCCCGTCGCACCCGGCGCGTCGTGCGCCAAAACCTCGCCTGGGCGGCGCTCTACAACGCCACCTGCGTGCCGCTGGCCCTGGTGGGCTGGTTGCCGCCCTGGGCCGCCGGCCTGGGCATGGCGCTCAGCTCCCTGCTGGTCGTTGCCAATGCGGCCCGCCTGGGGCGAGGCTGACCGACATGGACATCCTGTATTTGCTCATTCCCCTGTCTGTGGTGCTGGTGATCCTCATCCTGGGCGTCTTCGGATGGGCGCTGCACACCGGGCAGTTGGAGTCGCTCGACCGTGAAAGTGAGCGCATTCTCGAGGACGACTCCCAAGGTTGACAGCCGTCAAGGCCCTCGCGGAGTCACTGCCAAAGAATTGCTGTCATGCAGCGATTTAGCGTAAATAAGGAGCTCCGATGAGTAGGGTTTCGAGTCCGAATGCGGGGGGCGTTCGGGCGCCCAGCTATGACGACGGGGTCGTCCGTGCCTTTGCCCTGGCCGCCGTGTTGTGGGGCGTGGTGGGCATGCTGGTGGGCGTCATCATTGCGGCGCAGATCACCTGGCCGCAACTGAACATGGACATCGCGTGGCTGACCTATGGTCGGTTGCGACCGCTGCACACCAATGCAGTGATCTTCGCCTTCGGCGGTTGCACGCTGATGGCCACCGCCTTCCATGTGGTGCAGCGCACCGGCCAGACGCGGCTCTTCGCGCCCGGCCTGGCCTGGTTCACCTTCTGGGGCTGGCAACTGGTGATCGTGCTGGCCGCGATCACCCTGCCGCTGGGCCTGACCAGCGGCAAGGAATACGCCGAGCTGGAATGGCCGATCGACATCCTGATCGCGCTGGTCTGGGTGTCCTATGCGGTGGTCTTCTTCGGCACCGTCGGCATCCGCAAGGTGCGCCACATCTATGTGGCCAACTGGTTCTTCGGCGCCTTCATCATCGCCGTGGCCCTGCTGCACATCGTCAACAGCGCCGCCATCCCGGTCAGCCTGACCAAGAGCTACTCGGCCTACGCCGGCGTGCAGGATGCGATGGTGCAATGGTGGTACGGCCACAATGCGGTGGGCTTCTTCCTGACCGCCGGCTTCCTGGGCATGATGTATTACTACATCCCCAAGCAGGCCAATCGGCCCGTTTACAGCTACCGGCTGTCCATCGTCCACTTCTGGGCGCTGATCTTCACCTACATGTGGGCGGGCCCCCACCACCTGCACTACACGGCGCTGCCGGACTGGGCGCAGAGCGTGGGCATGCTGTTCTCGCTGGTGCTGCTGGCTCCCAGTTGGGGCGGGATGATCAACGGGATCATGACCCTCAGCGGTGCGTGGCACAAACTGCGCGATGACCCGATCCTGAAGTTCCTGATCGTCGCGCTGTCCTTCTACGGCATGTCGACCTTCGAGGGTCCGATGATGTCCATCAAGACGGTCAATGCGCTCTCGCACTACACCGACTGGACGATCGGTCACGTGCACAGCGGCGCGCTGGGCTGGGTGGGTCTGATCTCGATGGGATCGCTCTATCACCTGATCCCGCGCATGTATGGACGCACCGAGATGTACTCGCGTCGCGCCATCGAGCTGCACTTCTGGATCGCCACGCTGGGCATCGTGCTCTACATCGCCGCGATGTGGATCGCCGGTGTGATGCAGGGCCTGATGTGGCGTGCGGTCAATCCGGACGGCACCCTGGTCTACACCTTCGTCGAGAGCGTGAAGGCCACCTATCCGTTCTATGTGATCCGTCTGCTCGGCGGCCTGCTCTACCTGGGCGGCATGTGCCTGATGGCCTGGAACGTGGTGATGACGGCGCGTGTCGGCGTGGCTCGTCCGCAACCGATCCCCACCGCGCTGGCCGCCGCCTGACAAGAAGGAGAACTTCATGGCCAATACCCATGTCCAACCCTCGGGCCACGAGCGCATCGAGACCAGCAACTTCCTGATGATCGTGCTGGTGCTGCTGACCGTCCTGGTCGGCGGTGCGGTCGAGATCATCCCGCTGTTCTTCCAGCGCTCCACCACCCAGCCGGTGGAAGGTCTGCAGCCCTACACGCCGCTGCAGCTGGCGGGCCGCGATGTCTACATCCGCGAGGGTTGCTACAACTGCCACTCGCAGATGATCCGACCGCTGCGCGCCGAGACGCTGCGCTACGGGCATTACTCGGTCGCCGGCGAATTCGTCTACGACCACCCCTTCCAGTGGGGCAGCAAGCGCACCGGTCCTGACCTGGCGCGCGTCGGCGGCAAGTACAGCGATGAATGGCATCGCCTGCACCTGACCAATCCGCGCGATCTGGTGCCCGAGTCCAACATGCCCGCCTATCCGTGGCTGGCGACCAGCAAGCTCGACGAGAACGAGCTCGCGCCCAAGATGCGCGCGCTGCGGACCGTGGGCGTGCCCTACACCGACGCCCAGATCGACCAGGCCGCTGGCGAGGTGAAGGGCAAGACTGAGCTGGAAGCCGTCATCGCCTACCTGCAGGTGCTGGGCACCGCGCTCAAGAAGTGAGGGTCCCCATGAACATGGATCTTCTGGATATCAACACGATTCGCGCGGCGGTGACGCTGCTGTCGATGGTGGTCTTTCTGGCGATCGTGGCCTGGGCCTATGCCCGGCGCAACCGCCAACATTTCGAAGAACTGGGTTCGCTCGCCCTGATGGGCGAGGAACCGGATGCACGAGGAGGTCGCGATGAGTGATTTCGTGTCGAACGGCTGGTCGCTGTTCGTCGCCGCCGCCACGGTCCTGGGACTGGTGCTGTGCCTGGTGCTGCTGATCATCGCCAGTCGCCGCAAGCCGATGGCCGATGACAACAGCACCGGCCATGTGTGGGACGAGGACCTGAAGGAAATGAACAACCCGCTGCCGCGCTGGTGGATGGGGTTGTTCATCCTGACCGTGGTGTTCGCGGCCGCCTATCTGGCGCTGTATCCCGGCCTGGGCAGCTATGCCGGCACGCTCAACTGGAGCAGCGGCCAGCAGTACAAGGACGAGCAGGCCCGCGCGCTGGCGGCGATGGAGCAGGTCTATGCAAAGTTCAAGGACATGCCGGTCGAGAACATGGCGCGTGATCCGCAAGCCCACGGCATTGGCGAGCGGCTGTTCGCCAACAACTGCGCCACCTGCCACGGCTCGGATGCCAAGGGCTCGAAGGGCTTCCCCAACCTGACCGACAACGACTGGCTCTACGGCGGCGAGTACGACACCATTGTCACCACCATCACCGGTGGACGCCAGGGCATCATGCCGCCGATGGCGGCGGCGGTGGGCACCGGCGACGACGTCCGCAACCTGGCGCACTATGTGCTGAGCCTGTCGGGCAGCCCGCACAACTCGGTCGCGGCGCAACTCGGCAAGTCCAAGTTTGTTGCCTGCGCGGCCTGTCATGGTCCGGACGGCAAGGGCAACCATGCGCTCGGCGCGCCCAACCTGACCGACAAGATCTGGCTGCACGGCTGGGGTGAGCCCGCCGTGGTCGCCATGATCAACAACGGCAAGCACAACGTGATGCCGGAACACGGCTCGCGCCTGAGCCCGGAGCAGATCCGGGTGCTGGCCGCCTACGTGTGGAGCTTGTCCAACACGCCGCAATGACGCTCAGGTGAACCCCATGGACATGCGCAAGCCGGCGACCCCGCCGCCAGCAGCATCCGACGGCAGCAAGACCATCTGGATGTACGCGGCCCAGCCGAAGATCTATCCGCGCAGTGTCCATGGCTGGTTCGCCGTGTGGCGCTGGGCGCTGGTGTTCGCGACCCAGGCCGTGTTCTACGGCCTGCCCTGGCTGCCCTGGAACGGGCGCCAGGCGCTGCTCTTCGACCTGGAAGCCCGCCGCTTCTTCGTCTTTGATCTGGTCCTGTATCCACAGGATTTCATCTACCTGACCGCGCTGCTGCTGATCTCGGCCTATGCGCTGTTCTTCTTCACCGCGGTGGCGGGCCGCCTGTGGTGCGGCTATGCCTGCCCGCAGACGGTCTACACCGAAATCTTCCTCTGGATCGAGCGCCGCATCGAAGGCGACCGCGCCGCGCGCATCCGGCTGGACAAGGGCGGGCTGGGTGTCGAAAAGCTGCTGCGCAAGAGCGGCAAGCATGCGGCCTGGCTGGCGGTGTCCCTGTGGACGGGCTTCACCTTCGTCGGCTACTTCACGCCGATCCGCCTGCTCGGGACCGAGATGATCCAGGGCGCCCTGGGCGCTTGGGAAACCTTCTGGGTGCTGTTCTACGGTTTCGCGACCTACGGCAACGCCGGCTTCATGCGCGAGCAGGTCTGCAAGTACATGTGTCCCTATGCGCGCTTCCAGAGCGCCATGTTCGACAAGGACACCCTGATCATCAGCTACGACCCCGGACGCGGCGAGCCCCGCGGCCCCCGGTCCAAGAAGGTCCAGCCGGCCGAGGTGGGCTTGGGCAGCTGCGTGGATTGCGGTTTGTGCGTCCAGGTCTGTCCGACCGGCATCGACATCCGGAAAGGCCTGCAATACGAGTGCATCGGCTGTGCCGCCTGCATCGATGCCTGCGATGACGTGATGGACGGCTTCAACTATCCGCGCGGTCTGATTCGCTACGCCACCCAGAACGGCATGGCCCAGGGATGGACGTCCAGACAGCAGTGGCAGCGCGTGTTCCGGCCGCGGGTGCTGATCTATGGCGCAATCCTGCTCTTGATCTCGGCGGCATTGATGGCGAGCCTGTGGCTGCGCACGCCATTCCGGGTGGACGTCGTCCGGGACCGGGCCTCTCTGGCCCGCCTGGTGGAGGACGGCTACATCGAGAACGTCTACCGTCTGCAGATCATGAATGCGGCCGAATCCAGCCAGCGCTTCGCGATTCGGGCCGAAGGTCTGGACGGCCTGCAGATGGTGCCCGCGCTCGGGGTGCAGACGCTGGCGCCGGCCGAGGCGCGCTGGGTCACTGTGGCGCTGCGGGTGCCGCCGGAAAGCGCGCAGGCGCTCGGCGCCGGGGCGCACCCCATCCATTTCGAGATCCGACGCATGGAGCCCAACGGCGGGCCTGATCGGACGGTGATCGAGAAGTCCACCTTCGTCACCCCGCGATGACGGCCACGAAGCGATGCGGCCGCTCATCCCTCCAACGCCAGCGGCCCGGCTTGGCCGGTCTGCCGATTCAACCGATTGCTCACAGAGGAGTCCATGATGAATGACATCCAGATCGAGGCCGATCGTCCGCGGCCGTCGCGCGGGCCCTCGATGCCTGACCTGCCCAACAGCGGCCCCTGGTGGCGACACCGAATGATGTGGCTGGTGGTGGGTGGCCCCAGCGTCGTCATCGCGGCGAGTTTTGTGACGCTGGCCCTGGCGATCACCCATCCCGATCCGGTGGTCCAGCACGATCCGGCCGGCGTGTCGCGTCAAGCCGCCGATGAGGCGGATGCCTCGCTGTCTCCCGCGATGAGCGCCCGCAACCACGCGGCCACGGGCGGACAAGCGCCCTGACAGCGGTCGTCGAGCGGGCGGGCTTTTCAGTCCCAACCGAGGGCTAATCCACCGCCTTCAGCGGTGGGCTTCAGCCTATTGCTGTGCTTGATTGAATCTGCATGACTTCGATCAAGGAGCTGACTCTGCATTCAAGTCAGGATACTCCGCATGAAACAGCCAACGACCTCGCCCGACTCGAACTTCATCGACGACGACCTGCTGCGGCGCTTCGATGTGGCCGGCCCGCGCTATACCTCGTATCCGACGGCGGATCGGTTCTCCGAAATGTTCGGTGCCGACAGCCTGCGCCACTCGTTGGCGCAGCGGGCGAGCGGCTCGCAGGCGGCGCAGCCGGTCTCGCTGTATGTGCATATCCCGTTCTGCGAATCGATTTGCTATTACTGCGCCTGCAACAAAGTCATCACCCGGCATCACGAGCGCGCCGCCGCTTATCTGGATCTGCTGGAAATCGAATTGGGTCTGGTGGCCGAGGCGCTCGGCACCGCGCCCGAAGTGTCGCAACTGCATTTGGGCGGCGGGTCGCCGACCTTCTTGAGCGATGACGAACTGACGCGGCTGATGGGCGCGTTGCGGCAGCGCTTCGCATTCCGTGATGACGCTGAGATCTCGATCGAAGTCGATCCCCGCACCGTCGACGCGACCCGTCTGGCCCACTTGCGCGCGCTCGGCTTCAATCGTCTCAGCTTCGGCATCCAGGATTTCGATCCGCAGGTGCAGCGCGCGGTCCATCGCGAGCAAAGTCTGGAGAGCGTCACCGCGCTGATGACCGCCGCGCGCGCGCTGGGCTTTCGATCGATCAACGCCGACTTGATCTACGGGCTGCCGCAGCAGTCGCCCGAGTCCTTCGCCACGACGGTGCGCCAGGTGGCGGCGCTGCGTCCGGACCGGATCGCGCTGTATGGCTACGCGCATCTGCCGCACCGCTTCAAGCCGCAGCGCCGCATCGACGACACCACGTTGCCCGCTGCGGAAAGCAAATTGCGCATGCTGTCCGGCGCGATCAGCGGTTTCCTGTCCGAAGGATATTGCTACATCGGCATGGACCACTTCGCGCTGCCGAATGATCCGCTCGCGGTGGCCAAGCAGGCCGGTCGGCTGCATCGCAACTTCCAGGGCTACAGCACCCAGCCGGATCGCGACCTGATCGCGCTCGGCGTCTCGGCCATCGCCCGGGTGGGTGCGCACTATGCGCAGAACCTCAAAACGCTGGACGCCTATGAAGCGGCGCTGCGAGCAGGCCGTCTGCCGGTCGAGCGCGGCCTGACGCTGGACCGCGACGACCTGATCCGCCAGGCGGCGATCATGTCGGTGATGTGCCAGGGGCGGCTGGACATCCCGGCCTTCGAGCAACTGCACCAGCTGAATTTCGATCAGTATTTCGCCTCCGAGCAACCGCGACTTCGCCAGTTGGAGGCGGATGGTCTGATCAGCCTTTCTTCGAAGACGCTTGAGGTCACGCCGCTGGGCTGGTACTTTGTCCGTGCGGTCGCGATGGTGTTTGATCGCTACCTGCGGCGTCCGCCCGTCATCGCGCCCTCGTCGGACGAGCGCGTCGAGCCGGTCCGTTTCTCGCGCATTCTTTGACCGTCACCACCTGCCCATGTCGCCCCGCCTGAGCTTGCGTTCACCATGGTGACGCTGGACCTGACCCTCGTCGGCTCCGCGTTGCTGATGGGCGCGGCCGGCAGTCTGCATTGCGCCGCGATGTGCGGTGCGCCGTGCGCGGCCGTGACGTCGGGCGCCCGGTGGCCGGCGATGGGCAGCTTCCAATTGGGACGGGCGATCGGCTATGCAGCCGGCGGCGCCATCGCTGCGGCCAGTGTGTCGGGCCTGGTGCGCTGGGGCGAAACCGTCGCGTGGATGCGACCGCTCTGGCTGGCCTTGCATCTGGGGGCGCTGGCGCTCGGTCTGTTCCTGCTGTGGCGCGGCGAGCAGCCCGGCTGGCTGCAACGGATGTGGCCGCAACGGCCCGTCCACGAAGCGGGCGTTCCGCTCACCGCGCTGCGCGATCGCCAGGTCGCCCTGGCCGCACCGGTGCGAGCGGGTGCGGTCGGTCTGGCGTGGCTGGCATGGCCGTGCGGGTTGCTGCAATCGGCGCTGGTCGTCGCCGCGTTGGCGAGCGGCCCGTGGCAAGGCGCGGCGGTGATGGCGGCGTTCGCGCTCGCTTCGTCACCGGGACTGATGGCTGGCCCCTGGCTGCTGCGGCAACTCGGCACGTGGACGCGCGGTCGGCCGGGCGGGCAGGGCGGCGGCTGGCGACTGGCCGGCGTGGCGAGGTCGCTGTCCGCTGAGGACGTCGGCCCGAGCGCAGCGCTGCCGGTGTCGACCGGCGCCCGAGAGCTGAGCTGGGCGACGCGGCTGTCGGGCGGATTGTTGATGGCGGGCGCCTGCTGGGCGCTGGGTCACGGCGTGTGGGCTCAGATCCGCGCGTACTGCGGCTAGGGCCATTGGGACATGCCTTGGCTCCAACTTTCACTGTCATAGAATCGGCGCTTCCGGTTTACCCACCCACCTACGCGATTCGCGGAGACAACTCCATGTACCAGCACATCAAGGTGCCCGAGGGCGGGCAGAAGATCACGGTCAACGCTGACTTCTCGCTCAATGTTCCCAACAACCCCATCATCCCGTACATCGAGGGTGACGGCACCGGTTTCGACATCACCCCGGTGATGATCAAGGTGGTGGATGCAGCCGTGGCCAAGGCCTACGGCGGCGCCAAGAAGATCCACTGGATGGAGATCTACGCCGGCGAGAAGTCGACGAAGGTCTACGGCCCCGATGTCTGGCTGCCGGAAGAGACGCTGCAGGTTCTGAAGGAATTTGTGGTCTCGATCAAGGGCCCGCTGACCACGCCGGTCGGTGGTGGCATCCGTTCGCTGAACGTGGCCCTGCGCCAGGAACTGGACCTGTACGTCTGCCTGCGCCCGGTGCGTTACTTCAAGGGCGTGCCCTCGCCGGTGAAGGAACCGGAAAAGACCGACATGGTCATCTTCCGCGAGAACTCGGAAGACATCTACGCCGGCATCGAATTCGAAGCCCAGAGCGACAAGGCCAAGAAGCTGATCAAGTTCCTGCAAGAGGAATTCGGCGTCAAGAAGATCCGCTTCCCGGAGACCTCGGGCATTGGCGTGAAGCCGGTGTCCAAGGAAGGCACGGAGCGTCTGGTCCGCAAGGCCATCCAGTACGCGATCGACAATGACAAGCCCAGCGTGACCATCGTGCACAAGGGCAACATCATGAAGTTCACCGAAGGCGGTTTCCGTGACTGGGCTTACGCCCTGGCGCAAACCGAATTTGGCGCTGAGCTGATCGACGGCGGCCCGTGGTGCAAGTTCAAGAATCCGAAGACCGGCAAGGACATCGTGATCAAGGACAGCATCGCTGATGCCTTCCTGCAGCAGATCCTGCTGCGCCCGGCCGAGTACTCGGTCGTGGCCACGCTGAACCTGAACGGCGACTACATCTCCGACGCACTGGCCGCACAGGTCGGCGGCATCGGCATCGCCCCGGGCGCCAACCTGAGCGACTCCGTCGCCATGTTCGAAGCCACCCACGGCACCGCGCCGAAGTACGCTGGCAAGGACTACGTGAACCCCGGTTCCGAGATCCTGTCCGCCGAAATGATGCTGCGCCACATGGGCTGGACCGAAGCGGCTGACCTGATCATCTCGTCGATCGAGAAGTCGATCCTGTCGAAGAAGGTCACCTATGACTTCGCCCGCCTGCTGGATGGCGCGACGCAAGTGTCGTGCTCGGGCTTTGGTCAGGTGATGATCGAAAACATGTGATTCCCCGCCCGGCCTTCGCCGGGTTGAGATCAAAAACCCCAGCGCATGCGAGTGCCTGGGGTTTTTTCATTCGTAAGCGGCTAGCAAAGTCATATTGAGCGCTACGAATGCGGATCGCCGTCGACCGTCTACATCCACATCATGAACCTACAGGCTCCGCTTTCGTCGTCCACGATCACCACAGTCGGATGACTAGGGGGCGGGGCCGCCCCCATCGCGACGGATGGCCCGGCGTACGCGAACTGCACGTAGTAGGACGGCTAGTCCATCTGCGAGCACCGCTCCCAGCCTGAAGCCGAGGCAGCATCGCAGCCGTTGAAGACTTTCGCTCCGTCGCAGCCGTCTGCAAGCTGTCGTTCAACGTTAGCGCTCAGCGGGCAGCGAATCCGTCCGCTGCAGCAAAAGATTAAAGAGCAGTGAACGGTTCAACGGCGGTCCTCCAGGTTGACGCAAAGTACGATTGGACCGTTGTACTCGACCCCTTTCAGAATCGCGCTGAACTGGGCAACCAAGTAAATCGGGACCTTGCCGATTCGATTGCTCCGCACAGAGACTGGCTTGATTTCAATGAGTTGACCTTCGAGAGAATTCGAGCGCGCAGAGTCCTCTCCCAAGCCTCGGGCGATGAGCAATGCCCGCGCGATGGATATTCGTCGAAGTTGGATGCTCATGGCCTGCGCTCTCATGTCTGAGTTCACCCTCGTGTGGCAGACGGCGACGCCGGCTGATGCACGTCGGGTGCGACGCAGGGTTACTCATCTGCTTCGTCGAGTAAGTGCTCCAAGAGAAACTGCTCAAAGCTTTTATACCAACGTGTCGTGCGTCCTGCCGAAGGATCCCAGCAAACGACCGGCGCTTCGCACTCGACGGTTCGTAGGTCAAGGCATATCGCATAGCCGTGATCGTCGTGGTCCCGGGAAATTACAACGAGGTGCCTCGGAATGCCGAGCGTTTCTCGAGCATTGAGCGTTTCATACACGACGTTGCCCGCCTCTTGTGCCAATAGGTCTGGTGAAACGACGCCGCACACGTAGCGATTGGTGACGCTCAGATAGCCGAAGTGATGGAGAAACTCCTTGTACTCGAGCGGCAGGCGTACCTCCAACAGAATCTCGACATCGGCAACGATCGATGGAGGCTGGGCCTCTCCGGCGCCTGTGCCCCAGCCGCGCGAACTAGCGATTTCGAGGCGCGCCTCGATGGTTGAAATGCTCAGCATGTTGCGGATGCCTAACGTTCGACGTAAGGGGCGACTTGCGGCTCGCCGCAAGAAGTCCCCTTGACGGAGGGGTTAGGCCGCCTGGTAGGAGGCAGTGCCCTAGGCTCGCTGAAAGTCTTCATAGAATGCATCGATATTGAACTGATCTATGCCGAATGCTGCCTTGGCAACCGCAGTGATGATTGTGGCTAGTTGGGTGACGTCTGCTCGATCGGCCTGAATACATGCAAGCCTGCCTGGCGACCAATCAACGACTTCGCACTCGGCAAAGCTCGCTAGAACCTCGGCAAGCCGCTCTTGAGGGCTTGCGTCATAGAGGTAGGCAAAGTCGAAGTAGGGGGAGGCGTTGCCTTGGATTGGGTAGATAGTCACCCAGGCTTCCCTGTCTCCATTGAAGTTCAACGTGACGTAGCGAGAGGCCCATTCAACGCCGCCGTGCGCCAGATTGGAAAGCACCTCACTGACACTTGTGAATTGAGGCAGAGGACTCATGGGATTCGCAGAGACCTAACGTGTTCTCGGGAGACAACCGAAGCCACCTAGGCAGGCCCCGTGCGCCCTGAATCGGGGCAGCCCAGAACTGGTAAGCGATTGACAGCTCATCGAAATCTCCCGCGTCATTGTTTTTTATACAGCACTAAATCTCCGGCGAAAGCTGCACGCGTTTACAAACCTTGGTGAGGGTACGGTGACCGCAATGGAGCTCCCATGATGCCAGCCCTGCTGCCCGATTGGGCCCCTCGCAAATGCCCGCGACATCGGCCCACTCCGGACTTGCCGCCGTGGCGCGCCACGCGAGTACTGGCTCAGCTAGCGAGCGCTTGCGGCTGATTCACTACCGCCTCCGCACCGAGGAGACCTGCGTCTACTGGGTGTCGACCTTCATCCGCTTTCGTGGTCTGCGGCATTCCACAGAGATAGGCGGTCAACTCCCATAACCAGCCTGAATCGGCCCGCCGCAGTGCACATCGAAAGCGGACATGGCGAATGACGCGCAGCCCAGCTGGAGGCTCATGGCTTATGCTGCCCTCCATGAATGCTGTCTGCCCTGAATGCCATGGAACGCTGCAGTACAGCGACGCTGGAAGTCTCTTTCAAGTGCGCTGCAGCAACTGTGGCTGGAAGGCGCAGGGGACAGTGAGCTGCACGAGGCCGGATATTCCACCAACAGAGCGCATGCCGCCGATGGTGGCAAAGGCAACTGGGCCGGTTCCCGCGGCAACGTTGAAGCGCATGCGCGAGGTGTTCGCCGAAGCGCAGCGCCTTCCTTTAGGAAAGCTTGCTGCGCAACTCGCGTCGGACGCAGGCCTGCAGGTAGGGCACTTGGCTCCGTATCGCATGTCTGAGATCGAGGTTCGGTTGGCTTCTTCGGGCGTGCGTCTAGAGCGCCTTCCGCATGAGGAAGATGACCGCTAGCAGCCTAAAGTGGAAATTGGGGCCATTAAAGGGGCCATGGACTGGATGAGATCAAAAACTTCAGCGCACGCGAGTGCCTGGGGTTTTTTCATTCTTGCCGCGGATCGTTGCACATGGCTGTGCTAATCCAACGGAAGCGCCTCTCCGCAGCCAAGCTTCCGCTTCAGGACTCTGCCACTGGATCCACCGGCGATATCGATCGAGCTGTTCTTAACTCCTGGATGTAATCCATCATGGCCTTGGGTGTGCGCTCCACTGCAAGCGCGCTACCCCTCAGGATTCGTCGCGGCGATGAAATCTCCAAGGGTCGATCCCATCCTTTAACAGGGAATCAATTTGGCGGGTGACGTGCGCTATCTTCTGCAACCAGTCTGACGGGCAATGCTTTCTGTCTCTGGGAGTAAGAGAAAGGTCAAAGTCCGAAAAACACACGGCTTCCCGAAATGCCAATGATGCTCCCCTCGAATCTTTCCGCGCCGTTAAGAGGAATCAGGCTCGGGACAATCACGTTCGCGATTGGCGTGCTGATCGCCACCCCTCTGGCTTTGCTGTTTCCCACCCATCAAACGGAGCTGAGCGCAACAGAGGTGTGGGGAGCGTCCGAAGTCGCTCTGCTCACCATCGTCGTCCCCGCGTTTGAAAAAACCATCCTCTATGCGCTCACTCGGACCCTGCGCGCGGTGGGCTTGAGGCGCAACTACCTGCTCGTTGCTAGCGCATTCACGCTTGTCCACGTGCTCGGCGTCGGAGTTCCCGCATTGGGCACTGCGC
Organism: Burkholderiaceae bacterium; assembly: GCA_913776825.1. GTDB lineage: Bacteria > Pseudomonadota > Gammaproteobacteria > Burkholderiales > Burkholderiaceae_C > Roseateles. The sequence goes on from CAJYPV010000022.1 coordinate 55,716, forward strand.
CTATCGCCTACGTGATAGTGAATGAACTGTCTACTCAAACTGAGAACGGCGGCCAATTCACCGCGGCGCTTGTGGCGCACATCACCCACAACAGCATCATTGCTGCTCTGGTTTCAATTATTTCATGAGAGGGTCATCTGCGTATGCTTAACCAACGCGACGGTAATTGCCCAGATGTGAATATTTCCAAAAGCAGATGGGCGCAGCGGCACGCCGTCCTAAGGTTAGTAACCCTGATTCGCTTGGATGCTTTGGACTCCATTCACCGCTTGATAGCAGTCCGCATCATCACTCGCGAGAGTTACCAATTGCTTCACCCGCGATTACAGCTGCTCACAAGTCGTTGGTAACCGCCCCGTTCTTGCAAGCGCTTTCCGCAACGAAATGCGCACTTTGTCACGCCGAATGATGACCCTAGGGGAATCCCTGCAAGGCTTGAAGGAAAGTCCGTTGAGCATCCGCTCCCATAACTGACCAGACCCTGGGAGACATGAATGAGATTGCTGTCCTTGCTTGCCCTCGCCGTGTTGCCGTGGGCCGCTCACGCTGAAATCGTGATCGGCCAGACGGCAGGTTTCACCGGCCCCGTGGCAGCGAGCGTCACCGAGACCACGGAGGGCGCCAAGCTCTACCTCGACTCGATCAATGCCGCCGGTGGCATCAACGGCCAGACCGTGAAGCTGGTGTCCTTGGATGACAAGTTCGACCCGCCCGCCGCCGCCGCCAATGCGCAGAAGCTGATCACCACCGACAACGTGCTGGCGCTCTTCCTGACGCGCGGCACGCCGCACAACCAGGCGATCCTGCCGCTGCTGTCCACCCATCATGTGCCGCTGATCGCGCCCTCGTCGGGTGCCGCGCTGCTGCACTTCCCGGTCAATCCGTGGGTGTTCAACGTGCGCGCCACCTACCAGCGTGAAGCCGAGCGCGCGGTGCGCCACTTGAGCCTGATCGGCATCGAGCGCATCGGCGTCGTGCAAGTGGACGACTCGTTCGGCGCGGACGCCGTGATCGGCGCCAACAACGGCCTCGCCGCCGTGAACAAGACCGCCGCGTTCTCCGCCAAGTTCGACCGCGCGAAGCCGGACTTCAAGGTCGCTGCGCAAAGCGCCGTGTCGAGCAACGCGCAGGCGATCCTGTTCCTGGGCTCCGGCAAGGTGGTCGCCGACGGCATCGCCGCCATCCGCGCAGCCGGATCCAAGGCGCAGATCGTGACGCTGTCCAACAATGCGGCGCAGGGTTTCGTGAGCCTCCTCGGCGAGAACGCACGCGGGGTGATCGTCACCCAGGTGTTCCCGTATGAGCGCTCCAAGGCCAGCAAGATCGTGACCGAGGCCGCCCAGCTGTCGCAGGCCAAGGGCAAGGGCGAGATCACGCCCGCGATGATGGAAGGCTTCGCCGCCGCCAAGGTGCTCGTCGAAGGTCTGCGTCGCGCGGGCCCAAATCCGACCCGCCAAAAGCTGCGCGATGCGCTGGAAGGCATGCGCAAGGTCGACATCGGCGGTCTGGAGGTGTCGTTCTCGCCGAACGATCACACCGGTCTGGACTATGCCGACCTGTCGATGATTGGCCCGGACGGCAAGTTCATGCGCTAAGCACCGTATGCGGTGGCGCGTGAGGCGCGCTGCCCGCCGGGCGATGTCCGCTGCGACTGACCCGACTCCACCGCCTCCATGCAACCCCAGTGCGAGACATCGCCTGGGGTTGTTTGCTTTTGAATCGACGCGCGCAGCGTTTCATTCGAGAGCGCTGTCAGAGGGCATTGAATCCATTCGACCAGCGACGACCGACACGGTTGCCTCGTTGACTCGCTCACAGCATTCAGAAGCTGCCGCGCTGAATCGCTCGAAATTCACGAATGCGGGCCTTCGCTCGTGTGCTGCCGGTGATTCGTCACGGCAGACTGGGAGTCGAAGTTGCCCTGGCGTCGGTGACGGGGCGGGCGGCCGTGATGGCATCGTCTGGCGATTCGATTGCTCCGTTGCCAGCTCGCTGACTCGACTCCCGCCACTTGGCGAATGCGGATCGGCGAGCACGGCTTTCCGCCGACTTCATTTCATTTCATCGGAGACCTGGACTGTGATCGTGTGTGGTGACCGGCGCTCAGCGCCCACAACGGAGTTCGCATGATTTGCGCACCACATCCTCGCGACGAGCTGGTGCGACTGCGCCTGCTGACCAGCACCGGGCTGCTCGATGCGGCGCACGACCCGTTCCTCGACGCGTTGGTCCAGACGGTCGCTCGTTCGTTTGAATTGCCGATGGCTGCGGTGTCCCTGATCGACCGCGATGAGCAGTTCTTCAAGGCGAGCGTCGGCTTGCCGACCCGCAGCACACCGCGGGACTGCTCGTTCTGCGCGCATGTGCTGTGGTGGCCCGCGCCGTTCGTGGTGCCCGACGCGACACTGGACGAGCGCTTTGCCAACAATCCGCTGGTCACCGGCGAGCCGCATATCCGGTTCTACGCCGGCGTGCCAATCTATCTGCAGGGGGTGTGCCTGGGCGCGCTGTGCGTGATGGGTCATGCGCCGAAGCCGGGCCTGGATGAGGCGCAGATGCGGCTGCTCCACGGAGCCGGCATGGCGGTCGAGGAACGGCTCAATCAGATGACGTCGCCCGAGCCCTCGGAAGCCGCGCGTCGGGTGGAGCGGGCGTCAGGTCGGACGATCTGACCTGACGCGTCGCGGGCTCGCCGAGCGCCCGGCGCAACGCAAAAAGCCCGCACGCGGCGGGCCTGGTGTCATGCCGGCGCGGAGGCCGGGTTCAGAGTGCCGCGGCGGACTGGCCGGCAGCGGCCATGGCCTCGGGAATCATCGGGATGCCGACGGGCGTGCTGACGTCCTCGTCGATCGGCCGGATGTTCTGGGCCAGTTGGCCTTTCGGTCCTTCGACCAGCTCATAGCTGACGCGACCGCCTTGCTTCAGCGTGCGGAAGCCTTCCATCTGAATGGCCGAGAAGTGCGCAAAAACATCGCCTCCGCCCTGTTCCGGCTCAATAAAGCCAAATCCCTTGGCATCGTTGAACCACTTTACCGTGCCTGTAGCCATTTTCTTCTCCATCCCGGTGTCTTGTCGCACCCGGGGCGGATTCTCAAAGCCGTGTCAAGCCAGTGTCAATTCAGGAACTCCCCGGGGTCACCCACGCCGGTAGTGCCACACTAGGAACACGCTGCGACGTGCGCCGGATCTTCGGCGCCGATGCAGCCCGGGGAAACCAGCCCCGGCCGGGCGCGAGCACCCGCCGATTTCGTCCGATCTGCTCGGATTTTTCGCTGCGGTGGCCGATGTTTTCTGGCCCGGTTCAGATGGTTTCAAGTAGGCTTGATTGTGGGAGTCCCGCCCCTATGTAGGGAAGTCCCGCTGTTTATAGAATCGGCGCATGCCCTTGCTTTCCCAACACATTCCGCCAGCGGGTCCACCAGGAAGCCCGCCGGGTCAAGATGACGGCGGTTCCACGACGCTGGAGCGTGTCGCTCAGAAGACCGAGCCACCGCGCCTCTATCAGGTGCTGATGCTCAATGACGACTTCACGCCGATGGAGTTCGTGGTGATGGTGTTGCAGGAGTATTTCCGCCATGACCTGGATACGGCCACCCAGATCATGTTGAAGATCCATCACGAGGGCCGTGCCGTCTGCGGTGTATTCACCAAGGACGTCGCGGCCACCAAGGTCGAAACGGTGCTGGCCGCCGCCCGGCGGGCCGGACATCCTTTGCAGTGCATTATGGAGGCCGCATGATTGCGCAAGAGCTTGAAGTCAGCCTGCACATGGCGTTTGTCGAGGCACGCCAGCAGCGCCACGAGTTCATCACTGTGGAGCATCTGCTGATGGCGCTGCTGGACAACCCGTCCGCGGCTGAAGTGCTGCGCGCATGCGCAGCCAATATCGAGGATCTGCGCAAGTCGCTTGCGCAGTTCATCAAGGAAAACACCCCCACCGTCGGCGGCACCGATGAAGTGGACACCCAGCCCACGCTGGGTTTCCAGCGCGTGATCCAGCGCGCCATCATGCATGTGCAGTCGACCGGCAACGGCAAGAAGGAAGTCACCGGCGCGAATGTGCTGGTGGCGATCTTCGGTGAGAAGGATTCCCACGCGGTCTACTACCTGCACCAGCAGGGTGTAACCCGCCTGGACGTGGTGAACTTCATCGCCCACGGCATCAAGAAGAGCGAACCGCCCGAGCCGCCCAAGGGTCCGGAAGGCAGCGGCTCCGAATCCGAGCGCGAGGAAGGTGATGCACAAGGCGGCGGTGGCAAGGGCTCGCCGCTGGAGCAGTTCACCCAGAACCTCAACCAGATGGCCAAGGACGGCAAGATCGATCCGCTGATCGGCCGAGAGTCCGAGGTCGAGCGCGTGGTGCAGGTGCTGTGCCGCCGTCGCAAGAACAATCCGCTGCTGGTCGGCGAGGCCGGCGTCGGCAAGACCGCGATCGCCGAAGGCCTGGCCTGGCGCATCACCGAAGGCCAGGTGCCGGACGTGCTGGCCGAGGCGGTGGTCTATTCGCTCGACATGGGCGCGCTGCTGGCGGGCACCAAGTACCGCGGCGATTTCGAGCAGCGCCTGAAGGCTGTCATCAAGCAGCTCAAGGAGCAGCCGGGCGCGATCCTGTTCATCGACGAGATCCACACCCTGATCGGTGCCGGTGCGGCGTCGGGCGGCACGCTGGACGCCAGCAACCTGCTCAAGCCGGCGCTGTCGTCGGGTCAGCTCAAGTGCATCGGCGCGACCACCTTCAGTGAATACCGCGGCATCTTCGAAAAGGATGCGGCGCTGTCGCGTCGCTTCCAGAAGATCGACGTGGTCGAGCCGTCGGTCGAACAGACCATCGAGATCCTGAAGGGCCTGAAGTCCCGCTTCGAAGAGCATCACAGCGTGAAGTACGCGCTCGGTGCGCTGCAGGCGGCGGCGGAGCTGTCGGCCAAGTTCATCAATGACCGCCATCTGCCGGACAAGGCGATCGACGTCATCGATGAAGCCGGCGCGGCCCAGCGTGTGCTGCCCAAGAGCAAGCAGAAGAAGACCATCACCCGCGCCGAGGTCGAGGACATCGTCGCGAAGATCGCCCGCATTCCGCCGGCATCGGTGTCGTCGGACGACCGCAGCAAGCTCAAGAGTCTGGACCGCGATCTGAAGAGCGTGGTGTTCGGTCAGGATCCGGCGATCGATGCGCTGGCCGCGGCCATCAAGATGGCGCGCTCGGGCCTGGGCAAGCCGGACAAGCCGATCGGCAGCTTCCTGTTCAGCGGCCCGACCGGCGTCGGCAAGACCGAGGTGGCCAAGCAACTGGCCTACATCCTGGGCATCGAGCTGATCCGCTTCGACATGTCGGAGTACATGGAGCGCCATGCGGTCAGCCGGCTGATCGGCGCGCCTCCGGGCTATGTCGGCTTCGACCAGGGCGGTCTGCTGACCGAGGCCATCACCAAGAAGCCGCATGCGGTGCTGCTGCTCGATGAAATCGAGAAGGCGCATCCGGATGTCTTCAATGTGCTGCTGCAGGTGATGGACCACGGCACGCTGACCGACAACAACGGACGCAAGGCCGACTTCCGCAACGTGATCATCATCATGACCACGAATGCGGGCGCGGAGGCGATGCAGAAGTCGACCATCGGCTTCACGACCAAGCGCGAGCAAGGCGACGAGATGGCCGACATCAAGCGGCTGTTCACGCCCGAGTTCCGCAACCGTCTGGATGCCATCGTCAACTTCGGCGGCCTGAACCAGGACATCATCCTGCGAGTGGTCGACAAGTTCCTGCTGCAACTGGAAAGCCAGCTCGGCGAGAAGAAGGTGGAAGTGACCTTCAGCGATGCGCTGCGCAAGCATCTGGCCGACAAGGGCTTCGATCCGCAGATGGGCGCGCGGCCGATGCAGCGCCTGATCCAGGACACGATCCGACGCGCGCTGGCCGACGAACTGCTCTTCGGTCGACTGGTCGATGGCGGCCGACTGAGTGTCGACGTCGACGACAAGGGCGAGGTCCAGCTGGACATCACGCCCACCAAGAGCAACAAGCCGAAGGCGGAGCCGGCGACGGCCGACTGAGCGCGGCACCGCCCCACAAAAAACGCCTCATTCGAGGCGTTTTTTCTTGTCCGGAGCCTGCTGCGCCAACGTCCTCGCGAGTGCCGCTGATCTGCTGAAGCCGGCGTGGGAGAAGCAAGTCCCACCCGTCGATGCACCTTTGGCGTTCCGCTTGCAGCGAGCTTGCTTCAGTCCCGCGCCGGGTCCTGCAGGAAGAAGTCGGCCAGCAACTGATAGAGCCGCGGTTGCTCCTGAAGCAACTCGTGCGGCGCCACGAAGAAGGCTTCGACGGCGACCGCGAAAAACTCTTCCGGCGCCTCGGCCCCGTACGGATCGATCAGCGTGGGGACGCCCGCATCGACCCGATCGCAGAACCAGGTCCATTCGGCCTCCATCGTGGCGCTCCATTGCTGACGCGCTTCCCGCGTCGCCAGGGCGGGCGAGCCATTGATGGTGCCGTCCCGCGCATCGATTACGTGGGCGAATTCGTGGATCACGACGTTGTAGACCGCATCGTGGCCTTCGACGCGGTCCACCGCCTCGGGCGTGATCGCGCTCCAGGCCAGCATCAGCGGACCGCCTTCCATGGCTTCGCCGGCCAGCGGCTCGTCGTAGGCATGGACCACGCCGTCGTCGTCCATCGTCTCGCGAGGCGCGATGACCTCGCCTTCATGCATCACGATGCCGACGAAGCCGTCATACCAGGACAGCCCCAATCGCAGCACCGGCAGACAGGCCTGCGCGGCCACGGCGACGGCGACCTCGTCGGTGACGACAAAGCCGCCAGCGCCGTGGAATTCCTTGGCGGCGAGGAAGAGCGAGCACAGGCGACGCAGCTCGCGTTGGTCCGCGTCACTGCGTCGTGCCAGGAAGGGATAGTGCGCCAGCGTGTGCCGCCACAGCGGCTCGGGAATCGCGAACTGCTCCAGCTGGCGCTGCTCGCGGCGTTGGCGCCATCGCTGCAGAAGGCCGGACAGCATATCGACTCCGAAAGGCGAGGCGGTGAAACAGCCGCCGGTTCAGGCGGCGTGGCGGGCCTGCGTGACCTCGGTGCGCATCGGCGCATCGCGTCGAACGCCGGAAGCGTCGAGCACGAGCACATCGCCGCGCTGCGCATGGTCGAAGTCCCAATCCGACAGCACCACGCGACGCAGTCCGCCGCCGAGATCATGATCGGCGGGGCGGTGGGTGTGGCCGTGGATCAGCACGCTGGCGTCCGCGGCACGCAGCCAGTCGCGACTGGCGCGGTCGTCCACGTCGGCCCAATGCGCGGGATCACGCTGATGGGCCCGGCTCTTGGCGCGCAGATGACGTGCCAGCGCCCGGCGCGCGGACAGCGGCAGCATCAGCAGGGACGCCTTCACGCCGGCGCGGCGCACGATGCGGCGGGCGCGCTGATAGCCGACATCCTCGACGCACAACAGGTCGCCATGGCTGAGCAGCCAGCGCTGCCCGAAGGCGTCGAAGCGCACGGGGTCGTCGAGCAGCCGCAGGCCGCTGTCGTCCGCCATGGCCCAGCCCAGCATGAAGTCGCGGTTGCCGTGCATGAAGTACAGCGCGCAGCGGCGAGAGGCTTCCCGCAGCAGCGTCATGCAATGCTGTTCGAAGCTGCCGGCCTGCCAGCGTGCGTCATCGCCGGTCCAGGCTTCGAAGATGTCGCCCAGCAGGAACACCGCATCGGCCGGCGTGGCCGCGAGGTGCTGACGAAAGCGTTCCAGCGTGGCCGGCAGGTCCGGCGACAGGTGCAGGTCGGACAGCACGTCCACCCGCCGCCACCCCGGCTCGGCGCGCAGCGTCGCCAGCGGCTGGGGCAGCGGGAAGGGCGACGGAATCACTCGACGGCGACAGCGCGCTCGATGATCACCGGGTCGGTCGGCACATCATCATGGAAGCCGGAGCGGCCGGTCTTGACCTTCTCGATCTTGTCGACGATGTCGGTGCCGCCCACGACCTTGCCGAAAACCGCATAGCCCCAGCCCGACGGGCTTTCGCTCTTGAAGTTCAGGAACTCGTTGTCGACGGTGTTGATGAAGAACTGCGAGCTGGCCGAGTGCGGCGCATTGGTGCGCGCCATCGCGACGGTGTACTTGTCGTTCTTCAGGCCGTTGTTGGCTTCGTTCTGGATCGGTGCATCGGTGGCCTTTTGCTTCATGCCCACGTCGAAGCCGCCGCCCTGGGCCATGAAGCCCTTGATCACGCGGTGGAAGATCGTGCCGTCATAGTGGCCCTTGGCCACATACGACAGGAAATTGGCGACGGAGGCGGGCGCCTTCACATCGTCCAGTTCCAGGGTGATCAGACCTTGGTTGGTGTGCAGTTCGACTTTCTTGCTCATGGTTTTTTCTCCACGGTGGCTTTGTTGATGAGGATGGGGGTGGTGGGCAGGTTCTGGAACGCGGCGTCACGCGGCGCGGTGGGGGCGACGCGGATCTTGTCGACCACCTCCATGCCTTCGATGACTTGACCGAACACCGCATAGCCGAGGCCGTCGCGGGCGTAGCCGGGGTCCAGGCCCGGGTTGTCCACCACATTGATGAAGAACTGCGAGGTCGCCGAATTGGGATCGCCGGTGCGGGCCATGGCCACGCTGCCGCGGTTGTTCAGCAAGCCATTGCCGGCTTCCAGCGGAATCGGCGGTTTGGTGGGGCGCTGTTGCAGCTTGGGCGTGTAGCCGCCGGTCTGCACCATGAAGCCATCGATCACGCGGTGGAAGATCACGCCGTTGTAGTGACCGGCCTTCACATAGTCCAGGAAGTTGGCGACGGTTTTCGGCGCCTTCTCGGGCTGCAGCTGGATGCGGATGTCGCCCATCGTGGTGCTGAGCTTGACCACCTGAGCCTGCGCCAGCGAGGCCGCCAGGCTGAGGGTCGCGGCGCCGAGCGCCAGCAGGAATTTGGAAGTCCTCATGGGGTTCTTGTGTCGACCGTTGATAGCGTGGAAGGAAAGCGCGCGGCAGGGGCCGAAGCGGCCCGAGCAGGCGCTCAGCGCACGACGCGTTTGGCGCCGTTGAACTCGGTCACGCGTTGCAGCTTCAGGCGCAGGGCGGTGTCATCGCCGAGTGCCTGCTTCAACGCGCGTTCATAGGACTGCTGCGCCAGGCGCATCAGCACATCGCCCAGATTCTCCTGCGCCTGGGAGTGGTCGGGCTGCAATTCCAGTGCCCGCATCAGGGACTGGCGAGCCGGCTCGTACTCACCGCGCGCCGCATGGATCACCGCGAGGTTGTTGTAGGGGTCGGCCAGATCCGGGAATTCCTCGGTCAGGCTCATGAAGATGACGCGGGCGCGCTCGAGCTGCTGGTGCTCCATCAGCATGGTGCCGAGCGCAAAGCGCAACCGCGGATCGTCCGGCGTGGCCTTGAGTGCGTCTTCCGCCAGCTTGATGGCCTGCTCGCGCTTGCCTGCGGCCCACAGGCCTTGGGCATCGTCCAGCGCGGCGGCCTGCACGGCCGGACCACTGAGCACCACCAGCGCGAGGCTGAGGCAACGGAGCAGGGGAGTGAAACGGATGGGCATGGTGGGCGTGTGCTGGCGCTTCTTGTGTGTGTGGGACGGTGGCGCGATCGGTCGGCTGGGCAGTGCGTGAGGGTCGGTCCGGCGAAGGCGCGCAAGGTCTGACCCCATCGATGTCGCCGCGTGCCGGGCCATCCTCGCGGTCAGCGCCACGGTACGCGCCGATCGACGAGCAGACGACGCGCCCGGTCGATCGGACAGCCCACGGCCATCCTGCGGTGATCACACGGTCCGCTCGCGCTCATCCTGCGGACCTTCACGGCGACGACCCCATCGGGCCGGGGGGCGGACCGGGTCTGTCCGGAGTTGCCGGACAGTCGGACCGCTATACTGCCGACCATTCTAGAGCGAGCTGTCGTCCCTCGCTTGACCCGCCTCTTCCGGCCCCGTCCCTCGTTGTGCATCGCGGTGCATCGGCACCTCCGCACCGGCCGGAATCCCGATAGCGCCCTGTCTGCGCTGGGCGCGATGGTCGAGGTCGGGACTTCTCCAGTGGCCCCACTCATGTCCTCCTTGCGCATCTTCAACACGCTGACCCGTCAGCTGCAGCCTTTCCAACCGATCGATCCGGGCCACGTCCGCATGTATGTGTGCGGCATCACCGTGTACGACCTCTGCCACATGGGCCACGCACGCATGAACATCGCGTTTGACGTGGTCTATCGCTGGCTCAAGGCCAGTGGCTATTCGCCCACCTATGTCCGCAACATCACCGACATCGATGACAAGATCATCCGTCGGGCGCTGGAGCGCGGTCTGACGATCCGCCAACTGACCGACGACATGATCGCCGCGATGCACCGCGACTTCGACGCGCTCGGCATCGCCAAGCCCACGCATGAGCCGCGCGCGACCGATTACGTCCCGCAGATGCTGGACATCATCGGCAAGCTGGAAGGCAAAGGGCTCGCCTATCAAGCCGATGGCGGCGACGTGAACTACGCGGTGCGCAAGTTCGAGGGCTACGGCAAGCTCAGCGGCAAGTCGCTGGACCAACTGCGCGCCGGCGAGCGCGTGGCGGTGGACGGCGGCAAGCAGGACCCGCTGGACTTCGTGCTGTGGAAGTCGGCCAAGGCCGAGGAGCCGGCCGAAGCCAAGTGGCCCAGCCCGTGGGGCGAAGGCCGTCCGGGCTGGCACATCGAGTGCTCGGCCATGAGCTGCGCGCTGCTGGGTGAGCGCTTCGACATCCACGGCGGCGGCATGGACCTGCAGTTCCCGCACCATGAGAACGAAATCGCGCAGAGCGAAGGCGCCTTTGGCCAACCGTTCGTGAATGTGTGGATGCACAACGGCTTCCTCAACGTCGACAACGAGAAGATGTCCAAGAGCCTGGGCAACTTCTTCACCATCGCCGATGTGCTGAAGAAATTCGACGGCGAAGCCATCCGCTTCTTCATGCTGCGCACCCAATACCGCAGCCCGTTCAATTTCAGCGACGCCAGCCTGGACGACGCCCGGACCGCCGTGCGCCGGCTCTACACCGCGCTGGACGCCGTGCCCGCCGCCGACGTGACAATCGACTGGACCCACGGTCACGCCGCCGCCTTCAAGGCCGCGATGGATGACGACTTCAACACGCCCGGTGCGCTGGCGGTGCTCTTCGAGCTGGCCAACCAGGTCAACCGCGACCGCTCACCGGCCGATGCGGGTTTGCTGAAGGCGCTGGGCGGCGTGCTCGGCGTGCTGCAGCAATCGCCCAAGGCCTATCTGCAAGCCGGCGACGGCCTGGACGAGGCCGCGATCGAGGCCCAGATTGCCGCGCGCGCCGCGGCCAAGGCGGCGCGCGACTTCGCCGAGGCGGACCGCATCCGGCAGGCGCTGGCGGCACAAGGCATCGAACTGAAGGATTCCGCCACCGGCACGGCCTGGGTGCGCGTGGCTCAGAAGTCTGGAGAGCAGGCCTGATGGCGCGTGTGGCGACTGCCGGGGTGACCCCGGACTATTGGGATGAAGCCTGCCGTCATCTGGTCAAGCGCGACCGGGTCATGAAGAAGCTGATCCCGCAATTCGGCGAAGCGCGGTTGCAAAGCCGCACCGATGCCTTCACGACGCTGGCGCGCTCGATCGTCGGTCAGCAGATTTCGGTCAAGTCGGCCCAGGGCTTGTGGAACAAGTTCGTGGAGCTGACCCCCGGCCCGGCGAATCGCATCAAGCCGGTCGATGTGCTGGCGCTGGAGAAACCCGCGCTGCGGGCGGCCGGGCTGTCGGCGCGCAAGGTCGAATACCTGGTCGATCTGGCCCAGCATTTCGAATCCGGCCAGGTGCATGTGCGCCAATGGGCGCAGATGGACGACGAAGCCATCATCGAAGAGCTGGTGGCCATCCGCGGCATCGGTCGCTGGACGGCCGAGATGTTCCTGATCTTCCACCTGATGCGGCCGAATGTGCTGCCGCTGGATGACCCTGGCCTCATCAAGGGCATCAGCCTCCAGTACTTCAGCGACGAGCCCGTCTCCCGGGCCGAAGCGCGGGAGTTGGGCGAGGGCTGGGCGCCTTATCGCTCGGTAGCCACATGGTACATTTGGCGCAGCCTCGATCCGCTACCGGTGGATTATTGAAACCCTTGCAGCCCCTCGCCCGCACGCCCATCCGGCATCGCGGGCAGGACGTGACGAGGGCCTTCTGAGGATCCGGCGATGCCTGGCATCGCCCACCTCCGATGCCCTTTGACGCAGGCCATCATCGCTGAGAGACCAAGCAGGATGAGCAAAAAGCACTTTCTCGAATTCGAGCAGCCGATCGCTGAACTCGAAACCAAGATCGACGAACTCCGCTATGTGCAGAGCGAGTCCGCGGTGGACATCTCCGAAGAGATCGACCGACTGGGCAAGAAGAGCCAGCAGCTGACGAAGGACATCTACGCCAACGTGCTGCCCTGGCAGGTCTATCAGGTCGCCCGCCACCCGCAACGTCCGCAGACGCTGGACTACTGCGCCGACGTCTTCACCGAATTCCAGGAACTGCACGGCGACCGCCATTTCGCTGACGATGCCGCCATCGTCGGTGGCATCGCCCGCTTCAATGGCCAGGCCTGCATGGTCATCGGCCATCAGCGCGGTTCGGATGCCAAGGAGCGCACCCAGCGCAATTTCGGCATGCCGCGTCCGGAGGGCTACCGCAAGGCGCTGCGCCTGCTGAAGCTGGCCGAGAAATTCGGTCTGCCGGTGTTCACCTTCATCGACACCATGGGCGCCTATCCCGGCATCGGCGCTGAAGAGCGCGGACAGTCCGAAGCGATCGGCCGCAACATCTTCGAGATGGCCCAGCTGGAAGTGCCCATCATCGCCACCGTGATCGGTGAAGGCGGCTCCGGCGGCGCGCTGGCCATCGGCGTGGCCGACCAGGTGCTGATGCTGCAGTTCTCGGCCTATTCGGTGATCTCTCCGGAAGGCTGCGCCTCGATCCTCTGGAAGACCGCCGCGCGCGCGTCCGAAGCGGCCGAAGCCCTCGGCATCACCGCGCACCGCCTGAAGGCGTTGGGTCTGATCGACAAGATCGTGAGCGAGCCCGTCGGCGGCGCTCACCGTGATCCCAAGCAGATGGCGTCCAACCTCAAGCGCGCGCTGGGCGACGCACTGCGCCAGGTCTCCGACCTGAAGACCAAGGATCTGCTGGAGCGCCGCTATGAGCGCCTGCAGGCCTATGGCCGGTTCAGCGACACCAAGAGCCGCTGAGCCTGCGGCCGGCCCGCTGGCCGGCCCGTCGATCGATCGCGACCCGGCGCCGCCTCCCGTTGCGGACACTCGCCTGGTGGCGGTCGCCTACAGCGGCGGTCGCGACTCGACCGCGCTGCTCCACGCCACCACCTGTTCCGCCCAGTCCTTGGGCGTGCGCGTGGTGGCGTTGCACATTCATCACGGCCTCAGCCCCCAGGCGGATGATTGGCTGCGCCATGCCCAGACGCAGGTCGACCAATGGGCTGCGCAGGGCTTGCCGGTCTCACTCCAAGCTGAACGCTTGAGCGGCCAGCCCGTGCCCGGCGAGAGCATCGAGGCCTGGGCCCGTGCGGGCCGGCATGCGGCCTTGGCGCGCATGGCGGCGGAGGCGGGCGCTGAGCTGCTCCTGCTGGCCCACCATCGCCGCGACCAGGCGGAAACCTTTCTGCTGCAGGCGCTGCGCGGCGCCGGCGCGGCGGGGCTGTCGGCGATGCCGCGACGGCAATGGCGCGGCGCCTTGTGCTGGGCGCGCCCTTGGCTGGACCATCCTCGGGAAGCCATCGAGGCCTACCTGCGCGCCCATCGGCTCGACTACATCGACGATCACAGCAACAGCGATCCCCGCTATGCCCGCAATCATCTGCGGCAGGCGGTGTGGCCGGCGCTGCTGGCGCAGTCGCCCGGCGCCGAGACGGCCCTGGCGCGCGCTGCCGAATGGGCGCAGCAGGCCGATGCGCTGCAGCGCGAAATCGCCGCAGAGGACCTTGCCCGCTGGTCCGATGCGGACGGCCTTCAACAGGCGTGGGCGCTTTCGTTGAGCCCCGCCCGGGCGCTCAATGCCCTGCGTGCCTGGCTGCACCGGGAGGCGGGGCGCGCGGCGCCGTCGACGCTGGTGCAGCGCTTGATGCGCGAGGTGCCGCAGACCGATGTCGGCCGCTGGCCATTCGGCGATCGGGAAGTGCAGCTGTATCGCGGGCGGCTTCGCATCGGCTTCGGGCCCGCGCAGCGACCGAGCGTCGCGTCATCGGCGGGCGATGGCGCTCGTCACGGGTCTGACGGCTCGGAAGAAATCTTCGATGCACTGGTCACGTCGGCGTCCGAGCCAGATCCTTCTGCGACCTTGGCGTCGGCTTGCCTGGATCTGAGCCAGCCAGGCCGCTATCCGGTGCGCGCGTGGGGCGGCGTGCTGGAGGTGTTTTCCGTGCCTGATCGGGGCGTGGCGGCTTCCCGGCTCAGCAAGGTGAGCTTGCGTCCGCGCGAAGGCGGCGAGCGGTTTCAGGTCCATGAAAAGGCAGTGCCGCGCTCGCTCAAGAAGTGCTGGCAGAACGCCGGCATCGCCGCGCCACAGAGGGACGGGCCGCTGCTCTACCTGGATGAGGCCCTGCTGTTCGTGCCCGGATTGGGCCTGGATGCGCGCTGCCTCGACGCGTCGGAAACGGCCCTCGTGGGGCTGCGCTGGACCCGCCAGCCCGCGTGAAGCGGCCGAACCCGCCAGGGGGCGGCCTATAGAATCGTCGGCTGCGGTTGCGGACCGCTGGCGCCCTGCGCAACGGCTCTCGCGATCATGCGGACGCAAGCTGCGTCCATCCCGATTCCTCCAGGGTTTCTGAAGACACTCTCATGGCATTGATCGTTCACAAGTACGGCGGCACCTCGATGGGGTCGACCGACCGCATCCGCAATGTGGCCAAGCGCGTCGCCAAGTGGGCCCGCGCTGGCCATCAGATGGTGGTGGTGCCCTCGGCCATGAGCGGCGAAACCAATCGCCTGCTCGGCCTGGCCAAGGAGCTGTCGCCCGCGAGCAGCTCGCCCTCGCTGATGCGCGAGCTGGACATGATTGCCTCCACCGGCGAGCAGGTCTCGGTCGGCCTGCTGGCCATTGCGCTGCAGGCCGAAGGCCTGGAGGCGGTCAGCTACTGCGGCTGGCAGGTGCCGGTGGCCACCGACTCGTCCTACACCAAAGCCCGCATCGAGAGCATCGACGACGCCAAGGTCCGCGCCGATCTCAGCGCCGGCAAGGTGGTCGTGATCGCCGGCTTCCAGGGCGTGGATGAGGCCAACAACATCACCACGCTGGGTCGCGGTGGATCGGACACTTCGGCCGTGGCGATCGCCGCCGCGATGAAGGCCGATGAATGCCTCATCTACACCGATGTGGATGGCGTCTACACCACCGATCCGCGCATCGTCCCGGAGGCCCGCCGGCTGCACACCATCAGCTTCGAGGAAATGCTCGAGATGGCGTCGCTGGGCTCCAAGATCCTGCAGATCCGTTCGGTGGAATTCGCCGGCAAGTACCGCGTGCCGCTGCGGGTGCTGTCCAGCTTCACCAATTGGGACATCGACATCCACGAGGAAGCCAAGTCCGGCACCCTGATCACTTTTGAAGAGGACGTAAAAATGGAACAAGCCGTCGTCTCGGGCATTGCCTTCAACCGCGACGAAGCCAAGGTGACCCTGCTGGGCGTGCCCGACAAGCCCGGCATCGCGTTCCAGATCCTGGGCCCGGTGGCGGATGCCAACATCGACGTCGATGTGATCATCCAGAACGTCTCGCAGGACGGCAAGACCGACTTCTCCTTCACCGTGCACCGCAACGATTACCAGCGCGCCATGGAGCTGCTGGAGAAGACCGTCGGTCCCGCGGTGCAGGCCGCCAAGGTCCAGGGCGACGTCCGCATCTGCAAGGTGTCGATCGTCGGCATCGGCATGCGCTCGCATGTGGGCGTGGCCTCGAAGATGTTCCGCTCGCTGTCGGAAGAGGGCATCAACATCCAGATGATCACGACCAGCGAGATCAAGACTTCGGTCGTGATCGACGAGAAGTACATGGAGCTCGCCGTGCGCGCGCTGCATCGCGCCTTCGATCTGGACCAGGACGCCGCCTGAGACGCGTCGCCGTCCTGAGCGGTGCCAGGGCGCGAACGTTGGGTGGAAACCCCGCGCAGGAAGACCGGCTTCGGCCGGTCTTTTCACTTCAGAAAGTGAGATCGCGGGGTGATGGCAGTGAGATTTGAGGGTCGACTCACTTGAGCATGCAAAAACCCGTGCTATAGTCTCAGCTTCTCCGGTTGGAGACGTGACCGAGAGGCCGAAGGTGCTCCCCTGCTAAGGGAGTATGTGAGCTAAAACTTGCATCGAGGGTTCGAATCCCTCCGTCTCCGCCAACCAGAATGTGAGACCCCCGCAGCGAAAGTTGCGGGGGTTTTCTCATTGCGCGAACGCTTTTGAATGCCGGCCGGAATCCATGCGAAATGAATGCGGCACGGCGCATTCAACAGTGCGAATGAGTGGCGGCGAATGAGTAGCGGCGAATGATGCGCTCGCGTCGATGAAATGACGGCGATCGCGAATGGCTCTGCCAGCCATTGGCTCCGTAGCTCGTCGACGACTCCGCGCTCGGTGGCCCGTGCAGACCGCGATGGCCACGATGGCCGCGCCCCTGCTGGGCAGGGTGACGCAGCGGCCATCTGTTGGATGTTGCCTATCGATACCGTCTCGCGGCCACTCGCTGCGCGTCGCGCGGGGGTTCTGTTCTACATTGAGGAACATGTACACGCCCAAGCCATTCGACGTGCCAGACCTCTCGATGGCGCGGCTGCTGATCGATCAGCACCCGCTCGCCACATTGATCCTCCAGGACCCGACACACGGGTTGTCGGCCACACCGGTCCCGATGATCTGGGGCGCAGAGAAGGTCGGCAATGGTTGGTGGCTCGAAGGCCATCTGGCCCGGGCGAATCCGCACATGGCTGCGCTGAGCAATCCAGCCACCGGCGAGGTGCTGGTGCAATTCCATGGACCCGGCGCCTATGTCTCGCCGCGTCATTACGATTCGCCGATGGCCGTGCCGACCTGGAACTACCTGACGCTGCAGGTGCAGGGCCGGGTGCAGATCCTCGATCACCCGCTGGACAAAGACAACCTGCTCAAGCGCCTGATCGCCACGCAGGAGCCCGCCTACGCCAAGCAATGGAGCGGACTGCCGGCAGATTTCCAGGGCAAGCTGCTGGGCGCGATCGTGGGCTTCCGCATTCCGGTGGAACGCACCAAGCTCAAGGTCAAGCTCAGCCAGAACCGCTCGCCCGCCGAGCGCGAACGCATCGCTGCGCATCAGCGCGAGGGCACGCATGAAGAGCAGTTGCTGGCGCGCTGGATGTCGGTGTTGCAGCGCTGACGCGCTGAGCCGCTCAATCCGCCGTTATCGCCGTGGTCCGCTGGCCGGGAGGTCGATCGGCCAGGCCAACGGCTCGCAACGAGAGCGCTCGAACTGCTGAATCACGTCCTGAGCGGGCACTCGTCGCAGCACGGAGCCGGAGAAGATCGACGCTTGCTGAGTCGGCGACAGATCGGCGGCTTGCTTCGCCTGCGCATAGCGAGCGGGATGCAGGCGATTGACGATGCACAGCAAGTAGAGACGCCCTTCGACCGACGCTGCCGGGAGAGCCGCCAACAGCTGTGCGGCGTTCCAATGCCGCGCCAGTTCTCTCGCCGCAGCTTCTTCGCTGGAGATCGCGCCGGGCGTGCCCACGAGGCCCCAGGTGTAGACATTGGCGTGGGCGAGGGCGGCAGGCAGGAGGGCGGAGTCGGGCGTGGCGGCCGACGTGATGGGCGCACTGACGAGCACCCACCCGGTCGCCACCACACCACAGGCCCTGGTGAATGCCTTGCGCGAGCGCCGCAGCGTCATCCCTCTCATCGCGGACCTCAGTTTCTGAACCGGGGGTTGTCGCTTTCCAACTCCTTCCAAGTAATTGACTTGGTCTTCATGCTGATCTCTCCGTTGTCGTTCAGGACTCGCGTGAATGGCTCATCGCTGGATGCACTCTAGCCACTTGGCCTGTCGTGGAGTGGGCGGAGAGATCCCTAGCGGTTTGAAGTCAGTCGCCCTCGGAACTGCCGCCATCGGCCACACGACGGGCGAAAAAAAGCCCGCCAGATGGCGGGCTTCATGCAGCGAATCTCGATCACATCCCCGCGTAATTCGGGCCACCGCCGCCTTCGGGCGTGACCCACACGATGTTCTGCGTCGGATCCTTGATGTCGCAGGTCTTGCAATGCACGCAGTTCTGGGCGTTGATCTGCAGGCGTTCGGTGCCGCCGTCGTTCACGAACTCATAGACGCCGGCCGGGCAGTAGCGGCTTTCCGGGCCCGCGTATTTCGCCAGGTTGACCTGCACCGGCACGCGGTTGTCCTTGAGCGTCAGGTGCGCCGGCTGGTTCTCTTCGTGGTTGGTGTTGGACACGAAGACTGACGACAGACGATCGAAGGTCAGCTTGCCATCCGGCTTGGGATAGCTGATCTTGGGCATCTCCGCCGCCGGGCGCAGATAGACATGGTCCGGCTGATCGCGGTGGATGGTCCATGGCGGACGCTTCATGCCCAGCTTGGGCAGCAGCCATTGCTCGATGCCGGTCATCAGCGTGCCGACCGTGTTGCCCTTCTTGAACCAGGTCTTGAAGTTGCGCGATTGGTCCAGCTCCTCACGCAGCCAGCTTTGCTCGAATGCCGCCGGATAGGCGCTCAGCTCGTCCAGCGAGCGTCCCGCCGCCAGCGCGTCCACGACGGCGTCGGCGCAGAGCATGCCGGTCTTGATCGCGGCATGGCTGCCCTTGATGCGCGCGGCGTTCAGATAACCGGCGTCGCAGCCCACCAGCGCGCCGCCCGGGAACACCGTCTTCGGCAGGCTCAGCAGGCCGCCCGCCGTGATGGCGCGGGCGCCATAGCCCAGCCGCTTGCCGCCTTCGATGTGCTTGCGGATGCTGGGATGGGTCTTCCAGCGCTGCATTTCCTCGAAGGGCGAGAGCCACGGATTCTTGTAGTCCAGGCCGACCACGAAGCCCAGCGTGACCTTGTTGCCTTCCAGGTGGTAGAGGAAGCCGCCGCCGTAGGTGTCGCTGTCCATCGGCCAGCCGGCGGTGTGCACCACCAGGCCCGGTTGCGCCTTGTCCGCCGGCACTTCCCACAATTCCTTGATGCCGATGGCATAGGTCTGGGGATCCTTGCCCGCATCGAGCTGGTACTTGGCGATCAGCTGCTTGCCGAGGTGGCCGCGCGAGCCCTCCGCGAAGATCGTGTACTTGCCATGCAGCGCCATGCCGAGCTGGAAGCCCTCATGCGGCTCGCCATCCTTGCCCACGCCGACATTGCCGGTGGACACGCCCATCACGCGGCCCTGCTGGTCATAGATCACTTCCGCCGCAGCGAAGCCGGGGAAGATCTCCACGCCCAGCGCTTCCGCCTGCTCGCCCAGCCACTTGGTGACCGCGCCCAGCGAGATCACATAGTTGCCATGGTTGTGGAAGCACTGCGGGATCAGCCATTGCGGCGTGTCCTGCGCGCCGGTCTCATTCAGGAACAGCACCTGATCGCCGCTGACCGGCTGATTCAGCGGCGCGCCCAGCTCCTTCCAGTTCGGGAAGAGCTCGGTGATCGCCTTCGGATCCATCACCGCGCCGGAGAGGATGTGAGCGCCCGGCTCCGAGCCCTTCTCCAGCACCACGACCGAGATCTCCTGACTCTTTTCCGCGGCCAATTGCTTGATGCGGATCGCCGTGGCCAGGCCCGCCGGGCCGCCGCCGACCACGACCACGTCGTAATCCATGCTCTCGCGCGGACCGTACTGGGCAACAAGTTCTTCGGAGGTCATGGTCATCCTTGTTTGTTCTCGTCAAGACACCCGGCGCGGACAGCGGCGGTGCGGTTTGCGGCGCATTCTAGCTGCGTGAAATCGAAAAAAGAACGATCGTGCTTTTTGTGCCGCGCCGCAGCCATCACCCGCTCGGCAGATGCCGTGCCCAGCAGCGCGCCGTAGCATGCGGCGATCCAATCAGAGGAGTTGTCGATGAGCATCCAGATCCAGCGTGACAAGACCGGCCCGATGCGCCAGACCTTGCGCATCCGCCAGCATCAACTGACCGCGGACCAGTCGGTGGCGGGCGGTGGTGAGGATGCCGGCCCGGATCCGCATGATCTCTACGACGCCGCGCTCGGCGCCTGCAAGGCGCTGACGGTGCTCTGGTATGCCCAGCGCAAGGGTCTACCGGTGGAGGACGTGAAGGTGGATGTCGAGCGCGACAACAGCCAGGAGCAGCAGGGCGTCTACAAGCTGCGCGCCACGGTGCGGCTGGAAGGCCCGCTGAGCGAGGACGACCGCCAGCGCTTGCTGCAGGTCGCCGCGAAATGCCCGGTGCACAAGCTGATGGCGCAGGTCACCACCGAGATCGAGACGGTGCTGGCGGACTGAGCGCACGCGGCGCGTCATCCGCGCCGCGCGTTCGACCGAGTACCGAGCCGGCAGGCGTCGCCGCGTTCAGTCATGGCGACGGCCCGAATTCCGGGAACAGTTTCCTCGTGGCGTGACGGCTGCGCCGTCCTGCATGCGTGCTATCGTCCCTGGCACTGTTTCTGGGTCAGACGGGAAGTTTTCGAGAGACCTTGCCATGAGCTACAGCATTGATCTGGAGGGCCGTGTGGCCCTCGTCACCGGCGCGTCCAGTGGATTGGGCGCGCAGTTTGCAAAAACCCTGGCCAAGGCCGGCGCCTGCGTGGTGCTGGCGGCCCGGCGAGTCGAGCGCCTGAAGGCGCTGCGCGCCGAGATCGAGGCGGAGGGCGGTGACGCCCATGTCGTCGCGATGGACGTGACCGACATCGACAGCATCAAGGCCGCCGTCGCGCGCGCCGAGACCGAGGTCGGCACGCTGGACATCCTCATCAACAACTCCGGCGTCAGCACCACCCAGCGGCTGGTGGATGTCACGCCCGAGGACTTCGATTTCGTGATGGACACCAATGTGCGCGGCGCCTTCTTCGTCGCGCAGGAAGTCGGCAAGCGCATGGTCGCGCGGGCGCGCGGCGCGGCGCCGGGCACCTACACCGGCGGTCGCATCGTCAATGTGGCCTCGATGGCCGGACTGCGGGTGCTGTCGCAGATCGGCGTGTATGCGATGAGCAAGGCGGCGGTCATCCACATGACCCGCGCGATGGCGCTGGAATGGGGCAAGTTCGACATCAACGTCAACGCCATCTGCCCCGGCTACATCGACACCGAAATCAACCACCATCACTGGCAGACCGAACAGGGTCGCAAGCTGGTCGAGCTGCTGCCGCGCAAGCGGGTCGGCCTGCCGCAGGACCTGGACACCACGCTGCTGATGTTGTGCGCCAAGGAAAGCCGTTTCATCAACGGCGCGGTCATCCAGGCCGATGACGGTTTTGGCGTCTGAGCTGAGGAATCCATGGCCTTGCGTGAACTGAGCGCGCTGGAAGCGCGCGTGCTGGCGGTGCTGGTGGAAAAGGAATCCACCGTGCCGGACAGCTATCCAATGTCCCTGAACAGCCTGACCCTGGGCGTGAACCAGAAGACCGCCCGCGATCCGGTGATGAGTGCGAGCGAATCCGAAGTCGCTGCGGTGCTGGATGAGCTCAAGTCGATGAGCCTGGTGCAGAGCGTGAGCGGCAGCCGGGTGGTGCGTTTCGAGCACAACATGAAGCGGGTGCTGGGCGTGCCCGGCCAGGCCGAGGCGCTGCTCACCGTGCTGATCTTGCGCGGCCCGCAGACCGCCGCGGAACTGCGGCTCAACACCGAGCGGCTGCATCGTTTCGCCGATGTGTCGTCGGTGGAAGGCTTCCTCGATGAGCTCGCCGCCCGCGAGCCCCCGATGGCGCGCAAGCTGCCGCGAGCGCCGGGCGCGCGCGAGCAGCGCTGGGCCCATCTGCTCAGCGGGGAGCCGCCCGTCACGGTCACCGCGGGCCACAGTGCCGGCGCGGTCACCGGCGCCGCATCCACCCCCGCTCGCGACGACGAGATCGCCGCGCTGCGCGGCGAACTCGACGCGCTCAAGGCGACGGTGGCGCGCATCCAGTCTGCGCTGGGCATGGACACGTCGGAGCCGTCATGAAGGACGACACCAATCGCCAATTGGCAGGCCTGGCATTTGCCCTGGTCATGACCGTGATCGTGCTGCTGTTGATCAGCGTCGGCTTTGGCGGCCTGATGGACAGCTTGCAGTCGGTCACCCGCCCGGGCGGTGGCACCAGCCGCTGGGTGGTGATGGGCGGGGCGGTGGCGGTGTTTGCCGCCTTGCTCTTCTACCGCCTGCGCCGCGGTCGACGAGCACGCCTCACAGCCCGTCGATCAGGGTCCTGAAGCCGATGACGTCGGCGCTGCGCCGGGCTGACACGCCCGCGCGCCGGCTGGTCGTCATGCGGGCGAAGCCTCGTTCGGGTTCCGTCATCGACGGCATGCCCTGAGTGCGGGGTCGATCGCGCGTCAGGCCCCCTGATTCGGGTGATGCCCGCTTTCTCGATGGCGCCTGACGGAGCAAGATCGCCTCATGCACAAGTTCAACGCACTGTTGCGCGCCCAGGTGGCGCTTCTGGCGGCGCTGGGACTCCAGGGCGCGCATGCGCAGACGGCCATCGTCATCGGCGGCGCGCTGCGCTATGACAACGAGGTCGTCTGGCAGCGCATCGTGGACGAAGCCGGCGGCGCGCAGAAGGCGCGTTTCGCGGTGCTGGCCACCGCCTCGGCCAGCCCGGAGCGCTCGGCGGAACTGATCGTGCAAGCCTTGCAGCGCCACGGCGCGCATGCGGAACACATTCCGGTCGCGCCCCGGCTCGAAGGTTCGGACGTCAAGAAGAACCTCGCCGATCCCGACCTGATCGACAAGGTGCGCGCCTCCAATGCGGTGTTCTTCTCCGGCGGCGCGCAGGGCCTGATCGTCGACACCTTCCAGCCGGATGGCCGCGCCACGCCGATGCTGGAAGCGATCTGGGATGTCTACCGCGACGGCGGCGTCGTGGCGGGGACCAGCGCGGGCGCGGCGATCATGAGCCGCACCATGTTCCGCGATGCGCTGGATGTGATGCAGGTGATGCGCGGCCAGATGCGCGAGGGTCAGGAGATCGACCAGGGCCTGGGCTTCGTCGGCGACCGACTCTTCGTGGACCAGCATTTCCTCAAGCGCGGCCGCATCGGCCGGATGCTGCCGCTGATGCTGGCCAAGGGTTATCGACTCGGTCTCGGCGTGGAAGAGAACAGCGCCGCGGTGGTGCAGGGTCAGCAGATCGAAATCATCGGCGGTCGTGGTGCGTTGCTGGTGGATCTGCGCGACGCCCGCACCGATCCCGGCCTGCCCGGCTTCAATGTGCAGGGCGCGCGGCTCAGTTATCTGGACCATGGCGATCGCCACAACCTCCAGTCCGGCGTCACCACGCCGAATCGTCGCAAGACGCCGGTGCCGGATCCGGTGCTGCCGCGCTCGGCCGGTCAGTCCGCGCCGTCCTGGGCCCATGGACCGGTGGACACCTTCCAGCCGGACATCCTCGGCGACAACCGCATCGTCCAGGCGATGAGCGAGCTGATCACCTCGCCGGCCGGCGAAGTCCGCGCGATGGCGTCGCGCGTGCGGCCCGGCGCGACCGAGCCGAAGGACCGGATGGGGTTCGTCTTCCGGCTGTATCGAGGCGAGGGCACTCGAGGCTGGTTCAACACCGACGGCCCGGCGGATGACCTCACGCTGTTGAATGTGCGGCTGGATGTGCGGCCGGTGCCGTTGCCGCCGCCGCCCGCGCTGACCGAGCCGAGCCGCAGCGGCGCGACCTCCACCAGCCGCGCCGATCGCCTCGGCACCAGCGCGATGATGGCGCTGGGCACCGTGCCGCCGAGCGCGGGCGCTGAAGGGCCGGCGGGCGAGACGCTGCCGCTTGGCGGCGCGGCAGGGACGGGCGGCGCGCCAGGCTCGGCCGGCGGCGATCGCTGATCTGTCGCTGCGCTGAGATCGCCGGAGCGGGAAGAGGGCGTCTGCCTCAATCCACCGGCGAATCCTCGAATCCTCGATTCCTTCAGTCGACCAACTGAGCGGGCTCAACCCACGGCGTCAACGTTCGACTTCAACGCGCAGGCGCTTCGTCCAGCGCTTGCTCGATGAAATGCCGCGGCACCTTCGGCTTGGGCACGCGCACGGTGAACCAGCGGCGCACATCCTGCTCCAGGCCGATGCCATGCATGAAGTTGTAGAGCGCCTTCTTCAGCGCTTCGCCCATGGCGTCGTGGTCGGTGCCGGTGGGGTCGATGAAGCCCACATCATTCTTGGCGAAGGGTGAGGGCGGCAGCGGCACCAGCTTCACGCCGAAGGCTTCCGGATCCTTGCCGACCGGCGAGTGCACCGTGCAGGCAAAGCGGTGGAAGAAGCCGCTCTGGATGCAGCCGTTCTCGAACAACTGACGCACGTACTCGAGCGCATCGACGGTGTCCTGCACCGTCTGCGTCGGGAAGCCGTACATCAGGTAGGCATGCACCAGGATGCCGGCATCGGTGAAGGCGCGCGTCACCCGCGCCACCTGCTGCACCGACACGCCCTTCTGCATCAAGGTCAGCAGCCGGTCCGACGCCACTTCCAGCCCGCCGCTGATGGCGATGCAGCCGCTGTCGGCCAGCAACTGGCAGAGCTCGGGCGTGAAGGTCTTCTCGAAGCGCACATTGCCCCACCAGCTGATGGACACGCCGCGTGCGATCAGCTCATGGGCCAGCGCCTTGAGCACCTTGGGCGGCGCGGCTTCGTCGACGAAGTGAAAGCCGGTCTGGCCGGTCTCCGCGACGATCGCCTCGATGCGGTCCACCAGTGTCTTCGCCGACGCCGCTTCATACCGCGAGATGTAATCCAGCGTGATGTCGCAGAAGCTGCACTTCTTCCAATAGCAGCCATGCGCGATGGTGAGCTTGTTCCAGCGCCCGTCGCTCCACAGCCGGTTCATCGGATTGAGCATGTCCAGCAGCGACAGATAGTCGCGCAGCGGCAGGCCGTCCCAGGTCGGCGTGCCGACGTCCTCGAAGGGCACATCCGGCTCGACGAAGTTGATGTAGCGCACCTGACCGGGAACGGCGACGGGCGCGGCGTCGGCAGCGCTCTCCGCGCCAGCGTCGGCGGCATTGGCCGCGCCGGCCGCGCGCTCGGGCAGAGGGATCGGCTCGGCGCCAACCGCCGCGTCGCGCACGAAGCAGCGCACCAGGCGCTGTCGGCTGCGTCGGCCGCTGAGGTGCTCCAGCAGCGCGAGCAGCGGACGCTCGCCGGCGTCCAGCGTCACGAAGTCGACATAGTCGAACAGGCGCGGCTCGGTCAGGTCGCGCAGCTCGGTGTTGACGAAGCCGCCGCCCAGCACGATGTGCACGCCGGGCCGGTGGCGCTTGATCGTCTGTCCGATGCGCAGCGCCGCATAGACCGCGCCAGGGAAGGGCACCGACAGCAACACCACCTCCGGTTGTTCCGCATCCAGCGCTTCGAGCGTCAGCGTCTCCAGCAGCTCGTCGACCAGATTGGTCGGCGCCTGCAGCGCGTCATGCAGCGGATCGAAGGTGGGCTGACTGGTCGCCAGCTGCTCGGCATAGCGGACGAACTCGAAGCGCGGATCGACCGATTCGCGCAGCACATCGGCCAGGTCATTCAGATAGAGCGTCGCCAGATGCCGGGCGCGGTCCTGCAGGCCCAGCGCGCCGAAGGCCCAGGCGAGCGGGTCTTCGCCTTCCTCCGCGACATAGACCTCCAGCGACTCGAAGCGCTTGCCCTCGGGCAGGAAGCTGCGCGAGTTGATGCGATGCGCCAGCGTCGGATCACGGCCCTGCAGGAAGGCGATGGTCGGCGCGATGGTCGCGAGGTAGCGGTCGAAGGATTCATCGAACAGCCGCGAGGACAGGCCCCGGTCCGGCAGCGCGATCGCCTGCACCGCGGCGCGGATGCGCTGCAATCCGTCGCGCGAGAACAGCCGCAGCACCAGGCCCAGCGCCAGGTCGCGCTGGGCGGCGGGCAGGCCGCGCGAGCGCAGGAAGCCCGTCAGGTACGCGGTGGACGGGTAGGGGGTGTTGAGCTGCGTCATCGGCGGGATGAGCGACAGCACACGCAACGGAGCTTCGGACGGGCGGGCGGACATGCAGCAACTGTAGGAGCAAAAAAACAAACCCGGCGCGGGCCGGGTTTGTTTGGGATCGAGCCGCCAGCCGCCGCAAGGCGGATGGCGCTGATCGACAGCCAGAAGTGGATTACTTCTTGGCGGCCTTCTTGGCGGCGGCGGGCTTGGCAGCCTTGGCAGCCGGCTTGGCAGCGGCCTTGCGAGCGGCAGCCTTCGGGTCCACGGCGGCCTTGAAGCCAGCGCCCGGGGTGAACTTCGGCAGCTTGGCAGCAGCGATCTTGATCTTGTCGCCGGTGCTGGGGTTCACGCCCGTACGAGCGGCACGTGCGTGCTGCTTGAAGGAGCCGAAGCCAGGGATGGACACGGCGCCGCCCTTTTTCACCGTGGTGACCACGGCGTCCAGCAGCGTTTCCAGGATGCGGCCGGCTTCGGCCTTGGTCAGCTCATGCTTGGAAGCCAGGTGTTCGATCAGTTCGGTCTTGTTCATTCGATTGGACTCTTGCAAGTTAAGCCCGGCGCAGTGCCGGACGGCGCGTATTGTGCGCGAGAAATCGTGGTCCGATCCCCGGGTTGCCCCGCAAAAGACCGATGAAATCGCACATCGGGGGACAGGTCTTGAGAGAAGTGCCTGTTGATCGGGGTTGGCGGGCATCGTGTGAGCGATTGCAACGGCGCCGGCGGGCCCCGCGCTCAGGACACCAGCAATCGGTGGACCAAGTCCGGCGTGCTGGCCGCGCCGTACTTCTTCATCAGTCGGGCGCGGTAGACATCGATGGTGCGCGGGCTTACGCCGAGCCGCTTGCCGATCAGCTTGCTGGTCAGGCCCTCGATCAGCAGCGCGGCGATTTCCCGCTCGCGCGCGGTCAGGTCCGCCTTGAGCTGGCGATGGGCCGAGAGGTCCTCGAAGCTCCAGATGCCGCTGGCATGCGGCTGCGACGGGTCCAGCGCGCGGCCGGAGACATGGCACCAGAACAGCTCGCCCGCACGCGGGCCGGCCAGGCGCTTCATCACCCGTTCGTCGGCGTAATAGCCCTGCGCGTCCAGCGCGGCCACGATGCGCTCGCCGGTGCGCTGGAATTCGGCGGAGGTCGGGTAGAGCAGCTCGAAGCTCTGGTCGATCAGTTGCTCCCGTTCAGCGCCGAACATGGCCAGGACCTGCCGATTGCAGTCCTTGATCAACCGGTTCTCGGAGATCACCAGGCCGATCGGGGCCTGATCGAAAGCGGTGCGGTAATCCAGCGGCATGGGCAAACAGCGGCGAAGGCCGGATGGAAAGCGGACGATGAACGGACGACCGCGCCAGCGGCGGATCGAGAACGGGGTCGAGGGCAGGCGACGCGCCAGGCTGGCCTCCGACTGCCCTTAGTCAATTCTACGTAGCCGCTACTTAAGCGCTTACGTAGTACGCTCCCTCGCCAATCGCCTGGCGGTGCGGTCCCGCGCTTTCTGCGCTCAACGGCTCGCCCGGTCCACGATCACCATGTGGACTGGACCCCGCCGCCGCACCGCAGGCGCCGATCGGATGGTGGCCGCGCTTCGCAAGCCGGCCGCCTGGCCACGCATCAGGAGACTTTCATGAACAAGCTTTTCCCCAGTGCCCAGGCGGCACTGGACGGCATCGTCCGGGATGGACAACTGCTCGCCGTCGGCGGCTTCGGCCTGTGCGGCATTCCGGAAGCGCTCATCCAGGCGCTGCGGGATGCCGGCGTCAAGGATCTGACGGTGATCTCCAACAACGCCGGGGTGGATGGTTTCGGCCTCGGCCAACTGCTGGAGACCCGCCAGATCCGCAAGATGATTTCCAGCTATGTCGGCGAAAACAAGGAGTTCGAACGCCAATACCTGGCCGGTGAGCTGGAGCTCGAATTCACGCCGCAGGGCACGCTGGCCGAAAAGCTGCGCGCGGGCGGGGCCGGCATCCCGGCCTTCTTCACCCGCACCGGCGTCGGCACGCTGGTGGCCGAAGGCAAGGAAGTGCGTGAATTCGACGGTCACGCGTACATCATGGAACGGGCGTTGCGGCCCGATGTCGCGCTGGTCAAGGCCCATGTGGCGGACAAGAGCGGCAACCTGATCTTCCGGCGCACCGCCCGCAACTTCAATCCGGCCTGCGCGATGGCCGGTCAGGTCACCGTCGTGGAGGTCGAGGAGATCGTCAACACCGGCGACCTCGATCCGGACGCCATCCACCTGCCCGGCATCTATGTGCACCGCATCGTGCACAACCCCCATCCCGAAAAGCGCATTGAAAAGCGCACCACCCGGCCCGCCGCCTGAGGAGAAGCACCATGCCCTGGACCCAAGACCAGATGGCGGCACGCGCCGCGCAGGAACTCGAAGACGGCTTCTACGTCAACCTCGGAATCGGCATTCCGACCCTGGTGGCCAACTTCGTGCCGGAGGACAAGGAAGTCTGGCTGCAAAGCGAGAACGGCATGCTCGGCATCGGACCGTTCCCGACCGAAGACGAAGTCGATGCCGACCTCATCAATGCCGGCAAGCAGACCGTGACCACCATCGCGGGATCCTCCATCTTCGGCAGCCATGACAGCTTCGCGATGATTCGCGGCGGCAAGATCAATCTGTCCATCCTCGGCGCGATGCAGGTGAGCGAGCGCGGCGACCTGGCCAACTGGATGATTCCCGGCAAGATGGTCAAAGGCATGGGCGGGGCGATGGACCTCGTCGCCGGCGTCAAGCGCGTCATCGTGTTGATGGAACACGTGGCCCGGAAGAAGGACGGCTCGGAAGACCTCAAGATCATTCCGCAATGCACCTTGCCCCTGACCGGCGTGGGCGTGGTGAACCGCATCATCACGGACCTGGCGGTGATCGACGTCACCCCGCAAGGCCTGCAGGTGGTGGAGATGGCACCGGGCGTGACGCGCGAGTTCCTGCAGAGCAAGACCGGCGTGGCGCTGATTTGAGGCGCTGTACGGAGGGGCGACACGGCTGCGTCCTGGTCGTCCCTGTCGTCCCGGTCTTCCCTCAACCCATCCACTGAATCCATCAGTTCAGCGCCGCAGCCCGCGCTGGCGGGCGTGCCCGGCCCACAATCGGTCGCATGAGTTCGACCGATCGATCCGGCCTCGCATGGCTGCCGCCGCGCGAGGTGCTGCGCATCTACGCCGCTGCAGCGCATCCTGGTGTGCGACCGCGGCCGCATCTTCCCGCTTGCGCCGACCGACATCGAGCATCTGCGCGCCGATGCCAAATACACGCAGATCGTCGCGCGCGGCAGCAGCTTCCTGGTCCGCATGCCGCTCAGCGAGCTGGAAACCCGTCTCGACCCGACGCGGTTCCTGCGGGTGCACCGCAATGCCATCGTCAACCTCGACTTCGTCGACTCGATGAAGGCCGACGATCAGAGCCAGCTGCTGATCCTCATGACGGACGGCACCGAGCTGCTGGCCAATCGCGAGGCCAGCAAGCGCCTGAGGGACCTGTCGATCTGAGGCGAGGGCAAGCGCGGCATCGCTTCCCCCGGCCGTGATGCCGCGCTTCGGTAGCGCAGATCGGCGGCAATCGTCGTGAATACGTCACGGGCTCACACATTGTTTCGAGCCCTTGCACCTGTTGTACGGATGACGCTGCATGTCACCGGCAAAGACGACACCATCCGGCATCCGCAGCATCCAGCCACGTGCCGAGATGAATTCGAGTGCCACCGCCTCCCGCTTCGACGCCTCCCTTGCCATCCCGACCACGGAGAGCGAGGCCGGCACCGCCATCACGGCGTCCGTCCCATCCACAACGTCTTCCTCATCCCGGATGAGCGATGACGCCAGCCGACCGGCCGGCGCGCTCAGCAGCGCCGGCACGGCGGGTGCGGTGCTGTCGGCCGCCGCGTTGCTGGCCGCGTGCGGTGGCGGCAGCAGCGGCTCGGACGGCGGACCCGATGCCGGCCCGCAAGGCGCCACGCCTTCGACCGACGCGGAGGCGGCACGCTTCCTCGGGCAGGTCGGGTTTTCGGCGAGCACGGCAGACATCGCGTCGGTGCGCTCGGTCGGCTTCAATCGGTGGCTGGACATTCAATTCAATGCCGCTCGCAGCCAGTCGCATTACGACTGGCTGGTGGCCAAGGGTTACTCGGCGGAGTCCTATCGCAACAGCCTGGCCGGTGTGGACGCCACGATCTGGCGCAAGCTCATCGGCTCGTCCGACCAGTTGCGTCAGCGCGTGGTGCTGGCGCTGTCGGAAATCTTCGTGGTGTCGATGAACGGGCTGCCGGTGAACTGGGCGTCGTTTGCGGTCGCCGGTTATCTGGACATGCTCGAAGAGCGCTGCTTCGGCAGCTTCCGCAACCTGCTCGAAGGGGTGACGCTGTCGCCGGCGATGGGGGTCTACCTCGCGATGCGCGGCAACCGCAAGGAAGATCCCAAGACGGGACGTCAGCCGGATGAGAACTACGCCCGTGAGGTGATGCAGCTGTTCACCATCGGCCTGAGCCAGCTCAACCTCGATGGCACGCCCAAGACCAGCGGCGGCAAGACCGTCGACACCTACACCCTCACGCAGATCGGCGAGATCGCGCGGGTGTTCACCGGCTGGGATTTCGACACCACCAATGCCGGCGGAAACGATCCCAGCTACATGCGCCGCCCGATGGTGCATACCGCCAGCCGCTTCTCCACTGGCGTGAAGAAGGTGCTGGACACCACCATCCCCGAGAGCGCCGACGGCCCGGCCGCGATGAAGGCCGCGCTCGACACGCTGAGCAATCATCCGAATGTCGGCCCCTTCATCGGCCGCCAATTGATCCAGCGCCTGGTCTGCTCGCATCCGAGTCCGGCCTATGTGCAGCGCGTGGCCGCCGTCTTCAACGACAACGGCCAGGGCGCCCGCGGCGACATGAAGGCGGTGATCCGCGCGATCCTGCTCGACAGCGAAGCGCGCACGCCCGGCAGCACCCCGTCGAGCGGCAAGCTGCGCGAGCCGGTGCAGCGGCTGGTCCAGTGGGCGCGCACCGTGGGCATGAGCTCTCCCGGCGACCTGTGGGCGATCGGCGACTGCAGCAACCCGGCCACGCGGCTGGGCCAGAGCCCGATGCGCAGCGGCTCCGTCTTCAACTTCTTCCGGCCCGGCTATGTGCCGCCGAATTCGCAACTGGGCAGCAACGGCATCACCGCGCCGGAATTCCAGCTTTGCAATGAGAGCACCGTCGCCGGCTATCTGAACTTCATGCAGAACCTGGTCAACGGCGGCATCGGCGATCTGAAGCCCGACTACACCGCCGACCTGGCCGTGGCGGCCGATGCGGCCGCGCTGGTGCAGCGCCATGCCTTGCTGTTGGGCGGCGGCACGATTTCCGAGGCCACGCTGACCACCATCACGACCGCCGTCGCCGCCATCGCGGGCACCACCGACGCGGGCAAGCTCAATCGCGTCAAGGCCTCCTGGCTGCTGATGCTGGCTTGCCCCGATTACCAGATCCAGAAGTAAGCGGAGCGCATCCATGGCCCACGTGTCCCGTCTCGCGTCCCTGCGTCGCCGCGAATTCCTCCAGCGCGCCTCCGCCCTGTCCGTCGCCGGCACCGCCGCGCCCTGGGCGCTGCAACTGGCCGCCATCAACGAAGCTGCTGCGGCCACCGCGCCGGGCGACTACAAGGCGCTGGTCTGCCTGTTCCTCTACGGCGGCAATGACCACGGCAATACCCTGGTCCCGTATGACGCGGCCAGCCATCAGCTCTACAGCACCATCCGCCAAAGCCTGGCCACGCCGCGCGACCAACTGGCCGCGACCGCGCTGACGCCGTCGGTCGCACTGCCCGACGGCCGCCAGATGGCGCTGGCGCCGACGATGTCCGGCCTGAAGCCGATCTTCGATGCGGGCCGGCTGGCGGTGATGCTCAACATCGGCACGCTGATGCAGCCCACCACGCTGGCCCAGTACAAGGCCGGCAATGTGCCGCTGCCGCCGAAGCTGTTCTCCCACAACGACCAGCAAAGCCTCTGGCAGTCGTCCAATCCGGAAGGCGCGACCTCCGGCTGGGGCGGTCGTCTGGGCGATCAGTTCCTGTCCAGCAACGGCAATGCGACCTTCAGCTGCATCAACATCTCGGGCAATGCGGTCTACATGGCCGGCAAGCAGGCGGTGCAATATCAGATGAACAGCAGCGGCGCGGTGGCCATCAATGGCGTCACCCGCAGCCTGTTCGGCTCGCAGGCCTGCAGCGACGCGCTGCGCAGCCTGATCACCGGCGATCGCGGCCACTGGATGGAGGCCGAGCTCAACCGCGTGACCTCGCGCTCGATCAATGCGCAGTCCACCATCAGCAGCGCGCTGTCCAACATCAGCCTGCAGACGCCGTTCGAGACCGGCACCCTCGCGGCCCAGCTGCAGATGGTCGCCCGGCTGATCGGTGCGCGTCAGGCGCTGGGCGCGTCGCGGCAGGTGTTCTTCGTGTCGCTGGGCGGCTTCGACCTGCATGACCTGCTGGTGAATCAGCATCCCGGCCTGCTCGGCTCGGTCGGCAATGCGATGGCCAGCTTCGACGCCGCGCTGCAGGAACTCGGCGTGGCGCAGAACGTGACCACCTTCACCGCCTCCGACTTCGGCCGCACGCTGAGCTCCAACGGCGATGGCTCCGACCACGGCTGGGGCAGCTATCACTTCGTGATGGGCGGGGCGGTGAAGGGCGGACGCTTTTATGGTCAGTTGCCGTCGGTCAGCGTGGGCGGGCCGGATGACGTCGGCCAGGGCCGGCTGTTGCCGACGACGTCGGTCGATCAGCTCGCCGCCACGCTGGCGCGCTGGATGGGCGTGAGCGCCACCGATCTGCCGCTGGTGCTGCCCGGCATCGTGAACTTCGACCAGAAAGACCTTGGCTTCATGACGGTCTGACCGGCTCGTCCGGTCGGTCCCGCGCCTCCGTACACCCCACGGGTCAGGTTCGCGATTCGGCCTTTTGAGGGCGGTCCGAACGCGGTGTGAGAAGTCGCACGCACGGGCGAGGTCGATGACGGCGAATCGCTGAAAACAGGCGTTTTCGGCGGGAGAAAACTCGGCGGTGTCGAGGACGGAAAACACGGTCTCTGCCGATGTTGCCGGACCTTTCCTCTGTTGCCGATTTGGCGCGCATGCGGCGGGCCGTTCTCCCTAGAGTGACGGCCATTGCAGTACCCCGTCGTTCGCCGCCATGCTTCGATTCCCCTGGTCTTCCGCCGCCGTCACGGCGGCCGCCGCCGCGTTGAGTGCCTGTGGAGGAGGAGGGGGTGGCGGCAGTGCCGACGGCACCGCCACGCCGGCCGGGACCCCCGCGCCGGGCGAGGTCGGCGCACCGACGCCCGCCCCAGCCCCGCCACCCAGCAGCAGTGGCGGATCGACCGCTCCCGTGCCCAGCCCGGCACCTGGCGCCGCGCCCGCGGTGCCGGTGACCTATCCCTTGCCCAACGACGCCCAGGCCGCGCGCTTCCTTGCGCAGGCGGGCTTCGCGGCCACGCCGGCGGACATCGCCACCCTCAAGTCGATCGGCTACAGCGCGTGGCTGGACCTGCAGTTCATCGCGCCTCGCACCGAGAGCCGTTGGGACCGCATGGTGCGGGTGGGGCTGGGTGGCGAGTCCTACAAGTACAACGCCTGGAACGGGCTGGACGGCACCACCTGGTGCAAGCTGATCGGCTCGCCGGATCAGTTGCGTCAGCGCATGGTCCTGGCGTTGTCGGACCTGTTCATCGTGTCCACGCTCGGCATCAATTCGGCCTGGCGCACCATGACCATCGTCGCCTATGCCGACCTGCTGGAAGACCATGCCTTCGGCAACTTCCGTCAGTTGCTCGAAGCGGTCGCGCTGTCTCCGGCGATGGGCCAGTACCTGTCGATGCGCGGCAGCCGCAAGGAAGACGCGAAGACCGGGCGCCAGCCCGACGAGAACTTCGCCCGCGAAGTCATGCAGCTGTTCACCATCGGCTTGGTGCAACTGCAGCCGGATGGCACGCCGGTGCTGTCGGGCGGTCGGCCGGTCGAGACCTATGGCCTGACCCAGATCACCGAGCTGGCCCGGGTCTTCACCGGCTGGGATGTGGACAGCAGCAACCCGTCGGGCGCTGATCCGAGCTATCTGCGCCGGCCGATGGTCCACAACGCCAGCCGTTTCTCGACCGGGCCCAAGTCGGTGCTGGGGACCGTCATTCCCGCCAGCGCCGATGGCCCGACGGCGATGCGCCTCGCGCTGGACACACTGTGCAACCACCCGAATGTCGGCCCGTTCATCGGTCGGCAATTGATTCAGCGGCTGGTCTGCTCGCATCCGAGCCCGGCCTATGTGCAGCGCGTGGCTGCCGTCTTCAATGACAACGGCCGCGGTCAGCGTGGCGACCTTCAGGCAGTGCTGCGGGCGATCCTGCTGGACATCGAGGCACGCCAGCCCAGCGGTACCGCGGCGGCCGGCAAGCTGCGCGAGCCGGTGCAGCGCTTCGTGCAGATGGCGCGCACCACCGGCCTGGTGTCGGCCGGCGACATCTGGGCCGTGGGCGACACCAGCAATCCGGATACGCGACTGGGCCAGTGCCCGTTCCGTGGCCCGTCGGTGTTCGGCTTCTTCCGACCTGGTTATGTGCCGCCGAATTCGGCGCTGGCCGCGAATGCAATCACCGCGCCCGAGTTCCAGCTCTGCAACGAGACGACGGTGGCGGGCTATCTCAACTTCATGCACAGCCTGCTCACCAACGGCATCGGCGACCTGAAGGCGGACTTCACGCCCGACCTCGCGCTGGTCAACGACACCCGCGCGATGGTGGCCCGCCAGGCCCTGCTGCTGGCGGGCGATGGGATCTCGGAGGCGACGCAGTCGCGCATCGTGGCGGCGCTCAACACCATCAATGTCGCGACCGACGCCGGCAAGCTCAATCGAGTCAAGGCCTCGTGGCTGCTGCTGCTGTCCAGCCCCGAATATCAGATCCAGAAGTAAGGAACCGATCGTGGCCCATGTCTCCAAGCTTGGCGCGATGCAGCGCCGTGAATTCCTCAAGCGGGCCTCCGCCTTGTCGGTCGCCGGCACCGCCGCGCCCTGGGCGCTGCAGCTCGCCGCGATCAATGACGTGGCGGCAGCGACCGTCGGTTCGGGGGACTACAAGGCGCTGGTCTGCGTCTTCCTCTATGGCGGCAACGACTACGCCAACACGGTGGTGCCCTTCGATGTAGCCAGCCATCAGGCCTATGCCGACATCCGTCAGACGCTGGCTTTGTCACGCGAGGCGCTGAGCGCGACCGCGCTCCAGCCCACCGTCGCGCTGCCGGACAGCCGGCAGATGGCGCTAGCGCCGGGGCTGTCGGCCTTGATGCCGGTCTTCGACCAGCACCGCCTTGCGGTGATGCTGAACATCGGCACGCTCACGCAGCCGACCACGCTGGCGCAATACAAGGCCGGCAGCGTGCCCTTGCCGCCGAAGCTGTTCTCGCACAACGATCAGCAGAGCCTGTGGCAGTCGTCCAATCCGGAAGGGGCGGTGTCCGGTTGGGGCGGCCGCATGGGCGACCTGATGCTCGGCGGCAATGGCAACGCGACCTTCACCTGCGTGAACCTGTCCGGCAATTCGGTCTATCTGGCGGGCAACCAGGCCTTCCAGTACCAGATGGGCGTCAACGGGGCGACGGCGGTCTACGGCACCAGCCGGCCGCTGTTCGGATCGCAGGCCTGCGCCGATCTGATGCGCAGCCTGATCACCGATCCCCGCAGCCATTGGATGGAAGCGGAGCTCAACCGGGTCACGGCGCGGTCGATCCAGGCGCAATCGGTGGTGACGAATGCGCTGGCGGGCATGACGCTGCAGACCGGCTTCGACACGACCAGCAGCCTGTCGCAACAGCTGCAGATGGTGGCGCGCATGATTGGTGCGCGCGGCTCGCTGGGGGTCTCGCGGCAGGTGTTCTTTGTCTCGCTGGGCGGTTTCGACCTGCACGACAACCTGATGTCGGTGCATCCGACCTTGATGGGGCAACTCGGCGGCGCCATGGCCAGCTTCGATGCCGCGCTGCGGGAGCTGGGCGTGGCGGATCAGGTCACGACCTTCACCGCCTCCGACTTTGGCCGCACGCTCAGCTCGAATGGCGATGGGTCCGACCATGGCTGGGGTTCGCATCACCTGGTGATGGGTGGCGCGGTGCGCGGCGGGCGTTTCTATGGGACGGCGCCCTCGGTGAGCGTGAACGGTCCGGATGATGTGGGCCAGGGTCGTCTGCTGCCGACCACGGCGGTGGATCAGCTGGCGGCGACGCTGGCGCTGTGGATGGGCGTGTCGCCGACCGATCTGCCGCGGGTGCTGCCGGGCGTGACCCAGTTCAGTGCGCGGGATCTGGGTTTCATGGGCTGAGCGTCGGTCTGCCGGTTTTTCCGAGACGGCCACGGCAAACCGCCCTGAAACCCGACATCGTTCTCCCCCCGGCCCTAGGGGTTCTGGCGATGCAATCTCCGCTAGGTAAGCGCAGTCCGATCTCCTAACATTCCAGTAGGTCATGTGATCGCCGACAGCTTCCAGAATCGTCGACACAGGCCGCGTTCCACACCCCTGATCAGCGGAGGCGCAGATGGATGGAATGCTGGGGAGGTCCCCGGAGCTGGGATGGCTGACCGCGTATCGCGGGCCAGAACGTCGCCGTGGCGGACCGGACAAATGGTGGCGCCATGCGCTCGATGAAATCGATCTGGGCGTCTGCCTGGTCGGCGCCGGCGGCAAGCTGCTCTATGCGAATTGCACGGCGCGCGACCAACTCGGGCCGCAAGCGCCGTTGCAGATCGCCGGCGGGCTGGTGAGCGCCGCCTTGCGGGTCGATCAACAGCGGCTGGAGCAGGCCTTGCTCGATGCGCAGCAGCGCGGCTTGCGTCACCTGATCTGCCTGGGTCGGGGCGTCGGCCGGCTGGCCTTGTCGGTCCTGCCGATGCGCGAACCCGGCGCCCAGGCGCAGGCGCTGTTGGTGCTGGGCAAGCGCAATCTCTGCGGCGAGTTGCCGATGCTGGCCTTTGCGCGGGAACACCAGCTCACCGCGGCCGAGCAGCAGGTGCTGCAGGCGCTCTGCGAAGGCCTGCAGCCACAAGAGATCGCCCAGCGCCATGGCGTGGCGATTTCCACCGTGCGCACCCAGATCGCCAGCGTGCGGGCCAAGACCGCGACCGAAAGCATCCGCGAGCTGGTCGCCATGGTGGCGCAGCTGCCGCCGATGCAGGGCGTGCTGCGGGCGATGGAATACCGCTGAGGCCGAGCGCCCCGCGGCGCCGATCAGCCGCGATGCGGCGCGAGCGTCTTGCTGTAGAGCGACGCGCCCATCAGATCCTTGAGCGTGACCGTCATCGCGCGGGTCTTGGCATCGATGTCGACCTGCCCGAAGAACTGCATGCCATTGGTCGGCGGCGCATTCACTTCATTCGGCGCCTTCTGATAGACGACCTGCATGCCGAAGGTGGCATCGGGCAGGTTGGGGCCGAAGCCGCCGGCATTCAGCGGGCCGGAGACGAATTCCCAGAAGGGCAGGAAGTCGCTGAATCGGGCGCGGTTCGGATCGAAGTAATGCGCGGCGGTGTAATGGACGTCGGCGGTCAGCCACACGATGTTGTGCAGGCCGGCGCGTTTGATCTGGCTCAGCAGCCGGGCGATTTCGAGCTCCCGGCCTTTCGGTGCGCCGTCGTCGCCATTGGCGATGGCTTCCCACTTGTCGCGGCCTTGCGCATCCTTGCCGTCATTGACCTGCAGGCCGATCGGCATGTCGGCGGCGATCACTTTCCAGACCGCTTGAGAGCGCTTGAGTCCGTCCAGCAGCCACTGCAATTGCGGACGGCCCATGAAGGCGCTGTCGGCGTTCTCTTCGGTCTGCAGGTTGGCGCTGTTGGGGCCGCGATAGCTGCGCATGTCGACGACGAACAGATCCAGCAGCGGGCCTTGCGGCAGATGGCGGTAGATGCGCTCGGTCTCCGCGTCGCCGAAGCGGCGCATCGGCGCATATTCCATGAAGGCCTTGGTGCCGCGCGCGACCAGCAGCGGGATGTTCTTTTCGGTGTAGCGCTTGTCTGCGCTGAGGTCTTTGCTGTCGGAGTAGTTGTTGGTGATCTCGTGGTCGTCCCACTGCCAGATCTGCGGCACCTCGGCCGACATGCGGCGCACATTCGCATCCATCAGGTTGTAGCGATAGCGGCCGCGGTATTCGTCCAGCGTCTCGGCGACCTTGCTGACCTGCTCGGTCACCAGGTTGGTCCAGAGGCTGCCGTCCGGCAGTTTCACTTCGGCGCTGATCGGGCTGTCGGCATAGATGGTGTCGCCGGAGTGCAGGAAGAAGTCGGGCTGGATGCGGCGGATCTGTTCATAGATCTTCATGCCGCCCCAGGCTTCATTGATGCCCCAGCCCTGGCCGACGGTATCGCCGCTCCAGGCGAAGCGCACATCCCGCAGCGGCCGCGTGCCGGCGGCGGCGGGCAGGCGCAGATGGCCCTGGACGCTGTCGGACATGACGCGCTCGTTGTGCAGGTCCTGCAGCTGGACGCGATAGAAGATTTCCTGGCCCGCGGGCAGGCCGCGCAGGTCGATGCGGCCGGTGAAGTCGCTGTCTTCCAGCAGATGCGGTCCGCGCAGTTGTTGCGCATTGGCGAAGCTCGCGGTGGTCGACCATTCCAGCCACATGCGGGCAGGGCGGTCGCTGCGGGTCCAGATCACGGCCGCGTCGGCCAGCGGATCACCGCTCTGCACGCCGTGCGGCAGTTGCGGTCGCATGCTGTCGCGGGTGATCAGCGCGGGAGCCTGCGCGCGCACGGCGGTTGGCAGCAGCAGGGAGGCGCCTCCGACAAGGGCGCTGGCATTCAGGAAGCGGCGGCGATCCATGGCATGACTCCGGACAGATGCAAAGCCGCCGATGCTGGCCGGGCGGGATGACAGGTCCGTGACGCGGCGTCACGCCTGGGCGATGGCGGGTGCGCGCGGGCGCTGTGAGCGCGCCGGGATGGATGCGGCGCGCGGGGATGGACGGATCGCAAAGATCGCAGAGCTTCCCACTTGTTCGCGTGATTGAACTGGGCTCAGATGCCGGCCCATGCAATTCCTCTACAGCTCGACCGCGTCGACCGGACGCCGGGTGCCAGATCCGGTGGTGGCTCTGGTGTTTCAACAAGGCATGACGCCGGCGCAGGCGTGGCGCACCCATCTGGGTTTGTCGCTCGAGGGCGTGGCGATGCGGCTGGGGCTGTCGGCGCGGGAGTACGAGCAGCTGGAGCTCAGCGCGTGGCTGGCGCGGTCCATGCGGGCGAGGGTGGCGCTGGGGTTGGGGATTGAGCCGGGGGAGTTGGATTTTTGAGGGGCGGGAGCGGGGGGCCGTCGGGCCACCGTGGGGGCGATCCCTTTGGAGAAATGAAAAGCGAGGCGCGGCTCGCAACGGCTCGGTAGGGTAATCTCTCATGCCATGCAATCCCAAGATTTCACGCCCGGCTGGGAGCCCGTTCACGTCGGCTTTGAGGGCGCGGCGTTTGTCATCGGCGGCATTCATCCATGGGCGCACGCGGCGCGTTGGCAATCGGTCTCGCCGGAGCCGATCGTTGTCCCGCATCCTGCCCATCGACATGAGCGCCATCGCGCCTGGATTTATGACATCGTCTTAGAGAAGAAATCTGTCCGTTTCGCTGCCGCGGAGCTGTCGAATGGTGTGTGGGGGTTTTATGTGCCGCATCACGCCGCGACCTAGCCATTGAAAGGTGAACAGCGCCATTCGCGCTGAGCTGGCCCTCAAGGAGACGTGAAGGCTGATTGGCACTTCGCAACATCAAATGACTCCATCCCCACATGACCTGGAAGTCGAAAAGAACATCCGGGAGTACGGCTGCCATGTCTACAGCGTCCTCGCAGCCGAGGACGGCAGCAGCCCGTCATTCAGCTATTCCATAGGGCTGCAGGATTCCGCAGGCGTGCCCGATGTCATCGTGCTCGGCGAGGGTTCTCGGATCAGCAAATCGATGATCGACGCCTATCAGGAGTTCGCGCTGTCGGGGATTCGCTTCGAGCCGGGTCGGCGCTACGCCGGCTTCCTCGGTGGCGGGTTTGAGGTGTACATCGAACCGGTCACCTCCAATGCCGTGTTCGACTTCATGCTGGGATGCGTGCGCTGGTACGGCAAGAGGCCGTGGCGCGCGGTGCAGATCGTCTACCCGTCGGTACAAGGTGTGTGGCCATGGGAGGCGGCAGCGCCTGACTGGCTGGTGAGGGGGCAGCCCATGCTGGGACGAGCGCGGCTCGATTTGGGTCGGGACTAACGAGCGACCTGCTTCGCCGGGGAGGGAGGATGAAGGTCCTCGAAAAATTATGGCGATGTTTGGGTACGAGATTCGATTACGAAAGGGCTTTGGGCATGATTTCTAATGAATTGCTCGGCAAGCTCAGGGAGCGTGCTGCATTGTGGAGAAGCGGCGTAATGCCAGATTCCATGTACGAAGCGTTCGTGCTCGAAGCCCTGAGCGAGGTCGATGCTGACGAATACGAGATTGAGGACGTGCTCGGGCCCGACGCTTTTACCCTCCTGATCGAGCACGGCGCTCAGCAGTTGAAGCGGAAAGGCGCGGGAGGTATGCGGATGATTGCGTCGGGGCGTGAGGTCGACATCTCGCACTTGGCTGACAAATACGAAGAACTCTTTTCACAGTGGACCCGTCGGGGCTGGCTGAAGTCCTTTGATGACGGCGTTATTCGCGGAGCCTAGCGGCAATAGGGTCGCAACCAAAAATCGGTGGAAGTTTCGGGGGCCGCATTCGTTGCCAAGGGATGGCGTCATTCAGCGAAGCCGTGGTGGCCAGCAATACTGCGTCAGTCGTCACCGGTGATTGAGATCCGCCCGATGCGTCGGCAGCTGCTCTTCGATCCGGCAGGCCGGGTGCGTCGGCGTCAGCGACCTGAGCGATCCTGGGGCAAGAACTGAATGCGCCCCTGCAGAATGCATGCCTCGAATGCATTCAACTTAATCGCTATGGCTGTGCTCACAGTTCGCAACCTGTCCGATGAGGTGCTCCGTGCGCTGCGCGTCCGTGCTGCGCAGCACGGCCAGAGCATGGAGGACGAGGTGCGCGAAATTCTGGAGTCTGCGATCAGCCCCAAGAAGCGCATGAAGCTGGGTTCGCTGCTGGCCGACATGGGCCGCCAAGCCAAGCTGAGCGATGAAGAGTTCGCGGTGTTCGAGCAGGCGCGGGGCAACACGCCTGCACGCCCCGTGAGCTTCGAATGATTTCTCTCGACACGAGTGTGATGACGGAGCCCCTCCGACGAGCGATGCGGGGCGCCGCCCAGACCCGGACCGCGTCAATCAGGGCATAGGACGTGACCGGCTAGCCCGGGGCAAGACCATACGGGTGACGCCCACCACAGGAAGCAAAAAGGCGTCCTCGCGCCAACCGCCTCGCGCCCCCCAGCCTCTCACACCCTGAAACAACAACGGGACCCTCAGGCCCCGTCGTTTTGATCTGCGTCGGCCTCGCATCGCCGACGCTGCGCCACCATCAACGCCGGTTCAGTCGGCGACGCTTCAGCGTCATCAGGTTGACCATCGCGATCAGGGTGAACAGCAGGCCGCTCCAGATTTCATAAGGCTGGCCCAGCAAGGTGTAGGCGGAAGCCTCGCTGCAGGACGCAGTGACCATGAACATGAACGGCCAGCGGGCCTCCAGATCCAGCGCGGTCAGCACACGATCGGCGAAGGTCATGTCGCAGCTCGCCAGCTTGGCGGCCACCTCATGCTGATAACCCGCCGCCAACAGGCCCGCCACGCCCAGCGCGCCAACCAGCAGCAGCGAGATCACCTGCGCCGCCGTGAATCGGCGCAACAACCAGCCCAGGCCGCTCACCACCGCGATCAGCAGGAAGATGCCGCGTTGCATCACGCACCACGGGCAGGGCTTGATGTCGAACTGATACTGCGCCACCAGCGCCGCCGCCAACGCCGCGATCGACACCAGCGCGCTGGCTGCCAGCACGCGCGAAGGGATCAGCGCGCTCATCAGTCCGCGATCTCGGCGATCAGCTCGATTTCCACGCAGGCGCCCATCGGGATCTGCGCCACGCCAAAGGCGCTGCGCGCATGCGCGCCGACCTGCGGACCGAACACCTCGCCGAACAGCTCGGACGCGCCGTTGGTCACCAGATGCTGCTCGGCGAAGTCGCCGGTGCTGTTGACCAGGCTCATCAGCTTGACGATGCGCGTGACCTTGTTCAGGTCACCCACCGCCGCGTGCAGCGTGCCCATCAGATCGATGGCGATGGCGCGCGCCGCGTCCTTGCCGGTGGCGGTGTCCACGTCCTTGCCCAGTTGGCCCACCCAGGGCTTGCCGTCCCGCTTGGCGATATGACCCGACAGGAACACCAGATTGCCGGTGCGCACGAACGGCACATACGCGGCGGCCGGCACGGCCACGGGCGGCAAGGTGATGCCGAGTTGCTGAAGACGGTCGTAAACGGACGCGGTGGAGCTGCTCATGGGAGGGTGGTCGTTGAAGACGAAAGTGAGGAAAAACGGGAGCCCGGCCCCGCGCTCATGGCGCTCGCCGGACAGGCGCGTGAATCCTACACCCCGGCCTGGGCCTGGGCATGGACACTGGTGGCCGCCCCACTGGGCATGGGGCTGGTGCAGACCTGGCCTCGATTGCCCTCCGCCGAGGCGTGGACAGCCTGGCTGACGGCGCTCGCGCTCGTCATGACCGGCTGCTTCGCGCTGTCGTTCGGGCGGCAGGCTGCCGATGGCGGCGGCCTTGCATCACGCCGTCCCTGGCCCTGGTCACTGCGCTGGCTGAGCTGGACCGTGTTGGCGTTCCTGCTCGGCATCACGCTGGCAGCGCATCGCGCGCAACTGCGGCTCGCGGAGCTGCTGCCCGCCGCACTGGAGGGCCAGGTCGTGACCTTGACCGTGCGGGTCGCCGCGCTTCCGCAACGATTGAGCGGGATCGGGCAGACCGAAGGCTGGCGGATGCCTGTCGAGGTCGACGGCGGCGGCGAATCGCTGCGGGGATCCACGTCGATCGCCGCGCCTGCAGGGCTTGAGGGTCGGCCGCCCAAGATCACGGCTCGCCCCGACGGCGTGCCGGCGCGGCTGCTGTTGAATTGCTACGGCATGCCGTCGGCGCCGCGTGTGGGTGAGCGGTGGCAGATGGACGTCAAGCTCAAGCGCCCCTACGGCCTGATGAATCCGCGAGCCGGCGATGCCGCCTTGTGGATGATGGAGCAGGACCTGCCGGCCTCGGGCAGTTGTCGCAGCCGCAGTGCGCAGCGCCTGGAGGCGGCGCGTGGTGTGAGCGTCGAGCGGGCGCGCGAAGCCTTGCGAGAGGCGATCGATGCCCAGGTGCCAGAAGGCCGTGCCGCCGGCGTGCTGATGGCGCTCAGCCTGGGCGATCAGGGCGCGGTGCGGCCGAGCGACTGGTCGCTGTACCGCGAGACCGGCGTGTCGCACCTGCTGTCGGTCAGCGGGCTGCATGTGACGATGTTCGCGTGGCTCGCCGGGCTGATCGGCGGGCGGCTCTGGCGCTGCCAGGCGCGGCTGTGTGCATGGTGTCCGGCGCCGCGCGCCGCGATGTGGATCGGCACGGTGGCGGCGGGTGGGTATGCGGTCTTCTCCGGCTGGGGCGTGCCGTCGCAACGCACCTTCGGCCTGGTGTTGACGCTGTCGGTGCTGCGGCAATTGGGTCTGCGCTGGCCCTGGGGATTGAGCCTGGCGGTGGCCGCCCTGGCCGTGGGCGTGATGGACCCGTGGGCGCTGACGCAGCCGGGCTTCTGGTTGTCCTTCTGCGCGGTGGCGCTGCTGATGGCCAGCGGGCTGCCGACCGAGCCGGGCGCGATGGGCGCACTGGTCGCGAGTCTGCGGGCGCAATGGACGATCACGCTGGGGCTCGCGCCGCTGACGCTGCTGATGTTCCAGCAGCTCTCGGTGATCGGCCTGCTGGCGAATGCGATCGCGATTCCGCTCGTCTCATACGTCATCACGCCGCTGTCCATGCTGGGCGCGCTGTGGGCGCCGTTCTGGACCGTGGGCGCCTGGATGGTCGACGCCCTGCATCTGTTCCTGGAGTGGCTGCGCGACTGGCCGCTGGCCGTCTGGCATCTGCCGTGGGCCCCCGGCTGGGCGCAGGCCTTGGGACTGATCGGCGGCGTGATCGCGGCATTGCCCTGGGCCTGGACCTGGCGCCTGTGCGGCGTGGCGCTCGCGCTGCCCTTGCTCTGGCCGCAGACCCCTCGACCGCCGCCGGGCGTGCTGGAACTGTGGGTGCCTGATGTCGGGCAGGGCGGGGCCGCCGTCTTGCGCACCCATCGACACACGGTGCTGTTCGATGCCGGTCCGCGCTGGGGGCCGGCCTCGGATGCGGGCGAGCGGGTGTTGCTGCCTCTGCTGCGCGGGCTCGGCGAGCGACGCGTGGATCTGATGATGGTCAGCCATGCCGACCAGGACCATGCCGGCGGCGCCAACAGCGTGCTGCGCGGCATGCCGGTCGTCCAACGGCGTGGTGCGGTGGCCGGCGCCCGCCCGTGTGTGCGCGGCGAGACCTGGGACTGGGACGGCGTGCGCTTCGAATTGCTCTCGCCGGAGGCAGGCGAGGCGGATGAGCCGAGCGAACGCCGCCGCAATGGCGCGTCCTGCGTGCTGAGGGTCTCGGCCGGTGAGCGGCGGGTGCTGCTGACGGGCGACATCGACATCACCCGCGAGCGCCGCCTGGTGGCGCGCGAGGCAGACGACGCGTCGACGGCGGAGCGCGAGGCCG
Source organism: Burkholderiaceae bacterium (assembly GCA_913776825.1). Taxonomy (GTDB): domain Bacteria; phylum Pseudomonadota; class Gammaproteobacteria; order Burkholderiales; family Burkholderiaceae_C; genus Roseateles. The sequence continues at coordinate 100,519 of CAJYPV010000022.1, forward strand.
CCGTGGACAGGCCACCGAACCGCCTGCAGGCGGAGGTGATCGTCGTGCCGCATCACGGGAGCAAGACCTCGTCGTCGATGGCCTTTGTGGAGGCGGTCGCACCGCGGGTGGCGGTGGTGCAGTCCGGCTATCTGAATCGTTTCGGACATCCGCGAGAGGACGTTCAAGCGCGCTATCAGGCCATCGGCGCGGCCTGGGTCAACACCGTCGAGTGCGGCGCCTGGCACTGGCGGAGTGATGTGCCGTTGGCGTCTCAGCCGGTGGCGCAGGGCTGTGAGCGAGCGAGGCGGCTGAGGTACTGGTTGCGACCTCCGTCGGGCGTGCCGGGCGACGACGCGGCGGAATCGGGGGAGGAGGATCCAGAGGCGGCGAATGGGGGGGCAGGCCAGGACGAGTCGCCATGAGCCGATCAGAGACGTCGCAGATGCCTCGTCCATGTCCAGTCGGCGAGAGGGGCCGTACTGGCACGAATCCAGGGCGATCTCACAAGCCCACGCTCATGAAGACTTGCGGCCCATTGAACCGATAGTCCAGCTTCCCTCGGAATGAATCGCCCTGACCGTCCAGTTGCAGATCATTGAGGCGCCAACCGAGGCCGAGGCCCACGTGCCGGGTCAATCGGTACTGCACATTGGCCTGGGCATTCACCAGGTGGCCACGATAGCCACGGGTGTTGAACTTCAGCAGATCCAGCCGGCCATCCACCAGCCAGCCCGCCGCGAAGGCATGGGCTGCGTAGGCCCCCAGGGTCGGCGCGGGCACGCTGCGCTGGCGCTCCTCCTTGAACAGCGGGGTGGACACGCCGTTGACGATCGCGTCGCCCTCCAGCCGCATGGAAAACTTGGTCAGGTGGATACCGGCGACCACGCCGGCTTCCGAGGCGGGCGATCGGTAGAACGAATAGCCAGCGCTCAAGCGCGAGGTGCGGATGTCCACCCGCGCCTCGGCCGCCGCATTGAAGGTCCCGCCGCCGAAGTCGACGCCATCGCCAGGAAACGCCACCTGGCGCCGATCGCGACGCAGATCGAAGAATTCGAATTCAGCGCGCCACCGATCTGCCAGCCGCAATCCCAGCAGCACTGCCGGCAAGGTCGGCTGCCGGTTCAGCGCCAGATCATCCTCGGCCCGCAGCTCGGTGCCGCGCTCATTGCCCCGATCCAGCCGCAAGGCGGTGCGCACCTGCGGCCGGTATGCGGCGATCTGCAACCAGGCGGTGTCGGTGAGCTGCGCCGCGCCGGTGTCGGCCATCGCGGCGGTCGACGTGGCGATGAGCAGGCCGAGCGTGGCGACAGGGTGGAGGCGGTGGGGCATGCGGGCGGCCTTGAAGAATGCGTCAGCGGCGAATTCATCATAGAAGCGCCTCCAGCCATCCCCGCACCGTGGTGAACCCGAAACCAAGGTCAACACGCCCCGCGCGACCACGGTGCATGCCGACAGACCTGGATGCCGCGGCGTTCACGCCTCACGCACAGTCAGGGGCCGAACCCCACCTGTCTTGACGACGTCAACGTGGAGAGGCGGCGGACGCTGACGACGCCGCAGACAGGTTGGCCGACAGGGCCGCGGCAGAGGCTGCCGTCGTCGGCGCGTCGCTGGGCGCCATGCTGCTGGTTCCGCTGCCTTGGCTGCTCCCCGCCCGCCGCCAGCTCGCCAGCGTCTGCGCGAATTCGATCACCGCCATCGCGTAATAGCTGCTCTGGTTGTAGCGGGTCACGGTGTAGAAATTCTTGGTGCCGGCGACATACACCGGCGCCGCGCCGCCCATTTGCAGCTCGATCAGCGCCAGCGGGCCGACATGGCTCAGGCCCGCGATCGAGAGATCCGCGCCCGCCGCCAGGAACTGGTTGACGTCCAGCTGCGGCAGCACATCGCTGATCAGCAGCTGCGCCTTGGCGGCCGTGTCCACCGGCGGCTGCACCTCGTAATGCGTCGGCAGGCCAGGCTGCCAGCCATGCTCCTTCAGGAAATGAGCGACGGAGCCGATCGCATCGACCTGGCTGTTGATGAGGTCGATGTGACCATCCCCATCGAAATCGATCGCATACCGGCGCCAGCTGCCCGGCATGAACTGACCCCAGCCCATCGCGCCCGCATACGACCCCTTCATCGACAACGGATCCAGGCCGTTCTCGCGCGCCAGGATCAGGAACTGGCGCAGCTCTTCACGGAAGTAATCGCTGCGATTGCGGGCGCCGACCGGCAGGGGATTCGGGTAGTCGAAGGCCAGCGTCGTCAGCGCGTCCAGCACCCGATAGCCGCCCATGATCCGGCCGTAGAAGGTCTCGATGCCGATGATGGAGGCGATCATCTGCGCCGGCACGCCGTAGGTGGCTTCGGCCCGGGCCAGCGCAGCCTCGTTGTCGGCCCAGAAGCCCAAGCCGGCCTGCAGGCGGCGGGGCTCGATGAAGCGCTGACGGTAAGCGCCCCAATCCTTCGCCTGACCGGGCGCGCCCGGCAGGATCAGGCGCTGCACCGACGGCTGCAACCGCGCCTGCGCCAGGATCGACCGCAGCGCTGCCGGCTCATAGCCCAGCGCCGCGGCTTCGCGGTCGGCGAACTGCATGAGATCGGCGCGCTCGCCAAACACGGGCGTGGCGGGCGATGAGGCCTTCGGCTTCGGCGCGAACTTCAGCTTCAACGGCTTCTTGTGCCCGACGTCCGCAGCCAGCGCGGACAGGGGCATCGACAGCGCCGCCAGTGCGGCCAGTCCCGCCAGCGCGGGGGTCAGAACGGTGAGGGGGATGGCAAGCAGGGAGCGGCGGGCAGCAGTCATGCGGGGAACAACAGCAAGAGGTCTGAGAACAACAGGACGAGCGGGCCGTGGGGCCGACCTGACGACCCGGACGGTCCTGGCACTCGTGACAACAGTGGGGGCAATCGACGCGCCGCCATCAGGCGCGCGCGGGGGAGGGCCGCTGCTGCTTCTCCAGTGACGCGCACTGGGCCAGGAAATCACGCAGCCATTGTGACGTGGCGACCGGCTGATCCTGCCGGTAGCGCAGCGATTCCAAATGCAACAAGGCCTGCACCAGTGGCGCCGCAGCGTCCGCATGGCGGGCCTGCAGTTGCGACGCCCACAAGCGCGGCGTGTCCTGATCCGTGGTCTGGAGGCCGAGGCGGTCCAGCGCCCGTCGCACCCGGGCGCGCTGGCGCGACCAAGGATCATGCGGATGCCGCTGCCAGGCGGCCACGCCCGCGCCGACCAGTCCCACGCCGACCAGCAGCAAGCCGGTCAACTGCACCAGCACGCCCCAGTCGGGATCCTCGAAACCGAGGCGCTTGAGGATCTCCAGCTGCTCGCCGCCGGAGAAGTTCAGCACCCGCTGCTCCCACCGGTTGTTGACCAGCTCCCAGCCCGCGCGCAAGCGCCCCAGCAGCCCCGGGCTGACGCTGTCGAAGGCTTGTGCAATCGCGCCCGGCGGCGCGGTCAGCCGACGGCCCTGGACCCGCTCCGGCGCAATCGCCGCCGTCGGATCCACGCGCTGCCAGCCGCGTGGGGCGGTCCAGTATTCGGCCCAGGCATGGGCCTGCGCCATGCGCACGATCATGTCGCCGTCCTGCAGGTCCAGATCGGCCCCCTGGAAGCCGGTGACGACCCGCGCCGGCACGCCGGCGGCGCGCATCAGCACCACATAGGCCGCCGCGAAGTGCTCGCAGAAGCCCAGCTTGCGGTCGAACCAGAACTCGTCGATCAGATGGGCAGAGAACTCGCCATACACGCCCGGACTCAGCGTGTAGCTGTAGCCGTTCTGGCGAATCTGCCGCAACAGCGCCTGGCTGATGGCGGTGGCACGGGCATCGTCGTCCAGGGACGCGAATTGCTGTCGCAACTGTGCGCCGGCCGCCAGGGATTTCGGATTCAGCCCGACCGGCAACGCCAGGTCGACCTGTGTCTGATCCGCCGTCTCCATCAGCCCCCAGCGGGCTTGCGGCCAGGCTTCATAGGTCCAGCGCAGGCGCTCGGTCACCGGCCGGGGCGCGATCCACTGGCCCTGCGCGCCACGTTGCAGCGTGATGCTGCCGGCGTCGAGCCGGCCGCCGGCGGGCGCCGGGCCGAAGTCCAGCATCGGCAGCACGCTGACCCGCAGCGGCTCCAGCGTGGCGCGATAGCGATAGCTCGGGCCCTGCAGCTCCACATCGCCAGAGCGCGTCTGCCAATAACCGCGCGGCGCATGCCAGGTGCGACCGTCGAAGCGCGACAGCACCTGCGCCCGGAAATACAGCTGCGATTGCGGCGGCTGCGCGCCCTCGAAACGCAGCCGCATGGCGATGGTCTCGTCCGAGCTGACTTCGGCGAAGGTGCCGAAATCCATCGTGTCGGACAGACCGGTGCGCGCGCCGGCATCCTTGGGCAGGCCCCACAGCGGCGGCAGGCGTGGGAACAGCAGGAACAGCGCCAGCATCACCGGCAGGCCATACAAGGTGTTGCGCGCCGCGATCCGGGCGGCGAGCTGCAGGCTGGGTACGCCTTGCGGCATCTGCGCCAGCACCAGGGCCGACAACAGGCCCCAGACGCACAGCAGCGTCCAGACGGCCACCAGCAGCGACTGTGAATACAGGAACTGCGTCAGCACCAGGAAGAAGCCCAGGAAGAAGACGACGAAGGCGTCACGCCGCGCGCGCAGTTCCAGCGTCTTCAGCGCCATCAGCATCGCGAGCATGGTGATGCCGGCTTCCCGACCGATCAGGGTGCGGTGGCTGAGCCAGGTCAGCGCCATCACCACGGCCAGCACCACGATCAGGCTCCAGCGTCCGGGCAGCGCTTCACTGCGCCAGGCCAGACGCGCGCGCCAGGCCAGCACCGCCAGCGTGACCGCGCCGCACCACCAGGGCAGGTGGCCGGCATGCGGCAGCAAGGTGGCGGTGATGATGGCCAGCAGGAACAGCGTGTCCCGGGCTTCGCGCGGCAACGGGCTGCGGCCGGCGGGGAAGAGGGCGCCGGCCCAGGCGGTGCGGCTCATGGGCGGTCCTCCAGCAGCGTCAGCGCTTCCATGCAGGCACGGTAATGGTCCGGACCCAGGTCCGGCGCCAGCTCGCGCTCCCGCAGGCGCAGGCCGTAAGGCAGGCCCGCTTCTTCAGCACGTTGCACCCAGGCGGCCAGGCGCGACACCCGCGCTTCGAAGGGCAGGCCGCGTGTGGCGTTCAGATCCAGCCACTGCTCGGATGCGCGGCTGCCCAGGCGCTCGCGCACCAGCAGCGGCGCGGCGCCGTTGTGGATGCCGCCCGAGGGCGGCTGCGGTTGCGCGAGCGCCATGGCGGATTTCTTCCAGAGGATCTGACGCGGCGAATCGCCATGCCGATACGGCCGCAGGCCGGGATCGTCGCCCAGGCCCGGTTGTCCCTGGCCTTGCGGCAGACCTTCGTCGCTGGCGCCGGCGTCCGGCGCATCGACTTCGGGCGCGGGATAGACCCAGGCCATCGCAGCCGGTCGCCACAGGCTCCAGGCGCCGAACAGGCCGAGCGGGAACCGCGATTCGATGCGCAGCAGCGGCAGCTCGTGGCGCCCACGGGCGGGGAAGCTCAGCTGCAGATGCAGTTGCGCATGGCCCTCGGCGGGGACGTCGGTGAAGGCGGTGTCGGCATAGCTGCCGTCGGGCAGGCGCAGGCCGACGCCGTAGCGCTGGGCACCGGCGTTGTGCAGGCGGATGTCCAGCAGCACGGGCTGGCCGGCGAACGCGGGTGCGGGCGTTTTGAGGTCCAGCTTCAGGCCGCGCAGATTCGAATGGGTGGCATGCATCGACGCCAGCCCGGCGCCCGCCAGCAGGAAGGTCAGCAGGTAGCCCAGGCTGAGCTGGTCATTGATCGAGGCCAGCAGCAACACCAGCAGCGTGACGCAGAACGCCGCGCCCGGGCGGCTGGGCAGGATGTAGAGATTGCGCTGGACCAACGCGGTGGTGTCGCTGCGCGGATGCCGCGCCTGCCACCAGGCGTCCCAGCGGTCCTGCCAGGGCCAGCGCCAGGCGGGAAGGAACCGTCGACCGGCCATGACTGTCCTCGCCGATCAGGGCAGGGGAATCGCGGCCATCATGGCCCGCACCTGCTCGCGCGCACCCCGGGCGCTGCCGCCGCGCGGGCGCAGCCGATGGGCGATGGTCTGCGGCAGGATCGCCTGCAGATCGTCGGGCGAGACATAGTCGCGTCCGCTCAGCAGCGCCTTGGCCCGGGCCGCGCGCAGCAGCGCCAGGCCGGCGCGCGGGCTCAAACCCTCCTGGAACCATTCGCCGGACCGCGTCGCTTCCAGCAAGGCCTGCAGATAGTCCAGCAGCGCCGGCGACACATGCACCTTCAGCACCAGACGCTGCAACTCGCGCAACTGCTCGGGCGTCATCACCGGTTTCAGGTGGCGGAGCTGTTCGCGGCTGTCCTCGCCCATCAGCAGTTCGCGCTCGGCCTGGCGATCCGGATAGCCCAGGCTGATGCACATCAGGAAGCGGTCCAGCTGCGATTCCGGCAGCGGATGGGTGCCGAGCTGCTCGCTGGGATTCTGGGTGGCGATGACGAAGAACGGCAGCGGCAGCGGATGGGTCGTGCCATCCACGCTGACCTGGTATTCCTCCATCGCTTCCAGCAGCGCGCTCTGGGTCTTGGGACCGGCGCGGTTGATCTCGTCGGCCAGCAGCACCTGGCTGAAGACCGGCCCCGGATGAAACTGGAACGCCGCCGCGCCCGCCGCAGCGGCGCCGGGGGTGTAGACGCTCACGCCCAGCAGGTCCGACGGCATCAGGTCGGTGGTGAACTGCACCCGCGAAAACCGCAGCCCCAGCGAGATCGACAGCACATGCGCCAGCGTCGTCTTGCCGACGCCGGGCAGGTCCTCGATCAGCAGGTGGCCGCCGGCCAGCAGGCAGGCCAGACAGTCATCCGTCTGCGCCTGTTTGCCCTTGATGATCGTGCTAATCTGGTGGCGCAAATTGGCCAGCGTCGTCGACACCTCGGCAGCGGAAGCCGCAGACGTCGAAGCAGCGGAAGACAAGGTGGACGGCGCGGTGGTAGGCGACATGGCAAGCGGCGGCATCGGAGCAGACGAGGAAGCTTCGGGATCCATCGGCGCACCATAACGCAATTCAAGGCTTTCAGAGATGGCTACCGCATACCTCAGTCACCAGGATTGCCACCGTCACGAGATGGGCGCCGGCCACCCGGAATGTCCGCAGCGACTGGACGCGATCGAGGACTGGCTGATCGCCCACGGCATGGATGCCGCGCTCAGCCGGCACGACGCGCCACGCGCCGAGCTGCGCTCGCTGGAGCGCGCCCACGCCGCCGTCTATGTGGCCGAGATGAAGTCTCTGCTGGAGGGCCTGGAACAGGCCGCCGCCCAGGGCGATCCCCAGGCGGTGAAGGCGCTGGACCCCGACACCTATGCCAACGGCCACACCTGGGCCGCCGCCTTGCGTGCGGCCGGCGCGGCGGTGCGCGCCACCGATCTGGTGCTGGATGGGGAGGCGGAGAACGCCTTCTGTGCCGTCCGCCCGCCCGGCCACCACGCGACCCGCGACCAGGCGATGGGCTTTTGCTTCTTCAACAATGTCGCCGTGGCCGCGCGCCATGCGCTGGATGAGCGCGGCCTGGACCGGGTGGCGGTGGTGGATTTCGATGTCCATCACGGCAACGGCACCGAGGACATCCTGGCCGGCGACGACCGGGTGCTGATGGTCAGCATCTTCCAGGACCCGCTCTATCCCTACAGCGGCGGCGAGCCCAAGGGCGACAACATGCTCAATGTGCCGGTGCCGCCGTACACCCGTGGCGGCGAGGTGCGCGAGATGATCGAGAGCCTCTGGATGCCCGCGATGGAGCGCTTCAAGCCGCAGATGATCTTCGTCTCCGCCGGCTTCGATGCGCATCGGGACGACGAACTGGCGCAGCTCGGCCTGGTCGAGGCGGACTATGAATGGATCACCCTGCGCATCATGGACATCGCCCGGCGACATGCGAAGGGCCGCATCGTCTCCTGCCTGGAGGGCGGCTATCACCTGGGCGCGCTGGCCCGCAGCGTGGGCGTGCACCTGCGCACGCTGGCGGGGGTCTGAGCGGGCGGCGTTTCGGCGCTGCCGAGTCTGGCGCTCGATCGTTCACGACCTGCGCCAGTTGAGCATTCGCTCACACATGTTTCGATTGACTGGGCGCCCCTGTGGCGGCGTGTTGACGCTTTCCAACGCTCAGGCACCCGGCCACACGCCTGGATACCTGCCCACGGTGGCGAACCCGCGGAGGGGCGACGACACTCCGGGTCCCCATCGATTCCTTTTGGCTTCTTCCCTTGACTCCGTTGAACCAGCAGCTGAACCACACCTTGAGCCTGCGTGAACTGCAATCGCTGTTCAGCTCGCTGACCCGTCCGAATGCGCTGATCGAAGTCGGCCTGGTGATCGCCTGCCTGGCGCTGTCCTGGCTGATCGTGTTCCGCATCGGCAAGCATGTGAAGCCCAGTCCGCAGGGCCATCAATCGGTGCTGCTGGGCCGGCGGGTCTTCGACGGCGTGCTGTTCCCGGTGATCGCGCTCCTGCTGGCGCTCGGCGCCCGGCGTCTGATGCCGTATCTGGGCGAGCCGGTGGCGCTGTTCCGGCTGGTGATTCCGGTGTTGCTGTCGCTGGTGGTGATCCGGCTGGTGGCGCGGGTGCTGCGCGCAGCCATGCCGGAATCGCGCGGCATCCGGCTGCTGGAGCGGTCGGTCTCGTGGGTCGCCTGGCTGGGCTCCATTCTCTGGATCATGGGCGTGCTGCCCATCGTGCTGGACGAGCTGGATCACTATCCGCTGAGCTTCCTGGGCAAGAAGGGTCAGGCCACGCCGACGGTGCTGGACCTGCTGCTGGGCGCCTTGCAGGTTGGCGGCGTGATGATCGTCGTGCTGTGGCTGTCATCGGTGGTGGAGTCCCGCCTGCTGCGCGGCAAGGTGGCCGACCTGTCGATGCGCAAGATCGCGGTCAACCTCACCCGCACGCTGCTGCTGGCGATCGGCGCGATGGTGGCGCTGAACATGGTGGGCCTGGACCTGAGCGCGCTGTCCTGGCTGGGCGGCGCGGTCGGCGTGGGCCTGGGTTTCGGCCTGCAGAAGATCGCGGCCAACTATGTCTCGGGCTTCATGATCCTGGCCGAGCGCTCGCTGCGCATCGGCGACATGGTCAAGGTCGACACCTTCGAAGGCAAGATCACCGACATCAAGACCCGCTACACCGTGATTCGCGCGCTCAATGGCCGCGAGGCGATCGTTCCGAACGAATCGCTGATCACCACGCGCGTCGAGAACCTCTCGCTGGCCGACCCGCAGGTCTGGCTGTCGACGATGGTGCAGGTGGCCTACGGCACCGATGTCGACGCGCTGTTCCCGCAACTGATCGAGAGCATCAAGCAGGTGCCGCGGGTGCTGAGCGAGCCGGCGCCGTCGGTGGCGCTGAGCAACTTCGCGGCGGACGGTCTGGAGCTGACGATCGGCTTCTGGATCTCCGACCCGCACAACGGGCAGGGCGGCGTGCGCTCCGAAGTGAACCTGGCGATCCTGCGCCGGCTGAATGCGCTGGGCGTGGAGATCCCCTTCCCGCAACGGGTGCTGCATGCCGCGCCCGTGGCCGGCATGCCCGCAGCGGCGGCGACGCCCGCGCCGGAGGCGACGAGCGTCACGCTGCTGGATGCTCAGGCGGATGGGGCGGCGAGCGCGCCGTCGGCGTCCAGCACCAGCCGATAACGCGCCTTGTTGGCGCGCAGGTGGTCCAGCGCGTCATTCACCCGGCTCATCGGGAAACGTTCCACCTGCGGCAGGATCTGGTGACGGGCCGCGAATTCCAGCATGCGCGCCAGCGTGGTCGGCGGCGGCGTGGGCGAGGCCGACACGCTGCGCTGCCAGGACAGCAAACCGCCGCTCTTGAGCTGCAGCTTGTCGGTGACCACGCCGACCAGATGAAAGCGGCCCTTGGGCGCCAGCGTCCCGATCAGCGCATCCCAGTTCAGGCTCGCCCCGACGGTCACCAGCAGGAAATCCAGGCTGCCCGCGGCGGCCTTGAGTTCGGCCACATCGACGCTCGACAGCGTCTTGTGCGCGCCCAGCGCCAGCGCTTCATCGCGCTTCGATGGGGAGGAGGTGAACGCGGTCACCTCGCAGCCCCAGGCCCGCGCGAACTTCACCGCCAGATGGCCCAGGCCGCCGATGCCGACCACGCCGACGCGATCGGTCGGCCGGATGCCATGCAGCACGAAGGGCAGGAAGACCGTGCCGCCGCCGCACATCAGCGGTCCCGCTGCCGCCGGGTCGAGACCGTCCGGGATCGGCACCGCCCAGGCCCAATGCGCATGCAATCGGTCCGCGAAACCGCCGTGGCGGCCGATGATGGTCGGCTGACGTTGCCCGCACAGATGCTGTTCGCCGCCGAGGCAAAAGCCGCAATGCATGCAGCTGCCGGTGTGCCAGCCCACGCCGACCCGTTGCCCCACCTGCCGCCCCTTGACCCGAGCGCCGACCTCGGTGATCACGCCGATCACCTCATGGCCGGGCACCACCGGATAGCTGGTCGGAAACCATTCGCTGTCGATCATGGCGAGATCCGAATGGCAGATGCCGCAATGCTCGACCCGGATCGCCACCTCCTCCTCGCCCAGCGGGCCGCTGTCGAAATCGAAGCGCTGCAGCGGACCGCCTTTTTCGGTGGCGGCCCAGGCGTGGATGGTGGTCATGGTGAGCTCCTCGGGTTCTGATGGGGATCGGATGGGTGACGGTACGGCGCGTGGTGCGGCCCGCGCATTCTCAGCGCGGATAGCCGCGGTCGATCGCCTGGGCCAGGGTCAGCACCTCCACCGTGCCGGCCAGCTCGGCGGCGCGCACATACTCGATGAACTCGGGCAGGGCGGTCAAGGCTTCGCCGGGCGAGTTGAACTCGCTGTGGCCGCCGTAGTAGGCCAACCCCTTCTGCGCGATGGCCTGGTCCAGATGGTCCTTCCAGCGCTGCAGCAGCGTGCCGGGATCGAAGCCGCTCATGTTGATGCGCGCGATCCGGTGCGGATCGCCGAAGGGCACCGTCTCCGCCCAGCCCAGCGGCGGATTGGCATGGGCGCCGCCGAGGAACAGCGCGCAGGACCGATGCAGCCGTCGCAGCGCTGCGAAGTTGTCGCCGCGGAAGTTGGTGGTGCCGGCGCTGCCGAGGCTGGAGTCGTGGATGTCCTGAATGCCCAGCGAGCGCATGACCAGGAAGTACTTGCTGTGCTGCTCCAGGATCTGCTCGAAGTTTTCCTGCACGCCGGTCTCGACCCGGTAGTTCTGATTCGCCACCTGCCAGCCGTGGCGATGGTGCAGCACGGCCAGCTCCGAGGCGGTGAGGGTGGTGCTGCTCATGCCGCGCACCGCATCGGCATAGAGCGTGACCGGATAGCCGTAGCGCGACAGCACCGGCAGCATGTTGAGATAGGCGCCGCGGTTGAAGTCGTCGATGGAAAAGACGCAGATCGCTTTGCTCAGCGCCTTGGGCACGAACTCGATGGCCAGTGGCCGGAACTTCGCGCCGTTGCCCGCCGCATTGGTCTGCAGCCGGAAGCGCGCCCAGCGGATCGTCTCCAGCGAAGCGCCCGCGCCGACCGGCACGAACTTCTCGATCGGGAACGCGAAGCTGTACATGAGCTTCTCGGTGGTGGCGAAGCGGATGCGCGGATCGCTGCCCAGCGTCGTGGCCACGTGGTAATCCGATGGCGGCGCGCCGGCATGGCCGCTGGAGAAGATCTCCAGGCCGAGACTGGACAGCGCATTGGTCGCGTCGAAGCGGCTGCTGCCGATCGGCATCGACAGCGTCGCCCGCACCATGCCCCGGCCGTTCGACAGGTCCACGCCGGCCGCGCAGACAAAGCCCGCCGAGCCGAAGGTGTAGAGGCCGGGCGCGGTCTGGGTGAACTCGATGGCGGAGCCGCCCTGGTAGATCTCGCCGTCGGTCATGTCGGCGCACTGCGCGGCCGCATTGCTGGTGAGCGCCGCGACGGTGCTGAAGTCGGCCAGCTTGATGCCGCGCGCATGCAGCGTCTTGCGCGGCCCGGCCGCCAGCTCGCCGAGGTAGACGGCCGGCACCGTCGGATGCTGGCTGGGATAGTGCAGCTCGCCGATCGGAATCCGGGTGTTGTCGCCGAGCTGCTCGGCGGTGGCGCGCAGGTTGAACGAGGCTGGCAATCCCGCGCTGAAACACTCGACGGTCACATAGCCGGCATTCGCATCGGCGACCGAATCGATGGGGCGCAGATTCACCTGATTCGTGTTGCTCAGGCCGGCCAGCACCCAGGTCTGGCCCACCCGCAAGCGCACGCCGCTGGCGGCCGTGATGGGCGACCGCACCACGATGTCCTTGGCGCTGGTGTTGATGATCTCCACGCCCTGCACCGCATTCGTCGGGAGGGTGGCACCGCCGCCGCCGTTGGTGATCGGCACCTGCAGCGTCTTGAGATAGGCGAAGACCTCGGACGAGGTGATTGCCCAGCCGTTCACCGTCAAGCTGCGATTGCTCAAGCTGGCGCTGGCCAACGCGAAATCGCGTCGCCGCCAGCCGACCTGAGACGCATCGCTCAGCCCGACGATCCGCCGCGCCATGCCGGGCAGCAGCGCGGCCCAGCTCACGCCGCCATCACGGGTGTATTCCAGCGCGGTGCCGGTGTCGTTGTCGACCTGCAGTTCGGTGCAGGCCTGCGCGGGAAACAGCGTCGGCGTGCCCGCCGTGGCGATTGCCGGCAAGGTGACTGAGACCACCACCGATTGGCTGATGGTGCCGGCGCCGCTCGCCGCCGTCGGCATCAGCGCACTCGGGCCGACCGGCGCCGGGCCGGTCCCGTCGGAGGCGCCGTCGTCGACGCCTGGATTGATCTGCTCCGCCATGCGCTGCTCCTTCGATGAGGGACGAGGCGCCGGCTTGTGAGCGCGGACCCCGTCGAGAACGATCGGATGAACTCACCCGCCCGTGCCTGGGCGTCGCTGTCGGCGATCCGAGGTGGCGGCGCGTGAAGCCGCAATGACCGGTCCGTCAGCGGGCCCCGGCGGCGAGGCGTGGCGTCTTCATTCTGAGCGGGGGTCAGGTCTGACCGGGCGCGTCGCGAGGCGACAGGCTGTCCCGGGAAAGCAGGGCATGGGCATGCGCGTTGGGTCGATCGACAGGCCATTCGGGCCATTCGAGCGGTTCAGGTCCTGCGCGATCGCGCTGGAGCGCCATCTCGATGGATTGACCCTCCGTCCACGGCGGGAGCGTGAGCAGGCGCAGCCCACGCGGCGACCCGGACATCGAGCCCCAGAAACGACAACGGCCACCCGAAGGTGGCCGTGCGTGGAACAGCCCGCACGCGGCGAGCCGGCGCGGCGGAACGATCAGCCGGCGTTGACCGGAATCTTCACCGCCTTGCCCGAGGCGATGCGTTCCTGCCATTCGGCGGGGCCGGTGATGTGGGCGCTGGTGCCGCCGGCGTCGACCGCGACGGTGACCGGCATGTCGACGACGTCGAACTCATAGATGGCTTCCATGCCCAGGTCCGCGAAGCCGACGACCTTGGCCTGCTTGATCGCCTTGGACACCAGGTAGGCCGAGCCGCCGACGGCCATCAGGTAGGCCGACTTGTGCTGGCGGATGGACTCGATCGCAACCGGGCCGCGCTCGGCCTTGCCGATCATCGCGATCAGGCCGGTCTGCTCCAGCATCATGTCGGTGAACTTGTCCATGCGGGTGGCGGTGGTCGGGCCGGCCGGGCCGACGACTTCATCGCGCACCGGATCGACCGGGCCGACGTAATAGATCACGCGGTTGGTGAAGTCCACCGGCAGCGATTCGCCCTTGGCCAGCATTTCCTGGATGCGCTTGTGGGCGGCATCGCGGCCGGTCAGCATCTTGCCGTTCAGCAGCAGCGTGTCGCCGGGCTTCCAGCTGGCGACTTCTTCCTTGGTCAGCGCATTCAGGTCGACGCGCTTGCTCTTGTTGTAGTCGGGCGCCCATTGCACATCGGGCCACAGGTCCAGGCTGGGCGGATCGATGTAAGCGGGGCCGGAGCCGTCCAGCACGAAATGCGCATGGCGGGTGGCCGCGCAGTTGGGGATCATCGCGACCGGCTTGGAAGCGGCGTGGGTCGGATAGGTCTTGATCTTGACGTCGAGCACGGTGGTCAGGCCACCCAGGCCCTGGGCGCCGATGCCCAGCGCATTGACCTTCTCATACAGCTCGATGCGCAGCTCTTCCAGCTTGTTCTGCGGACCACGGGCCAGGAGTTCATACATGTCGATGTCTTCCATCAACGACTCCTTGGCCATCAGCATCGCCTTCTCGGCGGTGCCGCCGACGCCCAGGCCCAGCATGCCGGGCGGGCACCAGCCGGCGCCCATCAGCGGCACGGTCTTGAGCACCCAGTCGACCAGGTTGTCGCTGGGATTCATCATCACGAACTTGCTCTTGTTTTCCGAGCCGCCGCCCTTGGCCGCGACCATCACATCGACGGTATTGCCGGGCACCAGGCTCATGCTGATCACCGCGGGCGTGTTGTCCTTGGTGTTCTTGCGCTCGAAGATCGGATCGGCGAGCACCGAGGCGCGCAGCTTGTTGTCCGGGTGGTTGTAGGCGCGGCGGACGCCTTCGTTGACCGCGTCCTCGATCGAGCCGGGGAAGTCGGCGAAGCGCACATCCATGCCGATCTTCAGGAACACGTTGACGATGCCGGTGTCCTGGCAGATCGGGCGCCGGCCTTCGGCGCACATCTTGGAGTTGGTCAGGATCTGGGCGATCGCATCCTTCGCCGCCGGGCTCTGCTCGCGCTCATAGGCGCGGGCCAGATGCTGGATGTAGTCGGCCGGGTGGTAGTAGCTGATGTACTGCAGCGCGGCGGCGACGCTCTCGACGAGGTCGGCGTGGCGGATCGTGGTGCTCATGGTGCGGCAAGCCTTAACGAGGGAAGCGCGCATTATCGCCAGCTGCCGGACATGGTGCTGACGCGGGGCAGCGCTGCGGGTAGGTGATCACAGGTCTTTGATGCCTTTCACACACAGACGAGTTATGCAGGCGGCCCAGGGAATCGTGGGGCCGGCATTCCTTGTAGTCAATCAGCCAGTCGTCCGCTGCGCTTTTGACCTCGAGGACCGCATTGA
The DNA here is from genome assembly GCA_913776825.1 of Burkholderiaceae bacterium. Classification (GTDB taxonomy): domain Bacteria; phylum Pseudomonadota; class Gammaproteobacteria; order Burkholderiales; family Burkholderiaceae_C; genus Roseateles. Next base: position 115,598 of record CAJYPV010000022.1, read on the forward strand.
ACGGCCATGGGTCGAGCACCTGCTGACGGAAGCTCCGGTTGAAGCGCTCGATGAATGCTTTCTCGCTGGGCTTCCCGGGCTGAATGAACAGCAGGGCTTCAGAGATACCTATTCCGACGCTGCGGTTGACCCTCAAATGAGAATAGGGGATTTGGAAGTGTCGTCTAGGAGTTTTGGCTATTTTTCTTGTTGATGATGTGCTGTAGGCTTGGTATTCCCGTTTGAAAGGGTCGACAGCATTATGGCCGAAAGAGTTAATATCAACTCGCCCGCTAATGGTGAGCAAGAACCTGCAGCGTACTCCGATTCGCGCGCCGATGGTCGGATTCGCGCAAGCGCGGTTGCCATGCATGACATTCAACGGCAAATTATGAATTCGCCACGAATGCTTGCGCAAGCAAAAGCCATTTCCGATTTGGGGCTCGGAAGAAATCGAAAGAAGTTGCAGGTCATACAGCGACATGTCGGGGACGGTTACGGCGAAGCCTCCAAGGCCTTTGCTGCGGCAGAAAAGCGAGCTAACGACTATTGGGCCGCAGTGGAATCGTTGGAGGTAAAAGCTGCCACAAACACCTCGACCGATGAATCAGGGGAAGATAAGTCGCCGACATATGACAATGTGAAAAATTCCATCTGGCTGAATTTGATAGGGAAGGCAAATAAGGCGAAAAGTACAATTTCCGGTGAGGCGTCCGAAAGCCAAAATTGGCGAGTAAATAGCTCGCCGGACAAGGTGAAAAAGCATGGCGGTGCCGTAAAAATCACCGCTCCTGGCGACAAGTCGGGTGCTGATATTCTAGGGTTCTTTGTTAATACAGATACTGGGGCTATTGCTGGCGGCGGCGTGCACCGTGAAATAAAAGACCATACAAAATCGCACGAAGATGAAAATAAAAACACGTGGGGTGGTTCATGGTCTGATATTGCGAAGGCGATCAGGAGTGAAGTGAAATTCGTAACTATGTATGGTGATCCGGAATACTTCTATAATGCGATTGAAGCTCAAAAAGTTGAGCCAATAGAAAGGAAGCGTGGTCGTCCTAAGAAAGATCCAGAGAAAGGGGGGAGTCTTCGAACCGATGATAAGACGTACTTTGAGGATGTGAATGGAAAAATGATGGAGTTTCAATATACGTATAAGTACACCATCACTGATAAAAAGATTATCGACGGGAGAAATGCAGGGCAGGTGGTGCCGCCGGAAAATGGTGCGCTGGTTACTATAAAGAAATCCGTCGATGCGACAAAGAAGTTATTGCTCCAGGTGACAGAGGTATTTTTTCAAAAGAAGAACGTTGAGGAAGAAAAATCGAAGAAGAAGAAAAAACAGGAAAACCGCGGCAAGAAACGCAAGAGTGACGACGATGAAGATACCTCCTCGTCCGACGAGGATTGATAGCCCTAGTCAATAAGCCAACACTTCGCAACTGATCGCTATCTCTAAGCGAGGGCGCATCTCTTTCAAATGGGTTGACTTTCGTGCTTTTGCCTTTGCAATGGCCTCATGGCGAGCTCGCATGAGTACCTGAGCACTGTTATACCCAGTCAAGAAATCCTCGGGCAAGTTCTTGCGACAGTGCAGGACCGCCTTGACAGCCACCCGCAACTCCTGGCCGACCAGATTGTGCGCAATGCGCGCAAGCCGCAGCGAGACCACAATCGCGACCGCTAAGCCCACCAAGTGCGCGTGAACAAGCCGGCAGTCAAGCCCATCGTTGGAAAACGCGCCGCCGCCAACGTCCAGTCCGTTGCACCGAAGGTCGAGCGCTTCATCGAGGAGTACCTGATCGACCTGAACGCGACGCAGGCCTATGTCCGATCGCGCCCAGGCGTGAAGGTCAGGGGTGCGCGCGTCGAAGCTGCCCGTCTCCTCGCCAATCCGACCCGGGTGATCCCGGCGCCACGCGGGACGCGGTGGCTGCCATCAACGAGTACTGCACGGGCTCGGACGCTCAGCTCAGGAGGCTCAAGCGTCTGTTTGCCGAAGATGCGGCGGTGATGAAACAACTCAACGCCCTGGAGCCCTGCATTGAAAGCGGCTCGCAGTGCCGAGCCAACGGCGCACCACGCTGACAGCGGGCCCAGGCCGGGCGGCAGACCCGGGCTGCATGTCCGGACCGTCACGCCCCCGCAGCGATACGCAAGGAAACAGCACACCGGCCTGACTCTGCACGAACTCGCGGCCACGCTCGGCACGCCCGATCCGCTGACTATCATCCCGCCCATGCTGACCCTCGCCCAAACCCTCGCTTTCCTCGCCGCCGCCGTGCTGCTGACCCTCTCCCCAGGCCCCGACAACCTGATGGTGCTCAGCATGGGCATGTCCAAAGGGCGACGACAGGGCATCGCATTCGGGCTCGGTTGCGCGATCGGTTGTCTGAGCCACACGGTGCTGGCGGTGATCGGCGTGAGCGCGCTGGTGGCGGCGTCGCCGGTGGCTTTCACCGCGCTGCGCTGGGCGGGCGGGCTGTACCTGCTGTGGCTGGGCGTGCAGGCGCTGCGCAGCAGTGGCGCGACGCGGCTGGAAGGCGGCGAGGCGCCGACCCAGTCGCTGGGCCGGCTGTTCGCCAAGGGCATGGTCGCGAATGCGATCAATCCGAAGGTCGTGCTGTTCTTCCTGTCCTTCCTGCCGCAGTTCGTCGTGCCGGCGCAAGGCGCGGTGGCGCTGCAACTGGGCCTGCTCGGCGTGCTGTTCACCGCGCAGGCAGCGCTGCTGTTCGGACTGCTCGGCTATTTCGCGGGCGCGATCGGCGCCTGGATGAACCGCACGCCCGGTGCCGGGCGCTGGCTGGACCGGATCGCCGGCCTGGTGTTCGTCGGACTGGGGCTGCGGCTCATCACCTCGCGCTGAGCCCATCGGCCGATCCCGGCACCGGATGCAGCGCGGGTGCCGCTCACTCATCGCGACCGACGACGGCCGATCAGCGCTGACCCCGATTCTTCGGACGGCTGGCGTTCCCAGTCGGGCCGGGATTGACTCATCCCGGAGACGCACAGTGTTAGGCTTTCGCCGCGTCGTTGAGCGCCCCATTGACCCGCACAGACGATCGACGTCCTCGTCATCTTCTGTGGGACTGCGAAGTACCGCGTCGGATTGATCCGATGCGCTGAATTGAAGGAGGACCCCACCCTTGACCCCCGGGCTCAAACGTTTCTTCGCCAGCGAATCGGCTGGCGGCATCGTGCTGGCGATCGCGGCCCTCGCGGCGCTGATCATCAGCAATTCCGATTGGGCGGGCACCTACCGCGCCTTCACCCAGATCCCCGGCGAAGTCCGGATCGGCGGTGACTGGCTGGTGCTGGCCAAACCGCTGATCGTCTGGGTCAACGACCTGTGGATGGCGGTGTTCTTCTTCCTGGTCGGCCTCGAAATCAAACGCGAGTTCGTCAGCGGAGAGCTCGCGCAGCGCTCCCAGGCGGTGCTGCCGGCCGTGGCCGCGCTGGGTGGGATGGCGGTTCCTGCGCTCATCTACACCGCGGTGAACTGGGGCAATCCGGAGGGGCTGCGCGGTTGGGCGATCCCGGCCGCGACCGACATCGCCTTCGCCATCGGCATCGTGATGCTGCTCGGCAGCCGGGTGCCGGCCTCGCTGAAGGTCTTCCTGACGGCGGTGGCCATCATCGACGACCTGGGCGCCATCGTGGTGATCGCGCTGTTCTACACCCAGCATCTGTCGCCGATCATGCTGGGCGTGGCGGCGGTGTGCCTGCTGGCGCTGTTCGGCCTGAACCGCGCGCGGGTGATGCGGGCGGACGTCTACATCGTCATCGGCCTGATCCTCTGGACCTGCGTGCTGAAGTCCGGCGTGCATGCGACGCTGGCCGGCGTGGCGACCGCGCTGTTCATCCCGTCCGACGACGGCCGCGGCCATTCCCCGGCCGAGGCTCTGGAACACGGCCTGCATCCGTGGGTGGCGTTCCTGGTGCTGCCGATGTTTGCGTTCGCCAATGCCGGCGTGTCGCTGCGAGGCCTGAATCCGGCCGATGTGCTGCATCCGGTGTCGCTGGGCATCGCGCTGGGCTTGCTGCTCGGCAAGGCGATCGGCGTGTTCGGCAGCTCCTGGCTGATGATCCGGTTCGGTCTGGCCAACAAGCCGAGCGGCGCCAGTTGGGTGCAGTTCTTCGGCGTCTGCGTGCTGTGCGGCATCGGCTTCACCATGAGCCTGTTCATCGGCGGTCTGGCCTTCACCGGCCTGGCGGCGGATTACGAGACCCATGTGAAGCTGGGCGTGCTGGGCGGCTCCATCCTCTCGGGCGTGCTCGGCACCTTGATCCTGTCGCGTCAGGCTTCTCGCTGATCGCATCGGCCGCTCATGCGCCTCACGCAGTGAACGGCTGACATGAAAAGAGCCCGGTGTCCTCGCGGATCCCGGGCTCTTGTGTTGTTGATCGTCCAGTGCGGCTGGCCGATGCCGCTGGCGCCGCTCGCGGCGCCGGGCCGATCAGTGCTTGTCGTGGGCCAGCAGCCGGTCGGTGAAGGCAATCGCCAGCGCCGAGAACAGGAACGCGATGTGGATGATGGTCTGCCACATCAGGGTCTGTTCGGTCAGGTTCTGCACATTGATGAAGGTCTTGAGCAGATGGATGGACGAGATCCCGATGATCGCCGTCGCCAGCTTGACCTTCAGCACCGACGCATTCACATGGTCCAGCCATTCCGGCTGATCCGGATGCTCTTCCAGCTTCAGGCGCGACACGAAGGTCTCATAACCGCCGACGATCACCATGATCAGCAGGTTGGAGATCATCACCACATCGATCAGCGCCAGCACGGCCAGCATGATGATGGTCTCGTTGAGCTTCATCGCGCCGTCCTGCAGCACCTCGGCCTTGTAGCCGACGCTCTTCACCAGCATCTGCAGCGCTTCCTGGTTGCCGAAGGCGGCTTCGACCAGATGGACCAGCTCGGTCCAGAACTGGAAGACATACACCGCTTGCGCCACGATCAGTCCCAGATAGAGCGGCAGTTGCAGCCAACGGCTGCCGAAGATCACCGCGGCCAGCGGAGAGGGTTTGCGGGGAGAGGGAAGATCGGACATCGGGTAAATCCTTTGAGTCATCACCGGCGGTTCAACGCCAAACCGGTCGATTTTAGTGAGAGCATGGCGCATCGCCTCGCCTGTGCGCGGGGCGGTCGCGTTGCACGGTCTGGCGCTGGCCTTTGGGACGCCGCTCTTCTACAAGAGTAAGGCGATCGTCAGTGTGAAACCGCAAAGTCGCGGCGCACGATTCAAGATCCCGCCTGTACCGGAGACAAAGGCCATGAGCGACAAGATCTATCCCCCTCCCGCGTCCGCCGTTCAGGGCGCCCATGTGTCTGGCATGGCCGCTTATGAGGCGCTGTGCCAGGAAGCCGAGCGCGATTACACCGGCTACTGGGCCCGGCTGGCCCGCGAGCTGCTGACCTGGCAGCGCCCCTTCACCCAAGTGCTGAACGACCGCGACGCGCCGTTCTTCAAATGGTTCGAGGACGGCCAGCTCAACGCCAGCGTCAACTGCCTGGACCGTCATGTCGACGCCGGCCGTGGCGAGCGCGTGGCCCTGATCTTCGAGGCCGACGATGGCGCAGTCACCCGCGTCACCTATGCCGAGCTGCTCGCCAAGGTCTGCCAGCTGGCCAATGCGCTGCGTGCGCGGGGCGTCAAGAAGGGTGACCGGGTGGTCATCTACATGCCGATGTCGGTCGAGGGCGTGGTGGCGATGCAGGCCTGCGCGCGCATCGGCGCGACCCACTCGGTGGTGTTCGGCGGGTTCTCGGCGCAATCGCTGCGGGACCGCGTCCAGGATGCCGGCGCGGTCATGATCCTGACCGCCGATGAACAGCAGCGCGGCGGCAAGGCGCTGCCGCTCAAGAGCATCGTCGACGAAGCGCTGGCCGACAGCAGCTGCCCGACGATCAAGGATGTGATCGTCTATCGCCGCACGGGCGGCACGGTGGGCTGGGTGGCGGGCCGGGACCAGTGGCTGCACGAGGTGGTCGACGGACAGGCCAGCACCTGCGCGCCCGAGTGGGTGGAGGCGGAGCATCCGCTGTTCCTGCTCTACACCTCCGGCTCGACCGGCAAGCCCAAGGGCGTTCAGCACAGCACCGGCGGCTACCTGCTGCATGCGGCGCTGACCACCAAATGGACCTTCGACCTGAAGGACAGCGACATCTTCTGGTGCACCGCCGACATCGGCTGGGTGACGGGTCACACCTACATCACCTACGGTCCGCTGGCGCTGGGCGGCACCGAAGTCGTCTTCGAGAGCATCCCGACCTATCCGGACGCCGCGCGCTTCTGGAAGATGATCGAGAAGCACCGCGTCACGATCTTCTACACCGCGCCGACCGCGATCCGCTCGCTGATCAAGGCCGCCGAGACGAACGATGCGGTGCATCCCAAGCATTCGGACCTGTCGTCGCTGCGCCTGCTCGGCTCGGTCGGCGAGCCGATCAATCCGGCCGCCTGGGAGTGGTATCACCAGCATGTGGGCGGCGGCCGCTGCCCGATCGTCGACACCTTCTGGCAGACCGAAACCGGCGGCCACATGATCACGCCGCTGCCCGGCGCGACGCCGCTGGTGCCGGGCTCCTGCACCCTGCCGTTCCCCGGCATCACTGCCGCGATCGTCGACGAGACCGGCAACGATGTCCCGAACGGGCAGGGCGGCATCCTGGTGGTCAAGAAGCCGTGGCCGTCGATGATCCGCACGATCTACGGCGATCCGGAGCGCTTCAAGAAGAGCTACTACCCGGCCGAGCTCAAGGGCTACTACCTGGCCGGCGACGGCGCAATTCGCGACGAGAAGACCGGCTACTTCACCATCACCGGCCGCATCGACGATGTGCTGAACGTGTCCGGCCACCGCATGGGCACGATGGAGATCGAATCCGCGCTGGTAGGCTGCACCGAGCTGGTGGCCGAAGCCGCCGTGGTGGGACGTCCGGACGACACCACGGGCGAGGCCATCTGCGCCTTCGTCGTGCTCAAGCGGCCGCGTCCGACCGGTGATGAAGCCAAGGCCATCGCCAAGCAATTGCGGGACTGGGTGGCCAAGGAGATCGGCCCCATCGCCAAGCCCAAGGACATCCGCTTCGGCGACAACCTTCCCAAGACCCGCAGCGGCAAGATCATGCGTCGCCTGCTGCGCTCGGTCGCCAAGGGCGAGACGGTGACGCAGGACACCTCGACGCTCGAGAACCCCGCGATCCTCGAGCAACTGGGTCAGGCCTACTGATCCCGGACCGCGCCCATCGGGTGCCGTCAGGCAAGACCCGACCCCCGCGCGACGGGGCTCCGATCTGACAACTCCAGCCCCGCTTCGGCGGGGCGATTTCTTTGCGTTTTCGATTGGCCACACGGAACTCCGTGGGGCGATGACTGCCACTTGCCATCGACGTGGTTCGCATTACTTGCTCATGCCGTGGCACTTATGAGGCCTTGGGCGAAGAATGCGGCGCTTCGCTTCGCATGCCCGAAACAGGGTGCTTCGAAGCGGCTTCCGGCTGGCTCGGTCGGAGGTTTCGTCGTCGGGACAATCGCAAGGAGTCTTTTCGTGGAGTTTGCTTTCCATCTCAAATACCAGCTGTCCGCCGAGGACAGTGACCGGGATGATGTCGTTGAACGACTCATCGAGACGGGATGCGGTGATGCGCTGATCAGAACCGGTCAACCCGGCCGGCTGTCGTTGTCGTTCATCCGGCCGGCGCCGAACGCGGATGCGGCGGTGCTGGGCGCGCTCCATGCGGTGAAGCGGGCGGTGCCCTCGGTCCGCTTGATCGAGGTCGGTCCGGACCTGGTCGGCCTGACCGATGTGGCGGAACTGGTGGGGGTGTCGCGCCAGAACATGCGCAAGCTGATGCTCACCCATTCGGCCACCTTCCCGCCGCCGATGCATGAGGGCAATGCGTCGTCGGTCTGGCATCTCTCGCATGTGCTGGGCTGGCTGCAGTCACGCGGCCACTATGCGCTGGATGCCAGCGTGATGGACATCTCGCGGATCGCCATGCAGGTCAACCTGGCCAAGGAGATGCTGCACATGGAAGGCGAGCATCTGGCGCTGCGCAATCTGCTGCGGGCGACGGTCGGCGGCGGCGCGCCGTGACGGGAAAATGAGACAACTTCGCCCCGGCGCCACAACCGGAGACCACTGCAACCGCTGTTCACATCTGCGGCGGCGAGCGCCAGCGGCGGTCCTGCGGCGATGGGCGTCGCCGATGTCTGGCGGCAAACCGATGGTCTGCGGTTTGGGCGCCACCATGAAAAAGGCCCCTCGAAGGGGCCTTGGGGCGGGGCGCTCCAAGCGCATCGCAGCCATCGTCGCCGTCAGCGTTTGGCCGCTGGCGAGCGGCGGCTTCAGTCACTTGGTCGTCAGCACCCACTTGGCCAGTTGCTCGGCTTCGGCCGGGCTGACTTGCGTATTGGCGGGCATGGGCACCGGGCCCCAGACGCCGGAACCGCCCTTGATGATCTTCTCGGACAGCTTCTTCACGGCATCCTTGTCGCTGGCGTACTTGGCCGCGACATCCTTGTACGCCGGGCCCACCAGCTTCTTGTCCACCGCATGGCAGGCCATGCAGTTCTTCTTCTGAGCCAGCTCGGGGCTGGCAAAAGCGGCTGAAGCGGCAAAGGCCGCACAGGCGATCAGGGCGATTTTCATGGCATCCTTTCAGATCCTGCCGGGAGAAACGGTTCGCCCCTGTCCACCGTTGACCGCCTGACAAGGCGCGGGTGGCTGGGGATTCGACCGGGCTCGGATGATTGTAGTGTTGGGGGCGCCGCTTCGGCGGCGAGGGTCGCGAGGAGAACCGTGATGTGGTTGATCGTAATAGGTGTGTTGTTGCTACTACTCAAACTTGGCGAAGTGGGGCCGGTCGCCGACTTGAGTTGGTGGTGGGTGTTGTCACCCTTCCTGGCCGCCGTGCTGTGGTGGGAATTCGCCGACAAGACCGGCTACACCAAGCGCAAGGAAATGGAAAAGCTGGACGAGCGCAAGGAAGCGCGCCGCCAGAAGTCCATGGTCGCGATGGGACGCGACGACAAGACGCGGCGTCGGCGCTGACGCCAGCGCGGAGCCGGCACGCTGGCCGGCCCATCGGAACATCGGGCGGCGTCAGCCGCCGACGGGCATCGCCGGGGATCTGAGACAGATCAGCCCGGCGACCGGCCCACGCAGTTCAGTCGAACTTGTCCAACACCGCGCCGGAACTGGCGCTGGACGCGGACTTCGCAAACTTCGCCAGCACGCCTCGGGTGTAGCGCGGCGCGGGTTGCTTCCAGGCCGCCTTGCGGCGAGCGAGTTCCGCATCGTCGACATGCAGTTGCAACAGCAACTGATGCGCGTCAATCGTGATGCGATCGCCTTCCTGGATCAGCGCGATGGCGCCGCCTTCATAGGCTTCCGGCGCCACATGGCCGACGACCATGCCCCAGGTGCCGCCCGAGAACCGGCCATCGGTGATCAAGCCCACGCTTTCGCCCAGGCCCTGACCGATCAGCGCGCCCGTGGGCGCCAGCATCTCGGGCATGCCGGGGCCGCCCTTGGGACCGAGGTAGCGCAGCACCATCACATCGCCGGCGACGATCCGGCCCGCCATGATCGCGGCCAGCGCCGATTGCTCGTCATCAAACACCCGTGCCGGGCCGGTCATCACCGGGTTCTTCAGGCCGGTGATCTTGGCCACGCAACCTTCGGGCGACAGATTGCCCTTCAAGATGGCCAGGTGACCTTCGGGATAAATGGCTTGGCTGACCGGGCGGATCACTTGCTGGTCCGGGGACAGGTCCGGCACCTCCGCCAGGTTCTCGGCCACCGTCTTGCCGGTGATGGTCATGCAGTCGCCGTGCAGCAAGCCGGCCTTGAGCAGTTCCTTCATCACCGCCGGCACGCCGCCGGCCTTGTGCAGATCGACCGCGAGGAATCGGCCGCTGGGCTTCAGATCGCACAGCACCGGGATCTTCTTGCGCATGCGCTCGAAGTCGTCGATGGTCCATTCGACTTCGCCGGCATGCGCGATGGCCAGGAAATGCAGCACTGCATTGGTCGAGCCGCCGGTGGCCATGATCACCGCCACCGCGTTCTCGATCGCTTCGCGGGTGACGATGTCGCGCGGCTTGAGATTGGCCTTCACCGCCGCCACCAGCAGCGCCGACGCCTGCTTGACGTTCTCGACGACCTCGTCCTCCACATTGGACATGCTGGATGAGTAGGGCAGCGACATGCCCAGCGCTTCGAAGGCCGAGCTCATCGTGTTGGCGGTGTACATGCCGCCGCAGGAGCCGGAGCCGGGAATGGCGCGCTTTTCAATCTGGCAGAAGTCTTCCTCGCTCATCTTGCCGGCGCTGAATTGGCCGACCGCTTCGAAGACGCTGACGATGTTGAGGTCCTGCCCCTTGTAATGACCCGGCTTGATGGTGCCGCCGTAGATGTAGATGGCCGGCACATTGGCGCGCAGGATGCCCATCATGCCGCCGGGCATGTTCTTGTCGCAGCCGCCGATGACCATCACCCCATCCAGCCACTGCCCGCCGACGCAGGTCTCCACGCAGTCTGAAATCACTTCCCGCGAGGCCAGCGAATACTTCATGCCCTCGGTGCCCATCGCCATGCCGTCCGAGATGGTGGGCGTGCCGAAGAGCTGCGCATTGGCGCCCGCCGCCTTCAGGCCCACCACGGCCGCATCGGCCAGCTTCTGCAGGCCGGAGTTGCACGGCGTGATGGTGGAGTGACCATTCGCCACGCCGATCATGGGTTTGCCGAAGTCGGTTTCCTGATAGCCCATGCCGTAGTACATGGACCGGTTGGGCGCACGGGCCACGCCCTCGGTGATGTGGCGGGAGCGACGGTTGGGCGCGTCGTCCGTGTCGCTGGTGGCGGTGGGGGCGTTGGACGAGGCGGTCGAATGAGAGGTGGGCTCGGTCATGGCGAGGTCCTGGCAGGGTGCTTGGATCGGATCAGTATGCGATGGCAGCGCGTGCGGGTCCAATATATAGTTGCTGCGGAATTCATTCACGCCCTGTATTGATGATCGAGCTTCGCCCGCTGCGGCAGTTTCTGGTGCTCGCCGAAGAACTCCACTTCGGCCGGGCCGCCGCGCGTCTGCACATGACCCAGCCGCCGCTCAGCCTGGCGGTGCAAAAGCTCGAGGCGCAACTGGGCGTGCCGCTGCTCGACCGCTGCAGCCGGAGCGTCCAGCTCACCGCCGCAGGCCAGGCGCTGGTCGACGCCAGCGGGCGCTTGGTCGAATTGGCCGATCAACTCCCGGCGCGGGTGCGGGCGGCGCACAGCGGCGAGGCCGGGCGATTGAACCTGGGGTTCGTCTCAACGGTGGGCTTTGGCGACATGCCGCGCTGGCTGCGGCTGTTTCGCGAAGCGCTGCCGGGCGTGAGCTTCAATTTGAAGGAGGCCACGCTGGATGTGCAACTGCGCGGCTTCGACAGCGGCGAGCTGGACGCCGGCTTCGTGATCCATGCGCCCGGCGCCGCGCCGGAGGGTTTCCAGCGGCTGCGCGTCGCGCGTGAGCCGCTGGTGTTGGCCCATGCGCAGGAATGGCCGTGGGGCGTGGATCGGATGACGGGCCGCAGTGCGGGCAGTGCGGGCCGTGGTGGCCGTTCCCGTCGCGCGAGCAACGCCGCGGCGCCGTCGCTGACGCAGGTGCTGCAGTTGCCGCTGGTGGTGTTCCCGCGCGAGATCGCACCGTCGCTGTTCGATGCGGTGCTGGGCTTTTACCGCGCCCATGGCGCCACCCCGCAGATCGCGCAGGAAGCGATTCAGATGCAGACGATCGTGAACCTGGTGTCGGCGGGCATGGGCGTTGCCTGGGTTCCGGCGTCGGTGTGTGCACTGCAGCGGCCGGGCGTGCGTTATCAGCCGTGGTCGGGCGTGCGGGTGCCCTTGTGCGAGACCAGTCTGATCTGGCGGGCCGACGCGCCGCCGGTGGTGCAGCGATTCGTGGCCCATGTGCGCGCGCAACTGGCGCTCGCGGGCGATGTGGATGAACAGGAAATGAGGTGAAGGCGATGAGCGATCCAACCCGAAACAGCGTCCGTCGCGCGACGCGCTCGCAGGCGGTGCTGGCGGCGTCGGCGGCCAGCGGCGCATCGCGTCGTGCCGTCGGCATGATGGCGCTGCTCATCGGCGCGCTCGGCGTCTGGATGGCGCCGCCGGCGCAGGCGGCCATCTTCAAGGATGCGGCGCTGCAATCGCTGCTGGACGAAGGCCAGGCCGATGAGCTGGAGAAGCTCGCCAGCCAGCGGCTGAAGGCGCAAGCCGACGATCCCCAGGCGACCGCCGCCTTGGCGCTGTCGCAACTGGATCTGGCGGATGGGAATGCGCTCAAGCAGAACATCCAGCGTCTGGAGCAATGCGTGGAGCGCCATCCGCAGGAGGCTGCCTGCAGCTATTCATTGGCGCTGGCGCTGGTGATGCAGGTGCGCAGTGGCAGCAAGTTCAAGGCGCTGGGGGCGCTCGGCCGGGTCAGCGACCTGATGCAGAAGACCATGACGCTGCTGCCCGATGCGCCCGAACCGCGCAGCGCGATGCAGCAGTACTACCTGGCGCTGCCCAGCTTCATCGGCGGTGGCGAATCGAAAGCCCGCGCGCTGGAGCAGGGCGTGCAGGACGCCGACCAACGCCATCTGCTGCGCGCCCGCGCGGCGTTGTCCAAGAAGGATCTGGCCACCGCCGAGCGCGAGCTGCGCGCCGTGCGCACCCGCCGGCCGGAACTGCTGCTGGAACTGCGGGTGAGCTGGAATGAGCTGGGTCGGCATTGGATGCACGACGGCCAGCATGCCAAGGCGCAAGCTTGGTACGAGGAGCTGATCAAGAGCCAGCCGCAGCAGGCCGTCGGCTGGTATGGCCTGGGTCGGGTGCTGGATGCGATGGGCCAGTACGACCGGGCGGTCACCGCCTTCGAACGGGCGCGCGAGCTGCACGGCGCCGAGCAGCTCGGCATCGACCAGCGACTCGGCAATGCGCTGCAGGCCAAGGGTGACAAGCCGGCCGCCCGCGCGGCGCTCGAGCGCTACATCGCTGGCCGACGCGCCAGCGCCAGCGGCATCGAGGAAAGCAAGCGGCGGCTGTCCGAGATGGGCGCCGCGGGCTGAGACCTCGGGTCCGGTCCGCGGTTCAGGATCGTATGATTCGCGACTTTCGTGGCCGGCCCACCCGCCGGCCGCGCCGCTTTCGTTGGCGTCGTCACGACGCGCTTCAGGACCCTCGCGCATGTTGGTGCATCCCCAGTTCGACCCGGTGGCCTTCCACATCTGGAAGTGGCCCATTCACTGGTACGGCCTGACCTATCTGGCGGCCTTTGTCCTGTTCCTGGTGCTGGCCAATCGCCAGGTGGCGCGGCCCTGGCATGCGGCGCGGGGCTGGACGCGGCGCGATGTGGACGATCTGCTGTTCTACGGCGTGCTCGGCGTGGTGCTGGGCGGTCGCTTCGGCTATGTGCTGTTCTACAAACCGATGGAATACCTCAGCCATCCCGGCAACATCCTGGCGGTGTGGCAGGGCGGCATGTCCTTCCACGGCGGCCTGCTGGGCGTGATCCTGGCGATGGCCTTCTTCGGCTGGCGCCGCGGCTATCGCTTCTTCGAAGTGACCGACCTGATCGCGCCCTGCGTGCCGACCGGTCTGGCCATGGGCCGGCTGGGCAACTTCATCAATGGGGAGTTGTGGGGCCGTCCCGCCGATCCGAGCCTGCCTTGGGCGATGGTCTTCCCGCAGGCCCACGATGCGGTGCTGACGCCGCGCCATCCGTCGCAGATCTACCAGTTCCTGGGCGAAGGCCTGTTGCTGTTCGTGGTGCTGTGGCTGTTCTCGCGCAAGCCGCGTCCGATGGCGGCGATGTCGGGGCTGTTCCTGATCGGTTATGGCCTGATGCGATTCGTCGCCGAATACTTCCGCGAGCCGGATGATTTCCTCGGCCTGCGCGCCCTCGGCTGGAGCCAGGGCCAATGGCTCAGCGTGCCGATGATCGTGGGCGGCATCGTGATGATGGTGTGGGCGTATCGCCGAGCAGCGAAGCTGCCGGCGACGGCGTCGGCCACCTGAGGCGCGATGGCCCGGATCACACGGTCGGCGCCACGCCGGCCAGCAGAACCCCACCCTGGATGAACGCCTGACGTTGAGGCTCCCGCCATGAGACAGATTTTTTTCGATACCGAAACCACCGGCCTGAATCCGGAGTCGGGCGATCGCGTGGTCGACATCGGCTGCGTGGAAATGGTGAACCGGCAATTGACCGGTCGTCATCTGCACTTCTATTTGAACCCTGAGCGGGACATGCCGGAAGAGGCCTTCCGCGTTCACGGCCTGAGCAGCGAGTTTCTGTCCGACAAACCCAAATTCGCCCAGATCGTCGGCGAGTTCCTGGCGTTCATCCGCGGCGCCGAGCTGGTGGCGCACAACGCGTCCTTCGACGTGGCCTTCATCAATGCCGAGCTCAAGCGCTGCGGCCGTGCGCCCCTGCACGAATGTGTGGACAGCGTGCGCGACACGCTGCTCATGGCGCGCGACATGTTCCCCGGCAAGGCCAACTCGCTGGATGCGCTGTGCCGCCGGCTCGAGGTCGACAACAGCAATCGCGGCCTGCACGGCGCGGTCAAGGATGCGGAGCTGCTGGCGGAGGTCTACATCCGCCTGACGCGCGGCCAGGACTCGCTGGTGATCGACGACAACGCCACGTCCACGCCGGGGCAGGGCCAGGACCTGGAAGTCGCGGCGATCGACCTCAGCGCGTTCGATCTGCCCGTGCTGCTGGCCACCGAGGCCGAACTCGCCGCGCATGAGGTCGCGCTGGCCGATCTGGACAAGGCCAGCGGCGGCAAGCGCCTCTGGAAAACGGCGCCTGCCGAGCCGGCCGCCATGCCGGCCTGAGGGGCCATCAAGCGATCCATGGAGTGACCAAGCCAGCGATCATCCAATCCGCCTGGATTGGCGGTTGGGCGATCTGCGGTTGCCACTTGTGAATCCAGGCCATCGAATGATGAGAATGTTGATTCACCTGAAATATCCATGGCATAATCTCGTTCTTTCCCGGACAGCCGAACCGGATTAGTGAATCACTGATTCCGGGCGGTTAGCTCAGCGGTAGAGCACTGCCTTCACACGGCAGGGGTCGCAGGTTCGAACCCTGCACCGCCCACCAGATCTGCACGGTGCGTCGATGATCATCGACGTGGCTGTGACAACAGAATCCCGGTCGGCCCAGCTGTCCTCAGGAAACCCGGTCCAGATACCGGGCGGTTAGCTCAGCGGTAGAGCACTGCCTTCACACGGCAGGGGTCGCAGGTTCGAACCCTGCACCGCCCACCAGATCAACCCCGTCAGCGCAGGCTGGCGGGGTTTTTTCTTGCCCCTTTCTCTTGGACGGCGGTCAGCGATGCGGTGAATGTTCTTGCCGACAATCACGTGATGTCTCTGGTGATCACCCCACGCCAATCCGCCGTGCTGTCACGAAGCCTGGCGCAGGTCTGTCAGCCGATTCCTGCCGGGCTGCGGCCGCTGCGGTTGGGACCTGCGGTCATCGGTCATGTCCATCCGATGCGCGATGCCTTGCTGGCGCGCTGCTGGCCCGAATTGCGTTTGCAGGACGGCGCCTGGATCTGGCCCGCTGCGGACCAGGACATGGCCACACGCTCCCGCCAGATCGGCGAAGCGGCGCAGCGCCTGCGTGAGCTCGGCGCGGTGTCGGGCTGGCGGGATGAGCGCTTCACGGCGGAAGCGCCCGTGGACGATCCGTCTCAGCAGCGCGGCGAACCGCTCTTCCACCTGGAGCGCGCGGCGTTTCGCTTCTTCGGCCTGATGAGCCGCGCGGTGCACATCAACGGCTTCCTGCCGGGCGGTCGACTGCTCTGCGGACGACGCGCGTTGACCAAGGCCACCGATCCCGGCCGGCTGGACAACCTCGCCGCTGGCGGGCTCGGCGCGGAGGAAGACCTCATCGCGTGCGCCCGCCGTGAGCTGATGGAAGAGGCCGGCGTGCCGATGGCGCTGAGCGCGACGCTGCGACCGCGCGGTGCGCTGATGAGTCGGCGCATGGAGCCGGAAGGGCTGCATCACGAAGTGCTTCATGTCTTCAGCCTGCTGCTGCCGGCGGGCTTCGTGGCGCGTAATGGCGATGGCGAGGTCAGCGAGTTCCTGACGCTCGACCTGGAGAGCGTCTGCGCCCGCATCGCGGCCGGCGAGTTCAGCCACGATGCCGCCGCCGTCTGCGCCTGGGGTTTGACGCAGGCGAATGCGCTGACGGATCTGCGTCCGTAGGCGTCTCGCGCGCCGCGAGTCCCGCGTCGCGCGTCCAGGCTATGCGCCAATGAAAAAAGGGGCGGCCCCTTGAGACCGCCCCCTCCCCAACGACGAGGTCTGAGGCCCGCCGGATCGCCGTCCTGCGGACGGGATCCGGTCGTGGCGCGTGGCTTACTTCAGCCCATTGCCCATGGCCTTGGCCAGCGAGCCTTGAGCATCGTCGCCGCTGAACTCCCAGAAGAAGGCGCCGCCGAAGCCCTTGGACTTCACATAGCTCATCTTCTCGGCGATCTGCACCGGCGTGTCGAAACTCCAGAAGGTGCTGCCGTTGTAGATCCACTGCGCGCGGCTTTGGCTGTCCACATAGCTGGTGTAGCCGGGCAGGGCCTTCAGCACCTTGTAGTCCTCATTGCCCGCTTCATAGGTGGCCGGTGCCGGCGTGCCGCTTTGATAGAGGCCGTTGTTGACGTTCGGCACATTGGTCCAGCCGCGGCCGTAGAAGCCGATGCCCACGTTCAGCTTGGAGGCCGGCACGCCCTTGTCGAGGAAGGCCTGCATCGCCGCATTGGTGTTGTAGGACCGGACGTCACCGGTGGACGGATCCGCCGACGAGCCATACAGCGAGGAATGGAACCCGGTGATGGGATCCCAGCCGCCGTGGAAGTCGTAGGTCATCACGTTGATGAAGTTCAGATACGGATGGACCTTGTCCGGATCGTACTGACGCACCTTGTCCACGCCGGCCGCCGAAGCGATCGACAGCAGCAGACCCGGCCGCACCGCATCCAGCTGCTTGCGGAACTCCGCCAGCAGGCCGGTGAAGTTCTCGCGGTCTTCCGCTGCGCCGCAGGCCAGGCCGCAGGCATTCGGATATTCCCAGTCGATGTCGATGCCGTCGAACACGCCCGCGGCCGCGCCCGGGCCACCGGCGTTGTCGGTCACCGGCAGGTTGCCCTTGATGTAGGCATCCACGCAGCTCTGGACGAAGGCGACGCGGTTCTCCGGACGCGCTGCGCTGGAGAAGCCGCGCGACCAGGTCCAGCCGCCCAGCGAGATCAGCACCTTGATCTTCGGATACTTGGCCTTCAGCTTCTTCAGCTGGTTCCAGTTGCCGCGCAGCGGCTGGTCCCAGCTGTCGGCCACGCCGTCCACGCTCTGGTTGGCGGCGAATGACTTGCTGTAGTCCGCGAAGGCATCGCCACCGGCGCCGGTGTTGGAATCAGCCGGCACGGTCACACCCACTTCGCAGCGGTTGTTGCGCACATTGCCGAAGGCGTAGTTGATGTGGGTGAGCTGGGCCGCCGAGCCGCTGGTGTCGATGTTCTTCACCTGATAGTTGCGGCCGTAGATGCCCCACTGCGCGAAGTAGCCCAGCAGCATCTTGTCGCCACCGGCGCTGGTCTTGTCGGTGCGCACGGTGATGGCCGACGACGGCTGCGACGCGCCCGCCTGGTTGAAGGCGACGACGCTGAAGCTGTAGTCGGTGTCGGGCGTCAGGTTGGTGACGCTGGCGCTGGTCGAGCCCACTTGCGCGACCTGGGTCGAGCCCTGGCGCACCCGGTATTGCACGGTGCAGTTCGGGCCGGCGGCGACGCTGTTCCAGGCCAGGTTCACGCCGGTGCTGCTCTTGGACGGCGCGGTCAGGCCGCTCGGCGTGGCCGGCGGAGCGGTGCAGGCGCCGCTGGCGGTGCTGGTCAGCAGCGAGGCGCTGAGCGCAGAGGCATTGCCGGCCTTGTCCTTGGCGCGCACCTGATAGCTGTAGGCGGTCGCGGCGGCCAGGCCGGTGTCGGTGTAGCTGGTGGTGGTGGGCGAGGCGATCAGCGTGCCGCCGCGCAGCAGCTCATAGTTGGCCACGCCGCTGCCGGCGTCGGTCGAGGCGCCCCAGCTCAGCGTGATGCTGCTGGTGGTGATGTTGCTCGAGCTCAGGCCGCTCGGCACGGTCGGCGCGGTGGTGTCGCCGCCGGTGGCATCGCAGCTGCCGAGCGACTTCCACACGTCCCACTGACCGGAGTGGGTGGCCGGGGCTTCGTTCTGCGTCCACCACTTGGCCTGGTAGGCGACGTTGTTCTGCTTGGCGAAGCTGTTGGAGGTGCCGGTGTAGACGCCACTGGCGGACCATTCCGGCACGTTGGTGCAGTCGTAGGCCTGGGCGCTGCCAGCCACCGCGAGCGCGGCGAGGGCAGTCCAGCGAAGACGGAAGTTCATGGTGGAGCTCCTAAGTGTTCAGGGGTGGGTCGGTGGGAGGATTCGGTGGTGCCGCGCACGCCCGTGCCGATGGACGCGGGCGTGCGGCGGGCTGAGCCTCAGCGGCGCAGGATGGTCTTGGCGGCGGTGCCTGAGGTCGCGGTGCCGACGCTCGCTGCGGCGGGCACGCTGCCGCGCCGCGCTTCCTGCGCCAGCGCATAGCTGCGGCCGTTGAGCGTGACCGTCCAGTTGCTCGGCATCGGCATCGGCAGGAAGTAGTTCAGCGTCACTGTCACGCTGGCGCCGGGGGCCAGGCTTTGCCAGCCGGGCAGCTTGAAGCTGGCGCGGTGGAAGTCGTTCTTCAGTCCACCGATGTTGTGGCCGGCCGTGTTGGCGCCGTTGCTGATCACGGTCAGACCGAAGCCGCTCTGGTCGGTGATCGTGGGCGGAATCGCGGTCGGCACATCGAAGCTGAATTCGGTGCCGCCCGGCAGCGTGGTGGTGCTGCGGTTGGTCAGCGTCAGCTTGGGCGTGATGGGGAAGTTGCTGTCGCCGAGCGCGAAGCCGTCCAGTGCGAAGCCGATGTCCAGCGTCTCGGTCGGCAGGCTGGCCGGCGTCATGCGGTTGCCGTAAGGCGTGGCCGTCTTGAACCGGTTGTAGAGCAGGGTGCTCAAGGTGTTGCCGATGAAGTATTCGCCGCGGGTTGCATTCCAGCCGTAATCACCGGCCAGCTCCCAGAACATCACGCCGCCGATGCCGCGGTCCGCCACGTATTGCGCCTTCACGCCGAGCGATTGGTCGTCCTCGATGCTGAGGAACACCCGCTTCTGCGCATTCCACAACCAGGGCGCGACCAGCGTGGCGTCGTACTGCCGCGCATAGCTGCCGACCAGTTGCGCCTCCGGCTGGGTGGCCGGATTCAGGCCATAGCTGGACAGATAGCTGCCGCTGCGGCCCTGCGCCAGGTTCATCGTGTGCCACAGCGGATTCGAGCCCGCCGGCACTTCCTTGCTGGAGACATCCAGGTCGTGCCAGAGGTTGTCGATGCCGACCGCGCCGGCGCCGCATTTCTGCACCGTGCCGCCGCCGGTGCCGGCCGGGCACTTGCTCTGATCGGCCAGCGCGGCCTGACCCCACAGGCCATTGGTGCCGCCGGTCACATCCTTCCAGCCGCGGGTGTAGAACGGCACGCCGATGTTGATGCGGCCGGCCGGCATCGCGCCGCGGAAGTAGTGGTACGCCCAGTCGGTATTCAGATAGCCGATGCGCGCGTACTGCGTGGCGCCGTAGTAATTCCAGGCGAGCAGCTCCGCATCGCGGCCATCGTCATACAGCGCCGCATTCGGGCCGACGAACTGATTCCATGCGCCATGCAGGTCATAGCTCATGATGTTGACGTAGTCCAGGTACTGCGTGACCTGGAAGGCTTCCATCCCGCGCAGCAGATAGCCGGACGACGGCGCCGCGATCGTCAGCAGATAGTGCCGTTGATCCGCCTGCGAGGCCGCATCGAGCTTGGCCCTCAAGGTGCGCATCAGCACCACATAGTTCTTCATCAGCGCCGCGCGGCGCGCATTGGAGATCGCGAAGTCGACCGGATTGCCGGCGTCCTTCATGCTGGTCGGATATTCGTAATCGATGTCCACGCCATCGAAGCCGTACTGGCGCAGGAAGGCCACGGCCGAATCGGCGAAGGTGTTGATGCCGGCGGTGTTGGCCGAGCCATCCGCCTGCGTCGTCATCGTGTAGAAGCCCGCCGTCTCGGCCCAGCCGCCGACCGAGATCAGCGTCTTGACGTTCGGGTACTGCTTCTTGAACTTGTTGAGCAGGTTGAAGTGGCCTTGATACGGATAGGCCGGATCCATCTCCGCGCCGGCCACGCCCGGCCAGGTCAGGCCGGTGGCGGGATTGGTCGCATCGGCCGTGTTGCCGATGGACAGGCGATTCGCGCCATCCACATGCGCGAAGGCGTAATTGATGTGGGTCATCTGCGCCCACGGAATCTGATGCGCGAGATAGGCCGGCTGACCGTTCTTGCCGGTGCGCCAGCTGGTGAAGTAGCCAATGATGCGGCGCGGCTTGTCGGCGCCCATCTTTTCGCGTCCCTGGTCGTCGTAGACCTTGCAGTAGGCGGGCGCGGTGCCGGCGCTGGTCACCAGGCCTTCGGGGCGGCAACGCTCATCGCCGGTCACCTGGCCCTGCACGGTGATGCGCACGGCGCTGCTGTTGGTCAGCGCGCCCTTGTCATCGGTGGCGCGGGCGACGATGTCCGCCACGCCGGCACGCGCGGTCCAGTTGACCGAGAACGGCGCCGTGCTGTCTTCCGCGACCAGCACGCCATTCACATAGAAGCCGACCTTGGCCACCGTGCCATCGCTGTCGGCGGCGGTGGCCGACAACACCACCGTGTCGCCCGCCGTCGGGCTGGTGGTCGCCGAGGGGGAGGTCAGCGCGACCGTCGGCGGCTGGTTGGTGCCGCCACCGCCACCGCCCCCACCACCGCCATCGCAGGCGCCGAGCACCTTCCACACATCCCACTGGCCGGCATTGCTGGCGGGCGGGTTGTTCTGGGTCCACCACTTCGCCTGATAGGCCGTGCCCGACGCCTTGACGATGGCATTGCCGTTGTAGGCGGTGGCGGCATTCCAGTCGGCCACGCCGGTGCAGTCGTAGGCGAAGGCCACGGGGCTGAGCAGCGCCAGCGCCATCGGGAACGCGATGGGCAGGGACATCCGCCAGACCGGGCGGGCGCAGGGACGAAGTCGCATGGGGTCTCCTTGATCGTTGTAGACGCAGGCCCGGCAGGGCGTGCGGTCGGGGCTGCGGACGGCCTGGGCCATCACGGCAGCGAATCAGCCAACAGCGAAATCAGCGGAACAGCAGGACAGCAGGAAGCGGGACGGCGAAATCAGCAGGCTGAGCGCGGCCGCACCGAACGACTGCAGGCAGCAGCGCGGTGAACAGGCGTCCGGTGGACGGCCGCGATCGGTTGTAAAAAAAGCCGGGGAGGTCAGCCGGCCAATGGAGATGGGGACGCGGTCACGCCGGCCATTCGGCGGCCGCGGAGGTCTGGCGGGCCCAGGGCCTCTGCGGCACGGCCGAGCGGCCGGTCCGGGGCTGAGGCGTCGGGCAAGAGGTCCGGTCCGCGAAGTGGCGGGTGTCGGCAGCAGCCAGGCGGGCGAAGGCGCGTACGGGCATGGAAGGATCTCCTCGCAGTGGACGTGCTTGGCGGGATGAGCCCTGCGGCGACGCGAAGGTCGCCGGCAGGCCGCCCGCAGCGGCTGTGAGCGCAACGGGATCGTTCTGCCGTCCGAGCCGGCGCTGCGGCAGGTCGGGGAGCGATCTCAGTGATCTCATAGTGGTATGCAATGTAGATACCACTCGACCGGAGGGCACTCAGGTTAACCCTCAGAAGCTGCGTAACTTCGGGTAATGAAACCCTGATGACTGCTTCAAAAACAGGGTTTCAGCCTGATTTAACGCCTTCGTAAGGTGTCAAAACGGCGTCTAGATGAAAACCAGTATGAGACCACTTGAGGCGACACTGAACGGATGTGGCAGGCATGCCGGCGCGAGGAGGCTGTCGACGGCGCGGCCGCTGTCCAACATGCGGCGTATCGACGTCATGACGCGATGCGCGACGCGTCACGCAACGCGTTGACGTCGCGTTCCGGCAGGGCGGTGCTGATCGAGCTGGCGGCGCTCAGCTCACGTGTCCACCCGCTGCCACTGCCCCTCCCGGAGCAGTTCATGCGGCGTGAAACGGGCCTTGTAGGCCATCTTGTCGCTGTCGGCGATCCAGTAGCCGAGATAGAGATGCGGCAACCCGAGCTCGCGGGTCTGACGCAATTGCCACAGCACGTTGTAGGTGCCGTAGCTGGCGCGGGCCTCGGGCTCGTAGAAGGTGTAGACCGCGGACAGACCGTCGCTGAGGATGTCCAGGATCGAGACCATCTTCAGCGCGCCGGCCGCATCCCGGAATTCCACCAGCCGCGAGTTCACCCGGCTCTGCAGCAGGAACTGGGTGTACTGGTCGACGCTGTCGTGGTCCATGCCGCCACCGCTGTGGCGGCCCGCCTGGTAGCGCAGATAGAGCTGGTAATGCTCATCGCTGTAGCCCAGCCGCATCACCCGCGCCTGCAGGTCCGCATGCTGGGTCCAGGCGCGACGCTGGCTGCGGCTGGCCTGGAAGCTCGCCACCGGAATCCGCATCGGCACGCAGGCCTTGCAGCCGTCGCAGTAGGGCCGGTAAGTGAACATGCCGCTGCGCCGAAAGCCGGCGGCCACCAGCGTGGAATAGGCGTCCGCATGGATCAGGTGGCTGGGCGTGGCCACCTGCGAGCGCGCCTGGCGGTCCGCCAGGTAGCTGCAGGGATAGGGCGCCGTGGCGTAGAACTGCAGCTCGGCCAGCGGAAGTTCTTTGGGATGCGTCACGTGGGAGGCGGTGCGTCGTGGAGCGCCGGATCAGGCGCGAGGTCGGCATCAGGCTGGGAATCCAGCTGCGCCCATAGCGCCGGATGATAGGTCCAATCCCGTGGCGAAGGCGCCCCCACCACGTCGGCCAGATGGGCCTCGAAGGCCGTCCGCGTGACCGGTGCCGCGCCCAGCGAGGCCAGGTGCGCGGTTTGTTGCTGGCAGTCGATCCACGGGATGTCGTGGGCGCGGCACAGGCAGACCAGGGCCGCCAGCGCGATCTTGGACGCATCGGTCTGGCGCATGAACATCGACTCGCCGTAAAACATCCGGCCCAGGTTCACGCCATACAGCCCGCCGACCAGCTCGCCATCGACCCAGGTCTCCACGCTGTGGACCGTGCCTTCGCGCGCCAGGCGCAGGTAGGCCTGCTGCATCTCCGGCAGGATCCAGGTGCCGTTCTGGCCGTCGCGCGCACTGCTGGCGCAGGCCTTGAGCACCGTCTCGGTGGCGCTGTCCACACGGATCTCGCAACCGGGCGTGCGGCGGAAGCGGGCGATCGTCTTGCGCAGCGAGCGCGACAGCTTGAAGTCCGCGGTGCGCAGCACCATGCGCGGGTCGGTCGTCCACCAGAGGATGGGCTGGCCCTCGCTGTACCAGGGGAAAATGCCGCGGGCATAGGCCGCGCGCAGGCGGTCGGGGGTCAGGTCGCCGCCGGCGGCCAGCAGGCCGGGCGCATCGGTGCGCGGACCCAGCGCCCGGTCGGTGGGCGGGAAGTCCAGGGATTCATCGTCGAGCCAGGGGATCATCCGCTTCATGGTAGCGTGACGGCCTTGTCCGATTTCCCCTGGCTCCGGCGCTGTCCCGCGTCCGGAGTTCATTGCATCGCTCCATGATCACCGTCTACGGCATTCCCAACTGCGACACCGTCAAGCGCGCCCGCACCTGGCTGGATGAGCAGGGCCTGGCCTACCAGTTCCACGATTACAAGAAGCAGGGCGTGCCCGCCGACCGCCTGCCGGGATGGATGACCCAGCTGGGCTGGGAGAAGGTCCTGAATCGCGCCGGCACCACCTGGCGCAAGCTGGATGAGGACACGAAGGCGGCCGTCACCGATGCCGCTTCGGCGGCGGCGCTGATGCAGGTGCAGCCCAGCGTCATCAAGCGTCCGATCGTGGAATGGGCCGATGGCCGCCTGAGCGTGGGCTTCTCGCCCGAGCTGTTCGACGCGCACCGCTGAAAGGACCGCCATGTTCACCGGCATCGTGCAGGGCATTGCCCAGGTCGCGCAGATCGAGGACCGTCCCGGCCTGCGCAGTTTCACCCTCGATTTCCCGCCCGGCTTCTGCCAGGACCTGGAGATCGGCGCCAGCGTCGCCTGCGATGGCGTCTGCCTCACCGTCACCGCGCTCAAGGGCGATCATCAGGCGGATTTCGACGTCATGCAGCAGAGCCTGAACCTGACCACGCTCGGTCAGCTCGCGCAGGGCGGACGGCTGAATGTCGAGCGCGCAGCCAAGGACGGCGCCGAGATCGGCGGCCATCCGCTGTCCGGGCATGTGGACTTCATGGCCCGCATCGGCGCGATCCGGCAGCCAGCCAACAACCATGTGATCCGCATCGAGGTGCCGGCGCCGTGGATGCGCTACATCTTCCCCAAGGGCTACATCGCGGTGAACGGCGCCAGCCTCACCGTCGCTGAAGCCGAACGCCGCCCGGACGGCTCCGGCTGGTTCGAGGTCTGGCTGATCCCCGAGACCTTGCGCATGACCACCTTCGGCGACAAGGCCGTCGGTGCGCCCTTGCACATCGAGATCGAACGCCAGACGCAGGTGATGGTCGACACCATCCGCGACAGCGTCGCCGAAAAGATCGGCGCCCTGATGCCCGCATTGCGCGCCTTCGCGCAGGAGCGGGGTCTGGACCTGCCGCTGGACTGACCGGCACCGCAGGTCGCGCGTCGCACGCGGCGATCGGTCGTTCCTCACGACGTCCAGTTCGCCGCGCGCCGCCAACATCGAACGGCCGGTTAGGCTGATCCACACAGCCACCAGGGCCGCGCGCGGCGCGTCGACGTCGCGATCCAGATCGACGGCCCGCGTCAGGTCGGTGGGACCGTCGGCGCCCCGCGCGAGTCCGCGCAGGGCCACTACAAGCATGGATCCAGGCCAGGCGCGCAGGCGTCGGCGGGTCGACACGAGGGGGAGATCGACATGATGGAAGCGCCCTGGGGATGGCTCCCGGCCGGTCTGGTGTGGGTGGGCTTCGCGCTGATGACCTGGCGCTCGGTGCGCCGCATGGCCGCCTGGGAGCGTGCGCAGCGACAGGCCGCAGCGGCCTCGACGGGCGCGATGGCTGACGCGCCCGGGTCGCTCTACACGATGATCGCCTTCGGGTCCGCCGCCCCGGCGCCGGCCGCCGTGCCGGACCCGGACCAGTCACCGGGCGCGACAGGCGCGCTCGGGCTGTCCGGCCGTCGTTATCACGGGCTGTTCCGCGGACTGGCTCAGCACTTCAATGGCGATTACTCGCTGCAGCGCTCGTACTGGGTCCATGGCGTGGTGATCGGCCTGTTGACGCAGGTCCTGCTGCTGGCCGGGGCACGAGTGGCCGATGAGGAGCTGTCGGTGCGCACCGGCTCGCTGGTGGTCGTGGCGCTGGTGATGGCGCAACTGGCGGTGGGCTGCTGGGCGGTGATCGGGATCTGGCGGTCGGCCGGAAGGCATGTCGGGCGCGGCGGATCGTCCGGATGGGCGATGGCGGCCCGCGCGGCGGTGGTGCTCGGCTTGATCCGGATGCTGATGAGCATGGTGGATGCTGCGCCTGCCATGCATGAGCGGATGGCTTATCTCTTCGGCAAGCAGGTCGCGGGCGGCGCGGCCACGGTCACGCCGCTGGTGGGCGGCCAGGCGCTGCTGCTGTCGGGCGGCATCAACGACGGCACCGCGCTGGCGCTGCGCGATGCGTTGAAGCGCCATCCCAAGGCCCGCACGCTGCTGCTGGATTCGGGCGGCGGCTGGGTGCGTGAGGGCAGCCGGCTGGCAGAGGTGATCCGGACGGCGCGCCTGGACACCCATGTGGAGGGCGTGTGTGCGTCGTCCTGCACGCTGGCGTTGCTGGCGGGGCAGTCGCGCAGCGCTGCGCCGACGGCGCGGGTGGGTTTCCACGCGGCGCGCGGCCTCGGTGAATCGGCGGACAAACCCGCCGGATGGGCGGCACGGATGGGATCGCAGGATCCGGTCTTCGGGCAGCTCTACCGCGATGCGGGTCTGCCGGAGCCCTTCATTCAGCGGGCGCTGTCGACGCCGTCGGAGGACATGTGGTTCCCATCGATCGACGAGTTGCTGCAAGCCAAGGTGCTGACGCGCCACAGTCGCGGGGGCGAATGGCCGCTGCTGTCCACGCGCTTTCAGGCGCCGGCCGATGTCGATCGCTGGCTGAAGGAGATGCCCGCCTATGCCGCGCTCGCGCAGCGTTTTCCGGCGGACTTTGATCGCCTTCGTTCATTGGTCTGGGTGCTGTCGCGCGGGGCCGCCCTGGACGACCGGCTGGTGAGCGCGGCCCGCGCCGAACTCCGCCGCACGCTGGACCGGGTGCGGCCGCTGGGCAGCCACGCGCTGCTCGATGCCCACCTGATCCTGCTGCGTGACCAACTGCGGTTGCTGCAACAGCGCGATGCGCGCGCCTGCGTGGGGCTGGTGTTCCCGCAATCGGTGCCGCCGGTGTCCACGGCGGCCTTGCTCACGCCGGAGCTGCGCGCCCGCGAGCAGGCCTTGATCGTCCGCCTGTTGAATGAGGCCGATCTGAGCGTCAAGCCGGACACCCGGCAGGCCACGGTGGTGCGCGTCGCGCGCCAGGCGATGGCCGGCATGGCGCCGGAGCAACTGCGCATCCTGGCCTCCGCCACCGAGCGCGCGACGCAGCCGCCGGAGCTGGTGTGCCGCACGGTGATTCGCTATTTCGACGGCCTGGCCAGCATTCCCGCTGCGGAACGCGGGGAGGCGTTGAGGACGATGTTTGCGCAGCCGTGAAGACCGGTTCAAGCGCTCGCCGATCGCCGTTGCTCAGAGGTTCGACTTCTGTGGACGAGCCGGCGTGTCAGCCAGCGGCTTGCACGGAATCCGGAAGTCGACGTGGTAGTGCTCATCGTGGCGGACCCAGGGCGTGCCCTTCATGAAGGGAAGGCTCTTCTGCAGGCTCGGGCCTCGCGGGGTGGCAAAGAGCTTCGGCAGGAACTGCGGATCGAAGATGACGAGCGCGATGCTGGCGCCGCGGGCCTTGGCCGCCATCTGCAATTGATGGAGATGCTCGGCCGTGGCGTCGAAGTCGATCGTGTAGTCCGCGTACCTCGCCTGGGCATCGAACTCGATGTCGTAGCCCAGCTTGTTGGTGACGCCGGTCGATAGCGGCACCGGCTTTCCGTCGACATCGCGAACCGGCACGAAAAAATCGACCGACAGGCCGTTCTGATGGGTGCGATGCGGTCGGATGCGACCGCCCGATTCCCAGCCCGTTTCTCCGTAGACATACCAGTTGCCAGGTTTGTCCTTGGCGAGCGCCGCATAGGCGGAGACGATGATCTCCGCGACTTCCGAATGAACGTAGGTCCGGCCTGCGGTGGTCCCCAGCGCGCTGTAGGCCTTGAAGTTCGGGCCTTCAGTGGGCAGCTTGACGCCACCTTCCAAACGTCCGCGGCCGACCGTCCCGTAGCACTGACTCTCTGCGGCGGCGAACGCCAGGGGTTGGAGCGACAGCCATCCGACCAGAAGCCAATTCAAACGATGCATACGGAGCCAGACGCGGACGAACAGATGATGTGCAGACAGGTGCGCCGTGAACAGTCGGCTTTCTGTATCGGTGACATCTTAGAGGCGCATGGGGGTCGATCCCGTCACGCCTGCGGCGCGCCCCCTCACACCCGATAGTTCGGCCGCCGACTCCGCAGCCACTGCTCCAGCATCATCAGGATCCACACCATCTCGCCGTAATAGCCGGGGTGCTCCTGCAGACGGTCGCGCATCAGGCGCTGAATGAAGTCGGCCCGCACGATGCCGCGCGTCGCCAGACTGCCCAGCGAATCGGCGGCCAGCGAGCGCAGCGGCTCGTCCCGGGTGGCCCAGACACCGAAGGGCAGGCCGAAGCCCTGCTTCTTCTTGGTGATGATCTCGTCGGGCAGGAAGCCGCGCAGCGCTTCCTTGAAGAACCAGCGCAGCTTCAGGCCGCGCAGCTTGTAGTCGGCCGGCAGGCGCTCGCTGAAGGCGAGCAGATCGTCGTCCAGCATCGGGAAACCCACCCGCGTGCCCGCGAGCTGGGTGGTGCCGACCACCTTCGGCAGATCGGTGTCCGCCAGCGTGTAGCGCCAGTCGAAGGCCAGCATGCGGTCGACCAGCGTGTCCGCGCGGATCGCGCTCCACACCTGTCGTTGCTGCTTCTGCGGGCCTTGCGGATCGACCCGGCGCAGGAAGTCCTGCTCCAGCACATCCACCAGGCCCAGCCGCGTCAGCAGGTTGTAGCTCTGCAGCCGGTCCGGCATCGGAATGCGCGCTTGATCGATGTAGCTCGCGCCCTTCTTCAACACGGGCAGCCGACCGATCGGCGATCCCAGCACCGGCTCCAGCAGGCCGCGGCGCAGCGGGGAGGGCACCTGGTCATAGAACGAGAAGACCCGCTGCTTGGCATAGCGGGTGTTGCCGCCGAACAGCTCATCGCCGCCATCACCCGCCAGCAGCTTGCGCACGCCCTGGTCATGCGCCATGCGGGCGCAGTAATACGAGGGCAGCGCGGAGCTGTTGCCGAAGGGCTGGTCGTAATGCGAGGCCACCTTGGCGATGCCGTCCACCAGGTCGCGCGGGGTCACGTAGTACTCGTGATGCCGGCAGCCGAATTGCTTGGCCGCGATCCGGGCGAAGGCCATCTCGTCATAACCCTCGGCCTCGAAGCCGATGGAATAGGTGTCCGCCGGACGCCCCACCACCCGACCGATCATGCCGGCCACGGTGGAGCTGTCGGTGCCGCCGCTGAGGAAGCACGCGGCATCCGCACCTTCGAGCTGCCGCGAGACCGCCTGCTCCAGCAGTTGATGGAACTCGGCCTTCAGCGCGTCGAAGCGCGGCGCTGGCTGGGGCTGGAAGGTGGGCACCCAGTAGGGCTCGATGCGCAGATCGCCGCGCTCGAAGATCGCCACATGGCCGGGCGGCAGCCGGAAGACGCCGCGGAAGATGGTGCGCGGCGACGGGATGACGTGGAAGTAGAGATAGTCGAACAGCGCCTGCGGATCGAGGTCCGCAGGCGGGTCGGCCGGCTGGGCCTGACCCGCATGCGGCGGGAAGCCGTGATCGATGCCGCCGGCGACTTCATCGGCCCGCGTGGCCACCCGCAGTTCGTGGCCGACGATCCGATAACACAGCGGCTCGACGCCGAAACGGTCCGTCGCCAGGATGGTCTTGCCATCGGGGCGACGCCACACCACCGAGAACCGACCGGCCACCTGGGCCAATGCCGCACGTGGATCCGCTTGCGACAGCAGCTGTTGCCAGGCCTGGGCATCGGCCGCCTGCGCGGGGGCCGGCGCGCCTGCGCTGCCGCCCGCCGGCGTCGGTGTGGGGGACACGCCCGCGCTGGTGCCGGCCGAGGCGGGGAATCGCGGCTGGCCGGTGCAGAAAAACAGGGGGTCGCGAAGTGACATGGGCATCCCGAAGTGGCGCGGCGATTATCCGTGTCGGTCGGCGCCGCTTCGGCCGGCCAGCCCGGTCATCCACCCATCTTGGGGGCTCGAATTCCACCGAATTGAGCGTCCTTCCCCCGTAAGCAGGAGGCCGTCTGGCCCACAATCGCGGCGTCCGCGCCACGGAGGGTCGGACAAGACCTCGGTCAGCGCGAACGGAGATGGAATTGCAGTGTTTTTGGTTGCCGCATGCGAATAACCCGGCCTATGCGGGCGTGCGGCTGCGCTGCCTGATTCCGAACGGCGAGCTCAACCGATTGGGCTGGCAGTCACGCATCGTTTGGCCGGGCGCATCACTGCCGCGACAGGGCGTGATGGTGGTTCAGGCCAAATGGCTGCTGGACGCGGGCACGCCTGAAGCACTGCGCCAGCGCACCCGGCAGTTGCAGGAGGCCCGCGATGCCGGCGTGACGCTGGTGCTGGACAGCTTCGACAACTATTTCCTGAATGACCAGAACGACGGCAGCCGCGCCGCGCTGCTGGTCGCTTACCGCGAAGCGCTGCCGCTGTTCACCGCGTTCACCGTGTCGTCGCCGGGCCTGAAGCCGTTGCTGGCGCAAGAGCTGCCCCCCGAGGCCACGGTCCGGGTGGTGGGCGATCCGGTCGAAACCCCGCAGGCCATCCGTGCCTATGAATCCTGGCCGCGGCGCCTGCATCCGGGCCGCTGGTCCGGTCACTGGCGCGCCTGGCAGGAACTTCGCGAGCACCGCGCCGCGCGGCGCGGCGCCCGTCAGCTGATGTGGTTCGGCAACCATGGCAGCGCCTATGCGGCGGGCGGCATGACCGAGCTGCAGCGCCTGCTGCCGATGCTCGAAGCCGCCGCCGAGCGCCAACCGCTGCGCCTGACCGTGGTCAGCAATTCCGAAGCGCGTTATCAGGAACTGCTGGGCGGCGCGCGCTTCCCGCATCGCTATCGCGCCTGGGACCGGCTGCACTTCCTGCGTCTGCTCGGCGAGCAGGACCTGGTGCTGCTGCCCTCGCGGCTGACCGCCTTCACGGTGGCGAAGAGCAACAATCGGGTGCTGCTGGCGCTGGCGCAAGGCGTGCCGGTGATGACCGATGCGCTGCCCGACTATCTGCCGTGGAAAGCCTTCTGCGCCATCGATGAATGGGATCGGCTGGCCGATCACATCGTCGATCCGGGCGACCTCGCGGCCCGCGCCAGCGCGGCCATTCCGGCCATCGCGCAGCAGTATTCCCCGCAGGCGATCGCGCACGACTGGCGCGATGCGCTGATGGCGATCACCCGGACCTGACCCCACCACCTTGGCGCCGCCAGACCAAGCCATCGATCTTCCTCGCATTCAGCCTTGAACCTTCGCACCGACATGACGTCCACCGATTCCCACGTCCCCCACGAGGCCGGCACGATGCCGCCGTCCGCGCCCAACGATCCGCTGCTGATCGCGGTCGTGCTGCCGCAGTTCCATCCGATCCCGGAGAACGACGCCTGGTGGGGCAAGGGCTTCACCGAGTGGCGCAACGTGGCCAAGGCCAAGCCGCTGTTCAAGGGCCATCATCAGCCGCGCCTGCCGGGCGAGCTGGGCTTCTACGACCTGCGCCTGCCCGAGACCCGCGATCAGCAGGCCGAGCTGGCGCGCGAATACGGCGTGGGCGGCTTCTGCTACTACCACTACTGGTTCAACGGCCATCGTCTGCTGGAGCGCCCGGTGGAGGACATGCTCGCCAGCGGCAAGCCCGACTTCCCCTACTGCCTGGCCTGGGCGAACGAGAACTGGAGCCGCGCCTGGAACGGCGGCGATCGCGAGATGCTGATCCAGCAGCGCTACTCCGATGAGGACGACGAAGCCCACATCCGCAGCCTGCTGCCGCACTTCCGCGACCCGCGCTATATCCGCGTGGATGGCAAGCCGCTGTTCATCGTCTACAAGGCGGACCAACTGCCCAACCCGACCCGTACCTTCGCGCGCTGGCGCGAGATTGCCCGCGAGGAAGGCGTCGGCGAGCTGACGCTGGCCCAGTTCGAATGGAGCGGCGCGGGATCGGGTGCCGATCCGCGTCAGGTGGGCCTGGACCTGAACATCGAGTTCGCGCCGGACTGGCGGCGTCTGGGCGGCCGGTTCTACACCGGCTGGAAATCGCGCCTGGCCATGCTGCTGGGGCTGCTGCCCAAGTCCTATCGGCGCCACAACTTCTTCGACTACCACCGCATGGCCGACGGCGTGATGGCCAAGCCGACGCCCGATTACCCGTTCATCCGCTGCGTCAGTCCGGGCTTCGACAACAGCGCGCGCCGCGCTCGCGGTTCGACCGTGCTGCTCAACACCTCGCCGCAGCGCTACCGCCAATGGCTGGAAGCCGCGCTCGCCTGGACCCGCCGCCATCAGCCGCCGAAACGGCAAGTGGTCTTCATCAACGCCTGGAATGAATGGGCCGAAGGCAATCACCTGGAGCCGGATGCGCTGCAAGGTCGCGCCTACCTGGAAGCGACGCGCGACGGCTTGAAGGCGCAGGTCGCGGCAGCCGCTGCGGAGGGCGCGAGCGGAACGCATCCGACGGCGTGAGCCGGACGGCGTGAGTTCTGCAGGGTGAGTCCTGCAGAGTGACTCCGAGAAGGCCGGGCCCGATGCGCCCGGCCGGCCTCAGCGTGGCGCGGCTTGAACCCAGGCCGCGCAGGCCGCCTGATGCCTCGCCACCGACCCGCGCATGGCGCTGAGCACGTCCTCGGTCCGGGCGAGATCGTCCGCAATGCGCGGTGATTGGGCCAACGCTGCGAGCCAGTACGCGCACAGCGCCGACTCGTCGTCACAGGTGTGCAGCACGCCCCGGTCATGCAGCAGGCGATAGACCGGATAGGACGGATAGGTGGTGTTCCAGCCGCCCTGGATCGTCAGCGGTTTGCCCAGGCCGAGCGGCTCCAGCACGTTGTGATCGACGCCCACATGCGCCACCTGCGCGGCCGCGTAGAAGTCGCGCAGCTCGCCCACCGTGTCCAGCACCAGACACTGCACCGCGGCAGGCAGCGGGCCGTCGTCCAGCTCGGACCGGCGGGCGGTGACCAGGCCCTGATCGCGCAGCAGATCAAGCAAGGCCGCCAGCCGCTCGGTGTTTTCCGGATGTCGCGGCGCGAGGATCAGCAAGGCCTGCGGATGCGCCTCACGCAGTCGGGCGAAGGCGCCCAGCACCGCGCGTTGCTCGGGCAGTTCGGTGACGCAGCCGGCCACCACCGTCGGGCGACCGGATGCGAGCAGATCGCCCAGCAGCCGGGGGCTGCGGGCTTGCGACACCTGCCAGCCCGGACGCTGCATCGCATCGAACTTCATGTTGCCGGTGACATGCAGACGCTCACGGGGCGCGCCGCGCTGCACCAGGTGATCCGCCGTGGCCGCGTCCTGCACGCACAGCACATCGAGCGCGCGCAGATAGTCGCGCTCCAGCAGGCGGCGCTCGATCTGATCCAGCCGCGCCGGCGGTGCGTAGTGATAAAGCCAGCCGTTGAGCAGCAGCGTGCGCGCGCCGCTGCGCCGCGCCTGACGCAGGAAGGCATAAGAGAACCGGCACGGCGCATCCGACGGCAGGCAGGGAATCTCCGCCAGCGCCAGCACCGCCGGCGGCAGGCGCTGGGCCAGCGCGCGGGCGTCCTCGCTGTGTCCACGCGTCAGGCAGACGACCGCGCCCGGCATCCGCGCGAGGTAGGCCGCCTGATAGTGCGCATGCTCGGTGATCAGCACCGGCCGCAGGTCGGGCCGCTGCGCGCGCAGCCAGTCCAGCATCGGTGCGACGGCATTGAGCTCGCCGATGGTGGTCACATAGAGCCACATCGCCGGTCCGCGCGCGTCGGGATCCGACAGTGTGAACACGCCTTGGGTGTTGTTGCCGCGCCAGTCGCTGAGCTGCTCCAGCGCGCGAAAGCCTCGCCAGCGCAGCGCTTCGCCCAGGCCCGCACGGGCGACCGGCTGACGCGCGGGATCGAGAACGGCTTCAGGCATGACGGCTCCGCAGATGGGTGAGGGCGCGACGGACTTCCGTCATCACCGGATGGCGCAACAACAGCGCGAAGCCCAGCCAGGCCGCGCTGCCCAGTGCCACGCAGATCAGCAAACGCGGCAGCAGCGGCAGCCCGAGCTTCTGGCAGGCCAGTTGCGCCAGCGCCAGCGCGCCGCAACTGCACAGCGCCAACTGCACGCTGGTCCAGCTGGCCCCGAACAGCTCCCGTGGTCGCGCGCCCAACACCGCCATCAGATGACGCGTGTAGAGCACCACCGAGACCAGATTGCCCACCACGAAGACCGCCGCGACCGCCTGCAGACTCCAGCGCGACGCCAGCAGCACGCACAGCAGATGCGTCGGTCCATACCAAAGCGCGACCGACAGCCGACGCTTGACCTGACCCGTCGCCGCCAGCGCATTCGGCGCCAGCATCGTCAGCGCATGCGGCAAGGCGGCCAGGGCCAGCAGCGTCGCGATGGGCGCGGCGTCCACCCATTGCGCGCCGAACAGCAGCGCGAGGATGTCTGCGGACATCAGCGCCACGCCGCCCATGAACGGCCAGGCCACGCCGCTGAAGATGGCCGTGCCCTTCGCATACGGTGCGATCAGACTGTGGCCGGCGCGGTGATCGGCCGCCAGCGCGGGCGTGGCCACCCGCAGGATGGCCGAGCTGACGGTCGTCGCCAGCAGATCGATCAGCCCGGTGGCGCGACTGAACAAGCCCAGCGCGGTGAAGCCGAACTGCTTGCCGATGATCAGCTCATGGCCATTGCGCGAGCCCGATTCCACCAGCCGCGACGCGGTGAACATCGCGCCGAATCGCAGTTGCTGGCCGGCGCCGCGCAGGCGGGGCCACAGGATCGCTTCCCGCGGCCGCAGCCACACCAGGATCAACACCTGGGTCGCGATGCCGACCACCGGCCCCCAGGCCAGGCTCATCGCGCCGTAACCGTGCCAGGCCAGCCAGATGCTGGACAGCGCATTGGCC
Organism: Burkholderiaceae bacterium; assembly: GCA_913776825.1. Taxonomy (GTDB): domain Bacteria; phylum Pseudomonadota; class Gammaproteobacteria; order Burkholderiales; family Burkholderiaceae_C; genus Roseateles. The sequence continues at coordinate 150,088 of CAJYPV010000022.1, forward strand.
AGGTTCGCGCTGACCTGCACCTTGAACACGGTGTGGAAGGCCAGCTCCCGGTTGAGCAGCGCGAACGACGGCGAGGCCAGCGGCAGCATCAGGAAGTTGAGGCTCAGCACCAGCAGCAGATCCGCCAGCAGCGGCTCGTGGTAATAGCTGGCCATCGCGCCGCGACTCAGCACGATGATCAGCGCCAGGCTCCAGGCCATGATCAAGGTGATGGTGAAGGCGCTGCGCAGCTTCTCGCGGGTGAGCTCGCGTTCCTGGATCAGGTATTCGGACACGCCGAAGTCCCTCAGGATGGACGCCAGATTCGTCACCACCGCGCACAGCGAATACACGCCCACCTGCGTGGGCGTCAGCAATCGCGCCAGGATCATCGTGGCCGGCACGGTGATCAGCAGGCTCAGATAACGCTCCGCGAAAGACCAGGCCAACGCGCCGCGAACCGACGGCGTGCCGCTCATGGCGTCGAGGCCGTGGCCGGCGGCGTCGCGGTCGGTCCCGACGTGGCGGCCGCTGTCGTCGTCGCCTCCGACGTCCGGGCTGGCGTGGTGATCGGCTCCTTCGGCTCTTTCGGCTCTTTCTGCGCGGCCTGCGCGCTGGGCGCCACCTTGTCAGACGGGGGCGGCGTGTCGACCGCTGCGTCCACCGTCGAGGCTGCCGTGGCCGTGGCCGTGGCCGTCTCCAGCGTGCGGCTCATCGCCCGATGCAGCGACTGCAGGAAGCCCCAGCGATAGCAGGTGCCGTGATAGAGCGGGCGCGACTGCTGCGTCCAGCGGGTGTGCCACTCCATCACCTTGCCGTAGAACTCGATGCGCCGGATCGGGCCGCCCGCCGCCGCTGCGGTGAAGAGCTGTTCGAACTGCTGCTGCCGCATCAGCGTCGAGGGCGAGACCGCCTTGTGCGCTTCGTCGTAGGCCGTTTTCAGGATCACCAGCTTGCCGTGGGATTCGATGCACAGGTCCATCGAGACGACGGCGTCATCGAAGGCATAGGTGTAGATGCGGGCCCGGCCGAGGCGGCAGAAGTGCTGCAGCATCGCCAGATAGAAGGCGTACTGCGGATGCCCGGGCGCGATCGCGGTGCCTTCCTGACCCTTCCAGCCGCTGGCTTCCAGCCGGCCGTAATCCGCGAGGGCGGGCGCCACCTGGTCGGGATGAGTCAGACAGTCCAGCCGCGTGCGGGTGCCGGCGGCGTCGAGCTTCTTCTGCTGCTTGCGCAGGTTCTGGCGCAGGTTCTTGCCGCGCGCCTCCCAGTAGGTCTCGAAGTCAGTGTCCAGGTCGACCCAGGCGGTCTCGATGTAGTCCTGACCCCGCCAGCGCGGGCCATCCGGCGCACGCGGATGGAACAGGCTGTCCAGCTGCGTCAGGCCCAGGCCCAGCGCGGGTTGCGGCAGGTCACGCACCAGCTCGGCGGCCAGCGGTTCCAGCGCCGCGCCGGGTTCGCTCAGCCAGCAGCCCAGCGGCAGTTGCGAGGGCTGGAAGGTGGTCCATTGGCCGCGCCCGCCTTTGACCACGATGGCCGCAGCGGTCGGTGCGCCGGGCTGGCCGCGCAAGGCCAGCCGTTCGCGACCGGTGCCGAAGGCGGCCAGGAGAGGTTGCACGAAGCCGCTCTCCAGAAACGGCAAGCCCGCCACGCGGGCCTGCAGCGCATCCCAGGCAGCGGCATGCGGCGCGAATGCCTCGGCGTGGGGCAGCGGGTAGGTGGTCCAGGTCATGATCAGGCTTTCGGTACGGCAGTCGTCGCGACAGGACGGGAAACAGGGCCCGTCGCACGCGTGAGCGCGTCGACAGGCGAAGAGGCCGGTGCGGTCTCGGTGGCGCGCCGCGACTCCGTGGGGGACTCGGTCGGCGATGCAGCGGGCGATGCAGCGGTCGCAGGGGCAGGCGAGGCGGCCGATGTGGTCAGCGGACCGTCCGCCGACGCTGTGGCGCCGGCCGCCGTGGGCGCGCGGACGACGGCGTCGGGCCGCGCTTCATCCAGCACCTCGTCCAGCACCCGCGCGAGCGCTTCGGTGCGCGCTTCGCGAGACGCCGAGGCGATCACCGCCTCGTCCGGCCGCACCGCCGTGCCTTGCTGCAGCGCAGAGACGAACGCACGCAGCACGCGGGCCACGCCCTCGCCGTCCTCCAGCGCGGCCTGATGCGGCAGTCCGGCGCGGCGCATCAATTGAGCGGTGTCGCCGGCGGGATCGGCCAGCGTCAGGATGGGACGGCGCGCGCGCAGGTATTCATAGGCCTTCGCGGGAATCTGGTCGTTGCAATCCTTGGATTGCAGCAGCAGCAGGGCGTCGGCTCGCAGCATCTCGGCCAGCGCCTCGGCATACGGCAGCGGCGGCAGCACCTCGATCAGATCGTCGACCTGATGCGTGCGCGCCAGCGCCAGCACGAAGTCGGCATGCGACGGGGCGCGGAACCGGACCCGCAGCCGGCTCGCATCGATCGCGCCCTCCGCCTTCGCCGCCGACAGCGCGCGGAACACGTGCACCGGGCTGCGCCAGTCGGGATAGACGATGCCGCTGTGCAGCAGCGTCAGCGGCGCGTTCGCCGCCTGGGTTGACCGCTGCGAGGTGGAGGGCCCATCGATCGCGCCATCTCGCGCGACCAGGGCTTGTGCCTGCTGGAAGGCGTCCTCGCTGTAGCCGTTCTCGATCACGCGCAGGCGATCGGCCGCCGCAGGAAATCGCTCCGCATACAGGCGGGCCGCGCCGGGCGTGGTGAAGGTGAAGCGCCGCGCGCGCGAGAACACACGCCGCTCCACGGCGGCGAAGCTGCGCCACAACACCGGATCGGCGGGATAGCCGTCATGCGCCATCGGATCGCGGAAGTCCGCGACCCACGGCAGCCCGCTGCAGCGCGACAGCCAATAGCCGATCAAGTGCGCGCTGGGAATCGGATAAGTGGACCAGATCACCGAAGGCCGGGTCGCGCGGATCATCGCCAGGCCGCTGGGAATCGCGCCGAGCAGCCAACTGGTCCAGCGATCCGGCCGGGCCAGCATGCCGGGATACCTTCGAGCGACCGACAGATGCCGCGCCGCATCCAGCGCGAAGGCGCGCCGCACCGGCAGGTCGGACGGCACCTCGGCCATCAGGTCGTCGCCGGTCTGTTCATGGACGCGCGGATGCGCCGTCAGCACGCTGGGCGACCATCCATGCGCCGGCAATTGCTGGGCAAAGCGGAGCGCGCGCTGCACGCCGCTGCTGCCCGCCATCGGCGGAAACTGGAAGGACACCATCAGCACGCGTTTCATCACCGGCTCGGGCAGTCGATCAGGCGCCGAACAGGCGGCGCACCTGCGTCACGATGCCGTGCAGATCGGCCTCGCTGAGGTCCTGATGGCAGGCCAGTTGCAGCACATGGTGGGACCAGGCCACCCCCGCATCGCCGGGCAGCGCCGGCACGCCGGGCCAGAGCCGATCCCAACGCGACACCGGCACGCCCAGGCGACGCATTTCCAGATAACCCGGATCGGGCGTGCGCACCCACAGCGGGAACACATACGGCGCGCTGTCCGCAGGCAACTGCGGCATCAGCGGATGAAAGCCCGCATCGCCTTGGAACGCCTGCAGCAGATGGGCGTAATGCCGGCGTCGCGCGTCGACGATGCGCTGGCGCGGCACCCGCGTCGAGACCCAGCCGCTCGCGGCCGTCAGCGCGCGGTGCGACAAGGGCAGGTCGATCAGCGCCATGTTGGCATCGACGTCCTCCACCCGTTCCTCCGGCGCGGCGGCCGCGGCGGTGGTGGTGTCGCCGATCGGCGCGGCGGGCTCGGCGAAGCGCACCGGGGCCGGTCGGCGCAACAGGCCGCGCAACGCGAACACGCCGCGGATCAGCCGGTTCAAACCGGTCAGCCGATCATGGCTGGCGCCCATGTGCAGGATGTCCGCCGCCGCCTTGATCTGCTGCAGCGAGGACGCCGGCGTGAGCGCGGGCAGCGTCAGGTCCGGCCGGTTGAGCGCCAGGATGCCGCCCTCGGGCGTGGGAAAGAATTTGGTCAGGCTGGCGATCGCCACGTCGCCCCAGCCGCCGACGGGCCGGCTGCCGCTGCGACCGAACATCGCATGGGCGCAGTCCTCGATCAGCGCGATGCCGCGCGCATCACACCAGGCGCGGTTGGCGTCCATCGGCTGCGGCAAGCCGAAGTAATGGGTCGCGAGCATCGCCTTCGCGCGGACCGGCGCATGGGCCTGCAGCCAGTCGAGGCGCGGCGCGCCCTGCGCATCGATCGGATAGAACACCGCCTGCGCGCCCAGCGTCAGCACCGGCGCGACCATGGTCGGGCAGTGGTAGCTGGGCACCAGCACCACATCGTCCGGGCCCACGCCGACGCATTCCAGCGCCAGCAGGATCGCGGCGCGGCCGCTGGTGGTCAGCTGATGGCGCGGATGGGTCAGCAGGCTGGGCAGCGCCGCGTCGCGCGGACCCTGGAAGGTCTGCCAGCCCATCACCGGCAGGCGCGGCGGCACCGCATGCGGCGCGCTGCGGGCGGTCGTCGCGGCGGAAGAGGGCGAGGAAGCGGTGATCACGGACGGCGTCTCCTGCGGCCGATCAGCCGGCGTGGGCTGACGAGGCGCCCATCGATGCGCCCATCGATGCGCCCGACGCCGCACCGTTCGGCGCCGCAGCCGGAGCGACGCCGGAAGCCGCCCCTGACGGCAAAGCGGCCGACGCCGCACTGCCCGGCGCCGATGCGCCAGCAGCCGGCGCGGAGGCGGCGTCGTCCGGCAGCACCAGGTCCGCCGGCCAGCGGTTCAGGGCCATCAGGCGCTGCTTCAGCGCGGGATGCCGCATGCCGGCGCCATAGCTGCGCCGGGCGGCGTCCACCGCCATGTCGATCTCATTGAGGTCCAGCGCGACCATGCCGACGTTGTAGACGGTGAAGGCGCTGTCGCCCACCTGGCGCGAGGCTTCTTCCAGCTGACGCTTCGCATCGGCCGGACGCTTGTTGTTGTTGAGGTAGGTGGCGTAGAGCAGCCGGGCGATCGTGTCCTTGGGCCGCCACAGCAGCGCACGCTGGAAGTAGCAATCCACGGTGTAGCGGGCATCGGGCGGCTTGGGCCGCTTGGTCAGCTCACCGTAGTTCATCATCGAGACCAAGGCGCGGTGATGGTTCGGGAACGCGCGCAGCGTGTAGTCCAGATCGGCGCCGATCGAGCCCCGCTTGCAGTACACCAGCGCTTCGCAGCTCTCGATGAAGTGGGCGCCTTCGACCAGTTGCAGCGGCGACATCTCATTGGTCACCGGATCGATCGGGGGCAGGTCCTTCCAGTCGCGGTAATCATGCGGACCGTAGTTGTTGGTGAGGCTGCCGCAGGCAGTCGATTGGGCGACGCCCACGCCCGCCACCGACAGGCCGATCAGCGACAGCGTCACCGTCCGCAACAGCCGGCCGGCCGATCCGCGCGCGGTCGACGAGGTGTTGTCCGAGGCTCGCGCCCCAGGCAGCAGACGGACGGGCAGCGGCGGTCGATGAAGCAAGGGCATGCGGGTCTCCGTTCAGTCCACGCCGGCGGATGAGGCCGGAGCGGACGAGGCGTCGCTGGCCGCGGCGGCGTGCGGCGCGGTGGGGGTGTCGAAGGGCGAAGCGGGCAGCGCCGGCGTGGCGGCGGCGGGGAGCGCATGTCCCGTCGCCACGGCGGGCGTCATCAGCGTGCTGCTCGGGATGTCCGAGCGCGCGCTCGTGCCGGCGACCGGCGTGTGATGGAGCCGCTGGATCAGCCAGCTCACCGTCCATTGTTCGACCTGCTCGCGCCAGTCGGCGCTGGCGCAGGTGTGGTCGGCCTCGGGCAGATCATGACGTTGGACGGTGGGCCGGTTCAGCAGGCCGGTCCACGCCGCGCCGCCATCGCCGCAGCGGTCCAGGAATTCCTTGGCGACATAGTCATCGCCGGACAGCATCACCAGCACCGGACCACCGAAATGGCGCAGGCCATCGGCCATCTGCTCGGTGTAGTGGCGGTCGTCGGTGGTGCCGGCGCGTCCACCGCCTTCGCCGCTGGCAGCACCGCCACGGCTTTGCCGAAGCTTGCCGAGCAACTCGCGCACGGCCGACCAGCCGACCCGGCCGCTGAGCAGCTTGCGCCAGAACGCCCCTTGTCGCAGCCGCTCCAGGTAGTAATGCCGGACCTGCGTGCGGGCGAGGCTGGCCTCGGTCCGCACCCACGGATTCAGCAGGCTCAGACCGGCGATGCGCGGGTCCCGGCGACGATGCACATACAGCAGCGCCGCCGAGGCCGCATCGCACAGGCCCCACAGCACCACGCGGCGCAGCGCCGGGCGCTCGCGCTGCCAGGCATCGAGCGCGGCGGAAATGTCGTCATCGACCGTGCTGAAGGCGCGGGCATCGCCCTCGGCATCGCCCATGCCGCGATAGTCGAAACGCAGGCAGGCGATGCCCTGTGCCGCCAGCGTGCGGGCCAGCAAGGTGAACTGGCGATGCGCGCCGACGCGGTATTGCGGGCCGCCCACGATCAGCAGCACGCCCAGGTCGGAACCGCCGATCAGCGGCTCGCTCAGCATGCCGGGCAGCGCATGACCGTGGCAGTCGATGGTCAGGAGCGTGTCGCGGTGACGCGCAGCGACGCGAGTGCGTGCGGTCGGCATCGAGGACAGCGAATCAGGCAGGGGCGTGGGGCTCATGACACGTCGGACAGGCGAGGGGAGCACACGCTCAGGCGGCGGCAGCGGCGGGCGCAGCGGCGCACACGGCCTGCACGCTGGCCTCGATCAGCAGCGGCGCTTCTTCGATTTCGGAGGCGGCCCAGAACGACGGGCCGCGCACGACCGCCGTCTCCACGGCTGCGCCGTGGGCGCGCCAGGCCTGGCTGGCGGTCTCGGCGGCGGGCGTGAGCGTGGCGGCGTCGCGGCTGGAGACCTCGAACCAGACCACGCGCGTCACGCCGTCCACCGGCTTGAGCTGAGCCTGTTCCAGGCCGAGCGCCAACGCTGGCGACAGGCGGTAGCCGGCCACTTCCACGGCCTCGTTCCGGCTGAGCGCCTCACGCAGGCTTTGCAGCGCGCCCTTGGCCTGGCCGCCAATCAGATCGGCCGCCACCTTCAGCCGCAGGAACTGCTGCAACTGCAGCTTGCCGGCGGTGACCGGCTGCCAGAGCAGCAGATGCACGGGACGCTGCATCGAGGGCGCCAGCGCCGCCGCGACCGGGCCGGCCAGCAGCGCACCGGCGCGCAGGCCCCACAGCCACAGCGGCGTGCCCGACGCAGCCGGCAGCCGATCGGCCAGCCAGCGGGCACCGAGCCGGGCATCGTCGATCCAGTCGGCCCAGCGGGCATCGGCGAAATCGCCGTCGCTGTCGCCGCAGCCGAGCAGGTCCATCACCAGCACGTCGACGCCGGCGGCGGCGAAGGCCCGGGCGGCCAGCGCGGTCATGCGGCGCGACTTGTTCATTTCCTCGCCGAAGGGCGGCAGCCACAGCATCTGCGCACGGGGCGTGACGACGCCCTGCGCGGGATGGAACACGCACAGTCGCTGGCCGCGCTCACCGGCATCCAGGAAGAATGGGTGGCTCGCGGCGGTCATGGCCAGGACAGCCGCCCGCTCAGGCGGCCAGCTTCTGATCGACGAAGTCGGTCAGCGCGCCCACGGTGGCGAACGTGGCGCCGTCGATCTCGTCGTCATCCATCACGATGCCGAACTGCTCTTCCAGGGCGGTGATCAGGCTGACCACGGCCATCGAGTCCAGTTCGGGAAGGGCGCCCAGCAGCGCGGTGTCGCTCGTGAAGGCCTTGGCGCGGCCTTCCAGGCTGAGGACATCGTCGAGGATGTCGAGCAGGTGTTGTTGGGTGTTCATGTTCGGGGCGGATCTTAACTGTGGCCCTCTGGCGGACCGGTCCGGGCGGCCCCCCCATCCCAAGGGGATCCCACGGGTCTGGGGGGCGCTGTCGGGCCCTGCGGCCGGCAGGCTGCATGCGATACTTTTTCGTCATTGTTCCCGAGTCCCGTCCACCGTCCGCACCGCGTGTGCGCGCACGGTCCGCGACAGCGACCGCCCGCCCATGCCCGCCACCGACAGCCACCTGCTTCCGCACCTCATCCGGCTCAGCGCCGAACGCGATCCGCAGGCCATCGCGCTGCGCGACGGCGCCCGCAGCCTGGACTACGCCACCCTCGATGCGCAAGTGCAGGCGCTGGCGCAGGGGCTGCTGTCGCTCGGCCTGGGGCGCGCCGAGCGGGTGGGCATCTACCTGGACAAGCGGATCGAGACCGTGGTGGCCAGCTTCGCCGCGCCGGCGGCCGGCGGCGTGTTCGTGCCGATCAATCCGATCCTGAAGGCCGACCAGGTCGGCTTCATCGTGCGGGATTGCGAGGTGCGCATCCTCATCACCTCGCGCGAACGGTATGCGACGCTGCAGCCGGTGCTGGCGGATTGCCCCTCGCTGCGCCAGGTGGTGCTGGTCGATGCCGCGCCGGATGCACAGCCGACCGCGGGCCCGTCGTCGTCGGCCGCGGGCTGGCTGCGGTATGCCGATCTGCTGGACACGCCTGCGCAGGCGGTGCATCGGGTGATCGACACCGACATGGTGGCGATCCTCTACACCTCCGGCTCCACCGGCCGACCCAAGGGCGTGGTGCTGTCCCATCGCAACATGGTCGCCGGCGCGAAGAGCGTCGCGAGCTACCTGGGCAATCGGCCCGAGGACCGGCTGCTGGCCGCGTTGCCGCTGTCCTTCGATGCCGGCTTCAGCCAGTTGACGACGGCCTTCCACAGCGGCGCGTCGGTGTCGCTGCTCAACTACCTGCTGCCGCGCGATGTGCTGAAGGCGCTGGCGCGGGACCGCATCACCGGTCTGACGGCGGTGCCGCCGCTCTACATCCAGCTGGCGCAACTCGAGTGGCCGGCGGAGATCGATGCGCATCTGCGCTACTTCGCCAACACCGGTGGCCGCATGCCGCGCGAGACGCTGGGCCTGCTGCGCCAGCGGGTGCCGAGCGCGCAGCCCTTCCTGATGTACGGTCTGACCGAAGCCTTCCGCTCGACCTACCTGCCGCCTGAGGAGGTCGATCGCCGGCCCGATTCCATCGGCCGTGCGATTCCGAATGCCGAGATCCTGGTGCTGCGCGAGGACGGCACGCCGTGCGCGCCGGACGAGCCGGGCGAGCTGGTGCATCGCGGCGCGCTGGTCGGCCTGGGCTACTGGAACGATGCGGAGAAAACCGCCGAGCGCTATCGCCTGCTGCCGGCGGGCGCGCCGGGCCGCGAAGCCGGCCTGCAGTTGCCGGAATACGCGGTGTTCTCCGGCGATACCGTGCGCATGGATGCGCAAGGCTTCCTCTATTTCATCGGCCGCCGCGATGAAATGATCAAGACCTCCGGCTACCGGGTCAGTCCGACCGAGGTGGAAGAGATCCTCTACGCGACCCAGCTGGTCGGCGAATGCGTGGCCTTCGGCGTCGATCATCCGACGCTGGGCCAGGCCATCCAGGTGATGGCCACGCCGCCCGCCGGCGCCACGTCGCTCGACAGCGCGGCGCTGCTGGCCGCCTGTCGCGCCCGCATGCCGGCCTACATGATCCCGGCCGGCGTGGTCGAGAAGACCGGCCCGTTGCCGCGCAACCCCAACGGCAAGATCGACCGCAAGCTGCTGAGCACCGAATGGCTCGCGCAACGTGACGACGCCGCCCACTCCTGAATGCCCAAGGCCCCGCCTGTGACGACCGACGACCCGACCCTCGCCAGCCCGACCGGCGCCACCGGCCCGACCTCCAGCCAGAGCCCGAACGCAGGCCCCGGCACCGCGCCAACCAAAGTGCCGCCGCAGCATGTGCCGATGGACCAGTTCGCGGTCGAGGCAGGCGAGCTGCTGATCGGCGGCCAGCGCTTGAGCCGGCTCGCCGACCGCATCGGCCGCACGCCGTTCTATGCCTGTGATCGGCAACTGCTGACGCATCGGGTGCAGAGCCTGCGCGCGGCCTTGCCGGCCGGCATCGAGCTGCATTTCGCGATGAAGGCCAATCCGATGCCGGCCGTGGTGGCCCACATGGCCGCGCTGGTCGACGGCATCGATGTGGCGTCGGGCGGCGAATTGCAGGTGGCGCTGGATGCAGGCGCCGATCCGCGGGAGATCAGCTTCGCCGGCCCCGGCAAAAGCGCGCTGGAGCTGAAGCAGGCACTGGCGGCCGGCATCCTGATCAACATCGAATCCTTCCGCGAAGTGGCGCTGCTGCGCGAGCTGTCCGCCGAGACCGGCTATGCGGCGCGCGTGGCGGTGCGGGTGAATCCGGACTTCGAGCTGAAGTCCTCCGGCATGAAGATGGGCGGCGGGCCGAAGCAGTTCGGCGTGGATGCCGAGCAGGTGCCGGCGTTGCTGGCGCAGATCGGCGAGGCGGGCCTGGGCTTCGAAGGCTTCCATCTCTTCGCCGGATCGCAGAACCTCAAGCCGGAGGCGATCGTCGAGGCGCAGCAAAAGAGCTTCGAGCTGGCGCTGCGGTTGTCGCAGTCGGCCCCGGCGCCGGTGCGGGTGCTCAACCTGGGCGGTGGTTTCGGCATTCCGTATTTCCCGGGTGAGCAGCGCCTGGATCTGGCGCCCATCGCGGCCAATCTGGCGGCGCTGCAACAGCGTGCAGCTTCGGAGATGCCGGGCGCGCGACTGGTCATCGAGCTGGGTCGTTATCTGGTCGGCGAGGCCGGCGTGTATGTGTGCCGCGTGGTCGATCGCAAGGTCTCGCGCGGTCAGGTCTATCTGGTGACCGATGGCGGGCTGCATCACCATCTGGCGGCGTCCGGCAATTTTGGTCAGGTGATCCGCAAGAACTATCCGGTGGCGATCGGCAATCGCATGGGCGAGCCGCTGGAGCCTGGCGTGTCGGTGGTCGGGCCCTTGTGCACGCCGCTGGATCTGCTGGGCGAGCGCATGAGCCTGGCGCATGCGGAGCCGGGCGATCTGGTGGTGGTGTTCCAGTCCGGCGCGTACGGCATCACCGCCAGTCCGCAGAATTTCCTGAGCCATCCCGCCGCTGCCGAGGTGCTGGTGTGAGCGCGTCGCCGCGCCTGGCGCAACTGGATGCGCTGCGCGGCCTGGCGGCCTTGTCGGTGGTGCTGTTCCATTACACGACGCGGTATGACGCGCTGTATGGCCACACCGCCGCGCCGTGGTTCTCGGTGCCGTGGGGGCATGTGGGCGTCAACCTGTTCTTCATGATCAGCGGCTTCGTGATCTTCATGACACTGGAGCGCACGCCGCGGCCGATGGATTTCGTGGTCTCGCGATTCAGTCGGCTCTATCCCGCGTACTGGGGCGCCTTGCTGCTGACCTTCGGTCTGACGCATCTGCTGGGCTTGCCCGGCAAGACGGTGGGCTGGGAGGCGCTGCTGGTGAATCTGTCGATGGTGCAGGGCATGTTCGGCGTGGCGCATGTGGACGGCGTGTATTGGACGCTGGAGGTGGAACTGCTGTTCTACGCCTGGGCGCTGCTGAGCCATCGGCTGGGCGGCGCTGCGGGGTTGCGGTACTTCCTCTTCGGCTGTCTGGCGCTGCGGCTGGTGTATCTGGGATTCAGCAGCATCTGGCAGATCGATCTGCCCTGGATGGGCCAGCGCTGGCTGCTGCTGCCCTACATCAGCTGGTTCGCGCTCGGCGTGGCGATCTACCGCATCAGCCGGGTCGACACGCTGCCCCGCGCGGACACGGCGCTGGCGGTCGCGTCGGTCCTGGTGATCGGCCTGGCGGATGGCTGGGGCATGGCGGCCCTGGCGCTCGCCTTCTTCGCGCTGCTGTTCGGCGCGGCGAGGGCCCGCTTCCGCGCGCTGGAGCATCCGGTGTGGCTGTGGCTGGGCGCGATCTCCTACACCCTCTATCTGCTGCATGAAAACATCGGCTGGGCGGTGATCCGCCGGGTGGAGGAACTGGGCGGGTCCGTCCCGCTGGCGATCGGCGTGGCGCTGGCGCTGTCGCTCGCACTCGCGCATGGATTGACGACCTGGGTCGAGCAGCCGGCCATGCGGTGGATCCGGCGGCGCCATGCGCGCGCCGTTGCGCCGGTCGCGTCGAGCCGCGAGCCAGAGTCGCGCGCGATCTCCTGATCCTCGGACGTGCCTGGGCTTGGGCGCTTGGCTCCGATCTCATCGTCGACACCCATCGGGCAGGTTCGTGTGCAGGTCGAAGCTCGCGCGGGTGATCGTCCCCTGCGCCGCCGGGGTCGGCCTGATCGCCGATGATCCGGGTTCGACGATGCAGGACTCAACAGCCAGATGACTGAACAACGAAAGATTCCCTGGGGCGCGGTGGCGATTGGTGGGGTGGCGGTGCTGTCCTGCGCGGGCATGTTGGCGGCTGGCGTGGCGATGATGCGACCGGCCAAGAATGTCACGCCGCAGGATCAACTGGCCAGCCGCATCCAGGGCATTCGGGGCATGCCGGTGACGGCGCCGGATTGCGGCCCGATGCTGAAGGGTGAGCAGCCGGTGGTGGTGCTGGTGCTGGGGCAGTCGAATGCGGCCAATCATGCGCAACCGTCGCGTGAGCCGGTGCCGCCGATGCCGGTGCTGCATGACGGCGGCTGCGGCCTGTCGTCCGCGCCGTTGCCTGGCGCCACGGGGCAGGGCGGCAGTGTGTGGCCGTGGGTCCATCAGGCCTTGAAGGGTCGATGGCAAGGGCATCCGATCGTCTGGTCGGTCATTGCGGTGGATGCCACCAGCATCGACGAATGGGCACTGCCGCAAAGCGGCCTGCGCCAGTACTGGCAGATGCAGGCCGACCGCATCAAGGGCACGCACTGGCCGGTGGTCGCGGTGCTGTGGCAGCAAGGCGAGGCGGATGCGCGCGACCGCACCGCCATGGCCGATTACCGCGACGGCCTGGCCGCGCTGCGCGCCGGCTTCGTCGCCCGCGGCCTGGATGCCCCCTGGTGGCTGGCGCGATCGACCTACTGCCCGCCGCATGACGGCGGCCAGGTGCGTGAAGCCATCCGTCAGTTGCTCGTGATCCCGGACAGCGGCTTCGTCGAAGGTCCGGACACCGACACGATCGGCGCCGAGCGGCGGGAGGGCTGCCACTTCACCGCGGAAGGGGCGAAGGCAGCGGCGGGGTTGTGGGTGGAGCGGTTGAAGGCGGGGGCTGCGCCGAAGCAGTGAGGACGGCCACAAGCGGTGTTCACGTGACGACGTGAGGGTGCATCAGCGAATCGCCTTTCCCAGTCCAGGAATGCGCATCGAGGAAGGGCTCCCTGCCGCGCAAGAGGCGCCAGATGTTGCCCATGGCCGCAGCGTTCGCTGCGGCGGGATGACGGCTCACGAACATCGGTCGCTCAACGACTTGTTCTGCCTATTCAAGAGGGAAACCACACGCTCATCCGCAAATGACCGTCCCGGTCGTGACCGCAACAATGGTCGCGTCGGATGGCTTTGAACGGAATGCGCGTCAGCAGTGCCGAAGCAGGCCACGGCATCATCGCCGCACCACGTGGGATCACTGGGGCGATGGTCGATGAGCTCCCAGGCTGCAGAGGTCACCCATGAGCAAGTTCGTGCGCGGGCGAATACCCCGAACACCGCCCCGCCCGCCCACCGTGGACGATCCCCCAGACGTGCGCCCACGGCCCCACCCAGCCTGGAACTACCACGAGCGCGTGGCCGATGCGAGAGGAGTCATGTCGGCCTGGAAGCGCCAGCAGCCGGTGGCGCTTCAAGCCAAATTCGATCGCGTTCTGGATCAATTGCGGCAGATGCCGAAATCCCAATGGCACAAACCGGCGCCAGCCAGTGCACTGGGAAATCACATTTATGTGATACGCTTCACCGACGTGACCAAAAAGCAGATTCGCTTGTTCGGTCACTTCTTCGACGCCCATCAGGCGTTCGTGATGACCTTCGACGGATACGAGAAGGACAATGTCTACTACCCCGCCCACTACCAAGCCCTCGGAAGCGCCTACAAGCAGCGTTGCGACGCGGACTTTCAAAGCTGCACCCAACAGCTTGATCAACGCTGTCAAATTTGCATCGACGCCCGGCCTGTATCTGACCAACGACATTGAGGCCGAGGGAGACGGCGTTATCTCCTCCCGTCCCGAATGGCGCGACCGTGCTTACCGCGAAGCCTATGCGGAAGAGGCCATCAATCAGGGAATTGCGTGGCAGATCAAGCTCAATCGGGAGCGTCGCGGTCTGTCTCAGAAGCAACTCGCAGCCTTGCTCAACACCCAGCAGTCCGCGGTGTCCCGACTTGAGGACCCCGACTACGGCGGTCACAGTCTCGAGACGCTGAAATCCGTGGCCAAGGCATTCGACTGTGCGTTGCTGGTCAAGCTCGTGTCTTACTCGGACCTGGACGCGGACAGCCAACACCTCTCAGAAGACGACCAATACGCCATCCCATTTGAAGAAGAAGCGAGCCGCTGAGATGGACAAATCCATGGATCACCACGGCTCTGCGCCTGTGGTCTTCGCCGATCAACCGGCGGAATTGATGATCGGCCCGTTCACCTCCAAACTCACGCTCGGCGTGGTCGATGACTTGGAGAACGAAGTGCCCAGGCCCGTGGTGACGCTGGTCATGCCGACGCCCGCGCTCTTCCAGATGGCCCGCGAGATCCTGCATCAGGCGGCATCCGCATCGGTCAAGCGCCGCACGGTCAAGGCGCTGCTCGACGCCGCCAAAGCCATTGAATCAGAGAGCGATTTGACTAACGCCTCCGGTTCCGCCACCAAGGCTCCGGCGCCTGCCCGCAAGCAGCGGTCGCCGAAGACTTGAGCGGATCAGCCTGGGCGACCGATGCCCGCGCAGCTTACCGGCCGTCCTCGTCATCCCTCGCCCGCATCCGATACGACACCCCGGACGTCGCCATGAATCCCTTCAAATCGAATCGCGCCCAGGCGGCGCCCCACGGAAACTCGGCCTGCCCGTGCTCCAGCGGCTTGCCCAACTGCTTGGCCAGCGCGCGCTGAAGGAAGGCGACGTGGCGCAGGATGGTTGGCTCTGTGGGCCAGCGATCCTCTTCTTCGTCATCGGGCAGGGACACGCCCAGGGTGACCATCTCCAGCTGACCATTGAAGAAGCACAGCGACATCCATGCCGGCATCTGGCCGAGCGTCAGCGGCCCGTTCAGGCTCAGCCAGGCGTAACCGTTGCCGTGGTCCCAGGACTTGCCCGCCAACGCGGCGAAGCGCGACTCGACGTCCTCTCGCGCCAGGCGGGGCGACAAAGGCAGGGCGAAGCCATCGACGTGAACGTCGCCGTTGGCGGGGTCGATCCGAATGGCATGGGAGGGCTTGGCGCTCATGGGGATCTGCAGTGAACCGCGGGCGGTGGGATGGGAGATCAGGCGCAGCATAAGCGGAGGAAACGCTGACGAGGCGCCGCGCCACAAGGCGATCGCTGCGATCCGCGCAACGGCCTCAATGTCGGCCACGATCAAAAAAAACGGCGACCGGGCCTCCCTCCCAGTCGCCGTCCAACGAGCCGGTCAGCGGCCATCGGCCGCCGCCCCTCCATCAACCTTCGATCAAGCTTCGATCCGCTGTCGATCAGCCTTCGATCTTGATCAGCATCGTCTTGCCGTCGTAGCTGGTGGTGAACTTGGTGAAGCCCTCCACCGTCACCGTGTCAAATCGGCCGCCAAACGACTGGCCGCTGGTGATGAGCTGAAGGGTGTCGCCCACAGCCGGCTTGTAGCCCGCCTGGAACTTCAGGTTCAGCACGGCGCCGGCTTCCAGCATGACGTTGCCCGTCACCGCCAGACGGCCCGCGCCCGCAGCGCCCATCGTCAGCTGCAGGACCGCGCCCTTGCGCTGGGTGTAGCGACCCGCCACCGCCAGCGGCGTCGTGGATTGGGTCACCAGGGTGCCGCCAGCGACGTAGACATCGCCCTGACCCAGCGCGGTGGCGCTGGCGGCGGTGAGCACACCGGCGTCCAGTTGCGTGCCGCCGCTGTAGGTGTTGGCACCGGTCAGGCGCAGCGCGCCGCTGCCCGCCTTGGTCAGCTTGCCGGCGCCGCCGATGTCGTTGCGCCACACATCGTTGGCGGAGAAGCCGCCCTGGGCCGCATCCATCGTCACCAGCACATCGCCATTGAACGCGCCGTAACCATCCGCAGCGGCCACGAAATTCAGACGGCCCCAGCCTTCCTCGTCATCCATCACCGGATAGCCCGAGGGCAGGGCGGTGGTCTTGAGCACGACCCGACGCTGCGCGGCGTCCAGGTAAGGCAGTCGCGTCTCCAGCAGCACTTCCGCGCTCTTGGGCACCACCGCCGGCTTGGTCTTGTCGCCGATCTGCGGCAGGCCGAAGGTCAGGCGGCGCAGCGCGGCGGCGCGCGTCGCGGCGGGATCGGCGAAGCGGTCCTGCGCCACCGGCTGCGAATGCGCAAAGCTGTTCAGCGCATCGGCCGAGCTCACGCCCGCTGCCGCCTGCATCGCGGCTTGCGCCTGCTTGAAGGCGTCGGCCTTCAGCGCGTCCTTGTTGGAGCCGGTGGCGATGGCGGCAGCGGCCACGGCCTGCGCCTGAATGCGGCCACCGATCACGTCCAGCGGCGAATGCATGCCGGCCAGGATGCGGTTCTCGCCCATTTCCAGCGAACGGGCCATCAGCTCCTGATAGCGCTGCGGCACCAGGTAGGCGATCGCCATGGCCTTGCGCACCCCTTCGGCGGTGTGGCCGCTGATGAAGCCGCCATCGGTTGCCGGCGTGGTGCTCTTGGCCGGCACGAGTTGCGGCACCACCTTCACGTCGGCGCTCCAGCGCCACGGACGGGCGTACTTGTAGAAGCGCTTGGCCGGCTCGGTGGAGCCGTTCTCGCCAATGTTGTTGACGAAGTCCACGGCCTTGCCCAGCACCGCATTGGTGGCGCTGCCCACGCCCACATCGACACCGCCTTCGTTGTAGAGCACGGTGGTCGCATCGGCCGGCATCGAGGTGATGGTGGTCGTCATGCCGGCCGCGCTGCGCCAGGCCGGTGCCAGCGGGCCCAGACCATCGCTGATGCTGTAGCCCTTGCCGCGGCGGTCATCCAGATAGGCGGCCAGCGCCTGCGCCTCGGTGCGCTTGCTGGTGATGTCCACCACGAACTGGATGTTGGCCGCATGCACCGTGCTGTTGAGTACCTGGCCGTCGGTGGCGTCACCGGGAATGCCGGTCCAGGGCGAGGCCGTCACGGCGGGGAAGCTGCCGTTGGCCGGCGCGGTCTGGCCCGCATCCACGATCAGCGACGTGGGCTTCCAGATCTGCAGGAAGCCGGACACCACGCGCACGCCGGCATTCGTCTCCAGCGTGGCATAACGCGCATCACCGCGCTGATTGCTGTAGGCATAGTCGACGAAGGGCAGCACCTTGGCCGGATCCTGCACCGGCGCGGTGTCGGCCACGCCCAGGCCCTTGGGCGCGTCGGGCAGGACGACGGCGATCGGCGCATCGGTGCCGTCATCGGAGCCGCCGCCGCAGCCCGCCATCAGGAAGCCACTGATGAGCGCCAGCGCCAAGGGGCGCAGCATGAAGCGGCCCAGCGGCGAATGTGCAGCGGAGGAGGACGTGAAATCGGCGTGGTGCGCGGTCATGAGAGGCAGACGGGGAGGTCAAAAACCGCCGGACTCTAATGAGCGTGTATGTCGACCCCGTGAAAAAAATCGGGCCGCGATTCGTTTCCGAACGCGGCCCGTGGGCACGGTGGCGAGGCCTCCAGACGCTGAGCGCGAACTCAGCGCGACGTCACGACGTCACCTCGTCACATCGTCATGGGGCCATGGCCGCATGGTTTGATGCGCTCACGGCGTCAACGCGGAGGCCTGCGGCAAGGCGACCGTCTCCGGCACGCTGACCACCACCAGCGCGCGCCCCGGTGCGAGCGTCGCCAGATCGACCGGATCGCGCGCGTCGATGCGCAGGGCCTCCGGCTCGCGGGTGAGGACCGCGCGGCAGGCGGTCTCGCTCGCGCAGACCACCACCCGCAGCCAGCGGCCCTCATGCCGGAGCCGCACCTCCGCCACGTCCCAATGCGGCGGCAGGCAGGCGCGCACCCGCAGGCGGCCTTGCTCGACGACCACGCCGCAGATCGATTCCAGCGAGGCCCGCAGCAGCCAGCCGGCCGAGCCGCTGTACCAGCTCCAGCCGCCGCGTCCGACCCAGGGCGCATGCGAATAGATGTCGCCCGCCATCACGTAGGGCTCGATCGCGTAGGTCGCACCCAGTCGCGGATCGGCCCAGCGATGGGCGGGGCTGAGGCCGGTGTAGACCTGCCACATCGTGTCGCGTTGGCCCAGTTGGGCCAGCGCCATCAGCGCCCACACCGCGGCATGGTTGTACTGGCCGCCGTTCTCGCGCACGCCCGGCGCATAGGACTGGATATAGCCCGCGCTCGGCTGCGCCATCGCCAGCGGCGGATGCAGCAGCCGCGCCAGTTTCGCGACCGGATCCAGCAGATGCTCACACGCGCTGGCCATCGCCTGGCGTGCATGCGCGGGATCGGCCGCACCACTGATCACGGCCCAGCTTTGCGCGATCAGATCGATCTTGCATTCCGGATTCGCCGCCGAGCCCAACGCCGAGCCATCATCGAAGAAGCCGCGCCGATACCAGGCGCCGTCCCAACCCGGGCCGTCGACCGCCTGGATCCACCCATCACGCGCCTGCTTCCAGCGTTGCGCACGCTCCTGCTCGCCACGACTGACGGCCAGGGGCGCGAAGTCCTCGATCACCTGGCAGAGGAACCAGGCCATCCAGACCGATTCGCCCTTTCCGTGGTGACCGACGCGGTTCATGCCGTCATTCCAGTCGCCGGTGCCGAACAGCGGCAGGCCGTGCTGGCCGCTCTCCAGACTGCGGTCGATGGCGCGGGCCGCATGCTCGTACATCGTGGCGATCGGCCCGTTGGTCGCCGGGCTTTCGTAGATGTCCTCCGCGCCCTCGGGCACCTGCTGGCCGACCAGGAACGGCGCCGTGTCCTCCAGCAACTGGAGATCGCCGGTGCGCGCGATGTAATGGGCCAGCGCATACGGCAGCCACAGGCGGTCGTCGGAGAAATGAGTCCGCACGCCCGCGCCGCCCGGCTCATGCCACCAGTGCTGCACATCGCCTTCCGGGAACTGGCGGGCGGCGCTGCGGCGGATCTGCTCGGCCAGGAGCTGAGGCGCCACATCGGTCAGCGCCATCGCATCCTGCAACTGGTCGCGATAGCCGAAGGCGCCGCCCGCCTGATAGAAGCCGGCCCGTGCCCACATGCGGCAGACCAGGGTTTGATACGGCAACCAGAAGTTGGTCAGCGCATCGAAGCGCGGATCCGGCGTGCTGACCTGACGGCCGCCCAACAGCTCCGGCCACAGCGCCCGCTGACGACCCAGACGTTCGGCCGGATCGACCGGCCAGGCCGATTCCATCAGCTCATGCGCCGCCTGCGGCGAGGCCGCATGGCCCAGCAGCACGCTGAAGCCAGCGACCTGATCCGGTTCCAGATCCATCCGCGCGCTCAAGGCGGCGCAGGCATCCAGCCCCGCACCGCAGCGCCGTCCGAGTCGCTCCGGCAGCACCAGTCGGCCGGCGTTGTCGAAGAACTCGCGGCGGTCGCAGGTCCAGTCCTCGGTCTCGATGCGCAGCCGCGCGGGCGGCAGACCCGTCGCGCCAGGACGGCCACCGAGACGGCCGGACAGCGCCTGCGCGTCGCCGCCGTCGATCACCCACGCGCGATCGCCCGCCTGCCGGGGCCGCAGCGTCAGCGCCGCCGTCGACAGGCCGAAGCCACCAAGGTGGTCCAGCTGCGTGGCCGTCAGCGTCAGCGCCCGTTCCGGTTGCGGCAGGCCCGCGCCGAGCGCGCCTACCGTCAGCCAGTCGTTGCGCGTGGTCAGCGACAGGCGCTCGCTGCGGGCGCTGCCCATTTGCCACTCCGCCAGCGCGACCACCCGCAGGCGACGCCGCGTGGCGCCCTGGGTGCGGATCTCCACCGACAGCTGCTTGACCGGCGCATCGCGGTCCACACACCAGCAGAGCTCGATGTGCAGATCGTCCAGTTGCTGGCGGATGCGCGAGTAGCCGATGCCATGCTCGACGGACAACGGCGCGCTCGACCCCAGATGTCGGCCCAGCGGCCAGACCCGGTCCTGATCCAGATCGTGCAGCAGCAGCCATTCGCCCGGCGGGTCCAGCAACGGATCGTTGGACCAGGGCGTGACCTGATGCATGCGGCTGTTGCCGGCCCAGGTGTAGCCAGCGCCCAGCTCGGTGACCTGACAGCCGAAGTCCGGATTGGCCAGCACATTCACCCACGGGCGCGACGGATGACGCTCCGGCGAGACCTCGAACGAGAAACCGCCATGGGACGCATCGAAGCGGCCTTCCGGCGCGCGTGCCACGCGATCCTGCGGCGGCAAGACGCCCAAGGTGTGCGGCACGGTCAGCCGCGCGCTGTCCTGCGTGGGCCGCATGTCGTCCAGCCATCGCTCCAGCTGCTGCGCCAGGCTGCGGCCATCGGCCTGCAGGCGCAGGCGGGTCAGGGTCTGCAGCGTGAGTCGCTCGTCGGGCTGCAGGTCGTTGTCGCGCAGCAGATGCATGGCCGAGCACAGATGCGCCGGCCGGCCCTGCAACTGCGCCTGCAGACGCGACTGCATGTGCTGCAGCGTCTGCTGCACCGGGGCGAGGTAGGAGCTGGGCTCCTCGTTGATCACCACCAGGTCCACGCCGATCGCATGCGCGCTCCACTGCCGCAGCGCGCGCTTGAGCGAGCGCACCAGATCCAGCCCTTCCTCGCCGCTGATCTGCACCGCGATGATCGGCCGATCGCCCGAGATGCCGAAGCGCCAGAGCGCGCGGCGATCGCAGCGGCCGGACGGCTCGCGCGCATGCAGCGCCTCGCGGGCGGCCTGACCGGTGATCAGGGTGTTGAGCTGCAGCATCGCGCCCCAGGTGGCGGTGTCGAACTGCAGCTCGCGCAGACGGATGCCGCCCATGGTGTGGGACATCGCCGCGCTGCGCTCCACATGCGCGGCCTGGCGGTACTTGTCCACCAGCGCGGTGAGCAGGTCCAGATCGCGTGAGGCGGCGGTGCAGAAGGTCAGCTTCAAGGTGCTGCCGGCGGGAATCGTCACGCCGGCCTTGATGCCGGCGATCGGATCCAGGCCGGTATCCAGCAGACGGCCGGGCTCGCCCGCCGCGCCGACATCCGCTTCCTGATCGACGAACACGGCGCCCGCATCGCCCACCGGCTGCGTGGTGCTGCCATAGCGACCGAGCCAGCGGCCACGGTCGGCGATCGGATCCACCGTGCGCAGCTGGCCGACGCGACCCGACGGGCTGCTGGCGGTCTTGCTGCTCGCGAGGCCGATGGCGCGGCCATCGCCGGCAATCTGCGCATCGCTGCTGGCCAGGAAGTGCACCGCGCGCAGGGCGGCTTCATCGAACAGGCGCGGCTGTCGACGCAGATGCAAGGCTTGTTCCGCGCCATCCCAGCGCGCCTGGATGAACAGGTTGGAGAACGCGGGATGGGCCTCGTCGCCGCGCTGCGGCGCCAGGGTCGCTTCGAAGCAGGACACCAGGTCCAGCTCGATCGGTGCATGGCTGGTGTTGATCAGCTCGACCTGGCGCAGCTCGCAGTCATCTTCCGGGCTGACCCAGACGGTGGTGCAGCAGCACAGGTCGTCCCAGCGCGCTTCATAGATCACCCGCTCGGCCTGCAGACGGGATTGGTAGTGGGCGCGCGGATCCGGCGCCGGACGCGCGGTGGTGCTGAACCATTCCCGTTCGCCCACCCGACGCAGGAAGAAGAAGCTGCCGTGCTGGTCGCGCAGCAGATCGTCGCGCCAGCGGGTCACGCCGGTGCCTTCCCAATTGCTGTAGCCGCCGCCGTGGCTGCGCAGCACCACGGCATAGCGGCCGTTGGTCAGCATGTGGGTCAGCGGCAGGTGCTCCGACAGCGGCTCGGTCTCGCGCACCATCCTCGTCTTGCGCACCGAGCGCTGACGCGGCAGCAGTTCCAGCGGCGGCAGCGACAGCGGCGCCACTTCACGCGGCGCACGCTCATGCAGCAAGGTGGCGACCGCCTTCACATGCGGGTCGCTCATCAGCCAGTGACGCGGCGCTTCATCCGCCAGCAGATTCGTCAGCGCGACCAGTCCCATCGCCTGGTGATGCGCCATGTAGGTCTGCACCAGGGTGTAGGGCGTGCCGGCGGTCTGGCGTTGGGGCGTGTAATCAACCGCTTCGAAGAAGCCCAGCGTGCCGCGCGCGCCGAGGCGCTCGAAGGCTTGCAGGTCGGCGACGACGGCGGTGGGCGCGACGATCGACGCCATCACCGCGGCATACGGCGCCAGCACGCGCTCATCGGTGGCGAGCCTCGCCAGGGCCAGGGTCTGCACCCCTTGCGGCCCGTACTGATAGGCCAGCGTGTGGTCCTGCCCGGCGATGGCCGATTCGGAAATGCCCCACGGCGTGCCACGGCCCAGGGCCTCTGCCTGCTGTTCCGCGACCGCCGTCCGGATGGCCCGGCCCAGCGCACTCGCCGCCGGCTCGCGCAGGACGAGCGAGGGCATGAGGTACTCGAACATCGAGCCCGTCCAGGACTTCAGGCCCAGGGTATCGCCCGCTCCGGCGCGAGCGAAGAACGGCCGGCCCAGCGAGCGCCAATGTTCCGGCGGCAGATCGCCCTTGGCGATCGCGATCAGGCTGGTGAGACGCGCCTCGCTGGCGAGCAGGTCATAGTGGTTGTCGTCGAGCTGCTGGGCGTCCTGTCGCCAGCCGATGCGCAGCAGACGCCGTTCCTTGTCGAACAGCGGCCGGTAATCGGCCTCCAGGCCGAGTCGGCGCGCACGGTCCGCAATCTGACGCAGCGCCTGGCGCGCGGCCAGCAGCGTCTCGCCCTGATCGCGCCAGCACGACGAGAGCTGCGCGACCAGATCGCGCAGCAGGGCTTCCGCCCGGCCGATGGCTGATTCGGTCGCGAGGGCCGGGGCGGGGGGCGCGCCGTCGACCGGCGCGACCGCCATGCCGTCGATCGGCGTGGTGGCCGACTGGCTCAGCTGGGTCTGCACCGCGAGCACCAGGGCGCTGAGACGCGCTTGCTGTTCCGCGACCGGCAGGTCCAGGGTGTCGCCCGTGCCGAGCGCCTCCACCAGCGCGGCGCCTGCGGCCAGCTCACGCATGCCCGACAGCGGCGGCTGCAGGATGCGCAGCCGATGCAGCGTGCGGGCCAGGGCCTCGCGCGGCGCCTGGGCGAGCTGCTCGGGTGGCAGGTCGGCGGCGATCTCGCAGGCGCGAGCGACGGCCAGCAGATGCGCCGAGCAGTTGCCGCTGTCGACCGCCGAGACATAACCCGGCGGCAGGACCGCCAGGGTCTGGGTGTCGTACCAGTTGTAGAAGTGGCCGTTCCAGCGCGGCAGGCGCTCCAGCGTGTCGAGCGTGGCGGACAGACGCTCGGTGGCCGAAACCACGCCGATGAAGCCCAGCTCGCGCGCGCAGGCCACGGTCAGCAGGTAGAGACCGATGTTGGTCGGCGAGGTCCGATGCGCGACCAGCAGATGAGGCGTCAGCTGCACGTTGTCGGGCGGCAGATGGTTGTCCTCGGCGCCGACATGGGCGTCGTAGAAGCGCCAGGTGTCTCGTGCGAGTTGCCAGAGGTAGTCGCGGCCCTGCTTGTCCAGCGGGACCTCGGTTTTCCACAGCGGCGGTCGGGCCACGCTGGTCCACCAGATCCACACCGGCGACAGGGCCCACACCACCAGCAGCACCAGCGCCGGGACCAGGTTCACCGCCAGGCCCGCCAGCGCCGCCAGCACCAGCGCGCCGCCGAGGATCGCGGCCACCAGCGGCACGCGCGCATGCTGGCGCATCAGCGCCGGCAGTTCGCGGCGGGCCGCCGCTTGCGCCGCGGCGGCGGTGGTCCATTCCAGCAGGCGTCGACGGCTGACCCACTGGCGCCACAGCGCGCGGGCGACCGCATCCACATACAGCATCGACAGATGCAGCAGCATGGCCACATGCCAGCCGGCGAGGGCGACGGCCCGCACCAGATCGCTGCCGGTCTCCCGATAGAAATGACGCAGCACGATGCCGTCGCGGCTGGGCACCAGCCCCGCCAGCGCGCCGACGATCGGCCCGATCGCGAAGGCCGCCGCCACCACCAGCAGCGTGGTGCCCAAAGGCAGCACGCCCGTGGCCAGCACCAGCAGCAACAGGGCGAGCGACATGGGCGCCACCAGGGAGCGCCGCAGGTTGTCGATCAGCTTCCAGCGATTGATCGGCGCAATGCCGTAACGGCCGGCGCGCAGGATGAAGGGCAGCAGTTGCCAGTCGCCGCGCGTCCAGCGATGCAGACGGGCATGGGCCACGTCGGCATGCATCGGCGAGTCTTCGACCAGGGTGATGTCGGAAACGCCCGCGCAGCGCGCGATGCTGCCTTCCAGCAGGTCATGGCTGAGCACCTGGCCTTCCGGCAGGCGCTGGTCCAGCACCGCATGCACCGCGCGCACATCCAGCAGACCCTTGCCGGTGAAGCTGCCTTCACCGAACAGGTCCTGGAAGATCTCCGAGCTGACGGCGCTGTAGGGATCGATGCCGAATTGCCCGCCGAAGAAGCGGTGATACGGCGTGCTCTCGCGGTCCTCGGGCATGGGCGCGAGCACGCGGGGCTGCAGGATGGCATAGCCCTCGACGACGCGGCGCCGCGCCGCATCGATGCGCGGGCGATTGGTCGGATGCGCGGCCGTGCCGACCAGGGTGCGCAGACGGCCCGGTGGCATGTCGGTATCGGCATCCAGCGTGATCAGGTGGCGCACCCCCGACGGCGGCACCGACAACGGCCCGAGATCGAGGAAGGCCGAGTTGACCAGCGGCTGCAGCGGCTCGGCCTGCGGCGCCTGGGAGATCACCCGCAGCAGCTCTTCCAGCTTGCCGCGCTTGCGTTCCCAGCCGATCCAGCGGCGCTCCGTCGTGCACCAGCGGCGCGGACGATGCAGCAGCAGGAAGCGCGGCCGGCCATCGGGCAGCGCGCCGTGGCGCTCGTTCAGCGCGGCGATGGCATCGGCGGCGGTCACCACGATCATGGTGTCGCCGGGCAGTTGCTCCTCGGCGGCATCGGGGTAATCGCTGAGCAGCGCGAACTGCACATGGGTCTCGGGATTGGCGAGGTGGTGCTGCTCCAGTTGCGCACACAGCGGCGCCACCGAGGCTTCGCTGCCCAGCAGCACCGGCATCACCACCAGCGTGCGCTCGGATTCGGGGATGCCGTCGGCGAAGTCCAGCCGCGCCAGGCGGGTGGGCTTGGACAGCTCGCTGATCCAGCGGTTGGTGAGCGCGACCACCGCCTCGCTCACCGGCCCGGCCGCCAGCAGCACGGCGATGGCCAACAGCGCGATCGGCACGCCGGCCGGCGCAAGACCCGCGAGCCAGTAGAGGCTGAGCGCGGTCAGCAGCGTCAGGCCGATCAGATAGGCGGCAGCGGCCCAGTGCTGGCGCTGCTCAAGGTGATGCGGGCCCCAGCGTTTCTGGGGCAGTCCCAAGGCGGCCAGCAGTTCCGGCCGACCGGCGCCGCGGCACCAGTAGATCGGGGCGCTGCGGCGGTCCGGCTCGCCATCCGGCTGCGGCGTGGCGGTGTGGGTCAGGCTGAGCAGTTGACGCGCGATGTCCAGCTCGGCGCGGTTGGACTTGCGTGCCAGGCTTTCGATCTCATGCAGCGTCAGGTCCTGGGTTTCGGCGGCTTCGGCGGCATAGACCGGCGATTGGCACAGGGTCTGCATGACCGGGCTGACGCCCTGCACCAGGCGGCGCCAATCTGCCTGGTCGATGCGACGCAGGGCGGTGATGGCATTGCGGATGCTCTGCAGATCCTTGATCGATTCATTCTGCTGCTGCGCCAGCGCCTGGGCCGGCGACGGCAGGCGGGTGCTGAGCCAGGCGGCCAGTTCACCGGCCAGGGGCGGCGGCAGCTCTTCCATCCGGTGGTCGAGCTGCAGCCAGAAGGCCTCGGCCACGCCGCGTTCCAGCATGCGGGGTTCGAGGCGGGTGATGGCGTCCAGGCCGGTCTGGGCGGGATTGCCATCGAACCAGTGGTGCACGACGTCGCGGGCGGCCTGCAGCGTGGCGAATCTCTCCGCCAGCCGGCGCAGGTTTTCCACCAGCACCACGCGCAAGGTGGTGGGCAGGGCCCACAGCTCGGCCAGGGCGAGCGGGCGTTCCTCCTGATAGGCGCGCAGGTAGGCGCTCAGCAGGTCGTTGTCGAAGCCGCCGTCGGTGTGGGCCACCCAGGCCCAGGCAATGCCGTAGATGCGGGGCAGGCCGGCCAGCGGCTCGTCGCGCAGACGCGGCAGCAGTCGGAAGAAGCCGCGCGGCAGGCCGCGGCGGACCTGGTGGGTTTGTTCGTCGAGCAGCGCGGCGTTGTCCAGCAGCCATTTGCCGGAGGCGCCGAGATGGCGGAAGTCGCGCTGGCGTTTTTCGATGAGGCGACGCGTCTGCTGCAGCATCGCCACGTTGTCGTCGACCCGTGGGAAGAACTGTCCGGCACCCGCCGTGCCCTGTACCGCCTGCGCGCGCGCGAGGCTGCGCCCATGCTGCTCGAAACGCGCCATCCCGAACAGGACGGCGCGTACCGGGGGCTCGAGCGGACCCAGCGCCGGCTCCAGCAGCGCAAGTTCTTCCGCAATTTCCGGGGGAGGGGACGGGGCGGCTTCGGACACCCTCGCGTTCATAGCCAGTGGGCGAACAATCCCAGGGTCACCGCGCTCAAGGCGACGGTGGTGGCCAGGCGCGGCAGGATCATGCCGTGCACGCGCTCGGCGAGCACCGCCAGCCCAAACCAACGCCCACGTGCCTTAGCACATTGCGCCAGATGGCGCTGCAGCACGGTGGCCTGGTCATTGGCGGCCACGGCAACCAGGGGCATCGGGACAATCGGACGGCTCATGATGGTTTCCCCTTTTCAAGTTTTGAAACTGATCGTGACTTGGCAAGGGATGTGCCCAGGGCGGGGAACGGCGTACGGCACGGCGTCGCAGGGGAAGGGGACGCGTACGGTGACCTGCGCTGGGGAGCGCTTCGATCGGCGCTCTCTCCTGTTTTAGGCAGAGGGTGCCGATCGGTCAACCTGACGCGAAAGCGGCCGGGGCAAGGGGTCTTCGATGACTCCGGAGCCGCGTCAGCCAGGCATTCGGCAGACCTTCCGAGCGCCTGCCACGCGTCGGCGGCGTCCGATCCGAGGAAATGCGCCGGAAATCCAATTCTTTTCTCAAGTTCCCCGAAAACCTGCCGATAGCGACGGATAGAGTCCTGCCTTGAGCGCCTGTTGGGGCCGTCCGCGATCGGTTTTCCGGGCGCGACCGTCCTTCCAGCGCCTGATCAGGGGTTCACCCTTCACCACGGGATTTGCCATGAGCATCAGCGTCTCCACCGCCTTGTCTGGTGTGTCCGCCGCCAACGAGCGGCTGCGCGCCTCGGCGAACAATGTCGCCAATCTCAATACCGACAACTATCGGCGTGAGCGCGTCGAGTCGCAGACCCAGGCCGATGGCGGGGTCAGCACCCGCGTGACCAAGCTGCCGCAGCCCGGCAGCGATCTGGCGGCGGATGTGGTGGAGCAGAAGTCGGCGACCTACGCCTATGTCGCCAATCTGCGGGTGCTGCAAACGCAGGTCCGCGCCGAGGGCGCGTTGCTCGACATCCACGTCTGAGCTTTTCCGGCGCCTCGCGCGCCTGGCGCCGCTGTTGGGCGGCAAGACAAAACAAAACGGCCCTCGAGGCCGTTTTTTGTTGGGTGAGACGGATGAGCCGCGCCGATGGCGGCGGCTTCACCCGCCGGCGCTCAGCGCGCCAGTTCGTACCAGGCCGAGCCGTCGCCGTTGTCCTTCACCCAGGTCACGGCGGCGCCGTCACCGAGATACCGCGCACCGGCAGCGCCCGACAGAAACCGCAGCTTGACGCCCGGCACCGGCAGGATGCGCCACGACGGCCCAGCCGTCGCACGGTCGGTCCCTGCGGAGGCCGCGCCCGCGCCGGGCGCGGACGCCAGATAGTGGGCCAGCGCTTCGCGCGTCTCATCCGGCGCATCCACGACGACCTTGTCAGCGCCCAACGCCGGGAAGTGACCGCCACCGAAGGCGCGGTAGTTGTTGGTGACGACCAGGAATTCCGCCACATCGTCCAGCGGCTGGCCGCGCCAGCGCAGATCCACGATCCGGTGCGTGTCGCCGACCGGCTGCCCGTCGCGGTTGAAGCGGGCGGGCTGGCTCAGGTCGATGGCGTACTGCAGCGCGCCGTCGGCGCCCCACATCATGTCGAAGTTGAAACCGGGATACGCGGTGTCGAGCAACGGCTGCTCGGCCGGGCCGGCCGGATCGATGCGCCGGAACTGGCCGGCCGACATCTCCAGCCAGTCCCGCACCTGCGCGCCGGTCAGCTTCAGCACCTTGATGGTGTTGGGATAGACATAGAGATCGGCCACATGCTTGATCGCCACCGGGCCGGCGGGGATGTCGGTGTACTGCGTCCAGCCCTGACGGCCACCCGACTTGAACGGCGCGGCGGCCGACAGCATCGGCAGCCGCTCCAGCGCAGTGCCCTGAACCGCGCGCTTCGCATAGGCCAGTTGGGCCTGGGCCACCAGCCGCACTGATTCGCTCTCGGTGACTTGAGAGAAATAGCTGTGGATCGGGACCTCGGTCCGCGCGACTTCGCTGCGCACATGGTCCAGCGTGGCCTGATGTTCCCGGGCGATGACGACGGCGGGCATCGGGTCCGCTGCGGCCAGGGATCGGCGATTCGCACGATCGAAGATCGGCCGCAGGCTCGACTGGCTGTGGATGACCTGCCAGCGGCCGCCTCGGTCGGACAGGCGCAGGTCGATCACGCCGAGGTGATCGCCCCAGCGCCCCGGCATCACCGCGGGCACGCCGAACAGCCGGCCCTGCGCCAGGTCCACGCCCGGATAGCCGCTGAAGCTGGGGCCGGGGAACTCGGTGTGGGCATGGCCCAGCAGCAGCGCATCGACGCCCGGCACGCGCGCGAGCTGCGCGGCCATGTTCTCGGACAGCCGCGGCAGCTCGGTCTTGTCGATGCCGGTGTGCGCGATGACGATCACCAGATCCGCGCCCTGGCGACGCAGCGCGGGCACCTGTTCACGCGCGACCTCCACCATGTCGCGCACTTGCACCCGACCGCTCAGGTTCTGGCGGTCCCATTCCATGATCTGCGGCGGCGTCAGGCCGATCACGCCGATCTTCAAACGGCGCGGATGGCCCTGTTCATCGACCATCTCCCGCGTCAGCATCACGCTGGGCTGGAATGCATGGCGCTGGCCGTCCGCATCCATCACATTGGCGTTGAGATAGGGGAAGTTGGCGCCGGCGATGGCTTGCCGCAGGAAGGGCAGGCCGTAGTTGAATTCATGATTGCCGAGGTTGGCGGCGTCAACGCCCAGCAGGTTGAGCACCTTGTAGGCCGGATGCACCTGATCGGCGGCCAAGGGATGCACGCGGGCCACCACGTCGCCGAGCGGATTGCCTTGCAGCAGGTCGCCGTTGTCGAACAGCAGGCTGTTGGGCGACTCGGCCCGCGCCTGGTGGATGAGCGTGACGGTGCGGGCCAGGCCGAACTCGGCGGTGTCGCGGTCCTGGTAGTAGTCGTAGCTCAGCAGGTTCATGTGGATGTCGCTGGTCTGCAGCACCCGCAGACGCAGCTCTGCCGCCTGCGCGGGCGACAGCATCGACAAAACCAGACCCACCCCGAGACCTAGCCCCATCCCCAACCCACTCGCCAGACGCCGCAGCGTCCGGGTCGCGCCGCGTGCCGTCGTCCGGCGCGCTGGCGCCGCCAGAACCGGCCCTGGCTGCCGCACCGTGCCGCTCATGGCCAGTCGGTGCCGTCGACGAGGATCTTCAGCGCGGCCTGGAAGCCCTCGGCATCGTCGGCATCGAAGCGTGCGGGCTCGGGGCTGTCCAGGTCGAACACGGCGCGCAGCTGGCCGTTCACCACCACGGGCAACACCAGTTCGGAGCGCGAGGCCGCATCGCACGCGATGTGGCCGGGGAAGGCATGCACGTCTTCCACCAGCTGGATTTCGCGCGTGCGGGCGCAGGCGCCACACACACCCCGGCTGAAGGCGATGCGCACACAGGCCACCTTGCCCTGGAACGGCGCCAGCACGAGTTCCTGGTCGTTGGTCGGATTGACGCGGTAGAAGCCGGCCCAGTTGAGCTGCGGGACCGAATTGAAGACCAGCGCCGCGAATTGCGACAGATTGGCCAGCCAGTCACGCTCGCCATGCAGGATGGCCTGGGTCTGGGCGATCAGCGTGTCATAGGCGGCGCGCTTGGCCTCGGGGCTGGACATGTCCAGCAGGGGAGTGGGTTCGAAACTCATGGGGCGGGATTGTGGCGGAAGCGGCATGTCCCGCCGGCGCGCAGGGCCTGGGTCGGTCGGGGCCGCGAGATGGGCCCGAGCCTCAGGAGCCCGATTCGATCAGCTGCGCCGCTGCTTCGAACAGTTGCTCGGCCAGGTGGGGATCCTGCGCATGGGTGGCCCGGAAGCTGCGGGCGCAGTTGGCATGCCCCGCGGGGGTCCCGTCGGGACCGCGACATCCTACCGAAGACAGGACGCCGATCCGCGTGCGCACGCGGCACTCATCCCCACAGCGCCGGCTTGTTCACCATCAGATAGAACACCACCAGCACCGCGACGAAGGCGGGATAGCCCAGCCCTTCCCACCAGCGCGCATAGCGCCAGTACAGCGGGGGCAGGTCGCCGCCGGTGGCGAGCGTGTGATCGGCGATGGCCGACATCCGGAGCTGCAGCCACAGCACCGGCAGCCAGCAGGCGCCCGCAAGCAAATACAGCGCGATCGAGACCGCCAGCCACGGCGTGTCCAAGGCCCAGCCCGCCTGCGAGGCCATCCACACGCCGCTGATCGGCTGAATGAGGATGGCCGGGGTGGTGAACCACAGGTCCGCGCGCTTGACCAGCCGCGCCACCACCGCCTGCGCGGCCACGGAGCCGCTGCGGTTGGCAAAGAAGAGATAGAAGGCCGAGCCGAAACCGGTGCCGGCGAGCAACACGCTGGACACGATGTGCAGCCACTTGATGACGAGATACGTGTTCATGAGGGATTCGCTTCAGGCCGGCGCATCTTCATGCAGCAGCCACAACAGGGCGGCGATCGGCAGGTTCTTGCTGAGCCGGCCGAGCGGGTCCATCCACAGGTCCGGCAGCATCACGGTGCCGACCACGGTCATGCCCAGCATCGCCAGCCCCGCGCTCAGATAGACCCAGCGCCGATGCCAGCGCCACATCGCGAGGCCCAGGACGAGATCCAGCGCCGCGCCGGCCACGATCACCGGCACGATCCAGGCGTCGGGCGTGCCGGCGCGCAGCAGCAGCGAGCGGCTCTCACCGTTGAGTGCGAGCAGGCTGACGACGGCCGTCAGCAGCCACAACCCGATCAGGCTGGCCCGTGCCAGGCCCCGGCTGCGGCGATGCCGGAATGGCGTCAGGCCGATCGCCATGAGGTCTCCACGAAGCGCTCGACCGGCATCGGCGCACGGCCAAGCCATTGGGCGAACGCCGCCGCATCGCCGAGGTTGTCCTGCTGCAGCAGCGACAGGCTTTCGCTGCTCCACGGCTGGAACGACAGCTGATCGCCGACCTTTGCGCTCCAGCGACTGGGCGCTTCCGGCAGTGGCAGCACGGCGGCGCGGCCATGGCCCAACTGACGGCGCAGCTCGGCGATGAAGTCCGCCAGGCTCAGCGCACGCGGGCCCACGGCGGTGACGAGTTCCGGGCCGCCGCGCTGCAGCAGTTGCAGAACGGCCTGGGCGACGTCCTGCACGGCGACCG
This sequence comes from Burkholderiaceae bacterium, assembly GCA_913776825.1. GTDB lineage: Bacteria > Pseudomonadota > Gammaproteobacteria > Burkholderiales > Burkholderiaceae_C > Roseateles. The sequence continues at coordinate 181,827 of CAJYPV010000022.1, forward strand.
GCTGCATGCGGGCGCGCAGGGCAGCAGCGGGCAGCACCAGCACCGGCAAGCGCGCCAGGGTCATGAACAGCGCACTGCTGGCGCCACCGCGCCCGTAGACCACGCTGGGACGCACCACGGTGCCGTTCAGACCTGTCGTCGCGCGCAACTGCAGCAGGGTGTCGTCGGCCTGGCGCTTGGTGGTCGCATAGCGGGTGTCGCTTTCCGCCACGCCGTTGGCCGAGATCTGCACCACCCGCGCGATGCCCGCTTGAGCGCAGGCCTCGAACAAGGCGGCGGGCGCGCGGTGATGCAGCGCTTCCAAGGTGCGGCCGCGGTGATCCCGCAGGATGCCGACCGCATTCACGACGGCGTCATGGCCCGCCAGGCGGGGCAGCCAGCGGGCGGGATCGTGGTCGCGGGTGAAATCCTGCGTCGCGGAGCTGCCTTCGGTCACCGACAGACCGGCCTCGCGCAGCGCGCGCACCACCTGTCGACCGATGAAGCCGCTGGCGCCACACACCAGCACGGAACGGATGGCGGCGCTCACGAGGCGGCTCCCGGTTGGATCGCAGCGACCGAGCTGCTGGCCGGCATGCTGATCGGGCCGGCGGCGCTGGGGGCCGGCGACGGCACCGTCGCCGGCGCGGCGGCGCGAGGCAGTCGTGCCCAGATCTGCGAGGCGACCGCCGCGACGCTCAGGAACACGCCCATCGTCACCAGCCACAAGGTGCGCCGCAGGAAGTCGTTCAGCGACACCGCCCAGCCGTCGCTGTAGCCGAAGGTCAGCACCAGCAACAGGCTGCCGCTGATGGCCAGCACGTTCAGCACGCGCCACCAGAACTCGGCGCCGCTGTGGGCCTCGGCACTGTGCGGCTCGGTCGCCGCGTCGCCGGTCCCGGCGCGGCTCTGTTCGCACAGGCGGCGCAGGGTGGGCATCAAGATCGGTTGCAGATAGCGCAGGGCCAGTCGCGGCACGATCACCGCGATCAAGAGGCTCAGCACCAGGGTCAGTTCACTCATGGCATCACTCCTTGGAATGGGTCAGCAGAAAGCCGAACAACGACATCAAACGGCACGAGACGGTACGAAGCGGCACGACAGAGAAGCGGCGAGGTCCACGGGCTGAGGCAGGCCATCAAACGTCGAGCGTCGAGGGTGGAGAAGCCGATTCATCCCTGATCCGATATTTCAGTAAAGACAGAAATTGACGATCAAAAAAAGGGGCGATCAGGTCCCGTCGCCACGAACGAAGCGCTGCACGCTGGCCCCCAGCTTGAGCACCTTTTCCAGCGTGCTGGGAGACAGCCGCATCATTTCCTCGGACCAGGCACCCAGCGTTTGCATCAGCCGCAGGCAGTCCCGCACGCGGTCCTGCGCATCGGGGCTTTCATGCTGGAAGCCGTCGTCCGCGACCAGCTCGGCCAGCAGGCGCACGGTGGGGTCGAATTCGCGCTGCTTGCGCTCCCGCACGATGGTGCGCAGCAGCTCCCAGACATCGACCGAGGTCTCGAAGTAATCGCGTCGATCGCCCAGCACATGCGTGACCCGCACGAGGTTCCAGCTGGTCAGCTCTTTGAGGCTGGTGCTGACGTTGGAGCGCGCCACCGACAGGGTGTCGGCGATCTCTTCCGCATGCAGCGGCCGGCCGTGGAAATAGAGCAGCGCATGGATCTGCGCGACGGTGCGGTTGACGCCCCAGGCGCTGCCCATCTCTCCCCAGTGGAGGATGAAGCGCTGGGCGGTGGTGCTGAGTTCCATGTGGCGAACTGTATGCCGACAGAAATTTCTGTCAAGACAGAAATTTGCCGGCGCAGGAAGGCGCTATGGGTGGCGGCCGCGCTGAGGCGGGCGTCGTCGCCCTCACTGCATCACGCTCATTGAAGCGTGGCGCCCGCTCGCCAATGACGACGTGCCCGCCACCCGAGCGCGGCCACGCCGGCGAGACTCAGCAGCACCGACGCCGGCTCCGGCACGACGGCGGTCACCGTCCAGATGCCGGGCGAGTTGATCAGCCCGCCGGACTCTCCGACATAGGCCTCATAGCCGCCGTCCAGCATGTCGCGCTGGCCGCTGGTGCTGAGCATCAGCCAGCCCTCCCGGCCGGTGGGAAAGAAGGTGGAGGTGCGCAGCGACAGGTCCCAGCGTCCCGGCTGATTCAAAAAGTTGAAATCACCCATGCTCAAGCTGGCCGTGATGTTCGGCCCGTTCGGGCATCCCGGACATTCGACAGGCGGCGGCGCCGGATAGCCGATGGTGCGCTGTTCAAACCAGGGCGGCAGGTTGAGGGAGAGGCTGAAGCTGAGCACGTCATTCAGGTTGACATCGCCGGTGAGCAGCCGGTTGGTGATGACCTTGGCATCGATGGACACCAGTTGAAAGCTGCGTCCACCACTCGGGTCGCCGGGCTCGGAGAAGTAATTGGTGGTGGTCATGGTGAAGGCATTGCCCTGATAGCTGTACTCGTACTGGGTCGCTTTCGCCGGACTGATGGACAGGGCCAGCATCGCCAGCGCACACAGCGCGCCGCGCATCGGGATGGTGAAGGCACGGATGAGGGACATGAGCGGTCTCCGAAGGTGTTGCTCGGCGGGTGCGACTCCGTGCAGCGGCAACAGGCCGCGCGGTGCCATCGGCAGGGACGACCGCCGCGCTCAGGCGCTGGGCCGGCCATCGGGCTTCACGGTGATTCGCGTGCTGCGCGTGATGCACGTAGTGCGCCGTGGCGCGGACCTCCCGCGCGGCGCCGCTGCGCGCCCCAGACGGCCAGGCCGGCCACACCGGCCAGCGACAACCAGCCGCTCGACGGCTCAGGCACCACGGCGGTGACCGACCAGATGCCGGCCGAGTTGATCAGCCCGCCGGTCTGGGTGCCCAAGGTCTCATAGCCGCCATCCATCAGATCGCGCTGGGTGCTGGTGCTGATCGTGAGCCAGTTCTCCAGCCCCGGCGGATAGAAGATCGAACGATGGATGGACAGGTCCCAGCGGGTGGGCTGGTGCAGCGCATTGAAGTCGCCCATGCTGAAGGTGGCGGTCGGCTCCGGACCGGACGGACAGCCCCAGCAGGTCGAGGGAATGGGCGGAAAGTCCAGCGTATCGGGCGCACCCCAGCGGGTGTAGAACAGGGTCAGGCTGAAGCTGCGGATGTCGTTCATCGTGACGTCGCCGGTCAGCCAGTCATTCGCGATCACCGTGGCCTCGATCCGGACCAGCTCGAACATCCGACCGCCGGTGGGATCGCCGGGTTCTGGCGTCGCGCTGGTCGTGGTCATCGTGAAAGGATTGCCGACGTAGCGGTACTCGTAGCTGGCCGCCCGCGCGGGGCCCAGGCTGAGCGTCGACAGGAGCAGGGCCGCGACTGTCGGGAGCCACGCGGCACGGATCCGTGGAAGGGTCGGCATGGGGGATCTCCACCAGTGTTGCCGAGCCGGATGGCGGCGGATGCGGCGGCAACGGGGCGCATCACGTCGTGGCGCAGCGGCCGGACGCCGCTCAATTCCGATCGTGCCGGATTGGCAGCGTTTTGCTGCCCTCAGGATCGGTGACACGGCCGCTCGCACGGCGACTGGACTTGGCCGGCGCGGACGTCGTGGCGGATGGGGCCGACGTCGTCGGGCGGGAGGCGGTGGCGTCGGCGGTCGGCGGGCTGTCGGGCGCTGGATCCGCTGCGGGCACCGTGGGCGTGGCCGAACGCGGCGAGGGCGAGGGCGAAGGCGTCGGCGTCGGCGTCGGCGTCGGTCCCGACGCCGCCGCTGGCGCTGACCAGGACCCTGGCTCCAGCGGCGGGCCCAGCGTGCCGGACTGTCGCCGGCTGTGCGCGGCGGAGGCGGCCGCGCTGGCGCTGCTGGCGGGCTCGGGCGTCTGGGCAATGGCGGCCGCCGCGACGGCCGTCACGGAAAACGCCATCACCGCGACATTCAGGTGTTTCATCGGCCACCTCCTTGGCGAGCTCGCACGGCTGCCACCTGACAGCGCAGGCGGACGGGGAAAGATGTGCGGCAAGCGACATGCCCGGGCGCTGGGCGGCCGGTGCGGCCGGCGGTGGGGATCACGGCACGGCGGCTTGTCCTGCGCGCCGCGCGCCGTCCTTGAACCGGCGTCTCGGGGCGTCAACTTACCTCGAATGAATTACGCGCAGGCCGTGACGGGCATACCGTCGTCGAGTGAACGGATGTCCCACGTGGTGCGGGATGAGGGACGGCGGCCGCAGTGGCCGGACATGCAGCGCACCGACCCTCCGATGCGTGAATCGAACCTGGCCCTGCTGCGCGACTGGTCCCATGACTTCTCGGCACCCGGCGCGTGGAGCGCCGATGCCTGGCGAGCCGTCGGCGCGGCGATCCTCGTGATGCCCGAGTGGCCGGGGCCGATGCTCGAGATCGAGGTGCAGGGACATCGGCATGTTTATGTGCCCGCCGGGCCGTGCGCCGACCGCCTCCACCTCGTTCAGGGACCCAGCGAACGTGACTGGTCGGCGCAGCCGATGGGAGCCGGCCTGGCGCCGCCTCATCGGCAGGGTGGGGACGCGTTCTTCGAGGCGCTGGTCGATGGACTGGCCGACACCTCGATGCCGCCCGAGCGCCTCTCCCCGGCACAAGACTGGCGGCGACGGGTGGCACGGCTGCTGCTCGACGGGGTGACACGAGGCGGCGATGTGCAGCGGTCGGGCCACTGGCTGCAGGAATTGCTGACGCAGTTGCCTCAGCCGATCGAACAGGGCCGTGCGGCAGGCCCCGCGGTGGCGTCATGGGCCGACAAGGTCCGTCAAGCCCACCCACCAGCGATGTCCATGCCCCCCCGGAGGACGCCAACGGCCAAGGCGGCGAGCCGATCGGCGACAGGGGCTCAGGCGGATCGGGGTGCGGAGGTGTCGCCTGACGACACGATGACCCTGGCGGATCGACAGCTCCTCTCGATGGCCGACACGGGTGCTTGGAGATATCCGGCGCTGAGCCAGGGCGTGACCGGCCATTCCGGACCCTTCGACAACCACTGGAATTTCCTGGATGAGCCGCCGGTGCGCAGGGTCGTGCGTCAGGCCTTCCGAGCGTTGGCGCGTGGGGATGTGGGTGGGGCCTGCGCCGCTGTCGAAACGATTCAGCCCTCCCACAAGGTGCCGATTTTCATGGTGGCGAAAATTTGCAGCGAGGCGTCGGGCGCGGATGAGGTTCCGCGCGCGGCGGACATGCTCGAGCGCCTGGCCAAAGGTGTCGCGCCCATGTTCGATGTGGGCCTGGGTTACGACGGTACGTTCGACACACTTGATTTTCGCTATGTGCATCTCTTCACCGCCGAGGTGGTGCCACGCTCGTATCACCCGGATGGGCTCAGCGAGCCGTCGACGCCCGCGCAGCGCCAGCGACTTCTCGCTCAGCTCTATGGCCAGGCTGCCGCCACCAGCGCGGTGGCCGAGGTGCTGTTTCATCTGCATTGGACTCGAGGCCGGTTGAAGGTCGGCACCCATCTTGTCGTCGGCGAACATGGCAGCGGGAGCCTGAAGCGCACCATGGAGCGCTGCATCGAGGACTGCGGCTGGACCTGGCAGCCCGCGCTGGTGATGGGGAAAAAGAACGCCTTGAGAGGGGAGATCGTCATCGCGCCGGCCACGGGCGAACTCACACCGCAGCAACGCTGGGCGAGGAGAAGCGAGGGATCCTTGGACGACTATGAGGACCAGTTGCGCAACGCCGCCAATGGCAGGGATCTCTCACCCACGGAGATTTGCACCTTGCAAAGCCTGCAATGGCGTACCTATGCGCGATTGGGCGTCCATGGCGTGCTGGAGGTCCTCCAGCGCCAACCCCTCGCGCCGCAAGCCTGCTACCACTGGCTTTGGCAAGACGTGACCCGGCTGCAACGTCTGGACGATGCAGACAAGGTCCTCGGTGCCTTGATCGCGCGCCACCGCCCGTTGTCCGAGGCCAGCTGGTGCGCGCTGCTGAGCGCCTCGCGGCGTGGCGGCCTGACTGCCTGGAGATGCTGCGAGCTCGTGCGCGAGCGCATGAGGCAGGAGCGCGTGAGGCCGAATGAACGCGTGTTGAACGCGATGCTGTCGGTGGCCACCGAGTCTGAGCATCTCGCGGTGCTGGACGAGCCACTGAATCAGGCCTTTGCGTCCGGCCGGCTGCGCGATTCCACGCTCGCCCAGTCCTGGCTCAAGGCGGCATCGACCGCAGGGGATGGCCGGCGCTGGGAGGCGGCGCTGGGCCGTCTGGGAGGGCGTCTCGGAGCAGCCTTCCAGTCTCTTCAAGCTCAAGAGGTGTTGCTGCTGACCCGTCAAAGGAGGTTTGCGCGGGCCATGTCGCAGCATGAAGCGCTGCGCAAGCTGAATGTGCCGTTCGAGCGAAAGATGTTGAGCTGGACGATGAAGTGGCTGTGGAAGGCCAAGCACTGGCGCATGGCCGCCGAAATCCTGCGGGCGTCCTTGCACAGCGGCGATGACTACTACGACGCCGCACTGGGCTGGCGCCTGCTCGACGGCGTGTCGACGTGCCGTGTGGACCGCTACGCGTTGCTGAAGCCGACACCGGCGGACGTCCCCCGCAAGGGCCTGGGCTTCTTCGAAGGCTTGACCGTCCTGGCGTTGCATCGTCTGGACGGCCGGCTCGATGTCGGGTCGGTGATTGATCTGTCGGGCACGAACGCTGCGCTGAACGAAGAGAGCGTTCGCGGCGAGCTGGCGCTCATGGGCATCGTGCTGGCGCCTTGTGACCCAGACAGTCAGGCCATGCTGGGCTATTGGAAGGTGGTGGAGCTGTGGCCGATGGCCACGCGGCCAGGGACCAGGCAGGAACCTCGCTCTGATGCCCTCAACGCATCGGCATGAACGACGCACCCGCTGTGGCAGGCGATGCCCGGTCGAACGCATGGCGTTTCAGCCAGGCTGATGAGGATCAATCGTCGGCACCGCCCGCTGCCGCGCGATCGGGACGCCCATGGGCGCCGTCCTCCGACTGGTCACGATTGCGCGACTGGGCGGAGCGATTGTCGGAACCGCAGGCGTGGGGCGCCGATGCCTGGCGCGCCGTGGGACTGGCCTTGCTCGTGATGCCCGATTGGTCGGGGCCCTGGCTGGAGGTCGAGGTGCGCGGCCATCGCCATGCCTACATCAGCGCGGGCATGTCGCCGGAACGGGTCCGTCTGATCCAGGGCGAGCATCCCCGGCAGTGGGCCGCCGATCGGGCCGGTACCGACGAGCGGCATTGGTTCAGCGGCGGCGATGCGTTCCTCGAAGCCCTGGTGATGGGTCTGCGACAGACGCAGGGGTCTTCGGCAGTCGGGTGGGAGGCGACGCAATGGCGCGCCGAGGTGTCGAGGCTCCTGCGCGATGCGCTGGTGCCGCCACGCGGGGCGACCCGACCGGCTCCATGGCTGGACGAGTTGCTGCAACAACCGCCCGAGCCGCTGACGGGGATGTCGCCGGCCATCCGCCCCGCTCGCGCGGTCTTCGTCGGGCCGATGGGCGGACGGTCGGCCACCGTCGATCCGCCGAGCGGCCCTGCGGCAGCCATCATGCCGGTCCCGGAACACCGGGAGGCGTCCATGGTGTCGCTCGCAGCGGCCCAGGGCGCTGCGTCATCCGCCGGTGACCCTGTCGTGTCGAGGACGGAGGCCCCGACCTACCTGAACGAGCCGGAGATCCGCCTCGCCCTGCGGCGTGCTCGGCACGAACTGGCGCGGAATGACCTGGACGCGGCGTGTCGCGTGGTGGAGGGCATCAGGCCTCGCTACAAGACGCCGTTGATGCTGGTGGGGCTTCTGTGCGATGCGGCCGTGCAGACCGGCTTCAACTCTCGCGGCATCCGCCTGTTGGAGCGGTTGGCGAGCGGCCCCGAGCCGATGTTCGATCGGGAATTGGGCTATCAACGCGCTCGCGACACACTTGATTTCCACTACGCCAGCCTGCTGACACCAGAGACCGTTCCGCTGTCCGCCTGTTCGGAACATCCCGGCGACGTTGGGTTGACCGTCGCTCGACGCGATGCCCTGCGCGTCATCCATCGGAACGGCGCCGCCCCGCGGTCCCTGGCGACGCTGATCTTCGACCTGCACCAGCGTCGCGGGAATCTGCGGCCGGGCACGCATATCGTGGTGGGCGAGCATGGGGCGGGTCATCTGCGGCGCACAATGTTGAATTGCCTCAGCGAGTGTGGCTGGCGCTGGCAGCCAGCCTTGTACCTGGGCACCAAGGCGGAGCTTCGCGGCCTCATCGTGATCGCGCCGCCAGACGGTCAGTTGACGGAAGAGCAGCGCTGGCCACGGGCGTGGTGCTACGACGAGGTCATGTTCGCCCAAGCGTTGGCGGCTGCCGCCACCTCGCGGGTGGAGGACGTGACCCTGCCGGGAGATCGTCCGTTGCTCAAGGTGCAACACGAAGCCTACAGGCGGTTAGGGTTGCCCCGGCTGCTGGCGATGCTGGAGGCCCAACCCCAGCTCCCGGTCATTCTCTACGAGTACCTGTTTCAGAACGCCGTCCAGCTCGGCGATCTGCGTGACGTGGAACAGGCGCTGGCCGCCACCCTCAATCGCTTTCGCCCGCTCACCGATGCCACTTGGCAAGCCCTGCTCCAGTCCGTGAGGAATACGAAGACTGAACGTCAAAAGTGGCCCAAACTGGTTGCGCTGGCTGCGGCCCTGCAGCGTGAGCACGTGTGCCTGACCGAGCCCCTGACGGCATTGATGTTGACGTGCGTTCACAGTTCCCGGCAGTTGGGCGCATTGGTCCCGATGATCCACGCCTCCTTTCACAATGGCCATCCAGAAAGCGTGCCGGTGCGTCTGGCCGTCATGAAGACGGCCGCGAGGATCGCCGACAAGTGGCGGTGGCAACGCGAACTCACGCAACTGGGTGGCCCGCAAAGCGAGGCGTTTCAGGCGATCTGTGATCACGAGGTGCTGCTGGTCAGCCAGGTGCGCTCGACCAACGAAGGGCTGCGGCTGCATGACCGACTTCGTGAATGCGGCGTCAGATTTGGCCGGGAGGTCATCATGGGCGTGCTATCGCTGCTCCGGCAGGAGCGGCGCTGGCCGCAGGCCGCTGCGCTGATGCGGGCGTCCGTCGACTCGGCCGATGGTGTGTATGAGCCGAGGCTGGGATTGGACGAGACGGCTCAACCGACGATCCTGAGGCTGCATCGAACTCGACTGCTGAGTACGTCTCAGTCTGGTCCGCCGGGCGCTCTGCTCAGCATCGTGGAATGCATGGCCATCGTCGCGCTGCATCGCGTGTCCCAGCGTCTGCCTGTTGGCACGCGCGTCGATCTGGGCGACGGCTTGGCCGCCATCAACGAGCCTGGCATTCGACGCATGTTGGCGCAGATGGGCATCAAGCTCATCCCGTCTCAATGTGGGGCCGATGGCACCGTCATCCTGTGGCAAGTGGCCGACCTCGACGACAACACGCGACGACCCGCGTGAGCAAATAACGCATTCATCAAGCCCACGTCAACCACCCTTCGGTGGCGTTGTCTTGCACTTGTTGCGTTCAGATACAGTCGGCCGCTCAGTCTCTTGCGCGTGCGCGGTCGGACACACCGAATGCCACGCCGGGGCTGCCCAGGGCAAAACCGGCGTGAGCCGGCGACGCAAAGCCTCCGGTCTCCGCCATGACTCCACCAGAGGGTCAGGTGCCGAGATAGCGGGGTTGCCGGACCGGTTCTCGCCGATCCGTGAACGCCTCGCCGCCTGCCGGACCGCCCCGGGTCCGATTGAATGAAAAAGAAGAGCAAGCAGGGATGCGAGAGAAAAGTCACCAGCGGACGCCCGTCAAGCGTCCGGCCATTGGCGTGCGGCCATGGGCCACGGTCGGTCTGTCCGCGGCGCTGTGCGCCGTGGGCGGCGCGACCTGGGGTCAGGCCTTGCCGCCGGGCACCGTCGATCCGGATGCGCAGCGCCAGTTGCAGCAGCAACGCGAAGCCCAACAACGCCAATCCCTGGAACGCGAGCCGGATGTGCGCCTGCGCGCCAGCGCGCCGCAAGGTCGGCCCGCGCTGCGGGACGACGAATCGCCTTGCTTCCCCATCACCCAGATCACGCTGAGCGGCGTCGAGCACCAGCCCCGCATGGCTCGCCAGATCCGGGCGCTCGACGGCCCCAACGGCGAGGACGTGCCGCTGGGCCGCTGCCTGGGCGCGGCCAGCATCGGGACCCTGGTCACCCGGCTGCAGGATGCGCTGATCGAAGAAGGCTTCATCACCACCCGGGTGCTGGCCTCGCCGCAAGACCTGTCGACCGGCCGGCTGGTGCTGACCGTGGTGCCCGGCCGGGTGCATGCGATCCGGATGCGGGAAGGCAGCTCGCCGCAGGTGCGGCTGGTCAATGCCTTGCCGACCCGCCCCGGCGATGTGCTCAACCTGCGCGACATGGAACAGGCGCTGGAGAACTTCCAGCGGGTGCCCGGCGCGCAGGCCGACATCCAGGTCGAGCCCGCGCAAGGCACGACCGAGCCCGGCTTCAGTGACCTCGCCGTCAGCTATCAAGGCGGACGGCAGTGGCGCTGGCAGGCGACGCTCGACGACAGCGGCAGCGACGCCACCGGCCGCTATCCGCTGTCGGTGACGGCCTCGCTGGACCATGCGCTGACGCTGAACGACCTCTTCTATGCCACGCTCAACCGCGATGCCGACTGGCTGGCGCGGCAGGTCGATCACCGCCAGGGGCCGCACAAAGGCACCGGCGGTCATGTGCTGCATTACTCGCTGCCGTGGGGTCATGCCTTGCTCAGCCTGACCGTCAGCCGCAGCGGTTATCGCCAGGTGGTCATCGGCGCGAATCAGACCTACGTCTACCGCGGCGCCAGCAGCAATGGGGAGCTCAAGCTCACCCGCATGCTGTGGCGCGACGGCCAGTACAAGCTGAGCGGCTATGTGAAGCTGTTCGGCCGCGGCTCGCGCAACTACATCGATGACACCGAAGTGGAAGTGCAGCGCCGCCGCACCGGGGGCTGGGAAACCGGCTTCAATCTGAAGCGCCAGGCCGGCGGCATCGGCAGCGAAGCCGAGCTCAGCCTGAAGCGCGGCACCGGCGCCTTCCATGCGCTGCAGGCGCCCGAAGAAGCCTTCGGCGAGGCGGAATCCCGCGTGCAACTGTTGCAGGGCAGCGTCAGTGTCAATGGCGCGATGGCGCTGGGCAGCCGGCAACTGCAGCTCAGCAGCTCGTTGCGCGGTCAATGGGCGCTGAACGGGCTCACGCCGCAAGACCGCTTCTCCATCGGCGGCCGCTACACCGTGCGCGGCTTCGGCAGCGACGGATCGCTCTCCGCCGACAACGGCCTGCTCTGGCGCAATGAGGCGGAGCTGCCGCTCTCCGCGGCGCAGCAGACGCCCGCCGTTTCGATGTTCCTCGGCGTCGACGCGGGCCTGGTGGGCGGCGGCGGGGCCGAACGTCTGGCGGGCCGCCATCTGACCGGCGGCGTGATCGGCTCGCGGGTCCGCGCTGCCGGCTTCTCGATGGAAGTCTTCGCCGGCGCGCCCTTGTGGCAGCCGGCGCGCTTCCCGCAGGCCCGCGTGGTCGCGGGCTTCAACCTCAGTTATTCCCTCTGAACGACGTCGGTGCGCCGCGCGCTGCGTCGCGCTGTGCCGGGATGAATCGCGGCCGGTCGGGCCGTCGCCCTCCCCACGCTTGAACGCGGTGCACCGAAACGTCCAGTCGCTCCAGGTCGCAACGACCTTCCGTGTTGAGTTTCTACCGGTGACATCGCGATGAACCGTCTTCAATACCGCATCGTCTTCAACAAGCAACGTGGCCAGCTGATGGCCGTGGCCGAAACCGCGACCAGTCAGGTCAAGGGCGGCAGCAGCGGCCAGAGCGCCGGGCCGTCAGCGCGTCGACTCGCGAGTGCGGCGTCGACACCGACCCCTTCGCGCGGTCCGCCGACGATGCTGGCGCTGGCCGCCGCGCTCGCCCTGGGCGCGATGATCACCTTGACGCCGGACGTCCAGGCGCAGGTCAAGGCCGATCCGAATGCGCCGAAGAACCAGCAGCCGACGGTGGTCAACAGCGCCAACGGCACGGTGCAGGTCAACATCCAGACGCCCAGCGCGGCGGGCGTCTCGCGCAACACCTACAGCCAGTTCGATGTCGATTCGCGCGGCGTGATCCTGAACAACGCGCGCAGCGATGCGAGCACCCAGCTCGGCGGCTTCGTGCAGGCCAATCCCTGGCTTGCCAAGGGCAGCGCGCGGGTGATCCTGAACGAGGTCAACAGCAACGCGCCCAGCCAACTGCGCGGCTTCGTCGAAGTGGCGGGCCAGCGAGCCGAAGTGGTGATCGCCAATCCGTCCGGAATTCAGGTCGATGGCGCGGGCTTCATCAATGCGAGTGCCGCGGTGCTGACCACCGGCACGCCGCGCTTCAATGCCGACGGCAGCATCGGCGGTTACGGCGTGCAGGGGGGCCTGATCCGCATCGATGGACAGGGCCTGGATGCGTCGCAAACCGACTACACCGCGCTGCTGGCGCGCGCGGTCGAGATCAATGCCGGGCTGTGGGCCAAGGACCTGCGCGTACAAACCGGCACCCAGGTGATGAGCGTGGACGAGACCGGCGTCAGCACCGGCGAGACGCTGTCGCCTGCCGGCGAGCGTCCGCGTTACGGGCTGGACAGCACCGCGCTGGGCGGCATTTATGCGCAGCGGATCACGCTGGTCGGGACCGAAGCGGGCCTGGGCGTGCGTCAGGCCGGTCAGGTGGTGGGCGGGCAGCTCACCTTGCGGGCGGATGGCTGGCTGGAGAACACCGGCGCGGTCTATGCCCAACAGCCTGATGCGAACGGCGCCGCCGCGCTGACGGTGGCCTCCGCCACCGGCGTGCGCAACGCCGGATGGCTGGCCTCACGCGGCAGCGCGACGCTGCAGGCGCCGCAGTTGCAAGGCGATGCCGGCAGCGTCACGGCGGCGGGCATGGCGTCCGACGGCAGCATCGTCGCGGGCAGCGGCAGCCTGTCGCTGAGCGCGAGTCAGTCGATCAACCAATCGGGCCAACTGCTGGCCGCCGATCGTCTGAGCGTGCAGGCGCCTGCCGTGGCCTTGAGCGCGGCGCAGGCACAGGCCGGTGCGATCGCGCTGTCCGGTGATCAGGTCGCGGCGCAGGACGCGCTGCTGATCGCGTCCGGCACGGTCGAGGCCACGGGCAGCCTCGCGGTCGACTTCACCCGCGCGCAGGTGCAAGCCGGCGCCCTCCAGGCCACGGCGCCGAGCCTGTTGGCCGATGGCGCGCAGCTGTCGGCCACGGGAGCGCTCCGCCTGAGCGCCGACGGCCGCTTGAGCACGCGGGGCGCCAGCCTGGCCGGCGGGCAGTTGGCCGTCACCGCGCAAGACCTGGACCTGCGCCAGGCGGAATGGCTGCAGATCGGCACCGACGCCTTGTCGGTGCGCGTGGCCGGCGCCTTGACGGCGGACGCGGCACGCATCGCCAGCAATGGCGCCTCGATGACGCTGGTGGCGGATGCGTTCAGCGCGCGCGGGGCCAGCCTGGAGCAATACGGCACCGGCGCGCTCCATCTGGACGGCCGCACGCTGGACCTGAGCGGCGCGACCCTCTGGTCCAACGGCGCGCTGTGGACCCGTGGTGCCCAGGTGACGCTGGACGGCGCGGCGGTGCAGGCCCGATCGATCGAGGTGGCGAGCAGCGGCCTGCTCAGCCAGCAACGCGCGACGTTGCGCACCACCGGCATGGCGACGCTGACGGGCGACAGCCTCGATCTGCGTGATGGTCGGGTGTTCGCGGACGGCGGTCTGTCGATTCAGGCAGCTCAAGCGCTGCGCACCGACCGTGGTGAACTGCAGGCGGCCACTGGCGCGTTGACGATCACCGGTCAAGCCGACATCACCAATGTGGCCGGTACGCTGGTCGCGCGCGACGGCGTGTCCGTGCAGGCCCGCTCGCTGACGCAATCGCAGGGCGCGGCGCTCAGCGGCCAGTCGGTGACGCTGACGCTGCAGGGTGAGCTGCGCCAGGATGCGAGCGCGTCCATCGCGGCAAGCGAGCGTCTCGACGTGCTGGCGCAGTCGGTCCATTCGGACGGCCAATTGCGCGCGGGCGCTCAACTCGGCGTGACGGCGCAACAGGGCGCCGCGCTCGCGGGCACCGTGTATGGCGGGAATGTCACGGTGTCGACGGGACAGGATCTGTCGGTCGACGGCCTGCTCGCGGCGCAAGGGCAGCTCAGTGTGACGGCCCAGCGGATGCAGACCAGCGCGGCGTCGACCGTGGCGGCGGGTCTCGGCAGCGACGGCCGCGTGAGCGCCGCGGGCGGGCTGACGATGAGCGCAGGCAGCGACCTCATCGCACGCGGCCAGGTGCTGGCGGGCGACCTGCGTCTGACGGCGGCGCAGCTGGATCTGGCGGGCGCGCAACTGCAGGCGGTGAACACGATGAGCCTGGGCACGCCAGGGGCGCTCATCACCGAAGGCGCGCGGATGAGCGCGGGATCGCTGTCGCTGCAGGCGCAGGATTGGCGCCATGCCGGCGGCCAGCTGACGGTCAGCGGCGCTGGTGATCTGCTGGTCTCGCTGGCCGGTCAACTGGACAACCGCCAGGGCCTGATTCAGACGAATGCGCGCGCGCTGACGCTGGCGGCGCAGAGCATCGATAACCGCGGCGGACAAATCATCGCGAGTGGCGACGCGCTGAGCCTGCGGGCCGAGTCGATGATCAACCAGTCCGGCACGGTGACGACGGCGGGTGATCTGAGCATCGAATCTGCGCGGGTCGAGAACCGCGACGGCGAATTGAGCGGCCGGCAGGTGAGCGTGGTGGCTCGCCAGATCGACAACGCGGGCGGCGGTCTGATGGCCGCGACCCGCGACCTGACGCTGCGTGGCGACAGCGTGACCAACGCCGGCACGCTGCAGGCGCAAGGCGAGCTGTCGATCAGCAGCGGCCTCGCGATCGACAACAGCGGATTGATCCGCGCCGGCGGCGCAGCGCGGCTGGAGACCGACCGCCTGACCCACACCGGCACGATCGCGGCGGCGCTCGATGTGGCGGTGCGCGCGGGCGAGATCAACAGCAGCGGCACCTTCGCCGCGGGGCTGAAGGCCGACAACAGCGTCGGCCAGAGCGGCGAACTGACGCTCTCGGCCCAGCGCACGCTGGTCCAGACGGGCACGACCTTGGCCGGCGGCAGCGTGCGGATCGAGGGCGCCGATCTGCAATTGCAAGGCAGCAGCACGCAGGCGTCGCAGGTGACGGCGCAGTCGCGCACCGGTGAGCTGCGACTGGATCGCGCCACGATGGTGGCGAACGGTCTGCTGGACCTGCAGTCGGCGACGACGCTGGTCACCGAGCAGGGCCACCTGAGCGGCGGCTCGGTGGCGATCGTGGCGGCCGATTGGCGCCACGCCGGTGGTGAGCTGGGTCAGACCGACGCGACCGGGCGCTTCAGCGCCGTCGTTCGAGGCACGCTGGACAACGACGGCGGGCGTCTGGTGGGCAACGGCTCCAGCCTGAGCTTGAACGCTCAGCGCGTCGAGAACCAGGCGGGCCAGATCATTCATGCGGGCGGGCTCGCCGGTGAACTGCGGCTGGACGCGCAGACGCTGCTCGGCGCCGGCGGCACGATCGGCGGCGCTGGCGCAGTGACCCTGAGCGTGACCGGATTGGCCGACCTGAGCGGCGCCGCCGCGCTGACGCAGGCGGATCGGCTGAGCCTCAGCGCCGGCCAATTGGTGACCCGCGAGGCAACCTTGATTGCGCACCAGAGCGCGCAACTCAGCGTCAGCGGCGAGTTCGATCACAGCAGCGGTCTCCTGCAATCCGGCGGTCTGCTGAGCGTCTCGGCTGGAGCGCTGGCCAATCGCCAGGGCCAGATCGGCGGCGTGCAGGTGAGCCTGTCCGGCGGCAGCGTGGACAACGGCGCGCAAGGCTTGATCGCCGCGCAGCAGGGACTGTCGATCGATGTGGCGCAACTGGCCAATGCCGGCAGCCTGCAAGCGGGCGAAGACCTCGACCTGCGGGTGGCGGGGCGTCTGGACAACGCGGGCCTGATTCGCGCCTCCGGTCAAGCGCAGGTGAGCGCTGATGCCCTGGCCAACACCGGCACCATCGCCGCGCAGCGTGCGCTGTCGATTCAAGCCGGCAGTGTGGACAGCAGCGGCGCGCTGGCCGCGGGTCTGCGGGACGACAACAGCCTGGCCGCCAGCGGTGACCTGACGATCACCACCACCGGCCGGCTGCGCCAAAGCGGCACCACGCTGGCCGGCGGCGCGATGACGCTGAGCGGCGAGGAACTGGCGCTGCAGGGCGGCCAGTTTCAGTCCCGCCAGACGACGCTGGACGCACGTGGCGGCACGCTGCGCCTGGACGGCGCCACGCTGTCGGGCGGTGAGCGCCTGACGCTGCAGACGACCGGCGCGCTGGACACCTCGTCGGCCAACTTGAGCGCGGATTCGGTCAGCATCCAGGCCGGGAGTTGGCGCAATCAGGCGGGGCAGATCGCGCAGCTCGCGACGACCGGCACGCTGGCGGTGTCGGTCGCCGGCACGCTGGACAACCAGCACGGCTCGATCGCCGGCAACGCCACCGATCTGATCCTGAGCGCGGGCCTGCTGGACAACCGCGCCGGCTCCATCATTCATGCGGGCAGCACCGGCGGTCAGCTGGCCTTGACGGTCGGGCGTCTGGAAGGCGCGGGCGGCGAGTTGCTGAGCAAGGGCGCGCTCGTGCTGCAGGCGACGGAGTCGGTGACGCTCGACGGCGCGCAGACGCAGGCGCGCCGCATCGAGCTCAGCGCGGACAGCCTCAGCCATCGCGGCGGACAGCTGGTCAGCGAGACCGGCGCCACGCTGACGCTCCACGGCGCCTTGGACAACACCGGCGGTGTGGTGCAGACGACGGACGATCTGCGCATCGACGCGGGCGCGATCGAGAACACCGGCGGCCAGATCGGCGGCCGGACGGTGACGCTGTCCACCACCGGCGCGTTGATCAACGGCGCGCAGGGCCTGATCGCGGCGTCGCAAGCGCTGACGATCGACGCGGGGCGTCTCGACAATGCAGGCAGTCTGCAGTCGCAGGCGGCGATGGACCTGACGGTGCAGGGCGCGATGACGAACAGCGGCACCGCCTACGCACGCGGACCGCTGACGATCCGCGCCGGAGGCCTGCTGTCGACGACGGGCATGCTGGCCTCGCAAGGCTCGCTGACGGTGCAGGCGGCTGAGATCGCCAGCACCGGCGGCCTGATCGCGGGTCTCAAGTCGGACAACACGCTCGGCACCCAGGGCGACCTCACGCTGACCACGACCGGCGCGCTGCAGCAGAGCGGCCAGACGCTGGCAGCCGGTGCGCTGTCGGTGCAGGGCGGCAGCCTGCAGTTGCAGAACGCCACCTTGCAGGGCCAGTCGGTCGGACTGACCTCGACGGTCGGGGATCTGCTGCTGCAACGTGCGACCGTGGCGACGAGCGGCGCCCTGACGCTGCAGTCGGCAGGCGCGCTGGATTCGAGCGCCGCGACGCTGTCGGGCGACACGCTCGCCATCCGCGCGCAACGCTGGGCCAACCGCGACGGCTCGGTCACGCAGACCGGCGCGAATGGCAGCCTGAGCGCGACGCTGTCGGGCACGCTGGACAACACGGGCGGCGAGATCGCCGCAGCGGGGCGCACGCTGACGCTGTCGGCCGGCACCATCGACAACACGCAGGGCCGGCTCGTGCATGCGGGCGCGGAAGGCCTGCGGCTGAAAGCCGGCAGCTTGACCGGCGCGGGCGGGGAGATCCTCGGCGCGCAGGCGGTGACCCTGGCGGTGACCGGCGCGGTGGACCTCAGCCAAGCGAAGACCCAAGGCAGCCAGGTGACGATAGACGCTGCCAGCCTGCGTCATCAAGGCGGTCAGTTGCTCAGCGGCAGCGACGTGCAGCTGCGGGTCACGGGCACGCTCGACAACACCGGCGGCACGGTGGTCGCGACCCGCGATCTGCTGGCGCAGGCCGGCACGCTGGACAACACCGGCGGGCAGTTGGGCGGACGAGCGGTGGACCTCACCGCAGGCCACCTGATCAACGGCGCTCAGGGCTTGATCAATGCCCAAGCTGCGCTGACCGTCGACGCGCAACAACTGAGCAATGCCGGCACGCTGCAATCGGGCGGCGACACCCGGCTCACCGTCACCGGCGACATGACCCACAGCGGCGGGGTCTATGCGCAAGGCAGCGCGGTGCTGTCGGTCGGCCAGAGCCTGGCCAACACCGGCGCGATCGGCGCTCAAGGCGGGCTGACGATCGATGCGGGCGCGCTGTCGGGCAGCGGCTCGCTCGCGGCGGGACTTCGTCCGGACAACAGCCTGGCCACGACGGGCGACCTGATCGTGCGCACCAGCGGCACGCTGCAGGCCAGCGGCGCGATCGCCTCGGCCGGCGCGCTGACGCTCAGCGGGCGCGAGCTGCAACTGCAGGACAGCCGGCTGCAGGCGGCGGCCGCGTCCTTGACCGCCACCGGCGGCACGCTGCGGCTGGACCGCGCGGTGCTGGCCAGCGCCGGCAGCCTGATGCTGAACAGCCTGGGCGCGCTGGTGACCGATGGCGCGACGCTCAGCGGCACGCAGGTAGGCTTGAGCGCCAGCGACTGGCGCCATGTCGGCGGCTCGCTCGCGCAGATCGGCAGCGCCGGTCAATTGATCGCCACGGTGAGCGGTCAGATCGTCAACACCGATGGCCGGATCCAGTCCGGCGGCACGCTGCTTCAGTTGCAGGCGCAGTCCATCGACAACACCCGCGGCGCGGTGGTGCAGGCGGGCAGCGGCCCGCTGTCGGTGTCGACCGGCAGTTTCTCGGGCGCCAGCGGCCAACTGCTGAGCAATGGCATGCTGAGCCTGGCGGCGACCGGCGCGGTGACGCTGGCGAATGCGCAGACGCAGGGCAGCCAGATCACGGTGACGGGCAGCAGCCTGGATCACCGCGGCGGCAACCTGGTCAGCAGCGGCACGGCGGTGCTGCGGGTGGATGGGGCTGTCGACAACAGCGCCGGAACCATGGCCAGCGGCGGCGCTCTGGAGCTGCGCTCGGCTGCGTTCACGAATGGCGCGAACGGTCTGGTCCAGAGCGATTCGACGCTGCTGATGACGGTGGGCGGCCTGCTCGATAACCAGGGCGGTCGACTGCGCAGCGGCGCAGCGATGACCCTGAATGCCGGCAGCGTGGATAACCGCAGCGGCTGGGTGGGCAGCGATGGCGCGTTGACGGTCACCTCGGGCGTTCAACTGCTCAATGGCAATGGCCAACTGCTGGCCCAGCAGGCGGTGACGCTGGACGCCGCGTCGATCGGCAATCAGGGCGGTCGCATCGCCAGCCTGCAGGGCAATGTGACGGTGCGGTCGCAAGGCTTGCTGGACAACGCGCAGGGCGCGATGCAGGCCGCGCAGACGGTGGACCTGACGTCGACCGCGATGAGCAATCGGCAGGGCGAGGTGTCCGGCACGGTGGTCGGCATCAACACCCGCGGCCAGACGCTGGACAACACCGGCGGCCGACTGCTGGCGGCGCAATCGCTGACGACCGACAGCGCCACGCTGGAGAACCGCGGCGGCTTGCTGCAATCGGGCGGCAGCCTGTCGGTGCAGACGCATGGCGCGGCGCTGAACAACACCCGCGACGCGTCGGTGACGACGCCCACGGGGCTGATCGCCTCGGGCGCGATGACGATCTCGGCAGGCACGCTCACGAATGAGAGCGGCATGAGCGCGGGCGGCACCGCGCAGGTGACGGTCGGCCAGTTGACGAACCGGGCGGAGCTGTCGGCGGCGGACCTGGGCCTCTCGGTCAGTGGTCTGCTGGACAACCAGGGCGGCCGGCTGATCGGCGGCCAGTCCTTCACCGGATCCGCGCAACAGGTGCTCAACCAGGGCGGGCTGATCTACGGCGGCAACAGCCTGACGCTGACGGCGGCCGGCCGGATCGACAACACCGGCAGCGGCGGCACGGGGCAGGGCATCCAGGGCGGCCAGGTGTTGCTGCAGGCGCAGCAACTGGACAACGTCGGCGGTCAGGTGCTGGCGAGCGGCAACCTGGGGCTGACCATCACCCAGGCGTTGGACAACAGCAACGGCGCGCTGGGCGCGGCGGGCGCGCAATCCATCGGGGATGGCGGCACGGCCTCGGCGCTGTCGTTGAACAATTCGGGCGGTCGGATCTGGTCCGGCAGCACGATGGGCTTGAACCTGCGCGAGCTCGCCGGCGGCGTGGGCGGCCAGATCACCAGTGGTGGCGGCTTGTCGGTGAAGCTGGCGGGCGACTTCAGCTATGGCGCGGGCAGCCAGTTCCAGTCGACCGGCGACATGACGCTGACGGTGGCGGGCAACTTCAGCAACCAGGGCACGCTGCGCAGCGGCGGCGGTCTGTCGATCCTGGCCGCCAACATCGACAACGCCGCGAGCGGCGAATTGAGCGGCAGCCTGACGGTGCTGACGGCGGCGGGTCAGCTGACCAATCGCGGACTGATCGACGGCGACGGCGTGATGCTCACGGCCGATCGTCTGGTCAACCTGGGCTCGGGCCGGCTGTATGGCGGCGACATCGTCATCGACGGCGGCCAACTGGTGAATGGGGCGGAGGGCGGCGTGTCGGCGGTGATCGCGGCGCGGCGGTCCATCGATGCGCAGATGACGCGGGACATCGCCAACACCGGCGGCGCGCTGATCTTCGCGGATGGCGTGCTGACGATGACCGGCGCGAGCCTGCTCAATGAGAACGCGACCATCGAAGCCAGCAGTGGGCTGGGCCTGCAGATGAGTGGCGCGATCATCAACCGGACGGTGCTGAACGGCGTCGCGACCGGGCAGGTCGGCAGTGGCGGTAGCGGTGGCACCGGCGGTGTGACGACCCCTGGCGACAACCACGGGAATCAGCAGACACGCATGGCGGCGATGCGCGCGCCGATCACCGATCAGCCGATCGGCGATGACGGCACCGGCGGTGGCGATCCCTCGGGCTCGACCGTGGGCGGTGTGACCTTCCTCGACACCAAGGCCTTCATCCGCAGCGGCGGCTCGATGAGCCTGGTCGCGGGATCGCTGCTGAACAGCGGGGCGACCATCGAGGCGCGCGGCGATCTGCTGCTGCAGGCCAGCACCATCGACAACCTGAATCCGTATCTGGCGTGGACGGTCAATCCGAATGCGGGCGCGCCGACCTCGCTGCGGATCGATTACTCGCCCACCAGCGGGCCGTATGAGGAGTACTCGGTCGACATTGCGCTCAATGGCAAGACGTCGGATCAGGCGCTGACGGAATGGAAGGAGAAGCATCGGAACATGAAGGTGGTCCGTTCCGTGGTGACCGGCGGCGGTGATCCGGCGACGGTGACGCAATCGCTCGCGGCCAACATCATCGTCGGCGGACAGCTGACCGTGGTGGGCGCGACCTCGATCACCAACGACATGAGCCGGGTGGTCGGCACCACCGGCGTGGCGATCAGCGGCGGCAAGGTGAACAACGTCGCGCATACGGTGAACGTGGTGGATGCGCAAGGCGTGAGCCGCCCGGCGACGCTGACGCTGCCCTCGCAGGCGCAATCCTTCATTCCGGCGGCTCAGGGCGCGGGCGGCCGCGCTCAGGCCGGTGGCGTGAGCACCGGCGGCGGCGCGAATGCGCAGTCGGCTGCGGCCTCGGGTCGGGCGAATGCAGCGACGGGCGGTGGCCTGAGCGGCTTCTTCCAGCGCGCGGTGAAGGCGGTCGATGCCGGGAACGCGGCGCAGGCAGGCCTGCATGGCGGCGCGCAATGGCGCAACGGCGGCGGTCTGATCGCCGCGGCGGTGGAGGCTGGCGCGGGTGCGGGGTCGGTGAACTCGGCGGACGTGCAGACCCGCGATGTCAGCAGCAGCGGCTTCCGCGCCATCGGCGACACGCAGGCGGCGGTCGCGACCGGCGAGGTGCAGGGCAGCGCACAGACCGGGCGCTTGTCGATCGCGCAGGCGTTGCGCGCGGCGGCGGCTGCGCAGGCGGAGGGGTCCGTCCAAGGCACGGCCAAGGCGATGACGCAGGCGAGCAAGGCGCTGGCCTCGTCGGCCTCGGCGCAGCGTCCGGACGCGGCGCAGGGCGTGACCTTGCGCGGCTCCGGTGCGACCTTCAACGGCAAGCCGCTGGCCTTGAGCGTGCGGGTCAATCTGACGCCGCCGTCCAACAGCCTGTTCAAGACGCACAAGGAGCCGACCTCGAAGGTGTTGATCGAGACGGATCCGCGCTTTGCCAACTATCGCGAATGGCTGTCCAGCGACTATCTGCTGCAGGCGATGGCGCTGGATCCGGCGACCACGCAGAAGCGGCTGGGTGACGGCTTCTATGAGCAGCGTCTGGTGCGCGAGCAGATCGGGCAGCTGACGGGCACGGGTTATCTCTCCGGTTATGCGGATGACGAGACCCAATACCGCGCGCTGTTGTCCAACGGCGCGACCTTCGCCAAGGAGCACCAACTGGTGCCGGGTGTGGCGCTGACGGCGGAGCAGATGTCGCAGTTGACCAGCGACCTGGTGTGGCTGGTCGAGCAGACGGTGACGCTGGCGGATGGATCGACGCAGCGGGTGCTGGTGCCGCAGGTGTATCTGGTGCCGCGCGACGGGGATCTGCTGCCGAGCGGATCGCTGATCGCGGGCGGCCGTGTGGAGATGGCGCTGAGCGGCGACTTCACCAACGGCGGCAGCGTGCGGGGTGGCGAGATCGGCATCTCGGCGCAGAACATCACCAACACCGGCGACCTGCGTGGCACGACCTTGGCGCTGAGCGCGCAGAACGATCTGCGGAATGTGGGCGGCGCCTTGGCGGCCAGTGGCGACATGACGCTGACGGCGGGTCGCGACATCGTCATGCAGTCGACCACGGCCAGTGGCGGCACCCAGCGCGGCAATGTGACGACCACCGCGACGGTGCTCGATCAGGTGGCCTCGCTGACGGCGGGTGGCGTGATGGTGGTGCAGGCCGGACGGGATGTGACGCTGCAGGCGATCAACATCACGCAAGGCGGTGCCGATGGCGCGGGCGCGGACGGCGGCGTGCTGATCAATGCCGGTCGCGATCTGTCGCTGACGACGGTGCAGACCGCGAGCTCGCGCGACGAGGTGAAGAACGCCAGCAACTACAAGAAGGAAAGCCAGCGGCAGGACGTCGGCACGGTGGTGCAGGCCGAAGGCGAGATCCTGCTGAAGGCGGGGCAGGACATCACCGCCACGGCGGCGCAGATCGCCAGCGCGCAGAGCGTGGTGACGCTGGACGCGGCGCGGGATGTGTCGCTGCTGGCAGGTGAGGCGAATGCGGTCATGGAGGAGATGACGCAGAAGACGAAGAAGAGTTTGTTCAAGAAGAAGATCACCACCACCTACAACAAGACCGATCAGACGCTGGCGATCGGGACCTCGCTGTCTGGCGATGCGGTGACGGTGATGTCCGGTCAGGACATCCGGACCGAGGGCGCCGACATCAAGGCCAGTGGCCTGGCCCTGCTGGACGCCAAGCGCGACCTCTTGCTGGATGACGCGATCCAGACCCAGAGCACGACCCAGTTCAGCCAGACGGTGAAGAAGGCCAGTGGTCTGGGCAAGATTGCCGGCGCGGCGCTGATGGTGACGGGCGCCCCGGTGGACATGCTGCTCGGGAGCGTGTTGTTGACCGGCCAAAGCGGCACGAACAACGCGACGAAGACCGTCAATGAGGCGGTCGGCACGTCGGTGAGTGCCGGCAATGTGGTGGCGCGCGCGGGACGGGATGCGACGCTGCAAGGCGCCACCGTGGTGGCGGACAGCGACGTGTTCATCGCCGCGGGGCGCAATCTGACGATCTCGACGGCCGAGAACACCGAAAGCGGCGGCAGCTCGTCCAGCAGCAAGAAGAGCGGCTTCATCGGCAGTTGGTGGCAACCGGCCGTCGGCACGGTGAAGATGAGCAGCACCAGCGCGCAGCAGGGCACGTCGCAAACCGGCTCGCAGGTCGCCAGCCTGGGCGGGGACGTCACGCTGCGGGCCGGCGAGCTCTACACCCAGACCGGGTCGAGCGTGGTGGCGCAGGCCGCGCCGAGTGGCTTGGGTGGCAATGTCGACATCGAAGCCAGGAAGGTGGTGATCGAAGCGGCCGAGAACCTGTCCGACAGCAGCCAGACCAGCAAGTTCAGCAAGACCGCGCTGGGCGGCAGCGTGAGCATCCCGGTGGTGTCCGCGATCCAGAGTGCCGTCGGGGCCGTTCAGGCGGGTCACAAGACCGAAGATCCCCGGATGCAGTCGCTGGCCGCCTTGAATGCCACGCTGGCCGGCATGGATGCGTACAAGGCCGGTCAGGAACTGATCGCCGGCGGCACGACCGGCATCAAGGTGGGCGTGAGTCTGGGCACGTCGAAGAGCCAGAGCGCGAGCACCGAGCAGAGCACGACCGTGGTCGGAAGCCAGATCGCCGGACAGGGCGATGTGAGCATCCGCGCCACGGGCGATGGCGCCGGCAGCACCTTGCAGGTGGTGGGGTCCGACATCAAGGCGGGCGGCACCACGACGCTGAAGGCGGATGGCGCCATCGATCTGGAAGCCGCGCGCAATCACCAGGTGCTGCACAGCGCCAACAGCAGCAGTGGGGCCAGCATCGGCATCTCGTATTCGATGGGCGGGACACAGAACGGGTTCTCGCTGGAGCTGTCGGCCAACCGCGGCAAGGGCAAGGCGGACGGCCAGGGCAACAGCGCGGTGCAGACGCATGTCAGCGGCGATCAGGTGCGGATCGAGTCGGGTGGTGACACCACGCTCAAGGGCGCGGTGGTGCAGGCGGGGCAGGTGTCCGCCAGCGTCGGCGGCAATCTGAACATCGAAAGCCTGCAGGACTCGGCCACCTATGCGGCGAAGCAGCAGAGCGCCAGCGTGGGCGTCAGCCTGTGCATTCCGCCGTTCTGCTACGGCATGAGCACCGCCAGCGGCAGCATCAGCAATGCCCAGGCCAAGGGCAACTACAACTCGGTCACCGAGCAGAGCGGCATCGCGGCGGGAGATGGTGGGTTCCAGCTGAATGTGAAGGGGAACACCGATCTGAAGGGGGGGCTGATCGCCAGCACGCAGCAGGCGATTGACGACAAGAAGAACAGCCTGAGCACCGGCAGCCTGACCTACAGCGACATCCAGAACTCGGATGCCTATAAGGCGAGCGGCTACAGCGTGGGCGTGAGCCTGAGCACGAAGATGGGCGACCAGCCGTCGCCGAAGACGCCGGAGCAGAAGCAGGGCGATGGCAAGTCCAGCACCAAGCCGGGCTTCACGCCGGGCGTTGGCAGCGTCAACGGCAGCCAGACCAGCACGACGGCCAGCGGCATCAGCGGTGCGGAGATCACGATCACCGATGAGGCGAAGCAGCAGCAGTTGACCGGGCAGGACGCCGCTTCGGCGGTGGCTGGGGTGAAGCGCGATGTGACCAGCGACAAGGACAACAGCGGCGCGCTCAAGAAGGCGTGGGATGGCCAGTCGTTGATGAATGAAGTGCAGACCCAGATGCAGATCACGCAGCAGGCGCTGCCGCGGATCGCTGATGAGATCGGCACGCGCATGGGCGAGAAGGCGATTGAACTTCGCGCTCAGGGGAAGGAGAGCGAGGCCGAGAAGTATGAGGAGGGCGGCGTCTACCGCGTGGCGGCGCATGCGGCGCTTGGGGCGCTGGGTGGGGGCCTGGCGGGTGGTGTGGGAGCGGGGGCGTCGGCTGCCGCCATTCCGACGATCAAGGAGGTCGTCAGCGGGTTGGGGCTGCCCGAGGATGCGAAGCAACTCGTCATCGCCGCGACCGACACGGCCATTGGGGCTGCGGTCGGCGGATCGACGGGTGCGATCGCGGCGGGTAACCAAGTGGTCAACAACTACCTGAGTCACCAGCAATGGGACGCCTTGGCCAAGGAGAAAGCCGCCTGCAAGGGGGACGCCAAATGTGAGAAGGAGGTGGTGACCAAGTACGTGCAGATCAGCAAGGTTCAGGACGCGGCTTTGGCCATGTGCGACTTCCTCAAGAACTGCGACACGCTTCGCAAGGAGGTTCAAGAGGGCCGGGAGGAACAGATTGCGCTGATCCAGCGCCACGAACTCTCGGACAACTTTGCAGGCGCAGCCGACCTGCAGTCGGTGGGCGAGCGTCTGGCGGCAAGCGCGAAATATCGTCAGGACGTCTCACAAGCGGTCGTCGCGAAGTTCATTTGCGACACCGATCCGACTCGATGCAATGTCGAAGCCGCCAAGCGAGTGGGCTTCCTGCTGGGTGGCGTGGCCGCAGGCGCCTATGCGACGACGCTTGTCGCTGCGGCGCCGGCGATGGCTCTGGCTGCACGGATGTCGGTGCAGTCGTGCGTGGCGAACCCCGTGTTGTGCATGAATCAGGCGGGGATCATCGCGGGGGACATCGCGATGGGCGAAGCGCTTGGGGGCGCGTCATTGGCCGGAGGAACGCTTGCAGCCGGCAAGGTAGTGGGCAAGGCCACCGCCGACGAAATGAAGCTCGTGGCCAAGAATGCGGCCGCAGCGGTGGAAGAGGTCGCAGAGGCGGCAAAGGCAGCGCAAGCGGCTCAGGCCGCTGCAGCCGCCGCGAATGCCGCCAAGCCGAAAATGAGCATCGACGATTTGATCGGTGCGACCTTCGATCCCATCGAGTTGTCCCACCTGGCTGGGAGGCAGGATGGGCGACTTGGTGAGCAGATCGCGCTCCAGGTGTTGAACGAGAAGACCGGTCTCAACCTCAAGCCGCTGCAGAATGCCAGCAACCACGGTTGCGATGGCTGTGCCGTCTCGATTCAAGGGGATACGGTGACGGTGATCGTGGTGGATGCCAAGTCATCGCAGTACGGTGTCGACGCAGCGAAGAGCGCGACGGGCGATCCTGCGGTGAAGCTTCGGCGATGGTTGGATACCCCGAACATCGCGAATGCTTCGCCGGAAAGTGCGGCGCTGGTCAGGCGGATCTCAGAAGCGCTTTCCGATGGCGCAACAGTAAAAGGTTTGACGGTGAAGGTAGGTGTCCCCGCACCGGGAACGACGGGCACCGTCACTATGAAAGTGGAACCATGGACAAAGAACTAATCACGTGTGACCGACCCGGAATCAATCCCAAGTGGCCGAGGCCCAAGGCGATCGAAACCCGGCTGAAAAAGGTTCCCGCCTGGATTGTTCAGCAGAGTCGTGAAGCGATAGCAGACTATGTGTCACGTGCTGATTGCGACCCGTCGCGCGAATTGCCAAATAAGAGAAATGTCACCAATTCGGAAGCGGCGAAATTGGGGGCGCGTGAGAGTTTCCAAACTTTGGATGGTGCGCCGCAAGACCCGGAATGGCTCAGGCGACTGGCCGATTGGGCTCGATATCACGAGATCGGGCTGAAGCAAAAATATTTTTGGCATCATCAATTTCGGGAGATTTTTCCGGATCGGCCGGAGGGTTTGCGGATGTTAAACCTGTCTGAGTCTGCGGCCATGATGGGTGTTTTTGCGATGTTGGGTTGGCGAGATAAGGTCACCTATTCCGGTTATTTGTGCCACGCTGCAGTGAATCAAAGTTTTCAGCTTGAACTCCAATATACGGAGGAGCACAAGCGCGCACAGATCTTCATGCTTCAACTGTTCGCGGACTGGAAGGGCGACGCATCGCATGCATGGCCGCCTTATGCGAGCGACGAGCCCATCTATCAGCATCTTTTGGCAAGCTGGCGCACACCCGATGCCTCACTGCTGATACCCTGCCTGTTGGCGGCCTGCGACCGACATACCCACCAATGTGGGAATGACACGCTCAGCCGGTTCTACGAATTCAATTCGGACATCGGACTTGAGCGGGTGCCCGTGGAAATCCTGTTTCTTCTCCGCTTGCGCGAATGGGAAGGCTTGGGCAATCCGTCGATTGATCATCCGCTCATGAGCGCTCCTTTCGACGTGCTGCCTGCGGAGCAGCCGATTCCGCCTTTGGACGAGTTGATGGCCGGTACCCTCCGACGGGCTCAAATGGATTGGCCCCAGTACGACCAAGTGCTCTCGTTGGAGTCATTGCGAATGCTGGCGAAATCGACTGGCACCAGTTGAATCCCAGGTTCGAACTTCTTCAGCAAGTAGGTCATATGGTTTGTGATCCGGGCTGACTTTCGTCATTGACAGTGTTCCAGGGGTGTTCTTACAACGAGGTGACTTGATGGAGGTATGTGAATCCGTTGATGCTTTTGCGGCCATAAAATGGCGGTTTCATCAAGAGATTTCCAGGAAATTCCAGGGGCGATCGAAGTGAGTAGAAAATTCAGGCCTGAACTCAACATTTCCTTCATTTGTGGCATTAACACGATACCGTGGGAAATTGGCTCCAGTGTCCTCGAACTCCTTTTGGAGTCGGACCCCCGCCTGATGCCGCAGAAGATTGGCAACAGTGAGCCGCTAAAAATTTCAGTCTCGGAGGTCAGCGACTGTGCACCGTATTGGGCGCCCCCGATGGACCCCTCTAACTTCGTCGCGGGGAACGCGTGGGATGTCATGTGGAAACGATCCAAGAAGATCCAATCTTCCGGACACGTCCTTCATCAATTCCGCAACCGCGCCGGAGAGGTGCGCCCTACGTGGTTCATTTTTCGTGCAGATCCGGAACGCTCCGTCCCTTGGAAGCGATTGTTCGAGCAACTTTGCAGTCTGCTCCAACCGACTTATGGCACCTTGCATATCCTGGGGGATATCGAGCAAAACTCGAGACGCTTTAAGCCTGAGGAAGTCAGTTCATTTGGGTTTGACGACCAGATGACTGGACTGCCGCCCACCAATTTGGAGCGAAAAGGCCTCGCCAACCTGGCATGCTCAAACTTCTTCGGCTCGCAATTCGAGAGCCTGGTCAGCTTTCCTGAAATTGAGAAGGAAGGCTTTCCAGTCAAGCCACTGAATGACGGATACCTGGTTGATATTTCAACCGATTTATTCTCCGTTCTTGATGATTTCCCTGAGTTCTCGAAGCGGCGTGCCGCTTTGAAGCAAATTTTCCCTGAGGGAACGTTTCGCATTGGTGGAGAGCCAAACTTCGAGAAGTGATGGATCAAGGGGGTATCCCAGGCCTAGAGAGAGGGCCATCCACAGCGTTAGGCGACAGCGCCACAGCTAAGGGATGGCAACAATGGCCGAAGTTTCTACGCTGAAAAGGCGGCAAAACGCCATTGAAAATAGAACCATGGACAAAGAGCTCATCGCCTGCGACCGGCCCGGCATCAACCCCAAATGGCCAAAGCCTAAGGCCATCGAACTCAGGCTGAAAAAGGTCCCTGTCTGGATCGTTCAGAAACGTCGTGAAGCAATAGAAGACTACGTTTCACGTGCTGATTGTGATTCCTCACGGGAATTACCCAACAAGCTCAATGTCACCAATTCCGAAGCGGCCAGGTTGGGAGCGATTGAGAGTTTTCAGACTTTGGATGGCGCTCCGAAGCAGACGGATTGGCTCGATCGTTTGGCGGGATGGGCTCGCTATCACGAGATCGGGCTGAAGCACCGATATTTTTGGCACCATCAGTTCCGAAAGATTTTTTCCGATCATCCCCACAGCTTGAGGATGTTCAACCTGTCTCAGGCTGCCGCAATGATGGGCGTTTTCGCACTGTTGGGCTGGCGTGATCAGGTGACATATTCTGGTTATGTGTGCCACGCCGCCGTCAACCAAAGCTTTCAGGTTGAGTTGCAGTACACCGATGAGCACAAGCGCGCGCAGATCTTCATGCTTCAATTGTTCGCGGACTGGAAGGGTGACGCATCGCATGCCTGGCCGTCCTATGCCAGCGACGAGCCCATTTATCAGCACCTCTTGGCAAACTGGCGAACGCCCGATGCATCATTGCTGATTCCATGCCTGCTGGCAGCCTGTGACCGCCATACCCACCAATGCGGGAATGACGCTCTCAGCCGGTTTTACGAATTCAATTCAGATATCGGACTTCAGCGGGTGCCTTTGGAAATCCTGTTCCTTTTCCGCCTGCGAGAATGGGAGGGGTTGGCGAATCCATCGATCGATCATCCGCTCATGAGCGCTCCGTTCAACATGTTGCCCCCGGTGCAGCCGATACCGCCTCTGGATGAGTTGATGGCAGGTACCCTCCGACGGGCTCGGACGGATTGGCCTCAATATGACGACGTGGTGTCGATGGAATCGGTGCGAATGCTGGCGAAATCGAATCGCACCAGCTGAATCCTGACGTTGGACTTCCTCATCAAGTAGATCCTCTGGTTCAAGATCGTCGCTGATTCCGTCATTGACAGCGTCCCAGGGGTATTCTTTTTGACGAGGTGACTTGAGAGAGGCGTGCAATGATCCGTGCCCCAATGGGTGATCAGCAGTACTGGGATGAATGGGTAGCTTTCGGCGCCGAAAGAATTGAGAAGGAGAGGGAGGTATTACGAAAGCCCAGCACGAACCCAGCCTACATGCCGCAATATGCGTTCGATCTATCGGTAGGGATCGGCCGGCATTTGCTCCGTCGATACTGTCGCGGCGACGAGGTGGCAGATCTGGCGAGACACTTTCCCGATCTGTTGGATGCCTGGGAGCTTTCAAATCGTTTAAGCGAACAGGTATGTCGGGAGGAAGGGGTAGAGCGATGCCGAGATTGGGATTTTAGCCTTCGAAACCTGAATCACTATAACTGGTGTTTCTGGTTGGTCGGGTTGGGTCTGCTATTGGAAATACCAGAAGATCATTGGGAACGCCTCATCGCCCTGGTGGGCGGTGAAGAAGAGGATCTGCTATTGGACCGAATCATCCGCACAAGACAGCCGGGTCGAAGAATCGGGAAAGGCCTGCTACATGTGCCCCCCTATGGGCGGTTGTTGTCGGCAGTTGATGCTTCCAAGTCAGAGCAGGGTAAGCGGCTTATGGATTTCCTGGATCACTGGTACTTGGAGCTTAAAAGACCCCCAACAAGGTCCCGGGTTCCTGCAGAGCAACCATTCTGGTGTGAATTCGGTAACCCGGCTCTGATGCCGCTGGAGCAGGGAAGCTATTTCGGAAGGTGGTGTATCGAGGCTGCAGCAGCAGTCAAGGTATTTGGTTTGGACGACAGCAAGTGTCGTTCTCATGAATACTATCCGGTCGATCTGGTCCACGTGCTTGGGACGACTTACAGTTCTGCGCGCCGTGCGGATGCCCCAATACGCTCGGGATTTTGTGCTTGGATATTCCAATTAAGGAAGAATTCTTAGGTTGCTCCGTGCGTAATAAGCGCTGCATATTTTCGATTTGCCGCGGTTGTGCCCCATCATGAATCTGGTGCCTCAGGTGGTGATATATACCTGAATGAAGGAATGAATTCGAGGTCAGAATGATATGAGAATCATCAAAGACTGCTGGAATTCGCTTGGTGCCATCGACTGTCAATATGGAGCGCAAATTTTCGACGGAGCCAATTTTTCAATTTATGTGAACAATTGGCTGTTCGTGTCGGAAGACATTGCTTCTGGATTTTCGAGGCAAAATGACGAAGGATGTGTTGGCCATTGCGTTTTAAAGTTCTGCAACGTGGCCCAGGTCGCGATTGAAACGAGTACTTATAGACGAACAGAGGAAGGTACTGTCTGGGATCCCGTTATGGCTTCTACCCTTTCAGGGTTGGGTTGCGGACGAGAAGCCTTCGATTTCTCAGGGTCGCTTAAAGGGTTCGCCAGTTCTGTTGACTTTCATGTGGTGGCGGGGTCCTTTGAACTGCACATCTTAGATAAGGATGAGCCGGCGCGAGAATAAGGAGGCTCTCAGAACCATGACAGGAAAGTCTCCGGTGCGTGATACCCCAGGATGACAGGCTGATGCGTCAAACCGCAGAACTAGATGGGATCCGCTACGGCGACCACAGCGGTGTGTGACATGGGAATCAAGGTATTTCTCCGCAAACTGTGGTAAGTTGATTGTTTTATAAGCCTCTCGGATATGGAAATGACAGTCGACCTCGGGGAATTCTTGATTCTGGACGACTTGGAAGACTTGGAGATCAGAGACGCGCTCTGCACCTTTTTCGCGCTTCCTCGATCCGGTGTCGTCAGCATCGATGAGTTCTGGGAGAAGTTGCCCGCCGACGTCAGGCTCATGGCGATGGACCCCACTCGAGGTAATAGCGGTTACCGTGTCTTGTTGAAGATTTACGCAAATTTCGAACTGGAGGTTATTAGCGATCTCGCAAGTTTTTTTGCCAACAGATTCACGACCAAGACGGTTGCGGGTAACCAAGATCAGCCACGGCCAGGTCTGGTGTACATCTTCGATAGCGACGGTAGCGTGAAGAATGGCTTGGATGTCTCGACGTCCAATGAGTACCAGTTTGTCGAGGCGACGTGGACTTGATAGAGCATGTTACTGCTGCGCCCCTGATGCCATTGATTTCATCAATTTGGATGCGCCGTGGGAGCGCTTCAGGGAATGTTGCGCATGGATGGAGAGCCAAGTTTTGACGTCTAATGGATTGCTGGCCCTGGTTTTGAATCAATCCAGTTTGTCGACGGTCAAATATGGGATCTGCGCAACGCCTGGTTTCAGTGATCAAGGAGGAGGCGAATGAGCATCAACTATTATGCGTTGGGTAAAACCAATTGGCACGCCATCCGCCTTGAGGATTTTGGAGGCGCGCGCGGAGCGAAGTTGAATGGCCTGGATCAACTGGGGCCGGTTTATCTCGAAACCGATGAGATCTACGATGACTTGTGTCGTAGGGTTCTTGGCGAATATCGATTTGTGTATTGGCCAGGGCAGTTGTTGGTGCTATTTATGGATCGTTTCGGAACTGAGAATCCTGACGGCGTCGAATTTTGGGCGGCTGATTGTTTATTTTAGTTTGACGAACCGAAACCAGGAAGCTTTGGTTGGGCGAGTGGAAATCATGGTCGGCCTCTTGACTATATTTACTTTCGGGATATGTGGGATATTGCGGATAAGTACGTCCCCGAGCTTCGAGAACCTGAGCATATGAAAAACATATTCGGTGAGTTGTACGAAGATTACGTGAAGGCATTGGATGAGGAACGGGCAATCACCAGTTTGAAAACTCAATCACTCTCCGAAGCGCCAAAGAAGTTTTCAGTCTGGTCAGCCATTAAAGCAAAGCTCACGCGCTGATGAGCTTGGCTGGTAAATTCCCAGGATTCAGGGGCGGTCCTTGGTTTGGAGATGAATCCGCAACAGCGTGAGACGACAGCGCGACAGAAAAAGGATGGCGGCAAAGAGCGAAGTCGCTAAACTGAAAAGGCGGCAAAGCACTATTGAAAATTGATCCATGGACAAAGAACTCATCGCTTGCGACCGGCCCGGTATCGACCCCAAGTGGCCAAAGCCGAAGTCCATCGAACTCAGGCTGAAAAAGGCCCCTCCCTGGATCGTTCAGATGGCCCTTGAAGCCATAGAAGACTACGTTTCACGTGCTGATTGTGACGCGTCACGCGAATTGCCCAATAAGCGAAATGTCACCAATTTCGAAGCGGGCAGTTTGGGCGCTCGACAGAGTTTCCAAATTTTGGATGGTGCCCCGCAGCAGTCGGATTGGCTGAGTCGCTTGGCCGCATGGGCTCGGTATCACGAGGTCGGGTTGAGGCATGAGTATTTTTGGCATTGTCAATACCGGGAGTTTTTTCCGGATCGCCCTCGCGGTTTAATGATGTTCAACCTGTCCGAGTCCGCCGCAATGATGGGCGTCTTCGCGCTCCTGGGTTGGCGTGAGCAGGTGACATATTCCGGATATCTGTGCCACGCCGCCGTAAATCAAGGTTTTCAGCTGGCATTGCAATACCGCGACGAGCACAAACGCGCGCAGATATTCATGCTTCAATTGTTCGCGGACTGGAAGGGGGACGCATCGCATGCGTGGCCGTCTTATGCGAGCGCCGAACCCATCTATCAGCACCTCTTGGCAAACTGGCGAACGCCCGATGCCTCACTGCTGATTCCATGCCTGTTGGCAGCCTGCGATCGACATACGCATCAATGCGGCAACGACACGCTCAGCCGGTTCTACGAATTCAATTCAGATATCGGACTTCAGCGGGTGCCCGTGGAAATCCTGTTCCTTCTCCGCCTCCGCGAATGGGAGGGGTTGGTGAATCCGACGATCGATCATCCGCTCATGAGCGCTCCGTTCAACGTGTTGGCCGCAGAGCAGCCGATTCCGCCTTTGGATGAGTTGATGGCGGGGAGCCTCCGACGGGCTCAGACGGATTGGCCTCAATACGACGACGTGGTGTCGATGGCGTCGGTGCGAACGCTGGCGAAATCGACGGTCGCTCCTTGAATCGTCGGCGGGGCAAGCCTCATCCGGAGCAGCCCCATGCGTGGGAGGCGGGCGCCTCGTCCGCAGAGTGTCTCGCCGCCACCGCCGCCCAAAACAAAAAAGGCCTGGAGGCATCTCGCCCCCAGGCCTTCGCGACCGGTCGATCAACGCCGCATGTCGCGGCGCCGACGCTCAACCCATCAACGTGTCATCACACCGACACCGACTTGGCGGTGTCCGCGTATTCCTCGATCTGATCGAAGTTCAGGTAGCGGTAGACGCTGTTCACGTCCTTGTTGATGATGCCCATCGCGTCGTGGTACTCGGCCAGCGTCGGGATGCGGCCCAGCTTCGAGCACACCGCCGCCAGTTCGGCCGAGCCCAGGAACACGTTGGTGTTCTTGCCCAGGCGGTTGGGGAAGTTGCGGGTCGAGGTGGACATCACCGTCGCGCCCTCACGCACCTGCGCCTGATTGCCCATGCACAGCGAGCAGCCCGGCATTTCGGTCCGCGCGCCGGCCGTGCCGAAGGTGGCGTAATGGCCTTCCTTGATCAGCTCGTTCTGGTCCATCTTGGTCGGCGGCGCGACCCACAGCTTGACCGGAATGTCACGGGCGCCGCCCAGCAGCTTCGCCGCCGCACGGAAGTGGCCGATGTTGGTCATGCACGAGCCGATGAAGGCTTCGTCGATCGCGGTGCCGGACACCTCGGACATGAACTTCGCATCGTCCGGATCGTTCGGGCAGCAGACGATCGGCTCCTTGATGTCGGCCAGATCGATCTCGATGACGGCGGCGTACTCGGCATCCGCATCGGCTTCCAGCAGGTCCGGCTTGGCCAGCCAGGCTTCGACGTTCTTGATGCGGCGCTCCAGCGTGCGCTTGTCCGCATAGCCGTCGGCGATCATGTTCTTCATCAGGACGATGTTGGAGGTCAGATACTCCTTGATCGGCGCCGGATTCAGCTTGATCGTGCAGCCCGCTGCGGAACGCTCGGCCGAGGCGTCCGACAGTTCGAAGGCCTGTTCCACCTTGAGGTCGGGCAGACCTTCGATCTCCAGGATGCGACCCGAGAAGATGTTCTTCTTGCCCTTCTTCTCGACCGTCAGCAAACCGGCCTTGATGGCGTACAGCGGGATCGCATGCACCAGATCGCGCAGGGTCACGCCCGGCTGCATCTGGCCCTTGAAGCGCACCAGCACCGATTCCGGCATGTCCAGCGGCATCACGCCGGTGGCCGCGCCGAAGGCGACCAGGCCCGAGCCCGCGGGGAAGGAGATGCCGATCGGGAAGCGGGTGTGGGAGTCACCACCGGTGCCCACGGTGTCGGGCAGCAGCAGGCGGTTCAGCCAGCTGTGGATCACGCCATCGCCCGGACGCAGGGCCACGCCGCCACGGTCGCTGATGAAGGCGGGCAGCTCGCGGTGCATCTTCACGTCCACGGCCTTGGGATAGGCGGCGGTGTGGCAGAACGATTGCATCACCAGGTCGGCCGAGAAGCCCAGGCAGGCCAGGTCCTTCAGCTCGTCACGGGTCATCGGACCGGTGGTGTCCTGCGAACCGACGGTGGTCATCTTGGGCTCGCAATACGTGCCCGGACGGATGCCCTGGTTCTCCGGCAGACCGCACGCGCGGCCGACCATCTTCTGCGCCAGGGTGAAGCCCTTGCCCGAATCTGCCGGCGCCTTGGGCAGGCGGAACAGGGTGGAAGCGGGCAGGCCCAGGAACTCACGGGCCTTGCCGGTCAGCGAGCGACCGATGATCAGGTTGATCCGGCCGCCGGCGCGCACTTCATCCAGCAGCACATCGCTCTTGAGCGAGAACTCGGCCACCACGGCGCCGTTCTTCTCGATCTTGCCGTCGTACGGGTAGATGTCGATGACATCGCCCATCTCGAGGTTGTTCACATCGACTTCGATCGGCAGCGAGCCCGAATCTTCTTGCGTGTTGAAGAAGATCGGCGCGATCTTGGTGCCCAGCGT
Source organism: Burkholderiaceae bacterium (assembly GCA_913776825.1). Classification (GTDB taxonomy): domain Bacteria; phylum Pseudomonadota; class Gammaproteobacteria; order Burkholderiales; family Burkholderiaceae_C; genus Roseateles. The sequence continues at coordinate 217,968 of CAJYPV010000022.1, forward strand.
CACGCCGCCGAAGCGCTTGTTCGGCACGAACGGGATGTCCTGCCCGGTGGCCCAGATCACCGAGTTGGTGGCCGACTTGCGCGACGATCCGGTGCCGACGACGTCACCGACATAGGCCACCAGATGGCCCTTCTTCTTCAGGTCGTCGATGAACTGCATCGGGCCGCGCTTGCCGTCTTCCTCGGGCTTGAAGGCCGCATCCGGACGGGTGTTCTTCAGCATCGCCAGGTAATGCAGCGGGATGTCGGGGCGGCTCCAGGCGTCCGGGGCGGGCGACAGGTCGTCGGTGTTGGTCTCGCCGGGCACCTTGAACACGGTGACGGTGATCTTCTTCTCGACTTCCGGACGCGACGTGAACCACTCGGCGTCGGCCCAGCTCTGGATCACGGCCTTCGCGTGGGCATTGCCTGCCTTGGCCTTTTCGGAGACGTCATGGAAGGCGTCGAACATCAGCAGGGTCTTCTTCAGACCTTCGGCGGCCACGCCGGCCACCGACGCATCGTCCAGCAGATCGATCAGCGGCTTGACGTTGTAGCCGCCGACCATCGTGCCCAGCAGCTCGGTGGCCTTGGCCTTGGAGATCAGGCCGACGCTCAGATCGCCATGGGCCACGGCCGACAGGAAGCTGGCCTTGACCTTGGCGGCGTTGTCCACGCCCGGAGGCACGCGGTGGGTCAGCAGGCCGACCAGGAATTCACCTTCGCCGGCGGGCGGGTTCTTGATGAGCTCGATGAGCTCCGCGACCTGCTTGGCATCCAGCGGCAGGGGCGGGATGCCCAGCGCGGCGCGCTCGGCTTCGTGTTGGCGATAGGCTTGCAGCATGGCGAACTCCAGTCTCTTGGGTCTCTGGCTTGGGTCAGGAAAACGAGGTCTTGTCGGTCACGGTGCACTGGGCACGATGACCTTGAGCCCCTTGAAATAATCTCGGAAGAATCCTTGATCGCGGGTGATCAGGCCGTCGCATTGCAGCATGGCATGGGCACCGACGAGGAAGTCGGGAATGGCGCGGGGCAGGGCGCCGAGATCGGCTGCGGACTTGTCACGCAGCCGCTGCTTGAACTTGCGTTGCATCTCGCCGGCTCGAATCGCGGCGCGCTGCTCGATGGGCGAAAACCGCAGGCCCATTTCTTCCAGCGCATCCATCACTTCGGAGCCGTGGCCCAGTCCGGCGGTCACCTCCGACAGCACGACGTCACACAGCACGACCGGTCCGCTGGACAAGGCCAGTCGCAGGGCGGCTTCCGCCGCGTCCGCGCCGGGCGCGTCGCCGAGCAGGTCGATGAGGACGGAGCTGTCGACAGCGATCATGTCGATCAGGCCTCGGTGGGATCGGTCGGCGCGCGGCCGCGGAGCTCGCGCATGACGTCGTCGGTGGAGGTGCCTTCGGGCAACTTGAAGCGGCCCCGAGCGCGGGAGATGGCGTCATCCACGTTCTTGCGCAGGATGATGCGGGCGCCGTCCAGCTCCACCGTCAAGGTCGTGCCCTTGGTCAGACCCAGTGCATCACGCACGGCCTTGGGCAAGGTGATCTGACCTCGTTCAGCAACGGTGGCTTCCATGGGCGGGCTCCAGGCGGTGGCCGGCGGGCGACAGCGCCGTCGGCACACAGGTCGACCGTTTGGGTATGGGTCGAAAAGTATGCATGGATTCTACATACTTCCGTGCGGAAGCGCACCTAGGGACGGTGTGCGAACGGGAGGGTTAGCGTTGCCGCGCTCGAGAGAATGAGCTCTGACCTGGCAGTCAGCATGAAAAAAGCCGCCCCACAGGGCGGCTTTCGACTGGCGCCATCAAACCCGAGGTTTGACGACGCGCTGCCCACGCCTCACAGGCCGCTGGGAGCAATGCCCAGACCGCCGGACGGTGCCGAGGCGGAGCGGGCGGCCTCGATGGCGGCACGTTGTTCCGGATGCACGCAGTCATCGACCAGGCGCTGACCAGCGCGCACATCCAGCAGCATCGACTTGTTGGCGATCTGCACCATCAGCGCGCGACCGGTGACGTCTTCCAGACGCAGGGCGCCGGTCGACGACAGCACCGGCTTCATGGTGAAGACGTTCTTCAGGTAAGCGACGTCGATGTAGCCGGCGTGCTTCAGGTTCGGGCTGATGGTGACGGTCTGCTTGAACTCGCACTCGTACTGGCCGAGGTAGGCCTGCTTGGCGGCCAGCAGTTGCTCATCATTGGCTTCTGCCAGCGGCGCCGGGCCGGCGGGCGCCTTGGCGGCCTGCTTCTTGGCAGCGGGCTTGGCCGGTGCGGCCTTGGTCGCGGCCGGTTTGGCCGAAGACGTGCCGGCGGCCGGTTGGGCCAGCGCGGCGCCACCGAAGGTCAGCGCCGCGACGGCGGTGCCGGAAAGGAGAAGAGTGGTGAGCTTCATGCGAGGTTGCCTGGTGAGGAGTCGGGGCCGTTGCGCGGCGACGGCGAATTGTCACCTTGCCGAGGGACGCGAATCTCGGCCTTTTGTGTGTCAAACGGTAGGGGATGTACCGGTAGATGGCCAAGACGTGACGGGCGGTGCACGAAACCAGGCCTGAGCGATTTCCGCCGGCAGCTCCTGGCCGGTTTGATGCGCGCGCTGCAGCAGATGCCAGAACAGCCGGTAGCTGGCCCGATCGTGCAGCACGTCACGAAACTGGATCGGCGCCCACTGCGCCGCCTGGGCCGCCATCAGCAGCTCGATCGCTTCATCGATCTCCGCCACGCTGGGCGCGAAGGCATCGATGATGGGCTGGATCTGGTTCGGATGGATGCTCCACATCCGCGTATACCCGAACTCGCGACCGGCACGTTCGGCGGCGGACTGGATCGCCCGCTCGCTCTTGAATTCGGTGACGACGCAGTGCGACGGCGTCTTGCCGTACGCATGCGAGGCCGCCGCGATCGCCAGCTTGGCCCGCTGCACCAGCGGATGGCTGAATTGGCCCTCGACCGTCAGCGCCGAGCGCGGAATCGCACCCCGATGCGCCGACACGAAATCCATCAGGCCGAAGGACAGCGACTCGATCCGCGGATGGGCGGCGATGGCCATCACGTCACGCAACGCGCCATGGGTCTCGATCAGCGTGTGCAGCGGCAGGCGCTTGCGAATGTGGTGGCGACGCAGGCTGGCGTCGATGACATCGATGGCGCGCTGCAGGTCCTCGAGGCCTTCCGGCTTGGGAATCATCAGGTAGGCGAGCCGCTCGCCGCCGCCGGCGATCACGGCCTCGACATCCGCTTCGAACGAGGGATGCTGGAACGGATGGATCCGCACGCCGACCCGGCCGTGCACATTCAGCGGTCCGTTGAGCAGGTGCAGCACCAGCAGCATGTGCTCGGCTTCGCCGCCGATCGGGGCGCCGTCCTCGCAGTCCAGTGTGATGTCGAACACCGGCCCCATTTGCGACTGCAGCTCCAGGCTCTTGCGCATGCGCGCCTCGACGCCGCAGTAATGGTCGACCACCGGCAGCACGACTGGCGCGACGCCTTCCTCGAACAGGGCTTGGGCGGGAGGGATGAGAGGGCTCATGGGCGTGGTGCGAAGAAGGTCGACGCGGGAGGGTGAGGCTGAGCCTGCGCTGAGGAGCAATCAGTTCGCCTGGCTCGTCGGTCAAAAAGAAAATGAGGCGCGCGGCAAAGACAAAGGGCCGGCTCCTCTCGGAACCGACCCTTCGAGTTTCGCTCAGAAAGCCTCCGCAGCGGGAGTGATGCGCTGACGCCGCTCGAGGTGCACCGCCTGGCGGCGGCTCGGATCGATCGGCGACAGCGGCTCCGGCCGCGGACGTGTCTGGCTTACAGCAGGTGCTTGACGCCGGCTTGCTCTTCGGTGAGCTCGTTCAGCGTCTTGTTGATGCACTCGCGCGAGAACTCGTCGATTTCCAGGCCTTCGACGATCTTGTACTCGCCGTTGGCGCAGGTCACCGGATAGCCGAACATGACGTCCTTCGGGATGCCGTATTCGCCGTTGGACGGCACACCCATCGTGACCCACTTGCCGTTGGTGCCCAGAGCCCAGTCACGCATGTGGTCGATGGCGGCGTTGGCGGCCGAGGCCGCCGACGACAGGCCGCGCGCCGCGATGATCGCTGCGCCGCGCTTGCCGACGGTCGGCAGGAAGGTGTTGCGGTTCCACTCTTCATCGTTGATCAGGGCCTTGACCGGCTGACCATCGATGGTGGCGAAGCGGTAGTCCGCGTACATCGTCGGCGAGTGGTTGCCCCACACGGCCAGCTTCTCGATGCCGGCGACGGCCTTGCCGGTCTTGGCAGCGATCTGCGACGCGGCGCGGTTGTGGTCCAGGCGCAGCATGGCGGTGAAGTTCTTGGCCGGCAGGTCCGGTGCCGACTTCATCGCGATGTAGGCATTGGTGTTGGCGGGGTTGCCCACCACCAGCACCTTCACATTGCGCGAGGCGACGGCGTTCAGCGCCTTGCCCTGCACGGTGAAGATCTGGGCGTTGGCGGCCAGCAGGTCGGCGCGCTCCATGCCGGGGCCGCGAGGACGGGCGCCGACCAGCAGGGCGTAGTCGGTGTCCTTGAAGGCGGTCATCGGGTCGCTGTGGGCTTCGATGCCGGCCAGCAGCGGGAAGGCGCAGTCTTCCAGCTCCATGATCACGCCCTTGAGCGCGTTCTGGGCCTTCTCGTCGGGGATCTCCAGCAGCTGCAGGATCACAGGCTGATCCTTGCCCAGCATTTCGCCGGAAGCGATGCGGAACAGCAGGGCATAACCGATCTGACCGGCGGCGCCGGTGACGGCGACGCGAACGGGTTTCTTGCTCATCAGAGTCTCCGAAATGTGCGAGTGAAAACTGGTCGGCGCGGAGCGTGGCCCGCGCCAGCGACGGCAAGTGTAGGACAGCCAGCCTGTTCGGAGGTCCCTTGAAGGGTCTTCTTCGCCCACCTGAATGAGGACGCGCGCGGCGCCGGACCGGCGTCGCAGGTGCCGTTTCAGAGGCGCTTCCTCAGGGCGGGCGGGTGCTGGATGCGCGTCATTTCAATGTCGACCTGACACGGCTCTGACGCGGTTCCGACACTCTTGTGTCTTATATAAGACTAATGTGGGGGGTTTCCCTCTGTAGCGGTGGACGCGGAGAAGGGCTTTGTGCTCGAATGCCGCCCCATGTCCCCCCCGCCCGCCGCCGCCCATCCGGTGACGCCGCTCAATGAGCTGGCGCGCGCGGAACTGACGCCGGCATTCAGTCCGCTGTACCGGCAGATCAAGGGTCTGATCCTGCAAGGTCTGCAGACCGGCGAATGGAAGGCCGGGGAGGGCATTCCCAGCGAAGTCGAGCTCGCGGCGCGGTTTGGCGTCAGCCAGGGCACGGTCCGCAAAGCCATCGACGAGCTTGCGGCAGACAACCTGCTGGTGCGGCGTCAGGGCAAGGGCACCTTCGTCGCCACCCATGCGGAACAACAGCAGCAATACCGTTTCCTGCGGCTGACACCGGACGCCGGCGCGCCTGCGTCGCTCGGTCGTCAGCTGCTGCACTGCCGCCGTCAGCGGGCGCCGGCGTGGATCGCCCGGCTGATGCAGTTGCGCGCCGGCGATCCGATGATCGAGATCCGCCGCCTGCTGCACAGCGGCGGCCAGCCGGTGGTGCTGGACGACATCTGGCTGCCCGGCAGCCTCTTCAAGGGCCTGACCACCGAACGACTGCTGGAGCACCGCGGTCCGTTCTACGGTCTGCTCGAAACCGAATTCGGCGTGCACATGGTTCGCGCGCAGGAAAAGATCCGGGCGGTGGCGGCGGAGGAAGAATCCGCCGAGCCGCTGCAGGTGACGCCCGGCAGTCCGCTGCTGAGCGTGGAGCGGCTCTCCTTCACCTATGGCGACAAGCCGGTGGAGTTGCGCCGTGGTCTCTACAACACGACCCATCACTTTTATCGCAACGACCTCCAATGACGTCGCGGCGCTGGGTGATGGCAACGACATGCGCCCAGCCTCCCCCGCCAGCAGAGGCCGTTGCCCTAAAATCCTTTGGGTTTCACATCAATTACAAGGTCGGACATGACGGACGCCACTTCAGCCACCACCAAGAAACGACCGGTCTACACCAACATCCACGTCACGCAGATCGTCAGCTACCGACTGCCGCCCGCCGGCATCGTGTCGATCCTGCACCGCATCAGCGGCCTGTTGATGTTCCTGCTGTTGCCGTTCGTGATCTGGCTGTTCGACAACAGCCTCACTTCGGAAATCTCCTACGACACCTTCACCAGCGCCTTCGTGGCCGGCATCGGCTTCCTGCCGGGCTGGTTCATCAAGCTGGTGACGCTGGCGCTGATCTGGGCTTATCTGCACCACTTCATTGCCGGCGTGCGCCACCTGTGGATGGATGCCACCCACAGCGTCAGCAAGGCCCAGGGCCGCATCAGCGCGATCGTCACGCTGGTGCTCGGCGTGGTGCTGACGCTGGCCTTCGGCGCCAAGCTGTTCGGCCTGTACTGATTCATCGACGCGGATGAACCGGCAACGGCGCCGATTCATCGACGACCACCGAAGAGGCAATCTGCAATGACAACCTATGGAACGAAGCGCACCGTCGTCGGTGCGCATTACGGGCTGCGCGACTGGATGGCCCAGCGCGCCACCGCCGTGCTGATGGCGCTGTTCACCATCGTGCTGCTGGCACAGGTGCTGTTCACCAGCCAGCCGCTGGGCTACGACCTGTGGGCCGGCATCTTCAGCCGGCAATGGATGAAGTTCCTGACCTTCGCGCTGGTGATCTCGCTGGCGTATCACGCCTGGGTCGGCGTGCGGGACATCTGGATGGATTACGTCAAGCCAGTGGGACTGCGGCTCGCGCTGCATGTGTTCACGCTGGTGTGGTTGGTGGGTTGCGCGGGTTGGGCGATCCAAGTGCTCTGGAGGCTGTAAGAAATGCAAATCGGAACCTCGCTCCCCAAGCGCAAGTTCGACGTCGTCATCGTTGGAGCCGGCGGCTCCGGCATGCGTGCGTCGCTGCAACTGTCGCTCGCCGGCCTGAATGTGGCCGTGCTGTCCAAGGTCTTCCCCACGCGTTCGCATACGGTGGCGGCGCAGGGCGGCATCGGTGCCAGCCTGGGCAACATGTCCGAGGACAACTGGCATTACCACTTCTACGACACCGTCAAGGGGTCGGATTGGCTGGGCGACCAGGACGCCATCGAATTCATGTGCCGTGAGGCGCCGAAGGTCGTCTACGAGCTGGAACACTTCGGCATGCCGTTCGACCGCAACCCGGACGGCACGATCTATCAGCGCCCGTTCGGCGGCCACACCGCCAACTATGGCGAGAAGCCGGTGCAGCGCGCCTGCGCCGCCGCCGACCGCACCGGCCATGCGCTGCTGCACACGCTCTATCAGCAAAACGTCAAGGCCCGCACCAACTTCTTCGTGGAGTGGATGGCGCTGGACCTGATTCGTGACGCCGATGGCGACGTGGTCGGCGTGACCGCGCTGGAAATGGAAACCGGCGAGATCCACATCCTCGAAGCCAAGACCGTGCTGCTGGCCACCGGCGGCGCGGGCCGGATCTTCGCGGCCTCGACCAACGCCTTCATCAACACCGGTGACGGCCTGGGCATGGCGGCTCGCGCGGACATCCCGCTGCAGGACATGGAGTTCTGGCAGTTCCACCCCACCGGCGTGGCCGGCGCGGGCGTGCTGCTGACCGAAGGCTGCCGCGGCGAAGGCGCGATCCTGCGCAATGCCAACGGCGAGCGCTTCATGGAGCGTTACGCGCCGACGCTGAAGGACCTGGCGCCGCGTGACTTCGTCTCGCGCTGCATGGACCAGGAAATCAAGGAAGGTCGCGGCTGCGGTCCCAACAAGGACTACGTCGTGCTGGACATGACCCACCTGGGCGGCGAGACCATTCTCAAGCGCCTGCCGTCGGTGTTCGAGATCGGCCACAACTTCGCCAACGTCGACATCACCAAGGAGCCGATCCCGGTGGTGCCGACCATCCATTACCAGATGGGTGGCATCCCGACCAATGTCCACGGCCAGGTCGTCGTGCCCAAGGGCGATGACTACAAGAGCGTGGTCAACGGTCTGTACGCCGTGGGCGAATGCTCCTGCGTGTCGGTGCACGGCGCCAACCGCCTGGGCACCAACTCGCTGCTGGACCTGGTGGTCTTCGGCCGCGCGGCCGGCAACCACATCGTGGACTCGCTGACCAAGTCGACCAAGTCCCACAAGCCGCTGCCCAAGGATGCCGCCGATCAGACGCTGGCGCGCCTGAACCGTCTGGAATCCAACCACGGCGGCGAATACGCCCAGGACGTGGCCAACGACCTGCGCGCCGCGATGCAGTCGCATGCCGGCGTGTTCCGCACCAGCCGGATGCTGGACGAGGGCGTCACCGCCGTCGCCGCCATCCGCGAGCGGGTCAAGAACATCACGCTGAAGGACAAGTCCAAGGTCTTCAACACCGCCCGTGTCGAAGCGCTGGAAGTGGACAACCTGATCGAAGCCGCCCAGGCGACGATCGTGTCGGCCGCAGCCCGCAAGGAATGCCGTGGTGCCCACACCGTCAATGACTTCGAGCGCGGCGCGGATGATGCCGAGTTCCCGCTGGGTCGCAATGACAAGGAGTGGATGAAGCACACGCTGTGGCACTCCGCCACCAACAGCCTGACCTACAAGCCGGTCAACCTGCAGCCCCTGACCGTCGACAGCGTCCCGCCGAAGGTTCGTACCTTCTAAGCGCCGCAGGAGATTCACATGATCAAGCGCACCTTCAAGATCTACCGCTACGACCCGGACAAGGACGCCAAGCCCTACATGCAGACCATCGAGCTCGAGCTCGCCGGCAATGAACGCATGCTGCTGGACGCCCTGCTCAAGCTCAAGGCAGTCGATCCGACCCTGTCGTTCCGTCGCTCCTGCCGTGAAGGCGTGTGCGGCTCGGACGCCATGAACATCAACGGCAAGAACGGTCTGGCCTGCCTGACCAACCTGCGCACGCTGCCGGATGTGGTCATCCTCAAGCCGCTGCCGGGCCTGCCGGTCGTCCGCGATCTGATCGTGGACATGACGCAGTTCTTCAAGCAGTACAACTCGATCAAGCCGTACCTGCTGAACGACGAGCGTCCGCCCGAAAAGGAGCGCCTGCAAAGCCCGCAGGAGCGCGAAGAGCTGGACGGCCTGTACGAGTGCATCCTGTGCGCGAGCTGCTCCACCAGCTGCCCGAGCTTCTGGTGGAACCCTGACAAGTTCGTCGGTCCCGCCGGCCTGCTGCAGGCCTATCGCTTCCTGGCCGACAGCCGCGATCAAGGCACCGCCGAGCGGCTCGACAACCTCGAGGACCCGTACCGCCTGTTCCGCTGCCACACCATCATGAACTGCGTCGATGTCTGCCCGAAGGGTCTGAATCCCACCAAGGCCATCGGCAAGATCAAGGAACTGATGGTGCGTCGCGCCGTCTGACGCGCGCCCACGGATCGAACCATGACGACACTCGCCGGAAACACCCTCATCAACGAGAGGGATCTCTCTAAGCTCAAGTGGCGCTGCCGCCGCGGTCTGCTGGAGAATGACCTCTTCATCGAGCGGTTCTTCCGGCAACACGAGACAAGTCTGACTGAGTTCCACGCCGAGGGCCTCAGGCAGTTGATGGACCTGTCCGACAACGACCTGCTGGATCTGATGCTGGCCCGCAAGGAGCCCTCGGACGATCTGGACCGGCCCGACGTGCATGCGGTGCTCGCGCTGCTCAGGACCCCTCAGTAAGACTCAAAAAAATCCACCGAAGTCATAAGGAATGCCCATGACCCCGTCTGACGTCAAAGCCACCCTGTCGTTCTCCGACGGCAGCCCCCAGATCGAACTGCCGCTGTACAAGGGCACGATCGGTCCGGATGTGATCGATATCCGCAAGCTCTACGGCCAGACGGGCAAGTTCACCTACGACCCCGGCTTCCTGTCGACCGCGTCCTGCAACTCCACCATCACCTACATCGACGGTGACAAGGGCGAGCTGCTCTATCGCGGCTACCCGATCGAGCAACTGGCGGTCAACTGCGACTACCTCGAGACCTGCTACCTGCTGCTCTACGGAGAACTGCCGACCCCGTCGCAGAAGGAAGAGTTCGTCGACCGTGTGATGCACCACACGATGGTCAACGAGCAGATGCAGTTCTTCCTGCGCGGTTTCCGTCGCGATGCGCATCCGATGGCGGTCATGACCGGGCTGGTGGGTGCCCTGTCGGCCTTCTATCACGACAGCACCGACATCAATAATCCCGAGCACCGCGAGATCGCTGCGATCCGCCTGATCGCGAAGATGCCGACGCTGGTCGCCATGGCCTACAAGTACACGATCGGCCAGCCCTACGTGTACCCGAAGAACGACCTGTCCTACGCCGGCAACTTCATGCGCATGATGTTCGCCACCCCGTGCGAGGACTACAAGCCCAACGACGTGCTGGTGCGCGCGATGGACCGCATCTTCACCCTGCATGCGGACCACGAGCAGAACGCCTCCACCTCGACCGTGCGTCTGTGCGGTTCGTCCGGCACCAACCCGTTCGCGGCCATCGCCGCGGGCGTGGCCTGCCTGTGGGGCCCGGCGCACGGTGGCGCCAACGAAGCGGCGCTGAACATGCTGGGCGACATCCAGAAGCAGGGCGGCGTGGCCAAGATCGGCGAGTTCATCAAGCAGGTGAAGGACAAGAACAGCGGCGTCAAGCTGATGGGCTTCGGTCACCGTGTCTACAAGAACTACGACCCGCGCGCCAAGCTGATGCGCGAAACCTGCCATGAAGTGCTGAACGAGCTGGGTCTGCATGACGACCCCATGTTCAAGCTGGCGATGGAACTCGAGAAGATCGCGCTGGAAGACGAATACTTCGTCGCCCGCAAGCTCTACCCGAACGTCGACTTCTACTCCGGCATCGTGCAGCGCGCCATCGGCATCCCGGTGCCGCTGTTCACCGCGATCTTCGCGCTGGCCCGCACCGTCGGCTGGATCGCTCAGCTGAACGAAATGATCGGCGATCCGGAATACAAGATCGGCCGCCCGCGTCAGCTGTTCGTCGGCGCCACCCAGCGCGACGTCAAGCCGATCGCCCAGCGCTGAGGCGTTCGGGTCGATCGCTCCAGGCCGTAGGGGTCGCAGGTCCCCACGAATCTGAGAGTCGTCGACCCCGGCCGGTCCCCGCGCCGTCGCGCGCGGTCAGCCGCCCGATCGCATCGATCCCAAGCCCCCGAGCTTCACGGCCCGGGGGCTTGTTCATTTCACGCGCTGCTTCCCGCGTTTCAGGCCATCGCGCCGACGGAAATCCCACCTTCTTGCGCTATGCTTCGCCCGCTTTGCAAACGTTTGCAATAGCGCGCTTGCGTGCGCCGGAGTAAGGCGCGGGCAGCGCCCGCCCAGGCAGCCGATGCGCCCCAGACACGTCGCCGCCACTGTCATCCGACCCTGACGAGGACCGAAGCTACCAATGAGCACCATCAAGGATGTGGCCGCGCTGGCGGGGGTGTCCTTCACCACGGTGTCCCATGTGCTGAACAACACCCGCCCGGTGAGCGCCGATGCGCGGGCGCGCGTGTTGGCGGCGGTCGATGAGATCGGCTATTTCCCCAGCGCCGTGGCGCGGTCGTTGCGGCGCAGCGAGACCAAGATCGTCGGCGTGCTGGTGCCGAATGTGCGCAATCCCTTCTTCGCCGAGCTGGTGGTGGGCGTCGAGGCCTGCTGCCGTCAGGCCGGCTATTCGGTTTTCCTCTGCAATTCGGACAACGATCCCAAGCACCAGCAGGCCTACATGCGGACCCTGCTGGAGAAGCGCATCGACGGCCTGCTGCTCAGCTCCGCCGGCGATACCGAAACCCTGGCCGCGACCTTCCGCCATGCCAGCGTGCCCGTGGTGACGGTCGACCGGCTGGTGCCGGGCGCACGGGCGGACCGGGTCAGCGTGAACAATCAGCTGGGCGCGCTGGAAGCGGTCCGGCATCTGCTGGCGCTGGGTCATCGGCGCATCGGCTGCGTCAGCGGCCCGGCCGAGTTCGAGGTGACGCAGGAGCGCGTCGCCGGCTGGCGCACCGCGCTGCAGGAGGCAGGCATCGAGCCCCGGCCGGACTGGCTGGTCGAAAGCGACTTCAGCACCGCCGGCGGCTATGAGGCGGTGAAGGCCTTGTTGCGGCGCCAGCCCGAGCTGACGGCCGTGTTCACTGGCAATGACCTGATGGCCATGGGCGCGCTGCGCGCCGCCGCTGAGCTGGGTCTGTCGGTGCCGAGCCAGTTGTCGGTCGTCGGCTTCGACGCGATCGAGCTCGGCAGCTACATCTATCCCGCGATCACCAGCGTGGGTTGCTCGATCCGAGACCTCGGCCGGGAAGCCGGCCGCGCGCTGATCGAGCGTATCGAGAATCCCCAGGCGCCCTTCAAGGACCTGCAACTCACGCCGCAGCTGGTGCTGCGCGAGAGCACTGCGGCGCCGTTGTCTTCGGAGCAAGCATGAGTATCCAAGCGCCCGCCGTGTCGGGCCCCGGCGCCTCGCCGAGCCTCTCCTCGAGCGCCGCCTCGGCCGCCTCGGCCGCCTCGGTGGTGGTGGTCGGCAGTGTGAACATGGACCTGGTGGCCCACGCCAGCCGGCTGCCCGCGCCCGGAGAGACCCTGATGGGCGAGCGCTTCGCCGGCACGCCCGGCGGCAAGGGCGGCAACCAGGCGGTGGCCGCCTCGCGCTTGGGCGCGGATGTGGCGCTGGTCGGTCGCATCGGTCTGCGCCAGCACGGCCATGAGCTGCTGCAGGCCCTCGATGCCGAACGCGTGCAGACCCACACCATCCGCCGCGACGATCAAGCCTGGCCCGGCGTGGCCGTGATCATGGTCGCGCGCGAAGGGGGCGAGAACGCGATCGTCGTCATCCCCGGCAGCAATGCGGACCTGAGCGTGCAGGACATCGACGCCGCCGCCGCCACGCTGCGCCAGGCCAAGGTCGTGGTGGCCCAACTGGAAGTGCCGGTCCCGGCGATCCAGCAGGCCTTCGAGATCGCCCGCCAGGCCGGCGTCACCACCGTGCTGAATGCCGCGCCCGCGCAGGCCTTGCCCGATGCGCTGCTGGCGCTGACGGACTGGCTGGTGGTGAACGAGACCGAGGCCGCCCAACTCGCCGGACAAGCCGATGCGTCCGCCGGCGATGCCTTGACGATGGCCCGCGCCGCGGCGGTGGTGCTGCGTCAGCGCGGCCCTCGTCACATCCTGGTGACCTTGGGCGGGCAGGGCGCCTGGCTGCTGGCGGATGACCATCCCGAGGGCCTGCATCTGCCCGCGACCCGTGTCGAGGCGGTGGACACCGTCGGTGCGGGCGACACGCTGGTGGGCGGGCTCGCGGTCGGCCTGTCCGAAGGGCTGAGCCCGGCGCGCGCCGCGCTGCTCGGCCAGTCGGCGGCTGCCATCGCGGTGAGCCGTCCCGGCGTGCAACTGGCGATGCCGCATCGCTCGGAATTGCCCGCGCTGCCTGCGCAGCCGGCCGCCATCGCCGATGCCGCCTCGGTTTCGACCTCGACCGCTGGCGCGATGCCCGCGTCCCCCCTCAACGCTTGACCTGGAGTTGTTTGCCATGGGCAGCCTCGCTTCGAATTCTTCCGCACGCATTCCCGTCATCTTCGACACCGACCCCGGCATCGACGATGCACTCGCGCTGGCCCTGCTGGCCGCGCATCCGCGCTTCGATCTGCTGGCCGTCACGACGGTGTTCGGCAATGCCGCGGTGGACATCACCGCCCGCAATGCCCGCGGCCTGTGCGCGCTGCTGAACTGCGATGTACCGGTCGCGCTCGGCGCGGCCGGTCCGTTGCTCGACAGCCGCCGTCGCGACGGCGCAGCCCATGTGCACGGCGATGACGGCCTGGGCGGACTGAGCGGCCAGTTGCCGACGCCCACCCGCGCGCTGGACGAGCGTCCGGCGCATGTGCTGTTGTGCGACATGGTCAACGCGCGTCCGGGCGAGATCACGCTGGTGGCGGTCGGTCCGTTCACCAACCTGGCGCTGGCGCTCCAGCATGACCCGAGCATCACCCGCAAGGTGAAGCAGGTCGTGGTGATGGGCGGCGCGTTCGGTCTGAAGGGCCACAGCGGCAATGTCACGCCGGTGGCCGAGGCCAACATCATGGCCGACCCCGAGGCCGCCGATCAGGTGCTGACCGCGCCGTGGCCGGTGATCGTCGTCGGCCTGGATGTGACCCAGGAAGCGATCATGCGCGAGGCCGATCTGGCCAAGCTGCAAGGCCGCGGTCAGGGCGCGGGCGATCTGCTGTGGCAGGCGACCCGTCACTACCAGCAGTTCTACGATGCCCGCGACGGCATCGGCGGCATCTATGCGCACGACGCCAGCGCCGCCGCGATCCTGCTCATTCCCGAGGCCTTCACCTTGCGCGACGGCCCGGTGCGGGTGGTGCTGGACGGCATCGCCACCGGTCAGACCATCCAGGACTGGCGCCAGGAGCATCGCGGCGATACGCCGTGGAACGGCCAGCCGGTGCAGCGCGTCTGCGTGCAGGTCGATGCGCCGCGCGTGCTGGCGCTGTTCGACGAGATTTTCTGAGCCCCGGGGCCGCTGCGCCCCGCATGCCCGCCGCTTGCTCGCCGCGTGTCCGTTGCGTGTCCGTTGCGAGCGCGCCGGCGCCTCACCACGCCCCGCTCGAATTCAAGACAATGCACAACGCCGCGCCGGACGCGGCGTTGTGTCCCATGCCCAAGGAGAACCCGATGTCCACCCAAGCCGTGAAGCTGCTGTTGCCCCGTTGGCTGATCACCATGACCCCCGACAGCCCGGTCCTGGAGCAGCATGCGTTGGCCATCGAGGGCGACCGCATTGCCGCCGTGCTGCCGCGCGACGAAGCGCTGCGTCAATATGCCGACGCCGAGCGCGTCGAGCTGCCGCAGCATGTGCTGATCCCTGGCCTGATCAACTCGCACACCCACTCGGCGATGTCGCTGCTGCGCGGCGTGGCCGATGACCTGGCGCTGATGGACTGGCTCAACAACCACATCTGGCCGCTGGAGCGCCAGTGGGTCAGCGAGGACTGGACCTATCAAGGCTCGATGCTGTCGGCCGCCGAGGCGATCCGTGGCGGCGTGACCTACCTCAACGACATGTATTTCTTCCCCACCGCCATAGCCCGTGCCGCGGTGGACAGCGGCATCCGCGCCGGCGTGTCGATCAATGTGATCGACTTCCCGACCGGCTACGCCGCCAATGCGCAGGACTACATCGAGAAGGGCCTGGCCGCCTACGAGCAGTTCAAGGGCGAATCGCTGCTGGACTGGACCAGCGCCCCGCACGCGCCCTACACCGTGTCGGACGAGACCTTCATCCAGCTGCGTCAGCTGTCGGAGAAATACGACCTGCAGATGCACTGCCACATCCATGAGACGCAGGATGAGATCGAGGGCAGCCTCAAGCAATTCGGCGAGCGCCCGCTGGCTCGACTCAACAAGCTGGGCCTGCTGAACGCGAAGATGATCGCGGTCCACATGGTGCACCTGACGCCGGACGAGATCGAGATGATCGCCCGCCAAGGCGTGCACCTGGTCCACAACCCGAATTCCAACCTGAAGCTGGCGTCGGGCATCGCGCCGGTCAAGGCGCTGGAAGCGGCCGGTGTGAACACGGTGCTGGGCACCGACGGCGCGGCGTCCAACAACCGCCAGGACATGTTCAACGAGATCCGCGCCGCCGCGCTGCTGGCCAAGGGCGCCACCGGCGATCCGCTGACCGTGTCCGCCCGCACCGCGCTGGAAATGGCCACCGTGCGTGCCGCCAAGGCGATGGGCCGGGCCAATGACCTGGGCACGCTGGAAGCGGGCAAGCAGGCTGACGTGGTCGCGGTCTCGCTGGAGGCGCTGGAATGCCAGCCGGTCTATCACGCGGATGCGCAGCTGGTGTATGTGGCCGGC
This sequence comes from Burkholderiaceae bacterium, assembly GCA_913776825.1. Taxonomy (GTDB): domain Bacteria; phylum Pseudomonadota; class Gammaproteobacteria; order Burkholderiales; family Burkholderiaceae_C; genus Roseateles. Next base: position 233,830 of record CAJYPV010000022.1, read on the forward strand.
CGTGAACATGTCACGGACGTGTGGGTGGCCGGTCGGCAATTGTTGAAGAATCGCGTCAATATTTCCATCGACGTGCCTGCGCTGATGGGACGGGTGCAGGACATCGTGGCTAAGATGCGCGCGGGACGCTGACCCCCTCATCCAAGGGGGTGGCGTCGAGGCGCCGATCGCTACCCCCCCGGTCGGCAGTAGGGGACACAGCCGGCGGGCCAGAACGCCGGCAGGATATTCACGATGCAATTCCATCCTTGGAGCCGCCGGTCCATCGCCGGACTCATTTCCACCGTCGCCATCGCCTTGGGCGCGGCCGGTGCCGCACACGCCCAGATCATCGTCGGACAGACCGCCGGCATCACCGGCCAGGTGGCTGCCAGCGTCAAGGAACTCAACCTGGGCGCCCGTCTGTACCTGGACCACATCAATGCCACCGGTGGGGTGGGCGGCCAGAAGATCGAGCTGGTCTCGATGGACGATGCCTTCGATCCCAAGCGCTCGGCCGCCAATGCCCAGGCGCTGATCGACAAGGGCGCCGTCGCGCTGTTCCTGACCCGTGGCACGCCCCACACCCAGGCCGTCATGCCGCTGCTGGAGAAATACCAGGTGCCGCTGATCGCCCCGTCCACCGGCGCCTCGCTGCTGCACAAGCCGGTGCATCCGTATGTCTTCAACGTCCGCTCCACCTACCAGCGTGAAGCCGAACGGGCGGTCCAGCTGCTGCTGGAAATGGGCAACACCCGCATCGCCCTGGTCCAGGTGAACGACACCTTCGGCCAGGATGCCGCCCAGGGCGCGCTGCGCGGTCTGACCGATCAGAAGACCAAGCCGGTCCTGCACCTGACCTACGACCGCGACAAGCCGGAAGTCCCCAACCTGGTCAAGCAGATCATGGCTGCGGATCCGCAGGTGGTGCTGTTCATCTCGACCCAGCAAGTGGCATCGGAAACCATCAATGCGCTGCGGGCCGCCGGTTCGCGCACGCTGGCGTCCACGCTGTCCAACAATGCGTCGGCGGGCTTCATCCAGCTGCTGGGTCAGAACGCCGCCGGCGTGATCGTCTCGCAGGTGTTCCCCAACGAGCGCAACATGACGCTGCCGATGATCCGTGAGGTCACCGACCTGGCCAAGGCCAAGCAGGCCGAGACCGGCGGTGTCGTGACGCCGGCCATGATGGAAGGTTTCGCCTCCGCCAAGGTGCTGGTGGAAGCCATCCGCCGCGCCGGCAAGGACGTCAGCCGCGCCGGCATCACCCGCGCGCTGAACGGCATGACCAAGTACGACCTCGGTGGCATTGAGATCGGCTTCAGCCCGACCGACCACACCGGCGCGAACTATGCGGACATCGCCATCATCGATCCGCGCGGCCGCTTCCTGCGCTGAGCCTGCGGTGGGGCGGGTTCAGACCTGACCCCCGCGCCCGATGAGGCGCCGCTGAAGCCGCGCTCAGGCGCTGCTTCCGCGTGATCCTCCCAAACGCCCGACCGGTTTCCCCGACGGGCGTTTTTCGTTGTTGGGCCCGAGTCGAGTCGGCATCGATCCGGCGCCCGGCGCGGCGCGCTGCGCAGGCCGTGCCGGCCATCGAGGAGCAGCGACGGCCGGCGTGCTGTGATGCACGGAATCGGTTGACGGCCAGGGCAGGGGGCGTCCTCGGCGCTGGCCAGCGCAGACGGCCGCGCAGCGGGTTGCACAGAGTGCCGCGCCGAGGGCAAAGGCCCGGGCGGATGCCATTCCGTGGCGTCGGGTCTACCCGGTGCGAGGGGCGACGCTCGCTAGAATGTCGGGCTCACCGCCGCGGCGCGCGCGGCGCAACCCCTCGGGATCCCATGGTCAGCACCACCTCGTCCAAGCATCTGATTCACTTCGAGGGGGGGAATGCCCTCTCGTCATTCCGGGCCGCCGCGCTGCTGGCACGCTTGCAAGCCGTCAACGAGCGCATCAGCGCCGTGCACGCCCGCCATGTGCATTGGGTGTGGACCGAACAAGCCCTGGACGACGCCGCCCGCGCCAAGATCGGCGCCCTGCTGGATTACGGCGATCCCTACGACGGCCCCAGCGACGGCACCCTGATCGTGACCGCGCCCCGCCTGGGCACCCTCAGCCCCTGGGCCTCCAAGGCCACCGACATCGCCCACAACTGCGGCCTGCCGATCCAGCGCGTGGAGCGCGTGGTCGAGTACCGCCTCAGCCTCAAGTCCGGCCTGCTGGGCGCGCTCACCGATGCGCTGGGCGGCCAGTCGAAAGGCTTGACCGACGACGAACGCCTGGCCTGCGCCGAGCTGCTGCATGACCGCATGACCGAAAGCGTGCTGTTCGCGCGTGAGGACGCACTGCATCTCTTCGACGACAAGCAGGCTCAGCCGCTCGCCCATGTGGATGTGCTGGGCCGCGGTCGTGCCGCGCTCGACGAAGCCAACAGCGCCTGGGGCCTGGCGATGTCGGAGGACGAGATCCTCTATCTGGTCGATGCCTTCCTCAAGCTGGGCCGCAATCCCAGCGACGTCGAACTGATGATGTTCGCGCAGGCCAACAGCGAACACTGCCGCCACAAGATCTTCAACGCGCAGTTCACGATCGACGGCGAAGCCCAGCCGCTGTCGCTGTTCGGCATGATCCGCAACACCGAGAAGCTGAATGCCCAGCACACGGTGATCGCCTATGCCGACAACGCCGCGGTGATGGAAGGCCATGCGATCGAACGCTGGATGGCCATCGGCGACCAGCGCGCGCCCAAGTACGAAGCGCGCGACGAAACCGCCCATGTGCTGATGAAGGTGGAGACCCACAACCACCCGACCGCCATCTCGCCGCATCCCGGCGCCTCGACCGGCGCGGGCGGGGAGATCCGCGATGAAGGCGCCACCGGCCGCGGCGCCAAGCCCAAGGCCGGCCTGACCGGCTTCTCGGTGTCCAACCTGCACCTGCCCGGCCTGGCCGAACCGTGGGAAGCCAACGACATCGGCAAGCCCGCCCACATCGCCAGCGCACTGCAGATCATGACCGAGGGCCCGCTCGGCGGCGCAGCCTTCAACAATGAGTTCGGTCGTCCCAATCTGGGCGGCTACTTCCGCGTCTATGAGCAGGATGTCGACGGCATCCGCCGCGGCTATCACAAGCCCATCATGATCGCGGGCGGCCTGGGTGCGATTCGCGCCGACCTGACCAAGAAGATCGAGTTCCCCGCCGGCTCGCTGCTGATCCAGCTCGGCGGGCCCGGCATGCGCATCGGCATGGGCGGCAGCGCCGCCAGCTCGATGGCCGCCGGCACCAACACGGCGGATCTGGACTTCGATTCGGTCCAGCGCGGCAATCCGGAAATCCAGCGTCGCGCGCAGGAAGTCATCAACCACTGCTGGGGCCTGGCCGAGCGCAATCCGATCCTGGCGATCCATGACGTCGGCGCGGGCGGCATCTCCAATGCGTTCCCGGAGCTGGTGAACGACGCCGGCCGCGGCGCCACCTTCGACCTGCGCCAGGTGCCGCTGGAAGAAAGCGGCCTCGCGCCCAAGGAAATATGGTGCAACGAGAGCCAGGAGCGCTATGTCCTGGCGATCGCGCCCGACAGCCTGCCGCTGTTCACCGCGATGTGCGAGCGCGAGCGCTGCCCGTTCGCGGTCGTCGGCGTCACCACCGAGCACCGTGAGCTGGTGCTGGAAGACGGGCAGGGCGGCAGCCGCGCCATCGACATGCCGATGGACGTGCTGCTCGGCAAGCCGCCCAAGGTCCATCGCGATGTGCAGCGTGTGGCCCGCTCGGGCGGCACGCTGGACCTGACCGGCGTCGAGCTGGCCACGGCCGCGACGACCGTGCTGCGCCATCCGACGGTGGCGTCGAAGCGCTTCCTGATCAGCATCGGCGACCGCACCGTGGGCGGCCTGAACCATCGGGATCAGATGGTCGGTCCGTGGCAGGTGCCGGTGGCCGATTGCGCGGTCACCCTGGCGGACTTCAAGGGCTTCGCCGGCGAGGCGATGAGCATGGGCGAACGCACGCCGCTGGCGGCGGTCGATGGTCCCGCGTCCGGCCGCATGGCGGTGGCCGAAGCCATCACCAACCTGCTGGCCGCGCCGATCGAGCTGTCGCGCGTGAAGCTGTCCGCCAACTGGATGGCGGCGTGCGGCGAGCCCGGTGAAGACGCTGCGCTGTATGACACGGTCAAGGCCGTCGGCATGGAGCTGTGCCCGGCGCTGGGCGTGTCCATTCCGGTGGGCAAGGATTCGCTGTCCATGCGCACCCGCTGGAGCGACGATGGCCAGGCCCGTCAGGTCACTGCGCCGGTCTCGCTGATCGTCACCGCGTTCGCCTCGATCGCCGATGTGCGGGGCACGCTGACGCCGCAACTGCAGACCGGCGACACCACGCTGGTGCTGGTCGATCTCGGCCAGGGCCGCATGCGCATGGGCGGCTCGATCCTCGCGCAGACGCTCAATCAGTTCGGCGCGCAGGTGCCGGATCTGGACGAACCGGCGCTGCTGAAGTCGCTGGTCAATGCCGTCAATGAACTGCGTGGCCAAGGCCGCCTGCTGGCCTATCACGACCGCAGCGATGGCGGCCTGTTCGGTGCCGCTTGCGAAATGGCCTTCGCGGGCCAGCGCGGCGTGAGCCTGAATGTGGACATGCTGGTCACCGAAGGGGACGGCATCTCCGACAGCCGCGCCGACACGGGCGATTCCAAGAACTGGGCCAGCCAGGTCAGCGGCCGCCGCGAGGAACTGACGCTCAAGGCGCTGTTCAATGAAGAGCTGGGCGTGGTGCTGCAGGTCGCGTCCGGCGACCGCGATGCGGTGCTGCAGACGCTGCGCGCGCATGGCCTGTCCAAGATCACCCATGTGGTGGGCAAGACCAATGAGCTGGCGCAGGTCGAGGTCTGGCGCGATGCGAACAAGGTCTTCGCCGCGCCGCTGCAGGAGCTGCATCAGACCTGGGATCAGGTGTCCTGGCGCATCGCCCGCGAGCGCGACAACCCCGCCTGCGCCGATCAGGAACATGCCCTGGCCGGCGCGCCGGTGAAGGGCCTGCACTGGCTGCCCAGCTTCGATCCGAACGAGGACGTCGCCGCGCCGTTCATCGCCACCGGCGCACGTCCGAAGGTCGCGATCCTGCGTGAGCAGGGCGTCAACTCGCATGTGGAAATGGCCTATGCGATGTCGCAGGCCGGTTTCGACAGCTATGACGTCCACATGAGCGACCTGCAGGCGGGCGCGGTGGATCTGTCGACCTTCAAGGGCGTCATCGCCTGCGGCGGCTTCAGCTATGGCGACACGCTGGGCGCCGGCGAGGGCTGGGCTCGGTCCATCCTGTTCAACCCGACGCTGAAGACGGCCTTTGAGGACTTCTTCGCTCGTCAGGACAGCTTCGCGCTGGGTGTGTGCAATGGCTGCCAGATGCTGGCCGCGCTCTCGCCGATGATCCCCGGCGCACAGCACTGGCCCAAATTCGTCCGCAACCGCAGCGAGCAGTTCGAGGCCCGTCTGGCGCAGGTCGAGATCCTCGAGTCGCCCAGCCTGTTCTTCGCGGGCATGGCCGGCAGCCGGCTGCCGATCGCGGTGGCGCACGGTGAAGGTTTCGCCGACTTCTCGCAACGCGGCGATGCGGCCCAGGTGCTGCGCGCGATGCGCTTTGTCGACGGCGAGGGCCAGCCCACCGAGCACTATCCGCTCAATCCCAACGGCAGCCCGGGTGGCCTCACCGCGGTCACCACGGCGGATGGTCGCTTCACCGCGCTGATGCCGCATCCGGAGCGGGTCTTCCGCAACATCCAGATGAGCTGGACCGGTGGCGACAAGTCGGCCCACAGCCCCTGGATGCGCATGTTCCGCAACGCCCGCAAGTGGGTCGGCTGATCCGTCGAGTGAGACCGCATCCGCGTCGCGGCTGAGCCCGCCACGCGGGCGCGACACCGATGCCCACCACCTGAGCCTCGCGCGAATCGCGCGAGGCTTTTTCTTTGGTTTTTCGATCGCCGCAATGAGGCCGCGCGCGAGCGCCGGCGGTGTGTCATGAACCGCGCTGAGTGCGGTTTGGCTGTGTGGATTTCCGCACTGCGCGCCACGCGGTGACTGCCCTGGCATGGCGCGTCATGCCCCGTGGCGGCGCGTGGCCGCACGCCGCGCGCGCACCCGCAAAATCCCATCCGGATTTGTCCCGATGACCAGCGCGCGACAACGCGTGCTCCGTGCGGTGGTTCACAGCATTTCCACTATGGATGCCCCCTCTGAAACAGAGTATGGTCTGCCGCGTTGAGAACTCAACGTCATTCCACATATCCGAGTCGGAGGTTCTTAGATGCAAACCAAGCTGAATGTGATCGTGGGCGCGATCGCCATGACCCTGAGCGGTGTCGCCATGTCGCAGGAAGTGGTGAAGATCGGCCACGTTGGCCCGACCAGCGGCGCCATCGCCCACCTGGGCAAGGACAACGAACTGGGCGCGAAGATGGCCATCGATGAGCTGAACGCCAAGGGCGTCACCATCGGCGGCAAGAAGGTCAAGTTCGAGCTGCTGGCCGAAGACGACGCCGGCGATCCCAAGCAAGGCACCGCCGCCGCTCAGAAGCTGGTGGACTCCAAGGTCAACGGCGTGGTCGGCCACCTGAACTCCGGCACCACGATTCCCGCGTCCAAGATCTACAACGACGCCGGCATCCCGCAGATCTCTCCGTCCGCCACCAACCCCAAGTACACCCGCAACGGCTACAAGACCGCGTTCCGCGTGGTGGCCGACGACGTGCATCTGGGTGGCACGCTGGGCAAGTACGCCGTGACCTCGCTCAAGGGCAAGTCCATCGCCGTCATCGATGACCGCACCGCCTATGGCCAGGGCGTCGCCGATGAATTCGAAAAGGGCGTCAAGGCCGCCGGCGGCAAGGTCGTCGGTCGTGAATTCACCAACGACAAGGCCACGGACTTCACCGCCATCCTGACCTCCTTGAAGGGCAAGAAGCCCGACGTCGTCTTCTTCGGCGGCATGGACGCCGTGGCCGGCCCGATGCTGCGCCAGATGAAGCAACTCGGCATCGAAGCCAAGTTCATGGGCGGCGACGGCATCTGCACCGCCGAACTGCCGAAGCTGGCCGCCGGCAACGTCGCCGACAGCCAGGTCGTCTGCGCCGAAGCCGGTGGTGTCGAGGGCGAGTCCAAGAAGTCGCTCGACGCCTTCAAGGTCAAGTTCAAGGAAAAGACCAAGGTCGACGTCCAGATCTACGCCCCGTATGTCTATGACGCGGTCAACGTGATGGTCGACGCCATGGTCAAGGCCGGTTCGTCGGATCCCAAGAAGTACCTGCCGGTGCTGGCCAAGACCGCCGACTACAAGGGCGTGACCGGCACCATCGCCTTCGACGCCAAGGGCGACATCAAGAACGGCGCGCTGACGCTCTACACCTACAAGGGTGGCAACCGCGAGCAACTGGCCGTCGTGCGCTGATCCTGGATCGCCGCCGCGTGCGGTGATCCGGTGAGGCGAGCGAGCCGACGCTCACGCGGACGCTGACGCTCAAGCCGACGCCCCAGCGGCGGCGGTCCCGGAAACGGGGCCGCCGCCGTTTTTCTTTGGGCAGTCGTGACTGTCTGTGATGGAGCGTCGCGGTCGGTCACGGATGTTCCTGATCGACGGCCTCGCCGCGCCGTTCTTCGCGCGGGTGGGCCCGCGTGGCGCGTGGAGATTCAGCGGGTTTTCCCTCTGAAAGACGGCTGGCACATCCCCGTGGACACCCGACATGACTTTTGTCGCAAATGTCCCACCATCGAGGGATCACCCCCCTCATGTGCGTGCATTCCTGAGGCGGGATGACCCCAGGCATTCAGTCAGGGGGTTTGCGTCACGGCGTGACTGCAGACAATGGCCTCCGTCATGCCGCCAATGGGTCAATTCGGGCACTCGTTGGACGGTGGGCGCCGCCGGTCGAATCCCGACCGGAGTGCAGGCGAAGCGTCCCTCCAAACGGGGGGCTCTCAAGGCCAGGGAGTGGGAGGCATCATGCGCCCGCACCCGTCACCAGGTGGTCATGCCTGGGGCAGGCCGATGCTGCCCTCTGGACCTCGGTCCGGCGGTCGACACCAGCATCCAGTGGATGCCCTGACCTGCTTTGGGGACTGGCATGATTCGAATATTTAATCATTACCTTCATCGTCGCACCCTGATCCAGGTGTTGTTTGACCTGGGCCTGATCGTCGCGGCGGTGTTCGCGGTGGCCTTGAGCCAGGGCAGCAGCGAGCACATGGTGACGTTCGCCGCGTCGTATGGCCTGTCGCTGGCCGGCGGCATGTTCGTCATCAATTCGGCGTCCGGCCTTTATTCCCAATCCCACAAGCGCTCGCTGACGCAGTCCTGCGCCCGCGCGCTGTTCGCGCTGCTGATCGGCCTGCCGCTGGCCTATGGCCTGTTCAGCCTGATTCCGGCCACGGTGTCCCATCGCGACCTGCTGACCACCACCGCGATGCTGGCCGTCGCGCTGGTGATGGTGCACCGCGTCTATGCCGCGCATTCCGGCTCTCAGACCAGCGGCCGCAGCAAGATCCTGATCTTCGGCTCCGGCCATGCCGCCCTGGCGGTGAGCGACAGCCTGCGCGCGGCCGACCCGCATGCGCACATCGTCGGCTTCCTGCCCGGTCCCAACGAGATCGATCCTCAGGTGCCGGCGCATCAATTGATCGCGGGCAACGAAAGCCTGACCGATGCCGCGATGCGTCTGGGCGTGGACGAGATCGTCGTCGCGCTGTCCGAGCGCCGTGGCGGCAGCATGCCGCTGCGCCAGCTGCTGGACTGCAAGCTCTACGGCATCCGCGTGGTCGACCTGGCCACCTATTTCGAGAAGACCCTGGCGCAGATCAAGATCAGCCATGTGCATGCCGGCTGGCTGATCTTCGGCGACGGCTTCAACCAGGGCGTGATGCGCAGCGCGGTCAAGCGGGTGTTCGACCTCGTGTCCTCGCTGGTGCTGCTGGTGCTGTCGGCACCGGTGATGCTGGTCACCGCGGTGCTGATCAAGCTGGAATCGCCCGGCTCGATCTTCTACACACAGGAACGCGTGGGCCTGAACGGCGCGACCTTCAAGGTGATCAAGTTCCGCAGCATGCGCAACGACGCCGAGAAGGATGGCCGGCCGCAATGGGCGACCAAGAACGATGCGCGGGTGACCCGCGTCGGCAACATCATCCGCAAGGTGCGCATCGATGAACTGCCGCAGCTGATCAATGTGCTGCGCGGCGAGATGAGCATGGTGGGGCCGCGTCCGGAGCGCCCGTTCTTCGTCGACGAGCTGGTCGCGCAGATTCCCTACTATGCGGTGCGCCACAGCGTGAAGCCGGGCGTGACCGGCTGGGCGCAGGTCCGTTATGAATACGGTTCGACCATCGAGGACTCGCTGGAGAAGCTTCAGTACGACCTCTACTACGTCAAGAACCACACCCTGTTCCTCGATCTGTTGATCATGCTGGAGACGGTGGCCGTGGTGCTGACCGGCCGGGGGGCGCGCTGAGCGCAACGCTGGAGCGCCGCGCTCCCGATTCCCTTGTCGCGGCCCCCAGGCCCCACGCTGAGTGATGTGGGCAAGCTCGAATTCCTTCGGCGCCACCCTGGGCGCACTGGCGGTGCTGGCGCATCTGATGCTGGCGGTCGCGGTGCTGCCGCAATTCGGCCAACATCGCCGCCGTGCGCTGCGACTGGAAGTGGCGCTGCTGCTGAGCGCGCTCTGGGCCGGGCTGGATGCGGCGGTGCAGATCGGCTGGCTGGGCGAGCGCCAATGGCCCGCGCTGGTGCTGCTGCCGGTGTGCGACGCGCTGCGTTACGGCGCCTGGTTCGCCTTCATCCTCGCCTTGATGGAAGCCCGACCCGCGCCAGCGGCCGGGCCGGCGGACGTCTCCGATCCTGAAGCTTCACCAACCCGGTCGCATGGCGCGTCGCTGCTGGCGCGATCCTCGTCCGCCACCTCGGCCGGCTTCGGCGTGGCCCGGCCGCTGCCCTGGCTGGCCTGGGCGGGCGTGGCCCTGGCGGTCGCGCTGCCGGTCTGGCGCTTCTGGGGCGACAGCCCGCTCTGGGTGCTGCAGCGTCCGCTGGCCATGACCTGGCTGGGACTGGGCGTGTTCGGCCTGGTGCTGCTGGAGCAGATGCTGCGCAACATCGATCGCGATGCGCGCTGGAATGCCAAGCCGGTCTGCCTGGGATTGGGCGCGATCTTCGTCTTCGATGTGTTCGTGTTCTCGCAGGCCTCGCTGTTCCAGCAGTTCGACGGCGATGCGCTGAGCGTGCGCGCGGCGGTCCACAGCCTGGCGGTGCCGCTGTTGTGGCTGGCCAGCCGGCGCCACAAGAAGTGGCTGGACAAGCTGCATGTCTCGCGCGCGGCGGCCTTTCATTCGGCCACCTTGCTGATCGTCGGCATCTACCTGATGGCGGTGTCGGGCCTGGGCTATTACGTGCGCTACACCGGCGGCGAATGGGGCCGGGCGCTGCAGCAGGTGCTGCTGGTGGTGGGCGTGCTGGCGCTGCTGCTGATGGCGCTCTCGGGCTCGCTGCGCGCCAAGCTGCGGGTCTACATCAGCAAGAATTTCTTCAGCTACCGCTACGACTATCGGCAGGAATGGCTGCGCTTCACCGCGATGCTGTCGGCCAGCGCCTCGACCGCCCAGCTGGGCGAATCGGTCATCCTCGGCCTGGCCAATCTGGTGGAGAGCCCGGCCGGCGCGCTCTGGCTGCGCCGCGCGGCCGGCGATGAGGACTATCAGCAAGCCGCCCGCTGGAACCTCAACGAGCTGCGCGAGCCGCTGCGTCCGGACGTCGCCTTGAAGCACTGGCTGGTGGAGCGCGGCTGGATCATCGATCTGGACGAATGGCGCCGCAGTCCCGAGGTGTATGAGCATGTCGCGCTGCCGGTCGCCCTGGCCGACGATGCGCGGCATTGGCTGGTGGTGCCGCTGCTCAACGGCGGCGCGCTGATCGGCTGGGTGGTGCTGGCGCAGCCGCGCACACGGCTGGAGCTGAACTGGGAAGTGCGCGATCTGCTGCGCACCGCGGCGCAACAGGCGGCCAGCTATCTGGCGCAGATGCAGGCGGCCGAGGCCTTGCTGGAGGCGCGCAAGTTCGAAGCCTTCAACCGCATGTCGGCCTTCGTGGTGCATGACCTGAAGAACATCGTCACCCAGCTCTCGCTGATGATGAAGAACGCCAAGCGGCTGCGCGACAACCCGGAGTTCCAGCAGGACATGCTGGACACGGTGGAGAACTCGCTCGAGAAGATGCGCCAGCTGATGCTGCAACTGCGCGAGGGCGAGAAGCCGCATCACGGCAGCACCGGCGGCGTGGCGCTCGGTCCGATCGCGCGCAGACTGGCCGCCGCCGCGCAGAGCAAGGGGCGCTCGCTGACGCTGGAGGTGCAGGCCGAGGTCAGCGCGCGCGGACATGAAGAACGCATCGAACGGGTGATCGGCCACGTGGTCCAGAACGCCTTCGATGCCACCCCGATTGAGGGACAGGTGCGGCTGCGTTTGCGCCGTGTCGGCAGCCATGCGCAAGTCGAAGTGGAGGATACTGGTTGCGGCATGACGCAAGCCTTCATGGACCAGCGCCTCTTCAAGCCGTTCCAGACCACCAAGCCCGCCGGCATGGGGATCGGGGCTTACGAGAGCTATCAGTATTTGCAGGAACTTGGAGGGAAGATCAACGTGGAGAGCGCGCCCGGACAAGGCACGCAGGTGCGAATCCTGCTGCCGCTGTTTTTCGCTGGACCGGCCACCGATGGCGGTCATGACCAGGCGGACGATGCCCGCCTGATGGAGACGCGATGAGCGCGCAGCCCCCGTCGCTGATGATCGTCGAGGACGATCTCGCGTTGCAGAAGCAGCTGAAGTGGTCGATGGACCGCTTCGAATCGGTCACCGCCGATGACGTCGCGTCCGCCGTGCTGCAATTCCGTCGCCACAAGCCGGCGGTGGTCACCATGGACCTCGGCCTGCCGCCGGATCAGGACTCGGTGTCCGAAGGCTTCAAGCTCTTGGAAAAGCTCATCGAGCTGGAGCCCGGCACCAAGGTCATCGTGCTGACCGGCCAGAACGATCAGAACAATGCGCTGCGGGCGATCCGCATGGGCGCCTATGACTTTCTCTCCAAGCCGGTCGATCCCGATGTGCTGGTGCTGACCGTCGAACGCGCCATGCGGCTGCATGAACTGCAGCAGGAAAACCAGCGCCTGCTGGAGCAGCAGGATGGCGAGCCCACCGGCCGTCTGCTCACCCGCGATCCGCAGATGCAGCGGCTGTGCCGCACCATCGAGCGGGTGGCCAGCAGCGATGCCACCGTGCTGTTGCTGGGCGAGAGCGGCACCGGCAAGGAAGTGCTGGCCCAGACGCTGCACGATGCCTCCAAACGCAAGGGACGGTTCGTCGCCATCAACTGCGCGGCCATTCCGGAAGCGCTGCTGGAAAGCGAGCTGTTCGGCTATGAGCGCGGCGCCTTCACCGGCGCCACCAAGACGACGGTCGGCAAGATCGAGACGGCCCATGGCGGCACCTTGATGCTCGATGAAATCGGCGATCTGCCGATGCCGCTGCAGGCCAAGCTGCTGCGCTTCCTGCAGGAGCGCACCATCGAGCGGCTCGGCGGTCGGCAGGAGATCGCGGTGGATGTGCGCATCGTCGGCGCGACCCATCAGGACCTCAAGGCCAAGATCGCCCAAGGCCTGTTCCGCGAGGACTTGTATTACCGCCTGGCCGAGATCGTGGTGGACATCCCGCCGCTGCGTGATCGAATCGGCGACGCAGTGCTGCTGTCGCATGCCTTCCTGCGGCGCTTCTCGTCCGAGCAGCGCCGCCCGATCCTGCGCCTGAGCGATGAAGCCATGCGCAGCGTCGAAGCCTATCGCTGGCCCGGCAATGTGCGCGAGCTGCAGAACCTGATGAAGCGCGCCTCCATCATGGCCGACGGCGATCGCATCACCCCGGAGGACCTGGGCCTGCCCACCTCCGAGGCGCAGCCCGAGGATCAGAACGACCTGGACCTTCGCCGCGTCCGAGAACGCGCCGAGCGGCAGGCGGTGGTGGCCGCGCTGGCCCGCACCGACGGCAACATCGCCAAGGCCTCCGACCTGTTGGGCGTGAGCCGTCCGACGCTTTACGATCTGATGAACCGGCTGGGCATCAAGACCTGAGGGCGGCGACGACCGCTCATCGATCCTCGCCACCGATCCTTTCCCGAGAGAGCTTCATGTCCCGAGACCGCAAGACAGGCAATGACCCGATGACCGTTCGTGCTTCGATTCCGACCTCGCCGCGCTCGCGCCCGGGGTCACGTCTTGCGCAGGGCGCGCTGGCCGTGGCGCTGGGATCGGCACTGCTGCTGACGGGCTGCCTGGGCGAGTCGGCGCAGGACCTGATGAAGTCGGCCCGCACCCACCTCGATCAGAAGGATCCCAAGGCCGCGATCATCCAGCTGAAGAACGCGCTGCAGAAGGATGAGTCCTTGTCCGAAGCGCGCTTCCTGCTGGCGCGTGCGCTGCTGGACGCGGGCGATGTGAGCGGTGCCGCGATCGAGGCCGAGAAGGCGCAGGCGCAGGGTTATCAGGGCGATGCGCTGGTGGCATTGCAGGCGCGTCTGCTGTTGCTGCAGGGCAAGATCGACGAGGTGATCGCGCAGTTCGGCAGCCGCCATCTGAGCAGCCTGCCGGACGAAGCCGATCTGCAGGGCACGCTGGTGGGCGCTTATGTCGCCCGGCAGAAGCTGGCGGAGGCCCGAGTCGCCGCCAATGCGGCCCTGAAGGCCGCGCCGGACAGCCTGCCGGTGCAACTGATCCATGTGCGTCTGCTCACCAGCGAGGGCAAGTTGCCCGAGGCCCGCGCGGCGCTGGACCAGGTGCTGTCCAAATCCCCGCAATCGGGCGAAGCGTGGCAGCTCAAGGGCGAGCTGCAGGTGCTGGCCGAAGCGCCCCACGCCGAAGTGGTGGAAAGCTTCCGCAAGGCGCTGTCGCTGGACAAGCGCCTGGTCGGCGCGCATGCCGGCCTGATCAATGCGCTGATGAAGGTCGGCGACAAGGCCGCGGCCAAGGAAGCCAGCAATGCCATGCGCGCGGCTTTGCCGCAGCATGCGCAGACCTACTACTACGCGGCGGTCTTCGCGCTCGAAGGCGGGCAGCTGAAGGAGGCGACCGAGCTGTCGCAATCGCTGCTGAAGATCGCACCCAACAGCGACCGCGCGCAGTTCCTCGCTGCGCGCGTGGCGCAGGCCAACGGCGATCTGCGTCAGGCGGAAAGCCTCTTCGCCAAGGTGCTGCAGAGCTCGCCGGAATCGACCCAGGCGCGGTTGGCGCTGGCGCAGGCCCAACTGCGCGCCGGTGATGCCGACCAGGCCATGAGCACCTTGCAGCCCGCGCTGGAGTCCAAGGACGGCGTCTCGCCCGAGGCCTTGTCGCTGGCCGCGGAGATCCGTCTCAAGCAAGGCCGTGGCGATGATTCCGAAGCCTTCCTGGCCCGCGCCGCCGAAGCCAATCCGAAGGATGTGCGCAGCCGTGTGGGGCTGGCGCTGGGACAGGTGAAGAAGGGCCAGGAAGCCCAGGGTCTGGCCGCGCTGCGCCAGCTCTCGGCCGAGGACAAGGGCGTGGCCGCCGACCTCGCGCTGATCAGCGTGCTGATGCGCAAGAAGGATTGGGACGCCACCGCCAAGGCCATCGACACGCTCGACGGCAAGCAGCCGAAGAGCGCCATGGCGCCGGAGCTGCGCGGCCGGGTGGCGCTCGCGCGTGGCGATCGTGCCGCTGCGCGCGGTCAGTTCGAAGAGGCGCTCAAGCGCGAGCCGACCGCGCTGGCCGCGGCCAACAACCTCGCCGCGATGGATGTCCAGGACAAGAAGCCGGAAGACGCCGCCAAGCGCTACGACATCGTGCTGAAGGCCGATCCGAAGAACCTGCGCGCCCATCTCGCGCAGATCGGGCTGCGGCTCAACCACAAGCTCGCCACGCGCGACGAGTCCGTGCAGCGCCTGACGGAGCTGACCCGCGCGAATCCGGAAGCGCCCGCGCCGCGCCTGGCGCTGATCGCCTTGCTGATGGAGAAGCAGGATCTGAAGCAGGCGCTCAGCGTCGCGCAGGATGGCGTGACCCGCAGCCCGGATTCGGCGGAGCTGCTGGATGTGCTGGGCCAGGTGCAACTGGCCAGTGGCGATCGCCAGCAGGCGATGGCGTCCTTCAACAAGATCGCGACCCAGCAGCCGCGCTCGCCGCTGGGACCGCTGCGTCTGGCGGATCTGCACATCCAGGGCGGCGATCGGGATCAAGCCGCCGCGGCGCTCAAGCGCGCGCAGGCGATTGCCCCGGGGGATGCCGAACTTGCCGAAAAGGTCGCCACCAAGGCGCTGCAAATCCAGCGCCCGGAACTGGCCCTCACCGCCGCCAAGGGACTGCAGACCGCGCGACCCAGCTTCGGTCTGGGATGGAAGCTGGAAGGCGACGTGGCGCGCGCCCGCAAGGACTGGCCGGCGGCGCTGGCCGCGTATCGCAAGGCCGAGCAGTTGTCGCAGGCGGCCGGTGCGACGGTGCCGGCCACCGACCTGGCCATCGCGATGCACAGCGTGCTGGTGGAGTCCGGCAAGATCGATGAAGCGAATCGTTATGCCAGCGCCTGGACGAGCAAGTTCCGCCAGGACACGCTGTTCCGCTATCACCTGGGCGATGTGGCGCTGACCAAGAACCAGTATGCGCAGGCCGAGCAGCACTACCAGAGCGTGCTGACCGACTCGCCGGACAACGCCGCCGCCGTCAACAACATCGCCTGGCTCAAGCTGCGTGCGGGCAAGACCGACGAAGCGCTGACGCTGGCCGAGCGCGCCAATCAGCTGCGGCCGCAGGTGCCGGCGTATCTGGACACGCTGGCCGAAGTGCTGGCGGCCAAGGGCCAGACCGATCGTGCGATCAGCGTGCAACAGGACGCGGTGAAGCAGGCACCCGGTGTGCCAGCGTATCGACTGCGACTGGCCCAGTTGTTGGTGTCCAGTGGCAAGAAGACCGAGGCCAAGGCGGAACTTCAACGCCTGGCTGATCTGGGACCGAAGTTCGAGCAACAAGCCGAGGTGCAGAAACTGCAGGCCGCCATCCGCTGACACGGATCCGCGTTCCGCGGTCGACCGCACCCCAAGGGAGACGGTCATGAGCCAAATTCGTCGATCCAGCCTTCGCAAGCGATTGCACCAGGGCCTGCGCCTGATGTTCTCGCGCCTGCCGCGCCCGTGGCGGTTTGCCGTGTATCGGCGCATGGCCGATTGCGATCCGGCCCCGAGTGATCGGTTGGAACTCAAGGTCGCGGAAACGCAGGAAGAGCTGGACGCCTGCTTCCGCATCCTGCACGACGCCTATGTCGGCAGCGGCTTCATGAAGCCGGACCCGAGCGGCCTGCGGGTGACGATCTACCACTCGCTGCCCACCACCACCACGCTCTGCGCGAAGTACGACGGCGTGGTGGTCGGCACGATCTCGATGGTGCGCGAGGGCGTCTTCGGCTTCCCGCTGCAGTCGGTCTTCGATCTGGAAGGCGTGCGGGCCAAGGGCGGCAAGATTGCGGAGATCTCGGCGCTGGCGGTGGCCCCCGCGTTCCGCAAGACGGGCGGGGCGATCCTGTTCCCGCTGATGAAGTTCATGCACCAGTACTGCACCGAGTACTTCGATACCCGGCATCTGGTCATCGCGGTCAATCCCGACAAGATCGAGCTCTACGAAGCGCTGCTGTTCTTCCATCGCCTGCGGGAGCAGACGGTCGCCAATTACGACTTCGCCAATGGCGCGCCGGCGGTCGGCGCGACGCTGGATCTGCATGAGGCCGAGCAGCTCTTCGCCCGCGGCTATCGCGGGCGCCCGGCCCACAAGAACCTCCACACCTACTTCTTCCATCACCGCCTGCCCAACATCCGGCTGCCGGAGCGTCGCTATCACACGACCAATGATCCGGTCATGACGCCGGCCTTGCTCGATCACTTCTTCAACCAGGTGGTGCCGGTGTTCTCGCACCTAGGCGATCGGCAGAAGGCGCTGCTGTGGTCGGTCTACCAGCAGGTGGAATACCGCCAGGTGCTGCCGATGCTCACCGGCGGCCAGGACCTGGGCCGGGCGCTGCGGCAGTACCCGCGTTATTCCATCCGTTGCCCCGGCACCATCGATCTGCCCGCGACGGAGGAGGGCAGCGCGGTGGGGCAGGTGGTGCTGGATGTGATCGAAGTGTCGGCGCAGGGTTTCCAGGCCGAATGCAAATCACCCTTGCCCTTGCAGATCGATGGCCAGGTCGAGATCCAGCTGGGCCACAGCGAGACCTCGCATCTCACCGCGCGGGCGGTGCGGCAGCGGGTCACCGATGAAGGCGTGTTCTACGGCTTCCGCATCGATGAGCCGGATCGCAATTGGCGCAACTTTGTCTCCGCGCTGGAGATGGGGCAGACGGCCCGCGACCTCGCGGCATGAGGCGCCGCGATCGGGCATCAACACGGAACGAGATGATCCATGAATGAGTTGAGCGAGAAGGCCGCAGGCCGCTTGAACGTCGGCCGCGTGGCGAATGTCGTGAAGGATGAGGCGCAGCACGCCGCCCTGCCGCGCCGTCATGTGCTGGCGTTGGGCGCCGCCGCGATGCTGCCGATGGGCCTGCGGGCCCAGGAGATGACCAACACCTTGCCCGACCTGATCGACAAGAGCCGGCAGGCGGTGGTGGCGGTTGGCACCTACAGCGCGACGGACAGTCCGCGTTTCGGCTTTCGCGGCACTGGTTTCGTGGTCGGGGATGGCAAGTTGATCGTCACCTGCTCGCATGTGATTCCGAATCCGCTGGAGAAGGAGCTGGCGATCCAGGTGCCGGCGAGCGGCAATGCGTCGGGCGCGCCGCAGTTGCGGCCGGTCAAGCTGCGGCGTCGCGATGCGCTGCATGACCTCGCGGTGCTGGAGCTGGTCGACGACAAGCCGTTGGTGGTGACCTTGCCGCTCGCGCCGCTGGATGAGGGCGTGCCGGTGGTGCGCGAGGGCAGTGCGGTGGCGTTGATGGGCTATCCGCTGGGCACGGCGCTGGGCGTGTCGCTGGCCACGCATCGCGGCACGGTGGCGGCGATCACCAAAGCTGCGATGCCGGCGCCGACCTCCGGCAATCTGTCCGAGCGCGCGATCCGCCAGTTGCGCGAAGGTCAGCTCGAATTCCTGCAACTGGACATGACGGCCTATCCCGGCAACAGCGGCGGCCCGCTGATGGAGATCCGCACCGGCAAGGTGGTGGGCATCGTCAACATGGTCGCGCTCAAGGGCACGCGGGAGTCGGCACTCAGCACGCCCAGCGGGATCAGTTATGCGGTGCCGGTGAAGTATCTGGTGCCGTTGCTGGCGCCTTGAGTCGAATTCTCCAGCACGACAACTAGGGAAGCGTCACGGCTTGATGATGGCAGGCGATCCCGGCTCAGGCTGGGCAAAGTTGCGAACAACCTTGTCGAGCAGGCTGAAGAGAATCTCGATCCCGTAGCCGAATACGAACGGTATAAACAGTGGCGACAGGCTCTTCAAGCTGGGGTCGCTGGTGGGAAGAAGCAGGCTTCCGAATACACCCGCGATCGCGCCTAGACATATGCGCACGATGCTCACGCTGGCAGACGTGGGGATGTAGGTGTGCTCGCGCAATTGTTGACTCAGCGTGCGGAGAATGAAGGTCAGCGCCCCCAATAGTCCCATCACCATGGAGATGATGTAGGTGCCGATGTTGGCGATGATGATGCGGACCTCCGCGGCGATGCTTCGGAAGCGGTCCGCATCCATCGCAGCCAGCTCTCGCTCCAGACTGGCCAATTCGAAGCGTATGCGGCTTGGATGCGTTCGTCTGAATTCCCCTCCCAGCGAACTGGCGGTCGCGTAAGACGCGAGGTTGGCCGCCGGATCATCCGCAGGCGGTTCTCGCTCGGCCTGCTTGAGGTCGGCTTTCAGGCGTGCAATGTCCTCCTTGAGTGCGGTAGTCTCGCGTTCCGTCGCAGCCTTGGGGTTATCGACGGGACACAGGTAACGCAGGTAGGAGGTGCCACAGATGTCCATGGCGCGTTCATGCCACTTGGTCAACAGGCGTTCCAGGGGGGCATTCCGTTCGTTGAGCTTCCGGACTTCGCCGTCGAGTTCCTGCTGCACGATGTCACGTTCAGAGATGTCGGCGCGGATCAGACCTGCCTCGGCCTTCAAAGCCGCGACACGCGCTGGATCTAACTGGGAGGCAGGGGAGGCTTTGTCTGTCTTGATGAAGCCCGGCGGAAATGGAACGCAGTTGAAGACCGCGCACGACTGAACACCGAGCTGTTCCCGCATGGCATTGAGTTTTCCTCGGGCGCGTTGCAGGTTGCTGTTGTTGAGAGCGATACGCTCCTGCAGGGGGCGCCGCTGGGCTTCCAGCGCGTCGGCGCGCTCGACGAGTTCTTTTCCGGCGACCCAGAATCCTTGTACGGCCAGACAGACAAGGAAGACCAACACGGCGAGCGCGGCCGTGATGGCTGTGGGCGTGAAGAGCGATCCCGGGAAGCGCGAAGCGTTGATTGCGGATGAGGCACGAATGGACAGCGCGCTCAAGGGGGCCATGTCTGCTGCGATGCTGTCGTAGGCCATCCAGAAGGCTGCGAGTTCCTCTGCGGCGGGCCGAGAGGCGGCCATCATGTGGCGTTGAAGTGCAGCGCTGGCCACCGTCAGCGCAACCACTTTCTCCTTGGAGAGCGACTTCCGGCTCTGGGCGGCGAATGCGATCAGCAGCTCGGCATCCTTGACCGCCCACTCGTGCGGTCGCTCGAGGTCGACAGGCAAGTGCGCACGGTCTGGATTCGGTGCGATGTGGCGTCTTACTCTGGCGGCAAGCTGCCGGATGGCACGTAGGGCATGGTCGAAGCTGGACATGGCAATGCCTCGCAAATCACAGCATCACCCTAACGTGCAAAGTCCTTGAATGCCTCCTTCGATTTGATGACAGGCTTCGTTCGTCTAGGTGGGCGCTGCGCGCCCGAGAACCGTCAACCGTGCGCCAGCCCCACGCTGTCCCGCACCTTGAATCGCGCGATCGTCTCGGACAGGCTTTGCGCTTGTTGACGCAGGCTTTCCGCCGCCGCAGCGCTTTGCTCGACCAGCGCGGCGTTCTGCTGAGTGCCTTGGTCGATCGACGCCACCGCCGCATTCACCTGCACGATGCCGGTGGTCTGCTGCTCGGTGGACGCATTGATCTCGCCCATCAGGTCGGTCACATGACGGACCTGCGTCATGATGGCGTCCATCGTGCGGCCTGCCTCCTGCACCAGTTCTCCGCCGGCGTCGACCTTGGTGACGCTGTCGGTGATGAGGGACTTGATCTCGCGCGCCGCCGTCGCGGACCGTTGAGCAAGCGCCCGCACTTCACCGGCCACGACCGCGAAGCCACGGCCTTGTTCGCCGGCGCGGGCCGCTTCCACGGCAGCATTCAGCGCCAGGATGTTGGTCTGGAAGGCGATGCCATCGATGGTGCCGATGATGTCGTGGATGCGGCGGCTGGAACCGTTGATCGCTTCCATCGTCGAGATCACGCGGTTCACCACATCACCACCCTGGCCGGCCACCTTGGCCGCCACCGAGGCCAGATCGGTCGCCTTGCGCGACGACTCGGCGTTGTGCTGCACCGTCTCGGTCATGTGCGCCATCGACGACGCGGTCTGCTGCAGCGCGCTGGCCTGAGTTTCGGTGCGGCTGGACAGATCCTGGTTGCCGATGGCGATTTCGCTGGAGGCCGTGGCGATGCCGTCGGCCGCCTGTCGGACGTTGTTGACCATGTTCGACAGATTCAGACTCATCGCCTTGAGCGCGGCCAGCAACTGGCTCATCTCGTCCTGACCGGTCACATCGATCTCAGCGCGAAGATCGCCTTCAGCGACGGCTTCCGCCACCCGAATGGCCCGTTGCAGCGGATCATTGACCGACCGGCTGATCGCCCACCCGAGGAAGGCGGCCAGCACCGCAGCGACGGCGGCCGTGCCCAGCAGCGTCAGACGGTCCTGCTTGAACAGCTGGGCGGCCTCGGCGGTCTCCTCGTCGGAGCGCTGGTCTTCATAGCCGATGAAGTCTGATGTGGCGCTCAACAGGCTCGCCAGCAAGGGGCGACATTCATCATTCATTTTGAGGATGGCGTCGTCGCGTCGACCCTCCACGGCCATCGCAACGATGGCGAGGGCCACCGGGCCGTACTTGTCTTCCACGCTGTCGACGCGGGCGAGCAGTTCCCGATCCTTCGCGGTGGCGCCCTGACCGCTGTCCAGGTTCTTCTTCAGCTGGGCCAGCGCGTCCTTGACCTTTTGATGGGCCTTCTTCACGGCCTCGAGTTCCACGTTCTTGTCCTCGGGCTTGGTCACCAGCACCAGGTTGCGGGCGGCGATGGCACGGGACTTGGCCGCGGTTTCCAATTCGCTCACGAGCCGCTCTCGCTGGGCGACGCCGTCCAGATAAATCTGGAAGCGCTGGTTGGCGTGACCGAGCCAATACAGCGCCGCGCCCGACACGAGGGCCACGATCACAGCCATCAGACCGAAGCCGAGCCAGAGCTTGGTTTTGACCTTGAGCGACGAGAGCTTCATGCGATTCCCCTGCGAGGTGTTCATGGATGACAGCGCATCCTGCAGCCACGGTTCGTCCGTCGACCTGGTTCGATCTTCGTTACTGACGACCTGAAATTCAATGCCCGTCATTCCCAGGCGCCTGTGCGGCGTGGCTGAACGCACTGTCAGGCATTGCCTGACACGCCCGAGTTGCCAATAGGCGACAGCGCCGGAATCGGCGCGCTTCGCTTCGGGCCTGCGCCTGCGTGCGGGGATTCCCGTGGTTGTGAGGTCCCGGCGGTCTCTCTAGAGTGAGACGGGCTGGTGCCGTGGGTCTGGGCTTCGTCCTTGGCCTCGGTTTCGGCTTCGGTTTCGGTGTATCGCTCGGTCAGCACAGCCGTTCAAAGCGGCGTCAGTCGGGCACCATCGGCGGGAGGAGGATTTGATTCGGTGTCGAACCTGGTCTCACCTGGGTCTGTGGCTCGCGGCGCTGGCGCGCAGCGCGATGGCGTGCGATGCCGATGGCATTGGCGATTCGGGTGTTCTCATCGCCGGCGAAGCGCCGGTCTCTCCGGTCGCCGACAAATCCTTGACCGATCCCGCGCCGCAGCCATCGACGGTCAACGAGTCCCGCTCTGCCTGGGGCGTGCATCTGGCCAGCTATCACAGTGGTCCGGAGGAACGCATCACCACGCTCTATATCGATCAGGATGGCCGTGTGGTGGATCAGCGCACGCGCACGCGACGATTCAATGGCGCCAACCCGGGGCTGTATTACCGCTTCGAGCGGCAGACGCAGGTGGGGCTCTACTACAACAGCGTGCGGCGGTGGACCGTCTATGGCGGCTACCTGGCCACGACGCCGCGTTGGCCGTCGCTCGGCTTGTTCCTGGGCGCGGCCAGTGGCTATACGTTCCGTCACCGCTCACGGGCGATCGTCCCGATCGTGGCGCCCAATCTGCGACTCCCGTTGGGAGAGGGCTATCAAGCGAATCTCAGCTGGTACCCCGATGCCGGCCGCGATGCGGTTCAGGCGATTCATCTGTCGGTGGAGCGGCGGTTCCGGTGAGCGCTTGGGGTTGGGGAACGGGTGAGCGTCCGTCGACTATCAAGACTTACTGATAACGAAACAGCAGGGTCTACCAGTGAACACATCGAAGCCAACGACGAAGGGCCGCCAAGTTCCACCTCCGGTGCGAGCGATTGAGCCGAAACTTGCAGAGGTGGAGTACACCTTCAAGCATTTCGAGGAGCAGCTTCAGAAGGCGCGAACCGGTGACGTGTCCGCCATAGTGAATCTGAACGCCGCTCTTCGTATGTGCGACGAGAGGCCTGAGGAAGAAGGTCGCTACCGGGCGCCTGAATGTGGCTTGCTACCCGTGAAAGGCCTGAAGGCGCGCTTGACCTTGCTGGATGAGTTCGCGCGAGGTGAGAATGCTTCGCCACAGGTCAAGGCAATGCTCGCAGGGCAACTGCTTTCAAACGCAGAAAAGGTGCCAGACTTGCTCGCGGGCAAGAACATATTCACTGACGACCAACTACGTCGCCATGTGGAAGCGCTGGCCACCTCCGCTTTGGAGGCAGGGAGCCGCGAAGCGGCGTTGCTGCTGCTTGGGATCCATCGCTATGGCAGAGCCGGGCCGCGCGACCTCTCCAAGGCCTATGGCTATGCGTTAGTCGCGGCTGAGCTGAATGCGCCGATGGAGGCAGACACGCTTGATTTGCTCAGGAAGTTGCTCAGTCCGTACGAGCTCGATCAGGCAGAAGCACTGCGCGACTCGTTCTTTCGAAGCCAGTCAGACAGCGGTTGATCGAGAGGGCCTCCGCAAGGAGGCCTTCCGCTTTCTGGCACCCCTCGCGGCTCCCACGCCCCTCACGCCCCCCACGCGTGCGCTAACCCCGCCACTTCCCGCTCGAAGATCATCCGCTCCCGCAGCACGGCTTGTTGCGCCGGTCGCGACAGCTCCAGGTAGAGCGGGTATTGCTGCAGCAGCTGGCTCGCGCCGGCGAACACCTGATCCACCGCATCCGGCTTGAAATAGCACTCCTCCGGCAGCGCATAGTCCCGCGCCGCGCCGACATCCAGCGCGAAGACGCAGCAATCGCGCATCAGCGCTTCCCGCGCCAGCCGGTCCTTGCCCGGGAAGGTGCCCAGGTCGATGAAGAGGCGGCTGCGGTCCAAGGCCTCATAGACCTGCGCGCGCGTCAGGCCACGAATCAGATGCACCTTCACGCCGCAGTCGCGCGCCAGCCGCGCCGCGATGGCGCCGACGTCATAGACCACCTTGTGGTTCGCATTCAGCGCGATGTCGGTCTTCGGCAGCGTCGAATCCACGGCCACCTTGCCGGGCGTGTAGTCCGACAACGGCAGCGTGCGCCGGCAGCCCAGCGCGCGGATCACGTCATGCGCATAACCGGACTGGTAGGCGTGCAGCACCCGCTCGCTGCGCAAGGTGTTCAGGTTGACCTTCTGCACCGACAAATACTCGAAGGCGTTGTCGATGCTCAGCCACCAGACCATCGGGCTGCAATGCGGGAAGTAGCGCACCCAGTGCACATAGGTCTCGGCGAACACGACGCAGGTGTCCGCATTCATCACGATCTGCTCGGCCAGCACCGTCTGGTACTTCTCGTAGTCCGCCACCGTATTGGGGCGCGGCTGCAGCCGCAGCGCCGTGTTGGCGCCCAGGCCGTTGTTCCGATAGAGCTCATCAATCGCCGGCAGATCGCTCGGCAGCACATACCAGACCCGCGCGTCATGCCCCTGCCGGATCAGCGCATCGGAGAGCTGGTGCAAGGCCTCCGGGCCGCCCGTCTGAACGCCGTGAGGAATCAGGATGATGATCTGCTTGTTCGATGTCATGTCAGGCCTCGTCGGCATCGCGCTGACGCGAGCCGTGGTTCAGCAGGGAGTCAGGCCAGCGCCGCCAGCCGGGCTTGCAGGCGCTGCGCCGCGGCGGGCGAGATCACCTCCAGCCCGGGCAGCAGGAAGTTGCTGCGCGACTGGATGATGCGGTCGGACAGGTGCTCCACCAGGAATTCCGGCATCTCGCGGTAGACCGACGGCAAATGGAAGATGCCGTGAAAGCCGAAGGTGGGGTAGGGCACCGCCGGAAACTCCACCGAGAAATGCGACGCGATCGCCTTCGGCGCGAAGCGGCAACCGAGCCGCTCCAGCGTGTCGCGCATGCGTCGGCAGATGAACAGGTCCTCCGCCTCGCTGGGGTCGTCGTAATCGAGCGCGGCCACCGCCTGCACCAGGCGTTTGGAGCGCCAGGAGAAGCCGCCGTTGCCCACGTCATGGCGCTCATAGTTGGGCCACGGCGCACCGATGTAGTCGTAGTGCAGGAAGTGCGGCGAGAACTGATCCGGATTGAGCACGAAGCCGTCGTACTGGATCACCAGCACATGGTCGGCGCTCAGGTGCTTGGCCAGCTCCTGGGTGATGAGCAGGTTGTAGTCGCGGATCGAGGTGAGCCGCGGCACCGGGATCACCGGCAGCCCGGGCCACAAGGCCGGCTGGTCGGAATAGATCAGCACCTGCGAGAACGGCAGGCCCTGCTGCTCCATCCCGCGCAGGGTGTGCATCAGGGCTTGCCGCGCCAGCACATGCAGGTCGGTGTCGACAATCGCGACCGCCAGGTTGGGCTTCATCAGGGCTCCTTGTGCAGGCTCAGAGCAGGTCCAGCAACTGACGCGTCACCGTGCCCCAGGAGAAACGCTCCGCCAGACGCAGACGCGCGGCCTCGCGGCGCACCGGTGGGGGCAGGCGCTTCTCGACGACCTGCAGCATCGCTTCGCGCAGATCCTCCAGGTCCGGCACGACGAAGGCTCCGCCCACCGGCTGCGGCGCATCGGCCGCGGTGCCGGGTCGGGTGTGGAGCCGATGGCAGAGTTCCGGCGGCGTGAAGTCGTCGGTGGCCCCACCGCCGCTGACGATCACATGCGTGCCGCAGCCCATCGCTTCCAGCACCGGCAGATTGAAGCCCTCGGCCCGGTACGGCGAGACATAGGCATCCGACAGCGCATACAGCGAGCGGATCTGCGGCAGGTTCAGACTGGTCGACAGCACCGAGATGCCGTCGCGCACCTGCGCCGCGCCGAGCTGGGGTGCACGGGCCGCCATCTCGGCAAAGACCCGCTCGACGGTGATGCCGTACAGCCCCTGATGGTCCTTCAGGATCAGCCGCACCGGCAGACCGGCCAGCCGCAGCTCGGCGAAGGCCAGCAGCAGCACGTCGATGCCCTTGTTCCAGGTCGCCACGCCGACATTGGTGAACACCGTCTCATGCGGCTGGATGTTCAAGGCCAAGCGCGCCTGCTGCCGCTGCTCGTCCGTCATCGGCAGGAAGGTGTCGGTCTTGTAGCCATGCGGCACCACGCGGATGCGCGCCGGGTCGAAGCCGTAGTCCACCAGACGCGCCTGCGACCAGCGGCTCGGCGTGATGACCAGGTCATCGCCCTGGGTCAACGCGGCGGGCGACAGGCCCGGCGGATCGAAGCTCTTCTCGGACAGTCCGAATTCGGTGACGACGAAGGTCGCGGTGCGGCGGGCGCTGCCCGGCGTGCCGGCGCGCACCGGCGAGGCGATGCGCAGGCAGACATCCATGACCTGATCGCCGGGATCGGGCAGGCCGTCGATCACGGCGCGCTCCTCGGGCGAGAAGCCCGCATCGAGCTTGCTGCGATCCCAGTGCGGCATGAAGAAGGGCGCATCGCGATGGAACAGCTGGAAGCGCCCGTCCTTGACCATCTCCAGGATCTGGTTCTGGTTGACCATCGCGATGGAGTGATTCACCCCTCGCCAGCCCTCGATGCACAGTGTTTTCAACGCAGGTCCTTTGGTGGCGGCTCCGCCTCGTGGACGGGCCATGGCCAATCATCGCTGCATTGTGTCGCTGCGGGAAACTCGGGCATGCGTCGATAAGCGCGGCTCCGGCCGGTCAACTCCGGCGTGGCGAGGCGGGCAGGACCGCGTGGGACAGGGCCGAGGCGGGCGGTCGGTGGGTCGAATCAGCGGGGACGCCGCCCGGCCAACGCCCAAGCCCGCGCGCGACGCCCGCTCAGATCAGCGGCGCGATCGCATCGTCGCCATCCTGGCGCTTGAGGGCCTGCAGCAGCGCGTGGTGCACGGGGCTGCCGTCCGCGCTGACTGGGGCGGTGGTCGACGACGATCCACTCGTCGCCGCATGCGCCCCGTCCGACAGCAACCCGCCCGCATCCGCCGTCCTGGCCGAGGGCGCCGCCAGCAGGTCGGCCGCCGTCGGCAGCGAGGGATGGCCACCGGCCGCTGACGAGGTCGAGGCTTCCGCCGGCGCCTTCGCGAACCAGACATCCGCCATCTGATGGGTTTGTCCGTCGGCGGTCTTGTAGCCGGAGATCAGCCCCAGCAGATTGCCGTGGTCCTGCGCAGTGCCGGCCTGCGCATTCAGGTCCAGCTCGACGATGCCCAGCGAGGCCAGGCTCACCAGCTCGCCCGCATCGGTCTTGCCGTTGCCATTGGCATCGGCCCAGATGCGCAGCTCGCCGAAGGCCGCATCGGCGGCACTGAGCTTGTGGTCGTGGTTGGTGTCCAGCGCGGCCATCGCCTCGTAGCCGTTGGCCGCATGCTGCCCGTTGGCCAGCACGGTGCCGGTGCCGAAGAGCTCGGCGCCGGAATTGATCAGCCCATCGCCGTTCAGATCTCGCGCCAGCAGGCCGTTGCCCTGCGCCATCCAGCCCCATTGCTGAACCTGGCCGGTGCCGTTGAGGTCGAACAGCACACCCTGCTGCGCGGAGACGGTGGACAGGCCGTGCCCGTCCAGATTGAGCATGATGGGCGTGGCCAGGAACAGCGCATCCAACTGCTGGCCGCTCATCGCATGGATCGCCTCGGTGCTGAAGGCCAGCACCTGGCTCATGTTGAGCGCGGTCAGGTCGCGGGTCTCGAAGCCGATCACCGCGTCGCTGGTGATCGCATGGATCTGGTCCACCGTCAGCGCCCGTGCCTGATCGCGGCTGAGTGCCGCCAGCTCGTCGCTGGACATCGTGGCGAAGCCTTCGGAGGAGATCGAGGCCAACTGCGCCGTCGTCAGCGACATCACCTGCCGGCTGTCCAGCGCCATGATGGCGTCGGTGTTCAGCGCCGCGAGCTGCTCGGTGTGCAGACCGCGCAGCACCGTGGTGCTGATGCCGTGGATCTGCTCGGCGCCCAGCGCGGCCATCACATCGGTGCTCAGACCGTTCAGCGCCGCGGTGCCCAGGCCGCGGAAGGCGGATGAGCTCATCGCGGCGAAGTCTTCGGTGGCGAAGCCGTTGAGCTGCGGCAGCGTCATCTCGGCAAACTGGGCGCTCGTCATCAGATGGACCTGATCGGTGTTGAGCGCCGCGAAATCGGCGGCTTCCATGACGCGGATCGCCCGGCCCGGCAGCAGGGCCACATCCTGCGGATCCAGCGCGGCGATCTGGTCGGGGGACCAGGCCATCACCTGCACATTCGTCAGCGCGGACACCTGCGCGGTGCCGAGCGCCGCGATCTGGTCGGTGTGCATCGCCGCCGCTTGCTGATAGGTCAGCGACGCCACCTGATTCGGCGTCAGGGCCTGGATCTGGGCGAGGCTGAGCAGCCCGATCTGATCGCTGGTCAGCGCGCGCAGCGCGGTGGTGTGCAGCGTCGCCAGATCCTCGGTCTCGATGCCGGCGAGCTGGGTGCCGTCCAGCAGCGCCAGTTGCGACGAGCGCAGCGCCGCGAATTGGCCGGTGCTGAGTGCGGCGATCTCATCCGGCGCCATCGCAGCGATCTGGATCGAGCTGAGCGCAGCGATCTGGCGCGGCGACATCAGCGCGATCTGTCCGGCATCGAGCGAGCCGAACTGGTCGCTGCTCAGGCCCAGCAAGGCCGCACTGTTGAGCTTGGCCAACTGCTCGCCGCTGAGTCGATCAAGCTGATCGGCCGTCAGCCCGCTCACCTGCCTGGAAGTCAGCGTGGCGAGCTGCGCATCGGTCAGCGAGGCGACGCTGTCACCGCTCAGCGCGCCGAGCTGGAGGGAGCTCCAGCCCAGGATGGCACGGGTGCTGACCGCCGCCACATCCACCGCTTCCAGGTTGGCGATCTGGTCGGTCGTCAGTGCGCCGATCTGGCGGGATGACAGCACCGCGTACTGCGCGGTGTTCATCGCATTCAGGTCGGCCTGGGACCAGGTCGCCAACTGGCTGGTGGTCAGCGCGGCGACCTGATTGGTGCGCATCGCATCGATCTGCGAATCCACCAGCGCATTGAGCTGATCGCTGGTGAAGGCCTGCAGCGCCAGCACGCTCAGCCCGCGCACGCCGTCGCTGGACAGCGCATCGATCTGGTCGGGCGTCATGGCCGCGATCTGCTGGGTGCTGAGCTGGGCCGTCTGTTGGCTGCCGAAGGCGCCGAACTGCTCGCGACTGAGCTGGCTGATCTGGCCCGAGCCCAGCGCCGCCAGGTAACCCGGCCGGATCGCGGCCAGCAGGTCGGGTGCCAGTTGGCCGATTTCGTTGGACGCGATCGCGGCGATCTGGAAGGAGCTGAGCGCGTTGAACTGGGCGGTCGTCAGCGCATTGAAATTGTCATGGTCCAGGCTGCGGACCTGCGCCGTCGTCAGCGCGACCAGCTGGCTGGTGCGCATCGCCGTCAGCGCGCCCGGGCCCATCGCATCGAGCTGATCGGCGGTCAGGCCGCGGATGGCCACGGTGTTGATGGCCTGCAGCGCATCGGTGGTCAGCACCACCAGTTGATCGGCGCGCAGGGCGGCCACCTGGCCGGGATTGAGCACTGCGGCCTGGGCGCTGCTCAGCGCGCCGACCATCGCCACATCCAGCGCCTGGATCTGCGCGGTGCTCAACGAGCGGATGACGGTGCCGGACAGCGCGCCGAAATCATCGGTCTGCAGCAAGGACACCTGGTCGGTCGTCAGGCCGCGGAATTGCGCGGAACTGAAGGCCGCGAACTGGCCGGTCGTCAGGCTGTTGAGGTCATCCGGCGTCAGCGCCGCGAGTTGGGCGGTGGTGAGCGCGCGGATCTGGTTGCTGGTCAGCGCGATCAATTGATCGGTGCCGAGCAGGTCGAGTTGTTCGGTCGTCAGGCCGGCGATGACGCGGGTGGACAGCGCCTGGATGGCGCCGGTGCTCAGCGAGATCAGCTGGTCCGAGCTGAGGTTCTGCAGCTGCTGGGTCGTCAGCGCACCGGCCTGGCTGCTGGTCAGGGCGGCCAGCTGGGCGCTGTCGAGCGCCGCCAGTTGCGACGGCGTCAGACCTTTCAGCGCCACGCTGCTGAGCGCGGCCAGGTCGTCCGTGCCAAGCGAGCGGATCTGATCCAGCGACAGGCCCGCCACCTGCTTCGAGGTGAAGGCGGCGATCTGCAGGGTGCTCAGCGCGGCCAGGTCGTCGGTGTCGAACGCGGCGAGCTGGCGGGTGCTGATGGTGCTGATCTGGTTGGTGCGCAGCGCGCCGAGCTGATCGCTGTCCATCGCCGCCAGCACCTCGGGCCGCAGGCCGGCGAGGGCCGAGCTGCTCAGGGCCCGCAGTTCATCGGTGCTGAAGGAGGGCAGTTGCTCGCTGTGCAGGCCGATCAACTGGGTCGACGTCAGGCTCGCGACCTGGCGACTGGTCAGTGCATCGAGCTGGTCCGAGCTGAGCGCGGCCAACTGCGAGGAGGCGATCGCGCGCAGGCCCTTGGTGCCGATGGCGGCGAGGTCCTCGCCTTCCAGCGCGCGGATCTGCGCGGTGCTCAGTGACTTGATCTGCAGCGTGCCGACGGCCGCCATCTGCTCGGTGCTCAGCGCCGCGAGCGTGTCGGTGGCCAGGGTGCGGAACTGCTGGCTGCTGAGCGCCGCGACCTGCCGCGATTCCAGCGCGACGATGGTGTCCGAGGCCAGTTGGCTGACCGCCGTGGTGGTGAGGTTGCGCACCGCCTGGGTGTTGAGCGCATGCAGCGACTCGCTTGCCATTGCATTGAGCTGCTGCGCGCTCAGGCCCTTGCTCTGGCTGCCGCTGATCGTGGCGATCTGGGCCGTGCCCAGCACATTGAGCTGATCCACCGACAGCGCGGCGATCTGCACCGTGTTCATCGCCTTGACCTGGCTGGTGCTCAGCGCGGCGACTTCATCCAGCGCCAGCAGGCCGATCTGGGTGCTGCCCAGGCCACGCACCTGGATCGAGGTCAGCGCCTGGATCTGGCTGCTGTCCAGCGCCGAGAACTGGTCGCTGTCCATGCGGCGCAGCCGGTCGATGGTCAGCGAGGGAATCTGGGTCGGCGTCAGCGCATGGATCTGGTCACTGGTCAGCGCCGCGAGCGAGGCGGTGGTGAGCGTGCGCAGCGCGCCGGTGTTGAGCGCCTGGATGTCCGTCAGCTCCATCGCCGACAGCTGGCCCGACGCGAGGTAGTTGAGCTGCCGGGCGGTCAGGGCCGAGACCTGGATCGTGGTCAACGCCACCACCTGCTCGGCGCTCAGCAGCGCCCACTGCGCACCGCTCAGCGTGGCGAGCTGGGCGGTGGTCAGGGCGGCGATCTGCTCAGGCGTGAGCGCGGTGACGTCGAAAGTGGCCATGCGGAGTTGCCGGGGAACCATCGGGGATCGATCAAGGATCGATCAGGCATCGATCGGGAATCGATCAGAAATCGATCAGGCATCGAGAACCAAGGCGCGATCGGAGCCCTGTCGGCATTGTCCGCCGCCGGGGTCGGGCACCGGGCGTGAAAACTTCACAGCGTCGCGAGGCACGGCCGATCGGTCGCCCCAAGGAAAACCGGGGGCGCGAGGCCCCCGGTGTCGTGCAGCGCTTAGATCAGCGGCGTGTTGTTCACATCGTCGTCATGCAGCTTGGGCTTGTAGGCCGCCGCCAGCAGGTCGTTGTTGATGTGATCGGTGGACGCCGTCGTCGCCGTTGTCGTCGCCGTGCCCGCGGCGGCTGCCGTCCCCGCCGCTGCGGTGCCGCCGGAGGCCGCGGCCGAGCTGGCCGGGTCGCCGAGCAGGTGGCCGCTGGGCGCTGCCAGCAGATCGCCCAACTGCACCGTGGAGGCGCCGGTGGCGGTCTGCGAAGCACCGTCCTTGGCGAACCAGACGTCGGTCATCTCATGCGTGCTGCCATCCGCCTTGGTGAAGCTGGAGACCAGACCCAGGACGTTGCCGTTGTCCACCGCGTTGCCCTTCAGGGCATTCAGGTTGAGGTCGATGATCCCCAGTTCCGCCAGGCCCTTGAGCTCGCCGGCATCGGTCTTGCCGTCATGGTTGGCATCCACCCAGACCGACAGCTTGTTGAAGGCCGCGTCCTGCGCATTGATGTGGCCATCGTGGTTGGTGTCCAGCGAGGCGAGGGCGGTGAAGCCGTCCGCACCCTTGTGACCATTGACCACGGTGCCCGCGCCGAACAGTTCCGCGCCGCTGTTGATCTGGCCGTCGCCGTTCAGATCCATTGCCAGCAGACCGTCGTTGCCGCCCACCCAGCCCCACTTGTTGGTGTGGCCGGTGTTGTTGACGTCGAAGTGCACGCCCTGGCTGGCCGACAGCGTCTGGATGCCATTGCCGTCCAGGTCCAGCACGATCGGGCTGGCCAGGAACGGGGCATTGATCTGCTCGTTGCTCCAGCCGGCCTTCTGATCCGAGGTCATCGCCAGCACCTGCTCCATGTTCATGGAGGCCAGATCCTGGGTTTCCCAGCCGACGAACTGATCCGAGGTCATGGCGACGATCTGATCCGTCGTCAGGCCCTGAATCTGGATCGAGGTCAGCGCCTTGATGTCTTCGGAGCCGAAGGCCAGGATCTGGTCGGTCGAGAAGGCATGCACCTGCGCCGAGGTCAGCGACATGAAGTGGCTGCTGGTCATCGCGCCGATGTCGTCGGTGGTCAGCGCCGCGATCTGGTCGGTGCCCAGGGCGCGGATCTGTGCCGTGCTGAACTCATGCACCTGGTCGGTCGTCAGCGCCGCGATCTGATCCGTGCCGAAGGCATGGACCGCCGCCGTGCTCAGCGCATGGATGCCGGCAGTCGTGATCGAGGCGATGTCCCCGGTCTCGATGCCGATGATCTGCGCGCTGCTCACCGCGCCCCATTGCGACGCGGTCAGGGCATGGATCTGGTCGGAGCTGAAGGCTTCGAAGTCCGCCGAGCCGAAGGCCTGCATGTTGGCGCTGCTGATGACCGCGAGGTCACCGCTGTCCAACGCCGCCACCTGGTCGGTGGTCAGCGCATGCAGCTGGGCCGAGTTCAGGGCGAACACCTGGCCGGAGGTCAGGGCCTGCACATCGTCGGTCGCCATCTGGCTGATCTGCAGCGTGCTGAGCGACGCCACCTGCGCCGTCGACAGCGCCGCGATCTGGTTGGAGTCCAGCGCTTCCAGTTGAGCGCTGTCCAGCGAGCGGATCGCCAGGGTGCTCAGGGCGCGCAGGTCCACCGTCTCGAAGGCGGCCATCTGGTCGGTGGTCAGACCATCGACCTGGGCCGAGGTCAGCACCGCGGCCTGGGTCGAGCTCAGCGCCACGATCGCTTCGGTGCTCAGCGCGCCGATCTGGGCGGAGCCGAGGGCCTGGATCTGTGTCGAGGTCAGCGCGGCGACATCCTCGCTGGTCATCGTCGAGACCTGGGCCGTGGTCAGCGCCTGGATCTGGCTGTTGGTCAGCGCGCGGATCTGGCCGCTGGTCAGCGCATTCAGGTCGTCGCTGGTCAGGTTGGCGATCTGCGCGGTGGTGAAGGACTGCACCTGCGCCGTGGTCAGCGCGCCG
The DNA here is from genome assembly GCA_913776825.1 of Burkholderiaceae bacterium. GTDB lineage: Bacteria > Pseudomonadota > Gammaproteobacteria > Burkholderiales > Burkholderiaceae_C > Roseateles. Next base: position 267,072 of record CAJYPV010000022.1, read on the forward strand.
ATCTGGTCGGAGTTCAGCGCCTCCAGCTGAGCGCTGCTGAGCGCGCGCAGGGCGACGGTGGACAGCGACTTCAGATCACCGGATTCGATCACCGCCATCTGGTCGGTGGTCAGACCCAGCACCTGGGCCGAGCTGAGCGCCGCGACCTGGGTGGAGCTGAGCGCCACCACCGCGTCGGTCGCCAGCGCGCCGATCTGCGCCGAATTCAGGGCCTGGATCTGGTTGGAGCTGAAGGCCGCGACATCCTCGCTGGTCATCGTCGACACCTGGCCGGTGGTCAGGGACGCGACTTGCTGCGTGGTCAGCGCACGGACCTGGGCGCTGGTCAGCGCGTTCAGGTCATCGCTGCTCAGGTTGCTCAACTGGCCGGTGGTCAGCGACGAGACCTGCTGCGTGGTCAGCGCGGCGACCTGGTCGGAGCCGAGCGCGTCCAGCTGATCGCTGGTCAAGGCGCGCAGCGCGACGGTGGTCAGCGCCTTCAGGTCACCGGTTTCCACCGCGGCGATCTGGTCGGTCGTCAGGCCCGCGACCTGGCGAGAGCCCAGCGCAGCGACCTGCAGCGAGCTCAGCGCGACGATCGCGTCCGTGGCCAGCGCGCCGATCTGGGCCGAGCCCATCGCGGCGATCTGCTGCGTGGTCAGCGCGGCGACATCGGCGGTTTCCATGCTGCCGATCTGGCCGGTCGTCAGGGCCGCGACCTGGGTGGTCGACAGCGCCTTGATCTGCGCGCTGGTCAGCGCGTTCAGGTCGTCGCTGCTCAGGTTGCTGATCTGGCCGGTGGTCAGGGCGGCGACCTGGTTGGTCGTCAGGGCGGCGATCTGGTCGCTGTTCAGCGCGTCCAGCTCGGCCGTGGTCAGTGCAGCGACCTGGCCGGTGGTCAGGGCGCGCAACTGGCCGGTGGTCAGCGCGGCGAAGTCATCGGTGGCCAGCTGCGAGACCTGGGTGGTCGTCAGCGACGACACCTGGGCACTGGTCAGCGCCTGCACCTGGTCGGAGGCCAGCGCTTCCAGCTGATCGCTGGTCAGCGCACGCAGCGCGAGGGTGGACAGGGACTTCAGATCACCCGATTCGATCGCGGCGATCTGGTCGGTCGTCAGACCGGCGACCTGACGCGAGCTCAGCGAGGCGACCTGGCCGGAGGTCAGGGCCACGACCGCATCGGTGCTCAGAGCGCCGACCTGGGCCGAGCTGAGCGCGGCGACCTGGTTGGTGGTGAGCGACTGCACGTCATCGCTGGTCATGGTCGACACCTGACCGGTGGTCAGCGCGGCCACCTGCTGGGTCGACAGCGCGCGGATCTGGGCGCTGGTCAGCGCATTCAGGTCATCGCTGGTCAGGTTGCTCACCTGGCCGGTGGTCAGCGCAGCGACCTGCTGGGTCGTCAGCGCGGCGACCTGGTCGGAACCCAGCGCTTCCAGTTGGGCGGAGCTCAGGGCCTGCAGCGCATTGGTGGTCAGCGACTTGAGATCGCCGGTTTCCAGTGCGGCAACCTGATCGGTCGTCAGACCCAGCACCTGGCGGCTGCCGAGCGCGCCGACCTGGCCGGAGGTCATCGCCACGATCGCCTCGGTGCTCAGCGCGCCGATCTGGGCGGAGCTGAGCGCGGCGACCTGTTGCGAGGTCAGCGCAGCCACATCGTCCGAGGCCATGGTGCTGACCTGGCCGGTGGTCAGGGCGGCGACCTGTTGGGTCGACAGCGCCTTGATCTGGGCGCTGGTCAGCGCATTCAGGTCGTCGCTGGACAGGTTGGCGACCTGGCCGGTGGTCAGTGCGCCGACTTGCGCGGTGGTCAGGGCGGCGATCTGGTCGGAGCCCAGCGCATCGATCTGGTCGGTGCCCAGGGAGCGCAGCGCCACCGTCGACATCGCCTTCAGGTCGCCGGTTTCGATGGCGGCCATCTGGTCGGTCGTCAGGCCGGCCACCTGCTTGGTCGTCAGCGCGGCGAACTGGCCGGAACCCAGCGCCACGATCGCGTCGGTGCTCAGCGCGCCGATCTGGCCGGAACTCATCGCCGCGACTTGCGCGGTGGTGAGCGAGGCGACGTCGTCGCTGGTCATGGTCGAGACCTGGCCGGTCGTCAGCGCGGCGACCTGCGCGGTGCTCAGCGCCTTGATCTGGCCGCTGGTCAGCGCATTCAGGTCATCGCTGGACAGGTTGCTCACCTGGCCGGTGGTCAGGGCCGCGACCTGCTGCGTCGTCAACGCCGCGATCTGGTCGGAGCCCAGCGCATCCAGCTGGCTGCTGTCGAGCGCCCGCAGCGCGGTGGACGACAGCGACTTCAGGTCCGCGGTTTCCAGCGCCGCCATCTGGTCGGTGGTCAGGCCGGCGACCTGCTTCGTGGTCAGCGCCGCGACCTGGGTGGAGCCCAGCGCGACGATCGCCTCGGTGCTCAGCGCACCGACCTGGCCGGAGCTCAGCGCCGCGATCTGGTTGGTGGTCAGCGCGGCCACATCGGCCGATTCCATGCTGCTGATCTGACCGGTCGTCAGGGCCGCGACCTGGGCGGTCGTCAGCGCCTTGATCTGGCCGCTGGTCAGCGCATTCAGGTCGTCGCTGGTCAGGTTGCTGATCTGGCCGGTGGTCAGGGCGGCGACCTGGTTGGTCGTCAGGGCGGCGATCTGATCGCTGCCCAGCGCCTCCAGTTCGGCGGAGCTCAGCGCAGCGACCTGACCGCTGGTCAGCGCACGCAGCTGGGCCGTGGTCATTGCGGCGAAGTCATCGGTGGCCAGTTGCGAGACCTGGGCGGTCGTCAGCGCGGCCACCTGCACGGTGCTCAGCGCCTGGACCTGGTCGGAGCTCAGCGCTTCCAGCTGGTCGCTGGTCAGCGCCCGCAGGGCCACGGTGGACAGCGCCTTCAGATCACCGGATTCGATCGCGGCGATCTGGTCGGTCGTCAGACCGGCGACCTGGCGCGAGCTCAGCGAGGCGACCTGGCCCGAGGTCAGGGCCACGACGGCATCGGTGCTCAGCGCGCCGACCTGGGCCGAGCTGAGCGCGGCCACCTGGGCGGTGGTGAGCGACTGCACATCGTCGCTGGTCATGGTGGAGATCTGGCCGGTCGTCAGCGCGGCGACCTGCGCGGTGCTCAGCGCCTTGATCTGGCCGCTGGTCAGCGCGTTCAGGTCATCGCTGCTCAGGTTGGCGACCTGGCCGGTGGACAGGGCGGCGACCTGGGTGGTCGACAGCGCGGCGATCTGGTCGGAGCCCAGCGCATCGAGCTGGCTGCTGTCCAGCGCGCGGATGGCCGCGGTCGACAGCGCCTTCACATCGCCGGATTCCAGCGCGGCCATCTGGTCGGTGGTCAGACCGGCGACCTGACGGCTGGTCAGCGCAGCGACCTGCACCGAGCTCAGCGCGACGACCGCATCGGTCGACAGCGCGCCGACCTGGCCGGAGCTGAGCGCGGCCACCTGGCCGGTGGCCAGGGCGGCGACATCCTCGCTGGTCATGGTCGAGACCTGGCCGGTCGTCAGCGCGGCGACCTGCTGGGTCGACAGCGCGCGGATCTGGCCGCTGGTCAGGGCATTCAGGTCATCGCTGGTCAGGTTGGCGACCTGGCCGGTGCTCAGCGCGGAGACCTGCAGGGTCGACAGCGCTTCGATCTGGTCGGAGCCGAGCGCATTCAACTGGTCGCTGGTCAGGGCGCGCAGCGCGGCGCTGTTGAGCGCGCGCAGGTCACCGGTTTCCAGCGCGGCGACCTGGTCGGTCGTCAGGCCGGCCACCTGCTTGGTGGTCAGCGCGCCGACCTGGGCCGAGGTCAGGGCGACCACGGCGTCGGTGGACAGCGCACCCACCTGACCCGAGCCCAGGGCCTGGATCTGGTTGGTGGTGAGGGCGGCGACATCGTCGCTGGTCATGGTCGAGACCTGACCGGTCGTCAGTGCGGCGACCTGCGCGGTGCTCAGGGCCTTGATCTGGCCGCTGGTCAGCGCATTCAGGTCATCGCTGGACAGGTTGGCGATCTGGCCGGTGGTCAGCGAGGCGACCTGCACCGTCGACAGCGCGGCGATCTGGTCGGAACCCAGCGCATCCAGCTGGCTGCTGTCCAGGGCGCGCAGGGCGACGGTGGACAGGGCCTTGATGTCGCCGGTTTCGAGCGCGGCCATCTGGTCGGTCGTCAGACCGGCCACCTGGCGGCTGCTGAGCGCGCCGACCTGCGACGAGCTGAGCGCCGCCACGTTGTCGGTGCTCAGGGCAGCGATCTGGCCGGAGCTGAGGGCGGCGACTTGAGCCGTCGTCAGCGCCTGCACGTCGGCGCTTTCCATGCCGGCGATCTGGGCGGTGGTCAGGGCGGCGACCTGCGCGGTCGACAGGGCGCGGATCTGCGCGCTGCCCAGGGCGTTCAGGTCATCGGTGGCGAGTGCCACCACTTGCTGGGTGCTCAGCGCGGCGACTTGCGCGGTCGTCAGGGCGGCCACCTGGTCGGAGCTCAGGGCATCGATCTGGTCGGTCGTCAGGGCGCGCAGGGCTTGCGTGCTCAGGGCCTTCACATCGACGGTCTCGATGGCGCCGACCTGGTCGGTGGTCAGGCCGCCGACCTGGCGGGTGTTCAGCGGGGCGATCTGGGACGAGCTCAGCGCGGCGACGTTTTCGGTCGACAGGGCGCCGACCTGGCCGGAGCTCAGCGCCGCGATCTGGGCGGTGCTCAGGGCCTGGACGTCGTCGCTGGTCATCGTCGAGACCTGCGCGGTGGTCAGCGCGGCGACCTGGGCGGTGCTCAGCGCCTTGATCTGGGCGCTGGTCAATGCATTCAGGTCATCGCTGGAGAGGTTGGCGATCTGGGCGGTGGACAGCGCGGCGACCTGGGCGGTCGACAGTGCGGCGATCTGGTCGGAGCCCAGCGCATCGAGCTGGCTGCTGTCCAGCGCGCGGATGGCGGCGGAAGACAGGGCGCGGAGGTCGCCGGTCTCCATGGCGGCCATCTGGTCGGTCGTCAGACCGGCGATCTGGCGGGTGCTCAGCGCGCCGACCTGGCCCGAGGTCAGGGCCACGATGTTGTCGGTGGAGAGGGCACCGATCTGCGACGAGCTCAGCGCCTGCACCTGCGCCGAGGTCAGCGCCTGCACGTCGGCGCTTTCCATGCCGGCGATCTGGGCGGTGGTCAGCGCGGCGATCTGGGCGGTGCCCAGGGCGCGGATCTGGGCGCTGCCCAATGCATTCAGGTCATCGGTGGCCATCGCGGCCACCTGGCCGGTGGTCAGCGCGGCGACCTGGCCGGTCGTCAGCGCGCCGACCTGGTCGGAATTCAGCGCATCGAACTGGTCGGTGCTCAGCGAGCGGATGGCGGCGGTGGACAGCGCGCGCAGGTCACCGGTTTCCAGCGCGGCGACCTGGTCGGTCGTCAGGCCGGCGATCTGCTTCGTGCTCAGCGCGGCCACCTGGCCGGAGGTCAGCGCAGCGACGTTTTCGGTCGACAGCGCGCCCATCTGGGTCGAGCTCAGCGCAGCGACCTGACCGGTGGTCAGGGCCTGCACATCGGCGCTTTCCATGCTGTGGACCTGGTCGGTCGACAGCGCGGCGATCTGGGAGGTGCCCAGCGCGCGGATCTGGGCGCTGCCCAGGGCATTGAGGTCATCGGTGGCCATGCCGGCGACCTGGCCGGTCGTCAGCGCGGCGATCTGGCCGGTGGTCAGGGCGCCGACCTGGTCGGAATTCAGCGCCGCGAACTGGTCGGTGGTCAGCGAGCGGATCGCGCCGGTGGACATGGCACGCAGGTCGCCGGTTTCCAGGGCGGCCATCTGGTCGGTCGACAGACCGGCGATCTGGCGGGTGCTCAGCGCGGCGACCTGGCTGGAGCTCAGCGCGGCGATGTTGTCGGTGGACAGGGCGCCGACCTGGGCCGAGCTCAGCGCCTGCACCTGGGCGGTGCTGAAGGCCTGCACATCGGCGCTTTCCATGCCGGCCACCTGCGCGGTGGTCAGCGCGGCGACCTGGGCGGTGCCCAGCGCGCGGATCTGGGCGCTGCCCAGGGCATTCAGGTCATCGGTGGCCATCGCGGCCACCTGGCCGGTGGTCAGCGCGGCGACCTGGCCGGTCGTCAGCGCACCGACCTGGTCGGAATTCAGCGCATCGAACTGGTCGGTCGTCAGCGAGCGGATCGCGGTGGTGGACAGCGCCCGCAGGTCGCCGGATTCGATCGCGGCGACCTGGTCGGTCGACAGGCCGGCCAGCTGGCGGCTGCTCAGCGCGGCGACCTGGGCCGAGCCCAGCGCCACGATGGCGTCGGTGCTCAGCGCGGCGACCTGGGCGGAACTCAGGGCCTGGATCTGGCCGGTGGTCAGCGCCTGCACATCGGCGGTTTCCATGCCGGCGACCTGGGCGGTCGACAGGGCCGCCACCTGGGCGGTGCCGAGCGCGCGGATCTGGCTGCTGTTCAGCGCATTCAGGTCATCGGTGGACAGCACCGCGACCTGGCCGGTCGTCAGCGCGGCGACCTGGGTGGAGCTGAGCGCGGACACCTGGTCCGAATTCAGCGCTTCGAATTGGTCGGTCGACAAGGCACGCAGGGTGCTGGTCGAGATGGCCTTCATGTCGTCCGAGCTGATCGCGGCGATCTGGTCGGTCGTCAGGCCCTTGATCTGGGTGGACGAGAGCGCGCCGATCTGGCCGGAGCTCATCGCCTCGATGGAATCGGAGCTCAGCGCGCCCAGCTGGCTGGAGCTGAAGGCGCGGATCTGGGCGGTCGTCAGCGCCTGCACGTCCTCGCTGGCGAAGCCGCCGAGCTGGTCGGTCGTCAGGGCGGCCAGTTGGGCGGTGGTGATGGCGCGGATCTGCGTGGTGTCCAGCGCGGCGATTTCATCGCTGCTGAACTGACGGATCTGGGCGGTGCTCAGCGCATTGATCTGCGCGGTGGTCAGCGCGGCGATCTGGTCGGAATTCAGGGCGGCGATCTGGTCGGTGCCCAGCGACTTCACCGCGGCGGTGTTGAGCGAATGGACCGCATCCGAGGTCAGCGCCGCAGCTTGATCGGAGGTCAGCGCGCCCGCCTGGGTGCTGGTGATGGCTTGCGCCTGCTGGGTGGTCAGGGCGGCCACGCCTTCGGTCGAGATCGCGGCGACCTGCTGCGAGTTCAGCGCCTTGATCTGATCGGTCTTGAGCGCCTGGAGGTCGTCCGAGGCCATGGTGCCGATCAGGCTGGTCGAGATCGCGGCGACCTGCTGGGAGCTCAGCGAGCGGATCTGGTCGGAGCCCAGCGCATTCAGGTCGTCCGATTCCAGGCCGCGCACCTGCTGGGTGCTGAGCGAGCCGACCTGGCGGGTGGTCATGCTGCCGAACTGGTCGGAGCCGAGCGAATTCAGCTGCTCGGTGCTGAAGGTGCGGATCGCCGCGGTGCTCAGCGCGCGCAGGTCATCGGATTCGATCGCCGCGATGTTGCTGGTCGTGAAGAACGACACGGCGCGGGTGCCCAGGCTGGCGAACTGGGCGGTCGTCAGCGCCTGGAACTGGTCCGAGGTGAAGGCGGCCCAGTCTTCGCTGGTCAATCGGGCGAGCGTCGTCGACGTCAGCGCCTGAATCTGGTCGGTGGACAGGTTGGTAATCAGCGATGCCATCTTGGAGCTCCGTGGGCTATGGGCTGTTGCGCCCATAGGCGCGTCGTTTATCGATCTCTAACTTCCAGCGGCACCCGCCGAGGGATGCCGTCATTCGGGTTTTCGGACGCGGAATGACAAACTTGAGGTAGCCCCGGCATCGTATGAGGGACTTTCTGAAATGAAGCATTCAAAAGGGCCAGGAGTCGGCCTCAGTTCACGCTTACATCTTGGACGTAAAGCCCGCGAATGCGGGGTGACAGGCTCTGGACAGGATCGCCGTTCAGCCCGCATTCATCGGGGTTGTCGGCCGTTGGCTCGCTGAATGAAGCGTTCAGACGTCTTCACAGACATGTAACGAACGCGGCGCGGGGTGGCTTCCTCATCGCGTTCCCGCCCAGTTTCGTGATGGAAGTCTCAAACCATCGAGCGACGGCCTGGCGGCGATTCGATCAATATCTCCGACGAGTTTGAGAACTCCGTGCGAAGTTTGGCGAATGGTGCTCGCGGGAATGTCGGGAATGGCGCGGGGAGTTTGAACGGGAATGTCCGGAAACTGGGCGATAACTGACGAAGTCGCGGCCACGGAATTTCGCGGATCGTGCTTTGAATGCTGCCGATGAAATAACGCGTTCAGGCGGCGTTTATCGCTCGTTCAATTCCGTGAGAAACGTGATGGATTTGGCGAACCGGGCGTGTCGAGCCCGTGCGGCGCAGCGGCGCGGCCTGCAAGGCGACGGGGCGAAGTGCCTCAGTCCGCCGCGTGCTGGGTGGCTCTGAGGCCGTTGTCGAAATGGCGGCGCACCAGTTGCGCGGCGCGCGCCGCATCCCGCGCCAGGATGGCGGCGAGGATGTCGCGGTGCTCCTGCAGCGATTCCTGCAGCCGGCCCTGCATGAACAGGGAATGGTGGCGGTTGAGCTTCATCACCCGACGCAGATCGGTGATGAACTGCATCCGCCAGCGGTTGCCGTCGATCTCGATGATGCGCAGATGGAAGCGCTCATTGGCCGCGAAGAAGCGCTCGCGCTCCTGCAGCGCGGCTTCCAGCTCGTCATGGAGCGCCTGCAGTTCGGCGCGTTGCGCCTCGTCCGCGCCCTGGGCGACCTGGGCGGCGGCGTCGCTCTCCAGCAGCGACAGCAGCTGATAGGCCTCGCGGACGTCCCGTTCCGACATCTCGGTCACATAGGCGCCGCGCCGCACCCGCATCGTCACCAGGCCTTCGCTGGCCAGCACCTTCAGCGCTTCCCGCATCGGGGTGCGGCTGATGCCGAGCTCGGCGCAGAGCTTGAGCTCATCGATCCAGCTGCCGGGCTCCAGCTCGCGCGCAAAGATCTGCTGGCGCAGGCGCTCCGCCACCTCTTCATACAGCGCGCGCGGCGCGAGCGGCGTCACCGGCGCCGGGGAGGGCGTGGTGGCCGGAGCGGGAGCAGGAGCGCGGGACATGGAGGAGGGCAGTCGGCAGGAGAGCGGTGGGGACGTGCAACACGCGGAAGCCCGCAGTGTAGTCAAAGCTGAATTCATAATTATGAATTCGTGCAGCGCTATGATCAGCGGCTTCCAGGAGTCCTTCATGTCCAAGCCAGAACAGGTCCCCGGCGACGCGTCGTCCGCGACCCGCGAGCCCCACGCCTCGAATCAGCCCGTGACGGGCAGCGCCGGTGGCGCAGCGACTGCATCGGCGGTGAGCGCCGCGACCGATGCGGCACCCACCTTCGCCGCCGCGACCCTGGCGCAATGGCATCAGGCGGCGGCCAAGTCGGCACCGGGCGGCGATCCCTCGGCGCTGAACTGGCACACGCCGGAAGGCCTGGTGGTGAAGCCGCTCTACACCGCGGCCGACATCAAGGACCTGCCCCATGCCGACACCTTGCCCGGCTTCGAGCCCTTCCTGCGCGGCCCGCAGGCGACCATGTATGCGGTGCGGCCCTGGACGATCCGCCAATACGCCGGTTTCTCGACCGCCGAGGAAAGCAATGCCTTTTATCGCAAGGCGCTGGCGGCGGGCGGGCAGGGCGTGTCGGTGGCCTTCGACCTGGCGACGCACCGTGGGTATGACTCCGACCATCCCCGCGTGACCGGCGACGTCGGCAAGGCCGGCGTGGCGATCGATTCGGTCGAGGACATGAAGATCCTGTTCGACGGCATCCCGCTGGACAAGGTCTCGGTGTCGATGACCATGAACGGCGCGGTGCTGCCGGTGCTGGCGGGCTATGTGGTCGCGGCCGAAGAGCAGGGCGTGTCGCAGGCCCAGTTGAGCGGAACCATCCAGAACGACATCCTCAAGGAGTTCATGGTCCGCAACACCTACATCTATCCGCCGGCGCCGTCGATGAAGATCATCGGCGACATCATCGAGTACACCGCGGCCCACATGCCGAAGTTCAACTCGATCTCGATCAGCGGCTATCACATGCAGGAAGCCGGCGCGAACCAGGCGCTGGAGCTGGCCTTCACCCTGGCCGACGGCAAGGAATATGTGAAGACCGCCATCGCCAAGGGCATGGATGTGGACGACTTCGCCGGCCGGCTGTCGTTCTTCTGGGCGGTGGGCATGAACTTCTATCTGGAGATCGCCAAGATGCGGGCCGCGCGCCTGCTGTGGTGCCGGATCATGAAGGGCTTCCAGGCGAAGAATCCCAAGAGCCTGATGCTGCGCACCCACAGCCAGACCTCCGGCTGGAGCCTCACTGAGCAGGATCCCTACAACAACGTGGTGCGCACCACCATCGAGGCGATGGCGGCGGTGTTCGGCGGCACGCAGTCGCTGCACACCAATTCGCTGGATGAAGCGATCGCACTGCCGACCGAATTCAGCGCCCGCATCGCCCGCAACACGCAGCTGATCATCCAGGAAGAGACCCACATCACGAATGTGATCGATCCCTGGGCCGGCAGCTACATGATGGAGTCGCTGACCCAGGACATGGCCGACAAGGCCTGGGCCATCATCCAGGAAGTCGACGCGATGGGCGGCATGACCCAGGCGGTCGATTCCGGTTGGGCCAAGCTGAAGATCGAAGCCAGCGCGGCAGAGAAGCAGGCCCGCATCGACAGCGGCAAGGATGTGATCGTCGGCGTCAACAAGTACCGGCTGGCGAAGGAGGATCGGGTCGAGATCCTGGAGGTCGACAACGTCAAGGTGCGCGACAGCCAGATCGCCCGACTGCATCAGATCAAGGCCAGCCGCGACACCGCAGCGGTGCAGGCCGCGCTCGCCGCGCTGACCGAGGCCGCCCGCTCCGGTCAGGGCAATCTGCTGGACCTGAGCATCCGGGCGGTGCGCCTGCGTGCGACGGTGGGCGAGGTGTCCGATGCGCTGGAAGCGGTCTACGGGCGCCATCGCGCCGACACGCAGAAGGTCACCGGCGTCTATGCCGCCGCGTATGACTCGGCGGAAGGCTGGGCCCGCCTGCAGGACGAGATCGCCGCCTTCGCCGAGGACCAGGGCCGTCGGCCGCGCGTGATGATCGCCAAGCTGGGCCAGGACGGCCATGACCGCGGCGCCAAGGTGGTGGCCACCGCCTATGCGGATCTGGGCTTCGATGTGGACATGGGTCCGCTGTTCCAGACGCCCGAGGAATGCGCGCGCCAGGCGATCGAGAACGATGTGCATGCGGTCGGCGTGTCGACGCTGGCGGCCGGCCACAAGACGCTGGTGCCGGCCATCATCCAGGCGCTGAAGGACCAGGGCGGCGAGGACATCGTCGTGTTCGTCGGCGGCGTGATCCCGGCGCAGGACTACGACTTTCTCTACCAGGCCGGCGTGAAGGGCATCTACGGCCCGGGCACGCCGATCCCGGCCAGCGCCAAGGATGTGCTGGAGCAGATCCGCCAGTCCGTCGCCGCCTGAGCGCCGAACCCATCGTGTCCGATCTGTCCTCGGTCTCCCATCCGCTGACGGCCGCGCTGCTCGGCGGTCCCGGACCGGCCCAGCGCCGCGCCGTGGCCAAGGCCATCACGCTGCTGGAATCGACCCGCGCCGACCATCGCGCTCAAGCGGATGCGCTCCTGACCGAGCTGCTGCCGCGTACCGGCCGGTCGCTGCGGCTGGGCATTTCCGGCGTGCCGGGCGTGGGCAAGAGCACCTTCATCGAAGCGCTCGGCCTGTTCCTGATCGAGGCCGGCCATCGCGTGGCGGTGCTGGCGGTCGATCCGTCGAGCTCGCTGTCCGGCGGCTCGATCCTCGGCGACAAGACGCGGATGGAGCGGCTGTCGATGGATGAGCGCGCCTACATCCGACCCAGCCCCGCCAGCGGCACGCTGGGCGGCGTCGCGGAAAAGACGCGGGAGGCGATGCTGGTCTGCGAGGCTGCGGGCTACGACATCGTGATCGTGGAAACCGTCGGCGTCGGCCAGAGCGAAACCGCTGTTGCCGGCATGACCGATCTCTATTGCCTGCTGCAGTTGCCGAATGCGGGCGACGATCTGCAGGCGATCAAGAAGGGCGTGATGGAACTGGCCGATCTGGTCGTCATCAACAAGGCCGATCTGGATGAGGCCGCCGCGACGCGGGCGCAGGCGCACATCACCTCGTCGCTGCGGCTGCATGGCTGGCGCGGACGCGTGGATCGGCCAGAGCGCGCGGCGTCTGTCGGGCCGATGGAAGAGACCACGGCGGAGACCTCGGTCTGGCAGGCGCGGGTGATGCGGCTCTCCGCGCTCAAGTCCGCCGGCATCGAGGCCTTCTGGCGGGCGGTGACCGACTTCCAGACCCAGCAGCGCAGCAACGGCGGCTTCGACGACAAGCGCCGCCATCAATCCCTGGCCTGGATGTGGGACCGCATCCAGGCCGGACTCAAGCAGCAGTTCAAGGCCGCCCCCGCCGTGCGCGAGGCGCTGGCTGACACCACCGCCCGCGTGCTGGACGGCCGCTTGGCGGCCTCCACCGCCGCGCGGGAGCTGCTGGCGATTTTTTCGGGTGACCGGGGCGCTGTGTCTGCTGCTGCTTCTGCAGCGACGGCGTCGGCGTCGGCGGTCCCCGGCATGGTGAAGACACAGACCCCGGCCGGCCCCGTTCACGGGTGACCGGCTCAGACCCAGAGGACCGACGACATGCATGACATTCAACAGATGCTCGAGGCCAAGCGCGACAAGGCGCGACAGGGCGGTGGCGAGAAGCGCATCGCCGCGCAGCATGCCAAGGGCAAGCTGACCGCGCGGGAGCGACTGGACCTGCTGTTCGACGACGGCACCTTCGAAGAGTGGGACATGTTCGTCGAGCATCGCTGTGTCGACTTCGGCATGGCCGACAACAAGATCCCGGGCGATGGCGTGGTGATCGGCTACGGCATGATCAACGGCCGCATCGCCTTCGCCTACAGCCAGGATTTCACCGTCTTCGGCGGTGCCTTGTCCGAGGCCCATGCGGAGAAGATCTGCAAGGTGATGGACCAGGCGATGAAGGTGGGCGCGCCGGTGATCGGCCTGAACGATTCCGGCGGTGCGCGCATCCAGGAAGGCGTGGCCTCGCTGGGCGGCTATGCGGAGGTCTTCCAGCGCAATGTGATGGCCTCGGGCGTGATCCCGCAGATCAGCATGATCATGGGCCCCTGCGCCGGTGGCGCGGTGTATTCGCCGGCCATGACCGACTTCATCTTCATGGTCAAGGACAGCAGCTACATGTTCGTCACCGGCCCGGAAGTGGTGAAGACGGTGACGCATGAGGAAGTCACCGCCGAGGAACTGGGCGGCGCCTCCACCCACACCTGCAAGAGCGGCGTGGCCGATCTGTCCTTCGACAATGATGTGGAAGCGATCCTGATGCTGCGGCGCTTCTTCAACTATCTGCCGCTGAACAACCGCGAGAAGGCGCCGTGCCGCCCCAGCGGCGATCCGGGTGCGCGGCTGGATTACTCGCTCGACACGCTGGTGCCGGACAACCCGAACAAGCCCTACGACATGAAGGAGCTGATCCTGAAGGTTGTCGATGACGGCGACTTCTTCGAGCTGCAACCGGATTACGCCAAGAACATCCTGACCGGTTTCGCCCGCATGGACGGCCAGACCGTGGGCATCGTGGCCAATCAGCCGCTGGTGCTGGCCGGATGCCTGGACATCAAGAGCAGCATCAAGGCCGCGCGCTTCGTGCGCTTCTGCGATGCGTTCAGCATTCCGGTGGTGACCTTTGTCGATGTGCCGGGCTTCATGCCGGGCACCAGCCAGGAGTACGGCGGCATCATCAAGCACGGCGCCAAGCTGCTGTATGCCTATGCGGAGTGCACCGTGCCCAAGGTGACCGTCATCACCCGCAAGGCCTATGGCGGCGCGTATGACGTGATGAGCTCCAAGCATCTGCGCGGCGATGTGAACTTCGCCTGGCCGAATGCGGAGATCGCGGTGATGGGCGCCAAGGGCGCGGTGGAAATCATCTTCCGCGAGGACAAGAACGATCCGGCCAAGCTCGCGGCGCGCGAGGCGGAATACAAGGCCCGCTTCGCCAATCCGTTTGTCGCCGGTGCGCGCGGCTTCATCGATGACGTCATCCAGCCGCATGAGACGCGCAAGCGCATCAGCCGCTCGCTGGCGATGCTCAAGGACAAGAAGCTGGACAACCCGTGGCGCAAGCACGGCAACATCCCACTTTGATTTGGGCCCCCCAGTCGCTTCCGCTCCTGCCCCCGAGGGGCGCTGTCCGCTGGACCGGCAGAGCCGGATCCAGGGACGTGGCTTGACGACGGCCGGGCTGCGCCGGCCGGTTTGGTGGGCGTAGGGCTGGTGTTGAGGGCGGGGGGTTTGGTGTTGTGCTGTGCTGAGATGGTCCGGCGAAGCGTGTGCTCGACGGATGGTCAGAACCTGCTGAGATAGGGAACTGAGATGTTCAAGAAGATCCTGGTGGCGAATCGCGGTGAGATCGCTTGTCGCGTGATCAAGACGGCGAAAAAAATGGGCATCGCGACAGTGGCGGTGTATTCGGAAGCCGACAAGGACGCGCGTCATGTCGAGCTCGCCGATGAGGCTGTGCTGCTGGGGCCCGCGCCGTCGCGCGAGTCCTATCTGGTGGCCGACAAGATCCTCGCGGCGGCGAAACAGACCGGCGCGGAAGCGATCCATCCCGGCTATGGCTTCCTCTCCGAGAACGAAGACTTCGCCCGCCGCGTGGAAGAAGAAGGCCTGGTGTTCATCGGGCCCAAACACCACGCGATCGCGGCGATGGGCGACAAGATCGCATCCAAAAAGCTCGCCAGCGAGGCGAAGGTCAACACCATCCCCGGCCACAACGAGCCGATCCTGTCGGCCGAAGAAGCCGTGACGATCGCCCAGCGCGTCGGCTATCCAGTGATGATCAAGGCCAGCGCCGGCGGCGGTGGCAAAGGCCTGCGCGTGGCCTTCAACGACAAGGACTGCTTCGACGGCTTCACCAGCTGCCGCAATGAGGCCCGCGCCAGCTTCGGCGACGACCGGGTGTTCATGGAGAAATTCGTCGAACAGCCGCGCCACATCGAGATCCAGGTGCTCGGCGATGCGCAAGGCCAGGTGGTCTACCTCTGGGAACGGGAATGCTCGATCCAGCGCCGCCATCAAAAGGTGATCGAGGAAGCCCCGTCACCCTTCATCAGCGAAGCCACCCGCCGCGCCATGGGCGAACAGGCCGTGGCGCTGGCCAAGGCGGTGAACTACCAGAGCGCCGGCACGGTGGAATTCGTGGTCGGCAAGGACCAGTCCTTCTACTTCCTGGAGATGAACACCCGCCTGCAGGTGGAGCATCCGGTGACCGAATGCATCACCGGCCTCGACCTGGTGGAACTGATGATCCGCGTGGCCGCCGGCGAGCCGCTGCCCTTCACCCAGGACGAGATCCGCCGCGACGGCTGGGCCATCGAATGCCGCATCAATGCGGAAGATCCGTTCCGCAACTTCCTGCCGTCGACCGGCCGTCTGGTGAAGTACCAGCCGCCCGAAACTTCGATGGAAGCGGCGAGCGATGAGCGCTTCGGCGTGCGGGTGGACACCGGCGTCTACGAAGGCGGCGAGATCCCGATGTTCTACGACTCGATGATCGCCAAGCTGATCGTGCACGGCCGTGATCGCGACGATGCGATCCAGAAGATGCGCGAGGCGCTCAACGGCTTCGTGATCCGCGGCATCTCCAGCAACATCCCGTTCCAATCGGCCTTGCTGGCGCATCCGGATTTCCGCCGCGGCGACTTCAACACCGGCTTCATCGCCCAGCATTACAGCGCCGGCTTCCATGCCGAGGACGTGCCGCATGACGATCCGGATTTCCTGGTCGCGCTGGCCGGCTTCATCCGCCGCAAGGCCCGGGAGCGCGAGGCCGGCATCACCGGCCAGATGCGCGGTCATGAGGTCCGCATCGAGCACGACTATGTGGCGGTGATCCATGAAGGCGAGGGCCGCTACAGCCGTCATCCGCTGAACATCACCGAATACGTCGGCGCGCTGGGCGAGGCGATGGTGAAGGTCGGCGGCCCGGATGGTCGGCCGTATCGCATCGTCAGCCTGTCCCGGTTGAACGACACGCGCATCGTCGGCACGGTCAATGGCCAGCCCTTCGTGGCGCAGGCCGAGCGCGGCACGCCGAAGGCGCCGCTGGCCTATCGCATCCAGCACAACGGCCGCGCGATCGAGGTGACGGTGCTGTCGCCACGCGCGGCAGAGCTTCATGCGCTGATGCCCTACAAGGCGCCGCCGGACACCAGCAAGCTGCTGCTCTCGCCGATGCCGGGCCTGCTGGTCCACATCGCGGTGCAGCCGGGCCAGATGGTGCAGGCGGGTGAGCGACTGGCGGTGATCGAGGCGATGAAGATGGAGAACATCCTCACCGCCAGCCAGGATGTGAAGGTGGCGGAAGTGCTGGCCAAGGTGGGCGAGAGCCTGGCGGTGGACCAGTCCATTCTTCGTTTCGAGTGAGGCCGCGGTGATGACCCCATCGAAGGACAAGCCCTATCGCATCCTGGGCATTCAGCAGATCGCCATCGGCGGGCCGGACAAGGCGGCGCTGCGCACCTTGTGGGTGGATGTGCTGGGCCTGACGGTCACCGGTCAGTTCGTCTCCGAGCGGGAGAACGTGGACGAGGACATCTGCACCATCGGCAGCGGGCCGCATCGGGTCGAGGTCGACCTGATGCAGCCGCTCGACCCGGACAAGAAGCCGGCGGTGCATGCCACGCCGCTCAATCACGTCGGCCTGTGGGTCGACGACCTGCCCAAGGCGGTCGAATGGATGACCGCGAACGGGGTGCGCTTCGCGCCGGGCGGTATTCGCCGCGGTGCGGCGGGTCACGACATCTGCTTCATCCATCCGAAGAGCAGCGCCGAATTCCCGATCGGCGGGGAAGGGGTGCTGATCGAGCTGGTGCAGGCGCCCGAGGATGTGATTGCGGCGCTGACGGCCCCGTCGGCCCCGTCGACCCCGGTCTGACCTGAGGTGGGACGCTGCCGACGGCCCCTGGATGGCACGCAGGGGCCGGGCGGGACGCCCCCGAAACGCACGCAATCATCGGCTGCGGCGCCCCGCCACTTCCGAGCGGGGTGCGGTCAGAGGTAAACTCCCGCCCTTCACCGTATTTCCGACGCTGCTCAAAGCGCCGGGCCCCTGGCGGGCTGTGGCTGGCGAGTCTGTGCCTTCGGGTGGGTGTTACTTCAGTTCATTTCCGGAGCCAACATGGGCAACAAGATCATCACCGAAGCCGACCGTCGCGCTTCTCCCCGTCCCGCCGCCCCCAAGGGCGTCACGCTGACCGCCGGTCGCGGCCAGAAGCGCAGCCTGGAGCGTGGTTCGCACACCCGCAGCAAGAAGAACCCGGGCAAGCGTCCGCATTCGGGTTGAGATCCGCGGGGTTCCGGCCCCGGCGCGATCCCGCTGACAGGCCCGCTCGACGAGCCTGCACCGACCCCAGGCCCGTTCCACGGCCTGACCCACCACAGGCCCGCTCACACGGGCCTGTGTCGTTTCTCCCCGGTCCTCCCGACCGATCCTTGCTCGATCAATCGCCATGATCCGCATCAACGAACTCCGCCTCCCGCTCCATCATCCGGAAGACGCGCTGCGCCCGGCCGTGGTGGCCCGGCTGGGCATTCCGGACGCTCAACTGCAGTCCTTCACCGTCTTCAAACGCAGCTACGACGCGCGCAAGAAGACCGCGATGGTGCTGATCTACAGCATCGACGCCGACATCGGCGATGCCGCCGCCGAAGCCGCGCTGCTGCAGCGCCTGCACGGCGACGCGCACATCAAGCCGTCCCCCGACACCGCCTATCGATTCGTCGGCCATGCGCCGGCGGATTTCCACGCCACCGGCCGCCCGCGCCCGGTCGTCATCGGCTTCGGGCCGTGCGGCATCTTCGCCGCGCTGATCCTGGCGCAGATGGGCCTGCGCCCGATCGTGCTGGAGCGCGGCAAGCAGGTGCGCGAGCGCACCAAGGACACCTGGGGCCTGTGGCGCCAGAGCGAGCTGCATCCCGAATCGAATGTGCAGTTCGGCGAGGGCGGCGCCGGCACGTTCTCCGACGGCAAGCTCTACAGCCAGATTTCCGACCCGCGCTTCCTGACCCGCAAGGTGCTGACCGAGTTCGTCAAGGCCGGCGCGCCCGAGGAAATCCTCTACGTCAGCAAGCCGCACATCGGCACCTTCCGCCTGGTGAGCATGGTCATCAAGATGCGGGCCGAGATCGAGCGGCTGGGCGGCGAGATCCGCTTCCAGCAGAAGGTGACCGATCTGTTGATCGAGCCCGATGCCGACGGCCAGTCGCATGTGCGCGGCGTGACGCTGGAATCCGGCGAGCAGATCGCGGCCGATCACGTCGTCGTCGCCCTGGGTCACAGCGCGCGGGACACCTTCCAGATGCTGCATGCGCGCGGCGTCTACATGGAAGCCAAGCCGTTCTCGATCGGCTATCGGATCGAGCATCCGCAATCGCTGATCGACAAGGCCCGCTTCGGTCCGAATGCCGGTCATCCCATCCTCGGCGCGGCGGACTACAAGCTGGTGCACCACGCCAGCAACGGCCGCTCGGTCTACAGCTTCTGCATGTGCCCGGGCGGCACGGTGGTGGCGGCGACGTCCGAGCCGAATCGCGTGGTCACGAATGGCATGAGCCAGTACTCGCGCAATGAGCGCAATGCGAATGCCGGCATCGTGGTCGGGATCTCGCCGCAGGACTATCGGCAGGACGGCAAGCGCGACGGCTCGCTGGTGAATCCGCTCGATGGCCTGGCCTTCCAGCGCTTCTGGGAATCCCGCGCCTATGAGCTGGGCGAAGGCGGCTACCGCGCGCCCGGCGCATTGGTGGGTGACTTCATCAAGCGCCAGCGCAGCAGCGTGCTGGGCACGGTCGAGCCGAGCTACAAGCCCGGCGTCACCCTGACCGATCTGCAGCAGAAGGGCTTCGGCAGCCTGCCCGAGTACGCGCTGGACGCGATCCGCGAAGCGCTGCCCGCCTTCGAGAAGCAGATCCGCGGCTTCTCGATGAACGATGCGGTGCTGACCGGCGTGGAGACGCGCACCTCGTCGCCGCTGCGCATCACCCGGGGCAAGGACTATCAAAGTCTCAATGTCCGCGGCCTGTATCCGGCCGGCGAGGGCGCGGGCTATGCCGGCGGGATCATGTCCGCCGGCGTGGACGGCATCGAGGTGGCGGAAGCCTTGGGTCGAGCGGCGCTGGGATTGAGCGCGGACTGAAGCGCCTCTTAAAGGCGCTTGAGTCGCGCCTCATCTGCGCGTTGCGCCGGCCGCTCGGGTGGAGACCCCAGCGGCCGGTTCGCGCTCAGCGCCCTGAACGACGCTCAACCGATCAGATCGCCTTCCAGAGGATGTCCAGCACGCCGGCCGAGGTGGGCGTCCAGCCCGCGCCTGCGTGCGCGGTGTGCGCCTGCAGGCAGCGGAAGCGCTTGCCCTGGTAGCTCACCACCTGGCCGACGGTGTAGCTGGCGCCTTCGGTCCAGTCCGGTGCGTCGCCGGGCGGGTTGGGCGGCGTGGTCGGGGGCGTGGTGGGCGGCGTGGTCGGCGGGAGCACCACATCCATCGCGTAACTCGCGCCCGAGGCGGCATTCAGCAGATAGACATCCATCACCGACACGCCGCTCGGCACCACCACATTGCCGCCTTGCAAGGTGCCGACGCGGACATAGGCCGAGGCCTGATTCGCCCGCGTCGCGATCTGCGACAGCCAGGCCGATTTCGTCGCCGCGGCGGACAGCGTCAGCGCAATGGTTTCCAGGTCGCCGCCGGACTTGTCGAACACCCGCAGCTTGACCTGGCTGCTGGCCGGCAAGTCCTGCGCGGCCGAGACCTGCCCGATCTGCTTGAGCCCGGTCGGCACCGATGGTGGCGTGGTGGCGCCGCCGAAGTCCACGTCGGAGCAGGCATAAAACGCCTCGGTGCTGTCCGCGCGCTGCCAGGCCGAGAACACCACGTGCTTGCCGCTGCGCTTGGGCAGGCTCAGCTTCATGGTGTAGGTCTTGCCCACGGTGACGATCTGGTCCGGCCCCAGTTGCGCCACCTGATCCAGGTCGGACCAGCGCAGCGGCGAGGCGCTGGGCGTCCAGCCGTCGCGGGTCATGAAGAAGGTCCAGTTGAGCGAACGGTGCGGCGCGGTCGCGTTGTAGCGGTATTCGTATCGGCCATCCGGACCCGGTGACCATGCGGTCGCCGGCCAGTCGGTGCGGGCCAGGTCAAAGCCCTTGAACTTCTCCTGACCGCCGGCGCACAGCTTCAGATCCGGCACCACCGCCCGGTGATTGCCATTGGCGGCGGCCTGATTGACGCCGTTCCAGTCGTAAAGCGCCTGCTCCCCGCCGTACGCAACCGCCGCCTGACAGGCGGGCAGCGCCGGATTCTTGTAGCAGTTGTATTGGCGCGAGATCGGGAACTCGGGCGCGCCGTGGGCGAGGGCGCTGGACGCGGTGGTCCAGGCCAGAACGCCGAGCACGCAAGTGCCGGACCAGCGCAGTCGCGCGGAATGCAGAACCGTCATGGATGTCTCCTGTGGTGAAGGGCGAGCGCGGCGCGGCGTGCGCCGGCTCGTCGTGGGAAAGCGATTCTTGGAAGTCCCGCCGCGGTTGCCATGCGTTCCCAGATGGGGAAATTGGCAGGCGACGGATACAAACGTCTCCATCTCGGCAAAGGCGTGAGCAAATGGCAACAAATGGATGTCCTGAATATCAAATGAACTTCAGATAAATGCCAGATGAATGCCAATAAGAAACCAAAGGCAGACCACCATAGGAATTTCATCGGCTGAGGGCAAGCTTTCGGCCCTCCATGCCCCGCATTGGGGCCACAACGACGGGTGGCGCTTGAACTGGCGCGGGGCATCGCCTAAGGCCTTCAAAGGGGACGGCGACCGCTTGCGGCCCCTCCGCCTGGACGATGGGCATCCGTGGAACGGCGGCGACGGAACCGTTCTTATGCGGTGGCGTACGCGCTTCACGAGCATTCGTTGGGCGCGAAGGAAGTATCATCGGGCCCCATAGCCAAGTCATCTCGACGAAGGCTAGAGTCCAACTTCAACGCCTCACCACCATGCGCCTGGACCTCACCACCCTCAACCTTGTGCTGGCCATCGAGCAGACCCGCTCGATCACGCGCGGTGCCGAGCGCGAGCATCTGGCGCTGGCGGCCGCGAGCAAGCGGATTTCGGATCTCGAGACCCGTCTCGGCGTGCAGCTGTTCGAGCGCCGCGCGCGGGGTGTGGAGCCGACCGAAGCCTGCCGCGCGCTGGTGCGGCACATCCGCTCCCTGCATGCCTCCTTGCATGCGTTGGAAAGCGAAGTGGTGGAGTTCGCGCGCGGCATCAAGGGCCATCTGCGCATCGCCGCCAATGCAGGCGCGATCGCGGAAGCCCTGCCGCCGGACCTCGCGGCCTTCTCGCAGGCCCATCCGCAGATCCGCATCAGCCTGGAAGACCAGACCAGCGCCGAGGTGCAGGCCGCTGTCGCCGAAGGGCGCGCCGATGTGGGCGTGTTCACCGCGCCCTTGCTGGACAACCGCCTGCAGACCTGGGCCTATCGCCAGGGTCGCCTGTCGGTGCTGGTGCCGCAACAGCATGTGCTGGCCGAGCGGGACGCGGTGAGCTTCGACGACCTGCTCGAACACGACCTGGTCGGGCTGCACAGCGGCGCGGCCGCGCAGGAATTGATGCTGCAGGAAGCCATGGCCCGCGGCCGCACCTTGAAGGCGCGTCTGCAGGTGCGGGGCTTCGATGCGATCGCGCAACTGGTCGAGGCCGGCCTGGGGGTCGCAGTGCTGCCCGATGCGCCGGCGCGGCGTTTCGCCCAGGTGTTCGCGGTCAAGCGGCTGCGCCTGGAAGAGACCTGGGCGCAGCGTGACTATGTTTTGGGCGTGGCGCGTCAGGAGCGCCTGCCGACGGTGGTGCAGCGCTTTGTCGATGCGCTGTGCCCCCAACCTTCGAAGTGATGGAGAGTCCCTCATGACCATGTCCAACGCAACCGCCCGCACCCTCTACGACAAGCTCTGGGACGAGCATGTGGTGCACACCGAAGAGGACGGCACCGCCGTGCTCTACATCGATCGTCACCTGGTGCATGAGGTGACCAGTCCGCAGGCCTTCGAAGGCCTGGACCTCGCCGGCCGCAAGGTCTGGCGACTGTCGGCGAATCTGGCGGTCAGCGACCACAACGTCCCGACCACCGACCGCAGCCAGGGCATCGCCGATCCGGTCTCGCGCCTGCAGGTCGAGACCCTGGACAAGAACTGCGACCACCATGGCATCACGCAGTTCAAGATGACCGACAAGCGCCAGGGCATCGTGCACGTGATCGGCCCGGAGCAGGGCGCGACGCTGCCCGGCATGACGGTGGTCTGCGGCGACAGCCACACCTCCACCCATGGCGCCTTCGGTGCGCTGGCCCATGGCATCGGCACGTCCGAGGTCGAGCATGTGCTGGCCACCCAGACCCTGCTGGCCAAAAAGGCCAGGAACATGCTGGTGAAGGTGGACGGCCAATGCGCACCCGGCGTGGGCGCCAAGGACATCGTGCTGGCGATCATCGGTCGCATCGGCACGGCCGGCGGTACCGGCTACACCATCGAATTCGCCGGATCGGCGATTCGCGCCTTGTCGATGGAAGGTCGGATGACGGTCTGCAACATGGCGATCGAAGCGGGCGCGCGCGCCGGCCTGATCGGTGTGGACGACACCACGATCCAGTACGTCAAGGGACGTCCCTTCACCCCGACCGGCGTCGAATGGGATCAGGCGGTGCGCTACTGGCGCACGCTGCATTCGGATGCGGGCGCGTCGTTCGATCAGGTGGTCGAGCTGGATGCGTCGCAGATCCGTCCGCAGGTGACCTGGGGCACCTCGCCCGAGATGGTGCTGTCCATCGAGGACCGCGTGCCCGATCCCGACAAGGAGAAGGATGCGGTCAAGCGCGGCGCGATGGAACGCGCGCTGCAGTACATGGCGCTGGAGCCGAACAAGGCGATCAACGACATCCGCATCGACAAGGTCTTCATCGGCTCCTGCACCAATAGCCGCATCGAGGACATGCGCGAGGCCGCGGCCGTGGTCAAGCGGGTGGGCGGTCGCGTGGCCAGCAACGTGAAGCTGGCGATGGTGGTGCCGGGCTCCGGACTGGTGAAGGCGCAAGCCGAGGCCGAGGGCCTGGACCAGATCTTCAAGGCGGCCGGATTCGAATGGCGCGAGCCGGGTTGCTCGATGTGTCTGGCGATGAATGCCGACCGCCTGGAGCCGGGCGAGCGCTGCGCCTCCACCAGCAACCGCAACTTCGAAGGACGGCAAGGCGCCGGTGGCCGCACCCATCTGGTCAGCCCGGCCATGGCTGCCGCAGCGGCGATGCAGGGTCACTTCGTGGATGTGCGTCGCGTGATGTGAGGGGCGGCCCGCGTGGTGCGTCGAGAGGACGCACGGCGGCGGGCCTCGCGCGTCATCAATGCCCGCCGGTCGGGCCTGAGACAAGGATAGACATGGACAAGTTCACCGTGCACAAGGGCCTCGTGGCCCCGATGGATCGCGAGAACGTCGACACCGACGCGATCATTCCCAAGCAGTTCCTCAAGTCGATCAAGCGCAGCGGCTTCGGGCCCAACCTGTTCGATGAATGGCGCTATCTGGACCACGGCGAACCCGGCCAGGATCCGGCCAGCCGCCGACCCAATCCCGATTTCGTGCTGAACCAGCCGCGTTATCAGGGCGCCTCGATCCTGATCGCCCGCGGCAATTTCGGCTGCGGCTCCAGCCGCGAGCATGCGCCCTGGGCGCTGCAGCAATACGGCTTTCGCGCGCTGATCGCGCCGAGCTTCGCGGACATCTTCTTCAACAACACCTTCAAGAACGGCGTGTTGCCCATCGTGCTGCCCGAGCATCAGGTGGCGCGCCTGTTCGATGAGGTCTTCGGCTTCCCGGGCTATCAGTTGACCGTCGATCTGACGCGTCAGGTGGTGGTCAAGCCGGATGGCGAGGAACTGCCGTTCGACGTCCAGCCGTTCCGCAAGTACTGCCTGCTGAACGGCTTCGACGACATCGGCCTGACCCTGCGCCATGCCGACAAGATCAAGGCCTATGAGGCGGAACGCATTGCCACCAAGCCGTGGCTGAACAACCGGCTCACGCCGAATGGCTGAACCCGCGCGGCGGCTGCGCTCGGTCACGACGCCGAGCGGCCTGCGCCTGGCGGTGCGATCCGCCGACTGAATTGCACAAGGAATGAAGATGAAAGTTGCAGTCCTGCCGGGTGACGGCATTGGCACGGAAATCATTGCCGAGGCCGTCAAGGTCTTGAAGGCGCTTGAGCTGCCGCTGGAGATGGAAACCGCGCCGGTCGGCGGCGCGGCGTATGAAGCGGCCGGGCATCCGCTGCCCGAAGCGACGCTGAAGCTGGCGCAGCAGGCGGATGCGGTGCTGTTCGGCGCGGTCGGCGACTGGAAGTACGACAAGCTCGAGCGGGCGCTGCGTCCGGAGCAGGCGATCCTCGGCCTGCGCAAGTCGCTGGGGCTGTTCGCCAACTTCCGTCCGGCCATCTGCTATGAGCAGCTGACGCATGCGTCCAGTCTCAAGCCGGAGCTGGTGGCGGGCCTGGACATCCTCATCATCCGCGAGCTGACCGGCGACATCTATTTCGGCCAGCCGCGTGGCCGGCGCACCGCAGTCGATGGTCACTTCCCGGGCAGCGAAGAAGCCTTCGACACGATGCGCTACTCGCGCCCCGAGATCGAGCGCATCGCTCATGTGGCGTTCCAGGCGGCCCGCAAGCGCAACGGTCGGGTGACCAGCGTGGACAAGGCCAATGTGCTGGAGACCTTCCAGTTCTGGAAGGATGTGGTCACCGAGGTGCATGCGCAGTACCCGGATGTGGCCCTGGACCACATGTATGTGGACAACGCCGCGATGCAGCTGGTGAAGGCGCCGAAGAAATTCGACGTGGTGGTGACCGGCAACATGTTTGGCGACATCCTGTCCGATGAAGCGGCGATGCTGACCGGCTCGATCGGCATGCTGCCGTCGGCTTCGTTGGACCAGCACAACAAGGGCCTGTACGAGCCCAGCCATGGCAGCGCGCCGGACATCGCGGGGCAGGGCATTGCGAATCCGCTGGCTACAATCTTGTCCGCTGCCATGATGCTCAAGTTCTCCCTCCAACAGCCCGAAGCCGCCGCCCGCATTGAGTCGGCGGTGCAATCGGTGCTGGCCCAGGGTCTGCGTACCGCGGACATCTGGAGCGAGGGCACCCGCAAGGTGAGCACCCGCGAGATGGGCGATGCCGTGGTTGCAGCCGTGCGGGCAGATTCGTCCGCCACGGGCGCAACCACCACGACCACCAAAACCATCAAGAGCTAGTCCAGCTCCGGTTCGTCTCGCCCCCACACAAACCCGGCGAAGCGAGCCGGGCAGGGACCCGGAGGGTTTGTGATGGGTCGGGCACCTGCGGCGCGCAACGCGCCGGCACGGGCCTGGAACTGGAACTGGATCGGTGTTTTGACGGGCGCTTCGATCAAGCCTGTCGAAGCGCGCTCAGAGAACGCTTTCCAAAGGAACGCAAATGACGACATTGGTTGGTTTGGTGGGTTGGCGCGGCATGGTCGGCTCGGTGCTGATGGACCGCATGGCGCAGGAACGGGACTTCGACCTGATCGAGCCGCTGTTCTTCAGCACCTCGAATGCGGGCGGCGCCGCCCCTTCGTTCGCCAAGAACGAGACCGCGCTGCAAAGCGCGTTCGACATCGAGCAGCTCAAGCGCTGCGACATCATCCTCACCTGCCAGGGCGGCGATTACACCAACGAGGTGTATCCCAAGCTGCGCGCGGCCGGCTGGAACGGTCACTGGATCGATGCGGCCTCGTCGCTGCGCATGAACGACAACGCGGTGATCGTGCTGGACCCGGTCAACCTGCCGGTGATCAAGAACGCGCTGTCGCAAGGCGGCAAGGACTGGATCGGCGGCAACTGCACCGTCAGCTGCATGCTGATGGGCGTGGGCGCGCTGTACAAGGCGGGCCTGGTGGAATGGATGTCCACCCAGACCTACCAGGCAGCGTCGGGCGGCGGCGCCCAGCACATGCGCGAGCTGCTGACCCAATACGGCTCGCTCAATGCCGAGGTCAAGTCGCTGCTGGACGACCCGAAGAGCGCCATCCTGGAGATCGATCGCAAGATCATCGCCAAGCAGCGCGGCTTCGCGCCGGAAGAGACGGCCAACTTCGGCGTCCCGCTGGGCGGCTCGCTGATCCCGTGGATCGACAAGGACCTGGGCAACGGCACCTCCAAGGAAGAATGGAAGGGCATGGCCGAGACCAACAAGATCCTCGGCCAGGGCGCGGGCTTCGGCACGCCGGCCGTGCCGGTCGATGGCTTCTGCGTGCGCATCGGTGCGATGCGCTGCCACAGCCAGGCGCTGACCTTCAAGCTGAAGAAGGATGTGCCGCTGGCCGACATCGAAGCGATGATCGCCGCCGACAACGAATGGGTGAAGGTGGTGCCCAACACCCGTGAAGCCACCATCCGCGACCTGACCCCGGTCGCCGCGACCGGCACCCTGACCATCCCGGTCGGCCGGCTGCGCAAGATGGCCATGGGCCCCGAGTACCTGGGCGCCTTCACCGTCGGCGACCAGCTGTTGTGGGGCGCGGCCGAGCCGCTGCGCCGCATGCTGCGCATCCTGCTGGACCGCTGATCCGGCGCCGAGGACCGTCCGTCCTCATCACCGGGCGGGCGCCGGCTGGCGCCCAACACGGAGCCGAACCGGACCACCGTCCACACAGAGCCGAGAGCGCCGAAGCAGATTCGGCGCTCTTTTTTCATTTGCGTGACGTTTGACCTTCAGCCCGGCGCGCCTTGGGCCGACAACGAAGAAGCGTGTGTGGTGGTGGGCGGTCCTGGGCCGTGGCCCGGTTGTGAGATCGGTCACGGTGGCCGGACAGTTGGCGGCGTGCCCGTGGGGCGTTGCCAGCAAGCGACAAGGTGGTAACGGGCTGTGAACCAGCGCTCCCTCATGGATGCTATTCAGGAGCTACCTC
Source organism: Burkholderiaceae bacterium (assembly GCA_913776825.1). Lineage (GTDB taxonomy): Bacteria > Pseudomonadota > Gammaproteobacteria > Burkholderiales > Burkholderiaceae_C > Roseateles. Next base: position 294,056 of record CAJYPV010000022.1, read on the forward strand.
AGCAACGGAGCGTATATGCTTGCCACCGTTGTGATTTTCTACCGCGGGAACGGACCGTGCCTTGCTGAACGCTCGAGCCGCACAACAACAATACGTCATGACAGGCGGTCCTCTTCGTGTGGCCGCTTTGTTGCTTTGGGGGACGCCTTGAAAAAACATTCGAGCGCATATGCGCGATTCGCACTGAGCCAAGTGGCCGCGGTCACCGCTTTGGGACTGGCGGCAGGTTCGGCCTGGGGGTTGGGACTGGGCAAGCTGACGGTGCAATCGTCGCTGGGTGAGACCCTGCGTGCCGAGATCGACATCAGCAGCATGACGCCCGACGAGGCTTCCTCGTTGAAGTTGCGCGTCGCGCCGCCGGAGGCCTACCGCTCGACCGGTCTGGACTACAACGCGATCCTGACCAGCACCCAGGTGCAGTTGGCCCGTCGCGCCGACGGTCGCCCCTATCTGAAACTGAGCAGCGACCGCGCGGTCCAGGAACCGTTCGTGGACGTGATCCTCGAACTGAGCTGGAGCAACGGCCGTCTGGTGCGTGAATACACGCTGCTGTTCGATCCGCCGAGCAACAGCAACGTCGCCCGCAACAACGAGGGTGGCGCCTCGCCGGTGATCTCGGCGCCCGCGCCCAGCACCAGTGCGCAAGCGTCGTCGCCCTCGGCCGCCAGCGGCAGCCGTTCCAGCGCCGCCGCCTCGGGTGCCGCTTCCGGCAGCAGCCGTCCGCGCGCCTCGGCGAATGCGCCGGCTCCGGCCGCCGCACCCGCGCCGGCCACCGGCGCCAGCGAATACACCGTCAAGCCGGGCGACACCCTGTCGCGCATCGCCGGCCGCACCCAGCCTGCCGGCATCTCGCTGGATCAGATGCTGGTCGGCCTGTATCGCAACAACCCGGATGCCTTCATCAGCAACAACATGAACCGGCTGAAGTCCGGCGCCGTGTTGCAGGTGCCCGGCAGCGACAGCCTGTCCAGCATCACGCCGCAGGAAGCCCGCCAGGTCATCCAGGCTCAGAGCGCCGACTTCGGCGGCTATCGCCAGCGTCTGGCCGAAGCCGCGCCGACGCTCAAGGCCACCGACAGCGAACGTCAGGCCAAGGGCAATGTGCAAGCCGCGGTGGACGAGCGCAAGTCGTCGTCCGCTCAGGCCCCTGACAAGCTGACGCTGAGCAAGCCCGGCGCCGGTTCGGAAGCCAAGGTCTCGAAGGAGACCGAGAAGAAGGATTCCGCCACCCGCGTCGCCGAGCTCACCCGCAACGTGGAAGAGCTGAAGAAGCTCTCCGCCGCGGCCAAGCCGTCCGCACCGACCACGGCCGCCGCTCCGGCGCCCGCACCGGCTCCGGCGCCCGCGCCGACGCCTGCACCGGCCCCCGCACCGGTGGTGCCGCCGGTGACGGCCGCCGCGACCGTGCCGGATGCCGCGTCGACCGTGGCCTCCGATGCCGCTTCCGACGTGGCCGCAGCGGATGCCGCGTCCGCGCCGGTGGTGCCGGCCTCGGCCCCGCCCAAGCCCATCGTCGTGCCGCAACCGCAGGTCCAGGAAGAACCGGGCCTGATGGAGAAGCTGGGCGACTACCTGCCCGCCATCGGCGCCGCGCTGCTGGTGATCGTCGGCGGCATCGGCTTCACCCGCTGGAAGGCGAAGAAGGACGCGGCCAACCGCGGCGAGACCGCGTTCGCGGAAAGCCGTCTGGCGCCGGATTCGTTCTTCGGCCACAGCGGCGGCCAGCGCGTGGACACCCGCGATGGCAGCTCGACCGGCCAGTCGTCGATGAGCTATTCGCTCAGCCAACTGGATGCGATCGGTGATGTGGACCCGGTGGCGGAAGCGGATGTCTATCTCGCTTACGGCCGTGATCTGCAGGCCGAAGAAATCCTGAAGGAAGCGCTGCGTGCCAATCCGGAACGCCTGGCGATTCGCGTCAAGCTGCTGGAGGTCTACGGCAAGCGTCGCGACATCAAGGGCTTCGAGCAACTGGCCGTCCAGCTGTACGCCGAGACCAAGGGTCAGGGCGACGACTGGGCCAAGGTGCAGGAGCTGGGTCGTCAGGTCGATCCCGAGAATCCGCTGTACCAGCCCGGCGGCGCGCCGGTGATGCTCAGCGATGACATCGAGGACCGTCCGGAGCCGATGAACGCCAGCACGCTGCCCGCCGCAGCGGCCGGCATCAGCATGGGCCACGGTGCCGACACCGCGATTGCCCGCGCGGCTGCAGCAGCGGCCCCGCGTGACAGCGGCCCGTCCAGCCTGATGGATCTGGACCTGGATCTGGACCTGAACAACACCCCGGCGCCCGCACCCGCCATGGCCGCCACCCAGGCGATGCCGAGCGCGGTGAGCCAGCCGGCGATGGGCATGGACCTGGACCTCGGCGGCGCGCCCGCGCCGGCACCGTCCAGCAAGCAGGAACTGGAATTCGACCTGGGTGATTTGGGCGATCTGGATGACCTGGGTCAGACGAGCCGTCCGGCCCCGGCCGCTGCCGCGGATGATTCGCTGGACTTCGATCTGTCCAGCATCAATCTGGACCTGCCCAGCCCGGGTCAGGACGAGCCGTCCAAGCGTCCGGCGGCGCAGTCGCCGTCGCTCGATCTGCCCGACCTGAGCGCCCCGGCGCGCGCTCCGGCGGCGGACACGATGAGCCTGGACGACCTCGGCGTCGACCTGGACAGCATCGATCCGAACGATGGCGAAGGCCTGCAGCGTCAGCTGGAACTGGCGGAGGAATTCCGTCAGATCGGCGACACCGAAGGCGCTCGCGACGTGCTGCAGGAACTGGTGGCCAAGGCCGACGGTCCGCTGCGAGCCCGCGCTCAGGCGATGCTGGACCAGCTGCGCTAAAGTCCGCGCTGGTTCACGACAAGGCGCTCGGCCTGGCCGGGCGCCTTTTCTTTTTGTGGTTGGCTTTTCTCTTTTTCAGTCGGCAACGGGAGCAGTGGATGCGGGTGGCGCTGGGCGTGAGTTACCGCGGCGGGGCCTACAAGGGCTGGCAGAGCCAGCCCGGCGGCGGCACGGTGCAGGACCGTCTGGAGGCCGCGCTGTCGCAATTCGCCGCGCAGCCGATCCGCACGATTTGTGCCGGTCGCACCGACACCGGCGTGCACGGCCTTAATCAGGTGGTGCATTTCGATTCGCCGGTGGACCGGGAGCCGTTCTCCTGGGTGCGCGGCACCAACCGCTATCTGCCGCCGGACATCGCGATCCAGTGGTCCGCCTTCCCGGGCGACGATTTCCATGCCCGCAACTGGGCCCGCGGGCGGCGCTATTGCTATCTGCTGCTGGAATCCAACGTCCGGCCCTCGATCGAGAGCGGCGCCTGCGGCTGGATCTTTCGGCCGCTGGATGGCGACGCGATGCGCGACGCCGCGGCGCGGCTGATCGGCGAGCACGACTTCAGCTCCTTCCGCTCGGCGGAATGCCAGGCGGCCTCGCCGATCAAGCAATTGCGGGCGATCCAGATCCATCGGCGCGGCGCTTACTGGCGCTTCGAATTCGATGCCAGCGCCTTCCTGCATCACATGGTCCGCAACCTGATGGGTTGCCTGATCGCCGTGGGCACCGGCAACCGGCCGCCGCAGTGGATCGATGAGGTCCTGGCCGCCCGCTCCCGCGATGCCGCCGCGCCGACCTTTGCGCCCGACGGGCTGTATTTCGTCGGTCCTTATTACGATGCGCATCTCCAGCTGCCGCAGCGCACCGCCGCCATGGACTGGCTGCCCGGATTCACCGATTGAGGCGGCCGAAGGCGTCCGGCGGGCGAGGGCGCCTGAGAAGGCGCGTTGACGTGGAATCGGTCGAACGACCAGGATGAGAACCTCATGAGCCGTACCCGAATCAAGATCTGTGGCCTCACGCGCGAGGCCGATGTGGACGCGGCGGTGGACGCCGGTGCCGATGCGATCGGCCTGGTGTTCTACGCGCCCAGCCCGCGCGCGGTGACGGTGGCCCGCGCGGCCGAGCTGGCGCGCCGGCTGCCGCCGTTCGTGACGCCGGTGGGGCTGTTCGTCAATGCCGACGCGGCCACCATCGACGCGGCGCTGCAGGCCTTGCCCCAATTGCTGCTGCAATTCCACGGCGATGAAACGCCTGAGGAGTGTGAGCGCTGGAATCGCCCTTATCTGCGTGCGGCGCGGATGGCGCCTGGCTTCGATTTGCTAGACTTCGCCCATCGTTTCTCCAGCGCCCAGGCTGTGCTGCTCGACGCGTTCGTCGACGGCTACGGTGGGGGTGGAAAGGTGTTTGATTGGTCACTGCTGCCTCCAAGCGTTCCCTCTCCGGTCGTTTTGTCTGGTGGGTTGAGTGCAGCCAACGTGATCGATGGCGTGCTGAAGGTCCGGCCCTGCGCCGTTGACGTCAGTTCCGGCGTCGAGGTCGCCAAGGGCCTCAAGGACGCCGGCCAGATGCGCCAGTTCTGCGACGCCGTGCGCGAGGCCGATCGATTGATCGCCCAGGCCGCGCCCACTTGAGCGTCGCGCCACACCTCTTGCACAGGAGACACGCATGTCTTCCACGATCGCTTTCAAGCCCGCCGACGCGTCGGCGCCCGAGCAACTGTCCGCGGCCTTGCCCGGCTATGCCCAACCCGACGCGCAGGGCCGATTCGGCCCCGTCGCAGGCGGGCTCGCCCAGGGCTATTACGGCGGACGCTTCGTCGCCGAGACCCTGGTCCATGCGCTCGACGAGCTCAACGAGGCCTACGACCGCTACAGCCGCGACCCCGAGTTCCTGCGCGAATTCCAGTACGAGCTCGCGCATTTCGTCGGCCGGCCCAGTCCCATCTATCACGCCCGCCGGCTGAGCGACGAGCTGGGTGGGGCGCAGATCTTCCTGAAGCGGGAAGACCTCAACCACACCGGCGCGCACAAGGTGAACAACACCATCGGCCAGGCCCTGCTGGCCCGCCGCATGGGCAAGAAGCGGGTGATCGCCGAAACCGGCGCCGGTCAGCACGGCGTGGCCACCGCCACCATCTGCGCGCGCTACGGCATGGAATGCGTGGTGTACATGGGCTCGGAGGATGTGAAGCGCCAGTCGCCCAATGTCTACCGGATGAACCTGCTGGGCGCGACGGTGGTGCCGGTGGAGTCCGGCTCCAAGACGCTCAAGGACGCGCTCAATGAAGCGATGCGCGACTGGGTCACGAACATCGAGTCGACCTTCTACATCATCGGCACGGTGGCCGGCCCGCATCCCTATCCGATGATGGTGCGGGACTTCCAGCGCGTCATCGGCGATGAATGCCTGGTGCAGATGCCGGAGATGATCGGCCGCCAGCCCGACGCGGTCATCGCCTGCGTGGGCGGCGGCAGCAATGCGATCGGCATCTTCTATCCCTACATCCCGCACGCGGGTGTGCGGCTGATCGGCGTGGAAGCCGCGGGCCATGGCGTGGACACGCCCAAGCATGCGGCTACCCTGAGCGCCGGCACGCCGGGCGTCCTGCACGGCAATCGCACCTACCTGCTGCAGGATGCGGCCGGTCAGATCATCGAAACCCATTCGATTTCCGCCGGCCTGGACTATCCCGGCGTCGGTCCGGAGCATGCCTATCTGAAGGACATCGGCCGCGCGGAATACGTCGGCGCCACCGATGCGGAAGCGCTGTCGGCCTTCCACCGCCTGTGCCGGACCGAAGGCATCATCCCCGCGCTCGAATCCAGCCATGCGATCGCGCATGCAATCAAGCTCGCGCCGACGATGCGCCCCGACCAGCATCTGCTGATCAACCTGTCCGGCCGGGGCGACAAGGACATCGGCACCGTCGCCGACCTGTCCGGCGCCACCTATTTCGATCGCCCGTCGATGGCGGGTCATGCCGTCAAGGGCGGCGCCGAGCTGAAGGGAGCCGCGCAATGAGCCGCATCCAGACCACCTTCGAGCGGCTGCGCGCCACCGGCCGCAAGGCGCTGATTCCTTACGTCACGGCCGGCGATCCGTATGCGGACGTGACGGTCGAGCTGATGCACGCAATGGCCGAAGCCGGCGCGGACGTGATCGAGCTGGGCATCCCGTTCTCCGATCCGATGGCGGACGGCCCGGTCATCCAGCGCGCCAGCGAGCGCGCCCTGGCCAAGGGCGTGACCCTGCGGGATGTGCTGGCGATCGTGCGCGAATTCCGCCAGCGCGATGCCGACACGCCGGTCGTGCTGATGGGCTATGCGAACCCGATCGAGCGCTTCGGTCCGCAGGCCTTCGTCCTGGCGGCCAAGGAAGCCGGCGTGGACGGCGTCCTGGTGGTGGACTATCCGCCCGAGGAATGCGAGGCCTTCGCCAGCGCGCTGAAGTCCCACGGGCTGGATCCGATCTTCCTGCTGGCGCCGACCTCCACCGATGAGCGGGTCGCCCTGATCGGCCGGATGGCCAGCGGCTACGTCTACTACGTCTCGCTGAAGGGCGTGACCGGCGCGGGCCACCTGGACACCTCGGCGGTGGCGGATGCCATGCCCCGGCTGCGGGCCCACATCCGCGTGCCGCTGGGCGTGGGATTCGGCATCCGGGACGGCCAGACGGCAGCGGCGGTGGCCCGGGTGTCGGACGCCGTGGTCATCGGTTCGGCCCTGGTTCAGCTGATGGAGTCCCAGACACGCGATAATGTCGCGATCCAGGCTGCGGCGTTCATCCGAGACATCCGCGCCGCGCTGGACGCCTGACCCGGCGCTCAGCGCCCCGGACGCCCAGTGACAACCAAGGAGCCCGCCATGAGTTGGCTTGAGAAACTTCTCCCGCCCAAGATCCAGCAAACCGATCCCGACCAGCGCCGCACGGTGCCGGAAGGCCTCTGGATCAAGTGCCCGTCCTGCGAAACGGTGCTGTACAAGACCGACCTCGAGCAGAACGTCAACGTCTGCCCGAAGTGCTCGCACCACCACCGGATCGGCGCCCGCGCCCGTCTGGACGCCTTCCTCGACGGCGAAGGCCGTTACGAAGTCGGCCAGGAAGTGCTGCCGGTCGACGCGCTGAAGTTCAAGGACAGCAAGAAGTATCCGGACCGGCTCAAGGAAGCGCTGGAATCCACCGGCGAGACCGATGCGCTGGTGGTCATGGGCGGCGCGGTGATGAGCGTCCCCGTGGTGGCGGCCTGTTTCGAGTTCGACTTCATGGGCGGCTCGATGGGCTCCGTGGTCGGCGAGCGCTTCGCGCGGGGCGTGGAAACCGCGCTGGAGCAGAAGACCCCGTTCATCTGCTTCACCGCCACCGGCGGCGCCCGGATGCAGGAAGGCCTGCTCTCGCTGATGCAGATGGCCAAGTCCAATGCGGCGCTGACCCGTCTGGCCAAAGCCAAGCTGCCCTACATCTCGGTGCTGACCGACCCGACCATGGGCGGCGTGTCCGCCAGCTTCGCGTTCGTGGGTGACATCGTCATCGCCGAACCCAAGGCGCTGATCGGCTTCGCCGGCCCCCGCGTGATCGAGAACACCGTGCGCGAAAAGCTGCCCGCCGGCTTCCAGCGCGCCGAGTTCCTGATGGAAAAGGGCGCGGTCGACATGATCGTGGACCGCCGCAAGCTGCGCGAAGTCATCGCCCGCAGCCTGGCCATGCTGCAGCGCCAAAGCGCCGACGCGGTCGCTTGATCGCGGCGCGGTCGCTCCGGTGGCCGCTCCGATCCGTTTGCCCGCACGGCCAGACCCGCAACGGTCTGGCCGTCTTCATTTGGGGTGGTCTTCACGGCGCGGCTGGGCAAGCGCTGCATCGCTCCCGCGAGCGGAGATGACTCTGATTCGGGCTGGTGCGCCACTTCCCCAGGGATCCAGGCCCTGAGCCCCCGTCACACAAGCGCTGATCGATTCGATCGACACCCCTCAGCTTCCGCCACATCCGATGTCCTCCTCCTCTCATTCCTCGACCTCTCCCGTCACCGGCGCCCTGGATGCGCAGCAGGCGCTGGACGCCTGGCTGGCGCACTGCGAACGGCTGCATCCCAAGGAAATCGACATGACCCTGGCCCGCGTCGCCACGGTGCGGGATGCCTTGGGACTGCGCTTCAGCGATCGCACCCCGGTGGTGATGGTGGCGGGCACCAACGGCAAGGGCTCGACCTGCGCGATGCTGGAAAGCATCGCCCTGCAGGCGGGCTACCGGGTCGGGCTCTACATCAAGCCGCATCTGGTGCACTTCCAGGAGCGCTGCCGCATCGACGGGCGGCCGGTCGACGCCGCAGACCTGGTTCCGCATTTCGAGGCGGTCGAAGCCGCGCGGGGCGATCAGGCGCTGACGTATTTCGAATTCACCACGCTGGCGATCCTGCATCGGCTGGCTGCCGAGCCGCTGGATCTGGTCATCCTGGAAGTGGGTCTGGGCGGCCGGCTGGACGCGGTCAACGCGATCGATGCCGATTGCTGCGTGATCACCAGCATCGACCTGGATCACACCGAATTCCTGGGTCCGGACCGCGAATCCGTGGGCCGCGAGAAGGCGCACATCATGCGCGCCGGGCGGCCCGTGGTGGTGTCAGATCCGATGCCGCCGGCGTCGATCGAGGCCCATGCGCAGGCCATCGGCGCCGATCTGCGGCAATTGGGTCGCGATTTCAGCTACAGCGGCGACCGCCAGCAGTGGCAATGGGCGGGGCGCTCGCGTCGCTTCAGCGGCATGGCTTATCCGGCGCTGCGCGGTGTCAATCAGCTGCTGAATGCCTCGGGCGTGCTGGCGGTGTTCGAGGCGCTGTATGACCGGCTGCCGATCAGCGCCCAGGCGGTGCGCACCGGGCTGGCGCTGGTCGAGCTGCCGGGCCGGTTCCAGGTCGTGCCCGGTTCGCCGATGCTGGTGCTGGATGTGGCCCACAACCCGCATGCGGTGGCCGCGCTGGCGCAGAACCTGGATCAGATGGGGTTTTATCCGCGCACCCGTGCGGTGTTCGGCGCGATGGCGGACAAGGACCTGGCCAACATCCTGGCGAAGATCGCGCCGCTGATCGATCACTGGCATTTCTGCGACTTGCCAATCGCCCGTGCGGCGAGCGCCCAGGCGCTGGCGGACCGCTTCGAGGCGGCGCGCGCCGAAGGCACGCTGAAACCGCCCGCTGGCGTGGGCCACAGCCTGCACGGCAGCCCGGCCGACGCCTTGGCCGCGGCGGCGTCTCAGGCGGACCCCGCTGATAGAATTTTGGTCTTCGGTTCCTTCTACACGGTGGGCGGCGTGCTCAAGGACGGCATCCCGCGTTTGGGCACCGGTGTTCAGCCCGAATCCGATGGTGATTGAGCGGCGATGTCCAACGCCGTCGGCGGCGCGGGCGCGTGGCGCCGAAGGACGCGTCGCTCGACCGGCATTGAACAGCGCTGAACCTTGAATTCAAACTGACGCCGTTGAAGACGGCGGTCTCGGCCGAACATCGGTGAGACCGCCTTCCGCGCCGGACCCTTCACCAGGGGCCGGCGTTTGCATTCCGGCCGTGTGGCGTCCGAAGCCCGGACCCGCGCGACCACAACCAGGCAATCAAGCGACATGGGTCTGTTGTCCTTCCTGAAGCGCAGTGAATCCGGCGAAACCGCCCGGCCAGCCAAGGCAGGACGAGCCGCCGATGCGATCGATGATGTCCAGCAACTGCGCATTCGGGCGCGCCGTCGGCTGATCGGCGCGGCGGTGCTGGTGGTGGCGGCCGTCATCGTGTTCCCGCTGCTGTTCGAGACCCGGCCCCGCCCGATTCCCATCGACCTGCCCATCGAGATCCCTCGCAAGGACGCCGCGGCGCCGCTGAACATTCCCGCGCCGCCCGCCCGCACTGCGCAGGCCGCACAGACCTCCGGCGATGCCGCACCCGCCGACGGTGAACGCGGTCGCGGCATCATCAACGAGACCGCCGAGCAGATCGCGTCCGACCGCGAAGTGCCGCCCCCGTCGGCGCGCAACGCGACCGCCGCGGCGCCCTCGACCGCCGTGGCGCCGTCCACCGCCACCCCGCCGCCGACCGCCAGCGCCGACAAGCCGGCCGAGCACCGCGCCGAGCCCAAGCCCGACGCGCGCGTGAAGATGGCGGAGCCGGCCAAGCCCGCGAAGCCAGAGACGCGGGCCGAAACTCGCCCGGAGACCCGGCCCGACACACGACAGGAAGCGCGAACTGAATCTCGCCCGAATGAGTCCGCACGCGTGCAGGCGATGCTGGATGGCCGCGCCGCCGAGCAGCGTGCGGCCGCGGAGCGCAAGCCGGCCGAGCCGGCCGCGGCTTCGGGCGGGCGGTTCATCGTCCAGGTGGGCGCCTATGCGGATGCCAAGGCCGCCCAGGAAGCGCGCATGAAGGTCGAGCGCATGGGCCTGAAGACCTATACGCAGGCGGTGGACACCGCCGATGGCAAGCGCATCCGGGTGCGGGTGGGGCCGTTCGGGTCGCGCGACGAGGCGGACAAGGTGGCCGCCAAGGTGCGCGGCGGCGGGCTCAGTTCCGCGGTGCTGACGATCTGAGCCCGCGATGACCTGGGTCGACCTCGCCTTGCTCGCCATGTGGCTGATCTCCATCCTGTTGGGGATCTGGCGAGGCCTGGTCTTCGAGGTGATGACCATCGTCGGTTGGGTGGTGGCTTACCTGACGGCACCGTTCGTCGCGCCGTTCATCGAGCAGTTCCTGCCGGCGCATCGACTGGGACCGACCTTGCTGCATGCGGCCGGCCTGGTGCTGGGTTTCATGCTGGTGCTGCTGGTGTGGGGCCTCGGCGCCAAGCTGATCCGGGCGCTGATCCATGCGACGCCGCTGGGCCTCATCGACCGCATGGGCGGCGCCGCCTTCGGCGTGGTGCGCGGCCTGCTGCTGGGCTTGCTGGTGGCGGTGGTGGTGGGCATGACGCCCGCCGTGCGCTCCGAGCCCTGGACCGACTCTCAACTCGCGCCCTGGCTGCAGGGCGCGCTGATGCAGGTGAAGCCGCTGTTGCCGGCGGCCCTGCACGACTATCTTCCGGCTCAGGCGCCACAAGCGCCGGAGTCCTCATCGTTCCAAGTGCATTGAAGGATTAGGCATGTGTGGCATCGTCGGTGTGATCTCCAAGGCGCCGGTCAACCAGCTCATTTATGACGCCTTGCTGCTGCTGCAGCATCGCGGACAGGATGCGGCTGGCATCGTCACCATGCAGGGCAAGAAGTGCTTCATGCACAAGGCGCGCGGCATGGTCCGGGATGTGTTCCGCACCCGCAACATGCGGGCGCTGCCCGGCAACGTGGGCCTGGGCCAGGTGCGCTATCCCACCGCCGGCAATGCCTACAGCGAGGAAGAGGCGCAGCCGTTCTATGTGAACGCGCCCTACGGCATCGTGCTGGTCCACAACGGCAACCTGACCAACGCCCATGCGCTGAAGGACCAGCTGTTCGAGATCGACCGACGCCACATCAACACCGAGAGCGACACCGAGGTGCTGATCAACGTGCTGGCCCACGAGCTGGAGCTGGCCGCGCGCGAGCTGCCGCTGACGCCGGCCTCGGTGTTCAAGGCGGTCAGCGAAGTGCACAAGCGGATCAAGGGCTCGTATGCGGTGATCGCGCTGATCGCCGGCCACGGCCTGCTGGCGTTCCGCGATCCCTATGGCATCCGTCCGTTGTGCTTCGGACAGGCCGCCGACGGCGAGGTGATGGTGGCCAGCGAAAGCGTGGCGCTGGAAGGCACCGGCCATCAGCTGACCCGCGATGTGGCCCCCGGTGAAGCGCTGTTCATCGACACCGCCGGCACCATCCACACCCAGCAGTGCGCCGAGAACCCGACCCTCAATCCCTGCATGTTCGAGTTCGTGTACCTCGCACGTCCGGATTCGGTAATGGATGGCATCTCGGTCTACCAGTCCCGCCTGAACATGGGCGAGACCCTGGCGCAGCGGCTGATTTCCACCATCCCGCCGAGCGAGATCGATGTGGTGATCCCGATTCCCGAATCCAGCCGCCCGTCGGCCATGCAACTGGCTCACCGCATCGGCAAGCCGTACCGCGAAGGCTTCGTGAAGAACCGCTATGTCGGTCGGACCTTCATCATGCCGGGCCAGTCCACCCGCAAGAAGTCGGTGCGCCAGAAGCTCAATGCGATCGGCCTGGAGTTCAAGGACCGCAATGTGCTGCTGGTCGACGACTCCATCGTGCGCGGCACCACCTCCAAGGAAATCGTGCAGATGGCGCGTGAAGCCGGCGCGAAGAAGGTGTATCTGGCGTCGGCCGCGCCGCCGGTGCGCTATCCCAATGTCTACGGCATTGACATGCCGACCACCGAAGAGCTGATCGCGCACAACCGCTCGATCGAGGAAATCCGCCAGTTCATCGGCGCCGACGCGCTGATCTATCAGGATGTGGATGCGATGAAGCGGGTGGTCGGTGCGCTGCGCCCGGGCCTGAATGGCTTCGAGGCCTCGTGCTTCGATGGCCGCTACATCACCGGCGATGTGTCGGCCGAGGACTTCGCCACGATGCGCGAGCAGCGCAAGTCGCAAGCCGAGGAAGAGGATCTGCCGGCCCGCAGCCGCCTGGCGCTGCAAAGCGGCGGAGACCAGTGATGGCGAACGATCCGTCGTCCGCCAAGACCGGCGGCATCCCGCGCGTTCAACTGCCCGACGACGCCCGCCTGGACACGCTCGCGGTGCGCGAGGGCCTGCCCGCGACGCCGTGGGGCGAGAACTCCGAGGCGCTGTTCATCACCAGCTCGTTCATCCATCCGGATGCCGCGACCGCAGCGCGCCGTTTCGCGAATGAGGAAGAGGCGTTCGTCTACAGCCGCTTCTCCAATCCGACGGTGATGATGATGGAGCGCCGACTGGCCGCGCTGGAGGGCACCGAGGCCTGCATCGGCACGTCGTCGGGCATGTCGGCCATCATGCTGTTGGTGATGGGCTTGTTGAAGGCGGGCGACCATGTGGTGTGCTCGCGCTCGGTGTTCGGCTCCACCATCAAGCTGCTGCAGGGTGAGTTCGGCAAGTTTGGCGTGCAGACGACCTTCGTCTCCCAGACCGATCTCGCCGAGTGGAAGGCCGCGCTGCAGCCCAACACCAAGCTGCTGTTCGCCGAAACCCCGACGAATCCGCTCACCGAGGTCTGCGATGTCGCCGCGCTGGCCGAGATCGCCCATGCGCATGGCGCGCTGCTGGCCGTCGACAACTGCTTTGCCTCGCCGGCCCTGCAGCGTCCGGCGGACATGGGCGCCGACTTCATCATCCACTCCGGCACCAAATACCTCGACGGCCAGGGTCGCGTGATCGCCGGCGCGATCTGCGGTTCCGCGCAGCACATCGACGGCGTGTTCACGCCGGTGATGCGCAGCGTCGGCATGTCGCTGTCGCCGTTCAATGCGTGGGTGGTGCTCAAGGGCATGGAGACGCTGTCGATCCGCATGAAGGCGCAGAGCGCCAGCGCCGCGCAACTGGCCGAATGGCTGGAAGCGCATCCGGCGATCGAGCGCGTCTACTATCCCGGCCTGCGCTCCCATCCCCAGCATGAACTGGCGATGCGCCAGCAAGGCGGGCAGGGCGGGGCGGTGGTGTCGTTCATCGTCAAGGGCGCGGTCGAGGACCACGGCCGCGCGGCGGCTTTCCATGTGATCGACCACACCCGCATCTGCTCCATCACCGCCAACCTGGGTGATACCAAGACCACCATCACCCATCCCGCCAGCACCTCGCATGGCCGCCTCACCGAGGCGCAGCGCCAGGCGGCGGGCATCACCCAAGGCCTGATCCGCGTCGCGGTCGGCCTGGAAGACATCGAAGACCTGAAGGCCGACCTGGCCCGTGGCTTGAACTCGCTATGACCAAGACCCCTGTTCGCACCCGGATCGCGCCATCGCCGACCGGCTTTCTCCATCTCGGCACCGCCCGCACGGCGTTGTTCTCCTGGGCCTATGCCCGCCATCACGGCGGTCAATTCGTGCTGCGCATTGAAGACACGGACGTCGCCCGCTCGACGCAGGATTCGGTCGAGCAGATCCTGGCCTCGATGCAATGGCTGGGCCTGGGCTACGACGAAGGTCCGGTCTATCAGATGCAGCGCCTGGCGCGTTATCACGAGGTGGCGCAGCAGATGATCGCCGCTGGCACGGCCTACTACTGCTACTGCACGCCCGAGGAACTCGACGCCATGCGCGAAGCGCAGCGCGCTCGCGGTGAGAAGACCGGCTACGACGGACGCTGGCGTCCCGAGCCCGGCAAGACCTTGCCGCCGGTGCCGGCCGATGTGAAGCCGGTGGTCCGTTTCAAGAATCCGCTCGACGGCGATGTGCGTTGGGACGATCTGGTCAAGGGACCGATCGTCATCAACAACCGCGAGATCGATGACCTCATCATCATGCGTCCGGCCGATGCAGCGGCGGGTGAGGGCGCCCTCGGCGTGCCGACCTACAACTTCGCGGTGGTGGTGGACGACTGGGACATGGCCATCAGCCATGTGTTCCGCGGCGACGAGCACATCAACAACACGCCCTGGCAGATCAACATCTTCAATGCGCTGGGCGCGCCGCTGCCGCAGTTCGGCCACATCCCGGTGATCCTGGGCGACGATGGTCAGAAGCTGTCCAAGCGTCGCGGCGCGGTGAGCGTCACGGCCTATGAGGACAACGGCTACCTGCCCGAAGCGATGCTGAACTATCTCGCGCGCCTGGGCTGGAGCCATGGCGACGATGAGCTGTTCAGCCTGGAACAGATGGTGTCGTGGTTCGATGGCAGCCACATCTCCAAGAGCCCCGCGCAGTGGGATCCGGCCAAGCTGGAGTGGGTGAACTCGCACTACATCAAGCTGGCCTCGGACGCGCGTCTGGCCGCTTTGGTGGGCGCTCAACTGACCAAGCGTGGTCTGCCGGTCCCCACCAAGCTGGAAGCGATGTGCGCGCTGTTCAAGGACCGTTGCGCGACGACCGTGGCGCTGGCGGACTGGCTGGTGATGTATGTCGCGCCGGTCTCTCCGTCGGACGAGGATCGCGCCACGCATCTGACCGAGGCCGTCAAGCCGGCGATTCACGCGCTGGCCGACAAGCTGCAGGCGCTGGACGGTGAGGGCTGGAACAAGGCCCAGATCAATGCCGCCATCAAGGAGACCATCGGCAGCTTCGGTCTGAAGATGCCGCAACTGGCGATTCCGGTGCGTGTGCTGGTGTGTGGTCGTGCACAGACGCCCTCGGTGGATGCGGTGCTGGAACTTTTCGACAAGGAAATTTTGGTGAACCGCTTGCGTTCGGTTTAAAACTCGGTCTATACTCTCGTTCTCGCTTGAACAGCGCAGTCAGAAACAGTTCTGAAACGCAGCAAGGTTGGCGAATCCGGTGAAGTTGGCAGTAGTCACTGCGCTGGATATCAACAGTTTTGCTATCGCGTCCGGTCTGTGACGGCTCTGGAGGAAACTCTGGGGGTATAGCTCAGCTGGGAGAGCGCTTGCATGGCATGCAAGAGGTCAGCGGTTCGATCCCGCTTACCTCCACCAGAATTCTTCAGGATGACTATCCAGAGTTCGCAGGTGGCGCGCAGTTCAAGTCAAGAAGGTTTTGTCCCCTTCGTCTAGAGGCCTAGGACACCACCCTTTCACGGTGGCTACAGGGGTTCGAATCCCCTAGGGGACGCCAAGACTCAACGTCATGCTCGCATGGCTTGATTACTGGATTGAAAATTGAAGCGAATTTGTTCAAATCACTTCAAAATTCAGTTATAGTAATGAATCGTTGAAAACAAACTGATGCGATGGCTGGAAAGCCAAGTATCTGGAGTGGTAGTTCAGTTGGTTAGAATACCGGCCTGTCACGCCGGGGGTCGCGGGTTCGAGCCCCGTCCACTCCGCCAACATTGTCGATGACTCGGGCTGCGTACCGTTTCAATGCGAAAGCATTCGGGGGTATAGCTCAGCTGGGAGAGCGCTTGCATGGCATGCAAGAGGTCAGCGGTTCGATCCCGCTTACCTCCACCAAATGCCTTCGAGATAGTTCAATTGAGCTGTTTCGAGGGGTTTGAGCGCAGTTCCGAGTGATCAAAAGAAGAGTTGTCCCCTTCGTCTAGAGGCCTAGGACACCACCCTTTCACGGTGGCTACAGGGGTTCGAATCCCCTAGGGGACGCCAAGTTTCACAAGTCAGGCGTCTGACTTGTCAGGTGTCGAAATTTGTCGGCACCCGCGCAGAAAAAACTGCGAAGCTTGTTTCAGTAAGGATTCAGCGCGTCTATCGCGTTGATTCTGGAGTGGTAGTTCAGTTGGTTAGAATACCGGCCTGTCACGCCGGGGGTCGCGGGTTCGAGCCCCGTCCACTCCGCCAACATTCAAACCCTGTCGATGCAAGTCGGCAGGGTTTTTTCTTTGCTCGAGAGATTTCACCGCACCAAGTGGGATATTGCGACTGGCGTTGGCTGTCGTTGGAATGCGGCATGGCGCGCTGACTTGCCATGGGAATGTGACTCGCGTCGCGCGACCGCCTGAGTTAATCGTCAGGGCTCGCTGCCAGTGTGAGGTGATGTGGCAGGGCGGATGTCCAAAAAAGGTATCTGCCAAGCGGCGGCGACTTCAATTGATTCCCGCGGTCGGAGTTTTCAGGAATTCTGGTGACCTGGAAATGCTGGTTGTGCGATCACTGGATCGCCGCCGTCGGATACTCGGAAACTTTCCGCGCCATTCCAATGTGCTATTCGGTTAGCAGAGCGTCTCGCTTCACAGCGATTCTGCGATCGGCACCGCAGGACATATTGGCGGGCTGCGAGTTTGTCCGGGTCTGTCAATCTACGTTGGCGCTCGCAAGACACCATTGACGCAGCCAAGCCAAGCCAAGCCACACCAGACCACGCAGGCCTGCGAGCCTGCGCGCAACGTCCCACCCGTTGCCGCATGGCGCGCATCAGACCCGCTCAGACGTCCGGATAGAGGAGCTTGCGCTGCGCCGTAAAGCTCCACCAGTCGCGCGCCGGGCCGCCGTTCATGAAGTCGACTGCGGCCATGAACGTGTCCAACACGCAGGGATCGTGTCGCTGGTGGGTGGTTTGGCAGAGCCGCTGATACAGGGCCAACGCGTCCGCGCCAACGAGCTCTTCCGGCCTGTGAATGCCCAGCAGTGCGAAGTCGGCGACCATCGCGGAGCCGATGTTGGGGATCTGCTGGAGCGCCTGGCAGTCAGCGGCGGTCGCCGCTTTGCCCTGGCGTTTGGATTTCGCTTTGGGTTTAGCGCTGGCGCTGGCCTTGGGCTTGGCGGTATGGGCGTTGAGCGTCATGGCGCGTACCAGCAGAGGAGTGCGAACAAAGGCGGCGGCCGCCCGTCGGACAGCCGCCGCGCAGCCGTCAATGGAATCCCGCGCGGATCAAACCCACCGCGAGACCTTCCAACGCGAAGCTCTCGTCGCCAGCGGCGACTTCGATCGGTTGGAAGTCCGGGTTCTCCGGCAGCAAGCGGATACCGCCGGCGTGGCGCTGGAATCGCTTCACGGTCACCTCGTCGCCCAGGCGCGCCACAACCACCTGGCCGTTCCGCGCTTCGCTGGTTTTCTGCACCGCGAGCAGGTCGCCGTCCATGATGCCGATGTCCTTCATGCTCATGCCTTTGACCCTGAGCAGGAAGTCCGGCGTGCGGGAGAAGACCGAGGGATCGACGCTATAGTGCTGCTCGACATGTTCCTCGGCCAGGATCGGCGACCCCGCCGCCACGCGGCCCACCAACGGCAGCGTGAGCTGCGCGATCTGTGGCAGCGGCAGCGAAAACTGGCGATGCTCGCGGGCTTGGTTCACCTCGCGCAGGGTGGGCGAGGGCAAGCGAATGCCACGCGCCGTTCCCCCCAGCAATTCGATGACGCCTTTGCGGGCGAGCGCCTGCAAATGCTCTTCCGCGGCATTGGCCGAACGAAAGCCGAGCTCGGTCGCAATTTCAGCGCGGGTGGGGGGCGAGCCGGTGCGCTCGATGCTGCGCCGGACCAGGTCGAAAATCTGTTGTTGGCGGGCGGTGAGTTTGGGTGGTGTATCCACGAGCGCAGCCTTTGGTTTTCAGAAAATGAGGATGGCTCAGTCGACGATGCGTCGATGGTGCCGGACCTGCAGTCAGGCGCTTCGACCGCATGAAGCCAGCAGAGTTCGCTCCGGGCCTGAGTATCCATCCAGTGTTCTGTATTTTTATCCAGGAGACACCGAATTGCAAAGCACGACGCGAAAGATTGTGATCCTTGGGACCGGCGGCACCATCGCCGGCGCGTCCAGCAGCGCGACCGATAACGTCGGCTACAAGGCGGGACAGCTGTCGGTCCAGTCGCTGGTGGGCGCGATTCCCGCGTTGGCATCGCTGCCACTGGAGGCCGAGCAACTGGCACAGCTCGACAGCAAGGACATGGACCACGGCACCTGGACCCGTCTGGCGCACCGGGTGCAGGCGCTGGTGGATCGCGAGGATGTGCAAGGCGTCGTGATCACCCATGGCACCGACACGCTGGAAGAAACCGCGTATGTGCTGCAGCGTGTGCTGGCGCCGACAAAGCCGGTCGTGCTGACGGCGGCGATGCGGCCGGCGACGGCGGTGCAGGCCGATGGTCCGCAAAACCTGCTGGATGCGGTGGCGCTCGCGGGAACGTCGGGCGTGCAGGGCGTGGTGGCGGTCGTCGCCGGTCAGGTCTGGTCGGGGCTGGAGCTGCGCAAGCAGCACACCTATCGGCTCGACGCCTTCACCGCCGGCGCCGATGCGGGTCCGTTGGGCGTGATCGAGGAGGGCCATGTCCGGCAGTTCCGCGCATGGCCGGCTGGCACGCCGCTGGGTCTGGCCGTGCTGCCCGCGCCAGGCAAGGCCTGGCCCTGGGTCGCGGTGCTGGCGAGCCACGCCGGGATCGAGGCGCGAGCGCTCAACGCCTGGCAGGCGGCGGGACTCGAGGGGCTCGTCCTGGCTTGCACCGGCAATGGCACCTGGCATCAGTCGCTGGAAGCGCCGCTGCAGGCTTTGAAGGATCAAGGGGTGCCGGTGTGGCGCACGACCCGTTGTGCGCAAGGCCCGATCGTCGGCGCGCCGAATGAAAAAGGGGCCGCCCTGTCACCGTGGGCGGCCCGCATTGAATTGATGCTCACGTTGCTTCAAGCACGCGGCTGAGGCTCGTTCGCCAGCGTCATCGGGAGTGATGGACGCTGGCCGCTCAAGGGCTTGACCCCCACGCGAGTGCCGCACGACGCCGGCATCCCGCCCGCGTCGTGCGTGTCATCAGGCCACCGTCAGGGTGACGTCGATGTTGCCGCGGGTGGCGTTCGAGTACGGGCAGACTTCGTGCGCCGTCGCGACCAGCTTTTCCAGTTCGGCGCGGTCCATGCCCGGCACCGAGATCGTCATCGCCACGGCGATGCCAAAGGCGCCCGGCTTGTTGGCGTGCGGGCCAATCGAGACGTCGCTGGTGATCGACACTTCCGCCGGCAGCTTGATCTGCTGACGCGCCGACACGGCCTTCATCGCACCGATGAAGCAGGCCGAGTAGCCCGCAGCGAACAGCTGTTCCGGGTTGGTGCCCGCACCGCCGGCGCCGCCCAGTTCCTTCGGCGTCGACAGGTCGACCTTCAAGGCGCCGTCCGACGATTGCGCGGTGCCGGCGCGGCCTCCGGTGGCAGTGGCGGTGGCGGTGTAGAGGGCTTTCTCGATGGCCATGTGGCGCTCCTTGAGGTGGGTGAAACAAAAGACGTCGTGAGACGTTGGAAGCCTCCGGACGTCAGTCCGGAGAAGATGAATCGTCCAGATGGGTCAGCATCTGTCGGCGAAGCTGATGCAGTTGCCGGACCAGCGCCTGAAGTTCCTCCGGCGCGCAGGCGCTGGCGCAAGCGAGTTGTTCCGGAATGGCAATGGCCTGTTCGCGCAGGTGGCGACCGGCGGGGGTGAGATGAATGCCGACGCGGCGCTCATCCTGGCTATCCCGCCGGCGCACGATCAGCGCCATCGTCTCCAGGCGCTTGAGCAGCGGTGTGAGCGTGCCGGAATCCAGGCTCAGCCGCTGGCCGACATCCGACACGCCCAGCCCGTCCGTTTCCCACAGCACCAGCATCACCAGATATTGCGGATAGGTCAGACCCAGCGGCGCCAGCAGCGGCTTGTAGAGCTTGGTCATCGCGAGCGAGGTCGAGTACAGCGCGAAGCACAGCTGGTGGTCGAGCAACAGCCAATCCGTCGGCGGGACGGGCGCTGAGGCGCGGTCCGCGTCGGTGAGGGGGCTGAGGTCGTTCGGCATGGGAGTTAATGTAGCGAGCAATTCAATTGCACACAATTGAAGTGGTCTTTTGGCCGAGGGCTGGCGGCCATCTTCGCGCAACTCGATGACAAAAAAAATGCCCCGCACTCTGGCGAGGCGGGGCATTCAGTAGGGGATGCGCTTGGGAGTGATCGACGACAGGTTCGGGCCGCCGAAGGCGCGTCAGAACCGGTCGGCCAGGCGGCCAAGCGGCAAAGCAGCCGAATCAGGCGGCGTTCTGCATCGCGTCGATCTGCTCGCTCAACTCCAGCCAGCGGAGCTCAGCGGTCTCCAGCTCATCACCGATTGCCTTGAGCCGCTTGCCCGCTTCCACGATCTGCGCGGGTGACGCCTTGCCGCTGGCAAGCTCGGTTTCCAGACGGCTGCGCTCGTCGGTCAGCGCCTTCATGCGTTGATCGATCTGATCCAGTTCCTTGCGCAGCGGACGGGTCTGTTCGGCGAGCCGCTGGCGCGCTTGGCCGCTGAGCTTGCGGTCCTCACGCTTCACCGGCGCGGGCGCAGGGGCGGGGGCGGGCGCGGCGACGGGTGCCGGCGCGCTCGCCGTGGAGGCCGCATCGCGGCGACCCAGCTTCGCCTGCTCCTTGGCCTGTTCCTTCGCCAGCTTGGCGGCTTCCTTGGACTGCTCCAGCAGCCAGCGCTGGTAGTCGTCCAGGTCGCCGTCGAAAGGCGCGAGCTTGCCGCCGGCCACCAGCCAGAACTCGTCGCAGACTTCGCGCAGCAGCGCGCGGTCATGGCTGACCAGCATCACCGTGCCCTCGAACTCATTCAGCGCCATCGACAGCGCTTCCCGGGTCTGCAGGTCCAGATGGTTGGTCGGTTCGTCCAGCAGCAGCAGGTTGGGGCGCTGCCAGACCAGCATGGCCAGCACCAGGCGGGCCTTTTCGCCACCGGACAGGCTGCCGACTTCCTGATTCACCATGTCGCCGATGAAGCGGAACTGGCCGAGGAAATCGCGCAGCTCCTGTTCGCGCGCGCCGGGACTGACTTCCTTCGCCAGCCGGATCATGTGCATCAGCGGACCTTCGTCCGGCCGCAGCACATCCATTTCCTGCTGCGCGAAATAGCCGATCGACAGGCCCTTGCCTTCGGTGATCGTGCCGCCCATCGCGCGCTGCATGCGGGCGACCGTCTTCACGAAGGTCGACTTGCCCTGACCGTTCGCGCCCAGGATGCCGAAGCGCTGACCGGCCAGCACCGAGCGGTCGATGCCTCGCACGATGACCTTCTCGCCTTCGTCGGTGTCGTAGCCGACGGCGACCTGATCGAACATCAGCATCGGATTGGGCAGGTTCAAGGGCTCGCGGAATTCGAAGCTGAAATCCGATGCGGCCAGCACCGGCGCGAGCTTTTCCATCCGCTCCAGCGCCTTGACCCGGCTCTGGGCCTGCTTGGCCTTGCTGGCCTTGGCCTTGAAACGGTCGATGAACTTCTGCAGATGCGCGACCTTGTCCTGCTGCTTCGCGTACGCCGCCTGCTGCTGCTCCATGCGCTCGGCGCGCATCATTTCGAAGGTGGTGTAGTTGCCGCCATACCGGGTGAGCTTGGCGTCGTCCAGGTGCAGCGTCACCTTGGTGATCGCGTCCAGGAACTCGCGGTCATGGCTGATGATCAGCAGCGTGCCGTCGTAGCGTTGCAGCCAGGCTTCCAGCCAGACCAGCGCATCCAGGTCCAAGTGGTTGGTCGGCTCGTCCAGCAGCATCAGGTCGGCCGGGCACATCAGCGCGCGCGCCAGTTGCAGACGCATGCGCCAGCCGCCGGAGAAGCTGTTCACCGGCGCATCCACCTGCGCGCCCTTGAAGCCCAGGCCCATCAGCAGCGCCTGCGCGCGAGCGCGGGCATCGAAGACGCCCGCATCCATCAGCATCGCGTGGGCTTCGGCGATCGCATGGCCGTCGCCGGACGCATCGGCCTCTTCCAGCGCGCGGGTCGCGGCCATCAGGCGGACGTCGCCTTCCAGCACGAAATCGGTGGCCGGCATCTCGGTTTCCGGCATGTGCTGGGCGACCTCGCCGACGGCCCATTGCCGGGGGATGTCGACCTCGCCCTTGTCGCTTTGCAGGCGATCGGTCAGGAGCGCGAACAGGCTGGACTTGCCCGCGCCGTTGCGGCCGACCAGGCCGATCTTCTCGCCCGGTTGCAGCGTGACGCTGGCGTCGTTGAGGACGATCTTCGTGCCGCGGCGCAGCGTGACATCGCGCAGGGTGATCATGCGAGTCCCTTCAGCGCGTCGCGGGTCAGCAGCAGGACTTGGTCGTCGCCCGCAGAGGTCGAGAGCCAGGCGGCTTCGAGTCGCGGGAAGGCCGCCTCGAAGAAGTCGCGTTCATTGCCGATTTCCAGCACCAGTACTCCATGTTCAGTCAGTTGCGCCGGCGCTTGGGCCAGCAGGGTGCGGACGAAGTCCATGCCGTCGTCGCCACCAGCGAGCGCCAGCACCGGCTCGGCCTGGTATTCCGCCGGCAGGGCGGCCATCGAGGCGCTGTTCACATACGGCGGATTGCACAGGATCAGGTCGTACGGCCCTTGCGCAGGCGCGAGTCCGTCGCCCTGCAGCAGGTGGATCCGGTCGCCGAGCTGATGCCGATCGACATTGATCCGCGCCACGGCCAAGGCGTCCTCGCTCAGATCGATCGCATCCACGGCCACCTCGGGCCAGGCCATGGCGGCCAGCACGGCCAGGCTGCCATTGCCGGTGCACAGGTCCAGCACCCGGGCGGTCTGGTCGGACAACCACGCATCGATGGTGGCGTCGGCGATCAGCTCGGCGATGAAGCTGCGCGGCACGATGGCGCGCTCATCGACATAAAAGGGCACGCCCTGCAGCCAGGCTTCACGGGTGAGGTAGGCGGCGGGCTGACGGCTGTCGATGCGCTGGCTGACCAGCGCCTGCACCTCGGCGACGCGCTCGGGCTCGACCGGATCGTTCTCGTGCTCGTCCAGCGCATCCAGGGGCAGGCCGAGCTTCCACATCACCAGCCACGCCGATTCGTCGAACGCGTTGGTCGTGCCATGCCCAAATGAAACGCCCGCCTCATGGAGGCGGGCGGCCTGGGCCTCGATCAATTCCAGCAGGGTCACAGCAGCAGGTTCTCCAGGGTGCGTCGGTAGATGCGCGTCAGTGGCGCGATCTGATCGAGGGGCACGTATTCGTCGATCTTGTGGATGCTCGCATTCAGCGGGCCGAATTCCACGACTTGAGGGCAGATTGTCGCGATGAATCGGCCATCCGAGGTGCCGCCGGTGGTCGACAGTTCGGTCTGCACGCCGGTTTCGGTCGCGATGGCCGCGCTCAAGGCGGCCGAGAGCTCGCCGACAGGCGTCAGGAACGGCCGGCCGGACAGATTCCAGTCGAGCGCATAGTCCAGCCCATGCGCCCCCAGCAGGTCGTGCACACGCTGACGCAGCTGCTCGGGCGTGGATTCGGTCGAGAAGCGGAAGTTGAAATCCACCGTCATCTCGCCCGGGATCACATTGCCCGCGCCGGTGCCGGCCTGGATGTTGGAGATCTGGAAGGTCGTCGGCGGGAAATAGGCATTGCCGGCGTCCCAGACGGTTGAGGCCAGTTCCGCCAGCGCGGGCGCGGCCTGATGCACCGGATTGCGGGCCAGATGCGGATAGGCCACATGGCCTTGCACCCCGATGACTCGCAGCCGACCCGACAGCGAGCCGCGACGACCATTCTTCACCGTGTCGCCGAGCCGCTCGACCGATGTCGGCTCGCCGACGATGCAGTAATCGAGCCGCTCGCCGCGCTGCCGCAGACGCTCGACGCACACGACCGTGCCGTCGCGGGCCGGGCCTTCCTCATCGCTGGTGAGCAGAAACGCCACCTGGCCGGCGTGCGACGGATGCGCCGCCACGAAATCTTCGACCGCCACCACCATCGCCGCGAGCGAGGTCTTCATGTCCGCGGCGCCGCGGCCGTAGAGCCGGCCCTCGCGCACGCTGGGCACGAACGGGTCGCTCTGCCATTTGGCGAGGTCGCCGGTGGGGACGACGTCGGTGTGCCCGGCGAAGACCAGGCAGGGCGCGGCCGAGGACTGCCCGCGCCGGATCGCCCAGAGGTTCTCGACGCGGAAATCGTCCGGTCCGCTGTCCATGCGCTCCAGCACGAATCCCAGCGCGGCCAGCCGGTCGCCGATCAGCTGCAGACAGCCGGCGTCGGACGGCGTCACCGACGCGCGCGCGATCAGTTGCTCCAGCAGGGACAGGGTGCGCGCTTCCACCTCGTCGATGGAGGACGCGCTGAAGGCCTCGGCGCGATCGGTCGAAACGGTCGAAACGGTCGAAACGGGCAAAGCAGGCGGAACGGGCATCGTCATGCGGTGGGGCGGCGGCGATCAGCCGGGCTGCACATCCAGGGTGATGGAGGTGAAGCTGGCTTCGTCGGCCGCCGGTTCTTCCTTCTTGGCGTTCTGCGGCTTGCCGCCGGACATGTCGTTTTGCAGACGCCAGAGCAGGTTGGTCGGCGAATCGGCGAAGGCCAGGCCTTCCTCGCGGGTGATCGTGCCGTCGTTGATGAGGTTGGCGAAATGCTCTTCGAAGCTTTGCGAGCCTTCGGCGATGGACTTTTCCATCGCTTCCTTCACGCCGGCGAAATCGCCTTGCTCGATCAGTTCGGCGATCAGCTTGGTGTTGAGCAGGATTTCGATCGCGGGCACGCGGCCGCCGGAGGCCGAGCGCACCAGGCGCTGGGAGACCACGGCCTTGAGGCCGGCGCCCAGGTCGTTGAGCATTGCCGGGCGGGATTCCGGCGTGTAGAACGACATGATCCGGTTGAGCGCGTGGTAGCTGTTGTTGCCGTGCAGCGTGGCCAGCACCAGGTGACCGGACAGCGCGTAGGAAATCGCCGCGGTCATGGTTTCGCGGTCACGGATTTCGCCGATCAGGATGCAGTCGGGTGCCTGGCGCAGCGCATTCTTCAGCGCGATCTGCAGCGAGGCGGTGTCGCGGCCGACTTCGCGCTGGTTGACCAGCGAGCGCTTGTTGGCGAACAGGTATTCGACCGGATCCTCGATCGTCAGGATGTGGCCGGTCATCGTCTGGTTGCGGTGTTCCAGCATCGAGGCGAGCGTCGTGCTCTTGCCGGTGCCGGTGGCGCCCACCATCAGGATCAGGCCGCGCTTCTCGGTCACCAGCTTGCCGAGGATCGGTGGCAGGGAGAGGCTGTCCAGCGAGGGGATGACGTGCGGGATGTGGCGGAACACGGCGGCCACCGAGCCGCGCTGGCGGAAGCCGGACAACCGGAAGCTGCCCACTTTGGGGATCGACACCGCCAGGTTGAGCTCGCCGGTGGCGTCCAGTTCGGCCATGTGCTGGGCGTCGATCACTTCGCCGATCAGCTGCTTGGGCTGCGCGGGCGTCAGCAACTGGTCGGAGACCTGCACCATTTGCCCGTTGATGCGGATCAACACCGGCATGTTGGCCGACAGATAGGTGTCCGACGCGCCCTTTTCGGCCATCAAGCGCAGGATGCGCTCCATATTCCCGGTACTCATCTCCATCCCTTCCATCGAGGCCACGCCCCGCATTTCTTGGTTCTAGAACCTTAACGTGGCCGCTTCGCCGCGTCGCGGTATCCCATCACGCCCCACCCGATCAACCCCCACCGCATCTCCTGGAGTCGCCCCGCAGGCGGCGACTTCGTCCAGCGGAGCGCGGAGATCCGACTCCGCCGGGCTCCCGCTCGCCCCCTCGGGGGGCCGCCGTCAGGCGGTAGGGGGGGTCAAGCCCTGAGCAAGTCGTTGATGGACGTCTTGGCGCGGGTGCCGGCATCCACCTTCTTGACGATGATGGCCGCATACAGGCTGTACTTGCCATCGCCCTTGGGCAGGCTGCCGCTGATCACCACCGAGCCTGCCGGCACACGGCCGTAGCTGACGGTGTCGGTCTCGCGGTCATAGATCGGGGTGCTCTGGCCGATGTAGACGCCCATCGAGATGACCGAGTTCTCCTCGACGATCACGCCTTCGACGACTTCCGAGCGGGCGCCGATGAAGCAGTTGTCTTCGATGATGGTCGGGTTGGCCTGCAGCGGTTCCAGCACGCCGCCGATGCCGACGCCGCCGGACAGATGCACGTTCTTGCCGATCTGGGCGCAGGAGCCGACGGTGGCCCAGGTGTCGACCATGGTGCCTTCATCGACATGGGCGCCGATGTTCACGTAGCTGGGCATCAGGATGACGTTGCGCGCCATGAAGCTGCCGCGACGGGCCACGGCCGGCGGCACCACCCGCACGCCGGTGGCGCGCAGTTCGGCATCGGTCATGCCGCCGAACTTGGTCGGGACCTTGTCGAAGAAGGTCATGTCGCCGGCGCCCATCTGGCGGTTGTCGTTCAGGCGGAAGGACAGCAGCACCGCCTTCTTCACCCATTGATGCACGGTCCAGTCGCCGACGGCGCGGCGCTCGGCCACCCGCAGGGTGCCGGCGTCCAGGCGGGACAGCACCTCGTCCACCGCGCTGCGCACTTCAGGCGCATTGGCGGGATTGAGGTTGGCGCGGCCTTCCCAGGCGAGGTCGATGATGGATTGCAGGTCTTGCGTCATGGCGGTGTCTTGCGGAGATGAACGTGCGGAAGAGGGGGAGAGGCGGTGACGGCGGCGTGACGCGTGGGGGCGGCTGAGGCCGGACGCGTCATGGGCCGTGGGTGATGCGTGCTGTGCGCGGTGATCGGATGAGGCGGTCGTGACCGGTTCTGATGAGCTGAAGCGAGGGTCCGGACCGCTTCAGCGCGTCGTCCTGAACGTGTTCCTGACGTAATCGACAATTCGGCGCGCGGCTTCCAGGCATTCCGCCTGCTCGGCCACCAGCGCCAGACGGATGCGTCCGGCGCCGGGATTGATCCCATGCGCCTCGCGCGCCAGCAGACTGCCCGGCAAAACGCCGACATTGTATTGAGCGAGCAGTCCCTGGGCGAAGGCAATATCGTTACCGTCTGGCACAGCGGCCCATAGGTAGAAGCCCGCATCCGGCAGGGCCACGTCCAGCACCTCGGCCAGCAGCGGCGTGACCGCCGCGAACTTGGCGCGGTACTGGGCGCGGTTGTCGATCACATGGGTTTCGTCGTCCCAGGCGGCGATGCTGGCGGCCTGCACCATCGGGCTCATCGCGCTGCCGTGGTAGGTGCGGTAGAGCAGGAAACGCTTGATCCAGGCGGCGTCGCCCGCGACGAATCCCGAGCGCATGCCCGGCACATTCGAGCGCTTGGACAGGCTGGTGAAGGCGATCAGGTTGCGGAAGTCGGGCCGGCCCAGTTGCGCCGCGGCTTGCAGGCCGGACAGCGGCGCGGCCTCGGCGCCTTCGCGGAAGTAGATCTCGGAATAGCACTCGTCCGAGGCGATCACGAAGCCATGGCGGTCGCTCAGCTCGAACAGCGTCTTCCATTCGGACAGCGGCATCACCGCGCCGGTCGGATTGCCGGGCGAACAGACATACAGCAGCTGGGTGCGCGACCAGGTCGCCTCGTCGATCTGCGACCAGTCGGCCGCGAAATTGCGGGCGGGGTCGGAATTGGCGAACGCCGGCGTCGCGCCGGCCAGCAGCGCCGCGCCTTCATAGATCTGATAGAACGGATTGGGACAGACCACGGTGGCGCCCGGGCGCGACGGATCGATCACCACCTGCGCCAGCGCGAACAGCGCTTCCCGCGATCCATTCACCGGCAGGATCTGGGTGGCGGCATCCACCGCCAGGCCGTAGCGACGCTGCAGCCAAGCGGAGATGGACGCCCGGAGCGCCGGATCCCCCGCCGTCGCCGGATAGCTGGACAGCCCCTTCAGATGGGCCATCAAGGCCTCTTCCACCAGCTTCGGTGCGGGGTGTTTCGGCTCGCCGATGCCCAGCGAAATCGGGCGGTATTCAGGATTGGGCGTGATGCCCTGGGTCAGCGCGCGCAGCCGTTCGAACGGATAAGGCTGGAGCAGCGCCAGCCGCGGATTGACCGGGGTGGAAGCGGGGGACGTCATGCCCGGAATCATAGGGGAGCCCACGCCGCCCATCGGGCGCTGGACGGGCGATCCAGCCGCTGCGGCGGGTACTTATGTGGCGAACGCTGGGTTGATCACAGCGCCCCTCGACAGCCCGACGCGCCGCATCGGCAGGGCAGTCGGCCTTCATGGTGGGTCTGGCCGTAGTCGACCGTGATTTCCTCGCCGCGGGGGATGTCGCGCACGGCGTGGAAGCTGATCTCGCCGTCCTCGACCTGGATGCGGGCATTCGGCAGGCAGCTGTGATTGGTGAAGCGCATCGCGTCGTCCGACCGACTGGCGTCGATCGCCCGCGCCGACGACAGCTCCACCAGCATCAGGCGCTGGCCCGTCTGCGCACGGCGGCGGGCTTCCGCCACCGTGATCGATTCACCGGTGAGCAGGCCCAGCGCGGTGCCGGCCGCGATGGCCTGGTCCGCGAACACCCCGAAGCCATCGATGCGGCTGCGCTTCAGCGTCACCGGGACGAATTGATGCGTCGCGTCGTAGCTCAGGGCCATGGGGTGGGGGCGGGCAGGGCCGGCGGCCGGGCGTGGCGAATCAGCGCAGCAGGCCGGATTCGAAGCTGTGGGCCGGCAGGTCCACGGCGGGCAGCGGCTTCCAGCCCTTCTGGCGGTGCTCGGCCACGACATTCGTGTAGATGCCGCCGCGCACATACCACTTCGCGGTGATGCGGATGAAGCGCGGATTCGTCACCTTCACGATGTCTTCGAGGATGGTGTTGGTGACCTTCTCATGGAAGGCGCCTTCATCCCGATAGCTCCAGAAGTACATCTTCAGGCTCTTCAGCTCGACGCAGTATTGGTCCGCGATCATGTCGATGGTGAAGTGCGCGAAGTCCGGCTGGCCGGTCAGCGGGCAATGGCAGGTGAACTCGGGCACCTGGAACTGGATGACGTAATCACGCTCCGGCGCCGGGTTGGGGAAGACGTGGATTTCCTTGCTCGGACGGCTCGGCGGGTTGGGCGGCATTTCGCGCATCTTGGGCGCGGCGGCGGTGGCCGAGGCGGCGGTCTTGCCGGCCTTCGCGGACTTGGCGGCCTTCACCGGCTTGGCGGCAGAGGAACGAACGGCGCCAGCGGCAGCCGGCTTGGCGGAAGAGGTCTTGGCCATGAGGAGTTCTGGGGAGTGAGGGCCTGATGCGTCCTGGTGAGGATCGCCGGGACACCGGCCGTTGGAGGCAGGACGCAATGGTATCATCCGCCGCGAATCGAGCGCCCCGTCCAGGGGCGTTTCCATAATCAAATCAATGGCTTAGAACACGCTGGCGGTGTCGTGACCCTTCCGGTCGGGCGCACGTCGGCAAGCCCCTTCCCAGCGATGGTTCGAACGTCCCGATGCGACTGAACTCGATCAAGCTCTCGGGCTTCAAATCCTTTGCCGATCCCACCAATTTCCAGTTGCCCGGCCAATTGGTCGGCGTGGTGGGCCCCAATGGCTGCGGCAAGTCCAACATCATGGATGCCGTGCGCTGGGTGCTCGGAGAGAGCAAGGCCAGCGAGCTGCGTGGCGAGTCCATGCAGGACGTCATCTTCAACGGCTCCGGCAACCGCAAGCCCGCCAGCCGCTCCAGCGTGGAGCTGGTGTTCGACAACGCCAGCGCACGCGCCGGCGGGCAGTGGAACCAGTTCACCGAAATCGCGGTCAAGCGGGTGCTGACCCGCGACGGCACCAGCAGCTACTTCATCAACAACCAGCCGGTGCGCCGCCGCGATGTGCAGGACGTGTTCCTGGGCACCGGCCTCGGCCCGCGCGCCTACGCCATCATCGGCCAGGGCACGATCAGCCGGATCATCGAATCCAAGCCCGAGGAACTGCGCATGTTCCTCGAGGAAGCCGCAGGCGTCTCGAAGTACAAGGAGCGCCGCCGCGAAACCGAGAACCGGCTCAAGGACACCCGCGAGAACCTGACTCGGGTCGACGACATCCTGCGCGAGCTCAACAACAACCTCGAGAAGCTGGAGCGCCAGGCCGAGGTCGCCGCCAACTACCGGCATCTGCAGGACCAGGGCACGCTGAAGCTGCATCAGCTCTGGTTCCTCAAGCACCGCGACGCCGCCGGCGAGGCCACCCGCGTCAAGGCCGAGCATCTGGAAGCCGTCAATGCGCTGGAAGCCCGCATGGCGGAGCTCCGCCATCTGGAAGCCGAGCTGGAGACCATCCGCCAGTCGCATTACGCCGCCGGCGATGAGCTGCATGCCGCGCAGGGCCGCCATGCGGAAGCGCAGCTGGAGGTGAGCCGGCTGGAAGAGCGCATCCGCTATGTGGTGGAAGGCCGCCAGCGGCTGGAGCAGCGTCTGGTCGAGCTGCAGGCGCAGAACCAGCAGTGGCAGGAGCGCGCGGAACAGGCGCAGCTCGAGCTGGACGATGTCGCCACCCAGATCGCCCAGGCCGAAGAGCAGAGCGAGATCCTCGCCGCCCAGGCCGAAGACCAGGCGATGAAGCTGCCGGAGGTCGAGGACCAGCTTCGCGCCGCGCAGGGTCGCGCCAATGAACAGCGCACCCAGGTCACGCAGGTGCAGCAGCAGATCCAGGTGCTGGCGGCGGAAAGCCGCAGCGTCGATGAACAGCTCAAGGGCCTGCGCGGACGCCGCGACCGTCTGGCGCAGGAGCGCCAGGGTCTGGCCGCGCCGCAGCACGACAAGCTGGAAGAAGTGAAGCAGCAATCTGCCGCGGCGGATGAGCAACAGGCCATCGCCGACGCGCGGCTGAGCGAACTGGCCGAAGCGGTGCCGCAAGCCGACGAGCAGCGCCAGCGCGCCCAGCAGGAAGCCCAATCGCAGGCGGCCAGGCTGACCGACATCGTCGCCCGCCTCACCGCGCTGCGCGCGCTGCAGGAAAAGGTGCAGACCGAAGGCAAGCTCAAGCCCTGGCTGGCCAAGCATGGACTGGACGGCGTGAAGGGCCTGTGGACGCAGCTGCACATCACGCCGGGCTGGGAAAACGCGCTGGAAGCGGCGCTGCGTGAGCGCATGGGCGCGCTGTCGGTCGGCCGGCTGGAAACGGTCCAGGCCTTCGCGGCGGATCCGCCGCCCGCGCGACTGGCCTTCTATTCGTTGCCTTCCGGCGAGATCGCCAACACCCACCGCGCGCTGTCGCCGCTGAGCGATCTGCTCAAGCTGGAGTTGACCGGCCTCAAGGCCTTGATGAACGACTGGCTGGAAGGCATCTACACGGCCGAGTCGATCAGCCAGGCGCTGGCGCAGCGCCCGCAGCTCAGCCATGGCGAGGTCATCATGACCCGCGAAGGCCATGCGGTCAGCCAATTCGCGGTGAGCTTCTATGCAGCGGATTCCGAAACCGCCGGCCTGCTGGCGCGTGCGCAAGAAATCGAGAACCTGGAGCGCGAGCAGCGCGCTCAATCGCTGATCGCCGAGGATGCCCGCGCCCAGTCGATCCGCGCGGAAGCCGCCTACACCGAATCCGCCCAGCGCCTGGCCGTGCTGCGCCGCGAAGCCACCGAGATCCAGGGCCGCGCGCATCAGCTGCAGGTCGAGCTGCTGCGTCTGGCGCAGCAGACCGAAGCGGCGGTCGCGCGCCGGACCCAGCTCGATGACGAACTGGCCGAGATCGACGCCCAGACCGAAGCGCTGCTGGAGCGCCGCATGGAAGGCGAGGCCCGCTTCGAGGAATTGGACCTGCAATTGGCCACGACCCAGGAGCGCCATGCCGAGCTCGATGAAGCGGTGATCCAGGCCGAGCGCAAGCTCACCGAGGCCCGCGAACATCAGCGCGTGCTGGAGCGTCGTGCGCAGGAAGCCGTGTTCAGCGCCCGTGCGCTGGCGGCCAAGCGCGGCGAACTGCAGCGCAGCATCGAGACCTCGCGGCAGCAGGTGCAGGTCAATGAACAGACGGTCCAGAACATGGCGAAGGAACGCGCCGAGCTGGACGACGCCGCCGCCCAGGCCGGCCTGCAGGATGCGCTGGCCTTGAAGGTCGAGCGCGAGCAGGCGCTGGCGCTGGTGCGCGCCAGCTACGACGACCTCAGCCTGCGCCTGAAGCGCAGCGAGGAACAGCGCATGACCATCGAGCGGGCGCTGGATCCGCTGCGCGAGCGCATCACCAAGCTGCAGCTCGATGAGCAGGCCGCCGCACTCGGCGGTCAGCAGTACATGGAGCAGCTCGCCGCCGCCAATGTGGATCTGGAGGCACTGGCCAAGTCGGTGGAAGAGGGCGCGGTCAAGCTCTACGGCCTGCAAGGCGAGATCGACCGCATCACCCGCGAGATCGCCGCCCTCGGCGCGGTCAACCTGGCCGCGCTCGATGAACTGGGCGCCGCCCGCGAGCGCAAGACCTTCCTCGATTCGCAATACCTGGACCTCAACACCGCGATCACCACGCTCGAGGACGCGATCCACAAGATCGACCTGGAAACCCGTGATCTGCTGGGGTCCACCTTCAAGCAGGTCAACGACCATTTCGGCCGCATGTTCCCCAGCCTGTTCGGCGGTGGCCAGGCCAAGCTGGTGATGACCGGCGATGAAATCCTGGACGCCGGCGTGCAGGTCATGGCTCAACCGCCCGGCAAGAAGAACTCGACCATCCATCTGCTGTCCGGCGGCGAAAAGGCCCTGACCGCGATCGCGCTGGTGTTCGCGATCTTCCAGCTCAATCCGGCGCCGTTCTGTCTGCTGGACGAAGTGGATGCGCCACTGGACGATGCCAACACCGAGCGCTATGCCCGGCTGGTGGCGGAGATGAGCAAGATCACCCAGTTCCTCTTCATCTCCCACAACAAGATCGCGATGGAGATGGCGGAGCAACTGATCGGCGTGACGATGCAGGAACAGGGCGTGTCCCGCATCGTGGCGGTCGACATGGAATCCGCGCTCGCGATGGCGGATCACTGATTGCCAGGGTGCTGTCCATGCCCGTCTCTTCCGCCCCGAACACCGCTTCCAGGTCTGCACCTCCCCGAACGCCATCGGTCGCGCGCCCACTGCGCTCCCCGATGTGCCTGAGTCGCCCTGCCACGCCCGCCCGGCCGGCCTCCGCCCACCCGACGATGATCGGCTGGGGCGCGGCCACCCGGCGTCGCGCGCGGCGGATGTCGTTTCCTTCCCTCCTTGAGATCACGCCATGACCACCGACTGGAGCCTCACCGCCATGCTGGCCGCCTTGGGCGGCCTCGTCCTGGTCGGGGTGCTGGCGCACGGCTGGTGGAGCGCTCGCCGCGCCGGCCCGCGTCGCCCGACCCCCGCTGCGCCCGCGCCCGATCGGCAGGAACCCAGCCTCGTCGCGGCCGCCGGCCTGTCGGAGGACGAGGCCCAGCGCCTGCCTGGGCTGGAAGCGCTGCACACCGAGCCGGGCGTGCTGCCGGATTTGCGCACGCTGGATGAAGCGGTGCCTGCCGTGGCCCGAGCGCGCAAGGCCTCGACCCGCATCGATGCGCTGATCGACGCCATCGCCACCGTGACGCCGGAAGCGCCGGTCAGCGGCGAGATGGCGCTCTCGCACATGCCGGGCAGCCGTCGCGCCGGCACCAAACCCTTCCACATCGAGGGCCTGAACACGGCGTCGGGCGAATGGGAACTGCCGCACGCCGGCCAGCGCTACGGCGAATTCCAGGCTGGCCTGCAGATGGCCAACCGCAGCGGCGCGCTCAACGAAATCGAGTACTCGGAGTTCGTGCAGAAGGTGCAGGGCTTTGCCGACGGCCTGGGCGCGATGGTCGAGTTCCCGGACATGCTCGACGTGGTCGGCCGCGCGCGGGAGCTGGATCAATTCGCCGGCGGGCACGATGCGCAGCTGGCGATCTGCCTGCGGGCGCGCGGCGCGGCCTGGACGCTGGGCTTCGTGCAGCAAGGCGCGCTGCGCCATGGCTTCGTGCCGGGCTCCATGCCGGGCCGCCTGATCATGCCGGGCCAGGAAGACGGCGCACCGCCGGTGCTGACGCTGCATTTCGATGCGCAGGCCGCGCTGGCGGATGATCCGCAGGCGTCCTCGCTGCGTGAGCTGACGCTGGCGCTGGATGTGCTGCAGACGCCGGAAGCGCTGGAGCCCTTCGCCGTCTGGCAGGAAGCGGCCCGCAACCTGGCGCGCGATTTCGAAGCCGATGTCTGCGATGACCGGGGTCAGGTGTTGAACCTGCACGCCTTCCAATCGATCGGGCAGGAACTCGCCACGCTGTACAAGGCGCTGGCGGCGCGCGATCTGGCGGCCGGCTCACCGGTCGCGCGTCGGCTGTTCAGTTGAGCGTTGGCGCGCCGCGGCGCGGGCGTCGCGCAGTCACCCGAGCCGTCTCGCCGCAGTGAATTTTTCACAGCCGCATCGGACGCTGTACGCGTCCGACAGGCCGCGGCCCGCGTGATGCGGTGCGCAGGTCGTGTGACCTTGTGACGGAAAGATGAAGCGGGCGTGACGGGCGCGCTTCCCTTGATCCCACCTCTCGCCGAAGAATCCGGGGATGGCCGGCGCTTCGCCGTGCCGGGCCGTGGGCGAGGATCTCGATTCGCTCGATGGCTTGCCGCTCGATCGAACTGAAAGGCCCTCGCTCCCATGACGCTTCGTACCCGAATCCTGTTGCTGTGCGCCGCCGCGCTGGCCGGCATGCTGCTGCTGGCGGCGGTCTCGCTGACCACGCTGCGCCAAACCATGATGAAGGAGCGCACCGCGCAGCTGTCCACCCTGGTGGTGCTGGCGCATTCGGCCCTGGAGAAGCTGCATGCGCAGGAAGTCGCCGGCCAGATCAGCCGCGACGATGCGCAGAAGGAAGCCAAGAAGATCATCGGCAGCTTCCGCAAGGAAGAGCAGTATTTCTTCGTCCGCGGCTTCACCAACGACGTGAACTACGTCCATCCCAACCCGAAGCGGGTGGGCATCGTCGATGCGAAGGGCGGCAAGGAAGCCGGCGTGCGTTATCGCGCCGCGCTGGAAGGCAAGACGATCGGCACCGTCATCGCGCTGGGCACCCGGCCCAACACCAAGGACGAAGTGCAGAAGCTGTATGCGGTGATCAAGTTCGAACCCTGGGACTGGATCGTCGGCTTCGGCGATTACATCGATGACATCGACACCGCCTTCTGGCGCAGTGCCGCGATCCTGCTGTCCATCGGCGGCGTGCTGATGCTGGTGGTGGGCGGCCTGGGCTGGAGCATGGCCCGTCGCCTGTATCGCCAGCTCGGCGGCGAGCCGGCCTATGCGGCCGACATCGTTCGTCGCATCGGCGCGGGCGATCTGTCGGTGCAGGTGGCGCTCAAGCCGGGTGACGACGTCAGCCTGCTGGCCGCGATGCATCAGATGCAGCAAAGCCTGTCCGGCACCGTGACCCAGATCCGTGGCGCCACCGACACCATCGCCACTGCGGCCGGTGAGATCTCCGCCGGCAACCAGGACCTGTCCTCGCGCACCGAGGCGCAGGCCAGCGCGCTGGAACAGACGGCGGCCTCGATGGAAGAGCTGACCGCCACCGTCAAGCAGAACGCCGACAACGCCCGTCAGGCCAACCAGTTGGCGCTGTCCGCGTCCGACATCGCGGTGCAGGGCGGCGAAGTGGTCAACCAGGTCGTGTCGACCATGGCCTCGATCAGCAACTCGTCGAAGAAGATCGGCGACATCATCGGCACCATCGACGGCATCGCCTTCCAGACCAACATCCTGGCGCTGAACGCCGCGGTGGAAGCGGCCCGTGCGGGCGAGCAGGGCCGCGGCTTCGCCGTCGTCGCTGCCGAAGTGCGCAGCCTGGCGCAACGCAGCGCCACCGCTGCCAAGGAAATCAAGACGCTGATCGTCGACTCGGTCGACAAGGTGGACGCCGGCAGCGCGCTGGTGGGCCAGGCGGGCTCGACCATGGAGCAGATCGTCGGCAGCGTGAAGCGCCTGACCGACATCGTGGGCGAGATCTCCAGCGCCAGCCAGGAGCAGACCGCCGGCATCGAGCAGATCAACCAGGCCATCGTGCAGATGGACCAGGCGACGCAGCAGAATGCCGCGCTGGTCGAGGAAGCCTCCGCTGCCG
Organism: Burkholderiaceae bacterium; assembly: GCA_913776825.1. Classification (GTDB taxonomy): domain Bacteria; phylum Pseudomonadota; class Gammaproteobacteria; order Burkholderiales; family Burkholderiaceae_C; genus Roseateles. Next base: position 330,104 of record CAJYPV010000022.1, read on the forward strand.
CCGAATCCCTGCAGCAGCAGTCGCAGCACCTGGTGGCCGCCGTCCGCGTCTTCGGCTGAACGAGCGGTCGCGCCGCTTGGAGCGCCCGTTCTCACCGCCCGGTCAGGGCGTCGCGGGAGCGGCGCCATCCCCACAGGGCGCTGGCCTCCGTGCTTCCCCACAAGCCGCCTCCGCGGCCGGCTGCGCCTTCCGACAGGCGCGCCGTTTGCCTCTCCCAGCTGATTCGACGCCTCGCGCGTCTCGGCCATTCCTGGATGAGGTGCACATGCCCACTCGCGCAGCCAGCGGTTCCAGCGCGTCGTCGCGCACGTCCAAGCGGACGTCCACGCGGACGTCATCGCGGTCAACATCGCGATCGTCAACCCGTGCCTCCGGCGACAAATCCAGCAGCCACGGCAGCACGCCGGAAGGCGATGCGGCGGAAGCGGCGCGTCCGCGTCGCGCAGTCTGGAAGGGCGCGATCAGTTTCGGATTGCTGCATGTGCCGGTCGCGCTGTATCCGGCATCGCGCGAAGAGGATGTGGACTTCGACTGGCTGGACAAGCGCACCATGGACCCGGTCGGCTACAAGCGCATCAACAAGCGCACCGGCAAGGACATCGACAAGGCGCACATCGTCAAGGGCGTGAAGCAGGAGAACGGCGATTACGTCGTGCTCACCGATGACGAGATCCGCAAGGCCTATCCGGCCACCACCCAGACCATCGACATCGAGCGCTTCGTGCCGGCCACGCAGGTCTCGTTCGTCTATCTGGAGAAGCCGTATTACCTGGAGCCGATCGGCAAGTCCGGCAAGGTCTATGCGCTGCTGCGCGAAGCGATGGCCGACGCCGGCCTGATCGCGATCGCGCGGCTGGTGATCCACAGCAAGGAGCATCTGGCCGCGCTGCTGCCGGCCGGACCGGCGCTGATGATCGGCATGATGCGCTGGGCCAATGAGATCCGTCCCGCCGATGAGCTGAACCTGCCCGCCGAGGGCCGCTCCGCCCACGGCTTCAAGGCCGGCGAGCTGGAGATGGCCCGGCAACTGATCGACGAGATGAGCAGCGATTGGGACCCCACCGAATTCCGCGATGAGTTCACCGCCTCGATCCGCAAGCTGATCGCCCGCAAGGTCGCCGCCGGAGAGACCGAAACCGTCGAGCCGCTGGAAGCGCAGCCGAGCGAGGAAGGCAGCGGCAATGTGGTCGACCTGACCGAGCTGCTGCGACGCAGCCTGGGCAACAAGAAGAAGCCGCGCGCAGCCTGAGTCTGAGCCTGGGCCTGGGCCTGGGCCTGGGCCTGGGCCTGGGCCGTGCCGGCCGGTGTGCTTGCGCAGGGGGCTCAGTGCTCCATGCGGGACTGTGCAGGTCGGCGCGGCCCGCGTGAGCGCCGAAGCGGCGTGCGGCGCTTGATTGATCTGCAGCGCGGAGCCACGCTCGCGCGCCTTCGATGACCTCCATTCAGCAGGAGCCACCCCATGGGCACCGCCGCACGACCGGAAGCGCCGCTGGCGCGTTATCGCAGCAAGCGGGATTTCCGCATCACGCCCGAACCGGGCCCGGAGGTCCCGCCGGCGCGCAACCGCCGCCGCTCGAACGACGAGGCGTCGACCTCACCGCGCGAGACGCGCGGCGAGGGTCGTCTGTCCTTCGTCATCCAGAAGCATTGGGCCAGCCATCTGCATTACGACTTTCGCCTGGAGCTGGATGGCGTGCTGCTGAGCTGGGCGGTGCCGAAGGGGCCGTCCTACGACCCCAAGCAGCGTCGCATGGCGATCCAGGTCGAGGACCATCCGGTGGCGTATGGCGGCTTCGAAGGCACGATCCCCGCCAAGCAATACGGCGCCGGCGAGGTGATCATCTGGGACAACGGCACCTGGACCCCCGAAGGCGATGCGCGTCAGGGCCTGCGCGACGGCAAGCTGGTGTTCCGGCTGCATGGCCAGAAGCTCGCGGGCCTGTGGCAACTGGTGCGCACCTCCCGCCCCGGCGACAAGCGCGCGCAGTGGTTGCTGATCAAGAAGCACGATGGCTGGGAGCGTCCGCATGAAGAGGACGACGTGACTGTCTCCCTGCCGGACAGCGTGATCGCGAAGCCGCTGGGCCTGGCGGAAGCGCGGTCGGCCCCCGATGGCGAGCGAGCGACCGGCACAGCGACCGAGCAGGCGCGGGCGTCGACATCGACGTCTGCGACCAAGGCTTCATCGACGAACGCAGGAAACGCGGCGGCCAAGCCGGCGACGAAGACCGCAACGAAGACCGCAGCGAAGACGTCAAAGACGCCCGCAGCGAAGGCCGCCAACAAGACCACGACAGCAGCGTCATCCACCGCAAGTGCGCGTACCGCCGCGAAGCGCGGTGGTGGGCAGTCGACTGAGTCGGCCTCTCCGCGCGCGACCGCCGGTCGGCGCGACGCCGGAGCCGACGCGAGCCCGCAGCGGCCTGAGCTGCCCGATCTGTCCGATCTTTCCGGCGCGCGCCGAGCGAAGCTGCCGGCACAGCTGTCGCCGCAACTGGCCACGCTGGTCAGCGCCACACCGCCCGGCGAATGGATCGCCGAAGCGAAGTTCGATGGCTATCGGCTGATGACCCGCATCGATCGCGGACGCGCCACGTTGATGACGCGGGGTGGCAACGACTGGACGGTGCGCATGCCTTCGTTGACGCGCGCGCTCGAATCGCTGGGCCTGGACAACGCGTGGCTGGATGGCGAGATCGTCGTCATGCGCGAGGACGGCGCGCCCGACTTCAATCAATTGCAGCAGGCGCTGGGCAAGACCCGCAGCGCGGGCGTGCGGGAAGCCGACATCCTGTACTTCCTGTTCGACCTGCCGCATCTGAACGGTCACGACCTGCGCGAGGTCCCGCTGCGCGAGCGACGTGCGGTGTTGCGAGCGCTGCTGGACGGCCACGGCCATGCCGCACGCAGCCATCGCGAAGCCCGGACGCCGGACGATGCGGACCGCCTGCGTTTCAGCGAGGACTTCGCCGTGCCGCCGGACGACATGCTGGCCGCCGCCTGCCAGATGCGGCTCGAAGGCCTGATCCTCAAACGGCCCGACGCACCGTATGTCGGCGCGCGCAGTGACAGCTGGGTCAAGCTGAAGTGCCAGCAACGGCAGGAGTTCGTCGTGGTGGGCTTCACCGATCGGTCGGATGGCTCCGGCGGCCTGGGCAGCTTGCTGCTCGGCTACTACGAGCCGTCGGGATCGGCGGCGGTCGCGACGGCCAACGCGTCGCTTTCGCTGCGATATGCCGGCCGCGTGGGCACGGGCTGGTCGCTGTCGGCGGGCACGGCCTTGCGGCGGCAGCTCGAAGCCATCACGTTGAAGCAGCCGCATTTCAAGTCGGAGGACATCCAGCGCAGCCATTGGGCACGACGCGCGACCGGCGATGAGCGCTGGGTGCAGCCGCGTGTCGTCGTCGAGGTGGCCTTCGCCGAATGGACTCCTGACGGCCATGTGCGTCACGCCTCGTTCCAGGGTCTGCGCGAGGACAAGCCAGCGCGCGAGATCCGCCGCGAATCGGCAACGCCCGCGCAGGCGGTGTCCGGGGAGCAGGACGCGTCGAAGAAGGCGGGCTCTGGAAAAACCTCGTCGACAAAGTCCGCTGCGGCCCAGCAAGCCGAATCGGCGACCTCGCCCTCGTCGGCGCGCAAGCGGAAGCCGGCGACCGCATCGACGGCATCGACGGCAGTCGGAACAGAAACAGAGCGAGCGATGAAACCGACGAAGAAATCGAAGACATCGAACACATCGAAGCCATCCAGGAGAGCGGCGGCATCGACCACTGCCAGCGCCACCAAAGCAACGAAGGCATCGAAGACAGCCGCCGCGACGTCGAAGCCGGCTTGTTCCGACCTCCCGGCCGATCTCCGGATCACGCATGCGGAGCGCGTGATCGATCCATCGACCGGGCTCACGAAGCTGGACCTGGTGCGCTATTACGCCGAGGCGGCGGACTGGTTGATGCCGCATCTGGCGCGTCGTCCGGTGGCCATGGTGCGCGCGCCGGAGGGGGTCGAGGGGCCGCATTTTTTCCAGAAGCATGTGGAGGGCGACGACTTGATCGTGCTGCCCAGCGCGGCCGAGCTGCTGGCCTTCACCCAGCTCAATGCGGTGGAGTTCCACACCTGGAATTCGCAGGTGGACCGGCTGGATCGGCCCGATCGTCTGATCTTCGACCTCGATCCCGGCGAGGGCGTGCCGTGGGCGCAGGTTCGTGAAGCCGCGCTGCTGGTGCGCGCGCTGCTGCGCGAGCTCGGCCTGGCGAGCTGGCTGAAGACCAGCGGCGGCAAAGGCCTGCATGTGGTGGTGCCGTTGATGCGCCGTCACGACCCGGAGACCTGCAAGTCATTCAGTCAGGCGGTGGTGACGCATCTGGCGGCGACGGTGCCGCAGCGCTTCTCGGCGAAGAGCGGCCCGCGCAACCGCGTCGGCAAGGTGTTCGCCGACTACCTGCGCAATGGCAAGGGGCAGACCACCGTCGCCGCGTTCTCCGCACGGGCACGGCCGGGATTGGGCGTGTCGATGACGCTGGATTGGGATGAGCTCGACGCGGTGAAGGGCGGCGATCACTGGACGATCGCCAATGCCGTCGAACATCTGCGCCAGCGCAAGACCGATCCGTGGCAGGCGTATGGCGATCAGCGTCAGACGCTGACCGCCGCCATTCGGGCGCTGGGCGATTAGGCCAGCGCCGCGCGGGCGATGGCGCGCGTCTCGTTCGCCCGATGGGTCACGATGCGATGCGTTCGACCCGGACGGCGCTCAGCAGCGCGGCGGTCGGGCCGGGCGATCGTCCGATCGTCAGGCGCCATCATCGGCCAGCGCGCGCAGCAAGGCCTGCGGATCGGCCGGCTTGACGAGATGCGCATCGAACCCGACCTCGGCGGTGCGGGCGCGGTCATCGGTCTGGCCATAGCCGGTGAGGGCGATCAGACGGATCGACTTCAGCGTCGGATGCGCGCGGATGCGTTGCGCCAGCTCATAGCCGGACATGCCGGGCAGGCCGATGTCCAGCACCGCGACATCGACGGGCTCGCGGTCGAGATGCTGCAGCGCCGCCTCGCCGCTGTGGACCTGCGCCACCTCATGCCCGTCCATCGACAGGTTCATCGCCAGCGTCGCCGCCGCATCGAGGTTGTCGTCGACCAGCAGGATGCGGCGGGGCGCGAGGGTGGTCGGCGCCGGTCGCTGCGGACGTGGGGAAGGCGGATCGGCTTCACGCCACAACGGCAGATGCAGATCGAAACGCGCGCCGGTGCCGGTGCCCTCGCTATGCGCGCTGATGCGGCCGCCGTGCAGCGCCATCAGCTGCTTCACCAGCGACAGCCCAATCCCCAGCCCACCCTGCGAGCGATCCAGCGCGCGATCGCCCTGAACGAACAGGTCGAACATCGTCGCCTGCAGCGGCGCTGGAATGCCGATGCCGTCGTCGCTCACCGAGACGATGGCTTCGTCGGCGGCCGGGTCGGCGCGCATCGACAGCTGGATATGCCCTTTCGGATCGGTGTACTTGGCCGCATTCGTCAGCACATTGGCCACGCACTGCACCAGGCGCGGCAGGTCGCCGCGCACGGTCAGCGGTCCGCTGGTGCGCACCGAGAAAAGGTGGTCGCGCTCACGCATGAGCGGCTCGACGGTTTCCACCGCCTGCGCCAGCACCTCGGCCAGCGACACCGGTCCGAGCTGCAGAGCGACGCGGCCCTGGGTGATGCGTGAGACGTCGAGCAGGTCGTCGACCAGCCGGGTCAGGCTGTCGGCCTGACGGCGGACGATGTCGACCATGCGTCGGGCGCGTCCGTCGTCCAGCCGCATCCGCGACAGCACATCGGCGGCGCTGCGGATCGGCGCGATCGGATTGCGCAGCTCATGCGCCAGCATCGCCAGGAACTGGTCCTTCTGTCGATCGGCGGCCTCCAGTCGCTGGCGCGCCAGGATGTGGGTCGAGATCTCGCGGAAATAGCAGACGACGCCCTGGTGACCGTCCGGAAGCGGCAGTCGGCTGACCTGCCATTCATAGGCTTCGGTCCGGCCGAGGTCGGCCCGTTCGGCGATGAACTCCGGCACCACGCCGGGCTCGCCGGTCGACCAGGTGCGCTGGAACTGGCGCAGGATGGCGGGCGCGTGGTCCGCGCCCCAGAGCCGCTCCACCAGCTCCGAGAAGTCGTCGCCCAAGCGCGTGTTGGGAAAGCCGAGCGCGCGCTGCGCGGTGGGATTGGCTTCCAGCAGCCGCCACCGATCGCCCTGCGGCGCGACCAGGTACATGCCCATCGGCGATTCATTGAGCAGGGTCTCGAACTGCGCGGTGCGGCGCTGGGCGGCGGCCTCGCTGGCATGGCGCATCCGGCGCAGCTCCAGCAAGGCGCCGAGACGCGCCCGCAATTCGCGGGAGGAGAAGGGCTTGATCAGGTAATCGTCCGCGCCGCCATCGAGGCCCTCGATGCGGGCTTCCTCGCCGGCCCGCGCCGACAACAGCACCACCGGCACGCTGCGCAGTCGGTCGTCCGCACGGATCGCCGCGAGCAGCCCCAGACCATCCAGCCTCGGCATCATCACGTCGCTCAGGATCAGGTCGGGCGGTCGACGGCGCGCAGCGTCGAGCGCCAGTCGGCCATCCGCCACGGTCTCGACGCGGTAGTACGGCGACAGCAAATCCCGCAGATAAGCGCGCATGTCGGCGTTGTCGTCGGCGATCAGCACATGGGCGCCGTAGGTCGGCGCGAAGCGGCGATCCGAGCTGCCCAGCAGGTCGGTGTCCAGCGCCATGTCCGGGCGCCCATCCACCGGGCGCATCGAGGCGGGTGCGCCGCCCTCCAAGGCGCTGTCGGTCGAGTCGGATGGGTCGTGTCCATGGCGTGCGTCCGATGTCGGTGCGCCGGCGTGAGGGATCGCGGCGTCCTCGGACGGAAGCCAGCGCAGCGCCTCCTCGACGAAAGCCCGGGCGCCTGAAGGACGCTGGGCGAGGGGGCCGCTGTCCGGCATCGCGATCTGTGGCGGCGAGGCATTCAAGGGCAGGGTGACGCGGAAGAGCGAACCTTCGCCCTGCACGCTGGCGGCCTCGATCTGGCCGCCATGCAGGCGCACCAGTTCCTGCACCAGCGCCAGTCCGATGCCGGAGCCTTCGTGGGTGCGTCCCTCGGTCCCGGCGACCCGGTGAAAACGCTCGAAGACGCGCGGCAGCTCGTCGGCGGGAATGCCGACGCCGGTATCGGCGACCTCGAGCACCGCGCTGGCGCCGTCATCGCCCGGCCGCAGCCTGAGCGTGACCTGGCCGGACAGCGTGAACTTGAAGGCATTCGAGAGCAGGTTCAGAACGATCTTTTCCCACATCTCCCGGTCCACCGGCACCGGTCGATCCAGTGGGGCGCAGTCGACCTCATAGCGCAGCCCGGCGCGTGCCATGGCGGACCGGAAGCTGCTGGCCAGATCGCGGGTGAAGGCGGCCAGATCGGTGGCTTGAAAGCGGGCCTGCGCGCGGCCCGCTTCGATGCGCGAAAAGTCCAGCAGCGAGTTGACCAGTCGCTGCAATCGACCGGTGTTGCGCAGCACCAGATCCAGGCGCTCGCGCAGCGGCGCCGACAGCTCGGCGGAGGTGGTCAGCTCTTCCAACGGGCCCAGCATCAGGGTCAACGGGGTGCGGAACTCATGGCTGACATTGGAGAAGAAGGCGGTCTTGGCCCGATCCAGCTCGGCCAGCGCTTCAGCCCGTCGACGTTCGGCCTCGTAGGCCCGCGCATCGGTGAGCGCGGCGGAGATCTGTCCGGCCACCAGTTGGAGGAAGGCGCGATAGTCCTCATCCGCCGGGCGACGCGGGCTCAGTCCGGCGATGAGGCATCCGGCCAACTGAGCGCCCGGCCCCTTGAGCGGCAGCAGCACGGCCTGCTCGACCTTCTCCGGCCAGCCCGCCACCGACAGGTCCAGCGACAGCGCGCTCAGCGCGCCCAAGGTCTGCGGCTGCTGATCGTCGTAGAGCGCGCGCAGCGGCCAGCCGCTGGGTGGGTCGACCAGCGACAGCTGCGTCGGCAACTGGGCCTGGGCATCGGAACCGGCCACGCCGGCGCGTCGAGCGGTCGCGCCGTCCGGATCGGTGAGATAGACCGCGGCGAAGGGCACATCCAGCGGGAAGTCCGCCAGCACGTCGCAGGCCTGCCGCGCGCAGACATCGACCTGGTCGGCGCCGACGGTGCCGATCGCGAGGTCGCGCAGCACCCGCAGGCGGCGTTCGCCGATGACGCGATCGGTGACTTCGGTGACCACGCACAGCATGCCGGCGATCTGCATGTCGTCGTCATGGACCGGGCTGTAGGAGAAGGTGTGGTACGTCTCCTCCGGAAAGCCGCTGCGCTCCAGAAACAACTGCAGCGCTTCGTCCCAGGTCGCCTCGCCATGGGTCATGACGTGACGGATGCGGCTGCCGGCGGCATCCCAGACTTCCGCCCAGACCTGGTCCGACCGTGAGCCGAGTGCCCAGTCGCGCTTCAATCCGAGCGTCGGCAGGTAGGCGTCATTGCAGAAGAAGGTGAGCTCCGGCGACCAGGCCATCCACATCGCATAGCGGGAGTCCAGCATCATCCGGACCACCGTTTTCAAGGATTGCGGCCAGCCGTCGGGCGGGCCGAGCGGGGTGCGCGTCCAGTCCAGTGCCCGCATGCGCGCGCCCATGTCACCGCCGCCCTGCAGGAAATGCCGCCAGGTGGAGGGCGCTGCGCTGGCGGGAGTTCCATCGGCCGTGTGGGCCGCGTCGGCGGCCATGCCGTCCGTCGCCCCGAGAGCGGCGGGGCTGGCGGTGGTGTCAGGCGCGGCGTCGAGGCGGGGCGCTCGACCGTCGTCTCCGGAAAATGACGGCATCCGTGTGTCTGGTTAAGGCGAGCGAACGGGGCAGGCGTCGGCACCCCGAGTGGCGGGCAGGTCGAAAGCCGGTGGCGGGTGCGAACGTTCCCATGGCGATGGCGAGGGTGGCCGTGACAGGCACCGATGGCTGTGCCGCTGCGGGCAATCGGCACGCCTGACCCGCTTCATTGAGGCGTCACCCCGTCAGGCGCGGTCTTTGCCGGGGAGACTCGCCGCGACGGCAGCGCGTCGCGGCAACCAGGGAGATTGCCAGGTCTGGCGCCAGGTTTTGCGAGGATGAACGGAATGGATCTGATCTTGTGGCGTCATGCCGAAGCCGTCGATGCGGCACCGGGCATGGATGACCTGTCACGGGTGCTCACCACCGAAGGCGAGCGCCAGGCGGCGCGGGTGGCGCATTGGTTGAATGATCATCTGCCGGCTTCCGCCCGGGTGTTGGTCAGTCCGTCCGTTCGCACCCGGCAGACGGTGCAGGAATTGCGGCGTCGTCCCGAGATCAGTGACGCCCTGGCGCCCCGGCAGGGCGTGCAGGCGATGCTGCAAGCCGCCGGCTGGCCGGATGCGAGCCAGCCTGTTCTGGTGGTCGGCCACCAGCCCACCTTGGGGATGGCACTGGCCCATCTGGTGGGCGCGCAACCGCTGGGCCAGGCGATGCCCTGGCGCGTCCGCAAGGCCGGCCTTTGGTGGCTCCGCTGCGAGCGCCGGCCGAACGAGCGCCCGGGCGTGGTCGTCCTGGCGGTGAAGACGCCGGACCTGGCTTGACTCGTCCACGCTGTCAGCGCTTCGGCGTTGGCGAAGTTCCTGAGACCGGAGCGCGCTCGGATCGTGTCCAATGTGCGGCGCATCGCGGCCAAGCCTGCCCTCGGCGAACGAGCCGGTGGCAAAGCTGTGGCTGATGCCTGGACAGTCGTTTGACCGGGCAACTGATGAAGAACAGCCACTTGCTGCCAGTGGCGCTCGTGCGCTGGCAGACCCTTGCACCGACGCCTCGCGGCTGCGCGGCCGGTCGGAGCGACTGAAGGAGAACTCGCTCGATGAAAACCCATTCGTTCGCGCCCTGGGTGATGGCGCTGTCGTTGATGACGATGGCGACGTCGCCCGTCCACGCCCAACAGGCCGAGAACAAGGCCGAGAACAAGGCCACCCCGAGCCCGGCGGTCACCAATGCCACCGATGCCGGCACCACCGAAGCCACCCGCTGGCTCGGGCTGATCGATGGGGGGCAATATGGGAATGGATGGACGGAGGCGGCCACCTCGTTCCGTTCGGCGGTGGGCCAGCCGGACTGGATCCAGAGCTTGAACCAGGTGCGTCGCCCGCTGGGCGCCGCCACCACACGGACGCTGAAATCGGCCGCGCTGACGCATCAACTGCCCAACATGCCGGCGGGGGACTACGTCATCATCCAGTTCGACACGGCGTTTGAGCAGCATCCCAAGGCGGTGGAGACGGTCGTGGTCCAGCGAGACACCGATCAGGCCTGGCGGGTGACTGGCTACTTCATCAAGTAGGTCGACGCGGCGCGCGGCCATCGCGCAGGCGAGGACGCGCGATCCACCGCGCCCGGAAGGGGTCGGCCGGGTCGGCGTCAACCCTGCATGCGAGCGCGCTGACCCGCCGGAGCCGCCGCTACACTGAGGGCTGCTCCACCCTGAAAGCCGCCTTGAGTTCCAGCCTGTTCCTGGTTTTTCTGCTGATTGCCGCCAGCGCGTTCTTCTCGATGGCGGAGTTGTCCTTGGCCGCCTCCCGGCGACTCCGATTGCGACAGATGGCGGAAGAAGGCGACCCGCGGGCCGCGCAGGTGCTCAAGGTTCAGGAACAGCCCGGCTACTACTTCACCGTCGTGCAGATCGGTGTCAATACGCTGGCCATCCTGGCCGGTGTGGTGGGCGAGGGCGCGCTGACCCCGCATTTCGAGACGCTGCTGCGTCCGTTCATCGACATCGATGCCGCTCAACGACTGGCCTTCGCGCTGTCATTCGGCTCGGTGACCATCCTTTTCGTGGTGCTGGCCGATCTGCTGCCCAAGCGGCTGTCGATGAACGAGCCGGAACGCGTGGCGATGGCCCTGATCGGCCCGATGCTGTGGCTGACCATCCTGTTGCGGCCGCTGGCCTGGTCGCTCAACCATGTGGCCAATCTGTTGCTGCGCTTGCTCGGTCGACCGATGTCTCCCGACAACAGCATCACCCATGACGACATCCTCGCGCTGGCGGAAGCCGGGCATCAGGCCGGCGTGGTGGCGGAGGCGGAGCAGCAGGCCATCGAGAACATCTTCGAGCTGGACACCCGCACGGTGGAGTCGTCGATGACTTCGCGGGAGCGGATCGTTTACTTCTCGCTGGATGACGATGAGGCGCTGGTCCGTACCCGGATCGCGGATTCACCGCATTCAACCTACCTGGTGTGTGATCAGGACATCGATCGGGTGGTCGGTTATGTGGATGCCACCGATCTCTTCCAGCGCGTGTTGCTGGGTGAGGTGATCAGTCTGCGGGACGAGCCGGCGCTGGTGAAGAAGGTGCTGATCGTGCCGGATCGGCTGACGCTCTCCGAAGTGCTCAAGCAATTCCGGCAGGCGCATGAGGACTTCGCGGTCATCGTCAATGAATACAGCCTGGTGGTCGGTGTCATCACGCTCAATGATGTGATGAGCACGGTGATGGGCAGCTTGGTCCAGCACGATGAGCAGGAGCAGCAGATCATCCGCCGTGATGACGGCAGTTTTCTGGCGGACGGCATCACGCCGATTCCGGATGTCCAGCGCGCGCTGGCGCTGGATGAATTCCCGCATCAGGGCCAGTACGACACGCTGGCGGGTTTCTTGATGGTCATGCTTCGGCGCATTCCGAAGCGCACCGATGTGGCCGAGTGGGGCGGCTGGCGCTTCGAGGTGGTCGACGTGGACAGTCACCGCGTCGACCAGGTCATGATCACGCGAGTGACTCCCCAGGATTGACCAAGGTCGGTTGGCCGTCGTAACGATTGGCCTGAATCGGAATCGGATAGCGGTGCGACGCCGTCAGCACCCGCATGTAGCCCGGTGAGCGGCTGCGCATGATGTCGGTTTCCATGCCCTTGAAGGCGTACTGCACCGCGCTCAGCAACTGGGTTTCGCGCTCGCTGGAGAGATGGCCGATGAAGAAGTTTTCGGTCTGCGCCAGCAAGTCCTGGTTGACGGTCGATGGGGATTGCGTCGAGTAGACGATGCCGATGTTGAACTTGGCGCCTTCCTTGGCGAAGCGCGAGTAGACATCGATCACATTGCCGGAATTGGGCGGGAAGATCATGTGCGCTTCCTCGAAGTAGATCAGCACATAACGGCCCTGCATCTCGTTGCGGACAAATTTGCCTTCCTGCTGCAGGAAGACCGCCACCGACAAGGTGCGCGCGAAATAACGAATGATCCGTTCATTCGCGCTGCCCAGGTCGACGATCACCGTGCTGCCCTGATCGATGGCATCCAGGATTTCGGTGATGAAGTTGTCCACCTGCGGCGAATGGAAGGGAACGGCGGCGCGCAGCACATACGGCCCCGCGCCGGCTTGCGGCAGCAGGAAAGCCGCCATGATCTCTTCGTCGGCATCGAAGATGTAGCGCCCTTGACGGCGCAGCGACGGATCATTGGGATAGGACAACGAGAAGCGCAGGATCAGCGTGACCTCGGCCTCCATCTCGCTGAAGGTCTTGGGCACCGGCGGCGCGCTGGTGCCGTTGATGGCCTGGTAGGCCGCCATCCGCAGCGGCTGAGCGAAGTTGGGATTGAACTGGGCTCCGTAGCCCAGCCGCGCCAACAACTCGCCCAAGCGCGATTCGCTGTGGTCGAACCCGGCGCTGTGCAGGATGGTCCAGTAAATCATCAGCTTGCGCAGACGACGTTGCATGACGTCGGCGTTGTCCCCCTCGGCTGGCTGCAGGCACGGCAGGCGGCAGGTGAGCAGCGGGCGCACGTAATCGGACTCTGCGACGTCATCCGGCAGGAGTTCCCGCAGGGTGTGCATGGCGTCTTCCGGACGCTCATAGAAGTTGAAGCGCAGCAGCTTGGCATTCTGTGCGCGCGCGACCTTGGCGCTCGCGGTGGAACGGTCCGAAAGGAAATACACCGTGCAGCGATCGGCATACGCCGCGCCGATGTTGTCGGCACCGTCCTGCGGGTTGCTGTTTGCGTATTCGCCGTTGACGTCGAAGATCAGCTGACCGACGTCGCGACTTTGGGCTGTCACATCCAGCATGCCCTGCACCAGCAGCTTCACCACATTGGACTTGCCCAAGCGGGTTTTGCCGAACATGGCGGAACGCTTGCCGCGGATATCCAGCATGGACAGGCAGGCGGTGATGCCGGTGTCGGCCGTCGAGCTGTTGGTCTCGCTCTCGCGCAGCTTCCCGAAACGGATGCGATGGCGCTGATCGACCGTGCCGTTCACGAACAGATCCTGCATGCGCCGGTTGGGGATGAAGGCGTCGTAGCGATCGGGATGGTCGAGCTGGCCTGGATCGCCGGAAAACACGATGCCGCCCGCGTGGCGATCATCCGCGTGAGAGGGCGCGAAGGTGCCCAGCAGGCGGCATTCGACTAGCAGGTGCTCATCGTCTGCCGCCGCCGAGGCGCCGGTCTGCGCCAACAGACGCTGCAGTCGGCGCGCTCGGCGCGAGCCGTCATCCGGCCAATCCACATGCGACGTGATGCGGAGCACGAAGGCGATGTCGCTGAAGACCTCGGCCGTTTGAGGCGGGCGAGCGTCGATGCGGGAGGTGGCGGTGTCGATGCGCCGCGTCATGAAACACAGCGATCCTCGTGCCATCGTGTCGTGCGTGGCCCACTGACGTGCGTTGACGAGCACGAGGACACGATCATGATCGACTTCCACAATGGGGCCGAGCCAATGGCCGGCGGCGATGTCGGTCTCGCTGATGAGCATGTGTTGACCTTTCGAGGTGACGTGTTGACGGCTCATGACACATCCCCAGTTCGTGATGTTAGGAGGCGCCGCCGAACTCGCCCTGGGACGACTTCACCTTCGCTGCATCGACGCGAGCCGGACGATCGGTCTCAGGCCGTTGTACGAGCGAGAAGGCAAGGGCGGCTCGATGCGATGCAATGCGATGGGCCGAAATGTTGCCCACCCCCGATTCGCCGCTCTCCTGCTTCAACCTCGACGCTTTCGCGCTGGGGCGAGGCGCGCCAGCACTTGAGCAGCGTAGCGTTGGCGTCCTTGGGGATTGCTGGTGTTGTAGGCGCCCAGCGCGGCGATTGAGACACCCATGCGTTTGAAGTTGCTGCCCAGAATCCAGGCGCCCACCATCACATTCGTGCAGGGCTCCCAGAGATCCTGCTCGCGGATGCCGTGGCGCGCCAACAGAGGCAACCAACTGGAATTGATCTGCATCATTCCGATGTCGACAGAGCCGTTGCGATTGCGGTTGATCGCGCGCGGGTTCAAGCCGGACTCTTGCTGCGCGACCGCGCGCAGCAGCTCAGGTGAAACCTGGTATTGCCGGCCGGCGGCTTCGAAACACTCCGCTCGAAGCGGCGAGGCGGCCATCAACGCCGCGGCAGCCATCGATCCAACCAGTGTGGCCTTGAGGGACTGCGGCCACCTCCGTGTCAGACTGTTCCCGACGCGGAGCCTAGATCCAACCGGGCGACGCTGGCCGAGTGAAGCGCAGGCGGGGATCATCGTTTGCTCGTGGCAGCCGCGCTGGATTGGATGCCGTTCTGCATCTCGAACGCAGTCGCGAAGAAGCCAAGCATCATGAAGCCCAGCGAGAAGCCGGCGAACGCCATCAGCAGCGCGTTGATCTTGCTGGCCGACGAGCCGATGCTGCGGTCAATGCGGTCAATCGAACCCACACCGATCTTCACGAAAGCCGCCACTGGATCGCGACGCTCGGAGGCGTCCTGGACGCGGTCTTCCATGGCGCGATTCAGCACGCCTGTGGCGAAGGCCTGGCCGAACTGGGTGGCTTGTTCGCTTGAAAGCCTGGTCAGGATCTGGCGGAGATGCCAGCGCATCCACGGAGAACTGAATCGCGCGGCGCGCTCAATCGACGAACGCAGGGACACCCCTGAGCGCATCAGCGACGAGATCGAGACGATCAACATCGAGCCAGAGAAATCGCGATAGAGGCTGTAGGGCGCGCGCCGATCCAGCCAACGGCGAACCCGTCCTTGCCAACGGGGCAGCGAGTAGCCGAACGCCACAATCAGCGCGACGATCCCGCCTGCAATGAATATTCCGTAACTGCGGATGGTGCTGGAGACGGCGTAAAGCACGCGGCCGATCCAGGGCCACTTTTCGGGAGGCATGAGCTGCGCAAGCACCGGCACGGCGAACAAGGAGAAGCCGGTGAGCAAAGCCGCGAACATGACCAGGAGAATGGCGGGATAGGTCACCGCTTTGCGCATGGTCACGAACATCTTGTCGACCTTCTCCACCGTTTCCGACATGAAGTACAGGCCCCTCGCCAATGTGGCGTCGCCGCTGCCCTGAATCGCATCGATCATGATCAGCTCGGCCTCGGGAACGATGCCGACCAAGGCCTGAGACAGCGACCCACCCATTACATTGCGCAGCATGTTGCGATAAAGGATCGCGTCGCCACGCGAACGCTGCCGCGCACGGCTTTCGTACTTGCGAAGGATGGTGAACAGCGGGACCTTGTCTTCCAAGGCGCTGGCCAGGTCGTAATAGAAATCAGCCCGTCGCGCACGGAGGTTTCGTGCCGCATTCCAGGCCAGGAACCAGTTGATGATGAGCATGGGAAAAAATTAGTCTTTGATCAATGAATTGGCCAATTGCGCAGCGTTTCCGAATGTTCGTTCGAAGTAGAACGGATCGACGCGACCTTGGCAGACGTCGAAAAGCACATGGCCCCAGGCCTCTTTGCCGTCCATGTCTTGATCATTGAACGGGGCCTTTCGCCGACTGCGCCAATATCTGCGCGCCTCGAGATCTCGCCGTTGCTGGAGAAGCTCCAGCATGCGCAGATCGGGCACGATCACCTCGGCGCCAACCTTCAAACCCATCGTGCCATTGCGAATGCTGCCGGCGTAATCGATGCCTGGCTTTCGGCACTGAGCGCAGCCGCGGTCACTGGCGCAGAAGATGTTCGACGTGTCCAGACCGAATCCCTCTGAATAGGTTTGCACTTCGTCGGCAGACAACACTTGAGAGGCCGGCAGCTTGCAGTGCTCGCAATTGAGCGGCACCAGCACCTGGTAGACCAGCGCTGAAATGAATTCGGGATTGCAGAGATCCTCTCGATTCAATCCGACGTTGGGCGAAGCGAGTCGACTGATCACGCCCAATGCCGACGTGGCATGGACGGTCGAGAGAATCTTGTGGCCGGTTTGAATGGCGACTTGCGCCATATTGGCGGAGAGTGAATCCCGAATCTCACCGAACAGGCCCACATCGGGGTCCATTCGAAGAAAGGACAGCATGGCGCCATGAAAGGGGTTGCTGCCCGCAGCGCCATCTGCGGTCCGCTGGATGGACAGATGGGTGACGCCGCTCATTTCATACTCGACCGGATCCTCGATCGTGATGAGCTTTCGTGAGCCTTGCCGCATCAACTGCGCCATCATCGTGTTGAGGGTGGTGGTCTTGCCAGAGCCGGTCACACCCGCGACGAAGATGCCGCCCCATGCGGAACTGAGTGCGTCTTGAAGGCGCTCGTTTTGCCAGTCGGTGTAACCCAGTCGATCCAGCGTCAGCAATTTGGTTCGCGATTCGCTGTTGGATCTGAGGATTCGCATCACGACATCCATGCCGCCCACGGCCGGATGACTTTGATAACGCAAGGTGACCCGTTGGTCACCCACTTCGACCGGGATCATCGCGGCTTGCGGAACGCCCGCATTGAAGGCCACTTCGCTACGTGAGCGATCTTCAGCCAGAACGGTATAGGCTGCAGAGATGCCATCCATGGCGATGCGTGTCGGAAAGCTCCCCAGGTTCCGCATCAAGCCATCCAGACGCACACGGGCTCGTGCGATATCCCCGCGTACCTCGATATGCAGGTCGCTGCCACCCGCCATCAGGCATCGGTGAATGACGCTGCGGAACCACTCCAGGGGGGAGGAATTCGCCAGCATGTCGTCGATGGCGCGCTCAGCCTCGGCCTGTTGTTCGCGACTCGCGCCTGTTCGTTTGTTGTCGTGACGATAGGCGATGAGATCAAAGATCTCGGGATCTGCCGTCAGATAACCGGCGAATTCGAGTCCCAGTTCCCGACCACCCTGGACAAGGTGGTACCAGACCGGGCTGTGCACCTCATCGCTGGAGGAAACGACCATGAAGCGCTGCCCGGCCAGTCCCAACGCAATGAGCTTGTTTTGCTTGGCGCGAGGAACCTTGAGTTCCTTGCCCACGTCTCTGCCGACCAGGGTATCGGCCACCACGGAGATGACGCGCTCAAATGCAGGCAATTGAGCGTAATCGCTCACATGGCGGTTGGGCGGCGAGTTGGCGATGGATGCAACAGGATCAGACATGGCGGGACAGGCAACTGGGTACGGCGGATGCGATAGCCCACTCTCAGCAGCGACCTGAACGCTCTCTGAGCATGCGCCATCAACTCTGAATGTTTACCGAAGCCTGTCGAGGGACAAGCGCGGCAGCGAGGTGTCAAATGCCCGCGGGAAAGAAGCCGTTGGCGATGATCCGTCTGAGAACAGAAGGCGGGGCGGGGTCCAATCAACGCGGGCAATTCGCATCGTGTCGAAGAAGAACGCGTCGCGACCAAGGGCCCAAGTTGAACTGTTTGTGCGGTTCGAACGTGTGCTTGCGCTGAGACGGGCGGTCAAACCGCCTTGGCTGACTCGGAGGTCTGGGTGGGTGAATGCTGGGCGGTCTCCCTGGTAGTCATTGCCAGAGAGCCTGTCGAGGCAGATGGATCGGTTCCTGCCCACAGTCTTCACCCTCGTTCCCTTAGGGTGTGGCGCTACCCTGCGCACGGGCGGCAACACCCTCCAGCGGCAGCTGTGCGGCGCGAAGCGCCGACGGCGGCAACAGCGAGAGCCCCTGGCTGGCGCGGTCTTCTGTCGGGAATGGATAGTTGGAAACCGGCGTCCCCCGCATCGGAGGCGTCAGGGTCAGAACTTCCGAAGATCGATGCGGGCCGATGGCGTGTGATCGCGGCGCCAAGGTGACTCGATCAGCCTGAATGGATTGCACTTGCCAAGGGCCGATGACGCCTTTGGTCGGCTGCCGACTGTCAACTTGGTAGATTTGCCCGCCGTAGAAGATCTCTGCCCGCAGGCGTTGATCGATTCCTGAGAGCGACCAGATCTGCGGCAGTTCTTCGCTGGAAGGGGTTGCGGTGGAACGCTGTGGCGTGTCTGCTTCGACTGGCGCGGGGGGGGTCGCGCGAGCCGCGGGTTCCGTTCCCAACAGGCGACGAGCGGCGGCATCGACTTCAGCCGCTTTCTTTCGCCTGGCCGCGTCAATGACTTGCTGTACAGACGGAGACGCCTTGTCATGCTCTGCGGCCGGCGTGGGATCGGACTGTGCCCAGCTCAATCCCGGCATTGCAATGAGCCAAGCTGCCATCGGCATCCAGAAAGTGGACTTTTGATGGCCTGACAGATGGGCACCCGTGGTGACCTTCTCAGTACGTTTTACCTTTGGCATAGAGATTTCCAGAAAGGGTGTAGACGACTTGCGTCGGAGAAAGCTCGACGATGAGGGTCTCCGGCACTGCGCTGTCGGGCAGATCGATGGAGGGGAGCGACCAGATCGAGTCGCTCACTTGCCAGCCCAGCGAAACGACGGGCCGGTTGACGAGTTTCATGTCGTGAACGCTGGGAGGTCCGAACAATCGGCCGGGCCGGAGCGAGGTTGCCGCCGGGGTATGGCTACCCGAAGCCACGAGGGTCAAGTCCTGCAATCGGCTGCCCCATAACGAGGTGGCTTCCGATTCCAGTGGCAGCTGATTCCTTTGCAGCGTTGGTAGTTCCGTCTCTGAGCTTGACGCCGCAGCGGACGCGGGCAACGTCGTTTTGACGGGGTAGCGCGTCGTCAAAGCGGACTTCAATAGATCGACGTCGCTTCCTGTGGCCGGCTTGGATAGGTCGGAATTCGCCGTCTTCGTTTCGAAATCACTGAAGTTGCCGTAATTGCGAATCCAAGTGGCCACGCATTCCTCATCTTGGCGCTTGCATTCGACGCGCTGAAGCGACCACCCTTCTCGAGACAATGGCAAAGTCCGAATGATTTCCCGCCAGTTGGTCAACAAGGCATTTCCTGGGAGACCTGCGCGGATCAGCAATTGATCGATGTCGCGTTCGTAGACTCGATTGGGATCGTTTTCGTAGGCCAGGCGCGCAGCTTCTTCCTTTTTCAGTTGCTCCTTGTGCTGATTCCAAAGATAGCCAGCGATTGACCCGCCCACGACCGTGATTGCCGCGACGCCGCTCACCACGGTTCGAAATAGGGCTCGGTTGAACAACTGCCGGACCATTGAGCCGGATTCAGGCATCTCAAAGATCGCGTTGAGCTGCAACGTTTCTGCATTCGCAATCTGATCAGGGAGATTGGTCGCCACCCTGACGTTCTCGTCCACGTGAATGTCACGAAACGTGCGCAGCAGCGAAAGCGCCTCATCCAGCGTATCGAGCAGGCGGTCGAATCCTGGGACTGGACGTCGATCCATCAAGCCCACGAACGCGACTCGCTTGCCCAAGCCGAGGATGCACGCCTCCGCGCCGCCGGACGAGAAACGCTCGATCAACATCACGACTGCCGAATGAGGTTTTCCGGATCCGCCCTGGATTCCTTTCGAAAGACCCACCAGACGACCGTCGGGCAGCATCACGAAATGGGTGTAACCCAGCTTGCGCGCACGGAGCAGCTCTGGCCCCGGTGACGTCGAATCCTCGACCGGGCTCCACTCCAAGTCGAAGGTCACGCGGGTTCCTGCGACCATCGCCGTGCTTGCGACTGATCCCACGGGTTGGGCAGAAGAGGACGGCTGGTTGGCATCCAATGGCCGCTTGCCACCGCTCGACGGCTTGGCAGGCCGAAGGCGATCCAACAAGTTGGAGAGCTTGGCCATCTCAGTGTTCCGAGAGTCGCGGGGTGATGAGAATCACCGTGCCTTGCTTGGCGCGTGAACCGCGTTTAGCGATCGGGAGCAGCCCACGCACCACATCGGCATCGTCGGTCTGCGTCTGTTCGCGCTCATAGCCGATCAGCACGAGTGTTTGCCCGGCCGGCACGCTGGTTCGCTGCAGCGAGGAGAAACTCACCGTGTCGGGGAGTTGGATCGACTGAGAGGTCGTGCCGGTGCCGCTCGTGAACGACTTCAGTTCACGCAGCTCGCTGACTTGCATGACGGTCTGCAGCAGCACACGGTTGGAATCCAGGATCACGGGAAGAATCATCAATCCCAAACCCGTGGACACTGATCCGGGCACCAGGGATCCCGGCGTGGTGATCCCCGTGGTGGCGTTGACGGTGGCCGCCGTGGTTTGGCGGACGTACGACCGGGTCTGGAGCGCACCGACCGGAACGGGCATGCGATTGGTGGTCGCCACGACACTGGAGTAGGAGGTCGACACCTGGCCGTACTCCTGCAGCGATTCGACCATCAGCTGGCTGGGGGATGCCCGCGAGCTGGAGGGGGCCAAGACAAACGACAGCGAGCCCGGCGTCGCGCCAGACAGGGCGCCGCCGCCTTGAGGTCCGGTCAGCGTGAGTTTGTTACCACCAAGCTTGCCCAGCACGGCCTGCCAATTGATGCCATTGCTGTATTGGTCGGACAGGTTGACCTGCAGGACTTCAACTTCCAGCGCTACCTGGCGGAGCAGGTTGACGTTGATCTCGTTCAAGAAGGATTCCACGCGCTCCACGTTGCTGAGTGCGTCGGTGACCGTGACCAAACCAGAGCGTGGATCGACCTGCAGTTGAGCGCGGACGGACAGCATGCCCTTGAGCGAGTCGGTCAGCCCTGCCCAATAGTTGCTTTCTGTCTCGAAATCGATTTTCAGCGTGCCGGAATTGCTGCTGCTGCTTCCGCCGTTGCCGCCGCCGCTGTCCCCACCGCCGCCACTGCTGTTGCTGTTGGAGCCGAAGACATCCAGGCTGCCAGTGGTTTTGAGGCCGCTCGGCAGGGCCTTGACCATGATCGATCGGGTGACGAGACGAGAGAAGACGATCTTGCCGCCCGAATACTCCCACTGCAGGCCGGCTCGTGTGGCGACCAGGTTCAGCAGACCTGCCAAGGGACCGGAGTAGTCCAACTCCAGCGAGTTTTGCAGTTCATTGGCGGAGATCGCGAGGTTGGTGGCACCGGCCATCGCTGCGAGACGCGCGCTGTTGAGCTGCGGGTCGTCGTTGCGCGATTGCGGACCATTGCCGCTGGCCAAACCTCCCGGTGCGTATTCACTGGCGTTGTGCAGTGCATCGGGGGTCATGATGACGGGGACGTCAATCAGACGCGAGATCAGTTCAGCCACTGTGACCAGCGACTGACGACCCGGATAGCGGAGGGTGACATTGCCGATGTGCGTCGGCAGGCTGGCCGCACGCTGCAGTGGGATGGACGTGCGGGCGAAGCGCGGGGCAGCTTCGGCAGTCACCATCGGCGGCTGGACCTGGGGCTGTCGGACATGTTGCTGGAACTCGACGGCACGGTCTCGGGCCTCCTTGTACTCACCCTTTGCAACGCGGGAGCTTTGGATAGCGCATCCGCTGGTCGCGGCGAGCGAGACGACAGTGGCGACGGTGGTGAGGTTGCGAAGCATGGGAGGAACGAAACTATGCGTGGACGAGCGCGTCGCAGACCTCGAAGGGGCCGCGCGTTTGCTGGCAATGGGCGGCAGGACGACGACGGGCTGTCCAACGCTCTGATCGAGCGTGCGCCGAGCGTGTGGCTGGAGCTGTCGGGTCATCGACGGTCTCCGTCCAGCAAGTAGCGCTTGATTCGCACGACTCGGGTGTTCGGATTGACTTGCGCGTAGATGGGGTAATCCGTTTCGCGCAGGGACCGCATGGCTTCTTCGAGCACCTGGGTGAAGTTGCCCTGCAAGGTCACCTGGGCATCGATGGCGAAGTCGCGGTCGGCTTCCCAGACCAACTGCCAACCTGCGACGCGGGTCCAGCGCAGCAAGGTTTGACGGAAGGTTTGATCGGCCAGTTCAACTGTCCATTCGGACGCGCTTTCAGCGCGCAGCGTGTTCATGAGACCTTCCTCTCCGTCCCTGGCAGGGGAAGTCGGGACCCGGGCACGGGGTGTGCGGACCCATTCGACCTCGGCGAATCCAGACGGTTCTTGGGACGCGGTGGGGAGGGCTTTTGTGGCCATATTGGCCTTTGCCGATGCACGTGCAGCGGTCGAGGCTGCCGGCTTGTCCGATGTCGAATCGGTGTTTGCTGCCCGCGTTGCCAATGGAACCGTGACCAGCGTGGCCAGCAGCAGGAGATTGAGGTTCTTCATGGAATGGCTAGGCCCGACCGATGGGTTCACCGGTCGGGCTCAAGTGGTGAAAAGTTAGAGCACGACCAGGGCGTTGATGGTGCGGGTGTCGCTGGCTTGGCAGTTCGTGACCAGCTTGTCCAGGGCCATGGAGGAATTGGCCTTCAGATCCTTCACGGTGACGGACGTGTCCGGCGCAACGGGCGCGGCGTCATCGGGCACCGAGTCGATCCAGATGCCGCGAGCCAGCGGAACCAGGCCGTTGGCGACGGTCGCGCACATGTCCGACGGAATCTGCGTCATGCGGACCACGTAGCCACGGCCGGCCTTGACTTCGCCCATGTCAGTGGCGACGCCCAGGGTGTAGATGTTTCCGCCGAAGGCGTTCGACACGGTGGCGTTCGTCTTGTTGGCATCCCAGGTCACCGCGGTCTCTGCGAACGCGCCCAGGGAAGCGCTTTGCGACGTGGTCAGGGTCGTCAGGCCACCCTTGCTGTTGCTGATGGCGCCCAACAGCGCAGCGTTGATGCGCGGCACGTCAGCCAGCAGCGAATTGGCGCGGTTGTTCGCCAGGATCCGTTGCACGCCGATCAGCGAGCCCACGATCACGACCGACACGATGGCCAGTGCGATCGACAGCTCGACCAAGCTGTAACCGCGTTGGCGAATGGATGCCGAACGCTTTCGGGCGAGGGTTGAGAAACGCTTCATGAGAAGTAACTCCTGATAGAGATGAATGGAGGTAGGGGAGAAGACGGCGAGCGTGGAGGACCGTCATGCGGCCGTTGAGAGGACTTCCCGCCGATCGGCTGTCTTGTGAAACAGCGCGATGAGAATCTTAGGATTTCATCTGATAAATGTGATTCGCTGGAATTTGCAAAAGTGATCCTGAAGAATTGCTAGTCCAACGGGTCAGATGACTACATCTCATCTGGCGTTCCTCCTGGATAAGGCGAAGAAGCACAGCTTTTGGTTTGTTCCGGATGGATTGATGGGATGGCCGGTGAACCGGCGCTTCCTGTCGTCGGCGGTCAGTGGCGCTGCGCCACAATGTGTGCATGACATCCCTTTCCCCCGACGTGCCGGCCCATGCGGCGTCGCGAGCGAGCGAGCTGCGCGAGCTGTTGAATCACCATGCCCATCTCTATTACGTGTTGGACGCCCCCGCGCTCCCGGACGCGGAATACGACAAGCTGTTCCAGGAACTGCAGGCCCTGGAGCGCGCCCATCCGACGCTGCTGACGGCCGATTCGCCGACCCAGCGGGTGGGTGGCGCCGTGCTGGAAGGCTTTGTGCCGGTCCAGCATGTGGTGCCCATGCTGTCGATCCGGACCGAAACCGACACCGAGGCCAGTGGCGCCGAAACCTTCGACGCGCGCGTTCGGCGCGAACTCGATCTGCCGCCCGAGGCCGCGCCCGTGGAATACGCCGCGGAGCTCAAGTTCGACGGCCTCGCCATCAACCTGCGCTACGAAGACGGACAGCTGGTGCAGGCCGCCACACGCGGCAATGGCGAGACCGGCGAGGACGTCACCCAGAACGTCCGCACGATCGGCCAGATTCCGTTGCGGCTGAAGGGTGTGGACACGCCCGTGATCGAGGTGCGCGGCGAGGTCTACATGCGGCGCGACGACTTCGACGCCTTGAACGAACGCCAACGCGCAGCCAACGAGAAGACCTTCGTCAATCCGCGCAACACCGCCGCTGGGGCGGTGCGCCAACTGGACCCGGCGCTGGTGCGTCAACGGCCGCTGAGCTTCTTCGCGTACGGGCTGGGCGAAGTCCGCGGCTGGGACATTCCGCCCACCCACAGCGCCTTGCTGGACGCGCTGGCGAGTTTCGGGCTGCCGGTCTGCGAGGACCGCGCCGTGGTGCGCGGCGCGGAGGGGCTGGTCGCCTTCCATCGGGCGATGGGGGCGAAGCGGGACGCGCTGCCGTTCGACATCGACGGCGTGGTCTACAAGGTCAACAGCCGGGAGCAGCAGCGACGACTCGGTTTCGTGTCACGCGAGCCGCGCTGGGCGGTGGCGCACAAATATCCGGCGCAGGAGCAGGTCACGCGGCTGGACCGCATCGACATCCAGGTCGGTCGCACCGGCAAGCTCACGCCGGTCGCCAAGCTGGCGCCGGTCTTCGTCGGCGGCACGACGGTCAGCAATGCGACGCTGCACAACGTGTTCGAGCTGCGCCGCAAGGGCGTGCGGGTGGGCGATCAGGTGATCGTGCGTCGGGCGGGCGATGTCATTCCCGAAATCGTCGGCAAGGTCGAGAGTGCCCGCACGCACTACGTGCCGAACTTCCACATGCCTCGGCATTGCCCGGTGTGCGGCAGCGAAGTCATGCGGGAGAAGGGCGGCATCGACCACCGTTGCAGCGGCGGCATTTTCTGTCCGGCGCAGCGCAAACAGGCGCTGCTGCACTTCGCCGGCCGACGCGCCATGGACATCGAGGGTCTGGGCGACAAGCTGGTGGATCAGTTGGTCGACGGCGGTCTGGTGACCAGCCTGCCCGGGCTCTACAAGCTGGGCGTGGCCAAGCTGGCGGCTCTGGAGCGCATGGCCGAAAAGAGCGCGCAAAACCTGGTGGACGCGCTGGAGAAAAGCAAGAAGACCACGCTGGGACGCTTCCTCTTCGCCCTCGGCATTCGCCACGTCGGCGAGACCACGGCCAAGGACCTGGCGAAGCACTTCGGCAACATGGACGCGCTGATGGCGGCGGACGAAGCCAAGCTGCTGGAGGTCAAGGATGTCGGCCCGGTGGTGGCGCACAGCGTGGCCTCGTTCTTCGCCGAGCCGCACAACCGCGAAGTGGTCGAGCAACTGCTCGCGGCCGGTGTCGAGTATCCGCAGACCGACGGCGCCGCGACCGCTCAAGGTCCGCAGCCGTTGGCGGGCAAGACGCTGGTCCTGACCGGCACGCTGCCGACGCTGTCCCGCGATGAAGCCAAGGCGCTGATCGAGGCCGCGGGTGGCAAGGTCAGCGGATCGGTGTCGAAGAAGACCGGCTATGTCGTGGCGGGCGAGGAGGCCGGCTCGAAGCTGGACAAGGCCCGCGAGCTGGGTCTGACCATCCTCGATGAGGCCGGCCTGCAGGCATTGCTGAGCGAGGCGCCTGAAGACGGCCAGGCCGACGAGCCGACCGACGACGCCTGAAGCGGCGACGACGCGACGGGCGGGCCGATCGATTCGGCCCGCGCTGATCGGCCGGGCGCGCTCCCAGCTCGTCCGATGCAGGAGGCTGCGAGCGTGTCGAGCGCCGCGCGCTGTGCGCGACGCTGCGCTGCACTCGTGAGACCGACGTCAGGTCGGCCTCACGGGCGGATCACTTCACGGCGCGGGCCGAGGCCGCCATCGGCCACTTCAGCACGCCCACCGCCAGGGCGGTGCCCAGCAGCACCACGAGGCAGCCGGCCGCCATGGTGGAGGTCAGCGTCTCATGCAGCGCCAACCAGCCCCAGATCAAGGCGAACACCGGAATCAGGAAGGTGACCGAGATGGTGTTGGTCGGCCCGATGCGCTTCATCAGCCGGAAGAAGAGGATGTATGCGACGCTGGTGCAGAGCAGGGCCAGCAGGCCGACGGCCCACCAGGCGCGAGCGCTCGGCAGCACCTCCGGACGCCAGGCCCAGGCGGGCAGGGCCAGCAGCAAGGTGGCGGCGAACTGACTGCCGGTGGCGACCGCCAGCGGCGTCGCGCCGCTCAGGTAGCGCTTGGTGGCGTTGGCGGCGAGGCCATAGCTGCAGGTGGCCACCAGGCAGGCGAGGATCGCGAATCCGCTGCCGCCCGGCTTGAACGAGGCCTTGTCCCAGGCCAGCAGCACCACCCCGGCGAAGCCGAGCGCCAGACCGATCAACCGCGAGCCATCCAGCCGCTGCCCGAACCAGGCCCAGGCGACCAACGCGCCCCACATCGGCGTGGTCGCATTCAGGATGCTGGAGAGACCGGCATTGATCGACAGCGCCGCATAGCTGAACATCGCAAACGGCAGCGCGCTGTTGAGCAGACCGACCAGCAGCAGCGCGCGCCAATGGCGGCGCAGGTCGCCCAGGCCTTCGCGCAGCGCCAGCAGCGGTACCAGCAGCAGAGAGGCGCCGCCCACCCGCACCGCCGCGGTGGCAACCGGACCGAACTCCGGCGCGGCCACCCGCATGAAGAGGAACGAGGCGCCCCAGATGGCGGCCAGCACCGCCAGTTCCAACAGATCACTTTGCTTCACGCGAGAGGTCCTTCGCCCGATCCGGGCTGTGCTTGTTCCAGCTTCAACAGCGCCTGCTTGCGGAACAGGCCGCCGGCATAGCCGGTGAGATGGCCATCGGCGCCTACCACGCGATGGCACGGAATGAGCAGCGACACCGGATTCCGTCCGACCGCCGCGGCCACCGCGCGCACCGCCTCGGGCCGACCCAGGCGACGCGCGAGTGTGCCGTAGCTGACCGTCGTGCCGGCCGGGATGTCGCACAAGGCCCTCCAGACAGCTTGCTGAAATGGCGTGCCGACCAGGTCCAGCGCCAGCAGCGGGATCGAGGATGGTGTGGCGGCGACAGTCGCCTCCGCGGCGGTCGCAGGGCCATCGCTCGGGCTGGCGGGACGAATGGCGCCAGCCGATCGATCGGCGTGGGTGTTGCGCTCTCTTGCCGCGATCGTTGCCGCATGCAGCGCGTGCGGATCAAAGCACGCCAGCACCGCCTGCCGGGCGGCCATCAGCACGGGATCGTCGTCGCGGTGAGGCGCATCCATCGTGCCGGGGTGGTATTTCTGGCCCTCGAACCAGACGCCGCACACGCCCTCGTCACTGCGAGCGATCAGCATGCGGCCCAGCGGCGTGTCGAACTCGGATTGGCATCGCACCGCGCCGGGCGAGAGGCGTCGGGAGCGCGGCGGCGAGTTGGCGGGCCGCGATGCACGGATCGATTCAGTCGGCGCCTCGGTCGGCAGGTCGGTCGGCATGTCGTTCGACGACTCACTCGGCGGTTGAGACTGGGGAGGCACTCGATGCGCGGTCGGCGCCTCCATCTCGGTCGAATCGCCGAGTCGCGTGAGCGTCGGCATCGCCGGCGAGTGCAGGGGGGCGACGGGTGTCATGTCGACAATTCCTTCTTGGGTGGCGGCGCTCGGCGTCGCGAGGCGGGAGAGCGTTCCGATTCAGTGTCGACCGCGAGGCCGGCTGCCGAGGCGATCGCCGCGGTGACGCGGCCCGGCGTGGCGTGGGGCCGTCGCGCTTCGGTCACTGCAGCGGCAGCCGCGGTGGCGTCGCGCCACCACTGCAGCACGGCATAGCTTCGATAGGGCGCGTGGATCTGGGCCTCGGCGGCCTGGGCGATGGGTGTCAGCGGGCGTCCGGTCTGGTGCTCCAGCCGCTGTTTCAGGACCACATCGCCCGGCAGGAAGGCGTCCGGCCAGCTCCAGCCGCGCATCAGCATGTAGTGCGCGGTCCACGGGCCGAAGCCGGGCAGGGCGACCAGTTCGGCGATCGCGTCCGTGACGGCGCCGCGCCCCTGCGCGAAGGCCAGCCTCGGCCAGTGCTGGGCGAGCGTGATCAGCGCTTGCGCGCGGCGCGCGGGCATCCCCAGCGACGCGATGTCGTCCACGCTGGCGGTGGCCAGGCGCGCGGGCGGCGGGAAGGCATGGGTGATGCCGTCGGGCGCGCCCAGCGCAGCGGGCAAGGGCTCGCCGAATCGCGCGATCAGCCGGGTGGCGAGGGTGCGGGCCGCCGCCACGGTGACTTGCTGGCCCAGCACGGCGCGGATGGCCAGTTCGAACCGATCGATCGTGCCGGGCAGGCGCAGGCCCAGGGCGGACCGGCCCAGCGTCTCGCCCAGCGCGGCGGCAATCGCGGCCGGGTCGGCATCCAGATCCAGCCAGCGTCGCACGCGCGGCAGCAGCGCGGCCATCGACGGCCACAAGGTGGCGCTCACCCGCACACGGACCTGCGGACGAGGCGCGTCATCCGGCGTGAATTGCAGTCGGATCCAGCCGAGCAGATCGTCCTGTCCCGGCCGCGCGAGGCGCACGCTGCGCGACAGGCGCAGCGCGTTCAGGTCGACCTGTTCCACACCCGGGACGGCGCGGGCCGCGAGGAACTGCAGCAGTACCGAGCTCAGCAGCGGCGGACGGGCATCCAGGCAGAGCTCGGCGGTGTCGTCGGTTTGGTCGGTCCGTGCGCTGCCGGCACGCCGCAGCGCCGTGGGGCTGAGCCGGTAATGCCCGACGAAGGCCGCATTGAAACGACGCAGGCTGGAGAACCCCGCCGCCAGCGCGACATCCGCCACCGCGAGCGTCGTATCGGTCAGCAATTGTTTGGCCAGCAACAGACGGCGCGTCTGCAAATACTGCAGCGGCGCGACGCCGTGCACCGCGCTGAAGATGCGGCGCACATGCCGTTCGCTGACGCCCAGATGCGCTGCGAGCGCCGGCAGGGAGGCGGTGTCCGGCGCGCATTCGTCCAGCCAGCGGGCGGCTTCGCGGGCGAGCAGCTCGCTGGCGTCCATCGCGCTCCATCGGCGTGCGGCGGGCGCCAATTCGGGGCGGCATTTCAGGCAGGGGCGGTAGCGCGCGGCCTCGGCCAGGCTGGCGCTGGGATAGAACTCGCAGTTCTCGCGCTTGGGCGTTCGCACCCGGCAGATGGGACGGCAATAGATGCCTGTCGTCTTCACACCCACGAACCATTGGCCGTCGAAGCGGGCGTCCCGCGCCAGCAGGGCGGGATAGCAGTGGTCGGGGTCGAGGGTCAGGTCCATGGCGGAAATCATAGGCAGCGCCTGCGCCGTCGGCTCGCCGTTTTCGGACCTGTTGCTGACAGCGCCTGGCAGCTGCGCGCCGGCGGCCCCTGGCCCGCCGCTTGCTCTCTCACGCCGGGTTACATCAAGGCATCCGGACACCTGCCTACAATCCGCCCCAGTTTCGGCCCGCCTGCGGCGGCGCCGGTGGCCGTGCGGCCTGGACGGGACCGGCCCCGCCACCGGCCCGCTCGATTGGCGACTGCTCCGATTTCTTCGTTTTCTTCGATCTTCGATTCTTCGATTCTTCCGAATCCACTTTCAACAGGGACGCCCATGCAAGTTCACGCATCCATCTTCAAGGCCTACGATATTCGCGGTGTGGTCGGTCAGACACTGAATGAAGAGCTGGCCGAGCACCTCGGTCGCGCATTCGGCACCGAAGCCAAGCTCGCTGGCGAGAAGGCCGTGGCGGTGGGACGCGATGGCCGCGTCTCCGGCCCGTCGCTGGTGGAAGCGCTGATCCGTGGCTTGAAGTCGACCGGGCTGGATGTGGTGGACATCGGCGCGGTGACCACCCCGATGCTCTATTACGTGGCGGCCACCCGTGGTCAGCATGGCTGCCATTCCGGCATCCAGGTCACCGGCAGCCACAACCCCAAGGACTACAACGGCTTCAAGATGGTGCTCAAGGGCGCCGCCGTGTTCGGTGAGCAAATTCAGGGCCTGAAGCGCCGCATCGAAGCCGAGGACTACGCCACCGGCAACGGCCGCGTCGGCACGATGGACGTGGTGGCCGAATACACCCACCGCATCGTCAAGGATGCGAAGCTCTCCCGCCCGATGAAGATCGTGGTGGACAGCGGCAACGGCATTCCCGGCGCCACCGCACCGGCCATCCTGCGCGCCCTGGGTTGCGAGGTGGTGGACATCTTCTCCAAGGTGGACGGTGACTTCCCCAACCACCATCCGGATCCCTCGCGCCCGGAAAACCTGGAAGACCTCAAGCGCATCGTGCATGCGACCGATGCCGAGCTGGGTCTGGCCTTCGATGGCGACGGCGACCGCCTGGGCATCGTCACCAAGGACGGCACGATGATCATGCCGGACCGTCAGATCATGCTGATCGCCGCTGACATCCTCAAGCGCAAGCCGGGTTCGGAAATCATCTTCGACGTGAAGTGCACGCAGCGCCTGGCCCCGTGGATCCGTGAGCATGGCGGCAAGCCGCTGATGTGGATGACCGGCCACTCGCTGGCCAAGGCCAAGCTGAAGGAAACCGGCGCGCCGCTGGCGGGCGAGCTGTCGGGCCACATCTTCTTCGCCGAGCGCTGGTATGGCTTCGACGACGCGATGTACACGGCGGCCCGCATGCTGGAGATCCTGTCGCGCTTCGACGATCCCAGCCAGGTGCTCAACGACCTGCCCAACAGCGTCAACACGCCCGAGCTGAACGTGCCTTGCAAGGAAGGCGAGCATCACGAGGTGGTGGCCAAGCTCAAGGAGATCGCCGAGTTCCCGAATGCGAAGGAACTGGTGACCATCGACGGCATCCGTGTCGAGTACGACGATGGCTTCGGCCTGGTGCGCGCCTCCAACACCACGCCGGTGCTGGTGCTGCGCTTCGAAGGCCACACCCAGGAAGCGCTGGAGCGCATCCAGAAGGAAGTCCTGGCGCAGCTCAAGCGCGTCAAGGCCGACATCACCTTCACCTCGGGTCACTGAGATGACGGTGCCGGGCGGTCGCCCTGGCGCGGCTGCCTGGCCACCGCCACCGGACAGTCTCAAGGAACGGCTGGCGCGCGCGGCCTTCAGCACGGTGCTGCGGCTGGCCGCGCCGGCTTACCTGATCCGGCTGCTGCTCCGCGGCCGCTCAGAGCCGCTCTACCGCGCGCATCTGGCGGAGCGCTTCGGCGTCGGGCCGGCGCTGGCGCCGGGGGCGCTCTGGGTGCATGCGGTTTCGCTCGGCGAAACCCGCGCCGCTGCGCCGCTGATCGAGCGCCTGCGCCAGCAGGATCCCGACCTGCGCCTGCTGCTGACCCACACCACGGCCACCGGCCGTGAGGCGGGCCAGGTCTTGTTGCGACCGGGGGATGCGCAGTGCTGGCTGCCGGTGGACATGCCCGGCGCGGTGCGCCGCTTCCTGCGTCGCACCCGGCCGGCGGTCGGCGTGCTGATGGAAACCGAGATCTGGCCCAACCTGCAGCATCATGCGCTGCGCGCCGGCGTGCCGATGGTGCTGGCGAATGCGCGGCTCTCGGCCCGCAGCCTGCGGCGAGGCGAAAAGTTCCAGTCGCTGTTGGGCCCCGCCGCCCGCAGCCTGCGGCTCGCACTCGCCCAGACCGAGGACGACGCCGACCGACTGCGCCGCGCCGGCGTGGCGGAGGTGCAGGTCAGCGGCAATCTGAAATTCGATCTGCAGCCCGATGAGGCGCTGCTGGCGCGCGGGCGCGCCTGGCGGGTCGGGCTGAACCGGCCGGTGGTGATGCTGGCGGTCTCGCGAGAAGGCGAAGAAGCCGCGCTGCTGTCCGCCTGGCAAGCCGCTGCTGATGCTCGGGCGGCGGCGGGTTCACCGCTGCTGCTGATCGTGCCGCGTCATCCGCAGCGCTTCGATGCCATCGCCGCGATGGTGACGGAGACCGGCCTGACGCTGGTGCGCCGCAGCCAGTTCGGCGCGGGCGCCGACGTCGTGCCGCCGTCCGACGCGGCAGGCGCGGACGTGTGGCTCGGCGACTCGATGCGCGAGATGTCGCTCTACTACGGCCTGTCCGACGTCGCCCTGCTGGGCGGCAGCTTCGAGAGGCTCGGCGGCCAGAACCTGATCGAGGCGGCCGCTTGCGGCGTGCCGCTGCTGATGGGGCCGCACACCTTCAATTTCGCCGAGGCCGCGACGCTGTCGATCGAGGCCGGAGCTGCCCGTCGGGTCGACGATCTGCCGCAGGCGGTGGCGGCGGCGCTGGCGCTGCTTCGGGCATCGGACGCGCGTCGGACGATGGCGCAGGCGGCGCTCGAGTTCGCTGGCGCGCATCGCGGCGCGGCGGCGCGCATGGCGGATCGCATCCTCGCGTTGATGGGGCGGGGCGGATCGTCCTCCTGATCAGCGCCCGGCGCGGACCAGGGTCGATCTCAGTGCGACGCTCAGTACCGCCGCGCTTCGAGGCTCGGGCCGGTCGATCCTCCTGACCGTTCCCTCCAAAGAGACGCGCAACGCTCCGCATCAGACAAGAGGCCGCGCGATGCTGTGCGCTGCACCGAGCGAGGCTGCCTCGTCGTCCGGGGCGCGGGCTCCATCGAGCGCCGCGCCGCGGTCGCGGTCGCAGTCGCAGCCGCTACTGGTTGCTGGTCGCGCGCACTTCCGCCAGCGTAGTGACGCCTTGCAGCACCTTGGCGATGCCGTCCTGGCGCAGCGTGCGCATGCCTTCGGCCATCGATTGATGCATCAGCTCTTCGGCGCGTGAGCCGGTCTGGATCAGGCGACGCAGCGATCGGGAGACCACCAGCAGCTCATGCAGGCCGGCACGGCCCTTGAAGCCGGTGTTGTCGCACTTCGGGCAACCGGGGCTGTGATAGTGCAGCAGGTTGGGCTGGCCATAAGCGCCTTTCCATTCCGCCAGCACCGCATCGCGAGGCGGTCGGTTCTCGGGCGAGAACACATGCAGGTAGTCGTCCAGCAGCTCGTTGAGCGCGGCCTCCGGCATCGGCTCGGCCGTACGACAGGACGGGCACAGGCGGCGCACCAGCCGCTGGGCCAGCACCGCCAGCAGCGAGTCGGCAAAGTTGAAGGGGTCCATGCCCATGTCCAGCAGACGGGTCACGGTTTCCGGCGCGCTGTTGGTGTGCAGGGTCGACAGCACCAGGTGGCCGGTCAGCGAGGCCTCGACCGCGATCTCGGCGGTTTCCTCATCGCGGATTTCGCCCACCATGATCACGTCCGGATCGGCCCGCAGGAAGGCGCGCAGCGCCTTGGCGAAGGTCCAGTCGATTTTCGGATTGACCTGCACCTGACGCAGGCCCTGCTGGGTGATTTCGACCGGGTCTTCGGCGGTCCAGATCTTGCGCTCGGGCGTGTTGATGTTGGCCAGCACCGAATGCAGCGTGGTGGTCTTGCCGGAGCCGGTCGGGCCGACGCACAGCACCATGCCGTAGGGCCGGGCGGAGGCGGCCTGCAGCTCGCGCATGTTGCGTTCGGACAGGCCGAGCTTGCCCATCGGAATTGGCTTCGCGGAGGCCAGGATCCGCATCACCACATCTTCCAGGCCGTTGTTGGTCGGGATGGTGGCGACCCGCAGCTCGATCTTGTGCTGCGGCGAGAAGCGGGAGAAATTGATCTTGCCGTCCTGCGGCTTGCGGCGCTCGGAGATGTCCAGGTCGCACATGATCTTGATGCGGGCGATCATGGCGCTGCGGTAGGTGTGCGGCAGGTCCAGATAGGGCTGCATCACGCCGTCCTTGCGGAAGCGGATCTTGAGCTTTTCCTTGCCCGGCTGGGTCTCGATGTGGATGTCCGAGACGTTCTGGGTGTGGGCCTCGATGATCATGGTGTTGATCATCCGCACCAGCGAGTTGTCGCTCTGCTCGATCGGCCGCTCGTCCTCGCGGCTGACTTCGCGGGCCACCTGTTCCTGGCCTTCGCGCTCCAGGGTTTCGATCAGCTTGTCGGAGCTGTCCAGCTCGAATTCCACCGTCAGCGGCGGCAGATTGGCGTCCCGTCCGCCGGCCGGCTGATTGCCGAAGCGCTCATAGGCATTGGGCAGCGCGAATTGCAGCGAACCCACGCGCGCCAGCGCCGGCACGATCTTGAGCTGGGTGATGAATTCGACTTCATCGATGCAATCGCGCCGGGTCGGGTCTTCCATCGCCACGATCAGGCGACCATCGCGCAGCACCAGCGGCAACACCTCCAGCCGACGCGCCACCGAGAACGGCAGCTTGCGCACCGCATCGGGCTCGATGGCGAAGCTGTCGGCATCGACCAGTGGATAGCCCATCTTGCGCGCCAGCGCGGACTGCAGCTGCGCGCGGGTGACGATGCCCTTGCGCACCAGCAGCTCGCCCAGCGGCACCGAGCGGTCCTGCTTCTGCTGCTCCAGCGCTTCATCCAGTTGCGCCTGGCTGACCAGCTCCAGCGCCAGCAGCGCTTCGCCGATCCGCACCATCGGCATCTTGGCCTGCTGCTCGATCGCCTGCATCAGCTGCTCGGCGCTGACGATCTGCTGCGCCACCAGGATGTCGCCCACGCGGCGATCGCGCAGCTCACGCTGCTCCTTGACGGTTTCCTCGACCTGCACCGGCGTGGCGACCTGCTCACGCACCAGCAGGTCACCGATGCGCTCGCCGACCTCGAAGCCGGTCAGCACCTCGCGCGGGACGAACATGCAGCGCACCCAGTCGCTGGTGTCGCTGACGGGCGGGAAGAGGAACAGGCCGAGATCGGTCTCCTGATGGCCGATCGTCACGCCCTTGAATTCCTCGCCGCCCACATACATCAGGCGGAAGTCGCTGCGCGGGCGCTGGTCCAGCGAGAGCGGATCGTTGGCGGCGGCGGGATCGCGGGGCGGAACCTCGATCGCATGCAGCAGCTTGAGCGCCTTGAACTGCGAGAACTTCAGCCCCATCGCATTGCGCGCCGGCGGCACCAGCACCTGGGCGAGCCGCTCGCGGGCGACCATTTGAATCACCTTGCCGACGGTGCGGCTGCCGTTCAGGCCGAGGATCTCGCAGGCCAGCGGATCGCGGTGCGGCCGGGGGCGCGGATAGGCCGCGAACGGCGGGGTGGGCCATTCGAAGGCGTCGTTGTCGCCGGGCCTCGACCCGGGCCGCGCGTCTGAAAGAACGCCGGGCTGGGTTTGAGTCCACTGCAGCGGCACGGACGGGTCGGACATGAAGCGGTCTCCGCGGAAATTCTCTTGACTGGGGTGAAGCCTAACGCTTTTGCAAGGGATTAATCGTCCTGTGTCCGAATTGGGGGTCAGGCTAGACTGGGTTCCGTGAAGAACATCCTGCTCACGGGCTTCGAGCCCTTTGGCGGTGAGACCGTCAATCCGTCCTGGGAACTGGTCCGTGCGCTCCATGGCGAGGTCATTGCCGACGCCCGGGTGGTGGCGGTGCAACTGCCGTGCGTCTTCGGAGAGGCGCTCCGGCAACTGGACGAGGCGCTGACCCGGGTCGGGCCTGGCCTGGTGCTGGCCATCGGCCAGGCGGGCGGGCGCTGCGACCTGTCACTGGAACGGGTGGCGATCAATGTCGACGATGCGCGCATTCCGGACAACGCCGGCGCGCAGCCGGTGGACCAGCCGGTCGTGCCGGACGGACCGGCCGCCTACTTCAGCACCTTGCCGATCAAGGCCATCGTGGCGGGTCTGCGGGAAGCCGGTCATCCCGCCTCGGTGTCGCAGACCGCCGGCACCTTCGTCTGCAATCACCTGTTCTACGGCCTGCAGCACCGGCTTCACGGCACCGGCATCCGCAGCGGCTTCCTGCACATTCCCTACCTGCCGAGCCAGGCCGCTCGGCATCCCGGCACGGCCAGCATGCCGCTGCCGACGCTGGTGGCGGCGGTCCGGCTCGCCGTGTCCCTGGCGCTGACCGCCGACGAGATCCGCGCCGTGGGCGGTCAGCTGGATTGAGCGCCATCCGCGCCCGCTGAGCGCCATCCGCGCGCCCGCTGGGCGCGGTCTGATGCGCCGCACCCGATGGCTCAACCCTTGAGCTGACGGCTCAGCCTTTGTCGGACCGATCGTCCGTGGGGCTCGACCCGCCCTCGTCGCTATAGCGCCGCCACTGCGCGGTGGCGCGCTGCATGAGCGCGAGCTGATCCCGCACGCGCGGGCAGGCGTCGCAGGCTTTCATGTGCAGCGTGAGGGCCAGACGGTCCCACCACGGCAGGGGGCCCTGATCCTGGGCTTGCATCAGCAGCAAGGTCACTTCCTTGCAGGTTCGGCGCAGTCGCATGTCCGGTTCCTATCCGCGTGGCGCTCGGGCCGATGGGGCGTCCGACCGGTCAGAGCGGCCGCTGGCGCGCTTGCCGGTCGGAGTTGCCGAGCGGCCCGCGTCGCTCACGAACCAGCGCTGCTGCAGGCATTCACGCAGCCGCAGGCGTGCGCGGTGAAGCAGCACCCACAGGTGGGTGGAGGAGACGGCGGCTTCCCGGCAGATCTCGTCGGTGTCCAGCTCCAGCCATTCACGCATCATGAACACGCGGCCTTGCTGAGGCGGCAACTGGGTGACGCAGGCTTCGAGCACCTGCATGAATTCGACCTGGTGCAGCGCGGCTTCCGGATCATGACCCCAGTCCGGCGGCGTCTCGCGCCAATGGCCGGAGCCGTCGAACAGCAGATCCTCCAGCGGCTCGGCGTCATCGGGGCCCGCGGCGCTGGAGGCGGTCATCTCACGGCAATGACGCCGGATCTGATCGACCAGCTTGTGCTTGAGGATGCCGATCAGCCAGGTCTTGAGCTGCGATCGTCCGGCGAAGTCGCGCGGCTTTTCGAGGGCGGCCAGCAGCGTGTCGGACACGGCGTCCTCCGCCCAGGCGTCATTGCGCATCTGCAGCCGCGCATAGCGCAGCAACTGCGGACGCGCCTGCTCCAGTTCAGCGGGCCAATCGGTGGGGGACATCGTGGTCGAAAAAAAAGTTCGCGGCAGTGTAAGCAAGCGACGGGCTGGATCGACAGACGAATGTCGCGCCACACCGCTGGGCGGATGAACGGTCTGGAATCCGGTGACGGACGTCAGATCGGTCAGCTCAGCCGGTGTCGCGGCGAATTCTCATTGATGCTAACTTTCAACCAGGAGTGTTTTCCATGACCCACACCACCACCCGCCATCTCGTGATGTCCGCCTTGACCGCTGCGCTCGCCATGGGTGCGGTCACGCACGTCTCGGCCGCCGACGACATGAAGGGCAAGGACAAGGAGAAGTGCTATGGCGTGGCCAAGGCCGGCCAGAACGATTGCTCCAACCTCAGCGGCAGCCATTCCTGCGCCGGCCAGTCGACGATGGATGCGTCGCCGGACGAATGGAAGTACGTCGCCAAGGGCAGCTGCAAGGCGGCGGGCGGCATGAGCGCCGAAGAAGCCAAGCAAAAGGGCATGAAGAAGTGATCCCCGGCGCCATGCTGAAGCCGACCTCGGTCGGCGTGGGCTGGCGCCAGCGGCATTAC
Source organism: Burkholderiaceae bacterium (assembly GCA_913776825.1). GTDB lineage: Bacteria > Pseudomonadota > Gammaproteobacteria > Burkholderiales > Burkholderiaceae_C > Roseateles. Next base: position 367,235 of record CAJYPV010000022.1, read on the forward strand.
CGCGAGGTGATGGAGGCCGCCGACGTCGATCCAGCGGGCGACGGACCGTCGCGGTCGCCCGCTGGGCTTCGGCCGGTGCTCGGTGCGGACTTCCTGGAGGTCCACACCGAGAACTTCCTGGCGCCCGGCGGCGCCGCGCGCCAGATGTTGCTGGAGGCCTCGGCCCGCCATCCGATCAGCCTGCACGGCGTGGGATTGGGGCTGGGATCGGCCTGCGGCCTGGATGCGCGCCACCTGCGCCGCGTGCGGGAGCTGGCGGATCTCGTCCGGCCGGCGTTGATGTCGGAACACGCCTGCTTCTCTCGGGCGCTGTGGCAGGGTCAGGTCATGCATGCGCAGGATCTGCTGCCCTTGCCCTTCAGCGCGGCCAGCCTGGCGTTGCTGGCGGACCAGGTCCAGCGCGCCCAGGATGTGCTGGGACGGCGGCTGTTGATCGAGAACCTGAGCGCTTGCGTGGCCTGGGCGGACGATCACATCCCGGAGCCCGAGTTCTTCAATCTGCTGGCCCAGCGCGCCGGTTGCGGCTTGCTGCTGGACCTGAACAACCTGGTGGTGAATGCGCTGAATGGCGTCGTGCCGGCGGAGGGCGCGGCGCTCGATGGGCGTGGTCAGGCGTTGGATGCGGGCGCCGCTGGTGTTCGCCCGGATGCGCCCACTGGCGCGCAACGCGAAGACGCCGAGGCGACGGCGCTGCAGTCCGCCTGTGCCTGGGTGGATGCCATCGATCCGGCCATCGTGGGCGAGATTCATCTGGCCGGTCATCTGGAACGCGACGGTCTGGTGATCGATGACCACGGCAGCCGAGTCTGCGCGCAGGTGTGGCGGCTGGATGCCCATGCGCTTCGGCAGATCGGACCGAGGCCGACGCTCATCGAATGGGACAACGACGTGCCGGCCTGGTCGGTGCTGATGCAGGAGGTGGCGCAAGCGCGGGCGGCCCGGGCGATGGGTGCGCCGGGGGAGGCGTGCGAGACGCCCTCTCGGTCGCGATTCGTCGAGTCGCGCGTCGAGACGGACGATGTGGAGAGGCTGGCGATGGGAGCCGCGACATGACGCCGTCCAACATGACCCGCGACGCTTCGACCTCATCGACCTCATCGACCTCATCGTCGTTCCAGGCGGACGACCCGGCCGCAGTGATCGGGGAGAGGCAACGCCCCGACCTTGCCGCATTGGCTGATGACCAGCAGCGCTTCATGGCGGTCTTGCGAGCCGGACCGCGCGAGGATCTTCGAGCCGTTGCGCCGCAGGGGCTGAGCGCCTTGCCGGGCGTGCGCGGCGGTCTGGCGCGAGCGCTGACGGCCTATCGGCTCAATGCCTGTGCGCTGGCGGAGCGCAGCCTGGCGGCGGTCTATCTGCGGTTGCAAGCGTGTCTGGCGGATGAGCAGCCGGGCGGGTTCGCGGCGCTGGCCTGGTCCTGCTGGCGACGGGCCGGGCCTGTCGAAGCCGATCTCGCCGAATGGGGCGAAGGGCTCATCGACGCACTGGCCGAGTCCGAAGTCACTCAAGGATCGCCGGCCTGGTGGACCGATCTGGCGCGGGTCGAGTGGGCGTGGCATGTCTGCGAGCAGCAGGTGACCGGCTCGGCGTTCGACATGACCTCGCTGAGCCTGCTGTCGTGCGAGGAGCCCGACCGCCTGCGACTGCAACTCGCCGACGGCGTGCAGTGGGTGACGGTGCGTGAGGCGACGGTCTCATCGGTCTTGCATGCACTCGCGCTGAATGAACCTGCCGGGCCGCAGGGTAGGGCGCGCGCCACAGGTCAGGACATCGAGCTCGCGAGTCAAGCGCGCGACGGGGACGCGGTCGACATCAGCCATGCCAATGCCAATGCCGATGCTGGCGCGGATGCCGATGCCGATGCCGATGCCTCGACGGACATCCGCGCCGTCCTCATCTGGCGAGACGGATGGCGCGCCCTTGCCTGGCCGTTGTCGGGCGCGGAGATGCGCTGGATGGCGTCTCTCCAGCGCGGGGATCGCCTCGGCGACGCCCTCACGCAAGCGGATGCCGACTTTGATTTCAGCGCGTGGCTGACGGCAGCGCTCCAGCACGGCTGGTTGGCGGCCGTGGTGCGCGCGGACGCTCGCGATGAATCCTGACCGTTGGCGGATTGCACGTCAGGTCGACGCCAAACCCCAAACGCCAAACGCCAATCTTCACGTTCTCCAGGGAGACAGATTCATGAACACCCCCACGATCGCGGCACAGCGCGCGCTGGCCCCATCCACCGAGCAAGCCATCCATCAAGCCGCCGATCGGGCCCCCGGATGGCGCGACTGGTTGAAGGTCTTCATCGACCCAGGCCTGCGGCATCCCAGTCGTCTGGCCGGCGCCACGGACACCGTGGTGAGCACCGCGCAGGCGCTGGGCGCGCTGGCGGCACGTGGCTTGGTCGCGCACGCCTTCTTCTTGTCCGGGTTGACCAAGCTGCGCGACTGGGACATCACCCTGGCGCTGTTTGAGGACGAATATCACGTCCCGCTGCTGACGCCGGAATGGGCCGCCTGGATGGGCACGGGCGGCGAATTGCTGCTGCCGGTGCTGCTGGTGTTGGGTTTGGGCGGTCGCTTCGCGGCGTTGGGGCTCAGCGTCGTCAACCTGGTCGCCGTGCTCAGTCTGTCGGAGATCGCGCCGGCGGCGTTGCTGCAGCATCAGCTGTGGGGCGCGCTGCTGATCGCGCTGGCGCTGTATGGACCAGGTCGCCTGTCGGTGGATGCCTGGAGCGCGTGGCGCGCTTCGCGGCGTGGTGCGTGATCTCGGTTGCGCGCGGGTCGGTCGTCGATCGATCAGCAATCGATCAACGCATCCATCCACGCGCTGCTCAGGACGCGGCTCGGAACGACGCGGACAGCGCCGCAAACCACGCCGCTGAGCACATCGCAGCGCCTCCGATCGACCGAAGCCCCGCCGGCCGCGGCGGGCGAAGTTGACCGATCGCGATCGCGCTCAGCCCGGCGGCCTCGTCGAGGCGCGCCGGGCGGTCAGGCGCTTTACTCGCGGGGACGGAAGGTGATGATCATCACCTTCGGCACGGTGCCATCGGTGTCGCGCGGCAGCACTTCGGTCTTGTCCAGCGCGCGCAGCACCGCATTGTCGAAGTCCTCCAGCCCGCTGGATTTGACGATCTTGCGGGCCACGATCGTGCCGTCCGGCGCGGCGCGGACTTCCACCTCGGCTTCCGGGTTGGCGGCGCCGCCCGGGTCGTTGTAGACGATGTTCGGACGCACCCGCGCCTTGATGCGGCCGGCATAGTTGGCCGACGGCCCGGAGCTCTTCTGCGCGGAACCGGTCGCGTTCGGCGCCCCGGTGGCGCCGGCCATGCCTGCCATTCGCTGCAGGTTTTCCTGTCGCAGCTTCTCCCGCTGCGCATCAGCGTCGCGCTTGGCCTTCTCCTGCTTGGCGGCGTCGTCCTTCTTCGCCTGCTCCTGCTTGCGCTCGGCGTCCTTGCGGTCGCGCTCCTTCTTGTCGGCCTCGTCCTTCTTTTGCTGCTCGAGCTTGCGCTTCTTTTCTTCCGCGTCGCGCAGCTCCTGCTCTTCCTTCTGCTTGCGCTCCTTGGCCTTGGCGATGGCGATCTCGGCATCGCGCTGGGCCTGGATCTCTTCGCGGGTCGGCTCCTGAGGCTTGGGCGGCTCGGGCTTGGGCGTGGGTTTGGGCTCGACCGGGGTTTCCGGAGGCAGCTGTTCCTTCGGCGCGGCGGCCTGCGGAATCGCGGACCAGAGCTCCGCTTCCAGCGCTGGCGTCGGCGCCGAGCGCCAGTTCACGCCAAAGCTCAGCGCCGCCACCAGCAGGATGTGGGCGACGATCGCGAAGCCGAAACCACGCCCCAGGCCAGGGGCGGGCGGTGGTCGCAACAGATCGCGGTCAGGGGGGAATCGGGAGGCCAGGGTGCTCATCGCTGGGGATTCATCGCAAGGGGCTCGGCGCCGGACTCAGTTGTCCGAAGCGCCGTTCTTCACCGACAGACCGACGCGCTGGATGCCCGCGCGCTGCAGCACGTCCATGGTCTTCACCACGGCCTCGTACTTCACATTGCGGTCGGCCGAGATGACCACCGGCGTGTTGGCATCTCCGGCCTGGGCATCCTTGACCCGAGCCGCCAGCGCCTTGATCGGCACCGGCTGCGGATCCTGTTCTCCGTCCAGCTTGAGCTTCAGCGTCTCGTCCTTGCCGACGATCACCTGGATCACATGGGTCGGCTGCTGGCGGCTCTGACCCACGCTGGGCAGGTCCACCACGCCGGTGGTGATCAGCGGTGCGCTGACCATGAAGATGATCAGCAGCACCAGCATCACGTCGATGAAGGGCACCATGTTGATCTCATTCATGGTGCGGCGGCGCGAACCGCTGCGGGAGGATAGGGCGGCCATGGCGGTGGTCTCCGTGGCGCTCGATCAGCGCGCCGCGGCCGGCGCAGGCTGGCCGGCGTTACGCTGCAGGATGTTGGAGAACTCTTCGATGAAGGTTTCCAGCGTGATGGCATTGCGGTCGATCTGGCGCGCGAAGCGGTTGTAGGCCAGCACCGCCGGAATCGCGGCGAACAGACCGATCGCCGTGGCGACCAGCGCTTCGGCAATGCCGGGGGCGACCGTCGCCAGCGTGACCTGGGTCAGATTGGACAGGCCGACGAAGGCATGCATGATCCCCCAGATGGTGCCGAACAGGCCGACATACGGCGACACCGAGCCGACCGAGGCCAGGAAGGACAGGTGCGATTCCATCGCATCCAGCTCGCGCTGGTAGCTGGCGCGCATGGCGCGACGGGCGCCATCCAGCAGACCGCTGGTCTCGGTGACGCGCTTCTCACGCAGCTTCAGGAATTCCCGCATGCCGGAGGCGAAGATGCGTTCCAGCGGAGCGCCGTCCGCGCGGTTGGACACGCTGTTGAACAGATCGTTGAGGTTCTTGCCGGACCAGAATTCCTGTTCGAAGGATTCATTGCTGGCCTTGATGCGGCCCAGCGAGATCAGCTTGCTGAAGATCACGCTCCAGCTGGCCAGCGACACCAGCAGCAGGGCGGCGATCACCAGCTGCACCGTGAGGCTGGCGTGCGCGATCAGGGAGATGATGGAGAGGTCTTGGTTCATGGATGCAAGGTGATCGAGAGGATCAGACAGGATCGGGCGGGACCGACAAGAACGTGGGGCGAAAAATCGGGTGACCGTGTGGACGAGGCGCCTGACAGCCGCTCAGCGGAGGCTTCACCTGATCGCTCAGGCAAAAGCACCACGCCAACGCGTCCAGCCCAGGGCAACGGATGCGCCTGCCCTTTCCGACTGGCCATCCGCGCGCGGGGGCGAGTATGGGTCATCGGCGGCCGTCCGGCGCGGTCGGTGTGCTTCTGCCGTGTTTCGGCGGTGCGTTTGTGTGCCGGCCCCGTGGCCGAACCGCATGGACGTCGGGCGAAAGGGCAGCGGTCGAGCGCGGGGACTGGCCGCATCGGCGTCAAGTCTGCAACGCTTGCAGGATGCGTGCCGGGATGCGCGCGGGCTTCAGGCTGGCCGCATCCACGCAGCCGATCCGGATGCGGCCTTCGGTCAGCAACTGGTCACCGCGCCAGACCTGCTGGTCGAAGGTGAGGCTGACGCGACCGATGTCGGTCGGATGGACGGTGATGCGCAGCCAGTCGTCCAGGCGCGCCGGCGCCAGATAACGCAGCGCGGTGTCGCTGACCACGAACATCAGCGCCTCATCACGGCGCAGGGCTTCCTGCTCGAAGCCCAGGCCGCGCAACCATTCGGTGCGGGCGCGCTCCATGAATTTCAGATAGTTGGCATAGAACACCACGCCGCCGGCGTCGGTGTCTTCCCAATAGATGCGCAGCTCATGCTGGAACGCGGGCAGCGCCGCAGCAGGCGCCGACAGCGGGGCGAGGTCGTGGGTAGTCATTTCCGTCACTGCCGCAGGGCGTCCAGCCGCACGCGGATCCGCGACAGCGCATCGCGCAGGTCTTCGGTGCTGCTGGAGAAGGACAGCCGCAGGAACCGCTCGCCGAATGCGGGACCGAAGTCGCGGCCCGGCGTCAGTGCCACCTGCGCATGCTGCATCAGGTCCATGCACAGATCCCAGCTCGACAGGCCGGTGCCGGAGGCCGACGCATCCGCCCAGACATAGAACGCGCCATCAGGAACGATCGGGACCGGCAGGCCCATCGCCTGCAGCGCCGGGACGACCAGGTCGCGCCGCTGCTGCAGCGTCTGGCGACGGCGTTCATATTCCGCCAGTGATTCAGGCTCGAAGCACGCCAGCGCCGCTTGCTGTGCGATGGTGGATGGGCAGATGTAGAGGTTCTGCGCCAGCTTCTCGACGGCGGGCACCAGCGCATGGGGCAACACCAGCCAGCCCAGCCGCCAGCCGGTCATGCCGAAGTATTTGGAGAAGCTGTTGATGGAGATGAGGTCGTCGCCTAGCGTCAGCGCGCTGCGGCGATAGCGGTCGTCATAGCTGAGCGGCTGATAGATCTCATCGACCAGCGTCACCCCGCCGCGTTCCCGCACGAAGGCGTGGATGCGCGCCAGCTCGTCGGGGGCGATGGAGGTGCCGGTCGGATTGCTGGGCGAGGCCAGCAAGACCCCCCGGCTGCGCTCGTTCCAGTGCGCCTGCAACTGATCGAGCGAGAGCTGGAAGCGCTGCTCGGCGCTGGAAGCAAGCAAGCGCGGCGTGGCATCGACGGCCGCGACGAAATGCCGGTTGCAGGGATAGCTGGGATCCGGCATCAGCACCTCGTCCCCCGCTTCGAACAAGGCCAGGCAGGCCAGTTGGAGCGCCGCGGAGGCACCCGCAGTGATGACGATGCGATCCGGATCGATCGACAGGTTCTGGGTGTTCCGATACCAGTCGGACAGACGCTGACGAAGCGCCATCAGGCCGGTGGCCTGGGTGTAGGGGATGCGGCCGGCGGCGGCCACCTTCGCTGCGGCCTCGCGGACGGCGGGGCTCGCGCCGAAATCGGGCTCGCCGATGTTCAGATAGATCATGTGCCGGCCGCCCCGGGCCGGATCACACACGGCCGAACGAGCGACCTCGTCCGCCCGCTTGGCGCATTCCATGACGTAAAAGGGCTCGATGTCCTGCAGGCGGTTGGCGAGCTTCATCGATGCCTCCTTCGCGTCTGGATCAGGGCCGTGCTCAGCCGCGTGCGGCCTTCACTTCGACCGGGCGCAGGTCCACGGCCGCACGGTCCAGCACGCCGTTGACGTACTTGTGGCCATCGGTGCCGCCGAAGGACTTGGCCAGCTCGACGGCCTCGTTGATCGCGACCTTGTAGGGCACGTCGATGCAGTGCTTGAGCTCGAAGGCGCCGATCATCAGGATGGCGTGCTCGATCGGCGACAGCTCGGTGGTCTTGCGGTCGGCATGGCGGGCCAGCACGGCGTCCAGCTCGGCGGCATCTTCGACGGCGCCGTAGAAGACCTTGTCGTAGAGCTTGCGGTCGCTCTTGTCGAAGCCGTCCTGCTCACGGGTGTGGGCATCGATCACGGCGAGCTCATCGCCGGTCAGCAGCCATTGGTAGATGCCTTGCAGCGCATGCTCGCGCGCGCGGCGGCGAGGCGACTTGACCGGGGCGCGCTTGTCGCCCGGCTTGCCGCCCGCGGAGGGGCGCTTGCCGGCGGGCGCGCCGCCGTTGTCTTGAGGGGTGTCCTTGGTCGTCACTTGAGTTCTTTCAACAGCAGCGCCATTTCCACGGCGACGGTACCGGCATCGCGGCCCTTTTCATCGGCGCGGGCCCAGGCCTGGGCTTCGTTTTCCACGGTGAGGATGGCGTTGGCGATCGGCAGGCCATGGTCCAGCGTCAGCCGGGTCACGCCGGCGCCGCTTTCGTTGGCGACCAGTTCGAAGTGGTAGGTCTCGCCCCGGATGATGCAACCCAGCGCCACCAGCGCGTCATAGCGCTGGGACTTGGCCATCGCCTGCAGCGCGACCGGCACTTCCAGCGCGCCGGGCACCGTCACATGGCGGATGTCGTCGCTGGACACGCCCAGCCGTTGCAGTTCGGTGACGCAGGCCTTGGCCAGCGCGCCCGTCAGGGTGTCGTTGAAACGGGCCTGGACGATGCCGATGCGCAGTCCGTGGCCATTGAGAGGGGCCGTGCTGCCCTTGTCAGATCCTTGCATGGGGTCCTCGTCGGTTCAGCAGTTCGGGGCGGTTTCGAAACCGGTCACTTCCAGACCGAAGCCGGTCATGCTGGGCATGCGGCGCGGGCTGCCGAGCAGCTTCATCTTCTGGACGCCCAGCTCGCGCAGGATCTGCGCGCCGACGCCATAGGTGCGCAGGTCCATGGTGGGACGCTTGTCCGACTGATCCGCGCCTTGCAGACGCTGCAGCAGCGCCTCCGATTCTTCGCCGCAGTTCAGCAGCACCGCCACACCCCGGCCCTCGCGCTGCAGCGCAGCGAGGGCTTCGGGCAGCGGCCAGGAATGGCCGCAGCGACCGGCTTCCAGCAGGTCCAGCGCGGAGAAGGGCTCATGCACCCGCACCAGCACCTCATGTTCCGGCGCCCACTCGCCCAGCACCAGCGCCATGTGCATCTGGCCGGTCCGGTCACGGAAGACATGGCAATCGAAAGCGCCCTGTCGGGTCTCCAGCGGACGCTGGGCGATGCGCTGGACAATCGATTCGTTGCGGCTGCGGTATTCGATCAGGTCGGCGATGGTGCCGATCTTCAGGCCATGCTCGGCGGCGAAGAGCTGCAGGTCGGGCAGGCGGGCCATGGTCCCGTCGTCCTTCATGACCTCGCAGATCACGGATGCGGGGCTGCAGCCGGCCATCACGGCCAGGTCGCAGCCGGCTTCGGTGTGGCCTGCGCGCATGAGCACGCCGCCATCGACGGCCTGCAGCGGGAAGATATGGCCCGGCTGGACCAGATCCGCCGCCACGGCGCCGGGGGCGACCGCGGCCTGCACCGTGCGGGCGCGGTCGGCGGCCGAGATGCCTGTGGTCACGCCTTCGGCCGCTTCGATGGAAGCGGTGAAGGCCGTGCCCATCTTGGTGCCGTTGCGCGGCACCATGGGCGGGAGGTTCAGGCGTTCGCAGCGTTCGCGGGTCAGGGTCAGGCAGATCAGGCCGCGGCCGTAGCGGGCCATGAAGTTGATGGCGTCGGCCGTGACATGGTCGGCCGCCAGCACCAGGTCGCCTTCGTTTTCGCGGTCTTCCTCGTCCACCAGGATGACGATGCGGCCGGCGCGCATGTCGGCCACGATGTCTTCGACCGGCGAGATCGCCACGGGGGAGGGGGAGGTGCTCATGACTGGGGCTTTCGGGAATTGGGCCGCCCGGACGGGCACGGCGCGTGTTCCCGATGGGCGGATGGCCGCAGCCTGCGGGCATGCAGGCCACCACCCGAAGAACAAGTGCCGCGGCCACAGGCCGTGCGGTACGGGAACGCTGCGCTCCCGTAGAGCGGGCGATTCTAGTTCAGCGCGGCTGCGGATGGCGGAGGCCGGCGTCCCTGGCACGCG